>NZ_JAGFVL010000056.1 GCF_017599345.1 Gracilibacillus suaedae
CGTGCCTTTGCATCCGTTCCATACAATCTTCATCATCTTGAATTGTTTCACACGGATAGAGGCAGTGAGTTTAAGAACCAACTTATTGATCAGGCATTAGAAACGTTTGGTATTGAGCGTTCATTGAGCGAAAAAGGAACGCCGTATGACAATGCCGTTGCAGAAGCTACATTTAAGACCATCAAAACAGAGTTTGTCAAAGGGGCTTATTTTACTAACCAACACGAACTTGACCTTGAACTTTTTGATTATGTTCATTGGTTCAACCACATTCGAATTCATGGATCTCTAAATTATTTAACACCTACTGAATACAAGTTGATGAACCTTTAAAAAATTGTCCGATTTAGTGTTGACATACCACACCCTGGGAATTTATCTCATACCAGCTATCATTGTGAGTCCACTTACTAAGTTTAATAAAGCCTTTTTCATAGGAGCTTCCTCTTAACGATATGCTTTTAATATAACCATCTCTGGTAGTTGCGTTAAAATTATGGATTATAGATGAGTCAAGACCTATAGCGGGTATACCTGACCACACTCTAGCAATATAGTAAGTTCTTCTGTCAATTATAGATTGTGTTCCAATTTCTGAATTTGAAGTTTCAACTTTTTGCTTCTCAAATTCTATTTTTGTATTTTTTGAACCTTCTTTAATATTCTCTGTTTCCTCTTTAAAAGCGTTAACAACCTCTTGTTTATCATATTTGTATTCTTCAAGTGTACTTTCTTCTAGAGTGATTTCAACTTCCCCGTATTCAACGTTATCAGCTTCGGTGAAATTTCTCAATTCGTTAGTCATCATAGTGCTGATTTCATTTTCCAGCTCTTCAACATTTACCGCTTCTTCTGCAATATTGGTATTTTATAACATATATGTTATATTGTATATAATAACTTAAAGCGTTTCATTTATCAATATCATTTCCGAATTTTTCTATTAGGAGGTAATTAATTTGAAAAAAAATAGAAGGTTAGGAGTAGGTAGTCTATCATTACTTTTCTTTATTTTAGCTATCGCAGTGTCGAATACGATAATCAATAAAAAACCTCTCGGTGAACATGTATTTAATTTCCTTCAGCTTAATATACCAGAGAGTATAATCACTATTACCCTGCTCATTTTAGCTGCAACAATTGGGATTAAATTTAAAGATCATCTGTTTGCGAAAATAGGGGCTGAACCGGTTACACTAGATTGGACAAGTTAGTTAAGGTCAGATAGACTTGGTTCAAATAAAAGCCGAGGAGTTTTAAAATGACCAGAAGAATGAGAAGAAGCTTTTCCAAAGAATTTAAGGAACAAATGGTACAACTGCATGCATCTGGTAAACCCCGTGCAGAAATTATTAAAGAATATGAACTGACGCCTTCCTCCTTTGATAAGTGGGTTCGACAGTATCATGAAAGTGGATCGTTCCAAGAAAAAGACAATCGCACACCAGAACAAGAAGAGTTAATCAAACTTCGTAATGAAAATCAAAAACTGGCCATGGAAAATGATATTTTAAAGCAGGCCGCGCTGATCATGGGACGAAAGTAGATGTGAT
>NZ_JAGFVL010000057.1 GCF_017599345.1 Gracilibacillus suaedae
CATACAAAGTCTGGTGGCGATAGCGGAGAGGTCACACCTGTTCCCATGCCGAACACAGTAGTTAAGCTTTCCAGCGCCCATGGTAGTTGGGGCTCACGCCCCTGCAAGAGTAGGACGTTGCCAGGCTTGTGTTTTAAAATATGCATACATTGTTTTGTTTTATGTATCCTTTATTATTATCGCGGGGTGGAGCAGTCTGGTAGCTCGTCGGGCTCATAACCCGAAGGTCGCAAGTTCAAATCTTGCCCCCGCAACCAACATTTTCTTACTACGTTGAATAAACTTCTATGTTAGAAAATCATTGTAGTGCCAATGGGTGCAACCAAAAGGTCCGGTAGTTCAGTTGGTTAGAATGCCTGCCTGTCACGCAGGAGGTCGCGGGTTCGAGTCCCGTCCGGACCGCCATTTTATGACTAACAAATAGCAAAACCTTAAGTTTTGATACTTAAGGTTTTTTTGTGTTCTAGCAAATTATTGGTGAAACCAGAGGCTTAGTCGCACTTTCATCGACTAATTACGGTCACGTCCTGTGATCAACAAGGTTGAGTAAAAAGCAAAAATAGCTATTCAAATGGAGTTGTCATTTTGAAAGATAGCTACTGCAAGTCAACCACTAAGGCTGACCGTTTCGCTTTCTGACACTTTTGGCGATGAATACAGCTTTAATTTAAGTACCAAAAATAGAAATCATTATATTAAAATGGTACTTAAAATAGGTTTTAGTACCAAAATGAACCTTGGTGAACACTAAATTGGCACTAAATCACTATTTAAAAAAGATAAGAATTATAACTAGTAATAGAGTTGCTTCTTCTGTCCTCTTATCTTATATTTTGGTATGATGTGTGTATATTGTTGTGCTTTGGAGGTGTGGCCTGTTGAAAGAATTTGATTTTATTCGGTCCATTCAGCCGAATTTTTATCGACAGCCTTCTGTTGTGAAAGGTATTGGTGATGATGCGGCTATTGTAAGACATACTAATGAGGATATTATTACGACGGTTGATACGATGGTGGAAAATGTTCATTTTTCTGCTAAGACAACTGAACCTTTTCATATTGGTTATCGAGCATTGGCTGCGAATATAAGTGATATTGCAGCTATGGGGGGCAAACCAACGTCATATGTAGTATCTATTGTTATACCAGACAGCTGGGCTGCAGCCGATTTACAAGCAATTTATCACGGTATGGAAGAGTTGGCTAAAGTATTTAACATGGATCTTATCGGTGGAGACACTGTGTCAGGTGAACAATTAGTCCTTTCCATTACCGTATTAGGAACTGTTTTAAAAGGAAAGGCTAGATATCGCAGTGATGCACAGGAACATGATATAATCTTTGTAACTGGAACACTTGGTGATGCTGCTTGTGGTTTACATCTATTATTAAATGCTACTCACAAAGAGCAAGACAAGTATCGATATTTTGTAAAGCGACATCAGATGCCAATGCCAAGGGTATCATTTATTAATCATTGTGAAAATATAACGCGAATGTCTTTGAACGATATAAGTGATGGTATTGCAAATGAAGCAAATGAAATAGCAGAGACTTCGGATAAAACATTGATCATTGAATATGATAAAATACCAAGCCATTCGCAATTAGCTGATTTTTCCCCCGAACAACAATTCAAATGGTCTTTAACTGGCGGAGAAGACTTTGAATTGATTGGAACTGTTTCGGAAAAAGATTGGAAGCAATTAAAGACAATAGCCAAAAAAACAAATACTAAAATTTCAGCAATAGGAACGGTGCGAAATGATTGGAACAAGAATGGTACAGTATGGTTACAACATAATCATCAACTAAAAAAATTGGAAAAATCGGGTTATACACATCTAAGTAGGTGAAATAATGAGTACATATATTTTCGAGTCAAATACAGAGGAAGAAACAAGAAGATTAGCAAATAAATTAGCAATACTGCTTTCGCCTGGAGATGTACTAACATTAGAGGGCGATTTAGGTGCAGGGAAAACAACTTTTACCAAAGGTTTAGGTGCTGGTCTTGGTGTAACAAGAACGATCAACAGTCCGACGTTTACGATCGTAAAAGAATATATCGGAGAAATTCCGTTATACCATATGGACGTTTATCGTCTGGAGGATAGTGAAGAGGACATCGGTTTTGATGAATATTTCACTAGCGATGGTATTACCGTTGTAGAATGGGCGCAGTTTATAGAAGAATTTCTTCCAACTGAACGATTAGAAATTCAAATAAAAAGAATCGATGAACATACAAGGGAAATGATTTTTCATCCAATTGGAGATCACTTTGATTCAGTATGTAAGGAGCTATACTCATGAATGTGTTAGCAATTGATACTTCTAATCAAGTATTAGGAGTCGCGGTAAGTAAAGATGGGGAAGTGAAGGCGGAGTATACGGCAAATATCAAACGCAATCACTCGGTTGGCTTAATGCCGGCAATAGATCATGTTATGCAAGAAACAGAAACCACTCCAGCTCAGTTAGATAGAATTGCCATTGCCAAAGGTCCAGGCTCATACACTGGTGTTCGTATTGGACTCGCAACAGCAAAGACAATGGCATGGACGCTAAAGATCCCGATTGTGGCTATATCCAGTCTAGAATTATTGGCGCATAATGTAAGGCAACAGAATGTGCTGATCTCTCCTTTTTTTGATGCACGTAGAGGCTTAGTTTATACAGGATTATATGAAAACAATTATGATCGAATTCATGTAAAAAAAGAAGACCAGAATATTTTAATGGAGCAATGGCTCGATGAAGTCCAAAGCTATCAAAAACCTGTTATCTTTCTCAGTCAGGACATCAAAAAGCACCAAAATTTGATAAAAGAAAAATTAGCAAAGTCCGCCATTTTCCCTCCTGCCATTGATCATCTTCCTCGTCCTGGCCAACTAGCTCTCTTAGGTGTAGAACGCAATGAGGATAACCTTCATGAATTGACACCTAACTATATTCGATTAGTGGAGGCAGAAGCAAAATGGTTAAAGGAACAAGAACGAAATGGCTAAAGTTCAATTTCGAAAAATGGAAGAATCAGATATAGAGGTAGTCAAAGAGATAGATAAACGCTCTTTTTCTATACCATGGCCCGATGATATTTATGAAGAAGAATTAAAGAAGAACCATTATGCACAATATTTTGTTGCTGTTTTAGATGAGAAAGTAATCGGCTTTTGTGGATCATGGATGGTGCTGGATGAAGCACAAATCACGAATATTGCGCTTGATCCAGACCATAGAGGGAAGGGATATGGTCAAGGATTATTCCAGTTTGTAATCAATTATGCAGTTGCTCATGGCATTCGTCATTTGTCATTGGAAGTGCGGGTTTCCAACTTAACTGCACAACGGATGTACAAAAAATTCGGGATGAAACCCGGTGGAATCAGGAAAAATTATTATAGTGATAATCAGGAAGATGCTTTAGTATTGTGGGTGAATTTATGAGTGAATATATTTTAGGGATTGAAACGAGCTGTGACGAAACAGCTGCAGCAATTATAAAAGATGGTCGAGAAATTGTGTCAAATGTAGTAGCTTCCCAAATTGAGAGCCATAAACGGTTTGGTGGGGTAGTTCCAGAAATAGCTTCGAGGCACCATGTCGAACAGATCACGATTGTGTTAGAAGAAACCTTTGCAAAAGCAGGTTTAACGATTGATGATATGGATGCTGTTGCCGTAACAGAAGGACCGGGGTTAGTCGGTGCACTCTTAGTAGGTGTTAATGCAGCGAAGGGATTGGCCTATGCTCATCAAAAACCCTTAGTCGGTGTTCACCATATAGCTGGCCATATATATGCTAACCGATTGGAAAAGGAATTGGAATTTCCACTGCTAGCGTTAGTTGTTTCCGGTGGACATACTGAGTTGATTTTGATGAAGGAACATGGTAATTTTGAAATCATCGGGGAAACAAGAGATGATGCTGCGGGTGAAGCATATGATAAAGTAGCGAGAACCTTGGAATTACCTTATCCAGGTGGGCCGAAAATGGATCAGTTAGCACATCAAGGAGAAGCGAACATTGACTTTCCGCGTGCATGGTTAGAAGAGGACTCCTTTGATTTTAGTTTTAGTGGATTAAAGTCAGCTGTTATTAATACATTGCACAATGCCAAGCAAAAAGGTGAAACGTTAAAACAAGAAGATGTGGCGGCAAGTTTTCAAGCAAGTGTTGTTGAAGTGTTAACAGAGAAAACCTTTCAAGCAGCCAAACAATATGGTGTGAAACAAGTAATTGTCGCAGGCGGTGTTGCGGCTAACAAAGGGTTGCGAGCAGCGATGCAAACTAAATTTGAGCAGGAAGAGACTGTGGAATTGCTATTTCCATCCCTATCGCTTTGTACGGACAATGCAGCGATGATTGCAGCAGCAGGATCAATTGCTTTCAAGCAAGGACATCATGCCCAATGGGATTTAAATGCAAATCCTAGTTTAAGTCTGGAAAGATACGCCAAACGATCAATGCTAGAACGATAAACGTTCTAGCATTATTCTTATCCACAAAATTTTTCTGCGAATGTGGATTATTACATATCCCTTATGATATCAAGCTTTAATAACAGTAATAAAATGTGGATAAAGTGGCTTATCATTGTGGATAATGTGGACAAACATCTTAATAACTGATTTGCTAGGACTGAATAAGTGGATAAAGGTGTGTATAAATGAGGATGAGAAAAATAGAAAAGGACATAATGCCTACTTCGCAAAATGCCCTTTGTGTCTATTCGTGTAATGTTTCCCATTCTTCCATTAATGATTCCAATTTTGTCTTTAAGGAATCATTTTGATTAGTTAGTTCCAATGCTTTTTCATGATCTTGAAAAACGTCAGGATCACATAACATTTGATCAATTTCTTCCATTTCTAACTCAAGCTGCTCAATCTCATCTTCAATTTCCTTAATTCTACGCTCTTTTTTTCGTTGCTCTTTCTTTAATTGCTTTTCTTTTTCAAAATTTGATTTTGTATTATCAGGCTTGTCGACGGTTTGCTTTTCTGCTTTTTTTAGTTCAGCCAGTTCCTGTTCTTCTTGTTTTTTCTCTACATAGTAATCATAATCACCTAAGTAGAGAGTAGTTTTGTTAGATTGCATCTCCAATACATGGGTTGCAATCTTATTAATAAAATAACGGTCATGAGAAACGAATAGAATCGATCCAGGGTAGTCAATCAAGGCAGCTTCTAACACTTCTTTGCTATCCAAATCTAAATGGTTGGTCGGTTCATCAAGTAACAAGAAGTTTGACTTCTCCATCATTAATTTAGCTAAAGCCAGACGCGCTTTTTCCCCACCACTTAAAGCCGAAACATTACGTAACACATCATCACCACTGAAAAGGAAGTTACCGAGAATAGTTCGAATGTCCTTTTCATTCATGACCGGATAATCATCCCACAGTTCATTCAATACGGTGTTCTTGGGATTTAATTGTGTTTGTTCTTGATCATAATAGCCAATCTGTACGTTTGTACCGAGTTGAATGTTACCTGAAGCAGGATCTAGCTGTCCGATAATTGTCTTTAATAAGGTCGATTTTCCGACACCATTTGGTCCAACCAATGCAACACTATCCCCGCGTTCGATATGCAAGTTAAGATTTGAAAAGATGAATGGATCTGCTTCGTGATAACGAAATGCTAAATCATTAATTTTTAACACATCATTACCACTTCTGCGGTCAATTGTAAAAGTAAACTTGGCAGAGCTTTCTTCGCCCGCGGGTTTGTCCATAACCTCCATTTTTTCTAACTGCTTACGTCGACTTTGGGCACGTTTCGTAGTAGAAGCACGCACAATATTCTTCTGAATAAATTCTTCCATTCTTTTAATTTCACTCTGTTGTTTTTCATAGAGCTTTAGATCCCGTTCATAATTGGCCGCTTTTTGCTGTAAATAATCACTATAGTTGCCATGATATTTAGTCGAGTGATGCCGAGATATTTCATAGACAATATTCACGGTTTTATCTAAAAAGTAGCGGTCGTGAGAGACGATAACAACAGCACCTTGATAACTGTTTAAATAACCCTCCAGCCAAGTTAAAGTTTGAATATCCAAATGGTTAGTAGGCTCGTCTAATATGAGAATGTCAGGTTTCGTTAATAATAGTTTCCCTAAAGCTAATCTCGTTTTTTGCCCGCCACTTAGTGTAGCAATTGAAGTCGTCCACATACTTTCTGGGAAATCAAGACCGTTCAGCACCGCTTTTATATCCGCTTCATACTGATAACCGCCCGCAAGCTTGAAGGCTTCTTGTTTTTGATCATAACTGGCAAGTAACTGCTCGTAACGTTCACTATCCGCAAGCAGATCAGGATCACCCATTTGCTGTTCCATCTGGCGTAGAGCTTTTTCTTCTTTTAGAAAGTGTTCAAAAATCTTAAGCATCTCGTCCCAAATCGTTTCATTAGAATCTAAGCCAGAATGTTGTGCAAGGTATCCTAATGATACATCTTTCGGTTTATGAATTTCACCTTCATCATAACTAAGCTGATTGGAAATAATATTTAAAAGTGTCGATTTTCCGGCACCATTCCGTCCCACTATAGCAATACGGTCATCCCTTTTTATCACTAGTTTTATATTAGATAAGATCAGTTCAGCACCGAATCTTTTGGTTAAATTGTTTACTTGTAAATAAATCATTTGATTTCACCTCTAATATGTTCAGTGTATCGGAAAGCAGAAACCACTGCAAGCACGGTTGTTTGGCTGTAAGTGAATTATTTCACGACAATTAACCGCTTTTCTGTTAGAATAAAAAGTAAGTATAAACATTCACAAATCCAAACCGAACTATAGTAAGGGGAATGAATGATGATCAATCAAAATAAAATACCACAAGCGACGGCGAAACGTTTGCCATTGTATTATCGATTTTTAAATAACCTTCATATCCAAGGAAAATCGCGAGTATCTTCAAAAGAATTAAGTGAAGCAATGAAAGTCGATTCTGCTACAATAAGACGAGATTTCTCCTATTTTGGAGCTTTAGGTAAAAAGGGCTATGGCTATAATGTCGAATATTTGCTTGGATTTTTCCGTAAAACATTAGATCAGGATGAAAATACTCCCGTTGCGCTAATTGGTGTAGGAAATTTAGGAACCGCTTTTTTAAATTATAATTTCACCAAAAATAATAATACAAAAATTGAAGTCGCTTTTGATGCTGATAAACGAAAGGTCGGCAAAACGATAGGGGATATTCAAGTACACCACATTGACGATTTAGAGGGAAACTTAGAAAATATCTCTGTTGCGATTTTGACAGTACCTGTATCTGAAGCACAAAATATTACTGATCGTCTAGTAAAAGCCGGAATCAGCGGTATTTTGAATTTCACACCGGCAAGAATTACAGTTCCCGAGAATGTCCGTGTACATCATATTGATTTAGCCGTAGAACTACAATCACTTGCCTATTTTATGAAGCATTATCCATTAGAGAATGAAGGAGAAGAGTAAAGATATAATACTAAAAAATAGACTCAGCTAACAGTAGCTAAGTCTATTTTTTCTTATTGTCATTCGCTTTTTTTATGCGAAAATGTAGATTGATTAATCTGAACGCAACCACAAAATCAATGGTAGCAAAGGTTGCTAATAAAATGGTAATAAAATTAAAAACAGTTTCATCTGCCGATTGGATTGCGATATAGGTGAATAAAGCGCCTAACGCAATGTAAAAAATGGCAGAACGTAAAGGTGAAATACGCATAATACTATTATCCTCCAATAAGAATCATCATTAATTCTTGTATTTGATCCATTTGCTGCTCGATTTCTTCTGGATCGACAGACAGTTGGCCTACTACGGCAAATGTATTCATGGACATGTGCACAATTATTGGTACAAGGATTCGTTTCGTTTCAACGTATAGAAAGGCGAACACCATTCCAACGGATGTGTATATAAGTAAGTGTTCAAAATCATTATGAACAGCTGCAAAGATGAAGCCCGATAACAACGCAGCGAAAAAGAAGTTCATTCTCTTATAGAGTGAACCAAAAATAGCTTTACGAAACACTAATTCTTCTAGAATCGGTCCCAAAATTGAAATGATTACAATAAATAAAGGGGTTTGTCGTGCTACATCCATTAATTCCATTGTATTTTCTGATCCAGGCGGGATTCTGAAAACTACCATTTCAATAACAACAGCAACGCCTTGTGTTATCATCACAAGGAAAAAACCTAGTACAGACCACAGTATAATAGTTCCTATTTTCTTATGTTGTGTTTGGAAGAAATCTTGGACTTCATCCCTTATGAAATAGATAGATATGATCAAAGCTATCGCAAATGACGCAATACTCCAGTTAGCTTGGAAAGTATCCAAATCATCAATGTAAGGCACAAACGGCATAGCCAAAAAGATGGAAAATTGCATTGCAAAATACGTGATTATCAAATAAATATATTTTCTTGGCAAGTATAACGACTCCCTTAAACTCTTTTTAATGTCATGATACGTATTTTAACATAAATTTAGAATAAAATTGAAATACTTCGTCTACATATGGAAGTATATGAGTATTTTTCCATAAAGTGAGAATTTCATAAGTGGAGGAGGTGCCTCCATTTATATAGTTAGGAACGATGATAAATTTTTTTAAAAAACGATATTAAAATACTTGCAAAAAAAATCAGTTTTCATTATTATAATAATTGTGTTAGCACTCTTATTGAACGAGTGCTAATAATCAACAAAATAATGAATGAGAAATTCAAGGAGGTAACGAAAAGATGCTTAAACCATTAGGTGATCGTGTCATTATTGAGCTTGTAGAACAAGAAGAAAAAACAGCGAGTGGAATTGTTCTTCCAGATTCTGCGAAGGAAAAACCACAAGAAGGTAAGGTTGTAGCTGTTGGTTCTGGTCGTGTAACAGATAATGGGGAAAAGGTGGCTCCTGAAGTAGAAGAAGGGAACACAATTGTTTTCTCTAAGTTTGCTGGTACAGAAGTAAAATATGAAGGAAAAGAATACTTAATTCTTCGTGAGAGTGACATTTTAGCAGTTGTAAGCTAAGTAGGATAACGAAGAGCTTTAACGATAAATAACATAACATTTTTCAAATTTTAAGGAGGTTTTTTCACAATGGCTAAAGAATTAAAATTTAGTGAAGACGCACGTCGCGCAATGCTTCGCGGGGTAGATACACTTGCAAATGCAGTAAAAGTGACTTTAGGGCCAAAAGGTCGTAACGTTGTTTTAGATAAAAAATATGGTTCACCACTTATTACAAATGACGGTGTAACGATTGCAAAAGAAATTGAATTAGAAGATAGTTTCGAAAACATGGGTGCACAGCTTGTATCTGAAGTGGCTTCTCAAACAAATGATGTAGCTGGGGACGGTACAACAACTGCAACAGTGCTTGCACAAGCAATGATCCAAGAAGGTCTTAAAAACGTTGCATCTGGTGCAAATCCAGTAGGTGTACGCCGCGGTATCGAAAAAGCGGTCGAAATCGCAACAGAAGAACTTCGCAAAGTTTCCAAACCTATCGAAGGAAAAGATTCGATTGCACAAGTAGCAGCTATTTCTTCTGCTGATGATGAAGTAGGTCAATTAATCGCAGAAGCAATGGAACGTGTGGGTAACGATGGTGTTATCACAATCGAAGAATCTAAAGGATTCAATACTGAATTAGAAGTTGTAGAAGGTATGCAATTCGATCGCGGATATGCTTCTCCATACATGGTAACGGACCAAGACAAGATGGAAGCAGATCTTGAAGATCCTTACATTTTAATTACTGACAAGAAAATCAACAATATCCAAGAAGTATTACCAGTACTAGAGCAAGTTGTACAACAAGGTAAACCACTTCTATTAATCGCTGAAGATGTAGAAGGAGAAGCTCTAGCTACATTAGTAGTGAACAAATTACGTGGAACATTTAATGCAGTTGCTGTAAAAGCTCCTGGGTTCGGTGATCGTCGTAAAGCAATGCTTGAAGATATCGCTGTATTAACTGGTGCTGAAGTTATTACAGAAGATCTTGGTTTAGATCTTAAAAACACAAGCATTGAGCAATTAGGTCGTGCTTCTAAAGTAGTGGTTACAAAAGAAAACACTACAATTGTAGAAGGATCTGGTGACCCAGAACAAATTTCTGCTCGTGTAGCACAAATCCGTGCACAAGTAGAAGAAACTACTTCTGAGTTTGATAAAGAAAAATTACAAGAGCGCCTAGCTAAGCTTGCTGGCGGTGTAGCAGTAGTAAAAGTTGGTGCTGCAACAGAAACAGAACTAAAAGAGCGTAAGCTACGTATTGAGGATGCGTTGAACTCAACTCGTGCAGCGGTTCAAGAAGGTATCGTTTCTGGTGGTGGTACTGCACTTCTTAACGTATATAACAAAGTTGCAGAACTTAACCTTGAAGGTGACGAAGCTACCGGTGTAAACATCGTACTTCATGCACTAGAATCTCCAGTTCGTCAAATTGCAGAAAATGCTGGATTAGAAGGTTCTATTATTGTAGAACGTCTAAAAGGTGAAAAAGTTGGAATTGGCTTCAACGCAGCAACTGGTGAATGGGTAAACATGATCGACTCTGGTATTGTTGATCCAACAAAAGTTACTCGTTCCGCACTTCAAAACGCAGCATCTGTATCTGCTATGTTCTTAACTACTGAGGCTGTTGTTGCTGATATTCCAGAAGAAAATGGTGGAGCTCCAGACCCAGGTGCAATGGGTGGCATGGGCGGAATGGGCGGCATGATGTAATCTGCCCCTCTAAGCCCTGATAAATAAGGGTTTCATGGTGAAGTGAAAGCGAAATGCTAACATAGTGCAACAAGAAATCATAGCACCTGTCTCAATGACAGGTGCTATGATTTTTGTAAG
Organism: Gracilibacillus suaedae; assembly: GCF_017599345.1. Lineage (GTDB taxonomy): Bacteria > Bacillota > Bacilli > Bacillales > Amphibacillaceae > Gracilibacillus > Gracilibacillus suaedae. Next base: position 10,868 of record NZ_JAGFVL010000057.1, read on the forward strand.
CTTCTCATTCGCAATCCAAATCTCTAGTAGAGTTATTAAACAGTTAAATAAAACCATGTCCTTCTTCAACGGACATGGTTTTATTTATTCGCTTGGCTGGTCAATTAGGTCCATTAATTGATCAATAAATGCTTCATACGACCGTGAATTTGCAAGCTTACTCACATTCGACGGGTTTGCAAGAATTTTTATATATTCGTCATATATATCCCGGTAGATATTTCGTTCACTCTTGTTCATGGCGATTAACGTGACAATCCGTATGTTAGTAGCCTCTCCCCACTTAATCGGTTTATCCGTAATTAGTACTGCGATAGATGTTTGTAAAGCGTCCATATAGATGGAATGAGGAACAGCTACGATATTATTAAACGCGGTAGAGGACAACTTTTCTCTTTTCATCACATTTTCCACGAAATCCTTTTTAACTAAGCGAAGATCGGTCATCTGTCGGGTGATAAATGATATAATATCATATTCATCTTGGAATGTTTGATCACTGAACATAAAGATCCGTTTATCAAATAAAGAAAGCAGGTTTTGTTTGATTCGCTCTTGCTGTTTCTCCTGTTTGATTCGGTTGACAAGTGTTTGTATGTTGAGTATATCATCTGAGGTCAGAAATGTACTGATGACAACTTGGACAATTGTCTGATCTAATGGAATCTCCATCGTAGAAATAATAAAGTCAGCCTGAAGTGCTGATATTTCCTTGTCAACTCTTGTTACCATCTTTATTACTCGCAATTGATTGGCGAAGTAGTGTTCTATCTTCTCTTTTAATTGAAACTGTAAATTATTATAAGCAGGACAGACGAGAACAACTTCAAGCAGGTCATGGTTTTTTTGTTTTAACTCTAAACAGCTACCTACATGTAAGGCAATATATGCAATCTCATCTTCATGTAGGTGTATATCCAGCTTTTCTGAAATAAGGTTGCTAATATACACCGATAAATCATAAATAAGTGGAGAAGACGTTTTAATTGATTGTGTTAAGGGATTTTTAAATGAAAAATGGTTAGAAGCCCTGACCACCATATTTTGAACATGCAAGACAAACTTGGTTTTGAATTCTTCATCCTCCAAATTGATAAAATAGTTCTCGTTTACTTTTTCTATGATTTCATCAATTAAAGCTGCATATGGTGCTTGGACAAACTTCTCCTTTTCCTCTGATATATAGGTAGTCTTACTACTAATAAGTGCTTGTAAATAGTATAATTCATTTTTATCCATGTGAACATGGAAATACGATTCAATTAGGTCTTGGATTTCATGGATGATGGTCATCGAAATAAAGGTTTCCTTATATGGATAGTCCAGGTGATGGACGTATTGGTTATCTTGCATACGCTCAATCGATATAATAATATGATAGATAATATTGCCTAGCGTATATTCATTAATATCGTAGCCATGGTGCTGGATAATCCGCAATAACTTTTTTTTGAAATTATGCAACTCATAGCCAAATATTTTTTCTAGATCGATGATATTATAAAAGGTAGTATTATATTCTTTATAATAAATCATACTCATTACTTTTCGTTTATCGATTTCTTTTCCTTGCAAGTACAAATGATCTTTCACACGATTGATACTCAAACGATAGTTGCCAATAAACTTCCGGCATTCGTTAATATCCTTTTCAACCGTAGGAACGCTTACAAACATATACTCACTCAAATCAAATATATCGATACCATCTTCTGATAGAATTAATTGCTGTAAGATGTAGTATACTCTGTTGTTTAGACTATTTTCCTTTGTCGGGAAAGCTCCCAAGTTTTTTGGCATTTTCAAACGGTACCCCATATTAGATGATTCTATCGCAAGCGATGACTGGAGTTGTTCATTGATATATTGGACATAGTTTCGTAATGTCCGTGAAGAGATATTTAAATAATCCAATATTTCGCTTGTTTTCATCCAATCGTCTTGTTCTTTTAGTATCTGAATTAGTGCTTGGATATTCTTTTCCTTCATTTAAATATCCCCCCTTTTTTAATCTATCAATTTCATTATAATACCTTTAAGATTGATGACGAAAATAAATATGTTGCCGATAGGTAGGCAACATATTTATTAGATAGTATTCCAATCATTTGCCATAATATAAGCACACGAAAAACAAGGAGGGAAAAACAATGAAAAAAACAGTTTTATTAATATGCAGTGGCGGGGCCTCTAGTGGGTTTCTAGCTCAGAATATTCGAAAAGCGGCCAAGAAAAAAGGATTAGAACTAGAAGTGATGGCTCGTGGTGAATCCGAATTAAATGATTATAAGGAGAGTATTGATATGGTATTGATTGCTCCCCATTTGAGTTATATTCAAGATGATATCGCGGCCGAACTTGCAAATACAAATATTCCATTCCAATTAATCGATCAAATGACATATGGCACATTAAATGGAAAGAAAGGGCTTGACATTATTGTAAAAGAATTAGGCTTAGAATAATCTCATGAAGGCGGGATAAGGATGAATAAATTAATTGAATACATGAATCGGTCTTTTGCACCTAAAATGAATAAGATTACTCGAAATGCATGGGTATCGGCTATACAAGAGTCTATTATGGGTGTATTGCCTTTAATCCTTGTAGGATCTTTAATCACCTTGATTATGATTTTAAACAATGTTATACCAAATATGTCTAATTTACAGCCTATCAGTGATTTTTCGTTTGGGCTGATGAGTTTATTTATCGCCTTTTTAGTACCATATTTTATAATGGAGAAGCTAAAAAAGAATGATCGAAAATTAATTGCTGGATTGACGGGGGCGGCAATGTTCTTGTTATTGCTTTCTCCAACCTTTAATGAGGAAGGTCAAATTGTATTTTCCTTTGAAAGGTTTGGCGCAAATGGGATGTTTGTTTCCATTATCGTTGGCTTATTGGTTGGTTTTGTATTTTATTTGTTTAGTAAAATGTCCTTTTTTAAAGAATCTAGTTCTTTACCTGATTTTATTATCGTTTGGTTTGATACGATTGTACCAATTACACTTTTATTATTTGCAGGATGGCTAGTTACCATTGTTGGGACCTTTGATCTTTATGCTTCGATTATTAGTTTATTTGAACCATTAAATAGTATTGGTCAAAGTTTTGCTGGTTTCGTCATTATTACGTTTATTTGTGTGTTTTTATATTCTTTTGGTATTAGCCCATGGGCCCTTTACCCAGTTGTATTTCCGATTTGGATCGCAGGAATTGAACAGAATGCAAGCCAATTAGCGCAAGGTCTGGCCCCTTCCAATATCCATACGTTTGAAACATTAATGGCTTGGATTTGGCTTGGTGGTATGGGAACTACATTGCCATTAGTGATTATTATGTTAGTTATTGCTAAGTCGAATCACTTGAAGGCGATTAGTCGAGTGACTATTGTACCTTCGATCTTTAATATTAATGAGCCCGTAGTATTTGGGGCGCCGGTTGCCTTTAATCCAATCTTGATGATTCCGATGTGGTTGAATGGTATTATTATTCCGGGCATCACATATTTAGTACTTTCGTTTGGAGTCATTACACTGCCAACAGAGGTTATGCAATTATGGTATTTACCAATTGGTATTTCCACCTATTTAGTTAATACAGACTTTAGCGGTTTATTACTTTTGGCTCTTAACCTTATTGTATCGCTAATCATATGGTATCCATTCGTCAAGGTATATGATAAACAAAAAGTAGTAGAAGAAACAGAAGAACAAGTTTAATTAATCAACTTTAGGGGTGATTCATGTGAGTCAAAATAATACAGAGGCACTGCAAGAAGTTGCGATGCAAATCATATTAGGGGCAGGGAATGCACGTGCCGATATTCAATCTGCTTTGAGGCATGTGGAAACATTTGAGTTTGTACAAGCAGAAGAAGCATTAACACAGGCAAAAAAACATATGTCGAAAGCTCACTCTGCGCAGACGGAAACGATCCAAAAAGAGGCAAGAGGGGAAAATATGGTGTTCTCGACATTATTTACTCATGCTCAAGATCATTTGATGACGGTTATGAGTGAATGGAATATTGCGAGAAATTTACTAAGGATCTCCCAGTCATTCGACCAAAGAATAAAAAAACTAGAAGAGTAACTATAAGTGGATAGGAAGTGATAGAGATGTCTAGGCATGCAAATAATCTATTTCCAGCATCCTTTCTTTGGGGGGCGGCAACTTCAGCTTATCAAATAGAGGGTGAATACTTGTCACATGGCAAAACCTTGTCTGTTGTCGAAAAGAATATGAATAATAACTATGCGGACCCTAGCGTCGCCTCTGGTCACTATCAATATTGGGAAAAAGACATTGAGTTAATGAAAGAGTTAGGGTTGAAGGCTTATCGGTTCTCCATTGCTTGGCCGAGAATTTTGCCTAATGGCCGTGGAAAAGTAAATCAAGATGGGATTGCATTTTATCGTAGTATCATTAACCAATTAAAGGCATATGAAATTGAACCTATTGTAACAATTTATCATTTTGATTTACCACAATGTCTGCAAGAGGAGTATGGTGGTTGGTCATCTAGGAAAGTGATTCAGGATTTTGAGGAATATTGTGAAGTGTTGTTTACACATTTTCCAGATGTGAACTATTGGCTCACCATTAACGAACAAAGCAACATGTTTCAATTGCCATATTTGATGGAGTTTGACCCCGATATGCCATTAGAGAAACAGAAATATGAAATGAATCATATTATGACATTAGCACATGCAAAGGCGGTGCATTTATGTCGCAAAGTGCTGCCCATGGCGAAAATTGGACCAGCTTTGGGGATCATACCGAACTATCCAGCTACATCAAAACCAGAAGATATTCTAGCTGCCAGACACGCAGATAACTTAAGAACCTATTTGTTTATGGACTTATACATGAAAGGGGAATACCGTCCTTTTGTCTGGAATTATTTAGTGGATAATGGGTTGGAGCCTACAATTGAAGCGGAAGATATGGCATGCATAAAGTCGGCCAAACCCGATTTTATAGGGGTGAATTATTATCAATCACGTGTTGTGAAGTATATCCCAGTGGAAACCAAGAAGAAAGAATTGAAGCTTAATTATGATGGTGAGGACGATGATACACAATACGATAATATCCCCGGTTTGTTTGAAGGGGCAGGCAACCCTTATACAGAGAAGACTAGATGGGATTGGGAGATTGATCCTGTAGGTTTTCGATATCTATTGAATGAACTATATGATCGCTATCATATTCCAATAATGATTACCGAAAATGGTATTGGCACATTGGACCAAGTGACGAATGATGGAAAGATTCATGATCAAGAGCGGGTGGACTTCTTGCGAGATCATCTCCAGCAACTTCAGCTGGCAATTAAAGATGGAGTGGAGATATGGGGATATATGGCATGGTCTTTTATGGATTTACTAAGTACGTCTAGTGGTTTTAGAAAGCGTTACGGCTTTGTCTATATTGATCGTGATGATCATAATGTAAGATCATTGGAACGAATCAAAAAGGATAGCTTTGACTGGTATCAAGAAGTGATTGCTTCCAATGGAAGACATTTATCAGAGAGTTAGCATACTGACAGAGTATGTGCAAGTGTCTATTTGGTTGACTTCGGGTAGTATTGATTTAGCTTTAAGAGAGCTGTCCTGTCACAAAATGCTTGAATTGTATTTTGTGACAGGCTTCTTTTTGTGTGTTAGTCGGTTCATTTACTATAGTTGACTTGGTTTATGGGGACTTTTGTTAGGAAGCTGTGTTTCGACGTACTTAAATGTAAAAATGAAGTATACGAAGGGTGCCATTACTTAATAAGTCATTAGAGTGCATTTTTTTAGCTCTTTGGTATGATGGAAGTTCAGGAACTCACTTAACGATCTAAGTCAACAAGCCCATGATTTATTCTTATTGCTATTTGAGTTAAATTCAAGTCCACAGATTGAAGTCTCACTTTATCATTTTTGTATTAGTCAATCTTTGAATACAGCCAATCCTATCACTGAATCACTTATTTCAGAATCCTCATCTTTATCTGTCCAGATTAATCATATTCATCGTTGTATTTATGTAGGAAATATTTTCGATATATCACTACTTTCGCATATTCTATTAAATAATGGCATAATTAAAATAAATCATAAAAGTAAGGATGACTATATGAGACAGTTAGTAGAAGTAAAGGTAAAATCGAAATCGGTAAAAAAAATAACGAGTGGCTATCCGTTACTCTCAAAAGAAACTATAGAAACTTCAGGAGTGACGATGGAAGAGGGAACGATCTTACGCCTAGTTGACACCAATGGGAGTTATATTGCAACCGCATATTACGGTTTGCAAAATAAAGGAATAGGTTGGATTTTAACTCGTAAAGAACAGGAAAAAATTGATAAGAAGTTTTTTGTTAAGAAAATTAGTGAAGCAGTTGCAAAAAGAGATAGTTTTTATGAGACAGAAGATACAACTGCTTTCCGTGTGTTTAATGGGGAAGGAGACGGTATTGGAGGATTAACTATTGACTTCTTTAACGATTTTTATATGGTAAGTTGGTATAGTGAAGGTATTTATTCTTTCCGTGAGGATATATATCAAGCCTTGAACGAAGTAGTAAATGTTCGTGGCTTATATGAGAAATTACGTTTTAATAATAATGGACAATACCTTGAACAGGATGATTACGTGTCAGGTGAAAAGGGAGATTTTCCTCTAATTGTTTTAGAAAACGGGATGAAATATGCAGTAGATTTAAATGATGGGGCAATGACAGGTATATTCTTAGATCAACGTAAGGTACGAAAAGCATTACGTGACCATTACTCAGAAGGAAAATCGGTTCTCAATACATTTTCTTATACAGGTGCGTTTTCTGTGGCTGCAGTTCTGGGTGGTTCAACAGGGACAACTAGTGTAGATTTAGCCAAACGTAGCCTTCCAAAAACAATTGAGCAATTTGCAGTAAACGGAATTGACTATGAAGCACAGGACATTAAGGTGATGAACGTCTTTGATTATTTTCGCTATGCGGTGCGTCACAACTTAAAATTTGATGTAGTTGTATTGGACCCACCAAGCTTTGCAAGGACAAAGAAAATGACATTTAGTACGGCAAAGGATTATCCGAAGCTACTTAAAGCTGCCCTACAGATTACTAGTGATGACGGAATAATTATTGCATCCACAAATAACGCAAGCTTCAACATGAAAAAGTTTAAAACATTTATTGATAAAGCATTTACCGAAGCAAACACACACTATCAAATTTTAGAAGAGCACCAATTACCAGAGGATTTTACTGTACCACACAATTTTCCGGAATTTAATTACTTGAAAGTCGTATTTATCAAAGTAATGAATTAAGGATGTGTTCCAATGCAATACAATATAACAAACCAACACCGTGAATTACGTGATGATTTAAAGAGAGTTAAAAACTCACATTGTTGCACGATTTGAGCTAACTGTGTGAAGAAGAGCACTTCACACAGAATAGATCTTCAGCTCGTGCTCGTCATGAGGAGTCTACGTATTATGCCTACGCTTAGTCCAGATTGTTCGAATTTTCGTTCTTCCTATTTAATTATGTCCCAGTCTCTTCTCTTTGTGTGTTCGTTTTAATCATGTATCGCATTCATCTTTTGAACCTCTAAATTTTCAAAAATAGCTTTCCCTCCTTCTGAAAACAGCGAAATTCTCTGATCTGCCTGTAGAGGAAAAAACAAATTGGAGTGTGTTATTTTTCCATCATCAATAAATACTTCCACGCTCGTTTTGTCCACTAATATTTTGAGATGGGCATTCTTTTGTTGTTGGTCCATAGGTGCTTTACTTTCTAGCATTTTATGATGGTGATCTGGTTGATTAGTGAACTCACGATTGACATAGGAGTAACCTTCCTTAGCGAAAAGGCCAACATCAAGATGACGATTCTCATCGCTTGATTCTCTAAGGCGAATGCCGATATTTTCAGCCTGATTCCAGCTAATATCTGCTTTCAATAGATATACATCTCCTACAGTTTCCAATGCTTTTGTACCATCTACTTCTATTTTAGGGTAACTATCGGTAGTTTCTATCTGTTGGCCGAGCTCTTGTATTGGTTGGGAAGCAAGATAATACCCACCTTGTTTATCTCGTTTCAACTCGATTTTGCGAACAATGGAATCTTGTCCGTTGAATTCTTCTGCTAAAGTTGGTGTGTTATTTGCGTATGACCAGTTATTCATCCATGCTAAAGCATAACGATGATTCAGCTTATTTCTACTTTTCCCATCTTCAAAAGTGACAGCTCCATACCAATCAAATCCATAATCGAGCCATTGAGGTTTCTTGTGATCTGGTATAAAGGTTTCGCCATTAAAGTTTCCTGTCCAATAAGCGTATGTGTTTGGTTTTTCTTGCGCAGCCCCGTTTGCGCTAACACCCATTATCCATTTTATACTGCCATCGTTTGACTGTAATGGAAATAGGTCTGGGCACTCTATGATTCCAATACGATCTGTTTGAAATCCACCCGTATACTCCCAATCTTTCAAGTTTTCAGATTTGTAGAAACCGATTTTCGACCCTTCAGCCATTAACAACACCCATTTATCTGAAGTCTCATCCCATATAATCTTTGGATCTCTAAAATCTGCTATTCCTGGATTGGGGAGGACTGGTTCATCCTGATAGTTTTTAAATGTTTGACCGTTATTCGTACTGTACCAGAGATATTGTTCCTGTTGCCCATTGGCAGATGGCTGTGTGACAATAGCAATGAAGGTGTCTTCTCCAAATCCAGCCGTGTTTTCATGATCAACGACAATAGATCCTGACCAAGGATCTCCATTTTCGTTCTTATATTTGGGGATGGCGATTCCTTGATCTTTCCAATGAATTAAATCTTTAGAAGTGGCATGGCGCCATTCTGTCCCGTTTCCATCGGGATAATCTTTGTTATAAAGATAGTAATAATGATATGTCTCATTGAAATAAACAGGTCGTTGCGGATCGTTTTTCCAATTATCAGGTACTGTGAAATGATAATCCGCTCGATAAGAATAGGTTTCATCTTCTGATGGAGTAGTAGGCGTTAGCAATTGAAAAAATAGAAGAGAAATAAGAAGGACAAAGAGTGAAAATAACGTTATTACCCATTTTCTTTTCAAGTGTTTCACCTCCATATTTAATGTTAAAGGACAACTTGGCTATACTTTACACTTTGCTATTGTGTAAAAAAGGAAAATGCCGAACAAGTCGGCATTTTCTTATCATTATTTATCATGTAGAATAATTTGGCCTTGCTCCAGAATGCTGTCTTTTACAACTGAAGATTTTTTGTTTTTTAATTTCAGCTTAAAGCTTGGTGCAAAGGTAGATTTGTGATCTTCAAAAAATCCTCTATTTGTCATATAACTTGTAACTACTGCCTCATCAGTACCTTCTTGTGGAATAACATAGTGTGCGTAAGTCCAAGTGATATCATATGGATCTAAGTCATGATGAAGCACAATTCCTGTTTTATTCAGTGGTTTAAATTCACCAGTTAGTGAATTGGCAACATAACCGAGCATATAAATATCTTCATCATCAATACCGTCAATAGTCATTTTTGATCCACGTGAGCTTGTGAATAAGTACCATTTTCCATCTTTTTTGAAAATGTTTGGTCTTTCAATTTCATCCGTAACGGTATTAGAAACTAGTAATGGTTCCATTACTTTTTTCAATTCATAATCATCTGTAATTTCCACAATGCCGATAGCACCATTTGCTAATTCAGCATATTCTTTTTTGGAACTGTTTAATAGCCAATCTTTTTCATTTTGAAAGAAATGATTGCTATTCCCATAATAAGCTTGATTATAAAGGGATTCTTCGCCAGAGTACCCATAATCTGTTCCAGTGTTAGCTTCAAAGACAAGGTATTTATGACCATTTTCTTCAATATAATGTGGGTCTCTTAAGGTATGATTCTCTTTCCAATTGATTTCCTCTCCACCAAATGCTTGCATAACATTTTGATAAACAGAACCATCTCCACCTTCAAAAATGGATTTATTATCTTCCACACCGTCAACTTGAAGTGTTCCATCTTCTATTTCAGATACATTTACTTGTGCAGTAGTTAACGTTTGTTTTCCGTAAAGACCTTGTTCTTCATTAAACTCGGTACGATTCGTATAGAATAAACGAACTTCTCCATCAGAAGTATATGTGGCAGAACCAGACCATTCTTCTGCAAGGTCTTTTAAATATTTATCGTTAGCTTCATACTTATCATTCTCATCGAACACTCGTCCAGCATTTTTCCAAGCATCGATAGAAGTTTCATCGGCTTTTTTGTAGAACATATAGATAAAAGTATCTTGTGCATTATCAGGATTACCTGCTAAACCAAATAAAATATGGTAACCATTATATTCTGCTACAGTTCCGTCCGGATTTTGTAGTGGCCATGTATCCCAGACATCTAATTTAATTTTCTCCCCATTTTCCAAAACCTTTGTAGCAGAAGGGATGTTTTGAATAGTAGATGCATCAAATGTAGGTACAGTAAATTTCTCCTCTCCATGCTGCTGAATCATATCCTTCATATTAGAGCGTGTGATCGTCGAAACACCGTAGTCCTCTTTATAATCGTTTGATGACTTTTTCTCTGCATGTACCAGACCACTTCCTCCCACTAAAATAGCAGTACTAAGTGTTAAAACTGTTGCCTTCTTAACAAGACCTTCCCATTTCATACTATTCCTCCTCTTAGATACTAAATTGATCTGCCCGGGCTGTACAAATATAGTATAAGAGAGATAGGAGTGGTTAGAAATGTCGAATATTGATATCATTTTCGTTGTATATTGATTAGGAAAATAGGAGTATGCTTATTTGTCTAATTCATTTTTCTCCATGTTTTCTGATAGGCTTGTAGTAATTGCGCCTTGCTCCATTTATGTTCGATATATTGTTGTGTATCGGCACCGAATTGTTCCTTCAACCCTGGAGGAAGGTTTGACCAATTAGAGGATAATCTTCTGTTTGCTTGATATAAATGAGTTATTTTAGAAGTAATAGAATCTGTTTCCTGCATATCCACATGACTAAAAGCAGGAATAAAATGAAGCTTTTCAGTCATAAACGATTGCCCCTGTTCAGAATTTACCATCCAATTTAAAAAACGTTTTGCCTCATCTTTCTTTTCTGCTGAGGTTTGTTTATTGACTACCCAGTATCCAGGGACATGAATGTTAAAAGTGTTTTTTGCGGCTTGGTCATTGATAGTAATAGGGAAGATACCAATTTTGATGTTTGGCGCTTTTTTATTTATCATAGGTTGAATCCAGTTCCCTTGTATCATCATTGCTGCTTTTGCTGAAGTAAATTGTTGAACCTCCATTGTATAATCAGTTGATAGAGGATTTTCTCCACCATACTCTATCGTTAAATCCAATAGTTCTATCAGTTGTTTAAACTGCCGATTGTTTTCAATGGAAGTGGTTCCGTTTTTTAAATTCCTTATAAACTGATCTGGGTCTTCCTGTTGAGAAATAGCAATGTTCATCAAATGGTCTCCTAATATCCATTTCTCGTAATAACCTGTCGCAAAGGGGGTGATACCAGCTTTTTCTAATTGTTTGGTAATAGTTTTTAATTCTGTAAAAGTAGAAGGAAGTTTTTTAATTCCTGCCTTCTGAAACAAATCTTTGTTATAAATAATACCAAAGCCTTCTAAATTCATTGGCATTCCATAAACATGTCCATCCAATTTCACTGGTGCCAATGTTTCTTGATAAGCATTTTCGATCCATGGTTGATCAGATAAATTCTCTAAATAAGGCTCCCATAACTTAGTATTTTGATAACCTGGATTTGTGAAAATATCTGGACCTTCTTCTGCGGCAAGTTGTGCTTTTAAGTCAGAAAAATCGTCCAATGCGCCGCCAACTGTAGTTACTTCTATGTTCACATGTGGGTATTCCTTTTCATATGCTTGCGTCATCTCTTCAAATGCGGAAGCAATTTCGATTTTTGGATTCCGGATAGTTAGCGTGATTTTTGGCTGGATTTCTTCAAGTTCATCACTAGTAGAGTCAGAGTGACAGCCTGAAACAAGCAAACTTATAAAGATAAACATTATCGTTTTTTTCATTTCATCACCTCTTTCTTCTCATTTCTATATTCGAAAGGGGTATAGCTGGTTATTTTTTTGAATAATTTAGAAAAGAATTTCTCATCTTGATAGCCAAGCATTAACGAAATAGTATAAATCGTTTCATCTGTTTCACTTAGCCAGTATTTCGCTTGATCAATTCTAAGCTTGGTTACGTATTTCGAAAGAGTCAAACCAGTCTCTTGTTTGAACTTTCTTGATATGTGTTCGCGACTCATGAAAAATAAATTGGATAATTGTTCAAGGCTTATGTCTTCCATATAATAATTATCTACATAAGATACAATATCTTGCATTCTGTTAACATGTTCTAAATGTGTAGCTTGGTAGACGGTTCTATATTGATTTTCATCCAGTTTCTTCTTTAGCTCCCTGAAGACTTCAGGAAGATTTGCTAAAGGTTGGGGGGCTTCACTAGCCACGATTCGAACCTTACTCTTGATATGTTCATTTAGCCACTTCTCAATGGTTATCCATTCATTTTTTAAGGTTACAACAAGAGAAAGATTATGATCTGTCAGAAGTGAATAAGCATTTCCTAATTTTTGTCCGGAAAGTTTATTTGCTAATGATTCTATTTCTGGTTCTGAGTAATGCATATGATAAAAAGATAGTAGTTTCATATCATAACGCTCAGCTTCTGGAAGGGAAGGTATAAGTCCCAACAAATCGAAAGTCACTCCAGCATAGGCATCTGTGACGATTTTGTTGTAAGTATATCTTTCTTCAGTGGAACTAGATTTTACATAATCCTTCTTCCATGCTTTTACTGCTTCAGCTAAAATTTCATTGAAAACATTCGCTTCAATTGGCTTCAACAAATAATCAAAACTATTATGCTTGATAGCTTGGCGCATGTAAGAATAATCATGGTATCCCGTTAAAAAAATCACTTTTCCTTGATAAGAGATGGTATCTAGCCATTCCATCAATTCTAGTCCATTTATTCCAGGCATTTTTATATCTGTAAAAATAATTTCCGGCGCTTCTTTTTCAACCCATTTTTTTGCTTCTTCTCCGCGATTTGCTTCCAATATTTTTGTTATACCTTGTGTATCCCATTCACCGAGCATTTTCATCACATCAAGCACATTCTGCTCATCGTCCACAATCAATACTTTCACCATTTATTCTCCTTTTCACGTAGTGGAATAAACATCTCTACAACAAATCCTAGTCCGTCTTTATTATCTATTGTTATGCCTGCTTTTTCTCCATAATTCAGTACCAATCTGTCATGAATATTCTTTAATCCGATATGTTCTTTTTCAGCCTCTCCTTTTGGACGAGAAGTATAAAGAGATTGTTTTAGCTCTCTTAATTCTTCTTCTTTCATGCTTGCTTTGTCATTTTCCACCATAAAATAGAGGACGGTTCCTCTTTTTTCACCACAGACGTTTAGCTGTGCATTGTTATACCCTTCCTCATAACAATGTTTGAAAAAATTCTCCACAAGCGGTTGAAGTATCATACTAGGAATCTGCATGTCTAACATATTTTGATCTATTTGCACATTATAGTGTATCTGGTCTTGAAATCTCTCGCTTTGTAAGGAGAGATAGCTTTCTATATAGCTTATTTCCTCTTTGACTTTTACCGATTTGTTAGCTTGCATAGAATATCGCATCATATTTGATAATGAGGTTATAAGCTGATATACATTAGTGGCACCAGATTTTAGCGAGATAGTACCAATGGATTGCAAAGCGTTAAACAAGAAATGAGGATTCACTTGTGATTTCAATGCTTGGAACTGTTTTTCTTTGTTCTCGATTTCGAGCTTATATTCACGATCAATGTGTTGATTAATTCGATTCATCATATCTTTCATATGCTTTTCCAAATATCCGATTTCGTCATGTCTTTGATCATCAAAAGACACCTCTGTGTAGCTGTCTTCAATAGTACTTATTTTGTTGGTCAGCTGTTTAATTGGATTGGTGATTTTGTAGGTAATAAATCCGATCATTACTAGCCCTAACAGTCCCACGATAATACCAGCAATAATACTAGTATAAGTAGTTTTTCGTAATTCCTGAAATAAGATTTCGCTAGATGTAACTTTTACTAATTTCCAATCATTTAGCGGGGAAGCTAAAATCTTCGAAAAAACTATGTCTTGACGATCCGCTTTACCTTGTATAGTCGTTTTTAAGTCCTCAGATACAGTATCGCTAATCTGATTCGTATCACTACTTAAGACTATTTGGTTATTTTTATTGATCAAATATATCGCTTCTTGTTGTTTGTTTATTAAGCTATCTACAATCTGACTCATTTCATTCAATGCTACATCTATCGAAATCACACCTAAAAAGTCTCCAGTGAACACGTCCGTTATTTTATGATGAATGGTCATCACTGGAGTACGATCTGACTGTGGAACAATTGCTGTATTATTATAATTTTCCAATGGGTGTGGAACTTCAATGATTTGTTTTTGATCTGATTGATATAGTTTTTTCATATATGGCTGCTGCAAAAAATCTGGTTTAGATTTGCTAGAACTTATGAAAGCATTATAAACTGTTATAGATTCTTTTCCTTTGTGCATATAGAAGCGAACCTGTTTTATTTCCTCTCTCATTAAGTAAAAGTTTTCAATGCTTTTTTCTAAATAATTGGAATTATCTGCTTCATTATTAAAAATCTGAAACAACTCAGCATCACGATAAAGTATATAAGGGAGATGGATGAGTTCATCAAAATATTGTTGTAATGCCTCAGAGCTCTCGGCGATCTGTTCCTCATTATTTGCAAGTTCATGCTTTTCTACATTGTTTTTCGTGTAACTATAAATCAGCAACACTGACAAAAAGTAGGGAAGAAGTATAAATATAATTAACATAAATAACAAACGACTTTGGATGCTTTTCACTTACCCTTCTCCCTTCTATTCAGGGTAGGCACTCTGCTAACAATAAGTTCTAATTAATGTGGTATCGATACCACATTGGCGTTAAGATGGTATAGATTGTAAGCCTACTTTCACATTATAAAATGTATTAATACCTTGGGCAATATGAGATAAGGCTCAATTTCATGTTATATATATCATTACACTTGTTAAATAATAATCCTTTACAACTAATTTATCTAGAGTTCTTGCTAGAAATTTATCACGATGTTAAACGTCTGTCAGCCCCTACTGTTTATAGTCTCACATTAGTAATTACATAATTTTTTAATGAGACAGGATTTCTGTTGAGATAGATGTCCAATTCTTGTTTGTCCCTTTTTTACAATTGAACTTTTTTACGTTAAATATAGAAATAACCATTTTGGTTGAGAAGGTATGATAAACATAGAGAATCGGTAAGTGTGACAGATTGTAGAAACTGGAATAACAGGTGAGCGAATGAATAACTCAGGCTTTGTTGGTAATATTAGTAAGAAGACATCACGCCAACGGAGAGAATGAGCTATGCCACATCAGAAGTTTCAATCAGCTAACATAAAACCTCGCTATGCCAAAGGTGCGTTATCGCCATTTGGAATTAACTCGATATATCCCCGTATTCCTTGGATTGCAGCTTGGTGGTCGGTTACTTTTCCAGGGTTTGGACATATGTTTTTAGGTAAAAAATTACTAGGTCTAATGTTGATCATCTGGGAGCTAGTCGTTAATAATCTGGCTAATCTAAATACGGGGATTGTCTTGTCCATGCTTGGCAGGTTCGAGGAGGCTAAGGATCTAATAAACGAAGAATGGGTACTACTTTATGTAGCAGTATATGTATTTAGTATTTGGGACAGTTACCGATCTGCTGTCGAAATTAGTAAAAGTCATCTTCTTTCTGAAGTGGAAGATGCCCCTGTCTCTCCTTCCGACGTTAACTTTTTTGATGTTGTCATCCTTGATAAGAAAAAACCTTGGCTGGGAATGGTGTGGTCTGTTTTAACACCTGGTTTGGGACAATTATATGCTAGTAGTATGATTATTGGCTTTTGTGTGTTGGCTTGGTGGATATTTGTTACCTATAAGGCAGGAGCCATTCATGTCTGGTTCCATTCGTTCCTTGGGGATTTTAGTAGCATAACTGTAATGGTTGATTGGCAATGGTTTCTTTTTTTACCTTCTATGTATACTTTTGCAATCTATCAAGCGTATACATCAATAAATGAAAACAATACATTATATGATATTGAGCAAATACGATACCTTAGAGTGAGGGATGAAAACTTGGCACAACAGAAAGAGAAGAAACTGGATAACAGTAACGTGCAAATAATTGCTACTTTTGAACATTCGCCTTTTGTCGAGATGGCTATTCATGATATGGAGACATTAGGAGTGCCGAAACAGAATATTGTTGCATTGCCTTTGGAAAACCTAGAATCTTCAACACATATCATTGACTCTCTTCATCGAGTCGATGGCAGAAGCGTGCTAGACGGAGCTATGGTGAGCGGAACTATTTTTATGCTTCTGGGTACGATATATGGTTTCGTATGGCAATGGGGGCCAGTAATTTGGGGCTTGATAGGATTATTAGGAGGTTTTTTCTTAGGACTAATAATCGAATTAGTGCTTAATAAGAAGAAGTTAAAGGTTTTTTCAGAGCGAAAAAGTGAGGTTTTTATGCAGATAACATGTAATGCTTCTTTACAAGATCAGATGATTAAAGTTCTAAAAACACGGAAAGCTAATGGTTACCTTATTAAGTCTTAACAATTAACAGCTAATAACTGTTAAATTTTTTAGAAAAGGTAGTATGTACAATGCCAAACTATGTTCCATATTTGATCCTTACTATTATAAGCATAACAATATTGACTATAATAATGGTTCATAAACGCCGATTTGGATTTATAGTATTATTTTTCAGTTTTTCTGGGATGGTTTATATAGCAGAATTTTGTGTAATGGTTATTGGAAATAGTTATATTTATTCTCCAGAAATCCTTTCTACACCATATTACGATCATACGCTAGGTGCCATTGTTTCTAATTTATTTGTCATCCCTGCCTTAGGTGTACTAGTAGCAGTATATCAGCTGCGGTTTCGCTGGCTTCTATTTTTTGCAGTAACGTTAATAGGTGTAGAATGGTTATTTGAGTGGCTACATATTTATCATGTAAACTGGTGGAGGAAGGTATATACATTCATTGCCGTACTGTTCTTCCTGCTGTTATCTAAATTCTGGATGCGTGCTCTTCAAATTGGTACTAGCTGGTCCCGTACTTTATCGTTATGGATGCAAGCCTGGGGCGGTGTGGGTACCGTGATGTACATAATGTCTGTTACGACAATTCGTTATTATGAAATTGGTTTTTTTGAAAATGTTTATCGTGATAATATATTTTTTTCATCGATTATCGGCGTGATAAAAAGTCTCATTTTTGTTGCAGGGATTATGCTCTTTCAAAAATTTCGTTGGCGTTTGATCGCACCTTTTTTGGTTTATGGAATTGATTTGCCATTGTACTTTTTTGGTTTACTTGTAGTGGAAATACCATTTTGGCTATATACAATCATTTATATCATACTTGCAACTTTTTTACTTTGGTGGAGTCAGTATGCCTATTCTGTTATTTGTAAATTTAAACGTTAATAACGGCAGAGGTATGACAAAACCACAAATATATAAGTCGTGGAAAATCCAAAAAAATTCTCATAAGAAAAACTGAGCAAAACGCTCAGTTCTTATCACTAGATGTTAAAGATTTATAATTCCTCTTGCAGCCATTATGAAATGTTTCAACTGCTTGACCACCACTTCGGCTGCCCACTTCCCTTTCAGTGGGGTTTGCCCTTCAGCTAACTTTTTCGAGCAAAACCCGCTCAAAAAAGTGGATCTTCAGGTCAAACAATTCCCACAGGAGTGGAAGTGGGCGGCCTACGTTAATCTCTGCTCTACAACGAATATCAGACCTAGCAACTTGGGTTATTCTCAAGTTTCGTTTATCATAGTTCAAAATACGATAGTATCGCGAATTATATGCATTCTTTCCTATTAAACAGATGGGAAGCTGCTTATTCCAAAAAGCAGTGCGCATCGTTTAAATCATGAAATAAAAATGCCTAGGATAAGTGCTACGGATAAACCGACAAGGCCTATTAATGTTTCCATAACCGTCCATGATTTCAATGTATCCTTTACATCTAAGCCGAAGTATCGACCAACAAGCCAAAAACCAGAATCATTGACATGTGATAACACTGTCGCACCTGATGCAACTGCGATAACGATTAATCCTAAAATCGGACCTTCAAGGCTTAAGATATCAATTAAAGGGGCAACAAGTCCTGCTGCTGTTACCATCGATACCGTTGCAGATCCTTGAGCAACACGTACGGCTGCCGCAATCAAAAATGCAAGTAAAATCGGTGGCAGGTTTGAGCCAGCCATCATGTTACCAATTACATCACCTACACCAGATTGAATTAAGACTTCTTTAAATACACCACCTGCACCCGTTACTAAGATAATAATCCCGGCAGGTTCCAATCCTTTCGTTGCAATATCTTGTACTTCCTGACGAGAAAGACCTCGTTTTGTTCCTAAGAAAATAAAGGTTAAGATCGTTGCAATCGTTAAGGCAACAAAAGGGTGTCCCAAGAAAGTGAATATTTCACGAGCCATATTTCCTTCCTCTAAAAAGAAGTCCGAAAATGTATTACATAAAATTAATACTAAAGGTGTTAAAATAATGGAAGCAATTAATGAAAAGCTAGGCAATTCTCGATCATCATATTCTACTTCCTCCATATTCATATATTCTGGTACAACTACATGCAAACGTTTCGAAATATAACGTGCAAACAGTGGACCAGCAATAATCATCGAAGGTATACCAGCAAGCGCACCGAATAAGATAACCCAGCCTAAATCAGCTCCTACTAAATCTGCAACCGCAATTGGTCCGGGTGTCGGAGGGATAAAACTGTGTGTAACCGCTAAACCGGCAAGTAAAGGAATACCGTAATACAATAATGATTTTCCTGTTTTCTTTGCTAAACCGTATACAATTGGTACGAGAATGATAAATCCGACATCAAAAAAAACGGGAATTGCTACAAGAAAACCTGTAATACCTAATGACCACTGTGCTTTGTCTTCACCAAGCTTGTTGATCATAGTTCGTGCTAAACGGTCGGCACCACCAGATACTTCAAGCATTTGACCAAACATAGCGCCAAGACCGACAACTACAGCGACAAACCCTAATGTTCCTCCCATTCCTTGTTCCATTGTGTCGATTACATCACCAAGAGGCATTCCTGCTAAAATGCCGACAATTAAACTGACGACTAATAAAGCAACGAACGCGTGTAATTTCGTTCGAATAACTAGAAATAATAATAAGAAAATTCCTGCTAGTGCAATAAGTATTAACATTTGATCTGACATGTTGTTTCCATCCTTTGCTTAATTATTTTTATCATGGTGCTAAACGTCTGTAAGACCCCTATTTTAAGCTACAAATAACACAAGGATAATGTTTAGCGATAACAGACACGCTAATACCCTAATAAGTTTCGCTAATGATCAGTGGAATCATAGTCTCACTTTATGATTTTGTTACATCATGGCCACCGAATTCATTACGGAGTGCTGCGACAACTTTTCCGGTAAATGTATCTTCTTCTTGTGAGCGATAGCGCATCATTAATGCCATTGTAATCACAGGGGCAGCCATCTCATAGTCCAGTGCTGCTTCTACTGTCCATTTTCCTTCTCCTGATGAGTACATAATCCCTTTTATTTGTTCGAGGTTTGGGTCTTTTCCAAAAGCGTCTTCTGTTAACTCCATTAACCAGGAGCGAATAACGGAGCCATTGTTCCACACTTTGGCAACCTTTTCATAATCGTAAGCAAAAGGACTTTTCGCGAGTATGTCAAAACCTTCTGCTATGGCTTGCATCATGCCATATTCAATTCCATTATGCACCATTTTAAGAAAGTGACCGCTTCCAACAGGACCAGTATATAAGTAGCCATTCGCAACGGTCATGTCTTGAAAAAGTGTCTCTATCTTTTCGAACTCCAGCTGGTCTCCGCCAATCATCGTACAGGCACCGTTTCGCGCACCATCAACACCACCGCTTGTCCCACAATCAAAGAAGTAGATGCCTTTTTCTTTACACGCATCCCCTCGCTTAATGGAATCTTTGTAATGAGCGTTTCCGCCATCAATTATGCGGTCACCGCTTTCAAGGTGCTCAAGTAAAGCATGAAATACAGATTCTGTAGCATCGCCTGCTGGAACCATCATCCAGACAGTGCGCGGTGCTGGTAAACGACTGATTAACTCTTTTATCGTTGTAGCGGTTTCACAACCAACTGAAGTAATATGTTGTAACGTTTCTTCATTCGTATCGTGAGCAATAACAGTATAATTCTTATCTAGTAGATTTAGCGATAGTTGGTATCCCATTTTCCCTAAACCTATCATTCCTATTTGCATCATTACCAATCCTCTTTCGAAAAAATTTTCGTTCTTCATACATTATACGAAAAAAAATTCTTTTTTCAACCGTTTACAAAAAATATTTTTTTTCGTAGACTAATCCTGTATAATGAGAACTAAAGGTCGTTCAGGAGAATGCTAATGAGAAAAAGAGAGCAAACATGCTTAGATAAGGTACGAAGGAATTATCCGAAATTCAGTGTCACAGAAAGAAAAATTGCTGATTATATCTTAGAAAATCCTAATCAAATTATTCATTCTTCGATTAATCAGTTGGCAGAGGACTTAGATGTTGCAGATTCAACTGTTTTCCGATTTTGTAAGCGGATAGGGTATAAAGGTTATCAGGCGATGAAGATTGCGTTAGCCTCTGAAGTAGTGTCTTCTATACAACATATCCATGAAGAAGTGGACCGTGATGACGAGTTAAATACGGTAGCCGCCAAGGTGTTTCGAACCAATATTCAATCTTTGGAAGAAACATTGAAAATTATCGATGAAGAACAATTACAAAAGGCTGTAAATAGCTTATTGTCAGCCCGTCAAATTCACTTTTTTGGTAGTGGAGGATCCAATACAGTCGCATTAGATGCATACCATAAGTTTATTCGCACTGGTTTGCCGGTACAAACTGCAGTCGATACTCATTTCCAGTTGATGGCTGCTTCCCAACTGGATGAGAAGGATTGTGCTGTGCTTATTTCACATTCAGGGTCGTCGAAGGATATCTTACATATTTTAAACGTATTGAGAAAGAATCAAGTAAAAACGATCGCGATTACCAACTTTGCGAAATCAACGTTAAGTGAAGCGGTACATATTCCACTATATACAAGTTCTGGAGAAACCGATTTTAGAACAGAAGCATTTTCGTCCCGGATTGCGCAGTTGACATTACTTGATTTATTATATGTGAACGTTTTGATGAACAGGGGAGAAGCGGGACAAGAAGCGCTCAATAAAATGCGTGAAGCTATTATGGTCAAAAGAATATAGTAGACGTGGCGCAGAGGTTTATGCTTAATTGCAGATTCTTATTGTTTAATAGAAATTTTTCCTTGGATTTTTCAATTATACGTAAGGAAGGTACAAAATGGAGCAGAGAAATTAACCAATGGAAGGGAAATGGAAATAGAACCATCTAGTTCATGAGTAACATAGAAGCTCTACTAACATTGGATATGGGTATTAGGTACATTACTTAAATCAAAGCATAGGATGGTTATAGAAATGCTGAAAGGATGAAGAAACATGTATAACAACCCTAATCCGTATTCATATCCACATTATTCTAATCAACCAATGTATAATAATGGAGTGCATTCAGCGCAATCTCATTATCCACCCAACCTTAGTACATCAAACTTTCAAAATGGATATGAAATGGGATTGACTGATTATGGACCTAGACCATTTGTGATTAATATTAATGAAGCAACGAAACAAAACAATACGTTTCGAACTGTCATATGGACGGGATCGCAATTCCAAATTACGCTAATGAGTATCGGTGTTGGAGGAGAGATTGGCATCGAAATGCATCCTGAAGTAGACCAATTTTTACGCGTTGAACAAGGTCAAGGGATTGTGCAAATGGGGAAGAACAAGAATCAATTGGATTTTGAAAAATGTATCTATGATGATTCTGCTATTGTCATTCCTGCTGGTACATGGCATAATGTGATTAATACTGGTAAAGTTCCACTTAAGCTGTATTCAATATATGCACCACCTAATCATCCGTTTAATACAGTTCATGTTACTAAGGCAGATGCGTTGGCTGCGGAAGGTCATCATTACAATGGAAATATGGGTTCCTTTTGGTAAGATTAGATCAATTCGAGAAGAGCACATTTACTTCTTTAAAGAAGGGAATGTGCTCTATAATTTATCATATAAATATGTTTATTTTACATCTTTTAATGTACACGAAAACGTTTCGTTAATTGAGCAAGTGATTGCGATAATTCTGTTAGTTTTAAGCCAATCTCGTGTGTTCTTTCCATTTGACGGATTTGTTCATCACTTGTAGCATACATTTCTTCAGCACTTGCTAATGTTTCTTGAGAGACAGATGCAAAGCTAACAGTTGCTTGTTCAAGATCAGGTAGAACTTGATGCACGTTTAGCAGTTCATTTTCCATATTGTTAATGCGATTGCTAACCGTATCGATTTGTTCCATTAATTCATCAATAGATAATTTCGTATCGTTAGCGATAGTTAAGTTAGACGTGATAGTTGTATGCATTTGATCGAATTCGTCGGCTGCTTGTGTTGTTACACTCTCCATTTCCGAGATGGAGTTAGTAATTTCTTCTGCCGCATTGGTAGCTTGTTCTGCTAGTTTTCTGACTTCATTTGCAACGACAGCGAATCCTTTACCAGATTCATCTGCTCTAGCTGCTTCAATGGCAGCATTCAACGCTAAAAGTTTGGTTTGTTCGGCTATACCTTTAATTAAATCGACTAAGCTGGTAATGGACGATGAGTGAGCATTCACTTGCTGTATCGTTTGATTCAAATGCTCAAAACCTTGCCCAAAGGAAGTAATCATTTCGATTAGCTTTGTCATGTTTTTCTCACCATATGCTGCAGAGTTATTCATATTCTCCGAACTGTTATCGACCATATTCATATTTTCTAATAAAGAAAAGATCTTTTCCTTCATCTCGTTGAAACTATTAGTACTATGTTCTGAACTGTTGGCGGTTTGTTCGGCGCCTTCTTTTACAACATTAATCGATTCAATTAATTGATGACTTGATGATAAAGAACTACCTGAAGAATCTTTTAAAAGATCGCCTGTTGTTTCTAACTGGGAAGTAGTATCAAGGAGTTCTCTCAGCATAAGCCGCATTTGGTTGATCATAGCGTCATAACTTTTATGCAGCGATACGATTTCCGGTATGGAAGTATTTATTTCCACCGTATCTTGTAAGTTTCCGTTGCGCGTCTCCCTCATAGTATTTCGTAATTTCGTTAAAGGATTGGTTAAACTTCGTACAAAAAATAAAATAATGAAGACTGATATGATTAAACTAACGATGATGACGATAACAATCGTTTGAGCCATATCATGAACCGCATCCATATAGGATTGGGTAGGGACAACTAAAACATATAGCCCATCAATTTGCTCACTTAAATCTTCGACAATCATGGTATAGTCTGTTCCGTTTATTTCTTTATGAATGACACCTTTGTTTAGTTCAATCATTCGATCTATTAAGGAATCAGAAAAAGTAAAGTTACTGTCATTACTGACTTTAAAAGGGGTGACTTCGCGATCAACAATATAGTAGATATCAGACATGATTCCTTCTTCTTCAAGTCTTTCTTTTTGTGAGCGTATTTCTGCCTCGAGTTGTTGCATAAAATATTCATCATCACTAACATATAGAAATTTCAGGTTGTCAGCTATGTATGCAAGTAATTCCCCTTCACGTGTCAACCGGTTATCCATTGTTTCCATTGTTGTCTCTTTTGCATTTAGGTATGTACTTAATCCGACAACACTTATGGAGATAATTAATAGAGCAAAAAATAAAACTAGTAATCTAGTTTGTAAATTTATCTTTGATAGGAAGCTTTGTCTATATTTCTTTTCTTTTTGAGTCTTTTTACCTGATTTACCGAAATAAAACTTCAATTTGTAATCCTCCAGTTCCTAGGTAATTATTCTTACATCGACAAATTGTATCAAATGAATATTAAGTTAATGTTAAATTTACATATATATTTAGTAAAAAAGTACCATGACGATAGCTGGGAGATAGAAGTGTACAGTGAAAAGGCAAACTAACCATAACATGCATTACTCGATATAAAGTTTCGATTTTTAATACATTTACCTTAACACTAATATGAAACTTTTCGAATACGATAAATAAAATATAAATAAACAGGAGTGAAGTGATGGAAAGTATAAATAAATGGAGTCAGACGCTAAAAATAAAGCAAAACCCACTCCTATCACAACACTATCCAGAAACTGTATTATACAGTAGCGATAATTTAAACGATTTTTTAAACCGTTATGCTTTTATTTATGTTAAACCTATCTCCAATTGTAAAGGTAGGGGAGTGGTACAGGCTGGCACAAACTCAAACGGACAATATACCATCAAGGGGTATACAATGACTGGATCTAAAGTAGATAGAGAATTTAATAGCTTAGAGGCAGTAATAAAGGTTCTTCACTCTATTTATAGAAGAAAGTTAAATTCCAAGCGTTATATTATTCAGCAGGGTATTTCCAGTGTTACGTCAGATAAACTAGCATTAGGTGTTCGAGCACATATTCAATATGTACAAGGTAAATGGGTTTTGGGAGGGATGCTTGGGAAGCTTGCTAATATAGATAGTGGTATTGTCAACCGAAATCGCGGAGCATGGGCGTTACCAATCAGACAACTTTTATTACAGCATTTACAAATGGATCAACAGCAGGCTCAAAAATTAGAAAGGGAAATAGAGAGAATTTGTATTGAAGTAGGCAAAGTTTTTGGTGATGACAATAGGCGGATCGTAGAATGCGGAATTGATATAGGTATTGACCAGTTAGGGAAAGTATGGGTATTTGAGGTTAATATGATAGGAGCAAGTATTGAATTTTTTTCTTATCTTAAAGATAAATCAATATATAAACAGATTTTAGAAAATCGAAAAAAACGTCGCTTCAAGGATAATGGATAGATTGAATATACAAATAGAACGGATTAAAGAGTTAGCAAACCTAGAACAATTGATTTAGAAGCATTATTAGACTATAGTACTTCAAATCAGAATGGACAGTTTTAACATTTGATAGTTTAGAAGTACTGTATTTTGAACTGTTAGTTTGTTCGGTCCCTTCCTTTACAACATTATGGATTTAATTAAGGGCGTGCCAGTAAGCACCCCCTTTTAGGAGAGTATTCTTTGTACCTTACCATTTCATTGCCAAACTGTAATGGTGTATAAGTGTGGACTAAACGAGGATGCATAATAGAGTGCCTCCAATCTTTTATAGAAATCTACCGTCACTAAAAACTATATATATTATATGATAAATAGTATTACCAAGCGAATATTATCAGATTTGGTATAATGTACCATAGGACAACTGGTAGGTTTATTCTATATTTTCCTCGTTTATCCCCAATCATTTCAGAGTTCATCAATTAGTTGAGAAGTTATACGCATTCTTCTGAGGCAACATAATCGATTTCAAAGCCGAGATCTTCTATCATTTGATAATCTTGTAGGCGAGCTTGTCCTTCTGTTGTTAAGTAATCCCCAATAAAGATAGAATTAGCAGGGTAAAGTCCAAATGGTTGAAGGCTTCTCAAGTTCACTTCTCTGCCGCCAGATATTCGAATTTCCTTTGTAGGGTTGGCAAATCGAAATAAACAAAGGACCTTTAAACAATACGAGGGTGTCAATTCATTAGTACCTGCAAGTAATGTTCCATCAATGGCGTGCAGGAAATTAACGGGGATGGAATCGGCATCCAGTTCCCTTAAGGCACGCGCCATTTCGATCACATCTTCCTTTTTCTCTTTCATACCGACAATCACACCAGAACACGGAGAGATTCCCACCGCTTTGACGGCATTTACTGTGGCAACCCGGTCATAGTAGCTATGACTGGTTGTGATTTGATCATGATGATTTTCGGATGTATTAATATTGTGATTGTAGCGATCTACACCTGCTTCTTTTAATTGATTGGCTTGCTCTGGTTCTAACAGTCCTAAACATGCGCAAATTTTCATATCGTAATGTTGTTTAATTTCCACAACCGCTGAAGTAACCGTATCAAGCTCCCGTTTGGATGGACCACGACCACTGGCGACAATACAATAAGTACCTGATTTCATCTCATGTGCTCTTTTAGCACCTTGGATGATCGCCTCTTTATCCATCATCCGATATTTTTCAATCGGAGCGGTAGAATCTCTTGATTGAGCACAATACCCACAATTCTCAGGACATAGACCCGATTTCGTGTTGATAATCATATTGAGCTTTACTTTGTTTCCATAG
The DNA here is from genome assembly GCF_017599345.1 of Gracilibacillus suaedae. Taxonomy (GTDB): domain Bacteria; phylum Bacillota; class Bacilli; order Bacillales; family Amphibacillaceae; genus Gracilibacillus; species Gracilibacillus suaedae. The sequence goes on from NZ_JAGFVL010000057.1 coordinate 37,433, forward strand.
TACTGTTGACGAACCTGGTAGGCACTATCTAATAGATTTAATAATTGCTCGTTCGGACAATTTAAAACGGAAAGCGCCTCCCGGTTTGATAGTTCCTCACCTTTGAGAGCTTTTCTTGCTAATGATTGCCAAATGCTCATAGAATCCCGCCTTTTTAAGCAACGTTTTGATTTTGTTGGTTTCGAAACATACTTTTGGAGATGAAATTTTTTTCTAGCCGATGAGCAAATATCCCTGCTCCAATAGATAACACGATATCCTTAGGTAAGGGTACTGCCAACCAATACCAAACAAGTTGATAAGAGAACCCTTCAGGTGCGTCAAACCAGAACATATAAGCTGCATACATCCAGTTAGCCCCCAATAGGTAATTAATGATCATCGCAATTAGAGCAGCAGTGATATACATGGGAAAGCTCTGTTTCTTCTCTATCAATTTCCCTGCAACATATGCAATTACTATAAAAGAAATAATAAAACCAAAAGTTGGTGATATAAGAGTTGAAGCCCCACCTTTGAATTGTGCAAAAATCGGGGCACCCGCCAAACCTAGTAACATGTAGACCAACATGGAAATGGCTCCCAACCGGCTACCTAGAATAAGCCCTGCTAAGATTGCAAAAAAAGTTTGTAACGTGATGGGAACTCCACCAATCACCATGAAAGGTGCAATCGATGTAATATTCGCACCTACTGTCATTAAGGCGATAAATATACTGCCGATGGTAAGGTCAAGTGCTGTTAAGCGTTTATTATTATGCATTATTTTTCCTCCTTTCCAAAAATAGAGTAAATGAATAAACTAAAAATGTCAACCTTATTTATTCAGGGTTAACAAATGTAAAAATAATTATTGCTGTGCGTACTCGTTCACAAAATTGACATATTTATACACGCTCCTTTATAATTGCATACGATAAAGAAGATATATAATCACGATACTAACCGTCCGTAAGCTTCTCACTTCATCATTCAAGGATAATAGAGAACTAAGTGAGGGACCACGGACGTTAACACTCTGATAAGTCTCACTTTTTCCATTCCTTCACAGAGGAGGATTAGTATGCAAAATAGAAAAAATAATGAAACCGCTTACCGAGTTAACGATCAGATAAGGAAAAAACACCGTATTCTTATCTCTACCGCTGCAATTATTACTCTTTTTTATATACTGTTTCCCATTGGTTTAACCAGTTTTATGTCAGAGCAAAATAAATATTTTCTCCCCTTGGCATGGGGATATGTCCTTGTATTATTTCTCATGACTTGGGGAGTAGGGATCTGGCATTATTTTTTTACAAAATTACTTAACCGAAAGCTTGATAAAAGAAGCGAACAGACCAAAGCTGGAGGTGGCCAATGAATTTCACCTATTTTATTTTTTTCATCGTTATAGTGATTGGTACACTGGTCATTACCCATTGGGCAGCAGAGCGGAGTAGAACAGCTCATCAATTCTATGTGGCAGCAGGTAGTCTGTCTGGGATGCAAAATGGGATGGCGATAGCCGGTGATTTTATCAGTGCTGCCTCATTTCTTGGTATCACTGGATTAATTGCGCTCTATGGTTATGATGGATTCTTGTATGCTACAGGTTTTCTTATTTCTTATGTGATATTGTTGCTATTAATCGTAGAACCGATCCATCGGCTTGGTACCTATTCTGTAGCAGACGTGGTTGCTGCCCGCTTTCCAGGGAACCGAATGCGTGCTGCCGTTGCCATTAGTGGTATTTGTATCTCTGTTTTGTATATGATCCCACAGCTCGTAGCTTCTGGTTTACTGATTCGTCTTTTGCTTGGGGTGGATTTTCGAGTAGCAGTGTCCATTATCGGTGTGTTAATGACGGTGTATGTTGCATTTGGTGGAATGCTAGCAACATCTTGGGTACAGATTATAAAAACTGTACTGCTGATGTGTGGAACATTATTGGTTGTTTTGATTCTGTTGTCTTGGCTGAATTGGGATTTTTTCGGTCTTATAACGGATGCGGTAGAGCAAAGTCCACATAGGGAATCGTTTTTTTATCCTGGAAATCTGTTTACTAACTCAATAGAGAAAATTTCGCTTACCTTAACTTTAATGCTTGGTACTTCTGGCCTTCCACATATACTAATTCGGTTCTTAACGGTAAAAAATGCAAAACAGGCAAGGATATCTGCTATGTCTGCCTCATGGATTATTGGCTTGTTTTATATCATGACACTTATTTTAGGTGTTGGGACCATTGCACTTGTAGGAAGTGAAACATTGATACAGGCGGACTCCAGTGGGAATCTGGCGGCATTATTGTTAGCAGACGCACTCGGTGGTGATTTTCTAATTGCCTTTGTGATGGCAGTTGCCTTTGCCACTATCATTGCTGTAGTAACCGGGCTGATTTTTGCCGCAACTTCCTCTTTTGCGCACGATATCTATTATCATCTTTGGAAGAATAAAAAGGTCGAAGAGAAAAAACAACTACAGGTGGCTAGAATTGTTGCTGTTGTGATCGGAATATTGTCGATTCTCTTATCGATAGGAATGGAAGAGAGTAATGTCGCTTTTCTTGTATCGATTACATTTGCGATTGCAGCTTCCACGTTATTCCCATTGCTGATTCTTACGTTTTACTGGAAACGATTTAATAGAGTTGGTTGCTATACCACACTATTATGTGGTTTTCTTACATCCATCATTTTAGTTGTATTGGGTCCAGAGGGGAGCGGCATCTTACCACTCTCTAATCCTGGTATTCTATCCATTCCTGCCGGCTTTGCTGGTGGTGTGATCGGTGCGATGGCAGGAAAGAAAGACGAGAAAAGCTATGAAGATCTTTTCTTAAAACTGTACAGCGACAAACAGGAGGCTGCGTCACATGATTGACCTCACCATTGTTTTGTTTGAAAGGATCGGTCTGCTTTTGCTAGCGGCATTTATGTTAACCCAAATACCGGGATTTCGTTCGTTATTAGACAGAGATATGGCCATAGACACCGTGATTTATCTAGCGATTGTTTTTGGGTTTATTGGGATCTTAGCGACATACACTGGTGTGTTAATCCCAATGGATACGTTAATGCTCGAATCAAGATTTACTAATGTGACCTCTAGTGAGGTGTTGATTGGCTTCAGTACAGTAGTGGTCATGATTGCTGGTTTACTTGGTGGGCCATATGTCGGCCTTTGTACAGGGGTTATTACGGGGATATACCTCGCATTTATTGGTGGTGAAGCTTGGATTGCCAACAGTTTGATTAATCCATTGGCGGGATTAATTACGGGGTGGACAGGTCAGTTCTTCTCGGATGAGCGGGTCATTGCACCTGGTAAGGCATTATTTATTGGTATGTTTCCACCGGTATTGCATATGGGTTTACTGCTGATTTTTATTTCTGATCAAGAAAAAGGTGTAGAGCTTGTCAATACAATTGGCATCCCGCTTGTGATTACCAATGCTGTTGCTCTTGCCATTTTTACGATGGTAATCCGTGCTGCACTTAATGAAACGGAAAGAGAAGCAGCGATTGAAACAAACCGAGCTTTATCAATCGCCGAGAAAGCATTGCCGATACTTCAGGATGCTTCCTTAATCTCTAATGCTGACAAAATGGCGAAGCTTCTCTATGATGAACTAGATGTTGCTGCAATTGCGATTACAGATAAAGAGAAGGTACTCAGCCATGTCGGTCTGGGGGACGACCACCATCGATTAGGGGAGCCGCTCAAAATGCGGCTATCACACAAAGCACTTGATACTGGGGACATACAGGTTGCTTATGACAGGGAGGAGATCCAATGTAGGTCTGAAGCCTGTCCACTGAAAACAGCGATAATGGTACCGATTTATCGTTCTGGCGAGATAATTGGTCTGATTAATTTATATTTTCGCCATTCCCAGCAAATTCGGGCTGTAGAAATTGAACTTGCCAAAGGTCTAGGCACTATTATCTCCAATCAAATCAGTGGCTTTGAAGCGGAAAGGATGAAAGAACTTTTGAAGGAAGCGGAAATAAGAAATCTTCAGGCACAGATAAACCCACATTTTCTATTCAATACCTTTAATTTGCTTCATTCTTTGATGCGAGTCAATCAGGAAAAGGCACGTCATATCCTTATACAGCTAAGTCACTATATGCGGGCGAACCTGTCCATCGCCAGCAAAACACTAATTCCGCTGAAAGATGAGCTCGCACATGTCAATGCCTATGTGGAAATTGTGACTGCACGTTTCATGGATCAGTTAATCATTAACATCCATATTGATCCAGATCTCGATGATGTACTAATACCGCCAGCAACATTACAGCCTCTTATTGAAAATTGTATTCAACACGGGTTAAAAGATAAACAGATGAAAGGTAGAATTGATTTTACCATTACAAAGAAAGAAGAATGGGTATTTATTGAAGTGAGAGATAATGGTAAAGGTTTTTCAGATGATATCCTTGTATTACTCGGAACAGAACCTATTGACCAACAAAATGGAAATGGAACTGCCTTATATAATATTAATGAAAGATTGAAAGGAATTATGGGTGAGAAGAGTCGGCTGCACTTTCGCAACCATCCGGAAAAAGGAAGTTCTGTTTCATTTAAAATACTCGATCAGACAAGGAGTGGCATAAATGAAGATTTACGTGATGATTGCAGAGGATGAGCGTCTTGGACGAGAAGAGCTGTCATATCTGCTCGAGCAGGAAGAAGATGTGATTTTATGTCCAAGTGCAGAGAATGGGGAGCAATTAATTCAGTTATATCGTGAATATAAGCCGGCTGTACTGTTTTTGGATATACATATGCCAGGTCTCACCGGTTTGGAAGCTGCCGAGACATTGCGTAATGAAGATGGCAATGAGCCAGTCATTGTATTTACAACTGCCTATGACACCTATGCTGTTCAGGCATTTGACCTTCAAGCGACAGATTACCTATTAAAACCTTTTGACAAAGCTCGTTTTAACACCGCTATGAAGCGAATAAGAGAAGCACTGCAAAAAAAGCAAAATAAAAAGCCGAAAATTGATAAGTTGATTATTTCTACTGATAATAAAATGGTGGTCGTTGACCCATTACAAATCGGCTATGCAGTCCGTGAAGGCAGACAGCTACTTTTGCACACGTTAACAAATGAAGTTATCGAAACAAAAATGAATTTGAAGGAGCTAGAGGAAAAATTGTTCTCCTTTCCTTTTTATCGGCCACATCGAAGTTATTTGGTCAATCTTGATGCGATCGAGGAGATTACTCCGTGGTTTAACGGAGCCTATAACATTGTGATTAAGGATAAACATAAATCGCAAGTTCCGATGAGCAGAACGGTAGCCAAAGAATTTTTCGATGTGTTACAAGGATTAAATTAACCATTCATACCATCTATTCAACATTTTAAACAGATACAACTACAATTGAAGAAAATCTCGAAATTGAATCAATTATATTTAATATACTAAGTACAAATGTTAGAGTATTTAGTATTTTTTTATGCTTTCAAAGAGGATGGGCTTTGAAAAGCATAAAGTAAGACTTCTATGGTGGTCATATGTACGGTTAGCAGTGTGATTAACCTAATAATAAGTTGGAGCTAATTAACAGAAATTTGTAAGCGTTTACTATTATACTCTAACATTAATAAAGGCAGGAAAGGGTGGGAATAGTCTATGAATCAAACACTCAATGAAAAACAGAAATGGTATTGGAAGAAAAATATCCAACTGATCATAAGTTTGCTTATTGTTTGGTTTTTGGTTGGTCTTGGTGCGGGAGTTCTATTTGCTGAACCTCTCTCCAAAATCCAGTTTTTCAATGTATCCTTATCGTTCTGGTTTGCACATCAAGGTTCGATATTGGTATTTATCATCCTGATACTCACATATGCCATTCGAATGGATAAACTCGATAAGCAATATAAAGAAATGATAAAGGATGGGAATTAGGCTTAGAGTAAGTAGGTATAAGGAGGGGTTTTCATGAGTGTTGAAGCTATTACGATTATTCTAGTACTTATTACATTCGCTATTTACACGGGAATTGGTTGGTGGTCAAGGGTTCGTGATACTTCCAATTTTTATGTCGCTGGACAGGGAGTTCCAACTGTAGCGAATGGAGCTGCCATTGCTGCGGATTGGATGTCTGCCGCGTCTTTTATTTCGATGGCAGGACTGGTAGCATTTTTAGGCTATGACGGAACCATTTACTTAATGGGGTGGACTGGTGGTTACGTTCTCTTAGCATTACTGCTTGCTCCCTATTTACGTAAATTCGGCAAGTTTACGGTTCCTGACTTTATTGGTGATCGTTTTTATTCAAATGGTGCCCGTGCGACAGCAGCAATCGCAACGATTTTTATCTCACTTACGTATATTTCAGGTCAAATGCGTGGGGTAGGGATTGTTTTCAGTCGTTATCTTCAGGTCGATATTATTGTCGGTGTTTTAATTGGAATGGCAATTGTCGGATTCTTTGCATTACTTGGTGGGATGAAAGGTGTCACTTGGACACAGGCGATTCAATATTTTGTTATTATTATCGCTTTTTTAATCCCGGCGTTTGCCATTTCGTTTCAGCTGACAGGTAATCCCATTCCGCAACTCGCTATAACAAGCAGTGATATTGTTGATCGCTTGGGACAAATCCAAGTAGATCTCGGTATGACGGAATATATGGCACCATTTACTGATCTATCCATGATTAATGTCTTTATGGTTACGCTAGCTTTAATGGCGGGGACGGCAGGACTTCCTCACGTAATCGTCCGTTTCTATACGGTTAAAAGTGTTCGTGCAGCACGTTGGTCAGCGGTTTGGGCGATCATCTTTATTGGCCTGCTTTATTTAACTGCTCCTGCAGTTGGTGCATTTGCTAAATACAATTTAATCGATACGATCGCAGATAAGCCAATCGAAGAAGTTCAGAGTATTGAGTGGGTAAGTAAGTGGGAAACAACAGGTCTTTTACAATTAGATGATATCAATGGTGATGGAGTCGTGAATTTTACTGGTGGTGAAGACAATGAGGTCTCCATTGATGGAGATATTATTGTGTTATCCACTCCAGAAGTAGCAAATCTTGCTCCTTTCATTATTGCGTTAGTCGCAGCTGGTGGTTTAGCGGCAGCATTGTCAACGGCATCAGGGTTATTAATTACGATGACAAGCGCTGTATCCCATGATATTTATTATCGAATTTTTAATAAAGAGGCTTCTGAATCACAACGATTACGAGTTGGTCGGATGACCTTACTAATTGCACTGGCTATCGCAGCTTATGTCGGCATAAATCCCCCAGGATTCGCGGGAGAGGTTGTGGCACTTGCCTTTGGTTTAGGTGCAGCAAGTTTGTTCCCGGTTATTCTGTTAGGTATTTTTGACAAGCGAATGAATAAAGAAGGTGCTGTCGCAGGTATTATTGCTGGTTTGAGTTTCACATTGATTATGATTGGTGCAATTCTCTCTCCATCTATTTTTGGTACGGAGGCACCGATTTTAGAAAGTTTCTTTGGTATTAATGCTCAAGGTGTCGGGGTAGTCGGAATGATGTTGAACTTTATTGTCAGCTTTATGGTTTCCCGGATGACTCCAGAACCGCCCAAAGATATCCAGGAATTAATTGAAAATGTTCGTGCTCCTGAGTTAGATGAGTAATGATAAGATCAAGTGACAGAAAGGAGGAAAAAGATGAATTGGACTTTTGTACTATCGCTTTTTTTAGTCATCTTATATCTTTTCCATCCATGGATGAATAGGAAGACGTTTCAAAAGGTGATGGGGATAACCCTGTTTCTTGAAATTTTTTATTTAACTGGTCACTATCTGATGAACTGGCCATTTCCCACACCAATTACCTTGATACAGCTTTTTGTTGTATCAGGAATGGGAGTTGCTTTAGGAGTGTTTTTCTCCAGGATTTGGCCACTGCCGCTTGAAAAAGGCTTCGAGCGGATCTTCCGGACATTTCTGATCGCAATCCCTTCCCTCGGATTTGGGATGGGTTTGCAGGTCATTCTACAAGGAGCACATGCGACACAGGCTATTTATTTAATTTTTGCATTTGCAGCATGGTTAGGTTCAGGCAGATTTGTACGGGAAGGGAAAGCGATAATCACTCCCAATAAAAGAATAGAGGGGACAACATAACGAAAAGGGCTGTTCCATAAGTTATCGTTAATGACTTATGGAGAGCCTTTTTTCATAAGGAAAGAAAGTATATAATCCTCGGTATCAACGCATTTGTTATCAAAGTAGCCATTTTGAAATAAACCGTATAGGAAACCATCGCTGCGGCTGTCCACTTCCCTTTCCGCGGGCATGGCCTCAACTAACTTCGGTACCTTTATTATCGGGAAAACCTCTTATGCTACTTGGTAGTTTTCCCTGTAACTATATTTTTACCGAAAAAACTCCTCATTTTAATAGGCAGATTTTCCGGTTAATTCAGTTTTACCAGGAAATCTTACCATTACATACAGTGTTCTTACTTGTATTAGATACGTCAAGAGAGAAGTGAGCATCGGAATAGTGGTAATACTGTCCATATATTTCATCTACTCCAAAGTCGCTAGGTGAGTTTTGCCCCAATTTTTTTATCTTGCATTTGTGAAAGCAAATTTAAATCTGGTATATTATAGAAAATGAATGATATTGAATGGCGTTGTTTAAAAAGTCAGAGGAACTTAGGGGAGCGTTTTATGAGCCGGCGAAATGCTTTTTTATTCATATTAATTGCTGCTGTACTATGGGGAACAACAGGTACAGCTCAAAGCTTTGCACCATCATCCGCACATCCTGTTGCTATTGGGGCCATTCGTTTAGCGATTGGTGGAATAGTTTTATTAGTTTTTGTAGTCATACAAGGAAAATTTTATATCAATGGGTGGTCAAAGCTGACAACATTTTTAGCAGCCTTATCAATGGCGGCTTATCAACCGCTCTTTTTCTCTGCCGTATCATGGACAGGTGTAGCAGTTGGTACAGTGGTAGCAATTGGGAGTGCACCAATATTAGCAGGATTACTAGAATGGCTATTTTATCGAAATATCCCAAACCGAAGTTGGTGGTTAGCTACTATATTAGCGGTAGCAGGTTGTACATTACTAGCTTCGAATGAAGAGACAGTTATGATATCACCATTTGGGATTTTGATGGCTGTTGGAGCGGGTTTATCTTTTGCAGCATATACCTTGTTTAGCAAAAAGTTATTGGAACAACACCGTTCGGAAACGGTTGTTGCAGTGGTGTTCACGCTTGCTGCGCTTTTATTATCACCGATTTTATTCTTGTATGATTTTTCTTGGCTATTGGAATCGAAAGGTATCATCGTAGCATTACATCTAGGAATTTTAGCAACTGCGATTGCTTACTTATTCTATGCCTGTGGTTTGTCAGGCACTTCTGCAGCAACAGCTGTGACACTTTCACTTGCAGAACCACTTACAGCGTCCGTTCTAGGAATGGTTGTTGTAAAAGAAGTAATAACTGTACAAATAGTAATAGGTTTAGTGCTAATCTTTACAGCGCTAGTTTTGTTATCATTACGGAAATCGTCATCATAAGATTAATCAACTCTGTTAATAGATGGGCACGTGTATAGATTGTCACTGTGCTAATCGTCTGTAAGACCTCCACTGAGTATAGTCTCATTTTATATATCATATTATGCATGATTTTTGAGCATAATAAGTATGAGATTACTATTATTGGAGGTTACTTATGAGTGACAAAATGATACATCTAACATCGAGTGAAATTGCTTCGTTATGGACGGGATATATGAATGACAGTATGGCGAAATGCGTGTTAGGCTTTATGCTGGAACATATTGAAGATGCGGATATAAAACCAGTTATACAGTATGCCTATGACCTCTCTTCAAGTCATCTTGAGCAATTACTCGCTATCTTTGAACAAGATGATTTTGCGAAACCAAATGGGTTTACCGAACAAAATGTGAACATACATGCTCCTTGGCTTTATACAGATTTATTTTGCTTAAGCTATGTGAAACATATGGCGACTGTGGGATTAGTATCATATGGTGGTTTTATCTCAATGAGTTATAGGGAGGATATACGAAATTACTTTTCGCAAGCTCTCAACGAGACAATGAATCTTTTTAATCAATCAAGTGAAATTGCTCAATCAAAAGGAGTAAGTCCAAGACATCCATATATAGAAGTACCAAAAGAAACGGAATATGTGGATAGTAAAAAATATATGAGTGGTTTAAATCCTTTGAATCAAAATCGTCCATTAAATGCTATCGAGATTTCCCATTTGTATTTGAATATTAAGACCAACATAATTGGATATAAGTTATGTATTTCATTTGCCCAAACGTCACCTACGAAAGAAGTCCAAGAATTTATGCTGAGAGCAAAAAAAGTCTCCCAAAAACATATTAAAATTTTTACTGATACACTCTTAGATAATGATGTAGATGTTCCAGAGCTTCCAGATGTCGCAATAAGTCATTCGACTACTAAAACTTTTTCCGACAAATTAATGATGTTTCATATGTCACTGCTCACGTCAGCTGGAATTGGTAATTATGCTACTGCTGCAGCCGCCAGTCAACGAAGTGATTTGATGGTCGATTATGAACGTCTGTCATTAGAAGTATCAAAGCTAGCAAAAAGTGGTGCAGATATTATGATTAAAAATAATTGGTTAGAACAGCCTCCAGGAACGAAAGATCGTGAAAAATTAGCTAGAAATAAAGAAGAATGACCTCAAAAAGTAGCTCCGTTTTGAAGTACCAGAAAGTATTGCAAAACGGAGCTACTTTTTTCGTTAAATGCAAAGAAAGTATAAAAATTAGGTGCCTGTCTACGCAAGCACCCAGAAACTAGGCGAATTCACGAATCGTCCTACGATAAAGAAGACTTGCCGATTGGTTAAACCAGAGGCTTAGTCGCAGTTGTACCTTTAGGTAAAGTCTTCATCGGTTCGAAAACTCACCACCGTGATTCCTTTATCTCAGTTGATTCGTTCCAGCCGCTTTTGCTCGAAAAAGTTTGCTGAAGGGCAAACCCCACTTCCCTTTCCACGGGATTTTCGACTAAGCTAACTTTTCCAAGCAAAACCCGCTTGAAAAAGTTAGCTGAAGACACGCCCCCTGGAAAGCGAAGTGGGCAAGCCGAAGCGGTTGTTACGACTATTAATCATGTCAAAATAACTACTTTGAACAGGACCGGGTGGGTTTTCCCGGTTTTTCTTATTTCAACTGACATCTTAAGGAGTCTCGCTTTCTCATGAGCTTTTGCAATAGAAATCCTACAAGCATCCCTGGTAATACACTTAATATCGGTAGCCAAAGCGGTCCTAATAGCACCTCAAACAAAGTGAACGTGGAGGAATAGATCGTTCCCACAGTTACAAAATAGGCAGAAAATACAAATGGTAAGAAAGCATAAGGCTTCTCATTACCACCAGTATCACGATAAGCATCCCACATAGCAAAAAAATATAAACATGGGTAAAACATGAGCCATTGAAAGTTTGCATTTGCAATAGCCATTTCAATTTGGCCATAAAAACTAAAAATAATGACTTCGTTTAAATGTGACTGAATATTAATTAAAAACTCTAAGCCAATTAAGATAATCCCCTTAACTATTCTTCCATTAAGTACTTGAGCAAATCCAGGTAATGCGATACTCCATAATATAGCCTCAGATGCCTTCACATTTCTAGCACCTTTCTTTTAGTGAGCAAAGTTATGGATATGGAAAGAAAAAAAGGTTGTTTAATGGGGGAGTATCTTCTGTTTAGCAATGCGACAGCAGTATTACGGTTCATTTTTACACCTTCTTAAAGTAGTCGTTAAGATTAGTATTCCAAATAATGGAATGAAATATAACCAAATTTATGGAAATATGCAGAAAATAGTCAGAATTATCATATATAAAACACTGCTGTTGAAAAAGTGGGGTCTGGAAGAAAGGGTCTAAAATAGTAACTAGACCTTTTTCTTCCATGGGGGATCGCCACTTTGGTGTAGTTTTTGGTTTATTTTATAAAAAACGTAGGGTACGATAAAAGTTAATAAGGTGCAAACTAAAACTAATTTATCAGTTAATCTACCTACTATGTTTTCCCACATGTCATCACTCCATTCCTTTGTCTTTTGCCTTATCTGAAGATCCAATAGTTCTGACAATAGCGTTAGCTGATACATCTACTGTACTTTTGGAAAATAGTTTATCTCCATGATCCCAATTGTCCTTAATCTTCTTCCAGTCATCATAGTGTTTTTCTTTTAAAATATTACTGAAACCGAAAAAGTCAACTTCAAACTCCTGTTGTGCATTCTCTACTGTATGGTTAACAATTTGCTCGATTTTCTCTTCTATCTGTTTTTCAATTTCATTCATATATGCTTGATCTAAAAGTGACCTGCCTCCAAACATTTCAGCAATAGCTCCTTCTGTATCAATGGATATCGATATTTTTACATTGTCTGGATTGGCAGCATTTATTTTGATGGAGCTCTTTGCGGCATTTATTTCATATATCATAAGTTGCCCATCTATATGAAAAAGTAACATGCCATTTGAAATATTCCCTTTAATTAGTCTTAAACCTTTTAAGTCATCACCAGAAACTGTTCCAACTTGATGGTCTGATTTTCCATCAAACACGGCTACACCTTCATAACTAACATTATCTTTTGATAATGTTAACAGAGGCAGAGCATAGCTGTGTTCATCTAACAAATAACGATGCAGTTGTCCTATCCGGACTGGTTCGATTAATTCTAGCGATTTCACATTATTTTCCACTATAGTGTTGATGAATAGGGAAGGGAGTGGTTCTGTTTCCGTTTTGATATTAAGTACGTCTTTTGCATCTCCTTCTGATACCATCACCTTTATTCCTCTACGCATTTCATGGTCACGAATAAAGCCATCTACGATACTGGAGAATAATTTAGGATCGCGTGCAATGTCACTGGAAATGATTAAAATCTTTAAATGTTCATAGTTAGGAATCAAATTTGTAAGACCTAACATCTGCCTGGAAAGCTGAAAGGAACTCTGACCAGTAGTAGATATATTTTTGAATGCAGCTTGCTCTCGTCCTCCGTTTTGAGTCGGATTGGATAAGTTACCTGGTATAACAAACTGACTTGTCAGTGTGATATCATAAGTACCTTCTGTATTTTTACCTGCCATATCCAGTCCACTTCCAATAACAAAACCTCGTTCATCTATAGGTAATTCATCCCAACAACCGGCAAGTAATAGTAAAGTGAAGCAAGACAGCAATAAAAGAGAGCGTTTCATTTTACTTCACCCTCCTTATTTTAGCGATGACAAATAATAAAAGCGTAACAAATACCGTGTATAGTACAGAACTATAGCCAATAAACGATCCAAAGATAGAAACTTGAACTAAGTCTTGTGGATACATGCCGATAACATATGCAATCGGACCAATTATGAAAATAACCTTCATTTTACCCACATTTGCAAAAATAGAATGAAGTGCGAGCACAGCAATATCAAATGTCATGGCAGTTGTGTTGAAAATGGCCATTATCCAAATAACGAAGAAAAGTGATTCAAACCGTTCCAAAATACCACCTGGAATTTCCAGGATTTTAGCAAGTTCAATGGTAGGATATTGCAAATTGGAGGTAACAGAGTTTCCGAAAACTAGGATACAGGTAAGATAAAGAAAGATATACAAAACTACCGGTATACACATTCCTAAAACAGCCATTTTTGGTGTCTGTTTTGGTTCCTTTACAATGGTGATATAAAACCATAAAATAGTAAAACCTGCATAAGACAAAACACTATTTTTTACACCCTCTATATATCCGCTAAAACTAGTTTCAAAAGTTGGTGATAAGAAAGCTAGATCAAACCAATTAATATTAAAGACAATAACGATTGCTGCAACGATTAATACAAATGGTAAGAACATGGTGTTTAATCTGAATAAGCCAATCCTTGAACCTGCTACAGCATAAATGATCAATAATAGAAAGGTGAGTGAAATGATTTCGACAGGTGTTTCTTTTAATAAATAATGTTTGGCAATGTCAGCTATTTGGCGAACCTGTAATGAAGTTATACTAGTTGCTTGGATCGCAAATAGAAAGGTTAAAACACTTGCTATAGGTCTGGTAACAATAGTTGATGCATAGTTTATAAACGACTGATGTGGAAAGCTTGCTGAGAGTTTAGCGACTGACCAAGTAATGATAATGGTAATCACTCCTCCGATTAATAGAGATACCCAGCCATCAGATGCCATGGTTATAGAGGCGATGCTTTGTGGTAGTGAAAGGATTCCTATGCCAATCACAAATGAAGGAACCGCTACCAAAATTTGCTTATCAGAAATTTTCTCATCAGCGTATTCAAACCTTTTCATTACCTATTCTCCTTATCTACTGCCTGCTTATCTTTTGTTTCCATATATTCTGGACGTTTCGTTAACTGTGGAACGGGTTTGCGAAAGATAAGGTCTTCCCAATCTTTAAAGAAGGTAGGTGCAAATGGCGTTGTATAGGGAACACCAATACTTTTAAGGTTAACAATATGGATGTTTACCATGATGTACCCGATAATAATTCCATAGAGCCCAAATGTTCCAGCTAAGAATATAAACCCAAATAGAATGATTCTAAATGCAATTGCGAGACTATATGCCGGTAGGGCAAACGAAGCAATGGCATTAAGGGCAACGACAATGACCATGATAGGACTCACAATTCCAGCTTGTACGGCGGCATCTCCTATAACTAATCCACCTACAATGCCAATGGTTTGTCCAATTGTCTTCGGCAATCGAGCTCCAGCTTCTCGCAATAACTCCATGGTGACAGCCATAAGAAGCGCTTCTATTAAAGGAGTAAAAGGGACTCCCTCCCTTGATGCAGCAATAGAGAATGCTAAATTGGTTGGAATCATACCTGGGTGAAAAGCCACTAATGCAATATATAATGACGGTAGGAATATAGCGATAAATGCTCCTAAATAACGTAAGATTCTCAGCAAAGTTCCAATTGTCCATCGTTCATAATAATCCTCAGGGGATTGCATGGCACTCCCTAATGTTGATGGAGCAATTAAAACAAACGGGCTACCATCAAGTATAATGACAACCTTCCCTTGCAAAAGAGCAGCCGAAGCCTTATCTGGCCTCTCTGTATTCATAATTTGAGGAAAAGGAGAAAGATAATTATCCTCAATCCATTGTTCGATAAAACCTGATTCAGGTGCATCATCGGTGTCAATCGATTCGAGTCGTCTCGTTATTTCTTTTAAGATATCTGGGTGAATAACATCAGCTATATATGCTACAACTAAACTTTTCTTTGATCGTCTACCAATTTGATATGTCTTAAATCGTAAATTTGGATCGTGGATATAACGACGCATCAAAACCATGTTCGTACGTAAATCTTCTACGAAACCATCTCTTGGACCACGTATTAATGACTCTGTTACAGGTTCTTTAATATCGCGTTTTTCCCAGCCTTGTGTTTTTATAATAAACACTTTATCTATACCATCTAAATAAATTACGGTACTCCCGTTTAAAATTCCATTGGAGACATCATCTAATGTATATCCTATTTGAAGTGAAGAAGATGAAAGGAAATTCTTATTTAATTCGTCAAAAAGCTGTTGTTTATCATCAGGAATTTGTTTGCCTTCAGTTTCTAACTGTAAATTATCTATTATATGGTCCCGTACATATTTACCATCTGCTAAACCATCTATATAAACAGTGGCACACCAATGTTTTGACCCTCTAACGTTGAATTTTCGGATCACTAAATCGTTTGGTTCTTCTAATAATGTCTTAATATTTTTTAAGTTTTTTTCAAGATTTTTAACTAATTTAGTGAGATTAGGATTTTCTTTCTCTTTTGTTCTTTTACGATTAACAAATGAGTTTGTACGTATTTTAACCACCTCAAAATTACGCGTTCTATTCTTTTGGTTTTCCCACTTAAATTGTTTCTATGCAAATGTACTTGGGTTTAGATACAGAGGGAAATTGTGTTAAATGAGGCTTGGACAAAAGAGGAATTAGATAGGAAAAATCCGAACATGAATGTCTGAGTACCCATATCGCTTCGGCAAAATACTTTGCTTTCAACCAAAGGGCATAAGTCAACATCTGCTCCAAGCTTGCTTGTGCAGTGTATCCTATACCGTGTGCAGTCTTTAGCTCGTGTTCGTCATGAGGAGTCTGCGTATTTTGCCTACGCTTCGTTCAGAGTGTTCGGATTCTCGTACTACCTATTTAATTATCTCCCGGTTTCTTCTATTCTCTGTTAAATGGTTGGATAATATGGTTGATAGACAGGATTCACATAATAAGGTGGTCTAAATCCGATCGCAGGCAGTTGCCAAGGTGTTGGATTATTGTCGTATAAAACATTTTCCTTTTTCTGAGATTCCGGAATCAATAAGTACTTTACTTCTGGGTTGTAATAATAGCGCATTATTTCACCTCCTGATAGCAGGTTATGCTTTTTTTCTCTTAAAGAGCTAGTTCATTTTTCATGATAGGCAAAATTCTTTGAATCAAAATGGAAGGAAAAAATCACTAGTTCGCAACTTTCATCTGTAAGACAAACACGACATTCGCCTAAATGACATAGAGTACTTCTAGCGAGATTTAAAAGGAGGCTTTTACATGTCTGATAACAGGCCGAGCCACGAAGGGTATCCGATGTATCCGAATTACGGAAAGATAACTCAATATGAAGAGGTAGCCTTAACAGTTCCTGAACAACGTCAATATCGCCAACCTGGAGTAGAAGACTTAATGGTGCCTAAACCAATCATTGAAAATCCTCATTATAAGGGGAGTGGAAAATTAAAAGATAAAGTAGTACTTATTACAGGTGGAGACAGTGGGATAGGAGCAGCTGCTGCGATTGCTTTTGCAAAAGAAGGAGCAAACGTAGCCATTGCTTATCTAGATGAACATAAAGATGCCAGTCGAACTAAAAATCGAATGGAGGAGTTAGACCAGAGTTGTTTGTTGTTACCAGGTGATCTAAGAGATAAGCAACAATGCATGACTATTGTGGAAAAGACAGTAGAAAAATTTGGTCAGTTAGATGTTTTATGCAACCATGTCGGTATTCAATTCCAGCAATCAAGTTTAGAAGATATTACAGATGAACAGTTTGATGACACGTTTAAAGTAAATATATACTCCCATTTTTATACAACAAGAGCAGCATTAAAATACTTAAAAGCAGGAAGTTCGATCATTAATACTTCCTCTGTTGTTACATTTTACGGATACGATCAATTGATTGATTATACCGCGACTAAGGGAGCTAATATCGGCTTTACACGTGCACTTGCTAGAAATCTAGTCAAAAAAGGAATAAGAGTTAATGCTATTGCTCCAGGGCGATTTTGGACACCATTAATTCCTTCCAGTTTTTCTGCTGATGAAGTGGCGCTTGCAGGTAACCCGATGGATCGCCAAGGTCAACCGTTTGAAATCGCTCCAACGTTTGTCTATCTTGCCTCAGATGATTCCCGCTTTGTAACCGGACAAACACTTCATGTGAATGGAGGGCAGGTGTTTGGTTAATAGATTCTCTATAGAAGTTAGCTATCTTTTGTTGATATGATATTTTTTCCAACAAAAAAGCCATCTGCTTTAAAATTAAGGGATGGCTTTTTGCATAATTGCAAAGATTTATTAACTCGTGGGACCAATATAGGTGGACGATTGAATAGGGGATATTACTTGTTGCCACAATTGCTGGTTCATGCCGTAAGTGTATGCCATTATATCTGGAGGTGTTAATCGTAATATATCTGAACCTAGAATCACTTCAGGATTTGCTGCATCAAATATGGCTAACAAATGGGTTTGATCTAAAGTAGCTATTTCATAGTGCCACCAACCCTGAGGAACTTGGACAATCTGGCCTGGAGTAATAGGATAATGATGGAACTGCTTCGTATTAGGATTAAGTATTGAAACAATTGCTGCACCACTTATGCAATAAACTAATTCTGCGGCATTTTGATGATAATGCGGTTCTACAATGTGATGATTACTTAGAAAAATATCGAGAAGGGACACGTTTTCTAAGCTATTCAACTGTTTCTGACCTGCGATGTTAATGTAATTCTGACTATTAGCGACGAAAAAAGGACTCTTGTTGACATCAAACTTAAATGATAACGGTGTTTGTTGATTTGCCATTATGATTTCCCACCTTTCCTTATACCTTATGCAATAGCCTAGAAAGTGGTGATGCCATTATGATTTTGACTCATATCCCTATAAACTGCGGCTTATTTCAACAATCAATTTAAAGCGGATATGGCTGCAATAATACGGCTAAGTGTTCACTTTCTCTATTGAAGTTTTCAAGTGAGCTTATTAATGGATGTGAGAATAATGGGAAGGATAGATCAGTACTTTCTAAAGGTTCCTTTCTTTTAGTATATTTGAGATAAAGTGTATTACTGCAAATTATTCTTATACTTGCTCATTTTGTTTTTTACTACATTAATAATTACAAGTATTAATGGAATATATACTTGTAGAGGGAGGTGTACATAAGATGGGACAATTTCTAGACCGATTTTCAAGTGCTGAGTCAGCCCCTCAGCCATAAAAATAGAAGCTGTAAGAAGGGCTCCTCCTGAGATCAGCAAATAATATTTTCGTTTATTTTTTTCTATTTGAATTAGTTTCTCAAAGCCATACATACCACCAAAATAGAAAATGGTGATCTTAAAATAAATGCCAATTATTAGTATAGCAAGAGCGATTGGATCTAAACGCTGTATAATGTCAGCTATGTTTACTTTTGCAATTGCATCCATAAGAGGGAATTGTGATTCACTACTTAATGTCGGCCCTAATACACTTAGAATCAATGTCATCGTTAGCATTAGCAAGATACCACTGAATGTTAGAGCAGCAACTCCTATTTTAAAAAGTTTCTCCTTTTGATTTAGGAAAGGAAAAATCATGGTAAATACGATAATTTCTCCAAATGGGAATGTGAGGGTTAATGGAAATGCTGTTTTAATAACAGGCTCCCATCCTTTTTCAAGAACCGGTTGAAGATTCTCAATTTTGGGTAGTTGATCGATAAATACTAATAAAAAAAATGAAAATGCCAATATAATTAGCATGATAAAGAATATATTGCCAGCCCTTGCAATTACTTCTATTCCTAAATAATAACTGTACAATACTAACAGTACAATAATTAAATTCACAACAATTAAAGGTGTTTGATCAAGTGCTGTTGTAATGAGCAAATCTCCAAAATCACGTAATACCCTACCTGCAATATAAAAGAAGTAGAGGATATAGATAATAGCAACAACTTTCCCAATGGGTTTCCCTAATATTTCTTCCAAATATTCGGTAAACACATGATTAGGATATTGTTGAAATAGATAATAATACACAATAAAAAGAATGATTCCACCTATCAAAGCTAATAGTATTGCCAACCATGCATTTTGTTGCGCATCAAAACCTACACCCACGACAATGGAACTACCAACTTCAAAAAGGAAAATCAAAACAAACAATTGGTTTGCATTTATTTTATACGTTGTAATAAGCTATCACCCCTTAACATCCATTAACCATTATGCACGCTAATAAAAATATAAATAAGTCAAATCGCTAGAATCTGTTGAATAAAAATAATGGATTCAAAACTATCTCGATTTTAGTATCCCATTATTTTAGTAACGACATGACAAAATCACTTATAGGCTTATATATGAATATCAGTACATCAAGAGGGTTTAAGATATTCCAATTTAATTCTTTAGCTACGTTCAGGCCAATACCAATTACAAGTAGGATGGAAAATACCAATAGTTCTTTTTTTTCTTCTCTTCGCCAAATGGATGGTACTTCCAATAAGATTAATATGAAGCCTATCAGGAAAACCACTATTATTACCCACAAAAAGAATCACTCCTTAATCTCCGGTATAATAGAATTACCAATTTTACCTAATCGACGAATTTTTATATCAGCTTGCACTTGCACATCAAGGTCGGCAAAATGTGTTTCATTCCAGTCTTCTTTCAGTTTGTTCCAAGCTTTTGTGTCTGAACGATGCATAGCATCGCCAAACCCGAAAATATCTACAGAAAAATCTTCCTGTACAGCCTTTATGGTCTCTTTAACGGTATTAGAAATGTTATCTTCTATTCGTTTTTCTAATTCCTCTATCGTTTTTTGTTTTGATAAATCAATGTTACATTTTACCTCTCCCACATTGCCTTCAGACTGAATAATGATATCTACTTTAGGTGTATTTTTTTCCATCTTTGCTTCCATGTTTGTTTTAGACTGTATGATCTCAAAATTGAATTTCCCTTCTTTAGGACAACTAACATCTGTTACCGTATTATTTATGTTATCCATAATGAAGTTATAGCCCTTACTTTGGTCTCGATCTAACCACCCTACTAATTTATCTTTCTTAAATACAGCCATTTCGGAATATCTCAAATGTGTTGAAGGAGGTATTTTTTCAAGGTTTTGCGTAGTTCCACCGATAGATGGATCGCCTTGAATCATAATACCGGTTAGCACAGGATTTTTCCCTTCTGTTACTAACATTTTAATTAATTCATCTAATGTCACGGCCGTTGTTGGAGCCCATACTTCCTCAGAAGTTTCTAGAGAGGAAATCATATTATTTGCTGGTATCTTCTCAATGGATGTTAAGATGGAGAGAACGTTTTCAGCACTTGTATCCTTGGCAATGACAATATAAAAATCAGTTCGGAATTCATGATCCCGAGAAACAAAATCTAACACGTCACTTATTCCTTCTCTAGCTAAGGCTTCTCCAATTACTAGGACACGAAGATGAGAATGATATAATTTCCTAGGGCTTTCCCTAGTTATTTCACGCACGCCTTCAAAGACTGTATCTTCTGTTGCAGTAAATAGTTCTACAGGTGCACCAAAAGAAGGGCCAGCTGTTTTTGATTCAATTTGGCCTGGTATAACGATTTGGGTTGATACTTTGTAAAGATCTTCTTCTTTGTCAATTCCTTCGCCTACACTTATGGCAAGTTCATTTAGTTCGCGGCGATTCCAGCAACCAGTAATAAATAGAAATAAGATACTTATAATCATGAATATAATTATTTTCTTGGTCATCTAGCAACCCCCTTTTATTTTTTAGATGGTGGTTTTGGAGAAGGGCTTTGTTCACGGTTGATATTTTGTTGATTAACCAACCGAGGTCGGGTAGACAATCTCCAAAGAGGAAGCCTGAAAAGAGAATCTTTTTGATCTGGAACATTGAATGGGCCAAAGGGACTCATATAAGGTATGCCGAATGAACGAATACTACATAAATGAAGGATTAGCCCAATAAATGCTGCAGTAATCCCAAATAATCCAAATGATGCTGCTAGCCCCATAAACAAGAAACGTATCAATCGTATCGAAATACTCATATTGTGTGCAGGTATGACAAAACTAGCAATTGCAGTTATTGCTACAATTATGACCATTGCAGCTGATATAAATCCTGCTTCTACTGCGGCTGTTCCAATTACTAATGTTCCAACGATGGATATGGCTTGTCCAACTGCCTTAGGCATTCTTATGCCACCTTCTCGCAATATTTCAAATGTTATTTCCATCAATAACGCTTCAACAAAAGCAGGAAAAGGAACACCTTCTCGTTGGGCTGCTAAACTAATCAGAAGTGGTGTCGGAATCATTTCCTGATGATAAGTAGTAATAGCAATAAATAACGACGGAGCGAGTAAAGTGATAAAAAAGCAGGCTATACGAAGAAAGCGAATGAATGTACTAAAATCCCATCGTTGATAGTGATCTTCTGCAGCTTGAAAGAACTGGATAAATAATGAAGGAACCACAAGAACGAAGGGAGTGCCATTTACTAAAATTGCTACCCGTCCCTCTAGAAGACAGGCGGAAACAACATCAGGCCGTTCCGTATTGTATATAGTAGGAAATGGAGAGAATGTCTTGTCTTGAATTAATTCCTCAATATAATTACTTTCCAATAGTCCGTCAATATTTATTTTGCTAAGACGTGCTCTCACTTCCTCTAACACTTTTTCGTTGACAATACCTTTAATGAACATAATAGAAACTTGTGTTTGGGTAACTTCTCCAATTTTTCTTGTCTCAATCCTAAGATTAGGACTGTTTATCTTTCGGCGAATCAATGCCGTGTTTGTTCTTAAAGTTTCGGTAAAGCCTTCCTTTGGTCCTCTAACTACGGTTTCTTGACTAGGTTCTGTTACATTCCGATAATTCTCATTAGTAAGCCCAATAGTAAATCCCTTTGTAAATCCATCGACTAGGATAATCACGTAGCCAGAAGCAAGTGAAGAAACTAAAGATTCATAATCAGATACATCTTGAATATCACCAACAGCAATAGTAGAATCTTTTATTACGGTCAATAAATCTTGCTTTGAATGAATACTTTCATCCTCTTGAAAATCAAACATTAATGGTTCGATTATAAAGTCACTTACTCTTTCAGTATCGACAAGCCCTTCTATATAAAAAATACCTATATTTATATCTTCTTCTTTCCCAACGCTAATTTTTCTTACGACGAAATCATCACTATTACCTAATGTTTCATTGAGATGCTTTATACTTTCTTCTAAGGATGAAATGATTGACTTCTTTTGCTTTTGATCTAAAGTTTTAGAATTTAAATCTTTCGTTTTCTTTTTGATTAGTTTTTGGATACGTCGTCGCATAGCTTCACCTTTCTTTATCTCTCTCATAGCCCGAATATTTTCCAGTAGCAAAAAATAGTATGTCTCTAATCATTAAGATTATTCCCTTTTTATTGAATTCTGCTAGCAATATGTTACATATCTGAATAAATGATTAAAAAAGCAATTCATGTTAATGATACATATAAGTAGGCACTTCTAAAGAGAGGATAAACAAATTCTTAAAATATACAGTAAAGGAGAAAGCAATGCATTATAACAGCCATAGAATTAGTATTCACCAATTTACTATACTGGTCATTATTTATGTTATTGGAGATGCTATCTTAATAATGCCATCTATCATTGCTCTTGAAGCGAAGAAGGATGCTTGGATTGCAGCAGTTTTTAGTTTGATTATTGGTCTGATAATAGTAATGGTCTACTATGGTATTAGTAAAATTTCTCCTAATTTAACTATCATCGAATTAAATAGAAAGGTGATGGGGAAATTTATCGGCACCTGTATTTCCTTCTTATATTTATCCTATTCCTTTTTATATGCAGCCGTGGCATTAAGGGAAGTTGGTGATTTTATCACAACAGAAGTACTACCTGATACTCCAATTGAAGCTATTCACCTTTTATTCCTAATAATCGTTCTTATGGCTACTCGACTTGGTCTTGAAACTATGGCACGCTGTGTAGAAATTTTTTATCCTTATATCTTTTTGTTGCTAATAATAATTATTATTCCTTTAATTCCTCAAATTAATTTGGAGAATATTCAGCCAACAATGGAAGAAGGGGTGCAACCAATTGTTCGTGCCTCGTTAACATTTATTACATACCCCTTTGTCGAACTTGTCCTGTTTATGATGTTTTTTCCTTACGTTAATGAAAAAGCCAAAATAAAGAAGAATTTATTTCGTGGAGTTTTGGTTGGTGGAATTGTGTTAGTTGTTTTTACAACCTTAACCATTTTAGTTCTTGGGTATGAACAGACATCAAGATATATGTATCCGGGTTACCTGTTAGCTCAAAAAATTAATGTCGGAGATTTTATTACAAGGGTTGAAATTGTAATTGCAGGAATATGGTTTATTACTATTTTCTTTAGGATGACTATTTATCTTTATTTTACTTGTCATGGTTTAGCACAAGCACTTAATCTTAAGGATTATAGACCAACTGTTTATCCCCTTGGACTAATTATGTTTGTCCTGTCTCTTATTATTTCGCCTAATATTACGTATATAAATGAAATGAGTTCTATTTGGCCGTTCTATGATTTTACGATTGGGTTGTTTTTGCCATTGTTATTGGTGTTAGTAGCTTTAATAAGGAAAAAGTTCCGTGGACTATGAATGTTGTAGCTCTATTTCTATAATCCAGTCATTCATTAAATCAAAATAGAGAGGGGAGAATTTACTGGCAGTTATGAAGACATTACTTATCTTCATTTCGAAATAGTGTAGTAGTAAAAATAGAATAGCCATCATGCAGAAAGACATTGGAACAATCGTTCATTGATTGTTCCAATGTCTTTGCATGATCAAAGTTACGGTACCAATGAGAAATAGAAATAACAAACTAATCCAAAAACCAGGACGGATGCTTGTATCCATTAGTGTCCCCGATACTGCTGCCACAATAAACAGTAGGCCAACACATGCGATCACCTTATTTAACAGCTTTATTCCCTTTAAAACATTCCATGATGAAAGGATGATAAATGCCCAATTAAATAGCAGTAATATTCCAGCAGCTGTTGTAATATATTCGTAAATCTTTTCCGGTAATAATAATGCTGTAATAACCGAAGCTGCTAAGCCAATTGTGGCAAGTAATAAAGAAGGAACAGGCAATTCTTTAAATTTTTTTAGTTTCTTCGAAAAAAGCTTTGGTGCGTCTCCATCCTTTGCCAATGTTACTAATAAAGTAACGACTCCAAATAATGCTGCAGTCATCGTAGAAAAGCCAGCGACAATGATGCCTGCGTTAAAAACATGTGGAAAAAATGGTAGTGCATAATCGGCTAAAGCTGTTACAAAAGGTGATTCACTTGGGTCGAATTTGTCAACTGGAGCCATGATTACTGCCAGACAAAGGGAGATAATGTAGATAATAGCGAGTAATCCTAACATGACTTTTCCGGTTTTTGGCGCATCTTCTTTTTTCTTCAACCGGATTGCCATTAACCCGATGACTTCAATACCACCAAAAGCATAGAAAGCATATATTAATGATGCCCAAAATCCTTTATATCCGCCGGTAAAAGTATTACCAAAGTTAGTTGGAATGCCTGGCTCGGAGTCTGATCCACCCGGAATTCCGCCAGCTAGTGCAATGGTGGCAATAATAATAAACATAATAATCGCAGCGGTTTTAATCACTGCTAAAAAATCTTCAATACGGTCAAACCCTCGTGTGCCTAGTAATATGACCAAAATAGAAAGTGTCGCATAAATAGCCGCAAACACCCATAGCGGAATATTAGGAAACCATGCTTTTGTAAGAATAGCCAAGGCAATTAATTGACTGCCCATTATTAATATGCTCGAACACCAATAATTCCAACCACAGCTAAAGCCAGCCCACTTACCAAATGCTTTTTCCGCATAATAGCAAAAAGAACCTTCCTGAGGATCAGCAGCTGACATTTTTGCTAATAAATTAAAGACAATATAGGTGCCGATAGCCGCGATCAAAAAAGAAAAAACGATTGAAGGACCGGTAAGTTTGATTCCAATACTCGAACCAAGAAAATAGCCTGTTCCAATCGTACATCCGACTCCGGTCAGGGCTAATTGCCACCAAGCTATTTTCTTTTCAGATGAAGATGATGATTCACTCACACAACATTCTCCTTATCCAATTATACTAAACCATGTTTAGTATGAGATAAGGTGATCTAAAATATGAGTAGAATGGCTTGATAACCAAAATAAATGGCAAAACCAATTAAGGAAAGGCCTGTAACGACAGAAATCATCTTCAAGGTTTTCTCTGACAATAAACGACGAGATCCACTGGAGATAAGAGCCATTGACACATCCCAGATCATGACGCCGAGCATAATTGCTGAACTGTACCAAAACAAATGAAGTGTATCATATTTATCGATTGTGTTAGCTAGTACGGATCCATAAATCCCTAACCAAAACAAAATCGAGAGCGGATTGCTGATGGAAATCAGAAATCCAGAAGTAAAGGTCTTTCGTAATGAATCACGTTCCTCTCTTAATTGGACAGATTGTGTGGAAACCATACTTTCAATACCTGTATACAAGAGAACAAATGCACCAAACGACCATAAGAATGTCTTCATAAAAGGAGTTTCTAAAAAATGGACAACCCCAAAATAAACAGCAAGAATAAAAAATAACTCTGCTATAATGGAACCTAATCCGATCATCCATGAATGCAGGAAGCCATTTTTAATTCCTTGATTAATTTGTGCCGCATTAATTGGACCAAGTGGTGCGGCTAAAGATAAGCCGAGAAACATATAACTAAGAAAAATTGTCAACTGCTTTCACTCCCCCATCATTCGATAACAAAGCTTGTACCATTACTATTCTATTTATAGAAAATAAAGATATGAGCAAAAGGAGATGTCATTCATGTATGTCACAATCGAAATAGCTTATATATCACCAAAAGGAATTCGCACGACATTTTTTTCAGAGGATATCGATGCAGAAATGGCACTGGAGATTGCTAATGATTTTGAAAAATGGAATCGTACCGAGTCAATAGATTTTTTTGATCATCAAGGTAATCGCTGGGATAAAAAAGAACTGATCGCATATACCAAGGAAATAGTAACAGAACCACATCATGTTACCGTATTTTTTGACGCGGGATATGATTTAGAAACGAACCAAGCAGGCCTAGGTTGTGCAATATACTATAGACAAAATCATAAGTCCTATCGCATTCGAAAAAATATGGTAGTGTCAGAGTTGACATCGAATAATGAAGCAGAGTATGTCGCATTATTTGAGGGAATTAAACAATTAGAAGAGTTGGGTACTCACCATCAGTCAGTGACATTTAAAGGGGATTCAAAAGTGGTAATCAATCAACTATTAGGCGAATGGCCGTGTATGGATAAAACGCTAAATCAGTGGGCAGACCGAATCGAGGAGAAGCTGGAGACAATCGGAATTGAACCGTTATATCAAGATATCTCTAGAAAAGAAAATCGTGAAGCACATCAGTTAGCCACGAAGGCTCTAGAAAATGTAGAAATAAATAGCCATATCGAATTGGAAAAATTGTAACATTTGCTCATGATGAACGACTAATCCGTTAAAGAAATGGAGGAATAAGCATGAAAAGTAAATTCTTGATTTGTCCTGTCATTGTAGGAAGTGTACTGCTTTTGCCAGCAGTGGTTTTTGCTGAAGCGGATAAAGAAGAACTGAAAAGAACGACGATTGAATCGGAAGAGGGGATGAATCATACCGAAACAATTGAAAATGCCAAACAATATATTGAGGAACATTTGGCTGACAGTTTCGCAGGACTCTATATTGACCGTGAAGAGAAACAGTCAGGTATTGTCGTTTTAATGTTTATCGAACCTATTGCCGATGAACATCGTCAAGCACTGAAGACATTCGCTGAACAGCCGGAAGATCTTGAGATAAGAGAAGTAGATTATACTGAAGAGCAATTAATAGAGAAGCAAAAAGAGATTGACGGAGACGGCTTTGAATATGATAACTTCACCATTTATCATACGGGTGTAGACATCATTACAGGTAAAGTAGTAGTTGGAATTGACCCATTGAACGAAGAAAACGTTCAATATCTCCATGATAAATATGGAGAAGAATTAGTTGAGATTGTAGAAGGCGAACAGGCAACAACATTAGAAATGAAAACAATGGATAATGTAATGGAAAACGATAAAGAGGTAACAACTCAACAAGGCGAGGAGCGAAATTTTTTTCAGAAAATAATCGATACCATAAAGGGATGGTTTTCATAATTAACAGGAACACCGGATGTGCGTTTGAACAACATCCGGTTTTTTACCATGATACCAAACGTCTGTAACCCCACACTTCAAGCTTAAGTGACACCATGATAAGTTTAGGGTTAACACTTTGATAAGTTTCGCTAATGATTCATTAGTGTGATGTCTTGAGAAACCCGTAACAAGATAAATAATCGTTTTAACATGAGATAGAAAAAAGGGATAAAAACAACAAATCTATTTGGAAAGAGGAAGGATATGTTGAATAAATGGAGATAACAAACAAATCGAATTGGGAAGAGGGAAGATATGTTGAATAAATGGAGATAACAAACAAAGCGAATTGGGAAGAGGGAAGATATGTTGAATAAACGGAGATAATGAACAAATCTGATTGGGAAGAGGGAAGATATGTTGAATAAACGGAGGTAATGAACAAATCTGATTGGGAAGAGGGAAGATATGTTGAATAAACGGAGGTAATGAACAAATCAAATTGGGAAGAGGGAAGATATGTTGAATAAATGGAGGTAATGAACAAATCTGATTGGGAAGAGAGAAGATATGTTGAATAAACGGAGGTAATGAACAAATCAAATTGGGAAGAGGGAGGATATGTTGAATAAACGGAGATAATGAACAAATCGTCTTGCGAAAGACAAAGATATGTTGAATAAATCAAGATATTCAACCAATTATCCTAGGAAGGGTATTGGCTAATTCTGATACTTATAGGAGCTGTTGTCACCTATTTGATATCAAAAAGAGCCCGTAATGACAGGAATGAACTGACGAAGAAGGGGTTTTACGGAATTATTACGGTCTTTGTGGTTATCTTTGTAGTCTCGACTATTATGACTGTCTTATCAGGTAACTAATCTCGTATATCATCAGTTTCTTCTTCATGTTGTATTTGTTCTTGTTTTTCCTCATGAAAAGCTTTATGTTCCTGTCCGGTAATATGGTCAAACGGTGTATAATAATTATCTGGACGCTCGTTTTTAATAAAAATTTTACATGCAACAATCAAAATTAATACAATGATTAAAAAGAGGATAACAATGTTTAAGAAAGAAAAAAACATGATAACCATCCCTCCAAATAGAAAGGCTTTGGTTATCATGTTACAGTAGTTAATCAACTTGGACAATTAATTCTTCGGTAACACAATCCGCTGATACATTTTGACCGTTAATAAGTAGTAAAGCCCGTAAATGACAAGGAACATACTAATCGGAAGCCAAATTTTGGTGTATGGTTCAATTAAAATAAACGAGAACATTTCCATTCCAATAAGCACATGGACAAGACCAATTAACCCAGGGAAAAGGAAGACAAGAAATAGTTCTTTATAGATTGATTTCTTCAGTTTTGCGTGACGTACCCCAATTTTTCTTAGCATCTGATAGCGATCAATGTCTACTGTTGCGCTTGATAGTAATTTGAACATTAATACACTAGCCATCATCATTAAGAAAGCTACCCCAAGAAACATTCCCATAAAAATGGTACCATTTGCTATACTCTTTAAGGATATATAATCTTCATACTTACTTCCACTCATTGTGGGTTCTTCCCCTGTATATTTTACAGCTAATTGGTGGTGTCGCTCATCAATCTCTTCTAGTGTATTCGCATGATCGATGAAATTCTCGACTTTTCCAACAAAGACAGTTTGTGTATCTGCATTGATTGCTTCAAATTTTTCTTGGTCTAGAATATATAAGGCGC
This sequence comes from Gracilibacillus suaedae, assembly GCF_017599345.1. Lineage (GTDB taxonomy): Bacteria > Bacillota > Bacilli > Bacillales > Amphibacillaceae > Gracilibacillus > Gracilibacillus suaedae. The sequence goes on from NZ_JAGFVL010000057.1 coordinate 66,841, forward strand.
GATCACCGAAGATGTAGAAATTGGCCATTAATTCAGATCTTAATGCTGTATGCCACTGTTCAGGCATCAATTCTGCATTATCTGTTTCATCTGTTGTGTAAACTGGTGCTGTTAAATCATCTTCTAACCTTGTTTCTTTCGTTAACTCATCCAAATTACCGGTTATTTCTTTAATAACAGGAGGATTTGTTTGTAATTCATCTTTGGAAAAATAAACACCCTCATCCGTAACACGATAAGAATAAAGGTTTCGCTCCTCGAATTCCCAATTCTCCATTTCTGTTAATTCTTTGTCTGTTGGCTCGAGTACTTTGACATCGTAAGCATGCATCATCGACGATTGAATTTCGGTATTATGGTAAAAGGATAAACCTGCTGTCATTGCTCCTAAACCTAATGCAATGAGCATCGCAACTGTCCCGAGTACTTTGGATAACTGACTGACGCGGAAGTCAAGTTGTGCATAGGTAAACGCATTTAGACCTTTTTCATTGATAGTACGAATTCCTTTAATTCTCTTAATAATAAAGGGCAACATCGCCATAAAGAAAAAGTAGGTTCCTGGTGTAACGGTAGCTGTAGCAATTATAACACCTGCATGTGCAAGCTCGCCCATGTTGATCATGGCAAAGTAACCGACTGCAATGAGCACAATTGCAAATAATGTTCCTACAAAAGTTTTCCAACCTTTAATTACTTTGTTATCAGCAATTTGATCAGCGTGTAACAGTTCTAGAACTGATTTGCGTGCTATTCTGATAGCATTCACAATCGCGGTTAAAAGGAACAATATCATATAGAAAATAACAGTTGTCCATAGTGATGACTGGTAAAGAGCATGGAATCCTTCGCCGGAAAAATCTAATCTCGCCATTAATAGGCGGGCAATTCCTTCCGAAAGTCCTACCCCAACGATCAGTCCGATAATAAGTGAGATAATCCCAATCACCAAAGTTTCTAGAAACATCATTTGGGTAACTTTTCCTTTTTTCGCTCCCAAGGTCATATACATACCTAATTCTTTTTGACGCAAGGACAAAACAAAGGATGTTGCATAGAAAATGTAAAAGATGGTAACAAGCCCTAAAATAAATGTCCCAACATGGAAGACGAACACAATGGAACTTATAAGAGCGTTTGCTTCCAGAAAGGCTTTATTCTGCGCCAATGTTTCAAACATATAGAAAATTGCGATCGATATCGTTAAGCCAAATAATAATACAAGATAGTCCTTCCACATCTTTTTCATACTACCAGATAGTAGTTTCACTAACATGTCACTCACTCCCTTCCTTATGACGATTGGATGCTTGTCAATTCCGCAAGCACATTTAGAATTTGTTGGTGGAATTGTTGTTGATCACCAGATTTTGTGATTTCTTTGTAAAGCGTACCATCTTGTATAAATAAGATTCGTTCACAGTAGCTGGCACTTAACGGATCGTGTGTTACAAGCATAATAGAAACATCATGATATTGATTTAAATGTTCCATTGTTTTCATTAAACTGTGTGCATTTTTAGAATCGAGTGCACCTGTTGGTTCGTCTGCCAGAATAATGGCTGGTTCATGAACTAATGCTCTGGCAGCTGCTGCACGTTGTTTTTGTCCGCCAGAAATGGTCACCGGATATTTGGGAAGAATGGACTTAATCCCTAGTTTTTCGGCAACTTGTGTCACTAGTGGTTTGATTTTTTTAGAGCTAAATCCCTGTAAAGAAAGAGGCAAAGCTATATTTTCATAAACCGTTAAGTTTTCTAACAGGTTGAAATCTTGAAAGATAAATCCTAATTGCTCGGAACGAAAATCAGCTAATGCATTTTGTTTCATATCTGTAATATCCTGACCGGCAATCTCTATTTTTCCGGATGTTGCTTTATCTAAAGTGGATACTACATTGAGTAAAGTTGTTTTACCTGCACCCGAAGGCCCCATAATCCCTACAAATTCGCCTTCTTTAATCGTGAAGGAAACATTATCTAGTGCTTTATATTGATTTTCTGATTTTTTACCAAATATTTTTTGAACGTTTTCTACGTTTACGACAGATTTAGTCATCGTTTCATACCTCCAATTTTGTTTTGCTATCTATAGGGTAAAAGAAGGTGTGAAAACTACCTATCGATTTTCCTTTCAACTGTCTTACATTTTTGTAAGGTTAGTGAGGAGAAATATAAAAAGCATGAATCCATCTTTAGATTCATGCTTTAAGGTGATCCATAAATTGATGAAGCAATTCTATATTGGTAATATTCTGATTACAAGTGACAGGATCCTTGCAAATATAGTTTCCTTTTTTCGAATAGGTTCCACGGATCTGCCCTTTCTTCTCTGTCGTAAATAATGATACGTCTCCCAGGCCATTACAAATTGTGCAAATTCCTTTATGTTGAGAGATTTCTAAGTAACCTTGGATTCCAATCAGCTTGTTTTCCTTAGGGATAAGCATATATGTTTTTGCTGAACCTTTATCATACCACCTTAAATAGACCGTTTCTTTCCTGTCTATCTGCCCAAGGTCAGGAATTTGAAGTTTTTTTGCTTTTGGAAAAGCCTTTTGAATCTGTTTATCACTAACCATTGGAAAAGGGATAACATATTGCTTTACCTGTTCAAGGAAGGGTTCAATATCCTCTTTTGCTTTCATTGTTCGAATAGATGATAAGGTCTCTTGCTGATCTGGCAATTGTTTTTCTAATGCTTCAATAGCAATTTCTTTCACGGCAGCGATAACCTGCTGATCATTAGAATGGGATTGTGCATTGACAACTCTTTTGGCTTGTTGTTTGATATGATGAAATTGATGTGGATAAATAAATGCTTCCATTGTTCACACTCCTTACATGTATAGTTTACCAAATCCATGATAAAAAGATATGGCAAGAATGTTTCTTCACTATTCTCGCCATATCTTCTATTTAGTTTCTTCTATATACGATTTTTTTAATAGTTTCGATTGATAAACAAAAGCTATCTGCTAATGTTTCTAACGTCATTCCTTCCTGGAATAACTGTTGAATCTGTTGATTTCGTTGATCATAATAAGCTCGGTTACCAGATTTGACTCCCCACTTTCTTCGTCCATCTCGCTTCGGAATATAAATACTTTCTCCTTGGACATATTCCTGTAAAGCATTTAACAATTTTTTAGGGAGTATATCTTGCGCTCTTGTTTTCATTGTTGCCAGCTCCTTATTTTAGTCTTTCTATAAGGGCAAAGCTTGCGCAAGTAAGGCGATATGTGAATCACCCATACAAAGTATCGCCTTATTTGTCAGGCTTTGCATGGGCTAGCTGTAATTCAGGCAATATTTGTGACATTGCCATTTAAAACACCTCCACTTATTATCATTTTACACAAAAAGGTAGCATCTTACTATAACAAAAAACTTAACAAAAAATTTATTTGACATCTTGCTGACATATTTCTGTTTTAACATAGCAAATGTACCAGGAAGGAGGAAGGTAAATGTCATTAGGAAGACAAGAATTAAAACACGCTATCTCAGTTGCAGAATATAAAGTGTTAAGAAAAAAACTATCTCATTTTATGAGGGTTGATCCCCATGCAGGATCAAACGGGAAATATATGATTCGTTCTACGTATTTCGATAATTTTGATAATAAGGTGTTGCAAGAGAAAAAGGAAGGTTATTTAAACCGAGAGAAATATCGCGTTAGGATATACGGAAAATGTGATCACATTATTAATTTAGAAAGGAAAAGTAAGAGAAATAATCTAACCTTTAAAACGAAATGTCAGATCACAAGACAAGAGTTTGAAAAAATCAGAAAAGCAGATATTGACTGGATGGGAGAAGATGACCGTTCCTTAATAAGAGATTTGTTTTTCGAAATGCAATATTATCAACTAAAACCAAGGACAGTCGTTGATTATATCCGTGAACCATATGTATATCCATTTGGGAATGTTCGGATCACGTTTGATTTAAAAGTACAGACAAGTATGCATAATACGAACATGTTCGCACGGGATTTACCAATGGTAGACGTATTAGAACCGGATATCGTGATTCTGGAAGTTAAGTATGATGAGTATTTACCAGATGTTATTAAATATTTACTGCAGTTTTCAGATACGAGACAAGATGCATATTCCAAATATCAATTAAGCAGAATGTATGGGTAAAGAAGAGGAGAGAAGAACATGATATTTACAACTACTACAACCAATTTTTCTGATATTTTTAAGTCTAGCTTTATGGAGAACACCGCATCTTTTTCCATTATTGATTCATTACTAGGGTTAGGTGCAGCGTTTATTATCGGTTTATTTATTTATGGGATCTACAAGAAAACTTTTAAAGGGGTGATTTATTCACATTCCTTTAACATCTCACTAGTGATTATGACAATGGCAACCGCACTTGTGATTATGGGAATCAGCCAAAATGTTCTCTTGTCACTTGGAATGGTTGGTGCGTTATCGATTGTTCGATTCCGTACACCTATTAAAGACCCAATGGATTTAGTTTTCTTATTTTGGTCAGTTATAGCAGGGATTCTAAGTGGTGCGGGATTTGTTTTATTAGGATTAGTTGGTTCCATAATAATAGGTATAGTAATTGCTTTATTCTCTAATAAAATTAAAGTCGAGAATCCGTATTTATTAGTTGTGAAGTTTGATAAAGATGCTGTTGGGGAGAAAGTAGAGCAAGTTATCGATAACAGTGTGAAAAAATATGTACTGAAATCAAAATCCATGATGCAAGGTGATCAAGTAGAAGTAACATATGAAGTACGAGTGAAGGAAAATGATACACAAATAACATCAACAGTTTCACAGATTGATGGAGTGTGTTCAGCAGTGATGTTGAGCTATGACGGTAATTTCACTGCGTAATCAAGGAGGGATCTTATGCATAAATCAACAGGAAGGTTTATCCTTCCTTTTCTAATCAGGAAAGAAAGGATAAAAAATAGGTGCCAGTCTAGCTACAAGCGCCAGTTGATCCGCTCCAGTCACTACGTTTCTAAACGGGCGCTCTGCGCTTTTCTAATCGTTGTTGCTGTACTTATTTCCGGCTGTAGTAAATCAACTGAAAATACTAGCTTAATTGAGTCTGCGCAAGCAATAGTTAGCTATGATACAGAGGATACGTATACCGATTGGGATGAAGGAAATGTCACGAATATAACATTCGATAACCAATCCATTGACATAGAAGAAGACAATAATGGTGTAAGTTTAAACGACAATACGGTAAGAATCCACACTTCTGGCACCTATGTTTTAGAAGGAAATACAACAGACAATAATATTGTTATTGATGCTGAAGATGAGGGAACTGTTCGTTTGATTTTGAACGGTGTTTCATTAGAATCTAAGTCAACAGCTCCAATTTTCATTAAACAGGCTGATAAAACCATTATTTCAGTAGAAGAAGGAACAAGTAACACAATCACAGATCCATCCGAATATGTGTATGAAGAGGATACAGATGAACCGAAAGCTGCCATATACAGTAAGGATGATTTAACGATTAATGGAACAGGAAATTTAATGGTGAATGGTAATTATAATGATGGGATTACAGGCAAGGATGACTTGAAAATCATCGAAACAACGATCGATATTATAGCAAAAGATGACGGTATTGTAGGGCGTGATTTATTTGCGATGAATGATGCTCAAATTACGATTGATGCCGGTGGTGATGGGGTGAAAGCTTCCAATGATACAGATGAAGATAAAGCAAACATCGTATTAGATAAAGGTTCATTAACGATTGAAGCTGGTAGCGATGGTATACAATCAGAAAATACCGTAACCATAGTAGACGGAAAATACGACATTATTTCTGGTGAAGGAAGTCCGGAAACGATCGAGACTACAACTGAATTCGATGGAGGACTCGCTGGTCAGGGAGCAATGCCTAATGGACAAGGGTTTTCAGAAGAAAATATGCCGGAAAGACTGGATTTTGCTGAAGGAGAAGAATTACCTGCACAGGGTGATATGGGCGAATTTGAAAACAGTCAGCCTCCTGAACAAATGGAAGAAAGTGAACAAGAGCAAAGTAATATAGAAACAGAATATGCTGAGGAAACGGTAGCAGAAGAATCAACAAGCACAAAAGGGATTAAAACAGAAAATAATTTAGAAATCTTTGGTGGAACCATTACGATAGATGCGAATGATGATGCATTGCACAGTAATAAAGAAATGACTATCGCTGGCGGTGAAATAAATTTGGCTACAGGTGATGATGCTGTACATGCAGATGAGGAAATTACCATAAGTGATGGTTCCATACAAGTTGACAAAAGTTATGAAGGAATTGAAGCGAAAGCAATAACTATCTCAGACGGAAATATTCATGTTACAGCAGAAGATGACGGTTTAAATGTGAATGTCGGAACAGATCAAATGGGAATGTCGGCGTCTAATAGTAATCAAGAAGACGTTGAAGAAAGTACAGATACTGAAACTAATGATGGAAATTTGCTGATAGAAGGTGGTTACATTTATATTGATGCAAATGGAGATGGTTTAGATTCCAATACTTCTATTGAAATGACTGGTGGTACAGTACTTGTATATGGTCCAACGAATAATGGTAATGGTGCACTAGATTATGATCAGTCATTTGAAATCAAAGGTGGAACATTGATTGCAGCAGGCAGCAGTGGAATGGCTCAGGGTGTTTCTGAAGACTCTGCTCAATCTACATTTATGATGACTTATTCAGAAATGCTTGAAGCGGATACTACTGTTTATGTCAAGGATAGCAGTGGAGACACAGTAGTTGCGGTTGCACCTGAAAAGACATTTGAATCGATTTTAATTAGCTCGCCAGTTTTACAACAGGATGAATCCTATACGATTTATACTGATAGTGAGTTGTCCGGTGATCAAACAGATGGACTCTATCAAGATGTGACAATTGATGGTGGAACAGAAGTGTTAGCATTTTCGTTGACAAGTGCGATGATGTATTTAAATGAATCAGGTGAAACAGAACAAACGAATGGTATGTTTGGAGGCGATCGTGGACAAGGTCAAAGACAAGGTGGAAGAGGCATGCAAGGACCTCAATAATTAGCAAGCGTTCCTCATTTGGAGGAGCGCTTTGTTCTCATTATTTAAATATCAGAGCGACCGAAATTAGGTAAAATCCTGTATTACTCTTAAGCTATCTGGGGAAGGACATTTCTCAGTGAGACTTTAACTCAAAATTGGAAATGGATGCTCTGCACGATCATAATTGGTATATGCTACAATACCTTTAGGAGTTGAAGGAAATGATTAAAGTGCTAATCGTAGAAGACGAGCTCGCAATAACTAAAGTACTACAAGCTTATTTGCAAAAAGCGGGTTTCGAAACTAAAGTCGTCATAGACGGTTATAGCGTTAGCGCATCTTTTGAGGAATGGGATCCAGACTTAGTTTTATTAGATGTGATGCTCCCCGGTAAAGATGGCTGGCAAATATTAAAAGAAGTAAGAGAAGTGAGTAAATGTCCTGTTATTATGCTGACAGCTTTAGGTGATGTAAACTATCGTTTAAACGGGTTAAACGGTGGAGCCGATGATTATATAGCCAAACCGTTTGTAGGGGAGGAGGTTATAGCACGGGTCAATGCGGTTTTACGCAGAGTGACAAATGAGCAAGAAAAGTTGAAAAAGTTTGGCCACTTACATATTGATCATGATTCACACCGAGTCTTACTTCATCAACAAGAGATAGAATTAACGCCTCGTGATTTGGCATTACTTTTGTTTTTATCAGAACACCCGAACAAAACATTCACGAGAGATCAGTTAATTGATCAAGTTTGGGGCTGGGATTATGATGGGAGCGATCGAGCCGTAGATTTGTCGATTAAGCGCTTAAGGAAATCATTAAAAGACTGGCCAAATGAAGAAGGGGAAATAAAGACATTAAGAGGGGTGGGATATCAGTTCCGTGTTCACCAAAAATAAAAAAGTATCATTGCAGCGCTATTGGACAACCCGCTACCTTATGACTTTAGTGATCGGTCTTGCGATTATTGCTATTGTATCAGCCTTGTGGATTCGTCATACGACATTGGACAACCGTCTTAATATGATGGAATTTATGGCAGAAGAAACAGCTAACCGTATTACAAATATGAGTGATGATTCATTGCCATCGGAAGTTGATATGCATCGTCTATTATCTGACAGAGGCCGATTTATGAATATCGAAAGTAATCCAACTATTTATGTAACTAATGATGAAGGTCTGATTGTTAATAGTAATTTGCCACCAGATAGCACTCATGGAAAAAACATTATGTCTTCCATTTTAGAAAGAGGGGAAACAGTACAAACCATCACTGCCGATGATGAAGAGTCAACAGAGTTTTATCTTGTTAAAAAACCAATTGAAACAGACGAAGCAATAATGGGCTGGGTATTGTATTTAGAAACCAAAGCTAATCTATCCAGAGTGGATCAGGAATATGGCCAACTTATGATCATGATAACGAGTCTTCTTCTTCTTGGCTGGGTAGCGATTTATTTTATTTCAGGGCGATTATCTAAGCCGATAAAAGAAGTAGCAACTGCTGCTAAGCAAATTGAAAAAGGTAATTATCATGTTCAATTTTCAACGAAGGCAAAAGAGGAAGAAGTACATGATTTAATTCAATCCTTTCAGGAAATGTCACAAAAACTAGAACAACTGGAAGCGTTAAGAACAGAGCTTTTAGCAGGTGTATCACATGAATTAAAAACTCCTGTTACTTCCATTAGTGGCTTATTACGGGCAATTAATGATGACGTAGTAGATGAGAAAGAGGCAAAAGAATTTTTAGAACTCTCCATCAAAGAAACAGAAAAAATGAAAAAAATGGTAGAAGATTTATTAGCTTTCAATAAATTCGCTGCAAACGCAATACCTGTAACGCTCGATACGTATTTGATCAATGAATTAATGAAGGATACTATAGACCTGTGGAAAAAGACACAACTAACAGATAGCATTAAGGTAGAATATACCTTATTGCAAAAGGATTTGACTGTTGAAGTTGATGCAGTCCGTGTTCAACAAATTATAACGAATCTCTTCAATAACGCGTCACAGGCAATGGATGGCGAAGGAACGATTACCGTGAAACTCCATACTGGTCCAAATAAGGTGATGATCGATGTCAATGATACTGGAGTTGGAATTCCTGTTCACGATCAATCATATATATTTGAGCGATTTTACCGAGGGGAAAATAAAAAATATAAAATAGGTGGATTGGGACTTGGCTTACCTTTTAGCAAAATGATTGCAAACGTATTAAAAGGTGATCTCACGCTTGTGGAAAGTAATCATTCTGGCACTACTTTTCGAGTTGTATTACCACTTTCAGAACAAAACCCTGCTAATAAATAAATTAGCGGGGTTTTACAATAAAGTATTGTTATGATAACATGAACATGTTCACGAAAAGAACTTGTTCATTAAATGAATGATAACCAAAGGAAGTGAAGCGATGAGGGAAAGCAGGAAAGAAATTCAGCGTGCTCGGATGTGGCGCTATTTCCTTGATGCTGCAACAGAAGTAATCGAAGAAGATGGCATTGATCATTTTACCATTCGGAAAATTGCAGATAAAGCAGGTTTTACAAGTTCCACTGCATACAATTATTTTAAAGATTTATCGCATTTGAAGTTTTTCGCTGCAATGAGGTTCATGTCTGATTATTTAGAAGAGCTTCCGACTTATTTAGAAAAAGGAAATAATACGGTTGAAAAATGGCTATATAGTTGGGAATGCTTCTGTAAACATTCATTTGCCCAGCCGAAAATTTATTCTGTCATTTTTATGGATAATTTAGGTTCTATCCCTGAGGAGTTACTAGAGCATTATTATAAAATTTATCAAAATGACTTAATTGGACTCCCTAATGGAGTGAAAGATATTATTATGGAACATAGTTTTGCAAAACGCAGTGCCTTATTTATTCAACCAGCAGTAGAAGAGAAGTTTATGGAAGAAGAAGACATTGAAATGATTTCGGATATGACGTTATTAATTTGGAAAGGTATGATGAACACGATCATTAATAAACGCCGAAATTACACACAAGAAGAAGCGATGCAAATGACACTATATTATGTATATGAAAGTGTCATGAAGGTTATAAAACCAGAAAAACGTGATCAAATCACTGTATCTTTTACGAAAATAGATACATGATTATTTTTTGTTAAAAATGATGAACATGTTCATCAAATGAATTTGATCATGATAGAGTTGGAAAGGGGAGCGTATGTGATACAGTTGAAAGGAATTCATAAAGTCTATGATGATGGGTTTCAAGCTTTACAAGACATTAACTTAACCTTTGAAGAGGGAAAAATAAATGTTCTTATTGGTCCAAGTGGTTGCGGTAAAACAACGACTATGAAACTGTTAAATCGTTTAACAGATTATACAGAAGGCCAAATTCTAATAGACGGGAAAGATATCCAGCAAATCAATCCGATTGAATTGCGACGACAAATGGGTTATGTCATTCAGAACATTGGTTTATTTCCGCATATGACTATTTTTGACAATGTTGCAACCGTACCTAAGCTTTTAAAGTGGGACAAGCAAAAAATTAAACAAAAAGTAGATGAACTATTACGTATGGTCAATTTAGACCCTGAAGTATATCGTGATCGTTATCCGGCCGAATTAAGTGGTGGACAGCAACAGCGAATCGGTGTTATCCGTGCGTTAGCTGCGGAACCGACAACGATCTTGATGGATGAGCCATTTAGTGCATTGGATCCGATCAGTCGCGAGCAATTACAAGAAGAATTAGTTCGATTACAACAGGAAATTAATAAAACAATCGTCTTTGTTACACATGATATGGATGAAGCAATAAAGATAGCTGATCAAATCATTATTATGAAAAGTGGTCATGTCGTACAAAAGGGTTCACCACAAGAAATTTTAGCTAATCCTGCAAATGATTTTGTGAAGGAATTTATTGGTGAGGAGCGCCTCGGTAGCGTATTACCTTCTGTGAAAAGTTTAATGACGGAGACTTTTGAGACAGTAAATATCAAGACACCATTGGATGAGGCAATTCAGACGATGGTTGATAAACAATATCATGACATACCGGTAGTGGACCAAGATGGTAAATATATCGGAATGTTAGGTCTCTTTTCCGCACTAAAACATAAAGAGCAAAACATAGAAGATGTATGGACACACCCCAAAGCTATATTAGAAACCACTGGAACAGACCAAGTAATCAGCGATGAGCATTTAGAACACCAAGCATGGATACCAGTTGTAGCAAATGATGATCAAGTAGTCGGTATTCTGCAAAGAGAAAAATGGGTGGAAGTATTACAGCATTTCTATCAACTTAAGCGTGGTGGGCAATAGTGGAATTACTATCAGATTATATAGAATTCTGGCAGGATAAATTTGATTCTATTTTGACCTATACATGGGAGCATCTCGTTATTTCATTTGTTGTCATGTTGTTATCGATTGTCATTACGGTACCGTTAGCTATCTATATGACAAAAATGAAGAATGAACAAGTGAAAGGACTTATCTTCAACATTGCGAACATTTTCCAAACGATTCCGACTGTAGCATTATTAGCGATCATGATTCCCTTATTAGGGATAGGATTTAAGCCGGCGGTAGCGGCATTGTTTTTATATGCTTTATTACCACTGCTTCGAAACACTTACACCGGTATTCAATCAATTGATCCCAGTATTGTTGAAGCAGCAAAAGGGATGGGCTTCAGTACTTTCGGACGCTTATTTAAAGTAGAACTGCCTGCAGCGATGCCTTATGTGATGTCAGGTATTCGGGTAACAACAGTATATATTATCAGTTGGACAACCCTTGCAGCATTGATTGGAGCAGGTGGTTTAGGAGACTTAATATTGGCTGGTATTGGCTATAACGATAAACATATGATCTTTACTGGAACCATTCTAGCCATTGTGATCGCATTATTATTAGATTTATTATTTCATAAATTTGAGAAAAATTATTCTAAAGTTTAAAGGAGAGTCACAACATGAGAAAAGTATTGGTAGCAAGTATGTTAGCAGTATTATTAATGATTGTAACAGCATGTGGAGGCAGCAGTTCGGCAGATGGTGGTGAAGTATTTGAATATGGTGCACAGAAAAATACAGATCCTAAAATTATGGGGCAAATCGTTAAACTACTGATTGAAGACCAAACAGACCATGAAGTAAACATTACGGAAGATATTCCAGCAAGTCCACAGATTATGAGTGCAATTGATCAAGAAGATTTTGATTTTGCCACATTATACTCAGGTGAAGTTTACAACAATCATTTTGATGAAGACCAAGTGGAATATTCAACAGATCCTCAGAAGACATTAGAACAAGCACAGAATTTATTCGGTGAAAAACATGATATGAAATGGTATGACTCAATTGGATTCAGTAACCAATACAGTATTGCCGTTAAACAAGCTTTTGCAGACGAACAAGGGATTGAAACAATGTCTGATTTAGGTCAGGTTGCAGATCAAATAACGATAGGTACAGATAATTCTTGGATTGAACGAGACAATGATGGTTATGAAGGTTATAAGAAAGCATACGGTTATGAATTTGCAGATGCAAGAGGGATGGATGTAGCCTTAATGTATACAGCGATCGCAAATGGCGATGTGGATGCGGTTACTGCCTACACAGTAGATCCACAAATTATTGAATATGACTTAACGATTTTAGAAGATGATCAGAAGTTCTTTCCGCCATATGAGGGTTCGTTAGTTGCTCGTAATGCCGTTATTGACGAATATCCCGAGGTAGCTGAAATACTAGATTCTATTGTTGGCTTAGTGAGTACAGAAGAAATGACAGAATTAATTCGTTTAGTTGATATGGAAGAACAAAGCACGGAAAATGTAGCTCGAGAATTTTTACAAGAAAAAGGAATGCTTGAATAGGATAGGTGATGACATGAGCTTTCTTCAAGAACTCGGTCAATACATGCTAGATAACAGTGATTTACTTTTAGAATTAACAATCGAACACATATTAATGGTTATCTATGGCATAGTGTTAGCGCTAGCCATCGGTATTCCATTGGGGATAATAGCGGCGCGTTTTGAACGCTTAGCACCTTTTATTATTTCGTTGACGAATATCCTGCAACTAATTCCGAGTCTGGCAATGTTAGCTATTCTCATGCTTTACTTCGGATTAGGTTTTCAAACAATGGTAATTGGACTCTTCTTATACTCTTTAATGCCAATCGTACGTAACACCTATGTTGGTATTCGTGAAGTAGATGACAGCATTATGGAAGCTGGTAAAGGATCAGGGATGACACCTTTTCAATTACTTGCCAAAGTGCAATTTCCATTGTCGATTCCATTTGTTCTGGCTGGATTACGTGTCGCGTCAGTTATTGCGATAGCTGTTGCATGTATCGGACCATATATTGGAGCGGAAGGATTAGGAAAAGAAATAATTTCAGGAATCAGTTTGCAATCAGAAGTGAAAATTTATGCAGGTGCTATTCCTGCAACACTTTTGGCAATTGTGGCCGATTTAGCATTAGGTCTTCTAGAGAAAAAGGCCAAGAAAAGAATGGCGTTAGCGTAAGAATTTGAAGAAAAGAAAGGTGGACAACATTGGTTTTTAACATAAAAGATTCACATGAGCGCCGAGTAAAAAAGGATTTTCCACACCAGGTAAAAAAGCTGGAAAACGTCTGGATTCCGATGTCTGATGGTGCTAAACTTGCTGCAACCATTTGGTTACCAGAGGATGCAAGAGCAAATCCAGTACCGGCGATATTAGAATATATTCCATACCGTCAAAACGATTTTACTGCAATTCGCGATTCTGTAAGGCACCCGTATTTTGCTGGACATGGTTATGCCAGTATTCGAGTGGATATTCGCGGATCAGGTAATTCGGATGGTATTTTGTTAGATGAGTATTTAAAGCAGGAGCATGATGATGCATTAGAGATACTAGATTGGATTGGTGAACAAGACTGGTCAACAGGTGCTGTAGGCATGATCGGTAAATCTTGGGGAGGATTTAACAGTTTGCAAGTCGCAGCCCGGCAGCACCCTGCTTTAAAAACTATTATTACACTATGTTCAACAGATGATCGTTTCGCTGATGATGTACATTACAAAGGCGGAAATGTTCTGGCGTCCGATATGTTATGGTGGGCATCTACGATGTTTGTGTATAATGCCAGGCCACAAGATCCTGCTGTAGTGGGGGATAGCTGGAGAGAGAATTGGCTAGATCGTCTCGAAAATACCCCGCCATTCGTCGAGGAGTGGCTAACGCACCAACGTCGTGATGCGTATTGGAAGCATGGCTCGGTGTGTGAGGATTTTTCTAAAGTAGATATTCCTGTATTTGCAGTAAGTGGCTGGCAAGATGGGTATACAAATGCGGTGTTCCGTTTATTAGAACATTTGCCGAACGAAAGTAAAGGTTTGGTAGGTCCGTGGGCACATGAATATCCGGAAGTGGCAACACCTGAGCCAAATATTGGTTTCTTGCAAGAATGCTTACGCTGGTGGGATCAATGGTTAAGAGGAATTGATACTGGCATTAGAGAGGAGCCTAAGCTCATTTCATGGATACAGGACAGTGAATTACCACAAGTAACCTATGAGAAACGCCCAGGAAAATGGGTGAGTGATAACACATGGCCCTCAAGCAATGTCCAAATGAAAAAATGGTATATGGAAGGACAGACGATTTCAACAAATCCTGTGGAAAAGGGTGATCAAATCGTGATTCCGAGTGTACAAGAACATGGACTTTATAATGGTGTATTTTGTCCATTTGGTCAGCCAGGTGATTTACCAGCAGACCAGCGATTAGAAAATGGAAAAGCGGTCGTATTTACGTCTGATCCGTTAGAAGAAGCAATTGATCTATTAGGACAGCCGAAGCTCTGTGCTGAATTTTCGGTAGATCAGGAAAATGCTTTTATCGTTGCAAAGGTAAATGACAAAGCACCAACAGGTGAGTCGACCATGATTACTTGGGGAATGTTAAACCTTAATCATCTTGAGTCACATGAACATCCTCAGAATTTGGAGCGTGGAAGAAATTATCAGGTGACGGTAGATTTAAATGTACTTGGTCAGCAAATTCCTGCCGGTCACTCGATTGAGTTAGTGTTATCGCCAACGTATTGGCCACAAGCCTGGCCATCTCCAAAACCAGTAAATTTGACAGTGTATCAAAACGAGAACACTTATCTTGCTTTGCCTGTACGTACACCGCAACCGGAGGATAGGGATGCTGGTTCACATTTTCAAGTGCCTGAAACAGCTGAAGTAGTAGAAAAAGAGATTCTTCGCCAAGAGAGACGTACACGAGAAGTTAAACATGATCTCATTAATGGTGTTTGGCAGTTGGAAGATTTCTCTGATGAGGGTGAACGTAAGCTTTTAACCAATGGAATAGAGCACGGTAGCATCAACAAAAACACATTCTCGATCAAAGAAAACGATCCATTATCTGCTAAGGTAACTTGTGAGTGGGAACTCGTAGTTGGTCGTGACGACTGGCAAACCAAACTAGATACTTTTAGTGAAATGACTAGTGATGAAGAGAATTTCTATCTTTTGAATCGTTTAATAGCATTTGAAAATGGAGAAGAAATTTTCCAGAAAGAATGGAAAAAAACGATAAAGAGAGATTTTCAATAGTAATAAGAGGCTGGAGCAAAAAGCTAATTAAATAGGAATAATCCGAACATTAATATCTAACCACTTCGGCAAAACACTTCACTTTCCGTGGGTCATTCAGCTAACTGTGTGGAGAAGAACATTCCAACAATGGATCTTCACTCGTGCTCGTCATGAGAAGTCTGCGTCTTTTGCCTAGGATAGATTCAGATTGTTCGGATTTTCGTTCTTCTTATTTAGTTATGTTCCATCCTCTTATTTATTGTCGCACATTATAAACCCATGCTTTATCTTCATCCATCATTCTTTTTGCTGCATATATGGTTAGCAATTGAATGGCGATAATTGGAATTCCCATTAATCCGGAAATGACTTCAAGTGGTGCAAGCCCACCAATTTGCATGAGTATTAATGCAAGTGTGGTAATTATAGCCGCTACAATAATTCTTAGTTTTCTCGATGGCTCCAGTTTACTCATATCCCGTTTGCTCGTATATGCCGCAATGGTGTATGTCGTGGAGTCCAATGTAGTGGTCAGGAAAATCATTGAAACTACGACGAAAGCAATAATGGCAATGCTCGACCATGGTAAAGAAAGAAGAATTTCAGGTATTGCATTCATTGGATTATTGCCTTCTGTAATATCAAGAACAGGTACTTCACCTGTAAGATAACGTTCCACTCCCAATCCACCTAAGACACCTGTTGCGATCCAGGAAAGCATGGTAGGCGCCAGTAAATAAGTGAGAATCATTTCCTTGACAGTACGACCCTTAGAAATTTTCGCTGCAAAAATACTGTGCAGCATCGCCCATGTAGCACTATAAGCAAACCAGAAGATCATATGGCTTTGTACATGAGTAGTCGTCTCCATGGCGACGGAATCCGTATAAAAGGACAATTGCAGATAATGTTGAAGCAAATGTCCAACCGTGTCTGTAAAATAATCCAAAATAAAAATACCAGGACCAGCGATTAAAATAAAGATAGCAAGTCCGCCAGCTAAATACATATTAAATGTACTCAAGCGCTTGATCCCTTTTTCGATACCGAGATAGGCACTTACAGAGAATAGAAAAACCCAAATAATCGTTATAATCATGGTAAGGCCAAAGGTAACCTCAATATGTAGCAGTGCTGAAACATTATAGGTAATGATTGGTGTACCTAATCCTAACGTAACAGCAGCACCAGATAAGATGCTGACTAAAAAAAGAATGTCTAACACTTTTCCTCCCAGGCCATCGGTGAATTTATCGCCGAAAATGCAACGACATGCTTCTGAGATGCGCATCAACGGTCTTTTCTTAACATGGATAATGTATGCCATTGCTGGAGCTGCCATCACAAAGATTGCAAAAACTTGAAAGCTCCATAAGAACATACTATAGGCATTTCCCCATAAAAGTGCTTCTTGCGATTCAGGGCTTACACCGAAAGGAGGGTCCAACGCCACCTGTGTCCACTGGACCATCCCTGTTCTCATAATGGTGGAGCCAACACCCATTGCAATCAAGATCGATGCATACTCAAACATAGTAAATCTCGGTTTTTCATTTGGATTCCCAAGCACTACTTTTCCGTATTTGGAAAATGATAAATATAACCCGGCTACTACCAAAATAAGCGCATACCAAATATACCCCCAACTGAAAACATCTACAATTTTATCAAATATAGTATTCAGCAGATTTAATGATTCAGATTCGTAAATAGAAAAAGGAATGCTAATCATAATGATGAAAAGTAAGGATGGAATAAAGATTTTATGATCAATTAAATGCCAATCTTGACCAGTTCTTTGTTTCATACTAACTCACTCTCCTTCTATTTTTTTGCGGGTACAATAATGAGTTACCACATATATGGAAAATTAAACAAAGAAAGGATACGAACTATTCGTATCCTTCCATTACACATATTGAAATTGATTTAAATAATAAGGAACATCACTTTGAAAATAGCTCTTTCTTCGTTCTACATAATCACGAATTTCATCAAAAAAGATTTCAGCTAGAATCGGATATTTTACAGTTCGCACCTGGTCCAGTGGTGAATTGTGTTGAATGACGACATCAATACTATCCAACAGATTTTCAATTAATTGCTGGTTAGGCTTAATCCCCATCACATCATGGAAAATGTTTTGATCCTCCTTTGGATCTAATACATGATATGGAAGCTTCATATCGATATGAATACCATCCACTAGGCCTTCTGCAATCAATCGTTTGAGTTTTGTATTATATACGCCACAAGTTGTCACAATAATTTTTCCGTTAAAAATGGTGCGAACTTGATGCAGTAAATCTATAATATCCTCTATTTTATCGATTAAAAATTCTCCCCCACTAAACATAACAGCATCAAACAGAAAGCCGCTTTTCTCTAAATAAGCATAGAGATCTTCTTTAGTTTTATAGTTTTTCGGTTTATTGGCAATAATTTCATCATAATTGTGACAGCCATAGCAATGAAGCAGACAGCCAGATAAAGAATGTATCAGTAATGTTGTATGGTCGGGCAAGTCTTGAAATGTGCGAATAAAACGGTTATAAAACTTCACGAATGAACAACTTCTTCTATAGTTTCTTCCTTCATTCGTTTGCGTACATTCCAGTCATGGCGTCTTGCTTTCGACCAGAAATTATATTTCCCTTTGTAATAACCTTTTTCATCAACATTAATATTATTGCGAGCAATCATTTTTAAATAACCAATCACACGGCTAAATGAAGCAATATCATGGGAGCCGCATGTCGGGCATTCTTGGACATTTTTCGCATCCTCTGCTACCATTTTTTGCCCACAATCCATACATGATGTAATGGTTGGTGTTAATGTGATATAGTTAATCGGTTTTTCAAAAATTTTATCCAAATAGCTTACCAATTTTTCGGGTGTTACTTTTGATTCCAAGAAATGGTGCAGCACACTTCCTGAAGTAGCATAGCCTTGGAACTCTGCACTGTTTTCTAATTGATCTAAGAAATCATCCTCTGAAAAAGGCGTCATACAACCACTGGTAAGGTAAGGATTTTCACCTTCTCCTTGTGTGAAAATATTTTTGTTGTGAGCCTCTGCCCACTTCTGATCATGTCGTGCTAATTTAATCGCAGCATTCTCAGCAGGTGCATACTCAATACCACATGCCACTTTATCACGCACAATAAACTCATTAACTATCTCAGTCATATACTGCATTAATTCATGTGCAATTAGCTTACCATTAGTATCGTTGATTCCTTTCTGGTAACCGATATTGATAAGTCCCTCATTCATTCCTGTGATTGCAAATACATTAAAATAGTTTCTTAGATTATGATTATACGAGAAAAAGGTAGGGAAAAGTTCTTTATTTTGTTCTAACCATTTTCGTTTTGCCATATGCGCTTCTTGCATTACTTCCATATATTCACGCATTCTCTTTTTGACAGTATCGATATCGTCGCCAAACTCTAGTAACAAGCGGTTGATATTAAGATTTAGAACCTGCACAGCTCCTGTGGAACCGGTCGAAGAACCAAAGACACCACCACCAGCTTTTGATAAGGTTTCAAGATTTATTTGTAACCTGCAACAGAGACTGCGACTGACTTCGGGATCTTTCGCCTGAATCGTTGGATTTAATGCTTTATAATAAGGATCTTCAAAAGGCTTCGTCTTAAAGTTCTCAAAATAAACACCACCCCAGTTATACATTTTATCGAGTAATTCCAGAAATAGTGGGTTATGATAATTAAAGTCATCATCGATTTGTACAGTCAGTAGTGGAAAGGTGAATGGAATACCATCACTTCCAGTTCCTTCACTCATCACATCGATAATCGCTTGATTAATGCGATCAAAATAATGAGAAGGAATATCTGAATACTTGATAGAGAGCGGTTCTCCACCAATTACAACATATTCATCTTTTATTTCTTCAGAAGGTTTTCCGAATTCCAATGTAATATTAGAAAAACTACTCTGTGCGCCTGATCTTAATGGCATATTCAATTCCCAAATTAAACTTTGAAAAAGCTGTTTTAATTCATCTTGATTGTATGTAATATTGTGATTTTCCTCCTCCTGGAGATAGGAAGCGGCTATTGTTGAGAGCTGCGCAAGCATGACAGCCCCTGATACTTGTTGCGAAATAAGTGTAACCACATTGCTGAAATGTCTAAGTAGAATTGATAATCGTTTTGTGGGTCTAGACGTAATCATATTTTTCGCAAGTGATGGAATACCTTTCATCGCAATATCCCGACAGCTAATCGATACACAATACGGTGCGAGTTGTTTGTCATGAACATAGACAATACCCTCATCATATAATTCCTTTATTCTTGGAGGAAGAATATGCTGAAAAAGAAACTGCTCCTCCGCATGATTAGTTAAATTGTGCCTAAGAAGTGGAAGCGAATATACATAATTACTATTCTCCCTTTTTAAATAATCAGCTTTTTTATCATCTTCACTGGATGTAAACTTCTTGATAATCTGCTCTGTATTCTGAAACATTGATCAACTCTCCTTTTAGTATGATGAATAGAATGTAACACAATATGTAGTGTTGTTAAGTGATTTTTATCACAATATATAGTTTTGATAGGTGTTGCAAATAAATGCGGAAAGTTGCAAGTAAACCGTGCAAGTTACAAGCCAAAAGTCTTGAGTTAATAAATCATGAATAACAACGGAAGGACACCTGATTAGGTCCTTCCTTTATAGCTATTCAGTAAAAATCT
The DNA here is from genome assembly GCF_017599345.1 of Gracilibacillus suaedae. GTDB lineage: Bacteria > Bacillota > Bacilli > Bacillales > Amphibacillaceae > Gracilibacillus > Gracilibacillus suaedae. The sequence goes on from NZ_JAGFVL010000057.1 coordinate 87,240, forward strand.
TAAGTTATAAGTTTTATTGTTATTTCCCCCATATGATTCCACTTCTAATTTCTTCAAAATCCGTGATGCAGTGTAAATGGAGTCTAATAATAGAAACCACCTTGCCTGCCTATTATTGATTGTGTATCCAAACATAAAAACAAAATCAATCAAAGCAGGAATGTGAGCATTTTTATCTTTATAGCCGCATTTACCACACTTCCAAGTACCATATGTCCATTTCATTACTAGCGGTTTACATTTAGGACAAAACACACCCCTTCTAATATTACGAAGCACCTCTCCGGTTGGCTGTAAAAAAGTAAGCGGGCGCTCTCGATGCATACTCACCAACTTTTTGCTTAATTGTAATAATGGATTCCGACCTAGCCTAGGATCTGAAAATTCCCGTGTTAATTCCTCCAATCGAAAAGGAAGTTGTTGAACAGGTATCATATCTGGTTGTTCAAAGGTTAAATATGCTTGATCATGAGTGAAGATAACTAACGTGTAGATGGGGATGGATTCAAAACCGAGGTCCTCTAAAACTTTTCTAAGCTGTTCTTTTTGTAATTTTGCTTGGGAAAGAGGGTGCTGGTACACTTTCTCCTCTGATTCTTTCGACTGAATCATCTGATGTGCTTCGTTAATAAAAAGTTTCCCTTTTAAGTGTTTGATTTCGGTAATTAAGAAAAAGGCAGGGAATAAAAATAAGCCATCGATTTGGAAGTGGTGGTTATTTCTTTCTAGTCTAAGGCCATATAAATCATAATGGGATGTAGTAGTAATGAGGTCTATGAAGTAAGGTAAACTTTTCTCTCCAAGATAGCCGGCGAGTTCTCTGCCAAACGATTCGGAGATATTTGGAGGGACGTCGAGGTAACGTTCTTGCATCACTTCCAACTGCAACAATTGATCTGTTTTTTGTGGAGGTCTAACGATCAATAAATCATCTCCTTTCCGCTTCATTATAACAAACAAGCCTCCTATGGTATACTAATTTAGAAGAGGGAGTGTACAATATATGGAAACAAAAAATCAACAATTTTTCCGAGCATTTAATGAAGCATTTGTAAAAGGAAACAGTGAAAAAATATTAGAAAGTGTCACTACTGATATAACGTGGCGCATGGTCGGAAATGACACGATAGAGGGAATAGAAAACTTAGAATACGCACTCAAAGGAATGGATAATGGTAACCAGTTCGAGTTAGAAATCGAACATCTGATTACGCATGGAAAAGAAGGAGTAGTTAATGGCATCATCCATTCGACAGATAAGAGTGGTGAGCAGCGTCATTACAGCTTCTGTGATATTTACAAATTAAATAAACATAAGAATGGACAAATAAAAGAAATCATTAGTTATGTGTTGGAGATCTAGCCGTGCGACAATTATGGACGTTTGGAATTGAGCAGGCAAAATCATGCGTTTTTGCTGTTGTTATTTTCTCCACATTAGCGATTACTCAGATGATAGATGTGCCATTTATTCACCGCTATGATCTTATCCTTATCATTTGTCTGATTACCCAAGTGCTCATGCTCGTCACTAAGCTGGAAACATGGGATGAGGTAAAAGTTATTTGTGTTTTTCACCTTATCGGTCTGGCATTGGAAATTTATAAAGTACATATGGGTTCCTGGAGCTATCCGGAAGAAGCACTTACAAAAGTATTTGGCGTTCCACTATATAGTGGGTTTATGTATGCCAGTGTTGCCAGTTATTTATGTCAGGCCTGGCGTCGACTTGATGTCCAGTTAGAAAAGTGGCCGCCGACTTGGCCGGTTGCTATCCTAAGTGCTGCAATCTATTTTAACTTTTTTACCCATCACTATATCTATGATTTTCGCTGGGCGCTAAAGGTTGCCACGATTCTATTATTCTTACAAACGATTGTTTATTATCGTGTGAATCATCGTACATATAAGATGCCGCTGGTTCTTGCCTTTGTATTAATCGGCTTTTTTATTTGGATTGCGGAAAATATTGCTACTTTTTTTGGAGCATGGCAATATCCCGGACAATCTCAAACATGGCAAATCGTTCATTTAGGTAAAATTAGCTCATGGCTCCTGTTAGTGATTGTTAGTTTCCTAATAGTTGCAATGTTAAAACATTTAAAGGAAAGGAGAGAATCCTATTAATAGTAGGAGGCTGTTACAAAGAGAGAATCGCACATACAGAAAACAATGAATGATTCTGTATGTGCCTTCCTTTTATTTTTTCTGATCTGTAATATTCCGACTGTACACTTCTTCGATATAAGCCAGATACCCCTTCAAATCATGCTTTTTTTCTTCTCCTTCTAATTGAATGGCAAAGGATGCTAAAATAAGGATACTACCACACATAAATAACCAGATAAAAATACCAAATAATATTTCCATCATTCCCCCTCCTTTAATCTTAGCTTAGATGGTGGAACGCGTTTCAGAGCAAGAAATTTTTAAGAAAAAAGGTGAAAATCTTGGCAAATATTCGTGATATCGCAAAAATGGCCGGCGTGTCAGTGACAACTGTGTCTCGAGTAATAAATGACCATCCATATGTTAGTGAAGAGAAGCGGAAAGCAGTTATCGATGTGATGAGGAAAGTAGACTATCAGGTGAATCGAACTGCGGTAAGTCTTAGCCAAGGAAAATCTCATCTAATCGGTGTAGTTGTTCCTTTTGTAAAGCATCCATACTTTGGGCTGCTTATCGAGGGGATAGCAAAGCAAGCGGTGGAAAATCATTATCATTTTGTACTCATTCAGACCAATTACGAAAAAGAAAGAGAGCAGGAAGCGTTAGATATGTTGAAACATAAACAAATTGATGGACTGATTATTTGTTCTCATAGGATTGAATTACCAACCATTGAAGCTTACCAGCAATATGGAAGAATTGTTGTCAGTGAAAATGCAGCAGGGAATAAAAGCATAGATTCCGTTTTTGTTGACCATTACCAAAGTTTTATGGATGCATTAGCTTACCTAAAACATAAGGGATATAAAAGAATCGGTTACTGTATAGGGCGTGAATCAGGCTCAAATAGTTACTTTCGCCAACTGGCTTATAAAGAGTTTTTGAGACAATATCCACAAAAGGAATTTGTTTTTACTGAAAACTATTATTTTGAAGATGGTCAAAAAGTAATGGATGAAATCTCAGAATTAACAGAAAAACCAGATGCACTACTGGTAACGAGTGATGTAGTGGCAGCAGGCATTCTGACCGCTTGTAAGAACGCACATATGAGAGTACCTAAGGACATGGCTATCATTGGTTTCGATAATCAACCAATAGCAAAAATGATGGATATTACAACATTTGAAATTCCAATTGCAACAATGGGTGAGCGGCTGTTTCAGCATGTTTTAGGAAAAGCAATTAATCGTCATGAAGAACTTGCGATCAATCTTATCGAAAGAGGAACAGTTTAAATAAATGTAAACGCTTTGTAAATTGTGTATAATAGCAAAAGGTGATACAACATGACAAAGCGATTTGTTGAAAGATTTTATTACGGTTGGGTAATCGTCGCGATCGCCGCTTTTGGCGTCTTTTTTTCTGGTCCAGGGCAAACCTATTCGAATTCGATATTTGTAGACGAATATATCGCCACGTTCGGATGGTCACGATCTGAAGTTTCCGGCCTTTATTCCGTTGCTACATTAATTGCTGGTTTCGTTATGATGCTTGTCGGTCGATTTATCGATCGATTTGGTCAACGTACGATGATGGTGACAGTTGGTACACTTCTTTCATTAGCGTGTTTTTTTAATAGTATCGTATCAACAATGTGGATGTTTGTCGTTGGTTTCTTTTTGATCCGTTTACTTGGCCAAGGTAGTATGACATTGATACCTAATACGCTTGTCGCTCAATGGTTTATTGAAAAAAGGGGACGTGCGGTTAGTTTTGTTTCGCTCGGAAGTTTTGCGAGTGCGATGTTATTTCCAATCGCCAATACATGGTTGATCCAAACATGGGATTGGCAATTTGCCTGGCGGTTTTGGGGAATCTTGCTTCTTTTTATATTTGTACCACTAGCATTTTTCGGGGTGCGAAATCGCCCAGAAGATGTTGGGCTTGTTCCAGACGGACTAGAGAGAAAAGCGGATAAAAAAAAGGAACAACAGAAAAAGTCGTTGTCAGAGGTGAATTGGAAACTAAATGAAGCTGTTAAAACGCGTGCTTTTTGGATGATTTTAATTTGTATTGGCATTCCTTCATTAGTTAATACAGGGGTAACCTTTCATATCATTTCAATTTTTGCCTTTCATGACTTACCAGCGGGAATTGCTGCGACAGTATTAAGCCTAATGGCTGTTGTTGGGATTCCGATGTCACTTGCATCAGGGTTTATTACCGAAAAAATAAAAACAAACTATTTATTTGTGCTTATATTTATCTTGGAACTTATGATTCTATTGTTATTACTAATGTTAGCAAATGCTATTATTGCGATCATTGTTGGAGTTCTTTGGGGAATTGCCAACGGATTCGGTCGGATTGCTACAAATGTGATTTGGCCAGATTATTTTGGGCGGAAGTTCATCGGTAGTATTAATGGAGTGGGTGCAACTATGATGGTAGCTGCATCTGCTTTTGGACCGTTACCGTTTGGAATAGGGTATGATATTTTTCAGAGTTATACGCCTGTGCTATTAATCTCTTTAGTTTTTCCTTTTATTGGGGTGATTGCTGCGATATTAGCTACACAGCCTGAAAAAGCCAACGCATCATGAAGCGTTGGCTTTTTATGTTTACTATTATTCTTCTACAACAAATTCAAATCCACCAGTAAATTTAACTTCTTTACCGATTAATACCCCGCCAGTTTCAAGTGGTGCATTCCAAGTTAAACCATAATCTTCACGGTTGATTTTCCCGGATACATCTGCACCGGCAATCGTATTACCTTGCATCGGGTCTTTTGCTTTTCCATTGTATTCAGCCGTGAAAGTTTCTTCATTTGTAACACCTTTAATAGTTAAATCGCCAGTGATTTTAAATTCAGAATCACCTGCTTTTTCGATGTTTTTACTAACAAAAGTAATGTTCGGATATGTTTCTACATCAAAGAAGTCACCTGATTTTAAGTGCCCGTTACGGTCTTCATTGTTAGTTTCGATAGACGCAACATCAATTGTCACTTTGACACTAGCATTTTCAAGGTCATCAAAGCTTCCGTTAAAATCCACATCAAAATTTTGGAATTCACCTTTTGCTTTAGATACCATCATATGTTTTACTTCAAAATTCAATGCACTGTGTACTTTGTCTAAATTTACATTTGCCATTTCGAAAATTCCTCCCTAATAATCATTAACTTACTTTATGTAACTAAGTATACAAACATTAATTACTTACGTCAAGTAAATTAATTATTTTATTTATGTAAAAAAATTTGCTATACTATAACTAAAGAGGTGAGAACTATGGCAGACAAAACGATTTGTCCGAAGTTTGAATCGGCATTAAATATATTAAATAAGCGCTGGACTGGATTGATCATTTTTCAATTATTAGAAGGTGCACAACGTTTTTCTACCATTGAAGCAACAATTGGTATTAGTGGACGTGTATTATCGGAACGGTTAAAAGACTTAGAAAAACAAGGCATCGTGAAACGCCAGGTCTATGATGAAACACCGGTCAGAATTGAATATGCCCTAACTGAAAAAGGAAAAGCTCTAGAACCGGTATTGAAAAGCATCCAAAAATGGGCAGACGGCTGGATGGAAAAAGAAAAACAATCATTTATATAACTCTTACCCGAAATAAGTGGAACTAAAACTGCGGAGTAGATGATTCGCAGTTTTTTTGTGTACAATATAGGTTAAGGAGTGATAAATATGAAAGTGATTTTAGACTGTGATCCGGGTCATGATGATGCAATCGCTATTATTCTAGCAGCGTCTAAAGTTAGTCCGTTAGATATAGTCGGCATTACAACTGTTTCCGGAAATGTAGAAGTAGAAAAGAATACCTTAAATGCATTGAAAGTTTGTGATATTATCGGTTTAGATGATGTTCCGGTAGTACAAGGTGCGAAAAGGCCGATGGTTAGAGAACCAGAAATAGCGGAACATATTCATGGAGAGACAGGTTTAGACGGTCCTAATCTGCCGAATACACCTAAAAGAACGGCGATTAATCAACATGCGGTTGATTTTATTATTGAGCAATTACACCGTGCAGAAGAGGCGATTACAATAGTGCCAACAGGTCCGTTAACCAATATTGCCTTGGCTCTAGTAAAAGATCCTTCTATCAAGGCTAAGATAAAGGAAATTGTCTTAATGGGTGGGGGCACCTTTGGTAATTGGACACCTGCAGCCGAATTTAATATTTACGTTGATGCAGAAGCTGCCAAAGTCGTGTTCGAGAGTGGACTTCCAATCCGGATGTTTGGGCTGGATGTAACACACCAGGCCTTGGCTACCAAAGAAACAGTAGAACAGTTAAAAGAAATTGCCAACCCGGTAAGTGAATTTGTGGCAGAGTTATTAGTATTTTTTATGCAAGCATACAAAGACTATTTTGCATTTCCAGGTGGTCCGATTCATGATGCATGTACGATTGCACATCTCATTGATCCTTCTATTTTTGAGTTTGAAGATGTTCATGTTGCCATAGAAACAAAAGGAGAATTCAGCTACGGGATGACGGTTGTCGATCGTTTAGCTGTTACAGGTCGGGAACCAAATGCTTATTTTGCTACAGGGCTCAATCAGGAAAAGTTTTGGAGCTTATTCAAAAAATCGTTAGAATCATACTCCGAGTGAGAGGAGATGTAAGGAATGAATCAACCCAAAATAACAGTGATTGGCAGTATTAATATGGACTTAGTTACGGAAACAGATATGGTGCCAGTCCAAGGTGAAACGGTAAGAGGGACCAATTTTCAAACGATTCCTGGTGGGAAAGGTGCAAATCAAGCAGTAGCTGCTGCTCGTCTTGGAGCGGAAGTAACGATGGTTGGTTGTGTTGGTGACGATCAATTTGGTGATGTCTTGATGGATCATTTGCGGAAAGAAAACATTCAAGTAGACCACATTGATCATGTAAGGGAAATACCAACAGGTCTTGCTAATATTATCTTATCTGAACAGGATAATCGAATCATTATCATTGCCGGAGCAAATGGTAAAGTGACAAAGGATTATATTGAGCAAATAAAAGCTACCATACTTGATAGTGACTATGTCTTGCTTCAATTTGAAATTCCGAAAGAAACGATTGCGTATAGTATGGCATTATGTCATAAACACGGGGTTCCTGTTATTGTTAATCCTGCACCAGCTATGGAATTGGATCAAGCAACATGGGAAAAAGCTACATATATTACTCCTAATGAAACCGAACGGCAACAACTATTCGGGAATCAGCACAACGAGAAACTAGTCATCACAAAAGGAAAACAAGGTGTTTCGTTTATGGAAGCTGGCAAAGAGCAAGAAGTAGCAGGACATGCTGTAGATGTTGTTGATACAACAGGTGCAGGTGACACTTTTAATGGTGCATTGGCAGTAGCGTTAGCGGAAGGACAAGCTTTAACGAAAGCAGTCAAGTTTGCGAATGCAGCAGCAGCGTTATCCGTTGGTAAGATAGGAGCCCAAGGCGGTATGCCGACTAGAGAACAAGTAGAACAATTTTTAGAAAAAGGTTGATAGTTATGACGACAAATATATTGAACAATGATTGGGCAGATCTATTAGAAACTGAATTTCAGAAGGACTATTATGTACAATTACGAGAGTTTTTGAAGCGGGAGTATCAGAACTACACGATTTATCCCAATATGTATGATATTTATAATGCGTTACATTACACACCTTTTCATCATGTAAAAGTGGTGATTCTTGGCCAGGACCCTTACCATGGCCCTAATCAGGCGCACGGCTTAAGTTTTTCTGTTAAGCCAGAGGTTGATATTCCACCTTCCCTGAAAAACATATATAAAGAATTACATGCAGATATTGGCTGTCCAATTCCTAATCATGGTTATCTCGTGAAATGGGCAGAACAAGGTGTGTTGCTACTAAACAACGTATTGACAGTAAGGCAGGGACAAGCACATTCTCATCGTGGTAAGGGATGGGAGCAATTTACTGATCAAGTCATTATGACGTTGAACCAAAAAGAAACACCTGTCGTATATATCCTTTGGGGAGCAGCAGCCCAGAAAAAACAAGCCCTGATTGATTTATCCAAACATTATGTTATCAAATCCCCCCATCCAAGCCCGTTATCAGCTCATCGGGGATTTTTTGGCAGCAAACCATTTTCTAAAACCAATCAAATTCTTGAGCAAAATGGTCAGCAAGCAATTGAATGGGAGATAGGATATGATAAGAGAGACTAACTATTGACTTTATATAGTTAGTCTCTTTAGAGTTCAAATATAAAGAGGAGATAACCCACAAGTCTAAGAAACGAACAAAAGATTTGTTGAATAAATCAGGATAATCAACAAATCTAAGCAATGAGCCAAGAGATTTGTTGAATAAACTGGGATAATCAACAAATCTAAGCAACGAGCCAAGAGATTTGTTGAATAAACTGGGATAATCAACAAATCCAAGCAACACCCCAAAAGATTTGTTGATTATCGGATCTTTATCCCCAATAAGGAACTTTATAACGGTGTAATACCCCCACTTTAAGATATGGGCGTAAGTATGGGATAAACGGACGCTAACTTTCTGATAAGATTTCGCTAACAATCAGTGGGCGTTTTAAACGCCCACTGATTGAAGTCTTACTTTATCATTATTTATTCTGCAACATTTCCTTAATCTCTCGTATTTCTTTGCGCAACTCTTTTATTTCACCTGTATCCTCTTTAATCTCGTCTGTATCTTCTTCGATATCATCAGTAATTTTTTGTGCATTATTAACAATCTCCCCAACAATTAAATTAATCATAATAAATGCCGAGATTACAATGAAGGAAAGAAAATACACCCATGATAATGATTCCTCTGCAAAAATCGGTCGAAATATACCACTAGCCCAAGATTCCAAAGTGAAGATCTGGAACAATGTAATGAAACTTAAAAAGATGTTACCGAAATACTCAGGGGCAATATCACCATAAAAAGTTGTTCCTAAAATAGCATATACATAAAAAATAATTGACATTACTAACAATACGCTGCTGATAGTTGGTATTGCCATAAACAATGCTGTTACAACTCTACGTAAAGAGGGAATAACAGTAATTGTACGGAAAACACGCAATACACGGAAAATACGTAAAACACTAACGAAAGGGGTGCTATATAAAATCAAACTTCCTAGTACTATTACAAAGTCAAAAATATTCCAGGGATTAGAGAAAAACCCTTTTTTTAGCACCATAATCTTTAAGATAACTTCTAAAGCAAAAATGGCGAGAATGATTATATCAATTACAACAAAGTAAGTATGATAGTTTTCATAAATATTTGGGAAGGTTTCAAGGCCAATTAATATCGTGTTAAATATAATTAGTCCTGTAATAAAGCGATTAAAGCGTATATCCATGACAAATTTTCTTAATGAATTCATCCGATTTCTCCTTTTCTATGTAACAAATCACATTGTATCTCACAAAATTATTTTAAAATGAAATGAAGACAAACACAAATTTGATACTATGGATAAAAAAGGAGTCGGTATAAATGAAAAGACATGAAGCATTGCATCCCTTATCTCATCATCATCACCACACGCTAGTAATGGCACAACAGTTAAAAAATGCAGATCAAAAAGGGAGTATTCAGAAGATGACAAGAGATGTTATAGACTTTTGGAAATACGATGGAGAAGATCATTTTCGTGATGAAGAAGAAGTGTTATTACCATTGTTTGCTCAATATCAAGCGGTAGATATCCCTGAAATTCGTGAAATGCTTATTCAACATGTGCAGATAAGAAGCTATGTTCAAGAGATCAGAGGGGGGCAATGTAAAGATCGTCAAATTTTCCGTAACTTAGGGGAGTTGTTGCAAAAGCATGTCCGGTTAGAAGAACGAGTAATTTTTCCGATGATAGAACAAACTATTCCTGAGAATTATTTGTATCAGGCGAATGGCAGGTTTCATCGTGACTCATATAGTGGATTTTAATATTAATCAGGATTCCATTTCTATTTTTTGCTATAATGTCAGTTGTAGCACTAGAAAATAGAAAGAAGTGAACACTGTGCGTAAAAAATTAGGTATTTTCTTTAATAAATTAAGTAATTTATCTAGTATTCATCTTATTGTCTTATTTTATTTTTTAACTGCATTATTATCTACATTTTTACTTAGTATCCCATACTTCCACCGTGAAGGGGTCGAACTATCCTTGTTAGATAGTTTCTTTACTGCAGTTAGTGCGATCAGTGTCACAGGGCTGACGGTTGTATCCACAGTTGACACGTTTAATAACATTGGTTATTTCGTTTTAGCGTTTGTCTTACAGTTTGGCGGTATTGGAATTATGACATTAGGAACGTTTATTTATTTAGTACTTGGTAAAAAAATTGGAATACGAACAAGAAAATTAATTCAAATTGATCAAAATCGTAACACATTAGCAGGATTGGTCCAGTTGATGCTAAAAATTTTAAGAACGATTTTAGTCATTGAGTTGTTTGGTGCTGTCGTTCTTTCGATATACTTTCTAAAGTATTTTGATACATGGCAGGAGGCAATAATACAAGGGATTTTTGCATCTGTTAGTGCGACAACAAATGCAGGTTTTGATATTACAGGTACATCACTTGTGCCTTTTGCACATGACTATTTCGTGCAATTTATTACTATCCTTCTTTTAGTTCTAGGGGCGATTGGGTTTCCTGTTTTACTAGAAATACAGGAAGTACTTTGGGGCAGGTATCGCAATTTAGAATGGAAATATCAATTCTCCTTATTTACTAAAATAACTACGATTACGTTTTTTATATTAATTGTGGCTGGTGCATTAGGTATCTTTCTATTTGAACATAATCATTTTTTACAGGGAAAGACATGGCATGAGTCGCTATTTTATAGTCTTTTTCAATCTGTAACAACACGGAATGGTGGCTTGGCAACAATGGATGTTGCAGAATTCACGACACCTACGTTATTCCTTTTGTGTGCACTTATGTTTATAGGAGCATCCCCGAGCAGTGTAGGTGGCGGGATTCGTACGACAACTTTTGCTATTATGATGTTAGCTATTTTTCATTACGCAAAAGGGCATAATACTATTAAAGTATTCAAACGGGAGGTTGATCCAGATGATGTAATAAGATCATTCATCGTTGTGATTACAGCGATTATATTATGTGGTTGTGCGATCGTATTATTGATTTGGATAGAGCCTTTGTCGAATATGGCGATTGTTTTTGAAGTTTTTTCGGCTTTTGGTACAACAGGGCTGTCAATGGGGATTACATCCGATCTATCAGCAGTCGGTAAAATAGTGATCATTTTATTGATGTTTATCGGACGTATCGGTATTTTCTCATTTCTATTCTTAATTCGTGGTGAAGATGTTCATGATCGTTATCGCTACCCGAAAGAAAAGATGATAATTGGATAAATCTATGATAAACTATCCTCTAGTTTGAATTACACTAAGGGGTCATTGAAATGAATAGCATCGGAAAATTGAAAAGTGTGATGAAACAGTGGACAGCTATTCATCATATCGTTATCTATTACTTATTAGCAGTGATTATTGGTACTATTATTGTAAGCTTGCCATTTTTTCATAGACCTGGGGTAGAATTATCGTTTATTGACGCAATGTTTACTGCAGTTACATCGATAAGTGTGACAGGATTAACGGTTATTCCTGTTGCAGATGTCTTCAACCCAGCTGGTCAGGTTGCCATTGCGGTGATATTACATCTCGGGGGTATAGGGATTATGGCGATGAGTACCTTTATTTGGGTGGTGCTTGGTAAAAAAATAGGTATTCGCAATCGGAAAATGATTATGGTTGAACAAAATAGTAAAACATTATCCGGCCTTGTTAAATTAATGCTGGAAATCTTTAAACTGATTTTGTTGATTGAGTTGATTGGTGCGGCGATTTTATCGATTCATTTTCTCAACTATTATGACAGTGTCGGAGAAGCAATGTTACACGGATTATTTGGTGCGGTCAGTGCGACCACTAATGGTGGATTAGATATTACTGGTGCTTCGTTGATTCCGTTTGCTGATGATTATTTTGTTCAATTTATCAATATGATTCTGATTGTTTTAGGAGCTATTGGTTTTCCGGTGTTAATCGAAGTGCAGGAAGTTCTAAAAGGAAGAAGCCAAGCAATTAATGATCGACATAAATTTTCTCTGTTTACTAAAATCACCACGGTTACATTTTTTTGGCTAGTTGTAATTGGAGCATTACTAATCTATTTGTTGGAGAAAAATGCCTTTTTTGTGGATAAATCATGGCATGAAACTTTCTTTTATAGTTTATTTCAATCGGTTACTAGTAGAAGTGGTGGTTTGGCAACTATGGAGGTGTCCGAACTCTCAACGGCTACGCTATTCTTAATCAGTGCCTTAATGTTTATTGGTGCTTCTCCTAGCAGTGTAGGCGGTGGGATTCGAACCACAACTTTTGCGATTATGCTCTTAACGATTTGGAATTATGCGAAAGGAAATTCAAGTGTGAAAGTATTCGGACGCGAGATACACCAAGAAGATATGATGCGATCTTTTATCGTCATTACGACTGCCTTAATGCTTTGTGTTGGATCAGTGATTGTCCTAAATAAAACAGAACCGTTCAGTCTGATGGAAATTATCTTTGAAGTAGCATCTGCTTTTGGTACTACCGGTTTATCAATGGGTATTACTCCTGAACTATCTACTTTCGGTAAATGTTTAATCATGTGTCTCATGTTTATTGGTCGGATCGGTCTCTTTACCTTCTTATTTATCATCCGTGGAGATGATACTAAAGATCGTTTCCATTACCCAACTGAACGAGTAATTATCGGATAACCTCAAGGCCTTTGCCTGAGGTTATTTCTTTTTGGGAAGTATAGAATATTACGATTTGACAAAATAAACCTGACCTAGGGCGGACATTTGTTCCGCTATTTATGACAAAAGTGATGTTTTTAGGATCCTAGCGGACATCTATTCCGTTATTCATCGAAAATAACGCTAATTTTCACCAAAAGTAACCAAATAAGGAACTAAATGTCCGCCAACATCGAGAAATGGTAGTTATTTTGCCAAATAACGCACTATATGTCCGCTCAACAAACATTAGCACCGAGTTGACGTTCCATTTTGTGGTGTGCTCGAGTCTGCGCAGTTTCTGAGAAATCCAAGATTTTCTTCATTCACCTAGATTAATCAGTAGGAAAAGGGGGTTATAATATAGTATAGTTATAGGTAGTAATGGTTTCGGAAAAGAGTAGTAAGAATGGAGGCGGATAAGATGGATTACGGAAACGAAGTAGGAAAAATTCTAGAAAACATTGAAAAAGTCATGATAGGAAAGGAACGTGAGGTAACACTCAGCCTTGTTGCCCTGTTAGCTGACGGGCATGTATTATTGGAAGACGTACCAGGCGTAGGAAAAACAATGATGGTACGAGCATTGTCAAAATCATTAAATTGTGATTTTAAAAGAATCCAGTTCACACCTGATTTATTACCTTCTGATGTAACAGGTGTTTCGATATATAATCCAAAAGAAATGGTATTTGAATTCCGAAGTGGTCCTATTTTTGGCGATATCGTATTAGCGGATGAGATTAATAGAACTTCACCGAAAACCCAATCCGCTTTACTAGAAGCAATGGAAGAAATGAATGTAACGGTAGATGGCATGACAAAATCGCTGCAAAAGCCTTTTTTCGTAATGGCAACTCAAAATCCAGTAGACTATGAAGGAACATATCCACTACCAGAAGCACAACTTGACCGTTTCCTCATGAAGTTAAGTATGGGATATCCCAACGAAGCGGATGAATTAGAAATGTTAAATCGAACTGACCGTGAGCATCCAATTGATGAGATAGAAGCAGTTATCAATAAAGAACAATTACTAAATATGCAAAAAGAAGTAGACAGTCTTTATGTTGATAACACAGTAAAGCGTTATATTGTTCAACTGGTATCCGAAACGAGAAAGAGTCCCTACGTTCAACTAGGAGTTAGTCCACGTGGTTCGATCTCATTGATGAAAGCAGCCAAAGCATACGCTTATATTCAAAAACGCGATTATGTGATACCAGATGACATCGTTTATTTAGCACCTTATGTTTTATCACATCGGGTCATATTACGTCCGGAGGCAAGATATGAAGGTGTTACCCAATCTTCTCTGATTACGCGAATACTAGAGGAAATAGATGTACCTGTAAGGAAGGAATTGCATGGATGAAACGAATCATTAGAAAAATTGTAAGAGAACTGCAACTACTTCTTTTACTAGGGATCTTGTTTGTATTTGCGATGTTTCAAGGAGGGTTTGTCAGCTGGTTTTTATTCTACAGTATGCTGCCTATTATTCTCTATATGCTGTTTATCCCATTCTATCCCATTCACAATTGGAAGATCGATAGAACGTTATCAGACCGGTATTTGGAAACAGGTAGCGAGATAGAGGTAACGATTACGATCAAACGAAAATCACGATTTCCTATTTTCTATTTAGTTTTGGAAGAGCTGCTTCCTGAAACACTTCAATTTCAAGATATTGGTAAGAAAAAATATCAATATCTTTCGGATCAACCATCATTTAATAGAAAACGTTATGTAAAAAAAGTCATATATCCAGGTTTTCAGAAAGAATTCGCTATTTCGTATCGGATAGAACACCTGCCACGAGGAAACCATCAATTGTCCGATATCAGCCTGAAAATGGGTGATCCATTCGGTTTTGTTGAATGTAACCATCGATTTTATGCCGCAAAAGAGTTTTTTGTTTATCCTGCTATTCAAGACTTGAAGTGGAAACAGCAATCTCTGAGTTTAGAAGAAGGCTCTACTTCCTCACATATCCATGACGAAAAGCTGACAAATGTTGTATCAGGTGTTCGTGAATATATTCCTGGGGATCGCTTTTCATGGATTGATTGGAAAACAACTGCTCGAAAAAATACTGTGATGACAAAAGAGTTTGAACAGGAAAAAGACTCTAGTATAGTCGTTATTTTAGATGTGGGTGGACTACAACATTCTCAACGATTAGTGTTTGAAGCAGTGGTAGAATGGACAGCATCTGTTCTACAATCATTGCGTAAAAAAGACCAAAGCATCTCGTTTTATACGTTCGGGAAATCTGAGAGATTTTTCTCCAATCAACAATTGCAGTTCCAATTTCCAGCAGTGCAAAACTACCTCTCAACTGTAAAACAAGAGCACGTGTCGTTAGCAGAACGAATAACAATACCGATGAAGGAACTATCAAGAGGGAGTGTCATTTTGTTTGTTATTCATCAATTAGATGAGTTATTAGTAGAGAGATTATCCAACTGGAAGAAACAAGATTATACATTAGTAGTTTGCTATGTTATTCCAGAAAAACAATTGGATGATAAAGAAGAGCAATATATTCGGGCGCTGCGTTTGAAAAGTATTAGTGTGCAAACTGTAACAGAAAAGCAATTAATGCAAGAGCAATGGGAGGTGCAGGCATCTCGATGAAAAAAAATATTTCTTTAGAAACTGTATCTTCTTTTATTCTATTATTAGCAGGTTTTCTATTATTTTGGGAATGGATCCGTCCATTAGAACAAATAACAGATACAGGCAGTGTGCATTTGTTTGTCATTTATACGGCTATTTGCTTTGTTACTTCTTTTTTAACAAGAAATGGCTGGGCAAAATTCGTGATCAAATCTTTTTCACTACTGTTTATACTAGATTATTTATTTCTTGATGCTACTTTGTTATCCCATGAATGGATCCAGACTTTAACACTCGAGTTAAGGTATAATCTCGCAGTCGTTTGGGAAAACGATTGGGCATTAATGACATCCTTTTTCAGAAGCTTTCTATTCTTGTTATTGTTATGGCTTATGAGCTATTTATTACACTATTGGTTTATGGTCGCTAATAAATTCTTTCTATTTGTTGTCTTAACGTTTATTTATTTAGCAGTATTAGATACGTATACGGTATATGATGCTCAATTAGCCATGATCAGAACGTTCGTCGTATCCTTTCTTGTTCTCGGCCTCAGCAGATATGTAAAATTGATGAATAATGTGGATACCACTGATCGTAAGAAACATGTTTGGAGTTGGATGACACCGGTTCTTGTTATTGTCCTGTTTGCCACCATTCTTGGCATCTATTCACCGAAGTTGAACCCACAATGGCCAGATCCTGTTCCATTTATTCAAAGTACAGCAGGACATGTTGGTTTTAGTGATGGTCCGGTACAAAAAGTCGGTTATGGGGAAGACGATTCACAATTGGGAGGGTCTTTTGTAGAGGATGATTCTCCTGTGTTTGAGGTTATTGCCCATGATGATATTTATTGGAGAATAGAATCGAAAGACTTGTATACTGGAAAGGGCTGGGAGCGTTCAAAGGAATTAGACTTTCAGGAATTAACCAATGGTAGTGTTGGGTGGAGTACCTTTTCGCAACAGGTAGAGACATCTTCATATAGTGCTGAAGTACGACCAGTGAATCAAAACCAATTGCCGAAAGTAGTATATCCATATGGTATTAATCGTATTTCATCATTGGGACAAGGGCAAGATTTGTTTTTCTCGGATAGGGAATATGGTCATATAGAATTCGAATCGTCAGAACAGAATCAAAATTTATCTTATAATATTGAATATGATGCTCCGTCCTTTGAGATTAATGAATTAAGGAACAATTCAAATAATGATCCTGAAGATATTAGAGAACAGTATTTGCAATTACCAGATAGTCTACCTGAACGCGTAAGCGAGTTAGCGCTTGAAGTGACAGAAGGAGAAGACAATAGGTACGATAAAGCACAGGCGATCGAAAGTTATTTCTCTACAAATGGATATGTGTATCAAATTGAAGATGTATCTGTACCAGAAGAAGGTGAGGATTATGTTGATCAATTTCTATTCGAGACGAAAGTAGGTTATTGTGATAATTTTTCAACATCTATGGTCGTAATGCTACGTGCCTTGGATATCCCAGCACGATGGGTGAAAGGGTTCACCGGTGGCGTGGAAGCGGCAGATCAACCTCCTCTTCCCGACGATTATTCTTTATATGAAGTGACGAATAATAACGCGCACTCATGGGTAGAAGTATATTTTCCTGAAAGTGGCTGGGTACCTTTTGAACCAACAAGTGGTTTTACGAACCCTACAGACTTTTATGTGGAAACAAGCGGAGATGTGAACACTGAAGATTACATGATTGATGATGAGGAAACAGAAGAGGAAAGTGAACAAGAATCAAGTGAGGAAGAGCAGGAAAATGAACCACTAAATCCAGCTGAAAATGAAAATGAAGTTGGTGGTGCTAATAACGAAGAAGAAGGAAATGACGGGAACTATTATTGGATAGGTGCTGTGCTGTTTATCTTAGCGATTCTTGCTACCATCATTTATCGTAAACGTACAGAACTAAGAGATTGGTATTTACTAAAGAAATGGGGACGATTAAAAGAAAGATTAGAGATAGAAGCATCTTATGTCTATCTACTGGAAATACTAGAAAAAAGAGGGATGCCTAGAACGAAAGGGCAAACATTACGACAGTATGCCAAAGAAGTTGATCAGCGTTTAGGAACTTCAGAAATGTATGATATCACACTAGCATATGAAGAATACTTGTATCGTGACCAAACATCATCATCAAAGGATAACAAGCGATTACAAGGTTTATTTCAACAGATGATTGATCAAATATTAGCTTGACCAGTCTCGTATCGATTGATAGAATAGATAAAAATTAAAGCGAATATTCGATGCAGTCTTCCCTGCATCATCACATCACCTTCATATATGTTTGAGAATAAGGCTCAAACGTTTCTACCGGAACACCATAAATGTTCGGACTATGAAGGCGGGGGTCTTGCCGGGATTTCTGCCTTTCTGTTTATTAAGAAGAAAGGCAGATTTTTTATGATAAAGATTTCGCAATAAAGGTAGCGAGTTTCGCAATAAACAATAGGGATTTCGCAATAAAGATAGTGAATTTCGCAATAAACGATAGAGATTTCACAACAATTAATGAGTAACTATCATCATGCATGTATGATATAGAATGGAATCAAACTGAAGGAGTGGACAACTTGGAAGTAAATAACGAAATGATATTAGTATTAGATTTTGGTAGTCAATACAATCAATTGATTACACGACGTATCCGTGAATTTGGGGTATATAGTGAACTGCATTCTCATCGTTTAACAATCGATGAAATAAAAGATATGAATCCAAAAGGAATTATTTTATCAGGTGGCCCTCATAGCGTGTACGGTGAAAACAGCTTCCGTTGCGATGAGCGTATTTTTGATTTAGGAATACCGGTTTTAGGTATTTGCTACGGCATGCAGTTGATGACCCATCATTTCGGTGGTGTAGTAGAACGTGCCAATGAGCGCGAATATGGTAAAGCAGATATTCATGTTAAAGAGGGAGCATTACTTTTTGAAGGAACTCCGGAAGAACAAGTAGTTTGGATGAGCCATAGTGACAAGATTATCGAGCCGCCAAAAGACTTTGATATTGAAGCAACAAGCTCTTCTACACCAGTTGCAGCAATGAGTAATAAAGATAAGCAGCTATTTGGTGTACAATTCCATCCAGAAGTACGCAATACCGAGTATGGCAATGACTTATTAAAATCATTTGTTTTCCAAGCTTGTAACTGTGCAGGCGATTGGACAATGGCAAACTTCATTGATATGGAAGTAGACAAAATTAGAGAGCAAGTCGGTGACCGTAATGTATTATGTGCATTAAGTGGTGGTGTTGACTCTTCTGTTGTTGCAGCACTTATTCATAAAGCGATCGGTGATCAGTTAACATGTATTTTTGTTGATCACGGCTTATTACGTAAAGATGAAGGTGAGACAGTAATGCGCACCTTCCGTGATCAGTTTAATATGAATATTATCAAAATCGATGCCCAGGAACGTTTCCTTTCCAAGTTAAAAGGTGTGTCCGACCCTGAACAGAAGCGTAAAATTATTGGTAATGAATTTATTTATGTTTTTGATGATGAAGCAGCAAAGCTAGAGAACATGGATTTCTTAGCTCAAGGAACGCTGTATACAGACATTGTCGAAAGTGGTACGGAAACTGCTCAAACGATTAAATCTCACCACAATGTTGGCGGGTTGCCGGAAGATATGGAATTTCAATTAATTGAACCATTAAATACGTTGTTTAAAGACGAAGTACGTGCTTTAGGAACAGAACTTGGAGTACCTGATGAGATCGTATGGCGTCAACCATTCCCGGGACCTGGCCTTGGTATCCGTGTACTAGGTGAAATTACGCCAGAGAAAGTTGAAATTGTCCGCGAATCAGATGCGATCTTACGTGAAGAAATTAAAAAAGCTGGATTAGATCGTGACATCTGGCAGTATTTCACGGTCTTACCGGACATTCGCAGTGTAGGTGTTATGGGAGATGCGCGTACGTATGATTATGCGATTGGTATCCGTGCTGTAACGTCGATTGATGGTATGACATCTGATTGGGCACGTATTCCATGGGATATTTTGGAGAAGATATCTGTTCGATTAGTTAATGAAGTGGATCATATTAATCGTGTGCTGTATGATGTGACAAGTAAGCCACCAGCTACTATTGAGTGGGAATAAAAAAAGAGAATATTTAGCTATTTACCAGGTTGGTCCTGAACGAGCATCGCAAATTGTTAGTCTCCGTCCATTTTCATCATACAGTGACTTAAAACGAGTGAAAGGTATAGGTAATAAGCACGCCCAAGCAATTGAAAATCAAGGTATTATATGTTTTGACTAAATAAGTAAAAAATAGCCCATACCATCAGGTTTGGGCTATTTTTAGGCTAACTATCAATCAAGCAAAAGCTGATATGCTTTACGCTCACCGTGTTCAATAGGAAAATAGATCATTCCACTATAATTAAATCCTGCATTCACAATCACTTTTTGCATAATCTCATTTTTCGGATATGTATCAACACGCACATCTTTAAATTCCATTTGACGTGAGAGTACAATTAAATCATGTAATAATATTTTAGATAACCCTTTCCCACGGACATGTAAATCTACCGCAATTCTATGGATAACGATGTAAGAATCTTCTTGTTCTTCCCACGATCCTTCCGTTATATTTTCGTAAGGCGCTTCTGGTCCAGGAACTAACGCACCGTACCCCGCTACCTTGTTATCATAGATTAAGACATGTGCATATCCTTTTTTGATATCCTGTTTAATTAATTCAAGTGTCGGGCCATCCCCATTTTGCCATTGTGGCACCCCTTGCTCCTGTAAATAGGCAATTCCATCATTTAAAATCGACATGATTGCTTCTGCGTCATGTATTGTTGCTTTTCGTGTATAGACGAACATAGTTTAATCCTCCGATTTTTTAAAAATGTGTTTTCTTATTATTACCGAGTTTATACCGTTTTAACAAGCAAAACGCACTTCTAAAAGAGGATAGCAAGTGGTTTTAAATTGTGCGCTTCCTTTAATTCACCTGTTTCTTTAGCTACACGTGCCCTTAACTAGAATAGTATAAAACGGAAGCGAGAAAAAGTATGATACCTACACAACAAAAGGTGATAGAACTAGATAGGTCCGGCGAACATTACACCGATTTCGATACCTGTATACCGAATAAAAATTAAAAAGCCCCAAAGCTGTTCCTCTATGTTCATTGTATTCGTTACTTATAATTCTTGAAAATAAAGGAGGTGAAACTCCTATTGTCAACCATAGACAAATAAGATAATCGACACCCCAACGATAGATTCGTCAGATAAATCCGTTTGTAGATATCCCTCATCAGATATTATGTTTTGTGTGTCATTTTTTATAGATACTCAAGCTTCTTGTTCTTCATTTAAGGTACTCATAGCTGCAGCAATTTGGTTCTCAGCATATATAATATGATCCGCTGCCGTTACCGATTAAAGCTAGGAGAATAACAGTTAATATAGTTGCCTTTTTCTTCATAGAGACTCATTATAGTGGTAATATATATAAATGATGTTGGTATTATTTGAGGTGATAGTAAATAATAGATGGGTGAATTTAGATAGAGGGTGGGAGAGGTCAGACAGAAAGGTCATCACTTAAACCGTTTTCATCCGTTTTAATTACTTTCTATTGTATCAAAGTGCTATTAAATCAAGGGATGTGTTACCTAAGTCTCTAAAAACTTTATAGAATGGGAATAATAATAGGAGCCCTAAAATCCTTGTTAACACTGGGTTTTTAGGGCTTTTATATTCTCTGTGGACAGTTATGCCACACTTCGAAAATTCTCACAAATTGGTTACTGCTGTAATGTTCAATTTGTGTATCCTCGCTTGTTTTTAAACGGAATCACATTACTTAACCTATTGGCAACTTGAAAGTTACTGTTTGGATAAAGGGGTCCATAAGTCCCCTGAGGTGGTCTGTACATCTTTATGTCCCAATTATCTTTTTCTTAAAAAACAGGATTAATCATTCCTCTTGTAGAAAAGTAATATTGCACTGGGTTCCCAGTTGAGGTTTGCTATTTATTTCAATATCTCCGCCATGAGCTATAATAATTTGCCTTGCAATGGCCATTCCTAATCCTGTTCCGGAATTATCAGAAGTTGCCCTCGTCCCCCGGAAGTACCGGTCGAATAAATGTTCAATCGTTTCTTGATCCATACCGACTCCATCATCTTCAATTAAAATACGAATTTGTCTTAAATGAGACAGGTCTTCTTGCAGTATGACCTTAATTTTCGTATTAGGCGGATTATGTTTAATACTATTAGCGATTAAGTTTTCAAATGCTCTCTTTAAGTATTTCATATCCATATCAAGAAATATTTGTTCCTTATTCGTTTCAAATAAAAACACCTTATTTTTTGATTCTGGCAATCTTTTCAGTTGTTCTAAAATATCTTTGAGAACATTAACGAGGTTTTTTTGTTCAAGTTGTATCGGAATCGCATCATTCTTCAATTGAAAAGTTAAATTGAAATCTTCAATTAGTTGTTCCATATACTCCACACGTTCTGTCATGATTTTTGAAAAGTGACGTACTTTGTCTTGTTCCCAATCATGTTCATGCGAAGAAAGGAGTACAGTATAGCCTTTGATAACAGACAAAGGCGTCTTAAGGTCATGTGAGACTCCTGTCATCCATTCTTCCCTTGTCTTTTCTAATAACTCTCGTTTTTCTGTATTTCTCTGAAGGGTTGATGTGAGCTTGGAAAGAGCCTGCGTCAACTCTTGATACGTTTTATATTCGGTGTTATGTCTCCGGCGTTGCTTTGAATTAAATTTCCGATAATAATAAGGTTCTTCATATTTGCCTATTGATAGATTTTCAATCCAAGATACGATATAAAGCAAGGGAGCACCTAATTTTTTTCCGAAGAATAAGGCAATTAATATTCCGACTATAATGATGGAGAGAACCCATAGATTATTCACCCAATATTGAAAAGGATTATTACTTGTTATCGGTTTCCCTAAAACCCATGTTAGGTCCTGATTACCTATCGTTTTATACCATGTAGACAACTGAAAACCCTTTTTAGCAGGATACAAGTAATCAGACACTATTTCCCCGGGTGTATAATGATTTGGTATACTTTTAGGCGCATTAAAGGAGAAGACCTCATTGCCTTGCCCATCCAATACTTGCACCCACATGTTGTTTTTTACCAAATCCTCTTTTGTCTTCGAGCCTATTGAAAGTTTTTGATCCACAACAATCGTATCTTCAACGATGTTGCTAATCGATAATCGTGGAGTTTCTTGTTTGTTATGACCAAGAAAAAAGCTGAACAAGATAACACTGAGTACGATGAGTAAGCCCCAAATAAGCATTAACCAGAAAAGTCGTGATACGAAGTAATAGGCAACACGGTTTTTTAATTTCACAACCATTCCTCATTTGTATTGGATTCAAATATATATCCTAATCCTCGAACTGTTTTTATCCATTTCGGCCTACTTGGCTCTTCTTCTATTTTTTCACGCAAACGTCGTACATGTACCATCACTGTACTATCCCCACCATATAATTCTCCCCATACATCTTTATAAATTTGATGCTTGCTTAAAATTTGGTTAGGGTGTTCGCAAAAGTAGAGTAAAAGTTTCATTTCCTGAGTAGGACACTCTACCCGTGCACCATTAACAATAAGTCTTCCAGTATTAGGATCTATATTAAAAAAACCATAATCGTAAATTTGTTTTCGTGTACGTTGAGATGGAATTTGAATAGAACGTCTTAATTGAGCTTTCACACGAGCTACAACTTCTAATGGATTAAAAGGCTTTGTGATATAGTCATCTCCTCCAAAGCTAAACCCCTGCAACTTATCTAAATCTGTGGTTTTCGCTGTAAGAAACAATATAGGCACATCTGTCTCCGAACGAATTTTGCCACATAGAGTAAAGCCGTCTATATCAGGTAACATAACATCTAACAATAAAATGTGAGGAGTATTTTGTGTTGTCATTGAAAATGCTTCTGCTCCAGTAGTGGCTATTAAGACATTTTGAAAACCTTCTTTTTCAAATACTGTCATTAATAAATCTAAAATATACTGATCATCATCAACGATAAGAATTTTATGATCTTCGATTTTTAAAGTCACACTTCATCTTCCTTCCTATCTTCATTCTATTGTACATTAATCATAAATAAAAGGAGACTGTTGAGTAAAGAATTTATATCCTGTTCAAATTTCTGAAAAGTGTAATCACTCCATAACCCAAGTCATTCTAAGTATGTAATCTAGATAGAAAAATATTAGTAATAAATAGTTAAGCAAATGTTTAGGGAAAGTTTTATTCATGTTTAATTTATTTCGTTTACGATAGAAATGAGGTGAGGAAAAGATGAATGAACAAATATTAATGACAAATGATCTAACCAAAAAGTATATGAAGCATACGTCTGTAGATGGAATCAATTTACGGATCGAGCGTGGACAAATTTACGGATTTCTTGGACCTAATGGGGCTGGAAAAACGACAACGATTCGAATGTTACTAGGTTTGATAAAACCGACACAGGGAACTATTAAAATTTTTGGTCAAAGCCTGAAAAAGAATCGTCTTCAAATTTTACAACGGATCGGATCGTTAGTGGAGTCCCCAACTTACTATGGAAACTTAACTGGCCGTGAAAATCTAGAGGCGGTTCGTAGGTTACGAGATCTTCCAGAAAAACGTGTGAATGAAGTGTTGGAAATTGTAAGATTAACTAAAGTGGCAAACAGACTAACCAAAGAATATTCTCTTGGAATGAAGCAGCGTCTGGGGATTGCTGTTGCAATGCTTAGTAATCCAGATTTATTAATACTGGATGAACCGACTAATGGTTTAGATCCGTCGGGTATCCAAGAGATTAGAGAGTTGATAAAAGAATTACCGAAGGCAGGAATGAGTGTCCTTGTATCCAGCCACATGTTGAGTGAAATTGACCAAATGGCTACACAAGTGGGGATCATTAACAATGGAAAAATGATTTTCCAGGACTCTATTGAACGCTTAAGACAAAAGCGGAAACCTCTATTAAAAGTAGGAGTTAGTGATGGAATGAAAGCAAATGAAATATTAAAAGAACGAAAATTAAAGGCTAATTTACAAGGTGATTTCTTGTGGTTATCTCAAACGGAACCAGCATTTGTTTCAGAAATTAACTCCATTTTGGTTCATGCGGGTGTATCTGTATATCGACTTGAAGAAGTGACAAAAACTCTTGAGGATATCTTCCTGGAATTAACTGGTACAGAGGGAAGCTTATGAAAAAGATATTACAAGCAGATCAATTAAAACTAAAACGTTCGTCGTTATTGATTATTGTTTTATTGGTTCCTTTACTTATCTTGGCATATGAATTGGTGAATTTCACTTATCGTGCCGAGTTTGTGGAAAAACAAGCTGAGATGTTCGGTGCAGGTTCTATGTGGATGTTTTTATTGTATGACAATAGTTTATTATTTGGTCTAGGTTGCCCATTAGCTGTCACACTTGCTGCATCAGTGATAGCCAATATTGAACATCAGGCAAATGGATGGAAACAAACACTTTCAATGCCTATATCAAGAGGGAAAATTTATTTGAGTAAATTTATTTGGCTTACGATTAGTCTATTCCTGTCCACTACTATTTTTCTAATTGGCATGGTTTTATTAGGAAAGTTACTAGGTTTTGAAGGAAATATTCCTTTGGTGTTATTGATGGGCGATTGTTACGGTATGTTGATCACAGTATTACCAATGATGGCTTTTCAATTTTGGTTATCCATGACCATTAAAAATCAGGCTTTCTCGATTCTTATTGGTTCAATTTCAGCTATTATGGGTCTTTTTTTAGCAGCTGCTCAAACAACAAGGTGGTTCCCTTTAGCTTATCCAATCCAATCATCAACGGTTATATTGCAATATGAGGGTATAGGGTATAATCCGGATTTTTCAGCCTACCTCGTTATCAATTTAATATTAGGTATAATCCTAATATTTATAGGTTCTAGGCATTTTGCTAAACGAAATGTCCAGTAAGGAGAGATTACTTTGAAAAATATTTTATATGTTGAACAATTAAAATTAAAACGCTCCAAGTTATGGTTACTTTACTTAATAGGTCCCTTATTAGGTGTGTTTCTGGCTTATATTAATTTCTTTAAAAACTATGATCTCTTTATGCAACCTGGAGATAATGCATGGATCGAAGCGTGGACACAAGTAGCGTTGTTTATGGGCCCTTTTGTATTGCCAATCCTAGTTGGGATTTACACAGCTCTTGTTTGTAGAAGTGAACATGTCGGGGGCGGATGGAAGCAACTATTAGCCTTACCGATTAAACATTCGGAGATCTTTTTAGGGAAATTTCTAACAGTGGTAAAAATGGTAGTTATTACAATGATCATCTTATTAATCCTTTTTATAGGATTCGGGTTTATAAAAGGAGTAGAAGGCAGTCTTCCGATATTTACAATATTTGAGTTCATGATTAGGGGGATTTTAGCTTGTTTGCCATTGATTCTTCTACAACTAATTATATCCATAAGGGCTAAAACATTTGGCATACCATTAGCTGTTAGTATTGTTTTTACTCTCCCAGCAATTATTGTTGCCAGCACACCTTTAGGGCAGATTTATCCTTGGACACAACCTATGCTAGCCATGTCACCCGAAGACGAATCACCTATTCAATCTTACTTATTATTTTATACACTATTGATTGGGACATTCATAGTTTTATTAATATATGGTTTACGGAATTTTACGAAGCGGGATACTTTTTAATTACATCTATTGGCTCCCCGAGCGAATTCAAAAGAATGCTCTATTTGTTCTTTTGACAAAACCTTTGCTTATAGAGGTAGCTGAAAGTGTTGACGTTGGAGAGCAAACCACTATTCTAATCATTTGAATCATCCGTACAATGCACTTTTACCAAAAGTATTGTACGGATGTTTTTTATTACGACAATTTCTTGCCAAAACAACCATTTGTCATTCTTTAAATGATATTGTCCTCGTCTTTACCTCATCTTTATTTCCTTATATTAATCTTTCTCATGTAACAGAAACCATGTTTGTTTTAACAAAGGCATCTTAGTGTCCTTTAATCCAAAAATTTAGGAGGTACATTGTTATGGTCAAAAAAGTAGTTTTAAGTGTGCTTATTGGAGTCTTTGCAATATTTGCTACTGCCTGCGGAAACAATCAGGACGAAAAAGAAACAGTTACTACTGATGTGAAGGAATCGTATAAATCTTTTTATAGTAAAAGTGTTTTTTTGGGTGATTCACTTTTAATCGGTTTATCTGATGTGTTGGAAGAATCTAATGTTATTAGCAATGCAGGTGCCACAGCTCTATTCGCCATTGAAGAAGTTGCTAATATTGCAAATAAAAAACCGGAACATGTATATATCATGTTGGGTTCAGATGATTTGTTAATGCCTGTAGACAATCCGAAGAAAGATTCATTAAAGAATTACGCTAAATTAATAGAAAAGTTAAAGGAAAATCTGCCGAATGCGAAGATACATGTTTTATCGGTTCCCCCGGTGACAAAAGAAGCAATAAAGACAGAACCACGTTATAAACATATCCCAGACTATAATAAGGAACTTGAAAAAATGGCGGTAACTGAGAAGATTGATTACATCGATTTGTCTTCTATATTCGAAAAAAATCAGACTCTGTATAAAGAAGATGGAATACATTTCAAGACGGATTTTTATCCTATTTTGTTGAACCATATTAAAGAACATGTCCAGTCTTCTCAAAGCAATGAAGGGTAAAGTAGAAATGGCTGGAAATGAAATCAAGAAAAGTCGTTATATGCCGGGATTAGATGGGATAAGAGCGATCGCTGTATTTGCAGTGATCGCCTACCACCTCAATTTTGAATGGGCTTCTGGAGGTTTTTTAGGTGTAGGCGTGTTTTTTGTCTTATCTGGGTATCTCATTACAGATCTGTTGAATATGGAATGGATGAATAACGGACAGATTAATTTGCGTCATTTTTGGATCAGACGTGCTAGACGCCTTTTACCGGGACAAATCTTTGTATTGATTGTAGTGGCGGTATGGATGTTGCTGTTTTATTTTTCCCAATTAACCAATATTTGGGGTGACTTTATAGCTTCGTTTTTTTATGTTACGAATTGGTGGTTCATTTTTAATGATGTTGGCTATTTTTCTAATTTTGGTGAGCCTTCACCTCTATTACATTTCTGGTCACTGGCTGTCGAGGAGCAGTTTTATCTGGTTTGGCCATTTTTGCTCTTACTTGGACTACGTTTCGTTCATAATCGCAAGCTGCTTATTGGGTTTATCCTTGTTGGTACATTAGCTTCCGTATTAGGAATGGCATTCTTTTATCAACCGGGATTAATGGATACAAGCAGGGTATATTTCGGGACTGATACTCGTGCGTTTGCCTTGCTGATTGGAGCGATACTTGCATTATGCTTACCTAGCCAAATGTTTGAGGGGAGGATTGCCGATCACAAAGGTCTGCGTATTTTCTTGGATATAATTGGAGCAATTAGTTTTGTTATTTTATTTTGGATGATTTGGCAGACCAATCAGTATGAAGCTTTTCTTTACCGTGGCGGGATGGTGCTTCAGTGTATTGCTTCAGCTGTAGTTGTAGCTGCAGCGGTTCATCCATCAACTAGGATTAGTCGCATTTTGGGGTTTAAGCTGTTACGATGGCTCGGTGTTCGTTCATATGGAATTTATATTTGGCATTACCCAGTTTTAGTTTTGTTCTTCCCGATGTCAGGTGGGGAAAATTCCATATTTCATATTTTGATACAAATTGGAATTACTCTTTTGGTCGCATCGATTTCTTGGCGATTTATCGAGCAACCAATCCGTTACGGAAAAGTAGGAAGTATATGGAGGAGAGTTGGGCGCTTCAGAAGTACAGAATACGCTACCAGTAAAAAATAATAATACTCCTGTGCAAGGACTCTTTCAAACTGAACATTGTTAACGAATACCTGATTGAAACCTGTTAGTCTCATGTACAATCCACCCAGGATATTGACTAACAGGTTTTTTAACATTAATACTTTTAACTGGGAGATTTAAAAAAAGAATCAAGTTTTATCTTCTGTTCGATTCTCGTTTTCTAAGTCTGTGAAACATTGAAAATCAAGACTGTAGATAAGGATTTCAGGTTAATAATAATCTTGAAACTTTTCATGGTACAAGTCTGTTATAAGTGCTGCCTCAGCGATTCACTACTATATCCCATACCACTAAACTTGCTTGAAAATTCTTACGTGGTTATAGGATTACTTATTCTCTTCATGTAAAGAGAAAGAACATTTAATTGAAATAAGAGCGACCACTACCGATAATCCACCAATCCAACTTAAATGAACGATACTTGTATACTGAATAATTATTCCACCCAATGCAGATCCCAACATCATTCCGACATTCATTAATGCGGTATTGAAACTCAACACTGTTTCAGATGACTGTGGCTTTAGGGAGACTAAATAAAATTGCTTTGCTGGCGTTGTCGTCCATGTGGCTACTCCCCAAACAGCTAATGTGATAAATACACCAAGAGTAGTGTTCTGTGTGAATGTTAACAAAAGTAAAGCAGCGATATGAACGGATAGGCTGATAGATATCGTTCGATTTGGCCCCCATCTATCTACGGCATAGCCTCCAAAACGTGAGCCAATAAAAGCAAAAGAGCCTAAAACAAATAATGCAATACTTGTCATCTCTATAGAAAAGCCAGCCGTATGATTTAACAATGGAGCAATATAGGCAAACACCATGGTATATCCTAAAATCCAAAAAATCGTTGTCATTAAACCAGTGAGAACTCGTGTATCTTTCAAAATTTGTAACTGATGTTTAAACGGAAGTGGTTGATTTCCTTCTATCGCCGGTAATAATTTATAAAGTCCTATCAACAATAAAACTGTGCCAAGAGCAATAATTAGGAAAATGTAATGCCAATCAAAATATCCGGCTAAAAATGTCCCGGTAGGCACTCCAAGTACTAATGAAACAGTAAAACCTGTAATTACTGTTGCCATCGCGCTACCTCTTTTTTCAGGAACTGCAATTTGAGCAGCATAATTGGTGGCAACAACTATATATAGTCCTCCACTCAACGCCATAATAACTCTGGATAACATAAGAAAGACAAAATTATAGCTAAAAAATGCAACTAGATTTCCTAGAATAAATAGAACGATGGCATATAAAAGCACTTTCTTACGATCAAATTTAGAAGTTAACATAACCAAGACTAGTGCTCCGATGGCATAAGATAAAGAATAAATTGTAATCAACTGACCAGCTAATGAAATAGGAACGTCCAATTCAAAAGAAATTAGTTCTAAAATTCCAGAAACAACAAACTCTGCTGTTCCTGTTACAAAAGCCCCTAAAGCTAAAAGGATAATAATAAATTGATTTATGTGATTTTTCATTTTGTATATTCCCCCTTGATTTGAACACTGTCTTTATTGTAAGGACTGTGTTAATATAAGTAAAATTGATATTTTTAATGTGGGAGATGAGTAAAAACTCATGACTATTGTTCGTTTTGAAATTATTGCAAAAGTAGTTGAGCTGGGGAGCTTTACTGCAACAGCTGAAAAGTTAAATATGACGCAATCAGCAGTAAGTCATGCTGTAGCTAGTTTAGAATCTGAATTAGCTGTCCCCCTGTTAATACGTGACCGTAGAAAAGGAATAACACTGACAGAAGTTGGGCAAAAAGTCCTTCCTCATATGAGAGAAATATTGAAAAGAATGGAGAGTATTAATCAAGAAATTGCCTTAGCAACTAATTTAGAGACCGGAATCATTCGTATTGGTACGTTTGCAAGTGCTTCTTCCTGCTTATTACCTAAATTGCTATCCAAGTTCCAGAAGAAATATCCTAGAATCGAATTCAAGTTTTACGAAGGAACCTATGAAGAAATAATAGAGTGGCTGAGTTCAGGTATTATCGATATTGGATTTGTTGTAAAAGGAAAATCAAACCCAGATTTCGATTTGGTACCTTTAATTAAAGACAATATGGTGGTAGCTTATCATCCAGATCATCAATTCCATACCAAGGAAACAGTGAGTATGAAGGATTTAATGGATCAGTCTTTTATTATGCCGACAGGAATGTACCAATCTCACGTAGAAGAGTTATTTGAAGATGCACAAATGAAACCTTCTATCCGTTTTGAAGTGCGTGACTGTACAACGATTGCCAATATGGTGCAAGAAGGACTCGGTGTTACTATTGGTCCAGAATTATTTTTAAAGACGCAGAAAAACATAAAAATTAGTAAACTAAATATTAAAAACAACCGTGAAGTGGCACTTGCTTGTCAATCTATTGAGAATTCTTCTCCCGCAGTAAAGGAATTCCTTCATGTGGCAAAAGATGTTTTTGAATAAGCTGTGTCGTTTACCTAGTGGATATTTTTACAAATAAGAATGGCTTTATTCATTGGATTTGTTTTTTTGATATATGCCTATATTATTGTGACAAACTTTTTGGAGGTTGTTATATTTGGTAGAGATCAACAATTAAATCTGTTTTTGTTGATTAGTATATTATAAAAGTAAGTGTAAAATAGTCTACATCTATTCTTTGGTGTGGATTATTTTACGCTTACCGAATTTGGAACTGAAATGTATAAATTAACAGACACTATCTACATAATTCAATCATTACTATCGGAAAGGATATTCGGAAATTATTTACTAATCTAGCTTGTGCAAGATTAGTAAATAATTTTTATAAAAAAGGTAATCATAAGATCATACATTTTATAAATCGTAACCATTACTATTTACGCCCGAGGTCTAATGGATTTATTCTGGATAGTAGAATTTATGCTTCATATAAAGGAGTGCTTTCAGTGAGTATAAATAACATATATGAACAATGTGTTGCTAAGAGCAAGGAGCTAAAAGTAAAGCGAGATTAATAATGTTGTAAACAGACTACAAATTCCATAAAACGGTTAAGTCTATAACCAGATGAAATTAATGATAATGTTTGGAGGTTTTTGTAATGACAACATGGGATTTGAGAAATACGAAGCATCATCTCTTTATCTGCAACGGTAGTACTTGTAATCAGAATGGAGCAGAGGAATTAACACAAACCCTTCGAAAAGAAATTGCAGACCGAGATCTAGATGATACCATTCATACAACACGAACAAGGTGTAATGGAAGATGCCAAGATAAGTGTGTTGTTATCGACTATCCAAAAGGAACATGGTACAAGGATTTGCAACCAAAGGATTCGCCCCACTTTATTAATTCACTTCTTGTCGATGAGAATTATACAGAAAAAGTAAGCCATATCTTTCGAGGCCAATGTTTCGAACGTACGCCAGGTATATCTACAGGAGTTTCTAAAGACAAAGAACGAGTGCTTAGAGTATCAAAATGAAAGGCTAATAATTTGCTTTCAGTGAAATAAAGAAAGCTGATTGGACACTCACAATGAAGGGAGAGTTCACAATGCTTGATAACTTGTACCGAACAGTGATTATGGACCATTATAAATATAAGAGAAATTTTGAAGAATTAAAAGGTGAAAATATTGTAAGAGTTCATTATAAAAATCCGACTTGTGGCGATGTTATGACTTTGTTTTTGGATCTTGAAGATGCCCGTGTAAGGAGAGCAGCGTTTCTTGGCGAAGGTTGTAGTATTAGCATGGCTTCTGCATCTATGATGACCGAATTGATCGAAAATAAACCATTAAAAGAAGTTGCTTCTCTAAGGAAAGGATTTGAAGATTTAATCCGACATGGAGAAGAACCAGAAAAGATTGATTTGGGTGATAGTTTATCGTTGCAAGGAGTCCATCCGTTAAAAGCAAGACATAATTGCGCATTAATGACTTGGCAAGCTTTAGATAAAGCATTAAAAAACACAAAAGAGTACACTACATTCTAGTTATTCCATTAAGGTTAATCTACTAGCTTTTAATACAATTTACAGAATGTGTTGAAAAGTTAAAGTTTCCGATAAGCAGGTTAATAGTAAGGAGGAGATTTTTAATGAATATTACTGTTGCATTGAATAGGCTGGAAAAGAAAGGATATAAAAATACAAGAAAAAGAGAAAGAATGCTAAAAATATTCATTAAAGAAAATCGATATTTATCTGCCAAAGGTATCTTTAAGTTAATTGTTGAGGATTATCCCTATTTAAGTGTAGATACGATATACCGTAATATAAAAATATTTGAAGAACTGGATATTATAGAGTCAACCGAACTAAGTGGAGAGAAACATTATCGCTTTAAATGTTCATCTGACCATCATCATCATATTATTTGTACCGATTGCGGTGCAGTGGAAAAAATAGAAATGTGTCCAATGGATGCTATCACGGATACTCCAGAAGGGTTTACAATTACACACCATAAATTTGAGATTTATGGTTATTGTGATGAATGTAGATCCTTATAGTTTCATATTTTAATAGAAATTTTTATCACGGTGCTAAATGTCTATAAAACCCTCACTTCAAGATTCAAGTAACACAAGGATAAGTTTAGTGACAACAGACGCTAACAACTTGATCATAGTCTCACTTTATGTAAAAAAATGTATAAAAACATCATTGAAATTGGAATGTCTTAATTTTTTTAGGTCTAAAATTCTTGACAGAGAAGAGTAGCAAGTGTTATTATTCAAAAACGTAATCATTACGATTTACCAAATATATGTATAGGAGAGGAAAGAAAAAATGAAAAGATTACTTACTAGTTTATCAATCTTATTGTTAATTAGTTTCTACCTAACAGCTTGTCAAGGTTCAGAAGGTGAGCAAGTAGATGGAACAGAGGAAGGAGAACAAGAAGTACATACAGATGAGGAACATGATCATCATGAAGATGAAGAAGAAAATATTGAAGCACCAGAAGGCATTGAAATCAAAGGAGTTGCCGACCACTATCATACAGGAGATACAATTGAGCTAACTGCAGTATTAGAGGAAGATTCAGAGTTCGATCATTGGCACTGGTATAGTAGAGAAAGTGAAGACGCTGAATGGGAAGTTGTTTCAGGACAAGAGACAGAAACGTTTACAGGAGAAGCGACAGTAAACGGCTTAGAAATTAAAGCTGTTTTATTCGACGATGATCACGAGCCTAGTGTTCAGTCCGCACCAGTTGAAGTTATCATTGATGATCATCATGGACATGATGAAGCAAGCCAACAAATCTATGAAGGTTATTTTGAAGATAGTCAAGTAGAAGATCGTGAATTGTCTGATTGGGAAGGAGATTGGCAATCGGTTTATCCATATCTTTTATCTGGAGATTTAGACGAAGTGTTTGAACATAAAGCAGAAGATGGTGATATGACAGCAGAAGAGTACAAAGAGTACTACACTGTTGGTTACGAAACTGATGTCGAGCGCATTATTATTGAGGATGGTCAGGTAACCTTTTTTGAAAATGGGAATGAATCTTCAGGAGAATACGAATCAGATGGTTACGAGATTCTCACTTATGAAGCAGGTAATAGAGGGGTTCGATTTATATTTGAATTAGTGGATGGATCAGATGAAATGCCTCAGTACATTCAGTTTAGTGATCATAATATATTCCCGGTTGATTCTCATCATTTTCACTTATATTGGGGAGATGATCGTGAAGAACTGTTAGAGGAAGTTACGAATTGGCCAACGTATTATCCTTCCGATTTAGATAAGGATGGAATCGTTCAGGAAATGCTAGCACATTAATTATTTGAACGGTGTTAATTGTCGTTAAGAAAATGTGAGAATAATAGGTGCAAATATCCTTGTAAGATTTTCTCTAACCTTAAGCGATGAACAAATCCTTGCTGAAGGAAGTTTTACTTAAAAAAGAATAACAAAGTGGGGACCGAATATAAAAAAGGTATTTTTTTAGCGTTTAAATCGTAATCATTACGTATAAAGTAATGTAAGGAGAATGATAATGAAAAGAAATTGGTTAGTCACCGTTTTATTTAGTTTCATTATGGGTGCTACTCTCTTGGGATGTAATCAAAATGAGGATGAAAGCACTGCAAATGAAAAGTTATCGGTTGTCACATCGTTTTATCCAATGTATGAATTTACTCAACAAGTAGCGGGGGATCGAGCAGATGTATCACTGATTGTCTCTGCCGGAGAAGATGCGCACCACTATGAACCAAGCGCACAAGATGTAGCAGGTGTTAATGAAGCAGATGCATTTGTATATAGCAGTGAAGAAATGGAACATTGGGTAGAGAGTTTATTAAATACAGTAGAGAACGATGATCTTGTAATTGCTCGTACAGCAGATGGTGTGGATTTAGTTAATACTGAAAGCTCAGGCCATGATCATGAGGGCGAGGAAAATCAAGAAGCTGCTGGAAGTATAAACATTCAAGGTGTTGCGGATCATTATCATACTGGTGACATGATCGAATTAACAGCGGATTTAGATGAAGATGTAGAATATGATCACTGGCACTGGTATACAAGGGAAAGTGCTGATGAGGAATGGGCAACTGTTCCGGATCAAGGAGGACCTGAATTTGAATATGAAGCCTCAGGAGAAAGTTTTGAACTCCGAGCGGTACTTTTCGATGACGAACATAATGAATGTGCAGAATCAGAACCAGTAGAAATTGTCATTGATGATCATGATGGACACGATCACGAAGATGGCGAAGAAGAACACGATCATAACCATGGTGAAGAAGAAGGGCATGACCACGAACATGGTCAAGAAGAGGAACATGCTCATGATGAGGAATCTGGTCAAGATAATGAACATGGAAGTGATACCATTGAAATCGCCGGCTTGGCGGATCACTATCATACAGGAGATGTAGTTACACTTGTTGCACAGGTCGATGAAGATGTAGAGTATGATCATTGGCACTGGTTTACACGTGAAAGTGAAGAAGAGGAATGGGAAGTTGTATCTGGTCAACAAACCGATCATTTTGAGTATGAAACGACTGGAGAAAGTTTCGAAGTTCAAGCGATACTTTATGACAACGATCATAATACGTATGCGAAATCAGAGCCGGTGTCCGTTTTGATTGATGATCATGAATCACACGATCCACATATTTGGTTAGACCCAGTATTGGCACAAGAGCAAGTGAATGTTATTCGTGACGCGCTAATTGAAGCAGATCCTGACGGGAAAGAAATTTATGAGGAAAATGCGGAAGCCTTTAATGAAGAGCTGCAAGCATTAGATAAGGAATATCAAACTGCTCTTGAAGAGGCAGAGGATCGTGATTTTGTCGTACAACATCAAGCATTTGGATACCTAGCACAACGTTACAATTTAGAGCAAATCGCTATTGGTGGTTTATCCACAGAAGTAGAACCAAGTCCATCGCGTATTGCTGAGATTGCAGACCTAGTGCAAGAACATGATGTTCCAGTTATTTATTATCAACAGGGAGCTAATTCAGCAATAGCAGAAACTGTCGCTACTGAAACAGGGACAGAGACAGCAGCTTTGTATGATTTAGAAGTATTGTCTGAAGAATTACAAGCAGAGGATCTAGGATACGTGGATGCGATGCGTCAGAATTTGGAAGCTTTACAGTTAAGTGTTCAATAATTGGAGTAAAGATCGGAAACATAGGCTTCTTAAATCATAAGTCGAAAGAATATAATAAAAGAAAGGTCGCTTAATGGTGCATTATATTGAAGTGAAGAACCTAGCCTTTCAGTATGAAGAGGAACCAGTGTTAGAGAATATTTCATTTGAAGTAGATGCAGAAGATTTTGTAATGCTAACAGGGGAAAATGGTGCAGCAAAAACGACACTATTGCGCAATATTTTGGGCTTACTTAAGCCGTCGAAAGGTAGTGTCCGAATTGCTTCCAAAAATCGTTTTGGTGAGAAACTAGTTGTCGGATATGTTTCCCAGCAAGTTGCATCCTTTAATGCGGGGTTTCCAAGTACTGTACTGGAACTTGTGCAATCTGGTCGCTATCAAAGGGGCAAATGGTTTAAACGTTTAGATAAAGAAGACAGAGACCATGTTAGACGTTCACTTGAATCAGTAGGAATGTGGGACATGCGTCATAATAAAATAGGGGAGTTATCTGGTGGACAAAAGCAGCGGATTTCTCTCGCGCGTGTATTTGCAACAGATCCTGATTTGTTTGTGTTGGATGAGCCTACAACGGGAATGGATGTGAATTCTCGTGAAGAATTCTATGAATTATTGAAGCACAATAGCAGTGAACATGGTAAGGGAATTTTAATGGTTACCCACGATCATGAAGAAATTCGACATTACGCTGATAAACATATT
This sequence comes from Gracilibacillus suaedae, assembly GCF_017599345.1. Classification (GTDB taxonomy): domain Bacteria; phylum Bacillota; class Bacilli; order Bacillales; family Amphibacillaceae; genus Gracilibacillus; species Gracilibacillus suaedae. The sequence continues at coordinate 124,151 of NZ_JAGFVL010000057.1, forward strand.
GAGCTAGTGAGGAAGGAGGACTCACCTTGGAGATGTTTTTCCATGGATTCATGCAAAGAGCTTTCCAAGCCTCACTCCTAATATCATTAATTGCACCTGTATTAGGGTTGTTTTTAATTTTACGTAGACAGTCTCTAATGGCAGATACTTTATCACATGTCTCCTTAGCAGGTGTAGCACTTGGCTTGTTAATCGGTGTCAATCCGACGTGGACCAACATTTTAGTGGTGGCGATGATTGCAATAGTGCTAGAATATTTGCGTGCGGTGTATCGCACCTATTCGGAGGTTTCTATTGCGATTTTGATGTCAGCCGGAATGGCTCTAGCATTAGTCCTGATGGGATTAAATGAAGGCGGGGCAACTTTAAGTATGAATCAATTTTTATTTGGTTCCATTGTCACCATAAGTGATCAGCAAGTATGGATGTTATTAATATTAACCCTTATTATTGGGCTGCTATATTTAGTTTTTCGAAAGCCTATGTATATTTTGACATTTGATGAAGAAACAGCTTTCACCGCAGGTTTACCTATTAAAACGATGTCTGTTTTATTTAATGTATTAACAGGAGTAACCATTGCTGTGATTATGCCTATCGTTGGGGCTTTACTAGTTTCAGCCGTCATCGTTCTTCCCGCTGCCATCTCAATGCGCTTAAGTAAAAGTTTCAATGGTGTTATTTTAATTGGAATAGTTATTGCACTAATTGGGATGTTAAGTGGTTTAGTCGCTTCCTATGAAGTAGGTACTCCCCCGGGAGCTACGATCACATTAATTTTAATTGTGATTTTTGTTATCACAGCACTGATTAAGAATTTATTACGTCACGTAAAATTTGAAAGTCCTTTTAAGAAAAGTAATATTATGAGTATTGAAAAGAAGTCGCGACATTAAAAAAATGTTGCGACTTTTTTCTTGCTTGTAAGGAAAGTATAAAACATCGTATTCAATGGCTCTGACCAACAGAACGACTTCACAGGCGGATTTTTGTTCAGGGTAAACTCAACATTTCCATAAATACATACTCCAGTTAATCCAACTTTACCGCGCAGAGCTATGAATCAGAAGAAATGCGAGATGAAATGGAAACATTTACCTTTTCTTAAAACATTAAAATTGCAAAGACCTAGGATTTTCTATTTCAATTTATGCTAAAATAAAGGAAAAAAGGTGGAATATAAATGAACCTAAAGTTGATCGATGAAATCAACATCATGGTGAATCGAAAGCTTGTTATTTGGCTAAATGTATGGTCTATTATGTTGTTCCTGTTATTATTAGTTGTTGGTTTATTCTTCTCATCAGAAGGGTCTATTTCTTTTACTGGTTTAGGCTTCTTCATCTTTTTTATTTGTCTAATCATTACCTTTTGTTTGCATGAATGGATTCACGGCATCTTTTTTAAAGTGTTTGCTCCAGAAGCCAAAGTAAAATATGGCTTTAAAAGTGGTATGCTTTATGCAGCTAATCCTGGCACGAAATATACAAAACAACAATTTGCGATGATTGCCATCATGCCCTTTGTTATCATTAGTTTACTGATCTGTTTATCACTTATTTTTCCGATCCATCGTATGCCAATCTTTATCCTGTTTGCGATACATACATCTGGTTGTGTAGGGGATTTTTATTATTGTTATAAGTTATGGCGAAACAAAAATCGCCCGGTTCTGATAGAAGATACTGCAGAAGGTATAAAAATATTCGAGAAAGTAAAAGCGAACAATACTATAGAAAAATAAACGAATATTCGGATTTAGTCTTGACTAAATCAAAACAGCCTAGTAATATAGTAATATATTAATGCAATTTCATATCAACCATAATCATTCGTCGTATAATGTTGGGAATATGGCCCAAGAGTTTCTACCAGAGCACCGTAAATTGCTCTGACTACGAGGAGGATGTAGGATATATTTTTTTATTTAGACTACGCCGAATTGTAAAAGCACTCTTGGAATTTTTAAGAGTGTTTTTTTATTTGGCCAATGAACCAAAAGGAGGAAAGATAAAGTGAGAAAGTATTTTGAGTTTGATCAATTGGGGACAAACTATCGTACGGAAACAGTAGCAGGTATTACTACCTTCTTAGCTATGGCCTATATTTTATTTGTTAACCCTGATATGTTAGCTGCAGATGGAACTGGGATGGATAGAGATGCTGTATTCGTTGCGACAGCTCTAGCAGCAGCAATTGGTACGTTAATTATGGGTGTTTTTGCAAAATACCCCATTGCACTTGCACCTGGGATGGGATTGAACGCATTTTTTACCTATACAGTTGTTTTAGGTCATGGAATTCCATGGGAAACAGCATTAGCAGGTGTTTTTGTATCAGGTATTATCTTTATTATATTGACACTTACAGGTATTCGTGAAAAAGTCATTAATGCGATTCCTCCTGTTTTAAAGATGGCAGTAGGTGCAGGTATTGGTTTGTTTATTGCATTTATTGGTTTTCAAAATTCAGAAATTATCATTGCGGACCCATCAACAATGGTTGCATTAGGTGATCTTACGGCAGGTCCGACATTATTAGCTGTTTTTGGTGTTATTATCACGGTTATCTTACTTGCTTTAGGGTTAAAAGGTGGAGTATTTTACGGTATGATCATCACAGCCATTGTAGGGATGATCTTTAGTCAGGTACCCACTCCTGATGGAATTGTTGCTCCTGTACCTAGTATAGCTCCGACTCTCGGTGCTGCATTTGCTCATTTAGGGGAAGTATTTACCTTAGAAATGCTAGTCGTAATTTTAACATTCTTATTCGTAGACTTTTTTGACACGGCAGGTACGTTGGTTGCAGTTGCCTCGAAAGCAGGTTTATTAAAGGATAATAAACTACCAAGAGCAGGAAAAGCGCTATTCTCAGATTCAGCTGCTACTGTAGTGGGTGCTACTCTAGGAACATCAACAACCACTTCTTATGTAGAATCTGCAACAGGTGTTGGTGCGGGCGGACGTTCCGGTTTCGCATCAGTTATAACAGCATTATTGTTCATTTTAGCGTTATTCTTTTCACCACTATTAGGAGTAGTTACTTCTGCGGTGACAGCACCAGCATTAATTATTGTAGGCGTATTAATGGCATCATCCTTAAAAGACATTCCGTGGGATGAATTTGATGTGGCTGTACCAGCGTTTTTAACAGTTATAACCATGCCATTGACATACAGTATCGCAACAGGTATCGCGGTAGGTTTCATTTTCTACCCGATTACAAAAGTAGCTAAAGGTAAAGCAAAAGAAATTCACCCAGTGATGTGGTTCCTATTTGTTATCTTCGTCTTGTATTTGGCATTTCTAAATTAAATGGATAGCAGGCTCTAGCATTTGCTAGAGCCTTTATTAGTTAGTACATCATTTAGAGTGAATTTCCGCTATTATCCCTCAAAACTGTTTCTATCCAAATTAGTTGTTTGTGCTTCACTACTTTACCTATTTCTTATTGCCTGAACATTGTGTAAAAGTCGCAATATTTATGATTGGATTACAATAGATAAAAAAATTAGCAAATACAAATTCATTCCAATAAGACAGAATGTAAGAGAAAGAAATAGAAGCTTATATTTGTATAAATTTTAATGTCAATTGTTGGAATCCCCCCAACAACTATTTGAAAAAATAAAAATGATATGGACCAATATATTGGATGAGCTTCTTTTGGACGAAAAAAGTATAAATAGATAATAGTTTAATAGACTACCACCGTTTATAATAGGTTGGTATAAGTAAGTTCAATTATTTAAAAACACTTTTGAATATATAAAACTAATATGATATAATCTTAAGAAAGCAAATGATGAAAGAGGTTACATAAATATGCCAATCATACAGTCTGTCGATAGAGCATTAAAAATCCTTGATTTATTTAATGAACAATACAGTGAAATGAAAATTACAGAAATCAGTAGAAAATTAGACTTAAACAAAAGTACAACACATTCGTTATTAAAAACATTAAAAGAGCATAACTATATTAAACAGGATGCGGATAATGGCAAATATAGCTTAGGATTGAAACTCCTGGAACGTGGCCAGTTCATGTTAAATAGTATGGACATAAGAGAGATAGCCCGAAAATACCTGATCGATTTATCTGTTACAACCGGCCAAACAACACACTTAGTTATCCTAGAAGGTATGTATGGTGTCTATATTGATAAGGTCGAAGGTGCTTCTGCAGTAGTTTATTCCCGAATTGGGAAGCGGGTACCCATTCATAGTAGTGCTGTTGGAAAATCTTTAATGGCCTTTAGACAACAAGGGGAAATAGATGAACTTTTACAAGATTATGAGTTCTTTGCCCAAACGACTAACACGATTACAGATAAACAAGTATACCTAGATGAATTAACAAAAGTAAGGACGCAAGGTTATTCGGTAGATAATGAGGAAAATGAACCTGGTATTTACTGTATTGCAGTACCTATATTTGATCATACCAATAATGTGGTCGCTGCTATTAGTATTTCTACTACAAAACAGACGATTACCCCAACATTAGAACAGGAAATTGTCACTACGTTAAAACAAACATGTTCTGAAATTTCTCGAGCGTTAGGTAATAGAAAAATTTATCTGTAGACAGATAAATTTTTTAATAACTATATTTAAGAACCCAGTTTTATATTGTAAAACCAAAGAGAGATGGGTAATGGTTGTTATTTAATTACTATATAGGAGGAAAATAAAATGAAGGTTATCCGATTCAAAAAAAATGCTAGTGTAGCAAAGTTAGCCGCGGTTACTTATGACAATGATATTTTTGAATTATCTGAAGGTTCATTTCAAGATTTGATACGAAAAGCTGATAAAGCTAACAAAAGTTGCAGTCAAATGATTGAAGAGGAAATCATAAATAAGCAACCAATCTCACTAGATTTCTTTGACTTAGAGTTATTAGCACCTGTTTTATCAGATGAAGTATGGGCTGCAGGCGTAACCTACTTAAAAAGTAAGGAAGCAAGAAACAGAGAAGCCAAAGTTCAAACCAATTCATTTTATGATAAGGTGTACGATGCCGAGAGACCTGAAATCTTCTTAAAATCTACGGCACGTAGATTAATAGGTCCAGAAGAACCTGTCGGAATTAGAACAGATTCCACTTGGCAAATACCAGAGCCTGAATTAGCTTTAGTGGTAAAAGCAGATGGAGAAATTTTAGGCTATACAATTGGAAATGATATGAGTTGCCGTGACATCGAGGGAGAGAACCCACTTTATTTACCACAGGCTAAGATGTGGAAACACTCTTGTTCCATTGGTCCAGCAATATTGTTAGCGGATACAATAGAGAATCCTTATAGTCTAGAAATTGAATGCCGCATTCAACGCAATGGTGAAGTAATATCGAAAGGTTCCGCCAATACCTCTATGTTGAAAAGGACTTATAACGAATTAGTTTCCTATTTAATAAAGGATAATGACATTGTAGATGGAACAACTTTGCTTACGGGAACATGTATCATTCCAGATGACAGCTTCACGTTACAGGAGGGAGATGTCATCGAAATTGAAATTGAATCGATTGGTGTATTACGAAATCCAGTTAAATTAGTCAGCAATATTAACAAAAAGGAGAGTCTAATATGAGTGGTAAAGCATTTTTGAATTATATTGGTGGAGAATGGAAAGAAACGGTGTCCGGTGAAGTGTTGGAAAGCTACAACCCAGCCAATAAAAATGAAGTAGTCGGAAGTATGCAAAATTCGACAAATTTTGAATTGGATCAGGCAGTAGCACAAGCCAAAAATGCTCAAAAAGCATGGCGAAAAGTAGCAGGAGCTGAAAGAGGAAATTATTTATATAAAGCGGCAGCAATGTTAGAGGAAAATTTGGAAGAGATCGCCACAACCATGACGAAAGAAATGGGGAAATCCTTGCCGGAAGCAAAAGGAGAAACGACTCGAGGCATTCAAATCTTGAAATATTATGCAGGGGAAGGGATGCGTTCTGATGGAGATGTCATACCATCCACAGATGCAAGTGCGCTAATGTTTAGTAAACGTGTACCTATTGGAGTAGTTGGTGTGATTACACCGTGGAATTTCCCAGTAGCAATCCCAATATGGAAAATGGCACCTGCTTTAATTTACGGTAATACCGTTATCTTAAAACCAGCCACAGAAGGAGCAGTAACTGCTGCAAAGGTAATCGAATGCTTTGATAAGGCAGGTTTTCCAGACGGAGTTGTTAATTTTATAACAGGAAGTGGCTCTGTTATCGGTCAAGGCTTAGCGGAGCATACCGATGTTAATGCTGTTACGTTTACAGGCTCTAATAATGTAGGGAAAAATATTGGCAAAATTGTTGCAGCTCGTGGTGGTAAATATCAACTTGAGATGGGTGGTAAAAACCCAATAATCATAACAGAAGATGCAGATGTTGAAGCAGCAGTAGATGCGACACTTAGTGGTGGTCTGAAATCTACGGGACAGAAGTGTACTTGTAGTAGTCGTGTCATTGTTCAATCCAGTATCTATGAGCAATTCAAACAACGCTTAATCGAAAAGGCGCAAGTAATTACAGTAGGTGATGGAATGGACGCATCAACCTGGATGGGACCATGTGCAAGTGAAGGACAGTTTAACACCGTCAAGCATTATATTGCCAAAGGCCAAGAAGAAGGGGCAACATTAGTACTTGGTGGTAATCAATTAACAGAAGGAAGCCTGAAAGATGGTTACTATATTGAACCGACTATTTTTGATGGTGTTACTACTGATATGACCATTGCTCAAGAAGAGATCTTTGGACCTGTTCTAGCTTTAATGAAAGTAGATACAGTTGAAGAAGCAATTGAATTAGCTAATGATGTGGAATATGGACTAAGTGCATCTATCTTCACCAAAAACATTGATCATATTCTATCCTTTATCGATGATATTGAAGCAGGACTAGTCCGTATTAATTCGGAAACAGCAGGTGTAGAATTACAGGCACCATTTGGAGGAATGAAGGCATCCAGCTCTTATTCGCGAGAACAAGGTCAAGCAGCAAAAGAGTTCTTTACAACTACAAAAACGGTTTTTCTTAAAGGATAAAATCTAAATCCACTTAGAGAAAGCAGAAACTCAATGAGCTGAGTTTCTGCTTTTCATGGTATAGGAATGATAAAATTTGGCTATGTGAATAAATATGGGCATGGTGAGCCTCGTCCGCGAAGTACCCAGAAACTAGGCGACTTCCCGAAAGCGCCCTACGAAAAGTCATCCTCGGTTCGTAAACTCACTGTAATTTCTTTATTTCAATTGCTTCGATCCAGCCGCTCTTGTTTTAAACGGGCACTCTGCGCTTTTCTTATGTGTGGTGAGAGTGCGTCTGCCTAGTGACTGGTGTGAACTTCTTTCTCTTTTTCTAACACTTTCTCCCCAGCCTCCAACACCTCAATAATCCGATCGACATCATAGACACTACCTTTCCAAGTTCCGCCGCTCACTTTCTGTAAAGCAGCCCAAAGACGGGTATCATCAGGTAATTTGTCCGATGGTTTAATATCAGCATTCCTTTCTCTAGAAGCAAGGATGTCAGCACCTTCTACAGGAGAAACCTCTTGTTCTGAGCTGCCGATAAAGTTAATTGATCCTTCAAGATTTTTGGCATCGATTCGAACTTCTATTAAGTCACCATCTTGTAATTTGCCGATAGGACCGTCTGCCAACCCTTCTGGACCGACATGCCCTATACAAGCGCCTGTTGATACACCCGAAAAACGAGCATCGGTAATTAAAGTGACATACTTACCATAAGATAAGTGTTTTAACGCAGAGGTAACCTGATATGTTTCTTCCATACCTGTACCTAATGGACCGCAACCGGTAAGGACCATGATATCGTCTTTTTCAATTTGTTGTGTCTTGATTGCTTCGATAGCACTTGCCTCACTAGTAAAAACTTTTGCTTCGCCTTTATGGTAATATACTTGATGTTCATCTAATCTTGATGAGTCAATAGACGTAGATTTAATAACGGCTCCCTCAGGTGCAATGTTGCCGGTAGGGAAGGTGACAGTAGAGGTTAATCCGCGTTGTATTGCTTTTTCTTTTGACATAATGACTTCATCCGCATCAATTTGGTCAGCTTCTTTTAACTTTTCTTTCATTCTTTGTCGGCGTTCAGATTGTTCTCACCAATCCAAATTTTCCTGCAGTGTATGACCAGTAACCGTCATAACATGTTCACGTAACAAACCTAGATGACGAAGGTGTAACATGACTTCAGGAACCCCTCCTGCAAGAAAGGCGCGAATGGTAGGATGTGGTGTTGGACCATTTGGTAATACACTCACAAGACGAGGAGTTTCTTTGTTAATGCGGTGCCAATCTTCCAATGCTGGTGTTTTACATTTTGCTGCATGGGCAATTGCGGGGATATGTAGTAATAGATTGGTAGATCCACCAAAAGCAGCGTGTACCACCATTGCATTATGAATGGCATCATCTGTCACGATATTTTTTGTTGTCAGTTGTTCGTCTTCCATCGCAATAAGGGATCTTGCTGATTGACGAGCCATCTCTTTCCATACTTTCTGTCCAGACGGTGCTAGTGCAGCATGAGGAACTGTCATACCTAATGCTTCGGCAATTACTTGTGCTGTAGCGGCTGTTCCAAGGAACTGACATCCGCCACCTGGAGTCGCACAAGCCATACAGCCTAATTCAGCAGCTTCTTCTAATGATAATTCATCATTAGCATATCTTGCGCCTATAGTTTGTACTTTCCCAGCATCTTCACCATATAGCGGTGGTAACGTGACACCGCCTGGAATAACAACCGTAGGCAGATCTTGCATCGATGCTAAAGCAATGGTCATGGCTGGCAGACCTTTATCACATGTAGCTATACCAAGAACGGCATCTCGAGTTGGTAACGAACGGATTAAGCGGCGGTAAACCATGGCGGCATCATTACGATAAGGAAAGGAATCGAACATTCCCGCTGTTCCTTGGGATCTTCCATCACATGGGTCACTAACATATGCAGCGAAAGGGATACCTGCATGTTGACTGACTTCATTGGCTGCTTCTTTCATTAAAATGTCTACCTCCCAATGACCTGTATGATATCCTAAAGCTAATGGATTACCGTTTGCATCCTTTAAACCACCTTGTGTACTTAACAATAATACTTGTTTCCCATCTAACCTATTTGGACTCCATCCCATACCTACATTTTGTGAGAGTCCAAATAAATTTCCACTTGGAGATTTTCTCAGCATGTGATCAGTTAGAGGTAATTTGCCGATCGGTCCTCTTGAAACGGTTTTAATATCATAAATATCTTCAGGGTGATCCATTAACTGATTTATTTTGCCCATAACAAAACATCTCTCCTTTTGAAGCGTTTTCAAAAACGTTAATTTAAGTATAGAAGGATTAAAGACTTATGTCAATAATATAAAAAGTAGTTTTATATTATAAAACTACGTCAGATTCATAACGATTACAATAATTTGTTGACAAACAAAAAATCACTAGTTATAATGACCATAAATTTAATCGTTTTATAATAAAAAACAAGGTTTTATAATAATACAGTTTTAGTTAATAAGTTTATTAATTAAATAAACTTATTCATGATAAAAATGTAAAAAAAGGAGGTTTTGATAAAGGTTTAACCCTAAAATGTAAGCGTTGACAAAAAGGAAGGGGTTGTATTTATGTTCAATAAGAAAATTTGTTGGTTCATGCTGATTCTAATACTTTTAGTTGTTGCTGGTTGTGGTCCATCTGATTCAACCAATACAGAAGGCACAGCAGATGATGCTACAGGAGAGACGGATAAAGAAAATAGCAGTGAGAATGCGGAGAGTGACGGAGATCAGACAACATTAACTTTATGGCATATTGAAACGGGTCCTTCCAAAGAATCTATTGAAGAAGCGGTTGAACGTTTCGAAAAAAATAATCCAAATGTTTCAGTAGATGTTTCCCAACAAGAAAATGATCCATATAAATCCCAGTTAAGTGTAGCGATGGGGGGAGGTAATCCACCGGATGTTTTCCATTCTTGGGGAGGTGGTTGGCTGAAACAGTTCGTAGATTCTGATCAAGTGATGAATATTACGGATTCAGTTGATGAAAGTCTCTATAACGAAGCTGCTTTGTCAGTTTCAACTTTTGATGGTAAGGTTTACGGAGCACCGGTGAGTATGGATGTCGTACCAGTTTTCTACAATAAAGACATATTTGAAGAATATGGGTTAGAAGAACCAGAGACATATAATGACTTATTAGAAATTGTTGAAACATTAACGGATAATGATATAACACCATTCGCCTTGGCAAATCAAACGAAATGGACAGGTTCTTTCTATTTAATGTATCTAGCGGAGCGAATTGGTGGACCGGAGCTATTTAATGAAGCATTTGAACGCACAGGACGTAATTTTGATGATACGGCATATGTAGAAGCAGGAAAAAAAGTTCAAGAATTAGTAGAAATGGGTGCATTTCCGGAAGGTGTAAATGGGATGAACTATGATACTGGACAATCTCGCCAAATGCTTTACACAGAAAGTGCAGCAATGATGACAATGGGTGGTTGGTTAGTGAATAATGTACGTGATGAAATGCCGGAGTTTGAAGATAAATTAGGGTTTTTCTTATTCCCTTCCATTGAAGGCGGAGATGGTGAGAAAAACCATGTAGTAGGTGGTGTATCCCCTGTTTTTTCTGTAGCGCAACAGACTGAACATTCTGAATTAGCTGCTGAATTGGTCAATGAACTAGCAAGTCTTGAAACTGCAACAGATATGTCTAATAACGCAGGGTCTATTTCAGCTGTGAATGGTGTGGAGTATGAAGATCCTTATATCAAAGAAATGAGTGAAGTATTAGAAAGTTCACAAGCAATGCAAACCTATTATGATCAAACATTGCCGCCAGAATTAGCACAGGTACATCTAGATACCACCCAAGCTTTATTTGGTTTGTCAATGGAACCAGAACAGGCAATGGCTGAAGTGGAAGCAACGGCAAAAGAGGTATTAAAAGAATAGTTATATGGAGAACTACATTAACCACGGTTTTAATGTAGTTCTCTAATTATTAAAACCAGGTGGTGATGATATGAGTAGATTGCAAGAAATTAGTCTAGATACAGTACATGTTCGCAAAAAGAAGAAGAACAAGGATACATGGGTGATTATCGGTTTTATTGCACCAGCATTTATTATTTATGGTGTCTATGTCATTTACTCAATATTTATGACATTCTATTATAGCACGTTTGACTGGACAGGTATCGATGCTAATATGGTTTTTGTAGGATTAGATAATTATATACAGTTATTTCAGGACGATGTATTTTGGACCTCCATTCAAAATAACTTCTTGTTAGTTATTGCTTCGCTATTAACGCAGTTGCCGGTTGGTTTAATCATGGCGCTTTTACTTTTTAGCCCAATTAAAGGTATGAGATTATTCCGCTCGGTATATTTTATGCCATTTTTAATGTCAACAGTTGCGATTGGTATCTTGTTCATCTTTATTTACGAAGGTAACTATGGTTTGTTAAATGCCATTTTAGAAGGAATCGGCTTAGAATCCTTGCAAACGGCATGGATTGGTAAAGAGAGTACTGCTATTTGGGCAGTTATTGCAACTGTATGTTGGCAGTTTGCTCCATTTTATATGATTCTTTTTAGAGCAACAATGGTTGGTATACCAGAAGAATTGTATGAAGCAGCGGATATTGATGGTGCGAGCGGATGGCAAAGGTTTAAAAGTATTACATTGCCCTTATTAAAACCGATTATCATCACTTCTGCGATTTTATCTGTCATAGGTTCATTAAAATACTTTGACCTGATTTATGTTATGACAGGTGGAGGACCAAACAATTCAACGGAGTTAATGGCAACTTATATGTATAAGCAAACCTTTACGAATTTTAATATGGGTTATGGTAGTAGTATCTCCTTCTCGATGTTTATCATTGCCTTCATTGTAACAGTTTTTATTTTATTAGGTGATAGATCAACAAGGGGGAATGGATAATGTTGAAAGCGATAAAAGGTATTCCATTATATTTATTGGCGCTCTTTTTATTCATTGTAACAGGGCTTCCTTTTTTAATCATGTTTTTAACATCGTTTAAAGGTCAAATGGAGTTTATGACTTCACCATGGTCTTTTCCTGAAAGTTTTTCGTTAGATAATTACAAACTGTTAGCGGAACTGCAGTTTTTTGGATATTTTGCTAATAGTTTAGTTGTTTCGGTTGTTTCCGTTATTATTGTGATTCTCATTGCAGCGATGGCCAGTTACCCATTAGCAAGGTTGAAATTCCGTTTGAATCGGCCGATATTTATTTTGTTTATGGTGGGGATGATGATCCCGATTCATACGACACTTGTACCGATTTTTATCTTAACGAACAAAATGGGATTATACGATTCCCTGTTTGGCTTGATCGGACCCTATATTGCGTTTGCACTGCCAATTTCCATTGTAATTTTTACACAATTTATGAGAGATATTCCAAAGGAACTCGAAGAATCGGCTAAAATGGATGGTTGTAGTCATTTGCGACTGTTTTGGAGTATTATTTTCCCTTTGTTGACACCAGCTGTGGCGACAGTTGCAATCTATAATTTTATCCACATCTGGAATGAATTTATTTTTGCGTTAGTGTTAACAAACTCTACTCAAAATGCTACACTCCCAATTGGTTTGCGGGAATTTTACGGTGAGTTTTCTGTCAACATTCCTGGTATTATGGCAGCCCTTACACTTGGAAGTTTACCCCTTTTATTGGTATACTTTATAGCACAGGAGAAAATAGTAACAGGACTTGCAGCAGGTTCTGTGAAAGGCTAAGGAGGCAAAAATGAAAACGATAACAAATCCGGTGTTACCTGGCTATCATCCTGATCCATCAATTGTAAGAGTGGGAGATGATTATTATATTGCCGTTTCCACCTTTGAGTGGTTTCCAGGTGTACAAATCTATCACTCTAAAGACCTAGTAAATTGGGAGTTAACAGGTTATCCGTTAACAAGAGAATCACAGTTAAATATGTTAGGTAATGTTAATTCAGGTGGCGTTTGGGCACCGTGCTTATCTTATTCCTATGGTGTTTTTTACTTAATCTACACGGATGTCAAAAGCAGACAAGGTGCATTTAAAGACACCCATAATTATTTAGTAACAGCCGAGAATATCGAAGGGCCATGGTCGGAGCCTGTTTATCTTAACAGTAGTGGATTTGATCCTTCCCTTTTTCATGATGAAGATGGTAGGAAGTGGCTCGTCAATATGATTTGGGATCATCGCAAAGGAACGAATTCTTTTGCAGGTATTGCCTTACAGGAGTATTCACCTGCTGAACAAAAATTAATAGGCCCAATTAAGAATATTTTCAGAGGTACGGAACTAGGATTAACAGAGGCCCCTCATTTATATAAACGAAATGGCTACTATTATTTGTTAACTGCTGAAGGCGGGACATGGTATACCCATGCAGCAACAGTAGCACGTTCCAAATCAATTGATGGTCCATATGAAGTGGATCCAACGAATCCGATTCTAACTTCTGATAAATCGCAAGACAATCAACTCCAGAAAGCGGGGCATGGTTGTTTTGTAGAGACACAAAATGGTGATTGGTATATTGCCCATTTATGTGGACGTCCTGTTATAGACGACAAGTGCATATTAGGGAGAGAAACAGCGATACAGAAATGCTATTGGACAGATGATGGCTGGATTAGAGTTGTAGATGGACCAAATCCGAGCACTACAGTCGAAGCTCCTAATCTACCAGAATTTGAAGTGGAAAAACTACCAGACTACGATGATTTTAATGATAACAAGCTCCTAAAATATTGGAATGCATTGAGACGGACCTTTGATGGAGATTGGTTTAACTTAACAGACAGACCTAGTTATTTACGTTTGTTTGGTGAAGAATCAGTAAGTTCGTTCCATCGACAAAGTATGTTGATGAGAAGGTTGAAACATTTCGATGTAGAGGTCGAAACCAAAATTGACTTCCATCCAGATCATTTTCAACAAATGGCAGGATTAATGATTTACTATGATACCAATGATCATGTCTATTTACGAGTAACAGAGCATGAGGAGCATGGTAAATGTTTAGGTATCATCGAAACGAAGTATGGTGAGTATGATGAACTGCTCGACAAAGATGTCGCATTACCAGAAAATACGGAAATATATTTAAAAGCAGAGATTCATCGCCACCTTTTACAATTCTTTTACACGACAAAAGAAGGAAACTGGCAAACGATCGGAGAACAAATAGATATTGGGCATCTTTCCGATGATGACGCAGAATACATTCGTTTTACGGGAACATTTGTTGGAGTGGCCGCACAAGATTTAAGTGGTCAGCGCAAACATGCAGATTTCGATTATTTTCACTATAAAAGATTACTAATGGAGGGATAGTCATGAAGAAAGCACTCATTTTTCAAGGTGGCTGGGAAGGTCATGAACCAAAAGAAGTAGCAGATATATTAGGCGGAATTCTCGAGGAAGAAGGGTTCGAAGTTAACATAACGGATACCTTAACGACATTACAGGAAGATGATTTAACCCAGTATGACTTAATTGTTCCGAACTGGACACAAGGTACAATCGAAAAAGAACAACTGCAACCTCTATTAGACGCAGTGGCTCAAGGTACAGGTTTAGCCGGTTTACATGGTGGTATGGGAGATTCATTCCGCTGGGAAGTAGACTATCAATTTATGGTCGGTGGCCAATGGGTAGCACATCCGGGTAATGACGGGGTTTCCTATCAAGTACATATTGTAGATCCAGATCACCCGTTAACAGAAGGGATGGAGGATTTTACCGTTGTATCGGAACAATATTATATGCATGTTGACCCTGCTGTGAAAGTGCATGCAACAACGCGCTTTCCAGTAGCAGAAGGACCTTACCAGACCAATGGTGAAGTAGATATGCCGGTGGTCTGGACGAAAAAATGGGGAGAAGGCAAAGTGTATTACTGTGGGTTAGGTCATGTAGCTGAAATTGTCCGTATGCCAGAAGTAATGAAATTAATGAGAAACGGAATGACTTGGGCAAGCAGATAAAGGGGGAGTCAACATGAAGGTTGGAATTATAGGTTGCGGGAATATCAGTCGTATTTATTTACAGAACGCAGCAAGGTTTGGCAATTACGAGATCGAAGCAGTTGCAGATATTGTAAAAGAACGTGCAGAGGAACGTGCCCAGGAATTCGGTATTACTAAGGCTTATACAACAGAAGAATTGATAGCGGATCCAGATATTGAGTTAGTTATTAATTTAACAATTCCAGCAGTTCATGCAGAAATAGCGATTCAAGCATTAGAAAATGGCAAGCATGTTTATGGTGAAAAGCCGTTAGCAGTTAGCCGAGAAGACGGTAAGCGGATGTTAGAAGTGGCACAGGAGAAAGGATTATATATCGGTAATGCCCCAGATACCTTTTTAGGTGCTGGTATTCAAACGTCTCGTAAATTGATCGATGATGGTTGGATTGGAAAGCCAATCTCTGGCACAGCATTTATGATGATTCCGGGTCATGAAAGCTGGCATCCAGACGCTACCTTCTATTATCAGGAAGGTGGAGGACCAATGTTTGATATGGGACCATACTATTTAACGGCTCTTATCAATTTGATGGGACCGGTATCCCGTATTACTGGATCTGCTCAAATGACTTATAAGGAAAGAATGATCACAAGTGAACCGAATTACGGTAAAAAAATTCAAGTAGAAGTTCCGACTCAGATTAACGGTGTACTTGATTTTGAATCTGGAGCAGTTGCTTCTATTATTACAAGCTTTGATACTTGGCACCATCAGCTTCCGAAAATTGAAATTTACGGTACGGAAGGTACGATTTCTGTCCCGGATCCGAATAATTTTGGTGGCCCTGTTTATGTAAGAAGAAAAGAGCATAAAGAATGGTCAGAAGTACCTCTGACACATGGTTTTAGTGATAATAGCCGTGGATTGGGTGTCGCAGATATGGTTGATGCCATTGAGAATAAGCGAACATCTAGAACAGACGGACAGCTAGCATTTCATGTACTCGATATTATGCACGGGGTTCATGACGCATCACGGGACAATAAACATTATGTATTAACAAGCAGTTGTAAACAACCCGAACCATTACCAATAGGCATTGATGAAACATTTTTCAACAAAAAATAAGCATGTAAAAGGTAAACATTGCAAAAAACGTGGACCTGGACAGAACGAGGACATTTGTTCCGCTATCTGTGACAAAAATGGCGTTTTTAGGCTATCTGCGGACATCTATTCCGCTATTCATCGAATTTTATGCTAATTTTTAACGAAAGGTACCAAATAAGGAATTAAATGTCCGCCAACACCGAAAATAGACAATTATTCTGATAAATAACGCACTAAATGTCCGCACAACATACGTTAGCGCCGAGACACAAATTTTCATTAGTTTGCAATAGTTATCTATCGGGCTTTTGTCCGGTTAAAAAAAATTCTAAATGAGGTGAATGGAATGAAGTTAGGTGTATTTGCTGTTTTGTTTGGTGATAAATCGTTAGAAGAAGCGCTTGATCAGGTAAAGGACGCAGGTTTGGAAGCTGTTGAAATAGGAACAGGAGGATATCCGGGGAATGCCCATTGTAATCCGACAGAGCTTTTAGCGGATGAAGCAAAATTAGCGGCATTTCAGCAAGCTTTTACTGAAAGAAATATCGAAATTAGTGCACTTAGTTGTCACGGTAATCCATTACATCCTAATCAAAATATCTCCGGTCAGCACCATCAACAGTTTGAAGAGACAGTGTTATTAGCCGAGAAGATCGGTGTCGACACGGTAGTTACCTTTTCCGGATGCCCAGGGGAATCCGAGTATTCTCAATATCCAGTATGGGTGACGGCCGCTTGGCCAGAAGATCATCCAGAAGTATTAGAATGGCAATGGCAAGAAAAAGTCATTCCTTACTGGAAAGAGCAAAATGACTTTGCCGCAGAACACAATGTCCGTATCGCCATTGAGCCTCATCCGGGATTTGTCGTGTTTAATAATGAAACCGCTTTGAAGCTTCGTGATGCATGTGGGAAAAATATCGGTGTCAACTTTGACCCTAGTCATTTGTACTGGCAGCAGATGGACCCTGTCGCTAACATTAAAGAGCTTGGAGAGCATGATGCGTTGTTCCACTTCCATGCGAAAGATACCGCGGTTGATCCACAAAACACAGCAGCAAATGGTGTGTTAGACACAAAACCATATAGTGACGAGCTAAATCGTTCTTGGATTTTCCGTACTGTTGGTTATGGTCATGGTGAGGAAGAATGGAAAAGAATGATTAGTGCTCTACAATTAGTAGGCTATCAAGGAGCAGTAAGTATTGAGCATGAAGACAGTTTAATGTCTGTTGAGGAAGGATTCCAAAAAGCAGTAGCAGTTCTGAAAAATGCTTTAATTAAAGAAAAGGTTGGTGAAATGTGGTGGGCGTAAATCAAAAAGTAAGAATCGGGATGATTGGTTATCAGTTTATGGGTAAAGCACATAGCCATGCTTATCGTGATCTTCCCTTTTACTTTGATAATCCGCTAGTACCGGAGTTAAAAGTGATTGCTGGTAGGAATGTGGAAGCGGTCAAAGAAGCTCAAGAGAAAATGGGATGGGAAAGCTATGAAACAGATTGGAAGAAGGTAATCGATCGAGACGATATTGATGTGATCGATATCGTAACACCGAACCATACCCATGCTGAAATTGCGATTGCTGCAGCCAAAGCAGGGAAACATATTATTACCGAAAAACCACTAGCACTAACTGTAGAGGAAGCAAAAGAAATGCTTCAAGCGGTTAAAGAAAATAGTGTAAAACATATGATTTGCCATAATTATCGCTTTGCACCAGCTGTTCAATATGCCAAAAAATTAATGGAAGACGGTAAAATAGGCCGAGTCTATCATTATCGAGCCAACTATTTACAAGACTTTATTATGGATCCGAATTTTCCATTGGTATGGAGGCTGAAAAAAGAAGTATCCGGATCTGGTGCGTTAGGCGATATCGGTGCTCATAGTATTGACCTTGCTCGCTTCTTGATTGGCGAATTCGCGGAAGTTACTGGAATTATGAAAACATTCATTAAACAACGTCCGGTCGGTGAGATGACAGGCGGACTTAATGCCAAAGGTGATGCAAATGAAATGGGTGAAGTAACCGTTGATGATGCCACTGCCTTTCTTGCACGTTTTGAAAATGGCGCATTAGGTACGTTTGAAGCAACTCGATTTGCTGGCGGAAACCGCAACAAAAACAAATTCGAAATCAACGGTGAAAAAGGCTCGATCCGTTGGGATATGGAAAACATGAATAATTTAGAAGTCTATTTTGCCGATGATGAAGAAGGGACCCAAGGCTTTCGGTTGATCAATTGTACCGAAGAAGTTCATCCATATGTTGGAGCATATTGGCCTCCAGGGCATATTATTGGATATGAACACACGTTTATCCATTTAATTGATGAATTTTTACGTGGTATTGCGGAAGATTATCAACCCGTTCCCAACTTTGATGACGGTGTGAAGAACCAGATTGTCTTGGAAGCAGTAGAGCAATCAGCAGAAACCAAATCATGGGTATCTATTGAATAAAAGGAAAAAAAGCAGGAGAAACGCAACAAATGTTTCTCCTGTTTTTTTATAGTTTGGGCCATTATCAAATTTCGCATTAAGTAATTAGAGACTAGCAAACAATCAGGTACAGAAAATTTACCGGCTTCCTTATATGCTTCGTCTACAACTCTTCTCTACAAGTCTCACTTTATCACTGTGCTACTTGTCCACAAACCTGCCATTCTTAAGAAATAAGTAAGATTTGCTTAATAAATGAGAAAGTTCTCCTTGCTACACTATCTCTACAAGAAATGGAAAGGATGAGCTTGAGATGAATAGTTTTGAAATCGTCGTGTTAGTTTTGAATGTAGGTATGCTTTGGTGGGCGTTAGTAACTAGATCTATAACCAAAAAAAAGGTGGGACTCTTTTCTATCATTTCCTTGCTAACCATCATTCAAGTGGTGCTAAGCGCAAGGTGGCAAATGATTCCGGCTTACTGTATGCCTGTGTTGACCCTTTTGTGTATGATTTATCAGAATAGAAAGGCAACTCGTAAGTCCAAAAGATGGAAACAGGTTCTATCCGTCGGGTTAGCGTTATTGTATAGCGTGATATCATTTGTACTTCCATCCTTGTTACCTGTGTTTACTTTTGCTAAGCCGACAGGAGAAGAAGAGGTGGGGACAAGTGTATTGCACTTACAAGAAGAGGATAATGAGTTGATGGTTCAAGCTTGGTATCCAGCAGAACCAATAAATAATCAGCAAAGGGCAACATATATTCTAGATGGCCCCGAAGTAACGGCTGGCCTATCCGCTATGGTAGGTTTTCCTGATTTTGCATTACGTCATTTAGGTGGAATTCAGACTCATGCCTACTTAGACGCTGATATTTCCTCGACACAAGCATCTTATCCAGTGTTGTTATTTTCTCATGGATTGGGCGGAATACGAAATCAGAATACGTTTCAAGTAGAAGAGTTAGCGAGTCATGGTTACATTGTCATTGCGGTTGATCAGCCTAATTATGCAGCAGCGACTGTTTTTCCGGATGGGAAAGTTATGGAGAATCAATACCTAAATTTAGTTGGAGCTGGAGCTTCTGAACTGGATCCACATATGGATCGATGGGCATCTAATAGTAAATTTGTGATTGATCAACTAAAGATATTAAATCAAAGTGAGCGGTTTAATAATGCAATGGACTTGGACCGAATTGGTATGATAGGTCATTCTTATGGTGGTTCTACTGCAATTTATATGTTATTGAACGATGACAGAGTGAAGGCAGCTATTAATATGGATGGGGGAATTTTTGGAATGGAAGATTTCCCGGTCGAGCTTGACAAACCGCTTATGCTTATGGCTGCAGACTCATCGCTTGATTCAGAATCATTTTATCAAACCCTGGATGAATATAGTGAAGAGGAAGTCATGGAACTGTCAGGACATACGAAAGAATGGCATCGAACAAACAGGGAAGAAATAGAAAAGCGTAGGGAGCTTATGCTAGCAGCTGGTGCCGAATCCGAGGTGTTTGAGCATACTTCACATATTAGCTTCTCTGATCTACCGCTTTATGCACCACTACTTTTAGCGCCACAAGGTGATCCGCAAGAGGTTCATAAGCAAGTTAATGAGAAATCCCTTCGCTTCTTTAATAAGCATCTACAATAAATGATATAATGAGTCCATATATGATGGATAAGGATGTGATGCCAACATGTCACAACGAATATTACTTATTGAAGATGATGCGAATATTAGTGAAATGGTTGATAACTTTTTAAGTGAAGAAGGGTATACCATTGTCTGTGTGTATGATGGAGAGACTGCTATTGAAACCGTTCAGCAGGAATCGTTCGACTTACTTATACTAGACTTGATGCTTCCGAAAAAGGATGGAATAGAATGTTTAAAGGTAATTAGAACCCATAGTTTAGTACCGATTATGATACTTTCAGCGAAGGGATCTGATTTAGATAAGGCATTAGGGCTTGGCTTTGGTGCAGATGATTATTTAGCCAAGCCATTCTCGATGACCGAGCTATTGGCCAGATTGAAGGCACTTTTGCGCCGAGCAGGCTATCAAACAGAGCAAAACGATCAAGTGACAAAAGTGGAAGGACTGGAGATTTTACCGGATACGTATTCCGTAATGAAAAACAATCAATCGATTCAACTGACTTTGAAGGAATTCAAAATTTTGCAGTTATTGATAGGGCAGCGTAATAAGATTTTCACCAAAGAAGAAATCTACAGGCGTGTTTGGAAAGAAGATTACTATGAAGATGCGAATATTATTAATGTGCATATAAGCAGACTGAGAGAGAAGATTGAAGATAATCCCTCATCACCGTTATATGTGAAAACAATTTGGGGCATCGGTTATAAGTGGGGAGATCAAGATGGCAATTAGTGTGCTAGTCGTTATCATCTGTTTGTTGATTGCGTATATCATTTATTCTCGTATACGTCACGCGCGAGAACTACGTGATATCGTAGGCCGATTGGCAGATTTGGTGAATCAACCATCGGCTCATAACTTATATCATTTTACGAATGACTCGGCTTTGAAGTTGCTGTTGGTTGAAATCAATCGTTTGCTCCAGGTGATACAGGAATCCTCGATTACCTTTTCACAGAAAGAACTAGCAATGAAGAAAATGATAACTAACATCTCACATGATTTGCGGACACCACTTACTGTTGTTCTGGGACTAACGGAAAGCCTTTTACAAGACCCTGCTATGGATCCTAAAGAAAAAACAAGATATCTGTCACTTATTCATGATAAAGCACAAGAAATTGTACAACGTATCAATCGTTTCTTTGAATTAGTGCGTTTAGAGTCAGATGATGTTGATGTTACTCTTTCACAATTAGACCTGTTGGAATTGTGTAAGGAGAATGTTCTTAGCTTCTATCAACAAGTCGAAGGAAAAGGGCTGAGCATGGATCTCCAGTTACTAGATCAACCTGTTTATGCTTTAGCTAATAAAGAAGCTCTCGATCGAGTTTTACAAAATTTATTATCCAATGCGATTCGTTACGGTGACGAAGGAAAAGTAATTGGTATGAAGCTTCGAGCGGATGAACAATTTGTCTATATCGAAATATGGGATCGCGGTCAGGGAATCAGTGAACCATATAAAGAGCTTGTATTTGAACGGCTGTATACAAAAGATAAGATGGAGAACAAGGATAACCAAAGTTCGGGATTAGGTCTGGCTATCACTAAGCAGCTAGTCAAAAAGATGTATGGAGACATTGAGATAATTAGTACTCCCTTTGTTAAGACAAGTATCACAGTGAAGTTGCAGCGATGTCAAAGTAGTTAAGGAGATGGTGATATGTCTTATATAGTGAAGACGGAAAAACTCAGCAAGCAGATGCATAAACAAACGATTATTTCAGAAGTTAACATGCATGTGAGACAAGGAGAAATTTATGGCCTAGTAGGTCCGAATGGGGCAGGTAAAACATCGCTATTCCAACTACTCATTGGTCTATGGAAGCCGAGCCATGGAGAAATAGAAATTTTTGGTGAACGGATTACGAATAGCTCCTATTCATATTTGCAACAAATTGGTAGCATGATTGGAGAACCTGTTTTTTATGAGAATCGCACGGGGCTTGAAAATCTGCAGATGCATTTGGATTACATGGGTTTTTATGATCAACAACTTATTACAGAAACCATCCATCGAGTTGAGATAGAAGATCAAGTCCAAAAGCCAGTTCGAAACTATTCAGCTGGTGTAAAGCAAAGGTTAGGTCTGGTTAGAGCGATAGCTTTGAAGCCTAAATTGCTCATTCTCGATGAACCTTCCAACAATATGGATCCAATGGGAATAAAAATGCTACGCCAAATTATTTGGAATCTTAATCAACAATATGGCATAACGGTAATCATTTCGAGTCACCATATGGAAGAATTAGAGCAGTTAGCTGATACGGTGGGTGTGCTACGTGATGGCAAGTTGACGGAGGAAGTATCGGTGCGCGATATCAAAGAAGATTATTTTAGGTATACGGAATTGACAATAGATTCCAGCAGCCAAGTGGCTCACTTATTGGAAAACGAACTTCAACTTTCTAATTATCGAGTGATTAGTGATTCCACCATCCGTATCTATGCATCAACCATCCCGACACACGAAATTGTGAAAATGCTAGTCACGCATGGTATAGCGATACACGAAATAAAAGAAACGCAAGATACATTAGAAGACTATATTTTACAAACATATAAGGGAGGAGATGATATATGATTCAATTACTTAAGATGGATATAAAAAAACTTCACTGGAAGTCTTATTTGTTCGGATTTGTGATAATTAATTTTGCCATCTCTTCCCTTGTTTGGCTGATAGTACAGGAGATTAATCCTACCGATTTACAAGCAGTCTATCCGAATTATCCAGATTATCACTTTATCTATCGATTTATCCTAACGATTGTAAGAATTTCGACTACGATTGTAGCCGCAATTTTTATGGTGGATCTTATTATCAATGAATACAAGAGTAAAACGATAACAGTTCTCTTTCTATATCCCCTCCCACGTTGGAAGCTGCTTTTATCAAAGATACTTCTTGTAGGTGTCTTGACAACCATTTTCTTCCTAGCTACGATCGTTGTTTCGTTTAGCTTAATTTATATGGCAAATTTGTATTCTCCAATTATTACAGAGCAGATTACGTCGTTTTTGTCGTTGAGGTTGTATTTAGAAGTCTTTATCCAAGCTATGGTGACAGCAATTATCGGTTTCATTCCATTATTCTTTGGCATGGTGCGTAAGTCAGTAATAGCGACAATGGTAGCAGCAGTTGTATTAGCATTTAATGTTTATTTACCGATACATGCTCCAAACAACGTGGAGGTCTATGGATCGAGACCACTAATCTCTATAATTTTAGTTGTAGCAGGAGTAGCAGTTGTTTGTCGCTTTATTTATAGAACTAGTCAAAGAGATATTGTTTAGGGATTAACTTATATCGAAAATGGAATTTGTCACGATACGTCCTAAACCTCTACTTCGAATAAGGGTTAACCGACATCCTGATAAGTTCACAAATTGGAATCTTTCCAATCATTGTTTTATGGTTACTCCTCAAATTCCTCAATGTCAATGGCATGCTTTTTCTTTTTATTATTTACAAGACGGTGAAGGTGGATCGTCATTAAACCTTGTTTCAATGTCGCCGTAATACGATCTTCCCTTACTGGAAAAGGTAAGTCAACCTTTCTCGAGAATTCTCCATGTAAGATCTCCTGTGTTATTAATTTTCCTGCTTGTTTAACAGGGAAAAGTGTTCCCTTTAATTCTAATACATCATAATCAACGAATACTTTCACTTGTTTACGATCTTTTATTCCGGGCAAATTAACATAAACGATTACTTCATTGTCTAATTCGTACATATTAACTGCTGGGATTGGTGGTTTAATCATATGTTCAAAGTCGTCCCAGAAATTGCCGCCGAAAAATTGGTCTAAGTTATTTTTCCAATCATGCATATGTTGAAACGGATCCAAAATTACCTCTCCCCTTTCTCTTTTTGCTGTGATAAAATGGTTTCGCTATGTTATAAGATATGACTTTGACAAATCGTTGTGCATTAGCGGAGGTGTGTTAAAATGCTTGAAAATGCGTTTATGATGATTGCTATTATTATGATCATTAATATTGTCTATGTATCGTTATCCACACTAAGAGTAATTCTTATGCTGAAAGGTAGACGATATATTGCTGGAACAATGAGTATATTCGAAATAATGATCTATACGCTAGGTCTCGGTATCGTGTTAGATAACTTAGGAGAAATTCAAAATCTAGTGGCTTACGGATTGGGGTACGGACTTGGTGTAGTCATTGGTTCAAAAATAGAAGAAAAATTAGCGCTTGGATATATCACGGTTAATGTGATTTCTTCAGATCCAGATATTTCATTCACAAAGCAATTAAGGGACAAAGGCTATGGAGTAACGAGCTGGTATGCATACGGTATGGACGGTGACCGGTTATCCATGCAAATTCTGTCACCGAGAAAATACGAATTGCATTTATACGAAACGATTAAATCTATTGATCCCAAAGCCTTTATTATTGCCTACGAACCGAAACAAATTCATGGAGGGTTCTGGGTAAAACAAGTGAAGAAAGGGAGGATTCGAAAAAGTGTCAAAAAAGCAGAAGAACAGCAGCAACAAGAAGCAAACCAAGAAGAAGTTCGAAGTGATGGAGAACGAGACAATTGATGAGTGCTTAGCAAGAATAAAGCAGGAAGGATATCAACCAACAAGGCGTGTGGAGGAACCAGTTTTCATAGAAGAAAATGGTCAACCTGTTCTTAATGGCAGAAAGATAGTATTTGATGCAAAATTAGTAAAACACGAACATTAAGAGACATTTCTATACACGATTTGTTCGCTTATTTTTGTACCTTTTAATTTTCTGATGATAATAATCAACCTCTTGCAAATAATAATTTTGTATGTATACCCAACTATTTAAAGGAGGATGATTATGAAACTTTTTAGATGGGGGATAGCTGGTGTTTTTCTTTTAGTAACAATAATGACTTTGAATGACACGGGTATTCTTAATTCTGCAGACGAAAATACGGTAAGTGCAGTTGAAACAAGGATGTTAACTAAGCATCACAAGCAAGAAGCTGTTCCGGTTTTTTTTAATAAGAAAGGTAAAGAGAAAGAAGAAGATGTTGAAACGAAATTAAAGGAGCAAGCAAATCAAATTATAGAATTATTAGCAGATCAAAACTTTGAAGAGCTTGCAAACTATGTACACGAGGAGAAGGGACTTTTATATTCTCCATATGTTAATGTGAGTGAAGATGATCTGGTATTTGAGCCAAGTGAAGTAGCTGCATTCAAAGAAGATACAGAAGAGTATGTATGGGGCGTGGAAGACGGTAGTGGATTTCCTATTGAGTTGACCCCAGTTGAATATCATGAAGAATATGTTTATCAGGCTGATTACGTTAACCCGGATCAGGTAACGTTTGATAACACGGATAGCCGTGGAAATATGATTAATAATATTAAAGAATTCTTTCCACAGTCACATCATGTAGAATTTTATAAAGAAGGTCAGGAAGAGTTAGACTGGAGCAGTTTGTATGTGGTTTTTGAGTCAAATGAACAAGGTAAATGGAAACTTGTAGCATTGGTAAATGATCAATGGACGATATAAAGTGAGACTATGCTCAGTGGGGGTTGGACTCCCACCGAGCATTAGCGTCAGTTATTCTTCGTGTTACTTGAAGCTTGAAGTGGCGGTCTTACAGATTATTAGCACACAGGAGCTTGTATGGCTAAGATGGTCAGCAAGCTCTTGTTTTTTAGTTTGTAAACTGGTATAGCTATTCTTCGATTCCTATTGGATATAGTTCAGACTTTTAACTTTCCAAAAACCGAACGTTGGCATAAACTACTATTTTAATGTTCGATTTTTTGTTGACAGGATTCGAGTGCTCTTGTTATCATAACAGTGTAGTAAAAAAACCTAACAAAGTAACTACCTCATATAATTTGAGAATATGGCTCAAAAGTTTCTACCCATCACCGTAAATGATGGACTATGAGGGAAGATGACCGATGATTTTATCGAGAAAAATCATCAGGATAGTAATGGAATTACCACCTATTCATCTTCTCTCCTGATAGAGAAATGGATAGGTTTTTTTGTATCCAATTATTAATGAATTGTCATGGACGAAGCGGACATTTAGTGCGTTATTTGTTGGAATAACACCCGTTTTTCAGTGTTAGCGGACATTTAATCCCTTATTTAGTTCCTTTCTGTTTAAATAAACGGTATTTTCGATGAATAGCGGAATAGATGTCCGCCGATAGCCTGAAAAGGGCATTTTTGTCACAAATAGCGGAATAAATGTCCGTCCGAGGCCAAATGTGCAAGAGCGTATCAAAGTTCATATTAATTCGCAGTATATACTATATACAAGGTTCAAACAGATATTATATAGAAGGAAGAGGGGATTGTATGTCACAAGTTGGTGTTATTATGGGGAGCATATCGGATTGGGAAACGATGAAGCATACTTGTGAGGCGTTGGAAGAACTAGGAGTTAGTTATGAGAAAGAAGTGATTTCCGCGCATAGAACGCCAGAAGACATGTTTGAATATGCCGAAACAGCACGTGACAGAGGCTTGAAAGTAATCATCGCAGGAGCTGGCGGCGCAGCGCATTTACCAGGCATGGTCGCATCTAAAACAACCCTGCCCGTTATCGGTGTACCAGTTAAAACAAGCACACTAAGTGGTGTCGATTCACTCTATTCCATCGTACAAATGCCAGGCGGTGTACCAGTTGCAACCGTCGCAATTGGAAAAGCAGGAGCCAAGAATGCAGGCATCCTCGCAGCTCAAATTATCGGTACAACTGACCAAGAGACAGCATCACGACTAGCCAACCATCAAAATCAACTAAAAGAAAAAGTAGCAGAAATGAGGGACAATCTTGCAGACCAATAAATTGTTATTCGGATCTACTATCGGAATTATCGGTGGGGGACAACTAGGACGAATGATGACAACAGTAGCCAAGCATATGGGATATCACGTTATCGTACTCGATCCTACTCCAGGTTGCCCGACAGCACAAGTTGCTGACGAACAAATTGTTGCAGCATATGACGATCTAGCTGCAGTTAAACAACTAGCAGAGAAAAGTGATGTCGTGACATACGAATTTGAAAATGTAGATTTAACAGCAGCCCAAATTTTAGAAGATGCAGCTATTCTTCCACAAGGTGCCAACTCACTGAAGGTTACCCAAGACCGTGAATTAGAGAAGAAAGCAATGGTCGACAGTAATCAGCCAGTAGCCGATTTTGCGATTGTCACAACCACCGAAGAATTACAGACAGCAGTTGAACAAATTGGTTATCCTTCTGTTGTTAAAACATGCCGAGGAGGATATGACGGTAAGGGTCAAGTGAAACTTTCTAATCCAGCAGACATCGAAACAGCAGTTGAAATGTTACAACAGGCAGATCGTTTAATCGTAGAAAAGTGGGTACCTTTTGATAAAGAAATCTCGATTGTTTTTACAAGGTCACAATCAGGCGAGATCACTTATTTTCCAGTAGCAGAAAACATTCACCGGGATCATATTTTACATGCAACAATTGCACCTGGTCGAGTTTCCGAAAAAATTGCAGAGAAAGCACGTCAAGCAGCGAAAGCAATCGCAGAAACGATAGGTGTTGTCGGAACGTTCGCGATCGAAATGTTCGTATGTGGGGAAGATATCTTAATAAATGAATTGGCACCTAGACCACATAATTCAGGACATTTCACGATCGAGGCATGTGATGTCTCACAATTTGAGCAGCATGTTCGTGCAATTTGCGGATTACCATTGATACCAATTCACTCTCATGGCGGTGCTGTAATGGTTAACTTGCTTGGAAAAGATGTAGAACCATTTTTCACTCAATTAAATGACAATCCACATGCACACATTCATATGTATGGAAAAGCAGAAAACAAGCCATTGCGTAAAATGGGGCATGTAACTTTTATTGGGGACAATCCTTTAATCATATATAATGAACTAGTGGAAAAAAAGATAATCGAAAACTAGGAGGAAACATTTTATGATCGAACGTTATACAAGAGAAGAAATGGGAAATATCTGGACAGATGAGAATCGCTTTAAAGCATGGCTTGAAGTGGAAATATTAGCATGTGAGGCATGGAGTGAATTGGGCATTATACCAAAAGAAGATGTCAAAAAAATTAGAGAAAATGCTTCTTTTGATATCGAACGGATTTTTGAAATTGAACAAGAGACTCGCCATGATGTGGTAGCATTCACCCGTGCTGTTAGTGAGACATTAGGTGATGAGAAGAAATGGGTACACTACGGTCTTACTTCAACGGATGTTGTAGATACGGCACTATCATATTTATTAAAACAAGCGAATCAAATCATTCGTCGTGACATTGTTAACTTCATTGACATTTTAAAAGATAAAGCAATCGAGCATAAAAATACCGTTATGATGGGGCGGACACACGGAGTTCATGCAGAACCGACAACTTTCGGTTTGAAAATGGCGCTATGGTATGAAGAAATGAAACGTAACCTCGAACGTTTTGATGCAGCAGCAAAAGTGATCGAAACAGGAAAACTGTCAGGAGCGGTTGGTACCTATGCGAATATCGATCCGTTCGTTGAAAAATATGTTTGTGAACAATTAGGGCTGCAGCCGGCACCAGTATCGACCCAAACATTACAGCGTGACCGCCACGCTCACTATATGTCGACATTGGCATTAATCGCTAGTTCGATCGAAAAATTCGCAACGGAAATCCGTGGTTTACAGAAAACAGAAACAAGAGAAGTGGAAGAATTTTTTGCGAAAGGTCAAAAAGGTTCATCCGCAATGCCGCATAAACGTAATCCAATCGGTTCTGAAAATATGACAGGGATGGCTCGTGTTATTCGTGGATACATGACAACTTCTTATGAGAATGTATCCTTATGGCATGAACGTGATATTTCTCACTCTTCTGCAGAACGCGTTATTTTACCAGATGCGACGATTGCATTGAATTATATGCTCAACCGATTTGGCAATATCGTGAAAAACTTAACGGTATTCCCGGAAAACATGAAACGAAATATCGACCGTACGTATGGGGTTATTTTCTCCCAACGTGTATTGCTTTCACTTATTGATCAAGGCATGAGTCGTGAGGAAGCATATGATATGGTTCAGCCGAATGCGATGAAGGCTTGGGAGACAGCCACACCATTCCGCACGCTGATCGAACAAGAAGAGCGTATCACTAGTACATTATCAAAAGAACAAATAGACGATTGCTTTGACTATACGTATCACTTGAAAAATGTTGATCAAATTTTCAAAAAAATAAGCCTGGCATAAGGAGTTGAATCCAATGAAAGACAAGCTGTTATATGAAGGAAAAGCAAAGCAAGTATTTACAGTAGCGGATAATCCGAATTTATTAGTCCTTTCTTATAAAAATGATGCAACAGCCTTTAACGGCGAGAAAAAGGCAGAATTTCAAGGGAAAGGTCGTTATAATAACTTGATTTCTGCTAAAGTGTTTGAATATCTCCGAGTGCAGGGGATCACTAGTCACTTTAAAGAAACGTTAAATGAGACAGAACAATTAGTAGAAAAGACAACGATTATTCCGCTTGAGGTTGTCGTTCGTAATGTTGCAGCGGGAAGCATCGTCCGCCGTACAGGAATTGAGGAGAAAACTATTTTTGATCCACCGTTAGTGGAACTTTTTTATAAAAAGGATGAACTTGGTGATCCGTTAATCAATGATGATCATGCATTACTTTTAACAGATGTAACTGAAGCAGACCTGATAAAAATTAAAGATATGGCACTTCAAGTAAACGAACAATTGCAAGCTTTCTTCAAAGAAATTAATTTACAGCTTGTCGATTTCAAATTGGAATTCGGTCGCAATGCGAGTGGTGAGATTGTCTTGTCTGACGAAGTAAGTCCTGACACTTGTAGACTATGGGATATCGCAACAGGTGAGAAGATGGACAAAGACGTATTTCGTGAAGACTTAGGTGATTTAGTTACTGTATATGACAATATATTATCGAGACTGGAGGCAAAACAATGAAACTAGTAAAGGTACACATTACATTAAAAGAAGGTGTATTAGACCCACAAGGTAAAGCAGTACAAGGATCTTTAAATACATTAGGCTATAACAATGTCAAAGAGGTTCGTGTAGGAAAGTATTTGGAATTAACCGTTAATGATGATGCAAATATCGAAGCAGAGATTGAAGCAATGTGTAACAAGCTACTCGCAAATCCAGTTATCGAGAATTATAAATTTACAGTAGAAGAGGGGGTAGTCCAGTGAAATTTGCTGTGATTGTCTTCCCTGGCTCCAACTGTGACCGCGATATGTACTATGCAGCCAAGGATGCCCTGGGCGAAGACGCTGATATGCTTTGGTACCAGGAAGCAAATTTGGAAGGCTATGATGCTATTTTAATCCCTGGTGGATTTTCATACGGTGACTATCTTCGTTCTGGAGCAATCGCGTCTACATCCGATATCGTCGTGCAATTACGAGAACAAGCAGATAAAGGTGTCCCGATCCTTGGCGTTTGCAACGGCTTTCAAATTTTACTAGAATCAGGTTTATTGCCAGGTGCGATGCTACGCAATAAGAATCTGAAATTCATGTGTCATTTTGAAAACTTAATTGTGGAAAACAATGACAGCCTTTTTACTTCGAAATATCAAAAAGGCGAGGTCGTATCGATTCCGATCGCACATCATGATGGAAACTATTATTGTGACGATGCGACGCTTGCTAGATTAAAAGAAAATAATCAGATTGTATTCACATATGAAAATAACCCAAATGGTTCTGTCGCAGATATTGCCGGAATCATCAATGAACAAGGAAATGTCCTAGGAATGATGCCTCACCCGGAACGTGCGGTAGAAGCTATTCTAAATAGTGATGATGGATTAAAACTATTCCAATCAATGCTGGAAAACTGGAGGGAACGTTATGTTGCAGGCGCCTGAGATTACTCCTGAAATGATAGAACAAGATAAAGTCTATCAAGAAATGGGGTTAACAGATAAAGAGTATGACATGATAAAAGACATTATGGGTCGTCGCCCGAATTTTACCGAGATTGGTATTTTCTCCGTCATGTGGTCAGAACACTGCAGTTATAAAACTTCTAAACCCTTATTAAAGAAATTTCCGACAGAAGGACCGCAAGTCGTGCAAGGTCCTGGTGAGGGTGCCGGTGTTGTTGATATTGGTGATGGTCAAGGTGTCGTATTTAAAGTTGAAAGCCATAACCACCCTTCAGCAGTAGAGCCGTATCAAGGGGCGGCAACAGGTGTCGGTGGTATTATCCGTGACGTTTTCTCGATGGGTGCTCGCCCGATTGCGTCTTTGAACTCACTACGTTTTGGTAATCTTAACACGGGTCGTGTCAAATATCTCTTTGATGAAGTTGTGCACGGTATCGCTGGCTACGGCAACTGTGTAGGAGTACCTACTGTTGGGGGAGAAGTACAATTTGATGATTGCTATGAAGGTAACCCACTCGTTAATGCAATGTGTGTTGGCCTAATTGATACAAAAGATATTCAAAAAGGAATCGCAG
The DNA here is from genome assembly GCF_017599345.1 of Gracilibacillus suaedae. GTDB lineage: Bacteria > Bacillota > Bacilli > Bacillales > Amphibacillaceae > Gracilibacillus > Gracilibacillus suaedae. Next base: position 155,942 of record NZ_JAGFVL010000057.1, read on the forward strand.
CAGGGCTTGGTAACACGATCATGTATGTTGGTTCGAAAACAGGTCGTGATGGTATCCATGGTGCTACATTTGCATCAGAAGATTTATCGGAAGACTCTGAAAGCAAACGTTCCAACGTTCAAGTCGGTGACCCTTTTATGGAAAAATTACTAATTGAAGCATGCTTAGAAGTGATTCATTCTGATGCATTAGTGGGAATTCAAGATATGGGGGCAGCTGGTCTGACATCATCCGCTAGTGAAATGGCAAGTAAAGCTGGAATGGGGATGGAAATGAACTTAGACCTGATCCCGCAACGTGAGGAAAACATGACGGCATATGAAATGATGTTGTCAGAATCACAAGAACGTATGCTGTTATGTGTAAAAAAAGGTCAAGAGCAGGAAATTGTCGACATCTTCAAGAAATACGGATTAGAAGCTGTAGCAGTAGGTAAGGTTACAGACGATAACATGTTTCGCTTATTGCATAAAGGAGAAGTCGTGGCAGACATTCCTGTCGACAATTTGGCAGAAGATGCACCGATTTTCCATAAAGAATCAAAAGTACCAAGCTTTTACGAAGAATATCAAAGAATGCCTGCATATCAACCAGAGGTCAAAGATCATGCTGAGACATTAAAGCAGTTATTACAACAACCAACGATCGCAAGTAAAGAATATGTCTATGATCAATATGATTCAATGGTACAGGCGAATACGGTTTTTTCACCAGGTTCTGACGCAGCAGTTGTACGTGTTCGTGGATATGACAAAGCAATCGCTATGACTACTGACTGTAATTCTCGTTACATTCATTTAGATCCGGAAACAGGCGGTAAAATTGCTGTAGCAGAAGCAGCACGAAATATCGTTGCCTCTGGTGCGAAGCCACTAGCACTTACTGATGGTTTGAACTTCGGTAATCCAGACAAGCCAGAAAACTTCTGGCAAATGGAGAAAAGTGTAGAAGGAATGAGCGCAGCCAGTCTTAGACTGAACACACCGGTTATCAGTGGTAATGTTTCGCTTTATAACGAGTCTAACGGTCAGGCAATCTTCCCAACACCAGTTGTAGGTATGGTTGGATTACACGAATCCCTTGACCATATTACACCGTCTCACTTCCAACATGAAGGTGACTTGATTTATGTAATTGGTGAAACAGAAGCAGAGTTCGGAGGTAGTGAACTGCAAAACCTGTTGGAAGGTAAATACTTTGGTAAAGCACCAGCGATTGACTTAGATATCGAAACCAAACATCAAGAGCAATTGTTAGTAGCAATTCGCGCAGGTCTTATTTCATCTGCTCATGACATTGCAGAAGGTGGACTTGGTGTAGCTTTAGCAGAAAGTCTATTTAATGATAAAGAATTAGGTGCAGACGTTCAATTAGCAGGTGACCTTACAGCAGCACTTTTCAGTGAATCACAATCACGTTTTGTTGTAACAGTTCCGGAGAAAGATCGCGAGGCATTTGAAGCGAAAGTAGAAGATGCGCAATTAGTAGGAACGGTAACAGCGACCAATCAATTAGTTGTGCGCAATGGTGAGAAAGAAGCAATCACAGAAGATGTAACAACTTTACAACAGCTGTGGAAAGGAGCTATCCCGTGCTTGCTGAAATCAAAGGCTTAAACGAAGAATGTGGTGTATTTGCGATCTGGGGACATGAGAAAGCAGCCGAAATGACATATTACGGGCTCCATGCGCTCCAGCATCGTGGCCAAGAAGGTGCAGGAATTGTCACGACAGATGGTGAAAAATTAAATGTCCATAAAGGCGTTGGTCTTGTCAATGACGTCTTTTCAGAAGATCAATTTTCTCGTTTACAAGGCCATGCAGCAATCGGTCATGTTCGTTATGCAACACAAGGTGGCGGTGGTTTCGAAAATGTTCAACCATTAGTCTTCCGCTCGCAAACGACAAGTATGGCACTAGCACACAATGGTAATCTAGTAAATGCCCATCAACTGAAAAGTCAACTAGAAGCACAGGGGAGTATTTTACAAACAACTTCTGATACTGAAGTGATCGCACACTTGATTAAGCGGAGTGGTCATCTTCCGTTAGAAGACGCCATCGCTTCTGCATTAGGGATGATTAAGGGAGCATATGCTTTTTCGATTTTGACAGAGGATCAGATGTTTGTTGGATTAGATCCACGCGGTTTACGCCCATTATCGATCGGACGTTTAGGCGATGCATATGTCATAGCTTCTGAGACTTGCGCATTTGATCTAATTGGTGCAACTTATGAGCGTGAAGTACGTCCTGGTGAATTGATAATCATTGATGAAGATGGCTTTCGAACGAAAGAATTTACATCACCATTACAACGTACACTTTGCTCAATGGAATATGTCTACTTTTCTCGCCCTGATAGTGATTTGAATGAGAAAAATGTTCATGCTAGTCGTAAAACAATGGGAAAACAATTAGCAAATGAAGCACCGATTGAAGCGGATGTTGTAACTGGTGTACCAGATTCTAGTATATCAGCAGCAATCGGTTTTTCTGAAGCAACCGGCATTCCTTATGAGTTAGGTTTAATTAAAAACCGCTATGTTGGCAGAACGTTTATCCAGCCTTCACAAGAGCTACGCGAGCAAGGAGTCAAAATGAAGTTATCCGCTGTTCGTGGGATTGTAGAAGGTAAACGTGTCGTGATGGTAGATGATTCCATTGTTCGTGGTACTACTAGTCGCCGTATTGTACGCCTGTTAAAAGAAGCAGGTGCAACAGAGGTTCATGTTCGTATAGCGTCCCCTCCGATACAAAACCCATGTTACTATGGGATTGATACATCAACAAAAGGGGAGTTAATCGCAGCGAATAATTCGATCGAAGAAATGCGTGAAATCATCGGTGCAGACACGTTATCTTTTTTATCAACGGAAGGATTAGAAGCTTCGATTGTAGAAGATCGTGATCGTATGCAACATGGTGTTTGCCAAGCATGCTTTACTGGAAATTATCCAACTGAGATTTACCCAGATACAGTAATTCCTGCTTATAAAGATTAAAGTGGCCATAAAACGAGAAAAAGTGGCCATAAAAAGCTTGAAAGTGGCCATAAAATCACCAAAAGTGGCCATAAAAATTCCGCACCAAAAAGGAGTCTATAAGAATGAGTGATATTTATAAAGATGCAGGCGTGGATGTGAACGCAGGATATAAAGCAGTTGATTTAATGAAAAAACATATCGCAAAGACGAATCGCCCTGAAGTGATCGGAGGAGTCGGTGCTTTCGCCGGCCTGTTTGACTTAAGTAAATTCTCATATGAAAAACCAGTCTTAGTTTCTGGAACAGATGGTGTCGGAACAAAACTGAAGCTTGCCTTTACGTTGGATAAACATGACACGGTTGGCGTCGATCTTGTAGCTATGTGTGTCAATGATATTGTTGCTCAAGGTGCCGATCCTCTCTTTTTCTTAGATTATATTGCTTGTGGTAAGAACCAGCCGGATAAAATCGAGCAAATTGTAAAAGGGATAACAGATGGTTGTGTCCAAGCGGGTACTGCACTAATCGGTGGCGAAACTGCAGAAATGCCAGGGATGTATGATGAGGATGAATATGATCTCGCCGGCTTCGTGGTTGGGATTGCGGATAAAAAACAAATTATTACGGGGGAAAAGATAGAAGCTGGTGATAAAGTCATTGGTATAGCTTCATCTGGTGTACACTCCAACGGTTTTTCCTTAGTCCGTAAGATTATCGATAATAAAGGATTAAATTACCAAGATCAAGTATCGGAATTGAATAGAACATTAGGTGAAGCACTTTTAGAGCCTACAAAAATTTACACGAAAGCAATCCAACAATTAAAATTAGACCTCACCATTAAAGGAATCAGTCATATTACTGGTGGTGGCTTCTATGAGAATTTACCACGTGCTATTCCAGAACATCTAGGTGTAAGAATTAAAAAAGACTCATGGCAAAAACCGGCTATATTTGATTATTTACAAAAACAAGCAGATTTAAAAGAAGAAGAAATGTACGGTGTTTTTAATATGGGTATCGGCATGGCGGTTATCGTTGAAGCACATGAAGCAGATATGGCGCTGCAATTATTAGAAGATATTGGTGAACAAGCAGCTATTATCGGTGAGGTGACAGAAGAAACTGGGGTGACATTCTCTAATGACTAGATTAGCAGTGTTTGCATCAGGGACTGGCAGTAATTACGATGCTATTATCGAGGCGACGGAAAATGGTACACTTGAAGCAGAAGTATCCTTACTAGTTTGTGATAAACCGAATGCAAAAGTAGTCGAGAAGGCAAAACAAAATGGAACACCTGCTTTTGTGTTTGATTCAAAACAATATCGGAATAAGCAGATGTTCGAAGCGAAAATTGTAGAAGTGCTCCAAACAGAAAAGATCGATTGGGTCATCCTTGCAGGTTACATGCGCTTGATTGGTGATACGTTGTTACAACCTTTTGAAGGAAAGATCATCAATATCCATCCATCACTTTTACCTTCTTTTCCTGGACTGGACGCAATCGGACAAGCATTTGATGCGGGTGTGAAAGTGTCAGGCGTTACGGTTCATTACGTCGATTCAGGTATGGATACGGGAAAGATTATCGCACAACAAGCAGTGGATGTTGAAGATGGCATGACCAGAGAAGAATTGCAAAAAGCCATTCAACAAGTAGAACATCAACTTTACCCAGCTACGATTCAAAAACTGATCACGAGAGGAGAATAACGTTGAAAAAACGTGCTTTACTAAGTGTGTCTGACAAAAGTAATTTAGTACCTTTTGCTAAAGGGCTAGACAAATTAGGCTACGAATTAATCTCAACAGGTGGTACATTACGAGCGTTACAAGATGCTGGTCTGCCTGCAAAAGGTGTTTCGGAAATCACCAATTTTGATGAAATCTTGGATGGTCGTGTTAAAACCTTACATCCATATATCCATGCAGGGCTTCTTGCACGTCGTGACCAAGATTCTCATGTCAAGCAATTGGAAGAACGTGATATCGCACCGATCGATGTTGTCGTTGTCAATCTTTATCCATTTAAAGAAACAATCGCAAAAGAAGGGGTAACAGAAGAAGACGCGATTGAAAATATTGATATAGGTGGCCCGACAATGCTTCGATCCGCATCGAAAAATTTCCGTGATGTCACGGTAGTAGTGGATCCGTCTGATTATGATGGAGTACTAGAGAATTTAGGGAATAATGGTGGAACAGTTGAGTTCCGTAAACAATTAGCAGCAAAAGTATTCCGTCATACCGCAAACTATGATGCCATGATTGCGAACTATTTTGTCGATATTACAGGTGAAGAAGACCCGGAAACATTTACCCAAACTTTCGAAAAAGTTCAATCTCTTCGCTATGGTGAAAACCCACACCAAAAAGCAGCATTTTATAAAGAAGGAAATGTTAAAGGTGCGTCCATTGCCAATGCGAAGCAATTACATGGTAAAGAATTATCCTATAACAACATCCAGGATGCAAATGCAGCTTTAGAAGTTGTCCTTGAATTCCCTGAGCAACCGGCAGCGGTAGCGGTAAAACATATGAATCCATGTGGTGTAGGTGTTGGTGATTCCATCTCAGCAGCATTTAAAAAAGCGTATGCTGCTGATCCAGTATCCATATTCGGTGGAATCGTAGCATTAAACCGTGAAGTGGATGAAGCAACCGCCAACCAATTGAAAGAAATTTTCCTAGAAATCGTAATCGCGCCAAGTTTCTCTGAGAAAGCGATCGAAATCTTAACGGTGAAAAAGAACATTCGCTTACTAGAAACACCAATGCAAGTAAATGAGAATGATACGAAAAAAGTAGTCAGTGTCATCGGGGGTCTTCTCGTACAAGATCGTGATAACGGAAAAGTGTTAGCGGAAGATATAGAAGTTGTGACGGATCGTAAACCGGATGCAAATGAAATCGATGAGCTTCTTTTTGCTTGGAAAATCGTGAAACACGTAAAATCAAATGCAATTGTCGTTGCAAAAGGTGATCAAACATTAGGTGTAGGTGCTGGACAAATGAATCGTGTAGGCGCTGCTGGTATTGCATTTGAACAAGCAGGAGCAAAAGCACAGGGTGCTGTCATGGCATCAGATGCTTTCTTCCCAATGCCGGATACTGTAGAAAATGCCGCAAAAGCAGGGATTAAAGCGATTATCCAACCAGGTGGGTCCAAACGTGATCAAGATTCCATTGATGAATGTAACAAACATGGTATCGCAATGGTCTTCACAAAAATGCGTCACTTCAAGCATTAAGCAAAAAGGATTCTCAATAGGTTGAGAATCCTTTTTCGCCAGTATTGAAGCCCTCTCACGGACAAAACAAGTCGAAAACCGGAAAAAGTGTCCACATGAGAATGTTCCCCAAATCATTTACAGAAAAAGGAGGCCTCCCATGAAAGTATTAGTAATCGGCGGCGGTGGCCGCGAGCATATCATCGTAAAGAAATTAAAGAGTAGTGAACGTGTAACAGAAATTTTCGCCGCACCTGGAAATGGCGGTATCGCTCAAGATGCAACATGTGTGCCAATCAAAGATGATGCAATTGAAGAATTAGTGGCATTTGCGCAAAAGGAACAAATCGATTGGACGATTGTCGGTCCTGAAGTTCCCTTAACAAAAGGTGTAGTAGATGCTTTTCGTGACAAAAACCTCAAAGTATTTGGCCCTAAAAAAGACGCTGCTCTTATTGAGGGAAGTAAAGACTTTGCCAAAGCATTTATGAAACAATATGATATTCCGACAGCGAAATATCAGACATTTACTGATGTAGAAAAAGCAAAGGCGTATATCCAACAAGAGGGTGCGCCAATTGTAATTAAGGCAGATGGACTAGCGGCCGGAAAAGGTGTAGTCGTTGCCATGACAGAGCAACAAGCGTTAGACGCTGTTGAAAACATGCTGATTGACAATAAATTTGGAGAAGCTGGAAGCAGAGTTGTGATTGAAGAATATTTAGAAGGAAAAGAATTCTCCCTTTTTGCTTTTGTTGACGGTGAAAATGTCTATCCGATGGTACCTGCTCGTGATCATAAACGCGCCTATGACAATGATGAAGGGCCCAACACCGGTGGAATGGGTGCTTTTTCACCAGTACCGGATTTAGATCCAAAGCATATTGAGTTTACAGTGGAAAAAATCTTAAAGCCTGTTGCCAAAGGAATGAAAAAGGAAGGCCGCACCTATACCGGTGTTCTTTATGGTGGATTGATTGAGACGAAAGAAGGACCTAAAGTAATCGAATTTAATGCACGATTCGGTGATCCTGAAACACAAGTTGTTCTGCCACTGTTGGAAAATGACTTGATCCAAGTGATTGAGGATGTAACCGCTGGAAAGGATCCGCAGTTGAAATGGAAGAAAGGCTATGCGATAGGTACAGTAGTTGCATCGAAGGGTTATCCTGGTTCATATGCTAAAAATGTAAGTCTCCCAGATCTTACGGAGGATAATCAAGTTTATGTAATCCATGCTGGAACAGGCCGTACAGAAGATGGCTCATTCTCCTCTACAGGTGGTCGAGTTCTTTTAGTAGGTTCGATCCAGGACAGTCCGGAGCAAGCACAAAAAGAGATTTATCAATACCTGGAACGATTTGATCAAAATGATGATTTCTTCTACCGAAAGGATATAGGCTTCTCCAAACAATAAAATAACGAACAAAAGGGAAAGCTACTAGTCATGTCAGATTAGTAGCTTTTTCTTGATATTAAGAACTTACAAAAGTATAATTACTTACATAAAATAACCTATAAAGGAGACAAATAATGAATTTTCATCGAAAACCGATCACATTTGTCAGTAATGTCACCATCAAAGTGCAGGATTTAAATAGATCGATTGCTTTTTATCAAAAAGTTATCGGGTTTGATATATTAGACATAAACAACACAACAGCTGAACTAACTGCAGATGGTAAGATAAGTATTCTTACCTTGGAACAACCCGAAAATGTCGAGCCGAAACAGACACGAACAACAGGTTTGTACCATTTTGCAATATTACTACCAACAAGAAGGGACCTCGCAAACTTTGTTTTTCATAGTATAGATGTTGGATTACCTTTGGCGTCGTCTGATCATTTAGTAAGTGAAGCGTTATACTTCTCAGATCCAGATGGAAACGGAATTGAAGTCTACCGTGATAGAGAGCCTGCTGGTTGGACATGGCAAGGTGATCAAGTAGCAATGGCTGTCGATCCATTGAATTTTGAAGACCTTTTACAAGCAGGAGTAAAAGGCGGATGGCAAGGACTACCAAAAGAGACTGTAATGGGCCATATTCATCTGCATGTTGCAGAAATGGAAAATACCAAACATTTTTATGAAAAAGGTTTAGGTTTCGAAACGGTATCCCAATTCGGTAATCAAGCATTATTTATCTCAACAGGGAAGTATCATCATCACATTGGTTTGAACACATGGAATGGAGTTGGTGCCCCACAACCTTCAGAAAATAGTGTCGGTTTGCAATCTTATACGATCACCTATCCAACAAAAGAAGCGGTCCATCATACGGTACAAAATTTGAAGGCAATTGGTGCTTCTGTTAAGGAAGAAGAAAACCAAGCTATTACGAAAGACCCGTCTGGGAATAAGATTATTCTTACTTCTTAAAAGAACTGGCGTCATAAGCGATATGAAGGACAGAAGAGTGGTAAATCAGAGAAAAGTATCCATCATAAATAATAATGCTATAGAAGAGTAAAAAAAAGCTTGGTCTGCACCAAGCTTTTTTTACTCTTCAAAGTTTAGGTTGGTTGGCTCAGCAGTACCACATTAATCTCTAAATGTGTTGTAGGTACATTAAAATACGATGAAAGCGATACCTAGAGAAATGGCTGACTCTGGTAACATCGTCAATATGAATCTCTTCTTGAAGGTGCTGTTCGATCCAGTCAATTGTTTTTTTATAGCTTCATTGTATTGTGTATGACAATAGGAATTCCCCCCCCTCTCACATTCATTATAAAAGCACAGTATTTTCTTTTTTTGATTTTTTTTGCCTTCGAATAAGTAGAAATAGCTAACGATTCCCTTAGATGTAAGAAAATGTTGTATAATTCAATTAAGGAGGATCACATTATGCAAAAAGTATTAATAGCACTTAGTGGTATGATCGTTCTAACGATTATCTTAACCATTTTTTATGAGCAAAGTCGCGAACCAGTCCCTTTACCTTACTATAATGTTGAACAGAACCAACAACAAGAGGAAAGCAATACACCCGAAGAAAAGGAACCACTAGTTCCGATCAAGGTAAATGAGGAGGATACAATAGGTTATAGCCTTCAAAATGATGAATTACAAATGACTTATGATGACGGTAATACATGGACGACTGTTCCTGTTGAAAAGGATCTACTCTTCCAAGGAGAATATCAAGGCGGAGAAACAGAGTTAATCGAGAATAGTTTTATTCTAACAGAGAACAATGCTGCTTTTCTTTATTCAGAAGGTGGAATAAAAGTGATCTGTTCACAGAATCAGGGGGAAACATGGGAGGAGAGCATTGTAGATAATGGGATTCCTGTCATCAGGTTCAGAAAAATAGAATTCATGGATGATCAATTCTGGTATGTTATTTTATCTAATAATCGAACGATGTCACAGGAGAGATCATTGATATATATATCTACTAATCAAGGTGAAAGCTGGAAATCTATCAATATGCCGAATACAACAAGACTAGTAGCGGATGGTGGGTTTGTTGATGAGGAGACAGGCTTCATGTCCTACGGTACGATAAACCCTGAGGCGCCAGATTTATTTGTGACAAATAACCAAGGGGAAACATGGGAACAGGCAGTATTTAATATGCCTTCTCAATATGATAGAGTCTTTGTCATTGCCAGAGCACCATATAAAGAAGAGGATCACCTTGCCTTAATAATGGATCAAGGACCCAATGGTGATTACTACCAAGACGGATTGATTAGAGCAAAATTTATTTCAACGGATAATGGACATACATGGCAGTTTGCAGAGGAGGTTGTGCCAGAAAATGAAGAAATGGGCTAAGTGGATCGGGATCAGCTTATTGTTAATTGCTACCTCATTAAGCGTATTGCAAATAGGTAGTTTAATTGTTCAATCATACTATCAGGCGGAGTACATTGATAACCGCTTACTTTATATTTTTAATATGATCATTGCCGTTAGTCTAGCGATCAGTCTGTTGCTACTACTATCATTTAAGAAAATGGGAAATAGTATTCTTGTCGTGATAACGATAATGATCATTAGTGTAAATGGTTATCTGATGTATCAAAGCAATCAAAAGATTGAAAATATCACAAGTATTTCACCAGATATGAAGCAAGTTTTCTCGTTGAAGAAAAATACCGATAAGAATGAAGCGGTCTATTATCGTAGTTATTACCGGATATTAGCTCGTCCGAAAGAAGCGTTGCCCAGTTCGATTGCTACAGCAGGAGAGATAAAATGGTTAGCGGATGATATTGCTGTTTTTACGTATGAAGATAATCAGAAGCATATTCAGCAATTTGTAGGTACATATGGTGATCGAAATGACGGGTTATCCTATTCTTATGTTGGAGCTCAAATTCACGGACAATGGAAAGGGGAGAATACGGAAGTAACTGCTAGTTCAGAGGGGATCATGGTCGTCCATCATGATGACCAACATCTGTTTGAATGGGAACAGGTACATCAATATGGTACATTGGCTATCGTGTTAACGGAAAATAACGAAGCTGTATGGACGATTGGATTAGGGGATGATTTTAACTTTGATCAAAACACAATAGATCCTCCTACTGGTGAAATTATTCTATACCCAGCAAAACTTGTAGATAATAAAGTAATCCGATTACAGTACCAAGGAGAGGCACCACTACTCTAGTTTTCTATGATAAAATGAACGAAACAGTTTTCTATAAAAAAGGAGTTTAATAGCATGTCACAAGTACACAAAACAGAAGCGCCTAAAATAGTAAGATGTAAAATCATTACCGTCAGCGATACAAGAACAAAAGATACCGATAAAAGTGGTAAGTTGATGCATCAATATTTAGAAGAACATAATCATCAAGTCAATGCTTATAATATCGTCAAAGATGAACAAACAGAAATTCAACAAGCGATTGAAAAAGGTATTCAGCAGAAGGACATTGAAGCAATCTTAATCAATGGTGGTACAGGAATTGCCAAACGTGATGTGACTATTGAAGTGATCGAGAATATGCTAGATAAAGAAATAACTGGGTTCGGAGAAATTTTCCGGATGTTAAGTTACACGGAAGATATCGGTTCAGCAGCGATTCTTTCTCGTGCAACAGCAGGTGTAGTCCGAGATAAAGCCATTTTTGCTACGCCAGGTTCCTCAGGAGCTGTTAAATTAGCGATGGAAAAATTGATTATACCTGAGTTGGGACATGTGATGAGGGAGATCAATAAGGATATCTAACGGTACTAATCGTCCGTAAATCCCAATTGAGAGTGAAACGCAATCCTAACCTTTTGAATTCAGATAAGGGAGTTATCCTTAACTGTGCGACAATAGCCCTTTCTATTGGTCAAGAGTGGTTGAGATAGAAGGTTTTTGCTCTTGAACCACCCAAATAAATCATAAAATCGTGGTAATTCCCTAATTAGGCAAGTATAAGGTATTTTGGCTGTCTGTAACGCTTGTGTAACAGAGCTATTGTCGTAAGTTAACAAATATAACTCGCTAGTTTCCTTCAGTCTTTTGAATTTATTCTCTTTTAGACATTCTACCCCCATTGCAAATTGTCATACTTATACCACTCTCACACCCCATATTTATGTGACAAGTACAAACCATTTTATTTTCCTTACCGATTTGTACTGAGATTTCCTTAAACAACTTTAGGTATCATCTAAACAAAGGTTTAGAAAATGTTTTTAAGGACTTCTAGTATCCCGCTAGAATAATGAGATACTGTTACTTTATCGTGTAATCCTTTGGCTTCTTCGGTGGCATTACCCAATAAATAACCATGCTTTACTGTTTTTAGCATCTCTATATCATTACCACTATCTCCAAAAGCAATTGTGTTAACTAAAGGCACTTGATAATAGTTAATCATAAACTTTACTACTTCTTTTTTTCCTGTATTATGAGGGATAAAATCAACATCAAATGCACCTTCAGGGTCTCCTGCTTTTGGATTGCATTGGTTTATATTTATTCCTATACCGTTTATTTTAGCTAAATGTCTAATTATCTTTAAATCATATTGGCTTTGCGTCTTGGATTTTTCAAAATAGTAGTAGTTAAACTTATAACGTTTTTGTCCAAACTGAGTTTGCTCTACAAGTTTAATTTTATATACATTGTCCAATTCATTAATAAGTTCTTTTACCTTGTCGTTTGAGAAATTAGCTTTTGTTAATCTGTTTTCCCATTCCTTATTAATTAGCAATTCTCCATTTTCTCTTACATTATATACTTCAGTACCTAAGTTACTTGCTATAAAATGGGGACTATAAGAAATATTTGCCCGCTCCATTTTATGAACAATTTGATTTAGGTCGCTTCCAGTTATCCAACCGATTTTGACGAATCGTTTATGTACGAGATTATTAAGGTACTCCTCCAATTCATATAAATTATTCAACAATTCATCTGTACAATCATGAGGGAAATAAGTTTCATCAAAATCAAAAAAGATTAGATAATTTACCTCATGAGAAGTTGGAAAAGATTTATTAATCCTATAATTCACTATTAACCACCCCATTGATTTACTTTGTTATAATATAATTGCTGGGATTGGTCCCATGTCAATATTTTTTTTAGAGGTGCAAAATGGTAACAATATATGATATTGCTCGTCTAAGTGGTGTTTCGAAATCAACAGTTTCAAGGGTAATTTCTAATCACCCTTATGTATCAACTGAAACAAAAAGCAAAGTAATTAAAGTTATGCAAGAGCATAATTATGTTACAAATTCTCTTGCTAAACAATTTCGGCAAAAGCAAACAAAGTGTATAGCTATTCTCATCCCTGATCTAAATCATCCTTATTTTAGTCAATTAGTTAGCTATATATCTGCTGATTGTTATAAAAGTGGTTTTAAAACTGTCGTGCATCAAACTTTTTTAGACAAAAATATAGAAAGAGAGGTATACAATCAACTTCAAAAAAATGAATATGATGCCCTTATTTTAACTTCCTCTACATTACCAGAGGTAGAAATTGCTGAATATACAGGAAATAAAATAATCGTTGCTTGTAATGAAGATTTTCGAGGAGACTATTTTGACGTTTTTTGTTTAAATGAGGAAGAGGTAACAATGAAAGCAACATCATATCTCCTAAGTAAAGGGTTTACAAAATTAGGCTTCTGTTCGGACAATATTTCTTCCCCTTTACAACAAGCAAGATTAAAGGGATTTATTTTAGCTCACAATAAAAAGGGATTAAAGCACAACAAAGACTTTCTTTTTAATGACATATCCAATATAGAAGATGGAATCATATTAGGTAAAAGACTTTTTAGAGATAATTTAGAAATAGAAGGCATTATCGCTGGAAGTGACTTCGTTGCCGCTGGATTAATAAGATCGGCTATTAGAAATAACATTCAAATACCTCAACATTTATCAATAGTTGGTTTTGATAATCACCCAATATCACTAGTTACGAATCCACAAATTTCCACTATCTGTAATCATATTCAGGATATGTCTAATGACTTAGTAAATCACATAGTAAATAAAATTAATGGTGGTGTAAAACAATCCCCTATCAAAAAGGTATATAATGGAGAATTTATTAATAGAAATTCTAGCTAATGTTTAGCACTATACACTCAGGAATAACAACTGCTATTTTTCGTAACGAGTTCGGTTTAGGGGTGAAATATTTAATTTTCAACCTCAATTAACAGTTTAGTAAAAAGCGTAACGGAGTTTAACCCATTACGCTTTTTACCATTCGAATCACTCTTTAGTTGAAAAACGAGATTTTAACTGAAATCAAAAATCACTCAACATCATATTGAGTGATTACTCTTTTCTCCTATATACCCCACTTTTCCCACCAGTTTTTTCAACTAAATAAGTTTGCCCAATTACCATACCTTTATCAACTGCTTTACACATATCATAAATCGTTAATGCCGTAACAGAAGCAGCGGTTAAAGCTTCCATTTCAACCCCGGTGCTTCCTTTAGTCTTGGCTTCTACTGTTATCACTAGCTCATATGTATCCTCATCGTTTTTCCAGTCAAAATGAATGTTGACCCCGCTTAATGGTAACGGATGACACATCGGAATAATTGTTGATGTTTGCTTTGCTGCCATAATTCCTGCTACTTGTGCAACAGAAAGGACATCCCCTTTACCGATAGTTTGATCCACGATTTTCGTGTAGATTTCTTGATTTACCAAAATGCTTGAGCGGGCAATGGCAGTTCTGCTTGTTATCTGTTTGTCTGTTATATCCACCATTTTTGCTCTACCTTGTTTATTTATATGAGAAAAATCAGCCATGCTATCACCAACCTTCGCCATCATTATACTATAAAAAAACATGTTATAATAGAAAGATCATGACAGGAAGGGTTACCGATGAAAATGAAACGAATACTATACATATTATTAGCTCTTAGTCTATTAACGGCATGCCAGCAGGAAGAGGAAGAAATAACGATTTCGGCAGCAGCATCCTTAACAGACACATTACAAGAGATTGTACAACAATTCGAAGAGGAAAACCCTCATATAAATGTATCGCTCAATTTGGGCGGATCAGGCTCATTGAGTCAGCAAATTATCCAAGGGGCACCAGCAGATATTTTCTTTTCGGCATCTGTTCCACATTTTGATCGTGTGTTGCAAGCAGGATTAATCAAGGAAGAGAATGCTCGTGCTTTATTAGCGAATGAACTGGTGTGGATTCAGCCACAAAGTGATCAACCAGCTACTACTGTGGGATCATTTGATCAAATGGCGATTGGCACACCGGAGACCGTTCCAGCTGGCAACTATGCAAAACAAGCTTTGACAGCACAAGGGATATATCAGGAAATAAAAGAGAAACTCATTTTTACCAAAGATGTTAGACAAGTCATGCAATATGTAGAAACTAGTAATGTAGATGCTGGCATTGTCTATCGTACAGATGCATTAATTTCTGATAAGGTGCAAATCAATGAAACACTGCCATTGGGAAAGCATGAACCAATCATATACCCAGTTGGTATCATCGAGGATTCTCAAGCGGTAGAAGCTTTTTATAACTACTTACAATCAGCAAAAGCACTCGACATTTTTCAACAATACGGATTTCAAGAAATAGATGGTGACACAGATGGAAACATTTTTTCAACCGATTAAATTATCACTAATAGTTGCGAGTATAGCATTACTGGTTGTCTTTATTTTAGGAGTTTCGGCAGCATGGGTGATGTCCAAGAAAAAATTTAGAGGAAAAGTGTTAATTGAAACAATATTATTATTACCAATTGTTTTACCCCCAACAGTAATCGGGTTTATTTTAATCATGTTATTTGGTCAAAACGGTTTGTTAGGTAAAGTAACGAATCTATTGTTTAATCAGTCACTAATGTTTACCATTTGGGCTGCAGTAATCGCAGCGGTAGTAGTTGCTTTTCCACTTATGTATCAATCTGTTAAAACAGGTTTAACATTTGTGGACCGTCATATAGAAGATGCGGCAAGAGTAGATGGCTCCAACGAATGGAATGTTTTTAGGTATATCACTTTACCATTAATCAAGAGACCTATTCTTTCAGGTGTGATTCTTAGCTTTGCCAGAGCATTAGGCGAATTTGGAGCTACATTAATGTTTGCCGGAAATATTCCTGGACGAACACAGACAATACCAATGGCGATTTATGTAGCCTTTGAATCCAATAAAATAACACTTGCATGGGCGTGGGTTTTATCTATTATTGTCGTATCCTTTGTTATGCTTCTTTTTATACGTAAATCTGCCTAAAAAATAGTCATAAATTTGTAAAAAATACACAATGCAAACGCTATCAATGCATGTTAGAATAAAAGGAAATCAAAAAAGAAGTTGAGGAGATTATGATGAATGATCATTTATATAGATGGAGAAATAAAGAAATTCGTAAGCAAGTAGCTGTTATTGATGGTAAAGAGTCACCAACATTAATTCTGAAAAATGCGCTTTACTTAAATGTTTTTTTAAGAAAATGGTTGGAGGCTCATATTTGGATTTACCATGATAGGATTGTATATGTTGGTTCAAAATTACCTACATCTTTAACAGATGTTGAAGTAGTAGATTGTACAGGTAAATATGTGGTCCCAGGTTATATTGAACCACACGCACATCCATTTCAACTTTATAACCCTTATGAATTAGCTATGTATGCCGGCCAAACAGGAACAACAACATTGATGAATGACAACTTACCATGGCTTTATTTAACCAATAGAGAGAAAGCGTTTACATTGTTAGAGGATTTCATGAAGCTCCCCGTATCGATGTATTGGTGGGCAAGGTTTGACTCGCAGTCTGAAATTAATGAGGAACAAGAGATTTTTAAGGATGAGGAAGTGCAAGCATGGTTACAGCATGAAGCAGTTGTGCAAGGAGGAGAATTAACGGCATGGCCCCAAGTGATGCGTGATGATGACCGTATTCTCCATTGGATGCAGGAAGCAAAGAGACTTCGCAAGCCGGTTGAGGGGCACTTCCCGGGTGCTTCTGAGCATACATTAGTGAAGTTAAAGCTTCTTGGTGTTAGCTCAGATCATGAAGCATTATCAGGAGAAGAAGTATATAACCGTTTATCAATGGGGTATCGCGTAGGCTTGCGCAATTCTTCGGTACGCCCTGATTTGGCAAAGTTGTTAAGAGAATTACAGGATCTCGGGATCCATTCTTATGATTTTCTAACGATGACTACAGACGGCTCTACACCTGCTTTTTACGAGAATGGTATCATTAATCAATGTATTCAAATCGCAATAGATAGTGGAGTTCCGGAGATTGAAGCATATATGATGGGGACATATAATGCAGCTGAGCAATTCCATTTAGAAGAACGACTCGGTGGGATAGCACCAGGTCGAGTAGCACATTTAAATATATTATCAGAAGTTAATAATGCCACACCGGAATCTGTTATTGCTAAAGGAATGTGGTTGAAAAAAGACGGACAATTGGTTGAGCAAGATATCGAAATCGATTGGGATAAATACGGATTAGGAGAACTTAGATTAGATTGGCAGTTAACAGAAAAAGACTTGCAATTCTCGATGCCAGTCGGTTTAAAAATGGTTAATGATGTCATCATGAAACCATATCCAATTACGATTGACGCCAATACGGAAGAAATTACGAACTCAAAAGATGAATCGTTCCTGATGTTAATCGACCGTGAAGGACAGTGGCGAGTAAACACCATTATAAAAGGGTTTACGAAAACATTAGGTGGATTGGCCAGTTCCTATTCGTTAACCGGTGATATCGTGTTAATCGGGAAAAGTAAATCAGATCTGTTACTAGCGTTTTCAAGAATGAAGGAAATTGGCGGTGGAATTGTCCTTGTGCATGAAGGAAAAGTTGTTTTTGAATTACCGTTGCAAATTGCTGGCATGATGTACAAAGGCAAGATGCCAAAACTGATAGAAGAAGATAAACAATTAAAGGAAATTTTAATCGATCACGGCTATCAATATGAAGATCCACCTTACAATTTACTTTTCTTATCGTCGATGCATTTACCTTTTGTACGGATTACACCGTTAGGCATAATCGATGTAAAGAAGAAAGATATACTCTTTCCAGCGATTATGCGTTAAGAAAAGAGGTTGGCGATTAGTCAACTTTCCTCTATAATAGAATTAGTTCTATCGGCATGCAGCGAATAAGCATGCCGATATTCCGTTTAAACTATTTTTAGAGATTAGAAAAGGTGGCCTTTTGGATGAAGAAATGGTGTGTACTTTTTATTATTTTATTATGTTCACTTGTAGCATGTTCTAATGATGAAGAAACGACAAACGAACAAGATCAGGAAGAACCAGAGGAAAGTGTGGAAGAGGAGCCGGTTGAGCCTGAAGAACCGGAGAAACCAGAGCATGTATACCCGCTAACGGGGCTTGAAGCGGAGGAGGATGTGACGGATCGATTAATTGCTGTTATGGTCAACAATCACCCAAAAGCAAGACCACAAACAGGCCTTTCTCAGGCAGATATGGTGTTTGAAATTTTGGCAGAAGGCAATGTTACTCGTTTTATGGCTCTCTATCAAAGTCATATACCTGATCGTGTTGGTCCTGTTAGAAGTGCAAGACCATACTATTTTAATCTAGCAAACGATTATAATGCGCTTTATGTTTATCATGGTGCTGCAGATCATATAGAAAATATGATTCAATCAGGTGCAGTGCAAGGATTAAATGGTATGTATTATGATAATGATAAAGTGTTATTTGAAAGATCAACTGATCGTAACCCGCCGCATAATTCGTATACACTATTTGACGGTATCTACGATCGGGCAGAGGAACAGGGATATTCGCTTGAAGCAGATTATCAACCGATGGCATTTTTGGAGGACGAGTCTGTAGAAGGTGAAGATGCTTCTGATGTTAGCTTTCATTACGGTAATTATAGTGTAAGGTACCAATATGATGAGACAACAGAAAAATATTTTCGATATAGTGATGGTGTACAGACAGTAGAATATGCCGACAGTTCGCCTATTCAATTGGATAATGTATTAATCATGGAAACAGCTCATCAAGTAATTGATGATCAAGGACGCCGTGAGATTGATTTTAGTTCCGGCGGAAATGCTTTATTACTACAGCAAGGTAAAGTGCAAGACGTGCAATGGGAAAGAAAAGATGGTAGAATAATCCCAACGAAAGATGGAGAGCCTGTTCCGTTAGTTCCAGGACAAACTTGGATCAATGTGATTCCTACAAGCCCTGGTATTGATGGTGTTGAGTTTTCAAACACAGCGGAGTAAAAAGGAGAGATGTATACCATGCAAATCGATAAATTGCGTGGCAAACAATTAGATCAATTATTTGATGCTATTTTATCGCTGGAAGACCGGGAAGAGTGCTACCGCTTTTTTGATGATATTGCAACAATGAATGAAATTCAATCATTGGCACAACGATTACAAGTAGCGAAAATGCTTGACGAAGGCAGAACATACACCGCTATTGCAGAAGAATCAAGCGCATCTACGACAACCATCTCTCGAGTGAAGAGATGCCTTGCTTATGGCACCGATGGATACCGTATGGTGTTGGATCGTTTGAAGGAAAAAGAGTAAAATTAGGAGTGCCTTCTTAGCTGAAGGGACTCTTTTTAGGTAGTGTCCAGAACAATGATGAAAGTATCCAGATAACAGTGGAAAGTGTCCAGAAAAAGTGAAATAGTGTCCAGATAATCTTTGGAAGTGTCCAGAAAAAATAACAACAAAATGGAGGCAATATATATGATTCGCTTTGGAGTAATAGGTACGAATTGGATTACCGATCGTTTTATTGATGGAGCAAGTAAATTAGCTGATTTTGAGTTAAATGCTGTTTATTCACGCACGGAAGAAAAAGCAAGAGAGTTTGCGAGTAAGTATAATGTCGAGCATACATATACAACTATTCAGGAGTTGGCAGACAGTGACAAAGTCGATGCCGTTTATATTGCTTCGCCGACAGCTTATCACTGTGAACATGCGATAGCTTGTATGAAAGGTGGTAAACACGTTATTGTTGAAAAACCTTTTGCCTCTAATCAGCAAGAGGTACAAGCGATGATTGATACTGCCAAACAACAAAACGTCACGCTGATGGAAGCAATGAAAACGACACATACTCCTAATTTTAAGCTTATTCAAGAAAGTTTAGCTAAAATTGGCCCGGTTCGCCGTTATGTTGCGAACTTCTGTCAATATTCCTCTCGTTATGATAAATACAAAGAAGGAATTGTATTAAACGCATTTAAACCGGAATTATCAAACGGGTCATTAATGGATATTGGCGTGTATTGCATTTATCCGATGGTCGCTTTATTTGGCGGGCCAGACCGTGTGAAAGCAACAGCATATATGCTGGAATCGGGGGTTGACGGCGAAGGAACCGTGACAGTGGACTATCCTTCATTGAACGGTGTCTGTATGTTTTCTAAAATTACGAACTCTGCTATCCCATCCGAAATTCAAGGGGAAAAAGGATCTATTGTTATTGAGAAACTTTCTGATATGAATAATGTAAAAATCGTGTACAAAGATGGTTCTGAAGAGATTTTAGAAGCTGGGCAAGAAGAAAACACGATGTATTATGAAGCAAAATCATTTATCGAATCAATTGAGCAAAAAAAGCTGGAAAATGACATCAATACATGGGAACATTCCCTTACAACGATGCGAATACTAGATCAGGCACGAAAAGAAATCAGCCTTGTATTTTTGGCTGATAAAAAATAAATATTACGGACAAAAACAGGATTGAACTTTACATGTTGTCCGTAAGAAATGTAAAAGGCTGTCACCGAATACTTGTGACAGCCTCTTTTATGTTAGTTCCGAATTAAATGATCAAATGCGCCCAATGCCGCAGTAGCACCAGATCCCATTGAAATAATGATTTGCTTATAAGCGCTGTTTGTACAGTCACCTGCTGCAAATACTCCAGGGATACTTGTTGTGCCATGATCATCCACAACGATTTCACCAAATTTATTTAATTCAACTGTGTCTTTTAACCATTCTGTATTTGGTACGAGACCAATTTGTATGAAGACACCTGCAAGTTCAATTTGTTTCTCTTCTTCTGATTCACGGTCTACATATTTTAATCCTTCGACTTTATCAGAACCATAGATTTCAGAAGTTCTTGCATTTGTAAGTACTGTAACATTTGGTAGGCTGTGCAGACGTTCTTGTAATACCTGATCAGCCTTTAACTCTGGTAAAAATTCAAGTACGGTAACATGTTTTACAATACCAGCAAGGTCAATGGCTGCCTCGACACCAGAGTTTCCACCACCGATTACGGCAACATCTTTTCCTTCAAAAATTGGGCCATCACAATGTGGACAGTAGGCAACACCTTTGTTCTTGAACTCTGCTTCGCCAGGAACGCCGATATTACGCCAACGAGCACCAGTTGAAAGTACAACGGTTTTACTTTTAAGTGTTGCACCGTTTTCTAGTTCTACTTCAAAGAGATCTTTTTTCTCTAAAGATTTCGCACGCATCGAGTTCATGATGTCTACATCATAATCACGAACGTGTTCCTCCATGTTAGCAACTAGCTTAGGACCTTCTGTATAAGTTGTGGTGATGAAGTTTTCAATACCAAGTGTGTCTTGTACTTGTCCACCAAAGCGCTCTGCCACGATACCAGTACGGATACCTTTACGAGCAGCATAAATAGCAGCACTGGAACCAGCAGGTCCTCCACCAACGACTAATACATCATAAGGATCCTTATCATTTAGCTCGGAAATGTCAGCACTGCTTCCTAGTGCTTCAAGGATGCTTTCAATTGTTTGTCGACCATCAACAAACTGTTCGCCATTTAAATAAACGGAAGGAACAGCCATGATGTCTTTACTATCTACTTCTTCTTTAAAAGCAGATCCTTCCACCATCGTATGGGTAATGTCAGGATGTACAACACTCATAATGTTAAGTGCTTGAACGACATCAGGACACTTTTGGCATGATAAGCTTACATATGTTTCGAAGTGAAGCGGACCTTCTAGTTTTTTGATTTGTTCAATAATAGAATCATCCACTTTAGGTGGACGTCCACTTACTTGTAATAATGCCAACACTAGAGAAGTAAACTCATGACCAAGTGGGACACCAGCGAAAATAACGCCAGTGTCCTCGCCTGCACGATTAATGCTAAAGCTAGGAGTACGGTCAAAAGAGCCTTTTTCTATTGTGATTTTATCAGACATACCTGCAATTTCATTTACTAGATCGTCTACCTCTTTTGAAACATTGTCAGATCCGACGCTTGCCTTGATGACAATATCATTCTCCAACAGTTTCAAGTATTCATTAAGCTGTGATTTTATTTCTTGATCAAGCATTTTGACCCTCTTTTCTTATATTTCTGAGAAAGAATATATGAGATGTCTACGCAAGCGCCCAGAAACTATGCGACTTCACGAATCGCCCTAAGATAAAGAAGACTTGCCGACTGGTGAAACCAGAGGCCTAGTCGCACTTATGCCTTTAGGTGAAAGTCATCATCGGTTCGTAAGGCTCACCGTGATTCCTTTATCTCAGTTGATTCTGAAGTCGCTACGTTTCTATACGGACGCTCTGCGCTTTTCTTATATTTTCCCTACTAGATCAATACTTGGTCTAAGTGTTTCGCCGCCTTCTTCCCATTTAGCTGGGCACACTTCACCAGGGTTGTTACGCACGTATTGTGCCGCTTTAATTTTATTGATTAGTGTACTAGCATCACGGCCAATACCTTCTGCATTGATTTCAGCTGCTTGGATGACACCATCAGGATCGATGATGAAAGTTCCGCGATCAGCTAAACCAGCGTCTTCACGGAGTACATCAAAGTTTTGAGAGATGATGTGTGAAGGATCACCAATCATTGTGTATTCGATTTTTCCGATTGCGTCAGAGCTTTCGTGCCATGCTTTATGTGTAAAGTGAGTGTCCGTAGAAACAGAGTATACTTCTACACCTAATTTTTGTAATTCAGCATATTGTGCTTGTAAATCTTCGAGTTCTGTAGGGCAGACGAAGGTAAAGTCTGCAGGATAGAAGCAAACAATGCTCCACTGACCTTTGAAATTTTCTTCTGTTACATCTACAAAGTCTCCTTGACGGAATGCAGACGCTTGAAATGGTAGTACTTCTTTACCGATTAATGACATAATGATTGTCCTCCTTGTGTATTTTTTTATTTTTGAATACTTATTCTCTGAAAAAAGTATTCATTACACAACAATTATTATAAAATAAATTACCTTATATGTGTAATGATACAAGTGTTATTTCATAAATTCGTAAAAAATCTACCCATTCTACCATTTTGAACGTAAAATTCACGAATTATACACAATTTAACAATTATTAATTGCAGATGTGAAAAAGATCACACACTTCATTGAATAGAGTAGATATCATGACAATAACAAAACAGTGTAGGAAAGGATGGGCGAACATGACAAATGTGAGAAAAATGCAACTACCCATACAAACGCTTAGCCTCGTCGTCGGCTTTATGGTCTGGGTATTACTCTCGTCTCTAATGAGTTTTATTAAGCAAGATATTAGCTTAACAGCAGGACAAATATCGTTTGTTACCGCAGTTCCTGTTATCTTAGGTTCTGTGTTAAGAGTCCCGCTAGGTTTTTATGCTAATCGTTTTGGAGCACGGGGTTTATTTGTGTTAAGTTTACTGTTTCTAATCCTGCCAGTTGGTTATTTAGGGATGGCAAATAGTTTCACAGATTTAATTCTATCAGGATTATTCCTTGGTATTGGTGGGGCGGTATTTTCTGTCGGGGTTACGTCGTTACCGAAATATTATCCGAAAGAAAAACACGGATTCGTGAATGGTATTTATGGTGTTGGGAACATTGGGACGGCGATTACTTCATTTGGTGCACCAATTATCGCTGGTATGTTTGGCTGGCGCATGGCAGTATTTACACTTATTATTCCCTTATTACTGTTTGCGGTGCTCAATTTCATATGGGGAGATCGCCAAGAACCAAAAGTTCAAACTTCATTAAAACAACAGGTGTTAGGAGTTTATAAAAATAATAAACTATGGTTTTTAAGCTTCTTTTACTTCTTAACATTTGGGTCCTTTGTTGCTTTAACCGTTTATTTACCAAACTTTTTAGTATCGGAATTTCAACTATCTGAAGTTGATGCCGGATTACGAACAGCAGGTTTCATTGCATTATGTACATTACTCAGACCTGTTGGGGGCTGGTTAGGGGATAAGTTTAATCCATTTAAAGTGTTAATGTTCGTTTTTACAGGCTTGACGATTTCCGGTATTCTGTTATCTTTTTCACCAACGATACTGCTATATACAATTGGCAGTTTATCGGTGGCACTATTTGCTGGTATTGGCAATGGGACGATTTTTAAACTAGTTCCTTTATATTTCACTAAACAAGCTGGCATCGTCAATGGTATTGTGGCTGCCATGGGAGGGTTAGGTGGATTTTTCCCACCGATTATTCTTACCTTGGTTTATGATATCAATGGTCACTATGCAATTGGTTTTATGGCACTATCCCAGTTTGCACTGGCGAGTTTAATCATCATTATTTGGATGTATTATACCGATAAATTGAATTTGTCCAACTATATTGTGAATAATGCAGGGCAAGGCATTTTAGTGACAGATGAAAATGGCAGAATTACAAAGATAAACCGTGCCTTTGAACGAATAACTGGTTATCGCGAAGAAGAGGTAATTGGTCAAAATCCCAATATTCTAAGCTCTGGACAGCAAGATCCGGGTTTTTATGATGAGATGTGGCAAGGATTGAGAGAAAAAGAAATTTGGCAGGGCAAAATTACTAATAAACGGAAAAACGGTGAACTCTATACGCAATGGTTGTCCATTAGTGTACTAAAAGATGCAGGGGATAATATAACTAATTATGTCGGGGTATTTAGTGAATTATATGAGTGACCAGTTATCTATTGGTAGCTGGTTTTTCTCATAAGGCAGAAAGTATATAACCATTGGTATCACAACTTTTATAAAAAAGGTAGATGCATTAAAAAGTGTCGATTTAACAATTGAAGAAGGCGAATTTACGGCGGTAATGGGAAGCTCTGGTTCAGGTAAATCGACTTTACTGAATATATTAGGTTGTTTGGACCAGCCTTCTTCTGGTGAATATTGGTTGAATCATGAGGATGTACAGCATTTAAATGTTAATCAGCTATCAGATATCCGTAATCAATATTTAGGTTTTATCTTTCAATCATTTCATCTACTACCTAGATTAAACGTATGGAAAAATATAGAGCTGCCGATGTTATATCAAAATATCGAAAAACAAGAGCGTAAACAACGTGCAAAAGCCTTGGCAGAACGAATGGGACTCGGGGAACGTATGCAACATATGCCTAGCCAACTATCAGGTGGACAACGGCAACGCGTAGCAATTGCGAGGGCGTTGGCTAATAAACCGAAATTATTATTAGCAGATGAACCAACTGGTAATTTAGATTCCAAAACGACGATTGAAATCATGGATATTTTGCAAGAACTAAACCAATCTGGTGTTACCATTATTCTCGTCACGCATGAGGACGAATTAATAGATTACACAAAACGAACGATCATATTGCAGGACGGAATGGTTATAAAAGACGAGAAGAAACAGCTTGCTTAAAATACACACGTTTCGCAAACGAGATGCTACGAAGTAACGAGACCATACCTCCGGGAAATCCAAGTATGAGTGCGGACATTTGTTCCGTTATTGGTGACAAAAGCGGCGTTTTTAGGATGCTAGCGGACATCTATTCCGTTATTCATCGAAAATAAAGTTCATTTTTACTAAAAGTAATCGAATAAGGTACTAAATGTCCGTCAAGACCAAAAAAAGAGTACTATACAGTCAAATAACGCACTAAATGTCCACTCAACAAGCATCGTGGTGAAGAAGCTTGATTGAATTTTTCTTGTGTGTCCATAAGAATGAATCTTACAGACACTTTAAAGAGCAAGTGAATAGTTTTGTCTATTAGAAAGCCTCTTACGGACAGTTCTCCTATATATTAATTGAAGGTGTCCGTAAGATCCCCGTAGCTCCGACCTTTCCTCTAACTTTATCAACTCCTATAAAAAGATTAGATGTTTTCTTAAATTCTTTTCCTATATCATTCTAAAAAGGTGTATATTTTTGCTATAATGAAATAATGGATATAGAATCGTCATTATTGGAGGATTATAAGGTGTATAATATCGACGAATGGAAACATGTCTTCAAGCTAGATCCCGCTAAAGAGATCTCTGAAGAAATGATAGATAAAATATGTGAATCAGGAACAGATGCGATCATGGTTGGAGGTACAGACGATGTAACATTGGATGGTGTGTTGCAATTATTGAGTAGAATCCGCCGTTATACAGTGCCTGTTATTTTAGAAATATCGAATATTGAATCGGTAACACCAGGTTATGATTATTATTTCGTGCCACTGGTGTTAAACACGCAAGATAAAAAATGGATGATGGATATCCAGCATCAAGCAGTTGTCGAATATGGCGATATCATTAATTGGGACGAGATGTTTGCTGAAGGCTACTGTATTATGAATGAAGAATCAAAAGTGTTTCAGCATGCTGATTGCAATTTGCCGACACAAGACGAAGTGATAGCCTATGCAAGAATGGCAGAACATTTATTCCGCTTGCCTTTTTTCTATTTAGAATATAGTGGTACATATGGTGATCCGTCACTAGTTCAATCGATCAGTCAAGAACTTGATAAAACAAAGCTAATATATGGCGGTGGGATTGAAACAAAAGAACAAGCAGCTAAGATGAGTGAATATGCCGATCTTATTGTGGTCGGTAATGCACTATATGATAATCCGAAGGAAGCGTTAAAAACGGTTAAAGCAACAAAGTAAAAGGACGGTGTTACAATGAGTCGGATGATGCACGACTTATTAAAAGGATTAAATACAGAACAGCGTGAGGCTGTACAGCATACAGAAGGACCTTTGTTAATCATGGCAGGTGCCGGAAGTGGGAAAACTCGAGTATTAACCCACCGTATTGCTTATTTATTAGATGAAAAGGAAGTATCACCAAGAAACATTTTAGCGATTACGTTTACCAATAAAGCAGCACGTGAAATGAAAGACAGGATTGCAGGACTTGTGGGACCATATGGAGCGGATATGTGGGTATCAACCTTCCACTCGATGTGTGTACGTATCCTAAGGCGAGATATTGACAGAATTGGCTATAGTCGTAATTTTTCGATTTTAGATAGCAGTGATCAGCTAACGGTAATCAAAAATATCGTAAAGGATAAAAATATTGATGCGAAAAAATTTGAACCAAGAGCGATCCTAGGTACGATCAGTAGTGCGAAAAACGAACTAATAACACCTGAAAAATTTGCAGAATCAGTAAACAACTTTTTTGATCGTCAGGTTTCCGAAGTATTTACCGAATATCAGCGGCGATTACGGAAAAATCAAGCACTAGATTTTGATGATTTAATTATGCAGACGATTCACCTTTTCAAACGAGTACCGGAGGTTTTGGAATACTATCAACGTCGTTTTCAATACATTCATGTTGATGAGTATCAGGATACCAACCATGCCCAGTATTCCTTAGTAAAGCAGTTGGCAGCACGTTTTCAAAACCTTTGTGTAGTTGGGGATTCCGATCAATCAATCTATGCATGGCGTGGTGCAGATATTTCTAATATTCTTTCCTTTGAAAAAGATTATCCGTCTGCACGTGTTGTTATGCTAGAGCAAAATTATCGTTCAACGAAATCGATTCTCCAGGCTGCTAATCAAGTAATTGAAAATAATACAGGCAGAAAACCGAAAAATCTATGGACAGAGAACCAAGACGGGAACAAAATTCGTTATTTCCAAGCTTCTACAGAACGAGAAGAAGGATTATTTGTTGCCGAGCGGATTGAAGAATTAATCAAGGAAAATAAATATAAGCATAAAGATATTGCGATTCTTTACCGGACGAATGCTCAATCCCGTGCGATTGAGGAAACCTTTATGAAAGCCAATATTCCGTATCAAATGGTCGGAGGCACGAAGTTCTATGATCGTAAGGAGATTAAAGATTTGCTTGCCTACTTACGTTTGATTGTCAACCCAGATGATGACATCAGCTTTGTCCGTGTTGTCAATGTGCCAAAACGAGGTGTTGGAAAAACAAGCATAGACAAGCTCCAGGCTTATGCTACGGCAAATGACATTTCCTTATACACAGCCGTGCAGGAAGTAGATTTTGTCGGTGTCAGTGCTAAAGCTGCAAAATCGTTAATGGAGTTTGGCCAAATGATCAAAAACTGGGAACAACAGCAGGAATTTCTATCCGCAACTGATATGGTCGAACAGGTAATTGAAAAAACGGGCTACGAAGAAATGCTCCAGAATGAACGCAGCATTGAAGCAGAGACACGTTTAGAAAACATTGAAGAATTCAAAACCGTTACGAAACATTTTGAGGAAACCAATGAGGATAAAACATTAGTCAATTTCCTGACAGACTTAGCATTGATCTCAGATATTGACCGTATGGATGATGATCCGACAGCAGATGACAGTGTCACGATGATGACCTTACACGCAGCGAAAGGGTTAGAGTTCCCTGTAGTCTTTCTGATCGGTATGGAAGAAAGTGTTTTTCCACATAGCCGGTCGATGATGGACGAAGAGCAGATGCAAGAGGAACGCCGTCTCGCCTATGTAGGAATAACCAGAGCTGAAGAGCTACTTCACGTATCCCACGCGAAGATGCGGACATTATTTGGTCGAACGAATATGAATCCAATAAGTCGTTTTATTGATGAAATCCCTGCCGACTTATTAGAAGGAAAAGAAGAATTGCAAGAATCGACGTTTGGCTCCTTTGGGAAAATAGCGATTCAAGACCAGGATTTACCTTTTGAAAAGCAGCCAGAAAAACCGAAACGTCAACCAATGCGTCATGTCAATCAAACAACAGGCGGGGAGAAAGAAGCTTGGAATGTTGGTGACAAAGCTAATCATAAAAAATGGGGACAGGGAACAGTTGTCAAAGTGGAAGGTTCTGGTGATGCGATGGAATTAGACATTGCTTTCCCGGCACCAACTGGTATTAAACGACTACTCGCCAAATTTGCCCCGATTACGAAAGTGTAAAAAGGAGGTGCTCGTCCAATGACAGAACAAGAAGCACGTCAGAAATTAACGGCGTTAACAGAAGAATTAACCGAATATAACTACCAATACCATGTGTTAGATAACCCGAGTGTTTCAGATGCTGAATATGATGCGAAAATGAAGGAATTAAAAGCAATAGAAGCTGAATTCCCTGATTTGATTACACCTGATTCACCTTCTCAACGTGTTGGTGGAGAGCCATTAGAGCAATTTAAAAAAGTAACTCATCGTGTCCCGATGTTAAGTTTAGGTAATGCTTTTGACGAAGAAGAGCTAAAAGATTTTGACCGCCGTGTTCGTGAAGGTCTAGATACTGACAATGTTACGTATGTTTGTGAATTGAAAATTGATGGTCTTGCGATTTCTCTGCGTTATCAGGATGGTCTTTTTGTCCAAGGGGCTACCCGTGGTGATGGCACTACTGGTGAGGATATTACCAGTAACTTAAAAACGATCAGAAGTATTCCGCTTAGAATTAAGGATCAGTCCCCGATTGAAGTGCGTGGGGAAGCATATATGCCTCAGAAAGCATTTGTTTCTTTAAATGAAGCGCGTGAAAAAAATGGAGAAGAGCCTTTTGCCAATCCACGAAATGCTGCGGCAGGCTCATTGCGTCAGCTTGATCCGAAAATCGCGGCCAAACGTCATTTGGATATTTTCTTATATGCGGTAGGAGAGTGGGAATCGGGTTCCTTAGAAGCTCATAGTGATCGTCTTAACTATCTACAAGAGTTAGGTTTTAAAACGAATCCAGAATGGCGAAAATGTCATGGTATTGAAGAAGTGATTCAATATGTCGAAGAATGGGTAGAAAAAAGAGCGACCCTATCCTATGATATCGATGGTATTGTGATAAAGGTAGATAACCTCGAAGCCCAAGAACAGCTTGGCTTCACTGCGAAAAGTCCGCGCTGGGCAATTGCTTATAAATTCCCAGCAGAAGAAGCGGTGACGAAGCTAACCGATATCGAACTAAGTGTTGGAAGAACCGGCGTTGTTACACCAACAGCTATACTAGAGCCGGTTAAAGTGGCTGGTACTACTGTTCAACGTGCATCATTGCATAATGAAGATTTAATCAAGGAGAAAGATATCCGTATAGGGGATACAGTCGTAATCAAAAAAGCTGGTGACATTATCCCTGAAGTGGTCCGAGTAGTCGATGATATGCGAACAAAGGAACAGGAGCCTTTTGCGATGCCGGAAGCATGCCCATCATGTGGAGATGAACTCGTTCGTTTAGAGGAAGAAGTTGCACTAAGGTGTATTAATCCAAATTGTCCGGCGCAATTAAAAGAAGGTTTGATTCACTTTGTTTCAAGACTTGCGATGAATATCGATGGACTTGGAGAAAAGGTTATTGAGCAACTTTTCCATGCTGAGTATATTCACACCATTGCCGACCTTTATCGGTTAAAGCGTGAAGAATTACTGAAATTAGAGCGTATGGGTGAAAAATCAGTAGAAAACTTGTTAACTGCCATTGAAAATTCCAAAGAAAACTCATTGGAACGATTGCTCTTTGGTCTAGGCATACGCTTTGTCGGTTCCAAAGCAGCAAAAACTTTAGCAGAACACTTTGAAACAATGGACCGTCTGCAGCAAGCAAATTTTGAAGACTTAATTGCGATTGATGAAATCGGCGATAAAATGGCGGATTCGATTGTTCATTATTTTGAAGATGACCAAGTAAAACAACTTATTTCCGAGTTGAAAGATTTAGGCTTAAACCTCACCTACCAAGGGCCAAAAGTAAATGAAACGGCATCAGATAGTCCTTTTTCTGGTAAGACAGTTGTCTTGACTGGTAAATTAGAGATTTATACAAGGCAAGAAGCAAAGCAGCAAATTGAAGCACTTGGTGGTAATGTTACAGGAAGTGTAAGTAAAAAGACAGATTTGCTGATTGCAGGGGAAGATGCTGGATCTAAATTAGATAAAGCGAAAAAATTAGAGGTTGAAATATGGGATGAGGCAAAACTCCAAGAAGTATTAGAGGAGGAAGCATAATGAAGCAAATACTAGCTAGCCTCTTCATCGTTGTATTAATTTTAGCTGGTTGTGCACCTGACTTTGGGGAGCAGGAGGAGGCCGTAATTGATGAAAGTATCGACGATGAATCGTTAGAAGAGACAGCCATAGTCCCCAAATATAATTTGGAGGATAATTATCGAGTATTAATTGACTCTAATTTAAGTCAGGCAAGAGGTGTAATCACGAACCAAGTGGCAAATCGACTAGATATCGATGAACTAGAGGAAGGATTACGTCGTCACTCAATGGAAGTGTATGATCCGGATACTTATTATTTTCAAGAAGGTCAATATTTGACGGATGACATTTTATATAATTGG
Source organism: Gracilibacillus suaedae (assembly GCF_017599345.1). Classification (GTDB taxonomy): domain Bacteria; phylum Bacillota; class Bacilli; order Bacillales; family Amphibacillaceae; genus Gracilibacillus; species Gracilibacillus suaedae. The sequence continues at coordinate 187,165 of NZ_JAGFVL010000057.1, forward strand.
CTAGATCGCTATGATGAAGAGGATAATCCACAGGGATTGAACCCAGAAGCAGATGAATCTAAAGAAGATGAGGAGTTAATAGAAGAAGAAAAAGACAATCCTAAATATCTGTCACATATTTTAGAACAAAATTATTTAAGAAAGACAGAAGATGATTCTGTGGAGTTAGCAGGGATTTCGATCGGAATTGCGATGAAATCTGTTTATCGATTTAGAACACAATTTGATGACGGTACATACTCCCCCTATTATGAAGAAGAAATTTCAGAAGATGATATGATGACAGAAGCACAAGAAATAGCAAATCAAGTGGTGCAACGAGTCCGGCAGATGGAAGGTTTAGAAAATGTACCGATAATGTTAACAATCTTCCGCGAAGAGTCGCAAAATTCTCTTGTCCCTGGTAATTTTGTAGCTAAAACAAATGTCGCTGGTGACAGTTCATCTATTGATGGTTGGCAAGACTTAAATGAAGAGAATGTCCTGTTTCCATCTGATTATGGAAAAAGTACTTATCCAGATGTAAGAGCCACTTTAGTGGACTTTGAATCGGATATCGCTTCTTATTTTCCGAATTATGTGAGTGTAATTGGAAAGGGTTTTTTCCAAAATGGTGAGTTACGTAAATTAACAGTAGAAATTCCCGTTCAATTTTATGGAAAGGCCGAATTAATTGGATTTACGCAATATGTATATGGACTTATTTTGTCAGGCTTCCCTACCGACTATCAATTAGAGATAAATATCACTTCAGGTGAGAAGCAAGAAGCTTTAATTGTAAGAGATGCAGGGGAAGAGGAAGGGTTTGTCCATGTATACCGTTAATCCTATTCAAAAAAGTTTTTCAATGATAGGATTAATGGTAAAATAAAGTGAGAATATGATTATTAAGGGTTTTTCTCCCACTGATCATTAGCGAAACTTTTCAGGGTGTTAGCGTCTATTAACCCCCACTTGGCTTCCAAGTGTTACTGGAAGCTTAAAGTGGGGGTCTTACAAACGTTTAGCACCGTGGTAAACGTTATGGATTTTACTAATAAATGCATTAGTTGTAACTATTTATGGAGGTGAATCAAGATGACAGAAATCTCAAAAGAACAAGTTAAACATGTCGCAAATCTAGCACGTCTGGCATTAACAGACGAAGAAGTAGAAACATTTACTCAACAATTAGGAGATATCATTAATTACGCTGAGCTGTTAAACGAGTTGGATACGGATAATGTGGAGCCGACCACTCACGTATTAGACCTGAAGAATGTGATGCGTAAGGACGAGCCGAAAGAATGGATTAAGAAAGAAGATGCATTGAAGAATGCACCTGATCAAAAAGATGGTCAATTCCGTGTGCCATCAATTCTTGAATAAGGAGGGTTTCTTTTGTCACTTTTTGATTATACGTTAAAAGAACTACAAGAAAAGCTACATAACAACGAAATTACTGTTAGTGATCTAGTTGAAGCTTCATATAATCGTATAAATGAAGTAGATGGTCAAGTCAAAGCATTTTTGACACTGAATGAAGAAGAAGCAAAAAAACAAGCGAAAGAATTAGACGAAAAGATAGATTCAGCTGCATCGATTCTATACGGGATGCCGATCGGAATTAAAGATAATATTGTAACAAAAGGATTGCGCACAACTTGTGCGAGTCAAATTCTCGATAACTTGAATGACCCATTGTATGATGCAACGGTTATCCAGAAATTAAATAAAGAAAATACAGTTAACATCGGGAAATTAAACATGGACGAGTTTGCGATGGGTTCTTCAACAGAGAATTCTAGCTATGAAAATACTCGTAACCCATGGAATACGGATTATGTTCCAGGTGGTTCCAGTGGCGGTTCAGCAGCAGCTGTAGCAGCAGGAGAAGTATTTTTCTCTCTTGGCTCTGATACAGGTGGTTCCATTCGTCAACCAGCTGCATTCTGTGGTGTAGTTGGTATGAAACCTACATATGGTCTAGTATCCCGTTTTGGCCTTGTGGCGTTCGCATCATCACTTGATCAAATTGGACCAATTACAAGAACAGTAGAAGACAATGCTCATTTATTACAAGCAATTGTTGGTCATGACAACATGGATTCGACTTCTGCTAATGTAGATGTTCCAAATTATAGTGATGCATTTAAAGAGGATGTGAAAGGCTTACGTATTGCAGTGCCGAAGGAGTACTTACAAGAAGGGGTTGACCCGGAAGTAAAAGAAGCGGTTCTCGCAGCGTTGAAACAATATGAAGAATTAGGTGCAACATGGGAAGAAGTTTCATTACCACACTCTAAATATGCGGTTGCAGCCTATTACTTACTAGCAGCATCAGAAGCAAGTGCCAACCTAGCACGTTTCGATGGCGTTCGCTATGGTAAGCGAACAGAGAAGAACGTCGACATGATTGATATGTTCAAAGAATCTCGTGCAGAAGGCTTTGGTGATGAAGTAAAACGTCGTATTATGCTAGGTACCTTTGCATTAAGCTCCGGTTACTACGATGCTTATTACAAAAAAGCTCAAAAGGTACGCACACTGATCAAAAATGACTTCGAAAAAATCTTCGATGAGTATGATGTAGTAATTGGACCTACAACTCCAACACCAGCATATAAAATCGGAGAGAAAATCGATGATCCATTGACGATGTATACAGATGATGTATTAACAACACCTGTAAACCTTGCTGGACTTCCAGGTATGTCGATTCCTTGTGGATTCTCAGGCAATGGCTTACCAATCGGTTTGCAAATCATTGGCAGACACTTCGATGAATCAACCATCTATCGTACAGCATATGCTTATGAGCAAGCAACAGATCATCACAAGAAACGTCCTAATTTAGGGGGTGACAAGTAATGACAAATTTTGAAACAATTATTGGTTTAGAAGTGCACGTCGAATTAAAAACCGCGTCCAAAATCTTCAGTCCAAGTCCGAACGCATTTGGTTCTGAGCCGAATGCGAACGTAAACCCGATTGACTTAGGATACCCAGGTGTATTACCTGTTTTAAATGAAGAAGCAGTAAACTATGCGATGAAAGCTGCAATGGCAATCAATTGTGATATCGCAACAGATACAAAGTTCGACCGTAAAAACTATTTCTATCCAGATAACCCAAAAGCTTATCAAATTTCTCAATTTGATCAACCAATCGGTGAAAATGGTTGGATTGAAATTGAGGTAAACGGTGAGAAGAAAAAAATCGGCATCACTCGTCTTCATTTAGAGGAAGATGCAGGGAAATTAACCCATGGTGATGACGGTTATTCACTAGTGGACTATAACCGTCAAGGTACACCGCTAGTAGAAATCGTATCTGAACCAGATATTCGCACACCGGAAGAAGCTTATGCTTATTTAGAAAAGCTAAAAAATATTATCCAATATACTGGTGTTTCCGATTGTAAGATGGAAGAAGGCTCCCTTCGCTGTGATGCCAACATTTCGATCCGTCCAGTAGGGCAAGAGGAATTCGGTACAAAAACAGAATTGAAAAACTTAAACTCTTTCTCTTTTGTACAAAAAGGATTGGAATTTGAAGAAAAACGTCAGCGTGAAGTACTGCTAAATGGTGGAGAAATTCTTCAGGAAACTCGTCGTTACGATGAACAAAAGAAAGAAACGATTCTCATGCGTGTGAAGGAAGGTTCTGACGACTATCGTTATTTCCCTGAACCAGATCTCGTTCCACTTTATATTGATGATGAATGGAAAGAACGCATCCGTGCCGAAATCCCTGAATTGCCAGATGCTCGTCGTGAACGTTATGTCAAAGAGTTAGACCTGCCAGTTTATGACGCAGGCGTATTAACAAGTACGAAAGAAATGTCTGACTTCTTTGAAGAAGCGATTGAAGCAGGTGCAGATGTTAAGCAAGCATCGAACTGGCTAATGGGTGAAGTTTCTGCTTATATGAATAAACAACAAGTCGAAATCCATGACTTAAAAATGACTCCAGCAGCTCTTGCAAAAATGATTCAACTGATCGAGGATGGTACGATCTCGTCTAAAATGGCGAAAAAAGTCTTCGCAGAGCTTGTTGAAAATGGTGGAGACCCAGAAAAAATCGTCAAAGATAAAGGGCTCGTACAAATCTCTGATGAAGGTCAACTTCGCGAGATCATCACAGGAATTCTTGATGAAAACGAACAATCGATCATTGATTTCAAAAATGGTAAAGACAAAGCACTTGGTTTCCTTGTTGGTCAAACTATGAAAGCAACAAAAGGACAAGCCAACCCACCAATGGTAAATAAAATCATCAAAGAAGAAATCGAAAAACGATAATATGAATGAGGAAGGCTGTGTTAAAGCGCACAGCCTTCTATTTAATGGATATATTTATAAGTGGCAATATAATCGTCGAAAGTGACCATAAAATGCAAAAAAGTGACCTTAAAAGTACGAAAAGTGACCATAAAACCCTTGAAAGTGGCCATAAAATGGTCAAAAGTGGCCATATAAATATGGTATCATTGAGTAAAGATTTGCATTTTTATCCAAAATGATTATGATTAAGGTAGAATGTAACACTTAGAGGAGAATGAGTATGAAACGTGCACGCATTATCTATAATCCAACGTCTGGTCGTGAGGCTTTCAAAAAGGAGCTGCCAGAGGTATTAAGGCGCTTTGAAGAAGCTGGATATGAAACATCAGCCCACGCGACTAAATGTGAAGGTGATGCGACGAATGCTGCGAAAATTGCAGTAGATCGTAAATTCGATTTGATAATTGCTGCAGGTGGGGATGGTACCATTAATGAAGTTATTCATGGTATGGCGGAGCAGGAGTATCGGCCACAGTTAGCGATTATTCCAGTTGGGACAACCAATGATTTCGCAAGAGCATTGGGGATTCCTCGTGAAATTCAGAAAGCTGTTAGTGTGATTCTCGAGCACCATACTCGCATGCTTGATATCGGTAAAGTAAATGATCATTACTTCATGAACATTGCAGGTGGCGGAAAACTAACAGAATTAACCTATGAAGTCCCGAGCAAATTAAAAACGATGCTCGGCCAGCTCGCTTATTATTTGAAAGGCATTGAAATGCTTCCATCTTTGAAGCCAACCAAAGTTCAAATTGAGTATGATGGAAAATGGTTTGACGATGAGATTATGCTTTTCCTTGTCTCTAATACAAACTCGGTAGGCGGTTTTGAAAAGATTGCACCAGAAGCTAAAATGGATGACGGTTATTTTGATTTAGTCATACTTCGTAAGACGAATCTAGCCGAATTTGTTCGCATTGCCAGTCTTGCGACAAAAGGCGCACACTTAGAAGACAAAAACATCTTTTACACGAGAGCGAATCGAATTAAAGTCCATACAGAAGAAAAGATGCAACTTAATTTAGATGGAGAGTACGGCGGCTTGTTGCCTGGCGAATTTGAAAACCTGTATCAGCATATTGAGTTTTTTGTTTCCGAGGAATTTATCGAAAAACAAGCAAAAATTGAATAGATAAAATGGTACATTCTGTCGGAGAGTGTACCTTTTATTTTTCGATAAAATATTTCCCAGGAAATGATCAAATTAGACACGGAATTTTCCATTTGTCGTTAGCTGTGATAAAATTTGGACAACATATGATAAGAAAGAATGTTGACTGCTGAAAGAAGGCAGTTTAACAGAAATAAAGGACGTTGATAATATGACAAAAACAGCTCCGCCTGTGAAGAAAAATCAAACAATCGAGTTAACCTTTGAAGATATAACACACGAAGGTGCTGGAGTTGGCAAGATAGATGGTTATCCACTTTTTGTTCCGTATGGATTACCCGGTGAAACAGCTGAAGTGAAAGTTATTAAAGTTAAGAAGAATTTCGGATTTGGTCGATTAATCGAAGTGACAGAGGAAAGTGAAGATCGTGTCAAACCACCGTGTAATGTGTATTATCAATGTGGTGGTTGTCAATTACAGCATATGAGTTATGAGATGCAACTCGACATGAAACGAAATCAAGTACAAAGCGCTTTGAAAAAGATCGGACATATTGAAGATATTCCGATTCATTCAACAATCGGTATGGATGACCCATGGCGATACCGTAATAAGGTGCAAATTCCAGTAGGATCGAAGAATGGTGAATTAATCACAGGATTTTATCGAAAAAGAAGTCATGAAATCATTGATGATATGGCTCGTTGCATTATCACGGAAGAAGTTAATGATCGCATAGTAGAGGCAATTCGTGAAATTGCCAACCGATTAGGGATTCCAGCTTATGATGAAAAAAACAACCGCGGTATTTTACGACATATTATGGTGAGGTCTGGCCAAGAAACAAAGCAGACAATGGTTGTATTAGTAACAAGAAGAGAAAAAGTAAATGGGTTAGATACATTAATTAAGGAAATAACGGAAACAAATCCTCATGTTAAATCGATCGTTCAAAATGTTAACCCTGACCGTACTAATGTTATTCTTGGTAAGAAAACGAAAGTACTATGGGGGGAAGAATATATTTATGATCAGATTGGTGATATCAAATTTGCTATTTCTGCTAAGTCATTTTACCAGGTAAATCCACCACAAACGAAAAAATTATATGATAAAGCATTGGAATATGCCAATCTTTCAGGAAATGAAACCGTGATTGATGCTTACTGTGGCATTGGAACAATCTCGCTATTTTTAGCACAAAAGGCGAAAAAAGTATATGGTGTCGAAATTGTTCCGGAGGCAGTAAGTGACGCAAAAGAAAATGCGAAATTAAATCATATTGATAATGCAGAATTTTTTGTGGGACAAGCAGAGAAAGTAATGCCATGGTGGCGAGCACAAGGCCTGCAGCCAGATGTTATTGTGGTGGACCCACCAAGAAAAGGCTGTGATGAAGCATTATTGCAAGCAATGTTACAAATGAAACCAAAGCGAATTGTATATGTATCTTGTAATCCATCTACTTTAGCAAGAGATTTAAGGATATTAGAGGATGGAGGATATGAGACAAAAGAAGTGCAGCCGGTTGATATGTTTCCGCAGACGACCCATATTGAAGCGGTAGTGAAGCTCGAAATAAAATTGTCTAATTAAAGTTGTAGTTCAACCCCAATTTGCTTGGGGTCTTTTCCTTTCGAAATCCTTATAAATGCATTTATCGTATTAAATTTAAATAAATGGACATTTCTAAGTGAAAAATCTACAATTAAAATCGGTTTGAAATATAGTGCTAAATCATGGTATAAGTATAAAAGCAGTAAAAACATTTTTACTTTTTATTTTGGAATAAGGATTTAATCTGATAATAGATAATGAAAGGAATTTGATGATGACAGACAATTTTTGGCGTGAATTACCACGGCCGTTTTTTATATTAGCACCAATGGAAGATGTGACAGATGTTGTTTTTCGTCATGTAGTGAGTGAAGCAGCTAGACCGGATGTGTTTTTTACCGAGTTTGCCAATACGGAAAGTTATTGTCATCCAGACGGAAAACAAAGTGTGCGTGGGCGTTTGACATTTACAGAGGATGAACAGCCAATGGTCGCCCATATTTGGGGGGACAAGCCTGAATACTTTCGGGAAATGAGCATTGGTATGGCGAAAGAAGGGTTTAAGGGTGTCGATATCAATATGGGTTGTCCAGCACCTAATGTCACAAAGAGTGGCAAAGGATGTGGGCTCATCCGTCGTCCAGAAGTTGCAGCAGATATCATACAAGCAGCGAAAGCAGGAGGATTGCCTGTAAGTGTGAAGACAAGGCTTGGTTATACTTACCTGGAAGAATGGCGTGATTGGCTCACACATATCTTGAAACAAGACATTGTTAATCTTTCCATTCATCTTCGAACAAAAAAGGAAATGAGTAAAGTAGATGCTCATTGGGAATTAATTCCGGAGATTAAAAAACTTCGTGATCAAGTGGCACCAGATACACTCTTGACGATCAATGGCGATATCCCGGATCGTCAAACCGGATTGAAGCTTGTCGAGCAATATGGTGTTGATGGGGTGATGATTGGACGTGGTATTTTTCATAATCCATTTGCCTTTGAAAAGGAACCAAGAGATCCGAGTAGTAAAGAATTGCTCGATCTTTTGAGATTACATCTGGATCTTTTTGATAAATATTCGAAAATAGAATCACGTCTGTTCAAACCACTTCGTCGCTTTTTTAAGATATATGTCCGAGGATTTAGAGGAGCGAGTGAATTAAGAAATCAATTGATGGACACAGAGTCTACCGACGAAGTGCGTGAATTGCTTGATAAATTTGAGTTAAAGAATTTTGAAGGGGTGGAGAAATAATAGAAGGTTTAAAACAAAGGTGATGTTAGAACGAGGCTCGGACACAAGTATCTAAATCAAATAAAGACCCGAACTTGAATTCCATAACAAATGGAATAGTTCGGGTCTTTTTAAATGCGAGCTTATGATTTTTATAACAGCTAAAACATAAACTGCGCAGTAACGTGACCTCTGCTCCAGGGAAAAAGTCTTCCCTTCCGAGGATAATCGCCAATATCCCGGGAAGGGAAGGAGATATCCCCGGAAGGGTCACCTCTGCTCCAGGGGAAAAGTCTTCCCTTCCGAGGATAATCGCCAATATCCTGGGAAGGAAAGGAGGTATCCCCGGAAGGGCCACCTCTGTTCCGGGGAAAAAACCTTCCCTTCCGAGGATAATCGCCAATATCCCGGGAAGGGAAGGAGATATCCCCGGAAGGGCCACCTCTGCTCCGGGGAAAAAGTCTTCCCTTCCGAGGATAATCGCCAATATCCCGGGAAGGGAAGGAGATATCCCCGGAAGGGCCACCTCTGTTCCGAGGAAAAAATCTTCTCTTCCGAGGATAATCGCCAATATCTCGGGAAGGGAAGTGGGTAGTCGGAGTGGTAGTTATCGTCACTATATATTTAGAAATTATGTTTAAGGATATTATGCTACTTCGAACAAACAAGCAACATTTGAATAAGTTAGATCTCTTGTCAACGTTCGTCTTTAGCTTGGAATGTATTAGTTATGTCCTAGCCTTGTTTTTCATTTTGAGAACATTAAGTTATGACTCATCACGATTACTATCCGTATCTTCAATCGGTAAGAATTCAAAAATCTCACCAGATTCAACAGAATCGACAAGTCTCTCCAACCAGTGGCAATAGTTCCTATATTCCTTGAGTTGCTGTAAATCTTGTTCAGCTCGATGTTTCATATCTACATCGATTTCCTCTATATTAAGTACTTCCTGCAGTTTTTCTATAGCATCATTGATAGATGTGAGATTTAATTTTGCTTCCCTTTCCCATTTATCCCCAAAGAAATGGGAAAAGTATTGGAAGAAATTTTTCTCTGCCATAAATAAATCCTTACGAGAACCTCTTCTCCAGACTTTCTTTACAATATTGATATCTTGTAACTTGCGGACTGCGGTACTCATGCTCGGTTTACTCATTCCAAGGTCGTTTTTCATATCATCAAGAGTCAAAGGATCATGCTTGAAATACATAGTTGCGTATAATCTTCCGATGGATGGTGTGACACCGTATAGATCCATTGTTTCAGCAATCGAGTCAATGACTAAGCGCTCAGCATCTTCAAGTAATGCTTCTGCCTTTTGTTGTTTCTCATCTTCCAATGATATCCCTCATTTCTTATTATTAAAATTCAAATGGTTAAATATGAATTTAACTACTTTAATTTCAACTATAACTTATCTTGTGTGAATGTCAAAAATTATTTAATCGAATATAGCCACTAGTTTACAAAGAAATAACACTATGTTATATTTAAAATGTTAAAAACGTTAAAAAATAATTTAACATAATTAATGTGAGGGGGAGAATTTATGAAAAAAATGTTCATCAACGGGGGATGGAATGAGGCTCGCGCCGGAGAGAGTAGGAGCATCATCAACCCGTTCAATCAGGAAATTATTGCAACCGTCGCTGAAGGGAACGCTGAAGATGCGAAACTAGCAATCTCTGCAGCACGTGAAGCCTTTGATCATGGGGATTGGAAGCACACCCCTGCTAATGAACGAGGTAAAAAAGTACTTCAAATCGCTGAATTAATAGAAAGAGATAGTGAGGAACTAGCAGAACTTGAATCTCTAGATACTGGTAAAACGATTGAAGAAAGCCGTGCAGATATGGCAGATATCGCCGAGGTTTTTCGTTATTTTGCTGGTTTAGCTGATAAAGACAGTGGAGAAATCATTGATTCACCAATTCCGAATAGCCAAAGTAAAGTGGTTCGTGAACCGGTCGGAGTTTGCGGTCAAATCACGCCATGGAATTATCCACTTTTACAAGCAGCCTGGAAAATTGCTCCTGCGCTTGCTGCAGGAAATACGATTGTAATGAAACCAAGTGAGATCACGCCGTTAACAACGATTAAAGTGACAGAATTAATGGAAGAAGTCGGATTTCCAAATGGTGTAGTTAACCTTGTTCTCGGTAAGGGTGCAACAGTTGGTAACGAACTAGCCGAAAGCCATGACGTTGACCTGATATCTTTTACAGGTGGAATTGATACAGGTAAGAAGATTATGCAGACAGCAAGTGGCAATGTGAAGAAGATTGCACTGGAACTTGGAGGGAAAAATCCCAACATTGTATTTGCGGATGCTGATTTTGACACTGCACTTGATCAAGCCTTAAATGCTGTTTTCTTCCATGCTGGTCAGGTTTGTTCGGCAGGGGCTAGATTACTCGTAGAAGATTCGATTCATGATCGCTTTGTCGAAGCACTTGCCGAAAGAGCTAAACGAATTAAATTGGGAAATGGATTTAATGAGGAAACGCAGTCTGGACCATTAATTTCAGAAGAACACCGAGCAAAAGTTGAAAAATACGTAGAAATTGGAAAACAAGAAGGAGCCAAAGTCTTGGTTGGTGGTTCTCGTCCAGATGATCCCGAACTGCAAAACGGCTTCTTCTATTTGCCGACTATTTTAATCGATTGTCATTCCAATATGCGCATCGTACAGGAGGAAGTATTTGGCCCTGTTCTAACGGTTGAACGTTTTAAAGATGAAGAAGAAGCAGTACATCTGGCTAATGGCACGATCTATGGCCTTGCCGGTGCAGTATGGACGACTGACGTTGATAAAGCGGAACGTGTTGCGTCTGCATTACGAATGGGTACAGTATGGATCAACGATTTCCATCCATACTTTGCACAGGCTCCATGGGGCGGATATAAACAGTCTGGAATTGGACGTGAGTTAGGCAAAATGGGATTGGAAGAGTACACAGAAACGAAACATATTTACCGTAATCTCAATCCTGAGCCACTTGATTGGTTTAAATAATGTTATAACTGAATTTTGTTTTAATATGCTCATTTTATATTTAAATAAGGAGGTTCTTAGAATGAGTGAAAGATTTGATTATGTAATCATCGGCGGTGGCAGTGCAGGTTCTGTACTTGGTAATCGACTAAGTGAAGACGGAAAATACAATGTTCTTATATTAGAAGCAGGTCGTAGTGACTATCCGTGGGATTTATTGATTCAAATGCCAGCAGCATTGCCATTCCCATCTGGAAAAAGCTTGTACGACTGGAAATATGAATCTGACCCTGAACCTTATATGGGTGGTCGACGAATTAAGCATGCTCGTGGTAAGGTGCTTGGTGGTTCAAGTTCGATTAATGGCATGATTTATCAGCGAGGTAATCCAAAGGACTATGAACGATGGGGAGCCGATCCTGGTATGGAAACATGGGATTTTGCACACTGTCTTCCGTATTTTAAACGTTTGGAAAATGCTTTAGCAGCAGATCCCGATGATGACCTTCGTGGCCATGATGGTCCGATTAAATTGGAACGCGGCCCTGCCAAAAATCCGTTATTCCAAGCCTTTTTTGATGCAGCTGTCCAAGCAGGGTACAATCGAACACCTGATGTAAATGGTTATCGACAAGAAGGGTTCGGACCATTTGATAAGCATGTGTATAAAGGTAGAAGGATGTCTGCTTCACGTGCATATTTACACCCATACAAACACCGTAACAATCTCACGATAAGAACGCGTGCTTTCGTTACCAATATTGACATAAATGGTGAACGAGCAGAGGGTGTGACATATCGACGCAATGGAAAGATGCATCAAGTGAAGGCAGGTGAGGTAATCCTTGCCGGTGGTGCGATTAATACGCCACAACTATTACAACTATCAGGTGTGGGTGACGCAGAACATTTACGTTCAGTCGGTGTCAAACCGAAAGTGAATCTTCCTGGTGTTGGTGAAAATCTTCAGGACCACCTTGAAGTTTATATCCAACACGCTTGTCCGCAACCAGTATCTGAACAGCCTAACTTGAAGTTATGGCGGATGCCTTGGGTTGGCTTGCAGTGGATATTCGGTCGCAAAGGTCCAGCAGCAACGAATCATTTTGAAGGTGGAGGATTTGTCCGTTCGAATGAAGATGTGGACTATCCAAATCTAATGTTCCACTTCCTTCCGGTAGCAGTGAGATATGATGGGCAAAAAGCAGAAACGGATCATGGATTCCAAGTACACGTTGGACCTATGTATTCTGATGCACGCGGCTCATTAAAGATCCGTTCAAATGATCCTAAAGACCATCCAAGTATGGTTTATAACTATCTTTCAACCGAACAGGATCGACGTGAATGGGTTGAAGCAATTCGAGTTTCTCGAAATATTTTATCTCAGCCAGCAATGGCACCTTATAATTCAGGAGAAATCTCCCCTGGTCCATCTGTTCAAACAGATGAAGAGATTTTAGATTGGGTGGCGAAGGATGCGGAGACTGCGCTGCACCCGTCCTGCACGACAAAAATGGGGCCAGCTTCAGATCCTATGGCAGTAGTAGATCCGAATACGATGAAAGTCCATGGACTTGACAATGTAAGAGTGGCTGATGCATCTGCAATGCCTTACGTTACTAATGGTAATATCCATGCTCCTGTATTGATGTTGGCGGAAAAAGCAGCGGACTTAATCCTTGGACGTAAGCCACTAGAGCCGATTCATGCGGATTATTACCGTCATGGTGTCGATCCAGCTGATGCAGGCACAGTTAATCGTTAAGACAAGTAATGTTTCTATAAGAAGAACTTATGTTTAATATATTCCCCCCTTTATTGGAAATAGATGTAGAGCATTAAATTGCAAAAGAAAGCAATTTAATGCTCTTTTTTATATGGAGAAAGCATAAAATTAGCGTAATGACCGGGTTAAACGAAGTAGTTATTTTGAAATGTTTGATGTATATTTGCAACGCTCCAACTAATTACTTTCAACGGGCATGGCCTCAACTAACTTTGCAAAGTAGATTTTCGGTTCGTGCTATCCCCACAGGAGTCTCCGCTGTGAGGAGGTGCAACAATTCTTGTTAGAAGTTTTACAATGGACAAAGTGAAAAATTGCTATTTGTCATTATAAAAGCAACCGTATAACTTCATGCTAGCGTTGTAGAGCAGATCTTAGCGTAAGCCGCTCACTTTCACTCCTGTGGGAATTGTTTGGCCTGAAGATCCACTTTTTCGAGCGGGTTTTGTTCTGATTTTCTTACTTGGGCGAGTATCGCTCTTTCCTTGGATAAAGACTTATATCCAAGGAAGAGAACAAGATATCCCTGGAGGAGCGGTTATTGGTCCATTTATTCAGTTGTCCCGCTTGCATTTTGATTTTTGAGTATCTACCTTCTTGGATTAAGGTATAGTAGGGTCTGTGAGAAATGTGCCAATTTAACTACAAAAAAGAAGCTAGTCTCACCATTAAGAGAGACTAGCTTCCTTTACCTTTTTCTTTATTCTACCCATTCATCAACCAATTCTTGATTTTCATCGATCCATTCTTTAGCTCCGTTGAGTGGTTCTTCAGCATTTTCCACATCATTAATTAATTCACCAATTTGCTCGTCATTCATCTTCCAATTTTTAAACCATTCACTAACATTTGGATAATCTTCACTAAATCCTTCTCTTGTAGCATGGTGAATTTTTTCAACATCACCGTACGTGTTCTGTGGGTCTTCTAGGAATTTTAAGTCATATTTAGAGAATGCCCAGTGTGGTGTCCACAGTGGTGCTACGATTGGTTCTTCACTTTCTACTGATTCTCTAATCTCAACTAACATGGTAGCTTCAGAGCTTGCTAACAATTCAAAATCAAGATTATAATCATCAATTAATTCTTTCGTCACATCCATTGTACCTGCACCAGCGTCAAAACCAACAATTTGTCCTTCAAACAGATCTTTGTGTTCATTTAAATCTTCTATACTATTTACTTCTTCTACATATTCTGGAACTACAAGTCCAACTTTAGCATTATCAAACCAAGTAGCTTCAGAGAAATTCACTGTATCTTGATATTCCTTTAGATAATTAGCATCTTGAACAGGTAACCAAATTTCTAAATGAGCGTCCAGATCACCACTTTCTAATGCTTGCATCATCACACCCATGTCTAATACGTTTAACTTAACGTTATACCCTTTTTCTTCTAAAATTGCTTTCCACATATTGGTTACGGCAATATTTTCAGCCCAATTAATTTGACCAATTGTTATTTCTTCTTCATTTACTTCTGTAGGTGATTCTTCGTCTCCCTCTGTTTGGTCGTCACTGTTCGATGAATCATTGGTGTCCCCACATGCTGTCAGTACAGCAACCACTAATAGTGCTAAAAGAATACTTAGCTCTTTCTTCCATTTGTTCATTGTTGAAAACTCCCTTATTATCTATTTATTTAAAATATTTCAAATATAAAAATTGTTAAGAAATATTTTAATACAAAGTAAACATAAACTTATCTCCTATTCAGGAGAGAGAAGTCATGTCATAGTATTCTTAAACTATTATTTAAGAATACATACTTTTTCGATATTATAGCAAATGAATCATACCCCTCCTTAATAAATTTTGTTAAATTTTTTTAAAACGTTCTTTACATACTTTATACTAACGTGTTTAAGCTAAATGTTCAAGAGGTAAAATGTGATTTCGGTCAATTCATACTAAAAGCAAAGTCATTAAAACACTTCTAGGAACTCTTTTTATTGATTCATTATATTCATTTGAGGAGCGATACAAAATTGTATTCTAAATGATAATGAATTGAAACATTGTGCTGGGTTTTGTTTGTTAGAATATAGGATGGGGGGTTATCACGGTGCTAATTGTCCGTAAAAACCCCCACTGATGGAAGTCTCACTTTATATTTAGCACGTTTTAAATAAGGCAATATGGGGGAACAGGATGACAATGGAGAAACAACTAATTAGTAAATCCTATTATCATAAATTTATAGAAGGTATTCATAATGTAGATCCAATCCAGGTTTTAGGTGAATTATATATAGATGAGCAGCAAAACGAAATGCCTGATCTATCGTATATCCGCTTTGCTCAGGGAGAGGTTTATTTTCTGTATAAAGATTATGAGGCGGCCATTTTTAAATGGGAAAACGTTTCTAATGAATTAAAGCCTTGGGCACAGAAAAATATAGCAGATGCTCATGCTAAAATGAATTTACTTGCCATTGCGGAGGACTACTATAATGCAGTGGAGACAGATTCTGAGGTTCTAAAAACAGAGGTCCTTCTACAACTATTTTCACTCTACATACAGCTCGGCAAGCATGCAAAGGCAGTTGAATCGATTAAGCATGCGGTGGATATAAATCCAGACTATCCTGATGTAACTGATGTGGCACGAGTTTTCTTCGAAGACCAACAAGATTGGGAGAATGCTGTTGAGCTTGCAGTTAATGAGGCAATGCGAACAGAATCATTATCGTGGTTTGTGGTTTTAGAAGAATATGTAGAAGATGGGCATACTGCAAAAATAAAGCCAAACTATTTTAGTGAAGTATTAATGACTCTATATAACATTGATTTGAATCGCTTTGAAAGTTTAGCAACAGCACTTTGGAATAGTTATAAACAAACTGATTTATATTTCCCTTGGCTGGAAGAAATCAACGATCTACTGCTAAACATTGAGCCGGGACCTTCCTGTGTTTGGAGTAAGCTTTCTAATCAGTTTAGGGAAACATACTTTGAATTAATGAATGGTACGTTTTTGGTAAGAGAATTTTCTTATTTAATTCCAAGTCATTTAACCAATTGGATGAAAGTATCTACGGCTTCAGAGGCTGCGATAGCTTCATCAGCTGTACTAGCGTGGAACGAAATGTATCCATCCGACATGGAAGCTTCTATTATTAGTAAGGCGGAAAGTTTGTTAAGCCGGGCTGCTCGTGATCAGAATGGTATAGAAGATGGATTCAAGCTTTTCAAGTCGATCATCAAATGGGCAGAGGGTGAAGGCTTGCTATTGGATAAACGTTTCGAATGGATCGTTCACGAACTGCAGGATTTAAATCAATACCATCTGATGATTACAGGGACAGAGACGAGTGGGAAGGCGTCATTTGTGAACATGTTGCTTGATGAGGAGGTTTCAGAAGAGCCTGCTAATGGTACCATCCTTTATAAAGATGCAGACAATGCGAAAATTCATGCCATTACGAATGAAGAAGAAAGAAGCATAGCTGAACATAACGATTTTAAAGAAGCAACAAAAGACGAGCACACATTTATTTCTTGTAAGATGCCGGTACAGTTTTT
Organism: Gracilibacillus suaedae; assembly: GCF_017599345.1. Classification (GTDB taxonomy): domain Bacteria; phylum Bacillota; class Bacilli; order Bacillales; family Amphibacillaceae; genus Gracilibacillus; species Gracilibacillus suaedae. Next base: position 203,710 of record NZ_JAGFVL010000057.1, read on the forward strand.
AAATGAAAATAAACTTACCTTAATTGATACCCCGCAGACTGATGGCAATCATTATCTGTATTTAGCAGACAGCTTATTGTTTGTTTTAAATGCGGACTCCAATCTGACAGGTAATGAACTGGATATGGCTGTTCAAATCAGGGAACAGGCACCAGAACTCCCTATTCACTTTCTATTATGCAATATGGACCGAAATACTAACAGTCAGGAAGTGATGGAACGGACTGAGAAAATAATATCCAGAATCGATTCTTATTTCTCAAATGCAAAAGCATTCACTTATTCTACATATGGAGACAGAAATAATCAAATAAACGAGTTTTCTGCTTTTACTAAATCAATAATGGGTGGACATAGCCTAGAGGAAGAGCGTGCTACAAAGATTCTGTATTATGTGAGGAAATCGATTAAGTATTTGCTTTTAAAACGTGAAGAAGTCGAAAATTCATTAATCGATAACATTAAATGGAATGAAGAGATAGTCACCAAACTTAAGGGCGCTCAAAATCAGTTAAGTGATATAGAAGAGAATACGGTTCAAGTTATTAAAAAGTCATACAGCAAAATTATAGAAGAATGGAAACAGGATTTGACGATAAAGATTCCAGAATTGATTCGACAAAGTTCTGAAGTGATTAAGGAAGATAGTGATTTTAAAAAAATTCATATTGTGCTTAACGATGAAATAAATAAGCGAATCAATAATTATATTGAAGAAACAGTTTTACCAGATTTATATTTAAAACTCCAAAAATGGATTGAGAATAGTGAAATGGAGTTGAATGACAGCAAGAAGTACTTAGGTGAAATGTGCGAGAGTTTTAATCAGCTATATGGTGAAGACAAGATATATTTCGAGTGTGACAGCAGGGTACTAGATGACTGGCATCGGGATATGAACCGGATGACAAGAGGAAATATACAGTTGACAAATGCGACTTTTATAAGCAATGCTACCATTTCACAATTTTTATGGAGAAGTGCAGGGAAGCTTGTAGGTGCATTATCAAAAAATAATGAAACAGTCCATGATAAATATAAACAATATGTTGAAGGGAAAGACTACAGCAAAACAACTGAAATACTTATTGATGAATTTATGCAGCAATTCAAAATATTTGGGAAATCTTTGGAACGGGATATTAAGATATTCTTCACAGATCCGTATGATGAATTAGATGCAGTCTTAGCAGAAACATATGATGAGATTGAAGAAAATAAAGATATCCTAAGCGATATGCAGCAAAAACCAGAGGTATACCGCAATCCCTTTACCTTGTTTGAATTAAAGCTACGTCAATATGAATGGATGTTTGCAACAAGAGAACGAATCTATGAAAATAGTTAGTCCAAACAATCTTAGTGGCTGGTAATTGCCTTTTTAAGAACCCTTGGTAAAATATCTAATTTTGCCAAGGGTTCTACATTATAATGATTCATTCGATTCTTTAGATTTAGTCGGTCATGGTTAGATAATAATGTGGTTCATTGGGTGCATTTGAAAAAGTTACTTTTTGATACTTAGTTAATTACCTAAGTACACGAAAAGTAGCTGAAAGCATAGTCTCACTTTATTGCCTGGCTAGATATCTAATCGTGGAACTTACACTTTTATTGCTATATTTAACTTCATGGGAGGAAGAGGATATTCCAGAAGAGATGAGAAGATCTTGGAAAGGATATGATTTTACTATTTTAAATGAGTTAACAGATGAGGATATTATCAGAGGAAGTATTCGCTCAAAATCAGTATATTTAACAGAGGCGGGTGTAAAAGAGGCGAAAGAGTTGATGAAAAAGTATTTCAAATAGTGAATGGCGACTATATCAATGTTAAAAGCATAAACATTAATATTTGAGACGAAAGGAGAAATCATATGGAATAGTTTTTTCAAATCAGATATAAGTCTCCACACATTTATTTGACTTTCCATCCAGAGGTAACTTTTGCTACTCCAATTGCAAAATGATTCCAAAGAATATTTTCTACTAGTTCTGCTTGTGTTTCTTCACACTCAACTATTACAATAATTTCTGAATGTTTTCCCTTCAATAATCTTTTATTCTTTTTGAGAACCCGCTCACTAAAAAGACGAATAACAACCCCGACTACAAACCCGGTAAATGCACCAATTAATCCCCAATATATTGGCCCTAAAGTTAGCTCAAAACCAACGCTAGCTCCAACTACAGAGAAGGCTGTAGCAAGTGCTACACCAATATCAATAAGAGAGGTACCGTCTGAACGATGCAGTGTATCAAATAATTTTCGTTCTTCTTCTCGATTATCAAGAGGAATAGCATATATATTTTCTTTCATAATTCCTTTTTTCTCTAGTGTGGAAATAGCTATTTCCAAGTAGGAATTATTTTCAAATGTTGAAAAAAGTTGCATTTTAATCACTTCACTTTTTGTCCTTTTAAAATCTTGAATTCAGGGTCTTGATACTGGGCTTTTAAATATGTTCTTTGTTCTTTGTCGTAGAGTTTGTTGTTTTCAACTGTTGCTGAATAGGAGTCATAAGTAGCAAAGCCATACAGAGACGGAAAAAATAATAACCATTCTGGATTTAACACTGTTGTTGCATTTTGGATTTCTCCCAAAAACAAAAATGTCACTGCTTCAAGCGCATGAGATTGATAAAAGAAGATCACAGCCCAAATCACAACAAAAGCTGCTGTTAAAATTCGATGAATATATAGTTGCCCTAGACCAGGCATGAATAACGACCAGATAAAAGCTAATACTGGACTTCTTTTGTCTAAGTAATTTATCTCTAATGGTGATAAAACAAATGAATTGTAGCGATGATTTTCTCTTTCAGCCAATATGTAAACTTTATTTAGGTCTATTGTTGTTCGATAGCTATCCCAAATGGCGAAAAGGTAAACAGGGATATAAATAAGAAGCCATCGTGTATCCAAAACCTCTTTAGCCATGTCAATTTTCCCTTGAAATGAATAAATCATTGCAAGGTTAAGATTCGTTTGGACATTGACGATAACTTCCCAGATAAACAATAAATAGCCACGTATATATTTGGAAAGTAATAAATGTCCGAAACCTGGACATGCCGCACTCCACCAAGCAATAATATATGGATTTCTTAGATGAACTTGTGTTGTTCCTAACATGCTGACATGTGCCTTGTAACGCCTTGCTGTATTGTCATTATTGTAGTTTTGCATTTTTAATCCACCTAAAAAAGTTATCATTACAATGATTTACATTAAATACAAAATGTATACCTCTTTAGATTTGCTTTGGGCTTGGACTATACAGTTGAACGCTCTTCTTTTTGGAATGGTGGCCTTATTGGCCGCCTCGGCACATGTCTTTATGTATCATTCAAGAATTCTTCCGATTTTTATTCCGTTCTTTAGCAAATACATTAGTAGTGTCTACTGTTCTGTATTGACCTATCAGGTAAATATATGTATAATGAAATTGATCTAACAGATAAATGTATAAGTGAGGTGGTTACCATGCTTCCAAAAATTTTGAATCTGGAATCAAAAAGAAGAGATATTATTTTAAATGCAGCATTAAAAGAATTCGCTATCAAAGGATTTGATGATGCCTCGACAAATGTTATTGCAATGGAGTCGGGGATTTCAAAAGGGTTAATGTTCCACTATGTAAACAGTAAAAAAGATCTATTTCTATTTCTTTATGATTATTGTGCTGACGTGATAAATAAAGAATACCTTAGTTTAATGAACTTTAACGAGAAGGATATTTTCGAAAAACTACGGCAATCATATTTACTCCAGATTGAATTATTGCAAAAGCATCCTTGGATTTTCGAATTTATTAAGATTAATGCTATAACTAAGTCTGAAGAAATTAATAAGGAACTGGAAAAAAGAGTTATTGAGAAACAATTGTTATGTCTTGAGACAATGTTTGATACCGTTGATGAATCTAAATTCAGAGAGGGATTGGACGTTGAAAGATGCAAACAGCTTATTTTTTGGGCAAATATTGGTTTTACAAATCAAATAGTAGAGGACATTAGAAACTCAGAAGTCTTTGAATTGGATTATGACAATATTGTTGCAGAACTTGATGGTTACCTTAATGAACTTAGGAAAATCTATTATAAATAGAAATTAATTAAGGGAGGATTGATAAAGTGATGAAAGATTATACAAACACACACAGGGGAGATAAGTTGCCGATTGGAAGATTATACAATGTGGAAGAACGACGCTTGTTACTCGAATGTTCAGGGACTGGAAGTCCAACAGTAGTATTTTTACCGGCAGCAGGCATGATCGGACTTGACTATTTAAATATCCATAATAAAATTAGTCAGCGAACAACATCAGTGATCTATGATCGAGCGGGAACGGGTTGGAGTGATCGGGTTAAACTTCCTCGAAATGCACTTGAGGTCACTGACGAATTGCGAGAACTCTTGCGTATCGCTGATGTACCTGCTCCCTATCTGTTCGTTGGTCACTCATTAGGTGGAATATACGCACGCCGATACGCTCAACGATTTCCAGATGAGGTAGCCGGAATGCTTCTTCTAGAACCGCCTCATGAAGACTTTCTCACCAATACACCAAAGTTAAAGAAACGCCACTTATTTCAGCAGATTTTCCCTATTCTTCGTACACTCCTAACCTACAAGCAGACCTTTCGAAGTTTATTTGACCAGATGCTCGCTAGTTGGCCAGATTCGATACGTGAGCCACTGATTAAATATCATCTTAGGACATTAAAGAAAACGATTAAGGAAAGAAAAAATCTGAACAGCGAGCTCTATAAAGAAGTTTATGAAGGAGGTGACATACCGGATATTCCTTTGATTGTGTTTACGGCGATGGGAATTGACCCATTCATGACCCCGATCACGAGCAAATCATTTCTCCGTGATACTATTGATCCATTCAATAAAGTTAAAAATACGATCTATACAAAATTAGCAAAATCAATTCCGCGTGGGGAGCACCGAATACTTAAAACTGCCGGACATACCACGATTCATACAGATTGTCCAGATGAAGTGGTCGAAGCGGCCTGGGACTTACTCGATAGTGTAGACAGTACAGAGAGTAAGTGAACTTATTTTTTATATTAAGTGATCTTCTTTGCTCAATAGGGATGTTATACTATTTTCCCAACGAAGAGAGAACTTGTATCCAAATATTAGTTGCTATTTCAAACATTATCTGCTATTCTAAATAAGACTTATTTTTGTTCGGTCTCGGTCTGAGAGAAAAGAGTAAATGTTACACTTTTCACCTTTTATCTAAATTGAACAATAATAGTAATAAATGGTGGGGATATCCACACAGGAGGAAACAAATATGCAACAAGGTACAGTTAAATGGTTTAATGCAGATAAAGGGTTTGGTTTTATCGAAGTAGAAGGTGGCGAAGACTTATTCGTACATTTCTCAGCCATTCAAGGTGAAGGATTTAAAACTTTAGAAGAAGGTCAAGCAGTTACGTTTGATACAGAAGAAGGTCAACGTGGACTTCAAGCTACTAACGTTCATAAAGCATAATGACTAAAGGGCTCTATCACAGAGCCCTTTTTCTTTTTGAATCAAGTACAATATGTTTCTATATTGTCGTATCAAGTGTCCTTTTTTTCTAGTGGTATATGATTAATGGTTTGGACAAATATTATGGGTGAATCTAATATAAATGAGGTTAACGTATGAATGAAAGAAACTTCGAAAGTTATCAATTAAGCGAGGAAATAAGAAAAGCATTAGCTGTATTAAAGTACAATACGCCTACAAAGGTACAAAGCGAAGTCATTCCAAGAGTATTGGAAAATCAAGATTTAATTGTGAAATCTCAAACTGGTAGTGGGAAGACTGCTGCTTTTGCTATTCCTATCTGTCAGCAAATAGACTGGGAAGAAAATAATCCACAAGCATTGGTGCTAACTCCAACAAGAGAGCTAGCTACTCAAGTTCGTGAAGATATAACGAACATTGGCAGGTTTAAGCGCGTGAAGGCATTGGCTGTATATGGTAAAGAACCGTTTGCTATCCAAAAGGATGAACTGAGACAAAAAACACATGTTGTGGTTGGTACACCAGGTAGAGTAATGGATCATATTGAAAAAGAGACATTAGAATTAGAGGAAATAAAGTATCTGGTAATAGATGAAGCAGATGAAATGCTGAAAATGGGCTTTTTAGATGTGGTAGTAGCTATTATAAAAAAAGTACCAGCAAACAGAGTAACTATGTTGTATTCAGCTACCTTGCCGAAAGAAATTGAAAAGCTTTGTCATCAATATATGCAATCTCCTATAACAATAAAAATCACTACAGAAGTCACTACAAGCAGTATTGACCATAGTTTGATCGAAGTGGAAAAAGAACAGAAGGTGTCACTTCTCAAAAATGTGACCGTGGTAGAAAATCCAGATAGTTGTATTATTTTTTGCAATACACAAGATAAGGTAAACGAAGTGTGGAGTATGTTAGCACATGCTAACTATTCTTGTGAACAGATTCATGGAGGACTGGAGCAAGATAAACGATTTGCGGTAATGAAAGGATTCAAATTGGGTGAATTTCGTTACCTTGTAGCAACAGATGTAGCTGCCAGAGGCATAGATGTAGATAATGTGTCTCTCGTTATTAACTTTGATGTCCCAATCGATAGAGAAAGTTATGTACACCGAACAGGTAGAACAGGCCGTGCAGGTAATAAAGGGAAAGCGATCACCTTTGTGGCTGCTTATGAAAACAAAAACCTGCAATCAATTGAGAGGTATATCGGTTTTGAGCTTCGTAAACGGGAGATACCTTCCAAAGAGGAAGTAAAGAAAGCAAAAGAAGCCTTCGATCAAAAAATGACGGAACGACGGATTGTGAAAAATAATAAAACAGCTAGAATCAACCAAGATATTATGAAGCTGCATTTTAATGGTGGCAAAAAGAAGAAAATCCGGGCTGTGGATCTTGTTGGTACTATATCCAATATCCCAAATGTCACAGCAGATGATATCGGGATCATTTCCATTAAAGATAATTGGTCCTATGTTGATATTCTTAATGGCAAAGGATCTTTAGTTTTGGAAGCAATGGAACATACCAAAGTTAAAGGTAAGAAGTTAAAGGTAAGAAGTTAAAGGTAAGCAAAGCGAGGAAATAGAAATACCCTAATACGTAATTACATCTTTTAACTCTATTATTAGAGAGTTAAATAACATAAAGAGAAGGAAAGCGCAAAGTCATTCTATGCACTTTCCTTTTTATTATCTTCTACTCTCCTTCCAATCCGAGCTATATTTTCTTTCTCAAAAACGTTATTTTCACATAAACAGTCTGTGTTATAATATATAAGTTGCTTTTCAACACTTAGACTAGAAGCATGTTTATATCAAAACCAATAGAATCTCGGTATAATTATATATTCTTATGCTATTATTTTACCGCGATGCTAAACGTCTGTAAGCCCTCACTTCAAGCTTTAAGTGCTCAATGGGGGTCAAAACCCAAACTGATCATAGTCTCGCTTTATTATTTACATAGCTTCGATGTAATACGGATTCTAGATTTTTTTAAAGGGGCTAAATAGAATGAAAAGCTTTTATCAAGATTGTTTAAAAAGGTTAAAAAGGACAGAAGGAGATGGATGGAAAATGATTACGATAGATGGTGTAGTAGGTGTAGGGAAAACAACTTTAATGGATATAGTTGTAGAAGAGTTAGGGTATACACCATTTGAAGAACCTGTTGTGAATAATCCAATTTTAGATAGATTTTATTATGACCGTGAGCGTTATAGCTTTCCTTTACAAGTATTCTTCTTGAATGAACGTTTCAAACATATAAAAAATGCTAGTAAGTTGAACAAAGCAGTGCTGGATCGATCTATTTATGGAGATGTTATTTTTGCCAAAATGCTAAAGGATAATGGTGAAATGTCTGAAGAGGAATTTAACATTTATTTAGACCTATTCAAAAATATGATTGAACACTGCGAGCCACCGGCATTGATGATATACCTTGAAATATCAACAGATGAAGCGATTCGTCGTATTAATAAACGTGGAAGAAGTTATGAAGTCGATACAGAAGATGCGTATTGGGAAAGGTTAAATAAAGAGTATAGAGAATATTTTGAAGCATATGACGCATCGCCTGTTTTGAAAATTAACGTGGATCAATTAGATTTTGAGAACAATCTATCCGATCGTGAATATGTCATAGCTCAAATTAAAAAAGAACTAGATGTACTAAACGTATAGAAGCTAAAATATGAGTATAAAGTGACTATCGATATAAACGATGTTAGTGAGAGTGCGAAGGGGCTTACTGTATAGTTTTTCACTTTCATAGTACTTCACCTGTAATGAAAAGACCTCACGTGCTTTGTTACTAGAGTTTTTAAGGGTTTGAATAAAAATGCAGGTTAGATTGTAAGTAGTTCACCTTTGATGGAGAAAACTTAAATAGCTAATCATAGCATGCCGCACCATACATGGAGTGGTATGCTATTTGAACCGGTTACACTTGATTGGACAAGTTAGTTAAGGTCAGATACACTTGGTTCAAATAAAAGCCGAGGAGTTTTAAAATGACCAGAAGAATGAGAAGAAGCTTTTCCAAAGAATTTAAGGAACAAATGGTACAACTGCATGCATCTGGTAAACCCCGTGCAGAAATTATTAAAGAATATGAACTGACGCCTTCCTCCTTTGATAAGTGGGTTCGACAGTATCATGAAAGTGGATCGTTCCAAGAAAAAGACAATCGCACACCAGAACAAGAAGAGTTAATCAAACTTCGTAATGAAAATCAAAAACTGGCCATGGAAAATGATATTTTAAAGCAGGCCGCGCTGATCATGGGACGAAAGTAGATGTGAT
>NZ_JAGFVL010000058.1 GCF_017599345.1 Gracilibacillus suaedae
TCATTATTGATTGCAACGAAAGAAGGAGTGGTTGCACTGCTAATATCTGAGATACTGCTAATAGTGCTACTTACTGAATCACGGTGTGTTTGTAAAGCTTCATAGTCCTCACTGACATCTTCCATTGTATCTCTAACATAATTACTTTCTATAATGGTGCTACTACTTTCATCTACTCTTGATTGGAAGGTCTCAATATGTTTGTTCAAATTCTCATATAAATCCGTAAAGACTCCATCAAATGTTGTTAAGACAGTAAGATGAAGGTCTCTAAAATATAATTTGGCTTGATCTGCAGTTTCCCCTGAAAAAGTAGTCATATTACAGATTTCTTCTATGTTTTGTTCCACTTTTGAAAGACTATCTTTTATATCTTCAGACTTTGATTTAAACTCATCCGAGAAGTCGATCACTTCTGACAGATCAACTTTATGTCCCATGGAATATCCCTCTCTTTCCTAACGTATTGGTTGTGGACCAACAATAGGATGTTTTACTGAAGCTAACTCTTCATCTTTTTCTCTCATTTGTTCACCAGTTTGTTCTAACGTAGATACATCTGCTTCTAAAATATTCTTATACTGCTCCAATAATTCCATCGCTTCTATTACATTCTCTAAATCCTTCGTGAACGGTTCAATATTCGTTTTACTGAAAGAGTTAGTTGTTGTATTTGTTTCAATATCCGCTACTGCAGTTTTTAATTTCGCTACATTAGCACGAAATACGCTCATATTAATTGAGACTTCTTTAGACATTTAGCTCAACTCCCTTTGCGCTTGAGTTATTTGCCAATTTAAAGAATTAAGTGAGTATTGCAAACTATTGATACTAGATTGATAGGATGCCTTTTCTGCTTCATATCTCCTGATATCATCATGAATCGCCTCTTTGGCATCTTCTACTTTAGATACGTATGTTTTGACGCTATCCTTGTAGCTATCATACTTGTCTTCAAACTTATCTTCTTCGCTACCGCGCCAGCTGTTCAAATCAATCGAAAGACTATTAATGGAACTCTTTACGGATTGTAAATCTGACAAGCTGGATGATATTTCGCTTAAAGCTTGACGTAATCGGGCTATTTTATCCTCCGTACTAGATATTAAAGATCGATTGGATTGTATTTGGCTTTGTACAGAACTTTTTCTCCAACGTAAGTAACTTAACGAACTCATCAATTCCTCCTCCTTATCGCGGAACTTTTATTTTAATATGTTGATGATCTCTTGCGTAATAGGCTTCATACGCCGCAGGATAGGTTTCCTTGCGAATAAATGGCTGACTGAAGATATCCTGGTCACCTAGACGCATGCTAACTAAACCTACATTCGATAATTTCCGAACCACTTTCGCTGGCTTTTCGAAGCTTGTGCTAATATAACTGGAATCTCCACAAACAATAAAATGTACATCTACCTTTGGACCTTGTTCAAATAAAACCGATAGATCCTCTTCTAACAGAAGACTTCTTTCAGCAAAGTCTTTTAAATCCCTAATCATAATCATCCATTTCACACCATTATGATCACCTTTGGTGCGAGTATTAATTTCTGTTAGAATATTTCGTTTTACAGCTGTGATGCCATCGTTATCAGAAATATAGGCATTCATCGTTGCTCCAATTTCTGATAAACCTTGATCAATTGTGTCAATAAGCATTGTTTGATATGGTTCCTTCAGCAATATCATACTTTTTGAAATCGCATTTGTCATTTTATCCAGACCATCTTTTCGATCACTGACAACCGTTAGGAAACCGTCTTTTTCCGGATCAAATCCGAGTGGTGCCACGTCTTCAAAGTCCAATCCAAGTGGTAACTGGCTTTGTTCCACCAGTTTCTTCGTTTTCTTTTTCTGCTTAAATGCTTCAAATTCAATTGCACCCTCAGGCATCATTGGAATTTCCTCTGGGAGCTCTCCATCCCAGAATGCTCCCATATCTTCTGCGATTTGTTTGATGCCCTCTATAATATCCAGAGCCTCTTCTCCTTCAGCAGGCAATACCGTTTGGAATAACGCAGGTTCATCCAACTTCAGTATCCCCCGTCCAGGTATCTCTTCAATTTCTAGATCTGTTTTGCCGACAATGGTACGAACTTCGATTGGATCAATTAAATATAGTGACACTTGTCGCTTAATATTCGATAATATTGGCATACGCATGGCACTTTGACGTCCAGCACTAATCGCTAAGTGGATACCAATACTTGCCCCTTCACGAGCTATCTGAGTAATCAGCTTGTTAAACTCATCTCCAAAATCAGCATCTTTCACAGAGTCAAAGTTATCGATCATCAGGAATAAGTTCGGGATCGTTTCGCCGCTTGCCTTCTCATACATTTCCATATCCGCAACACCATAACTACTTAATTTTCTTTTGCGTTCAGAGATGATACTAGTAAGCAGGCGAATCCATTTTTCTACCTTTTCGGTTTCATCTAACAATATCGTATCTGCGACATGTGGCAGATCTTTTAAAGGTAATAAACCATTGGTACCAAAATCTAATAAGTACACATGCAAATGTTCTGGATTATGCCGCTGAACAAGATCCATTAATAAACTTTGCAAAAAGGTAGACTTTCCATATCCCGGACTGGAAAAGACTGCAATATGTCCATCCTTGGTAAGATTGATTGATAGCGGTCTTTGCAGTTGTAATTCTGGCTGATCCAACATAGCAATTGTTGCTTCCAACTGCTGCTTTGGTTCATTCCATGCTTCCTTAAAGTCCACTTCATGCAATTCAGTCGCATAGATTCGTTCAGGTAATGGAGGCAACCATGGTCTTGGTAATGGTTCGATCTGCTGTGCTTCTGTATAGTCATGGATATAGTCAATGACCGCATCCAATTCAGTTGGTACACTCTCCACTTCTTCCTTCTTATCCAAACCACTCAAATCTTCAGTTAGGATGTCATATTGGCCTAAATCATTAATTGCATAAATGGTTGTGTCTACATATTCATGATCCTCTTTATCTGCTACATAATCTGCTCCACTCCAGGCACTCTGGAATAACTCATAGATTTCATTGTTTCCAACCTGCAAATAAGCACGACCTGGCAAGGTAATTTCTGCTGCATCAGATGTTTTTAATACTTCATTTGAATCACTAGCGTTCTGTACTTTTAATGCTAGTTTGAATTTGGAGTTAGACCAGATTTGATCATCGACTACACCACTAGGCTTTTGAGTAGCCAAAATTAAATGGATCCCTAATGAACGTCCAATTCTGGCTGTAGAGACTAATTCTTTCATAAAATCTGGCTGCTCCGATTTTAATTCGGCAAACTCATCCGAAATCAGGAACAAATGCGGCATCGGCTCGCTTGCTTTTCCTTGCTTATATAATTTTTGATATTGATTAATATGATTGACGTCATGTTCGCCAAATAGACGTTGACGTTTCTGCAATTCTGCTTTGATAGAAGCTAATGCTCTCATAGATTGTGTACGATCGAGATTGGTAATCGTTCCAAGTAAATGGGGCATATTCTTGAATAAGTTAGCCATACCCCCACCTTTATAGTCAATCAAGAGGAAGGCAACTTCATAAGGATGAAAATTAACCGCGAGCGAAAGAATATAAGATTGAATAATTTCGGACTTACCAGATCCAGTAGTACCTGCCACTAAACCATGTGGACCATGTGCTTTCTCATGCAGGTTAAGCTGAACAAGATCATTAATCCCTCTTAATCCTAATGGGACGGCCATTGTTTTATAGGTTTCGTTCATTGCCCAGCGCCCACTAATGTTTAATTCTTCGACTTTTTCTACGCCATACATTTCAAGAAAGGTAACACTTTCTGGTATTGAATTTTTCAAACTTTGTAAATGGTTTAACGGCGCTAGACCTCGTGAAACCTCTTCTTTATTAAATCCTTCTGGAAAATGATCTGGTACAAAGTTTTTATTAACCAATTCTTCTTCTTCTAATAAAATATTTCCCGTCTTCATGTCACGAATGTCAATAACGGTTTTAACATGTTCCGGAAGAGACTGCATGACATCTTGCACAAATACAAGAGATACCCCTAATTCACTTGGATCTTCATTAAAAAACTCCATGATGATATGATCCAAAATTAGCTTCTCGTCGGTAATCAAGATAACGTAATGTGGTGTGAAAATGGTTTTTTCCTGAGAATTCGCCTTTTCTTCTAATACTTGCTTACGCTCTTTTAAGACTTGATACATCGAATGCAGTACCTGGTCTCTAGAACGTTCATGATAGATAAATCCTCGAACATTAAGATCCTGCAAGCTTGCATGCGGTAACCAGCGCATCCAGTCCCATTGTGGCTTTTCGTCTTCTGGAAAAATATTAATAAACTGTATATCATGATAACTATGAAACATGGAAAGCTGAATGACTAACAACTGCAATTGCTCCAATACAAGCTCACGCTGACCAATATAACCGACAGGCCCTTTTGTCAGCGATGTTACGATTGGTACTTGAGATAAACCTTGAAATTGTGAGCGCAAGTCTCTTGCAGCATCTACTAACTCATCTTTATCTTGAGTAAACTCTTCTTCGCGGAATTCAATTTCAAAGCTTGTATCGACATCACCTAATCCCGCACGAAAATGAAGAAAATCATGATGATACATCGTTTTTTCATAAATCCGGGCATTCACGTCTAGGACTAAATCTCGAATCTCTCCTACATCTGGATAATGATAGAATAAAGCATGGCGCTGTTCTTCCGTTTCATGATAGAGTTCCTTTGTTTTTCGCTCCATATATTCACGATAAGTTTTATCTCTATGCTTCATATCTGTTTTATACTGCTTGACACTTTTAATATATGACGTGATAGAGAAAATTATAGTTGTCACCGTCATTGCTAGCATCACAACAATAAAGACTCCTCTTGGTTGAATAAGTGATACAATGATCAACGCTATGATCATCACAAGCGGTGGTACAATCGTTCGTGCTAGCTGTTCACTCGGTTTGTTCGGTTTACCTGAAGGCTTTGCGATTGTTTTTTTCTCTTCTGGTTCTCGATAAATAATCCGAGGAGAACGATGATAATCAGGGTAGTCAGGACTAAACTGCTCCTCCTTATCCGTAAGTGGGATTAGCTTAGATGTAACACGTCTTCCTGACGGTACCACTTCAATGTCTTCCTGACGAACAATCACGGTTACCCCATCAAAGAAAAGCTGATCACCTGGTTCCACATAGTTGTTTCCATTGGTAAATGAAAAGTTATGGAATACTACTCCTCCATGAACTTCTAAACGATAGCCTTCTTGCTCACGAAAAAGAAGCAGATCAGCCTCAATATCTTCAATTACCAGATCATCATATTCATTTTTGCTTATCGAAATGTGCTGTTTTGCTGCAATGTCAAACAGGTGTCGATTCTCTGTATCCGTTAAATAAAAATGAATCTTGTCACCATTTGAAAGGGATAGTTGTCTTTGTTGCTCCAATCGTTGATCATCTACAAAGCATGATTCACCATCCCACTTCACAGAGATTGACTGATCGAGCGTCAAGAAAGTCATCGTATCCGCCCAAACATTCCCCACTGTTATATCTTTTGGTGATCCTTCAGATAATCCAGTTTTATGAAGTTGCTCACCGTAATTTACCACAAGTGTTTTCTGTACCATCTGTTTCTTCCTCTCTTCACTAAACCACATAAATATTGCTTAACCGAATATCTTTATCTTTATTATACTTTGGTCAGATTCTATCCATAAAATTAGCTGTTATGGACAGTTTTACTCGTTCTTCTCATTTTGTTCTACTTTTGTCCATAAGGTTAGTTGTTATGGACAACTTTTTGCTTATTGTCCTAGATCTGTCCGTTAGACTACGTGTTCTTGTACTTATGATGGTTCTTCAGACATAATCTAAGATGGTTCTTCCTCCGTATTTTCTAAAGGCGGGTCTTCCTCGCTTATCGGTTGTTCACTTTCACCTGTTTCCATCCCTTCCTCAGATCCTGCTCCATTATCAAATTGGTTTTCTTCATCTTCAGTTAATTTGTATTCTTCACGATATTGGCGCAGCTCGTCTTGTAACTTACTAACTCTTTCATCGCGTTCTGCTCCACTTAAATCTGGATCATTACTTGCTTGCTCAATCTGTTTGATAAGTCCGTACATGATCAATTGCGGATCATCTAAATATTTTGCTTTATCCATCGCTAATTCGAAATCGCCACGACCATTGTAAATCCAATATAGTAAATAATCTTGATCACTATTTAAACTGATATTTTTCATAATCACGTTTTTATCGTTTTCTGATAATTGTTCAGAAGAAACGTATGAATAAGCAAGAATATACTTGGTTGCCCTCGGCAGGTCTTCTGCATCTTCACCATTTAACGTTGTTATTACGTCACTGTAATTAGAAGCTAAATACTCTTCATGAGCATCCAGTAAGCTCTGTTGATATGGAAGGCTTACTAAACCAATGTAAATCAGTGGTACTGCTAATAAAACGGCAATAATAATAAAAGAAATGGCAAGTCGTTTAAATAACAAGAAACGTCTGGTCGGAACTAGCTTCATTGTTTTTTCTGTTTTTTGTTGCTCAACGTTATATGTTGTTTGTAAATAATCAATAAATTGCTCAAGATCCTCTTGTTGATGTACCTTTTTTTCAAATTCTGTATCTTTTGCTTTTTCTAATCCTCCGTTGTATAGCTGATCAAATGTATATTTATTGGAGAGTAGCGCAATGCTAAAACACTTTAATTGTTTCAAAAAGTCCTGCTCCTCTATTTCATAAGGGGGAACAATATTTCGCACACCTCGATAAACGATATGAGGTTGCAGGTTATCGTCAAACAACAGATTATCAGGATGAATGAAAAAGGTTAAACGAGACAACAGAAACTTGTTCAAACTGGAAAGGTTATAAAGCAAGCGTAATTTTTCATGACGGTGGAGTCGCTGCAAATCTTTCCACTGCTTCTTTTTGGGATCAATAAAAAAGGAAAAAGTGAAAGCATCGCCTTCTTCTTCCACTTCTAAAGGTACAAATGATTCCTCTGTTGCCCCGGTTAACATCCGAATTTGCTGGGGATCTTTCACTCGTGTTTGTGATTTAGCTAAACGCAACTCCCATCTATCATCACTAATAGTAAATGGGAGGGACAGGTTATTAAACTCAATCGTTTTTTCTCTCATGTTTAACTTGCTCCTTCTTCTATCTAGTAGCACCTTCACACAGTACAGTTATAATATCGCCGCTAGTTACGGGATAGTCGATTAACATATCATCGTCAGCAAGAACGAGACCTTTTGTTTTCACTTTAAAGGCAGACTTTGATACCTTTAACTGATCAATTTTTAGCGTGTCAATGAGATCTAATAACAGTTGTTTCACTGAAATTTGAACGGGAACGCGTAAATCATAACTCCTCCCCATACCACATTCACTAAAATCAATCGTTACATCAATATGACTATTCTTCATTCTGTAACACTCCTAGTCAACCAATCTCTGAAACATTAGATACATGCCTCCACCAATGAGACAAGCAAGCCCTACAATTCCAGTCATGACTAATGAAGAACTTCCATTGTCCTCTTCTTCTTCCGTTGAACTTGCTGCTTCAGGAGCAACATAATCCTGAGTAAACAATGCTTGCTTCGTATCATCAATCATGGTATTCGGCTCTATTTCAGCAGCAAATAAATCTTGTTCTAATTTGTCTATTGATTCCTGCTGTTCTTCTTTAATAATTGAAATGACCTCTGTTGTCTCATCTTTAAATAATTCTGGAAACCTCTTCTCTAATTCTGTCTCCCTTTTACTGCGTTCTCCTTCAGAATCATTCTCCATGATCCGATCAATTTTCCAATTGATTTTTCCATTACTCTCATCGTTATCTTCTGCTGATGCAGACAAAGGCATCAGCAGAAGAAATAAACAACTAATTAAGATCATTTTGCTTATCGATTTAAGCAACATTCTCATCATCCTCTGTTACCTGACTGGATTTTCTCGTAACCACTAACAGATTTGCTAATACAGCAAGTAAGGCAATCACAATTAGACCAAATACGATAAACCCGTAATCAGACGATCCTTGCACCACTCTGTTTAATAATCGTTCGACATATTGTAATGGAGACAAGTCACGCCAATCTCCTACTCCTGATAAACTGTTCGTTAAAGCATTTGTCAAGAATAGGTACATACTCAATAAACCTAGTAAAATGAACATACCGATCATTTTCAGTTGTCGTAGTAAATAGGTTGCTGCAAGAACCATAGTAAACATAATCAAAATCATTAACCCGGTCCAAAGAATTAACTTTCCGCCACTAATTTGAAGTAAATAAGCGGACACTAAACCTAATACTAGCCCTTCCAACACTCCGACAGAAGCGATGATACCAGTGATTAGACCATTTTGGCTTACGATAGATTTTTCCTCTTCAAATTGATTCTCTGCCATTCGTTTCTGACTAATAGTTGACATACCATAGCCTGTAAACAAGGCAACTAGGAAACAAATCAAGACAAGGAAATAGGCTGTAAAAGTATCGGCTCTTTCAACAATGACTCCTTCATTTCTTGTTTCTACCGGATTGGCCAAGAAATCATATAAGTCTTCATTTTGTCTGTCGCCGATTCGACTGTTTGCCATCACATTGGTGAAGTTATCTACAAACTCCTGATCACTCATTAATTTATTTGTCATATTGGTAGCAAGTACTTCAGCCTCTTGAATTAGATCTGATCCACTCTGCTGAATCGTATCAGCCTGTTCATCGATTCGATCAAATGTTTGATAAACCGTTTCTGCTTCATTGAGATTATTGGATGCTTGATCTGCAAGAGTTTGACTTTGACTAAACACTGGTTGGTACCCTTCACTAAGGGACATTACCATTTGCTGTTCTTGCTCGTTCGTATTTTGAATTTCTGACTGGCTGTCTATTAAGCTTAAACTTTGGTCACGCCATTCGGTGATATCTTCTAATGTTGATTGTAAGTTATCATTTAAAATACGGGCAGCTTCTCTTGTATTTACTACTGTTGTCGCTAATTGATCTGCTCGTCTAATCGTTTCGTCAATATAACTACGATAATCTTCCATTTGGTTTTCATAGTTCACTAAAGGCTCTCTTATTTCTTCGGTTACATCAGCAATTACTTGCTCTGCAATATAATCTGTCAGTAATTCTCCGACATCTTTATTAAATAGTGCGTATAATGATTGATCTGACGCCATTTCTGTTAAACTTTCTTCCTGATCCACCTTAGCACATTTTTCAGACTCAGGATCTGCATCAACACAAGTCAAATCTAAGTCAAAGTATGCTTCATAAGAAGACAATAATTTTTGATATGGTGTAATAGTATCTTCTACAGCACGGATTAAATCTTCTGTAGCATCATCAATCACTGGTGTTTTAACACTGTGACGAATATAATGATGATCTATTTCTACTATTTCAATTTCTTTCTGTTCTTCTTCATTTTCATCAGGATTTTCCCCGTTATCTTCATCTGGCGTTTCTTCCTCCCCACCAGTTGAACCATCATCTTCTAACGGATCTTCTTCAGATCCATCATTCTCCTCTGGGTCCTCACCTACTTGATTGGATCCCTCATTGTCTTCACCGGTGCTCTCATCTGGAGAATCTTGATTGTTTTCGTCATTATTCAAATCACCTTGATCATTGTTTTGATCCTCACTGCCTGTGTCATCAACGCTTGATTCATTTTCCTCATCACTTGTTGAATCTGCTTCGGTATCCTCTTGACTTTCTGCATTGGTTTCAGGTGCTTCTGTTGATTCAGAACTATTTTCTGTATTAACTACAGTATAGCTTGCAACTATTGGTGTAGGTTCTTTAGTCGTAGGTTCTTCTTCCTCGGCTTCATCATCTTGTTCCAATTGTTCAGCATCTTCTTCATCAATTTGATATAACTCCCAATTCCATCGCTTCATGTCATACACATCAAGTGGTTGATCCAGATAATCATCTTTTAATCTCAATGTTAAAGCTACCGTGAATTCACCGTTCTGATAGGTAGGTAATTCGACTTCATCATTTTCCTGGTAGTTATAAAATGTATGTTCTTCTCCATCCGGAAGTTGGATTGATAATCTGCTAATGGCAAAGCCTTCTGGAATATCGGTAACCTTAAATTCTCTTAGTGGCTTCTCCGACTCAGGTAACATGACGGTATCTTTCAGCTCTACACCATTTATATTCAAATCTTCTTTTAATGCTTGAATATGTTCCGGTAATATCAAATCACGATTAACCGGATAGACTTCGTTAAATTCATCATTGTATTTCTTGGTCACTCTCATAACGTTTTGTATTTCTTTAATCATTTCCGGGGAAAGATCACTTTCTTCCAATGCTTCCTCGTCAAGAGAAGGTAATTGCGCAATTTGATCTTCCACTCTGTCTAGCAATTTATCTCGCTGTGTATCTAACAATATGGTCAGATCATTTTCGCCTTCAAATGCATTTTCAACAAAAGTTGCCAATCGCTCTCTAACGTTACTATTTATTGAGTCTACATTAAAGCTCTCTTGTTCCTCCATAATTGCTTGTAATGCAGTATCCAAACGTTTTTGTAATCCTCTAGTGTGAAATGCAAGATTTTCTACAGGATCCTCTTGATTTTCATTATTTAGCTGAAATTGTGCATTAATGTAATCATTAGTATCTTGAAGGTTTTGAAGTTGGCTGTTGACATCGCCATGATCTAACCCATTTTGGAAGCCATTTAATTGTTCTGCAAAATCATTATGTATCACACTATTGGATTGTTGTGTTTCTTCTACCTCTTGAATATTAGATTGATAGTCTTCAAAGCTCCCTAACTGTTCTACTAAGTTTTCTTCGTATGAATTCAAGGTATTTTCAAAACCATTAAAGGAATCTTTCGACACTTCCGCATTATCTTTTATCATGGTGAATTGGTTGGTATAACTAGATAACGGGTTGTGAACTGCATTATTGTATGTATAGGTTAGTTCTTCATATTCTTCTACATAATTCGCAACATTATCCTGAGCTTCCTGCAAGTTACCAATTACACTTGCAAAATAAACATCTATAATTCGACGGTTAAAATCGTTTAATATGTTACTTGCCGTTTCCTCTGCTTGAGTTCGAACCGCTTCACTGTCCGAAGCATTGATTTTATAATTCAATACAACTTGTTCAGGCGACTCCGAATCAATTGATAATGCTTTTTCGGTAAAGTTTTTCGGAATCACAATCATCATGTCATATGTATTTCGTTCTAATCCACTTTCCGCGACACCGCGACTAACAACAAACCATTCATGGTTAGTCTGATTGATGCTTTGGACAAACGCATCACCAAAACCTAATTCCACCCCATCAAACGTTGCACCATCATCTTCGTTGACAAGGGCAATTGACATTCTATCTTCTTTTATATCTACATCTTGTGAAGTAGAATCTCGATCTAATGATACATAAGACAAACCTATTATTAATGTTAGAATCAGCAGCAAAAAAATGGGCAGCTGTATCATATTTTTTTTCATATTGGACATCTCCTACCTATTATTTCGTAAATGAAGGTACTTTGCTGTAAGCACCATAAATATATATAAACGTATAAATGAAGGAAATAATGACATAAGGGGATAGGATTAAAAAGGCAGTATGAGGAGCTACACAATAGTAATCATCGTGTAGCTCATGACCTAAATCTTAACGTAATAGTTTTCAAACTAATTCCTTCGACTAACACACACTTATTTATCTAAGACCAAAATTTTGAGAAAGTGCTTCGTCTTGTTCTTGTACTGCCTGAGCTGTGCTTTTCAATTGTGTTTGAATCTCTAATAAAAGTTGTGAAAAGTTCTCAACTTTTGGTACGAGTTCAAGAAATTGTTCGTCAAATCGCTCAAATGAACGCCCTTCCCATTCTCCGCGCAGTTGTTCTTGTAAATTTCTCAATTTACTTAGTACTTCATTGATTTGGTCTGAACCTTGACCATACACTTCTGCTCGTGATTTTAGTTCCTCAGGCGTCATACGAATTTGTCCTGCCATTTTATTCATCTCCCTTTTTAAAAAGATAGGTGAAAGCTTAAGTACTTTCTGATTATTAGATTAGAAGATTCTAACATTTAAAGTCAACAGATAATACCATAATATAACAAAAACAGAACAATATACCTAAAATATAATTAAGTTGACATTTTATTACTAATTTTTGCTAAAAAACAAACTTTTTGACAAAATGCTACAAGTTTTTACGTTTTTCTCTCCTTCTAATTTTACATTTTAAGGAAATGATTAAACCGAATGTTTTACAATATTTTGAATTAAGGATATTTAGGTGAATCTTTCGACCTATTTATTTTTAACCGTTTCGCTTTACAAAATCATTAATTGAAAGTGATTTATCTATGAATGGATATAAAGTGTCAGTGATCATGAAATTAAATTTTCACATTACCTATATATATTTAGAAATTACTAGAAAGAAAAGGGGCTAATAGTTCGAAAAAATAGTTTTAGAGGTAGTCCATTTGAAATAAAATTTTCATCTGAGGTAGAAATAGAGATAGTGAATTATCCCTTCCCGTTTTTCGGTTTTGAGTATCCAGGAAAGGGAATAATTACACTCTGTCAAAAGAGATACAAGCTAAAATGGAACTGTATTATAACTCGTTTAATTTTACGACTTCACCATTTATCGCATGTATCCCATAGCGACAATCAAACGCTCCACATAAGAGGTATTGATTTTCTTTCCAATCATATACATAACATGGCTTTAATTGAAAATCCTTTTTTAATTTGTTATATGCATCTTCTTTGGTTACCCTTACTTCTCCGAGTTTTTGAAAGGCACTAAACATTTCCTCGATATCCTGTGTGTCCATAAAATTAACTACTTGAATACTTGTTGTATCGATCACAAGTAGCAACTTCTGTTGAAACACTAGGTTTGTTGGCGTTACTAATTTCAGTAACGCATTAATATAGCCATTTTTACGAAAAAGTGTATGTAATCTCCATTTTTCAGTATCATCTGGGTAAGCTTTTCGCAAAAAATCAATGACAGCTTGCACAAATTCTTTTTCTTCTTCGAAACTAATTGGTACCGTATCAGGAGACGGTTCTCGTGTAAATGCTTGTTCTATCGTAATTTTTTCATTCCAATCAATCTCTTTCCTTTCAAAAGGTTCGTCAAGTGGTGTTTGCCAATCCAGTATTCGCTTCACTTCTATGAATGCTCCTCTGTCATCCATCCTTGCAAAAGGAATAGTCGACATATTGTCATTTGTAATATAAGTCTCCTCAACCGCATAAACTGGAATTAAACATTCCTTTTCGTAAGAGGGAAAGTATACCAACTGCAACTGTTCCTTAGCAATTTCTTCTATTTTTTGCAGTGAGAGTTGATATGTTTCTTCTCTCACTAATGCTTTAGGAGGAAAATTGCCATGAACAGAAAATGAAGTAAGTCGTCCTCTATTATCCCATTCAACTTCTATAAAGCCAGCAGGTGAAACAGCAATACCATCGGTGCATTCTGCAAATAAAAGTCTATTTTCCTCTTCCTTTTTTAAATGAAAATGTCTACCATATCTTAATCTTGTTTCTTTTTCGATCCAATGTGTAATGGTATTGATGTCAAAATAGCCAAATGTTACACCATTGTCTTCATACGTTTTTCCTCCAACAAAAATGGCACTATTGAATTGTTGAGTATGTATATCCATTTCAATAACAGCTGTTCCTTCCGGATTTAATCCATCATCTTCATCTACAGTCACATGTTCAGGAAACCACTCCATGCTTAAAATATAATTCGTTTCATTAAAAATAGTAAGACTTCGGTCGATACTATGTCGTTTCAAATAGTAATTACCTAATCCAAATTTCCTTTGAGCCAACTCTATTAAATCTTTGATTCTTTCATCCATATGGTCGAGCCTCCTTCTTTAATAACTCCATATTCTTCCCACTTCTATTAAACTATTATTATCAAAAGTTAGTTGATAGATGTCAGGTTTTGAAGTACTTTTCCAAAAATCATATCCATAACGCTCATCAAAATAGTTCATAATAATCGTCATAATGTTTCCATGTGTTCCTATCACAATATTCTTTCCATTGTATTCATTTATCAACTGCATGATAGTAGGAATTGCACGATTTTGAGCATGTAGGGTAGATTCTCCACCTTCTAAGCAATATACTTTATTTTCAAAAGAATGCTCGATTGCTTTTAGCAGTTCTGGTTCAGGAAGTCTATATTGCAATCCTTTAATTGCCCTTTCCTTTAATGTTTCGTACTCTTTAATGGTTAATCCTTTATCATCTGCAATTCCTTGTACAGTTTGAATTGCCCTTGTATATGGACTTGAGATGATTGCTGCTATATCTGTATCCTTTAGCAATGCAGTTACTTTCCTAGCAGCGCTTTGTCCCTCTTGCGATAACCCTCTAGTTCTCTCTTCCCCAAGTCTAAATGGAGATGCTGCATGACGTACCATATATAGTACTGTTGTCAATATGCTTCCCTCCCCTTTATTTTTGTCCTTTATTAAATAATACCATATAATTACTTTTTAGTTGATTTTATCAAAATTAAAATAGTTGGAAGTATGCCACTATGATGATAATATTTGGTATATAATTGTTACTATAATGAAATAAGAATAAGGTAAATTACATAAAAAAAGGGAGATGCGGATTAATGGAGTCATCGGATCGTTTTTTAAAATTTCTTGGTGGTAAAAATATCTTTTATATTTTAACTTTCTTTCTTTTAATCGGGATTACAATCTTCATTTATTCGAAGGTTTCTTTTATCTTTTACCCACTGGAGGTTATTTTTTCTACACTGGCGCCGCCCGTTATACTAGCCTTTATTGCATACTATCTATTGAATCCAATCGTAGATATTTTAGAGCGAATCCGTATTCCGAGAATATGGGGTATTATTATACTGATTCTCGGCATTAGTGGAGCATTAACAGGCATTATTTTGTTAACCGCACCAGCAATTGAGGCACAAGTGAAAGGTTTAGTAGAGAACTTTCCAAGCTACTTAAATCAACTAGGGAATGGAATGACAACATGGATTCAAAACTCCTTCTTAGGGCCATATTATGATGAAGGCTATAACTGGTTAATGGAAAGATTGGGAGAACTTCCTGAAATAATTGGGAGTTATATAACTACTGGCTTTCAAGGGATACAAAATATTGCAAATACCATAACCACTACTGTTGTATCCATTATAACCTTTCCATTCATATTATTTTTCCTTTTAAAGGATGGAAAAAAGTTTGAAAAATTTAGCATTAAACTATTTCCGCCGAAATTTCGTGATGATATCAAACAACTTTTATCGAATATGGATACCCAAGTTGGTTCCTATATCCAAGGTCAAATCATCGTTGCATCCGTTATCGGTATCTTGCTATTTATTGGTTATCTCATCATTGGACTTGATTACGCATTTACCTTAGCAATTGTTGCAGCTGTTACGAGTGTTGTGCCTTATCTAGGTCCAACCATCGCCATCATTCCAGCCATTATTATAGCGATTGTCAGTTCACCATTTATGTTATTAAAGCTGGCTATTGTATGGATTGCGGTACAATTTTTAGAAGGTAATTTCGTTTCACCTAATATTATGGGAAAAACCATGCAGGTTCATCCATTAACCATTATTCTTGTTTTACTTATTGCAGGAAATTTATTCGGTATCCTCGGGGTGATTCTCGGAATTCCAGGCTATGCGATTGTGAAAGTTATCGTAGCCTATCTATTCCACAAATTCAAAAAACGATATAACAAATATTTTGGAGATGATCGTGGACATTATGAAATGGAAGAATGATCAAAGCATCTGTTTTCTTTTGATAGAAAGCAGATGCTTTTCCCATTCTTAACGGTATCTATCATGAATTGGATTAAACAAATCTTCATTACTATTTCTAACGATTGAAAAATTGTCTACGTTATAATGGCCATGAAGCGTTTCATTATGATGCTGAATAATTTGTTGAGCAGTTAAGTGTCTGGAGTCAGAAGTAGAGTGACCATCACCGACTAGTGTTACATCAAAGCAATTGATTGTTGCCGTTCTAACAGCTGTATCAATGCAATGTTCCGTCTGACATCCCATCATTACAAGGTGTTCTACGTTGGAATTATATAAATGTTCTTTTAAAGAAGTACCATAGAAGGAATTGGTAGCTATCTTCTTTTTCTATTTTCCGTACTTTTAACTTTTCATTTTGGAATAACACTTATACTTCTCCTCCTGAATCAAGTTACTTCTCTTTTTAAATAAAATACCGTTCCATTAACTCCTGCTAGTTCCCATCCTTCTCGACCTAGCGCATTTAATTTTTCAGTCATTACTGTACCGAAATCAGTATTAACCTTTAATTGAATTTGAATGTCTTCCACTCTATATTCGAATACTTTCACTTACCTTCACTCCCTCTATATATTTAAAATATCTTCTAAATACTCTTGTTTTCTCAGAATTTCATTAACACCTATTTTAGAATGCAGTCGGGGAGAGATATCTGTGGTTAGAATACAGAATATTCTAACACCAATTAATCCATCCTAACGACCAAATTGGTAGTGTTTGGTAAAAAACAGTATAACCATGCTTCACTTTCTCCACACTACTTATGGTCGCTTACCCTCCCATATATCACGGGATTTACATCCATACATTCCTTCGTCCTGCGTATCCACAAGGTGGAGGTCGGAAAAGCTCCTTTGCTGGGTCCTATGCCCGAATGGAAAAAAATAAGCTCCGACTCTGCATTATTGGTGTTTTTCGATTCCAAAAATTCATGTGCATTTATACTTACAATTCCATATGGCTCATTAAGCAGCTAGTAATGTTTCGTTTGGAGGAATTCCCTTCAATAGTTTACTTCCATCAAATTCACACTGTTTTTGTCCCATGGTAAACAGAACACGTACTAACTTCCCACATAACGCAATCAGTGATTGCTGCTTTTTCAGTGGACGATCAGGGCGTTTTGTGTAATACGTATGCAGGGCCTTAAACGTTGGGTTACTGGCTACAAGTGGGCGAACAGCTAAATATAAGGCTTTTCGTAGTTTCTTTCGCCCTCGTTTGGTTATTTTCGTTTGGCCCTTGAACTTTCCGGAACTATGCTCACGCAATGATAAGCCTGCCATATTCACTACTTGTTGAGGATGATCATACTTCATAAGATCCCCTACTTCTGAGAAAAAGGTGGCAACTGTCGTTACTCCCAGACCTTTAATCGCCATTATTTCTTTTGCCCCTGGTATATCATTCATTAACTCTGCGATTTCTTGATCTAGTTCTTCTAATTGGTCACGATACAATTCGTATTGATCCAATAGACTGTGTAATTCTTTCTTCGCAAAACGTAAGCCTATCTCAATACCAATACTTTTTTGTGCTTTTTCTACTAGTTTCGTTGCTCTTTTGATTCCAACACCACGCTTCACCACTGTTTTCCAGCGATCTAATACTTCTTCTGGTGTCATGTCACGAATGTCAGACGGAAATGGAAATTCCTGCAATGTGAAGAAGGCAGTTTTTCCATCCCAATCTTTAAACACATCGTTAAACTCCGGGAAGTATCGTTGGATATTGTTCTGAATGCGGCCTTCAATAATCATCAGCTGTTTGGTTAGTTGATCTCTTAATTTTATTCCTTCTCTTAGTTCGGCATATATGCCTTCGAGAAGATTTGGTACAGAGTATCTACCATCCTTCACCAGCTGGGCAATGACACGCGCATCTTTCGTGTCATTTTTCGTTGGCGAATTATCATCGAACTCTTTGGATTTCTTCACGTGCATAGGGTTCACTAGCACAAAATTATATTTCTGAGCTATTAAATAATAAGCAAGGCTTAGCCAGTAATGCCCTGTTGGCTCCGCTCCAAAAATAACTGTGGTTTTGTCATAGTCTTTTTGAAGCCTGGATACCCAATCCAATAACTGTTCAAAGCCATGTACCCGATTTTCAAAGATCAATCGTTTGCCAAATTCATACCCTCGATCATCCTGGGCGCGAGCTACGTGTTTGTCCTTGGCAATATCAATCCCCACGATTAGGGTTGATGGTGTGATTTGCGATAATTTACGATTTTGATTATAATTCATTATTGAGTCCTCTCCTTGGTATCTATTTAATTTCGGGGTCAATGCGCATTGACACCCTGTACTATACCAAGAGGGCTCTTTTTCTTTCAATCCTCAAATTTCTTCATTACAGGAATGCTCCTTT
>NZ_JAGFVL010000059.1 GCF_017599345.1 Gracilibacillus suaedae
GATGAGTTTAAATCAAAGTCTGAAGATATAAAAGATAGTCTTTCAAAAGTGGAACAAAACATAGAAGAAATCTGTAATATGACTACTTTTTCAGGGGAAACTGCAGATCAAGCCAAATTATATTTTAGAGACCTTCATCTTACTGTCTTAACAACATTTGATGGAGTCTTTACGGATTTATATGAGAATTTGAACAAACATATTGAGACCTTCCAATCAAGAGTAGATGAAAGTAGTAGCACCATTATAGAAAGTAATTATGTTAGAGATACAATGGAAGATGTCAGTGAGGACTATGAAGCTTTACAAACACACCGTGATTCAGTAAGTAGCACTATTAGCAGTATCTCAGATATTAGCAGTGCAACCACTCCTTCTTTCGTTGCAATCAATAATGACAAACATTCTGTCATTAATGTAGGAGATAATTTACGAGAGGATTTAGATTCGTTTACAACGACAGGAAGAAGTAGCAACTCGCAAACAGAAGAGCTATTAAAGGAAATCAAAAATACGCTGAATAGTGCCGGTGCAGTGAGTGGAAGTGCTCGGTTTACGGATTATAATGGGAATTCGACAGCGATTTCTTTGACAAATTTAAAAGAATATAACCAGGCAAATCAACAAGCAAGGCAACAAGAGATTGAAAACCTTGATGAAGAGTCAAAAGCGGTTTATGAAAAGGCAAAAGAAGATTATGAAAATGGGGAAATTGATAAGTCTGTATATGATACTATAGTTTCTGGTATTCTTAATACGGGTGCTGCCTTTATTAAGAATGCAGTAAACTCGAAAATTACTAATGAAGTCTCTCAAAGAATAGCAGGGTCTATAGTTGATTGGGCTCAAAAGAATACCATGCATTTTGTTGATCCAGCCTTAGCATTACAAACTGCTGGTGGAGGTGTAGTTACAAGGGGAGCTCCGCCATCTGCTTTAACGTCTGCCATTAGAACAGGTGCAAGATATGCTGCTCCAATTGTAGGTTCCGCCATTGACTTTGGTATACAAATTTATAAAGGAGAAGATGCCACAGATGCTGCTATAAAAACAGCCGGTCATTTAGGGGCAGGTATGGCAGGTGCAGCGATTGGTTCAGCAATTCCGATACCGGTTGTTGGAACTGCTGTAGGATTTGCAGTTGGTGTGGGTGGATCCATGTTATTTGACTATGTATATGATAATAAAGATGCCATTGTCAATGGTGTGAAGGATTTTGCTAGCGATGCGGTCGATGTAGTTCAAGATGCTGGAGAAGCAATAGGAGACGCTGCTAAGGGAATCTTAAGTGGAGTAGCAAGCGTATTTGGGTAGAAGAGGAATAACACACAGAAGGAATGATGGAAATGAAAATAATACCGATTTACACGGAAAGTAAAAAGAATCAACAAGGTCATACTATATTTATTGATGAACATACTGAAAAATCTTACAAAGCGCTTCATAAGGAAAGTAATCAATGGGTATACTGGATCGGTTTTTTCGCTATCCTTGCCATCATGAGAAGTATCCAAAGTATCCACATTCCTTTATCACTTATATCTATTATTATTATTTTTACTAGTCTATTAGTGTTGACTGTTTTGGTTAGTCGAATTGTATATAAACATTTATTTTATGAAGAAGTAAAAGAAATATATCTGACTAATACGATGATAGAAAAATATATTGAAGATGGAAAAAGTGTTTATAAAATGGAAGTTTGGATTGCAATCCTTAGTTTTTTAATATTTGTCATTCTAACCATCATCTTTTTTATTAATCTATCCTTAGTGATTTTAATATTTTCGATTTTCCTTTTTTTTATTTTTTGTTTAATGATGAAACGTCTGCCACTTGCAAGAATTAAACTTTATCATAAGGGAAAGTAATTGCAATTTGTAAAGATAAATTTAGGAGATGATGTTATATGGAAATATTACCAATAGGAAGTGTAGTGCAATTAAAAAATGGAGATATTAAGTTAATGATTCTAAATAGAGCACCACTATATAATCAAGATGGTGTTATTGGCTATTTCGATTATTCTGCTTGTATATATCCTGCAGGAAAAATAGAGGATCAAGTGTACTTTTTTAATAACGAAAATATAAAAAAAATCTACTTTAAAGGTTATGTAGATGATCAGGAAAAATTATTTCAAGAACAATATGAAGAAAAAATAAAGAATATTCAATACCCAAAATTTAAAGTAGAGAACGAATAAATGATTATAGAGAAAGACAGTGCTGTTCCTTTCTTATTAGATATTGATCCGGAAGATGAAGATATATTTACGAAATTAACGGAAGAGAATATTCACTTCAGATTAGATAACTATGATTAGGAACTAGATGAATAAAAGGAAGGGCAAAGAAGCAGATGATACAGTGTCTTTGCCTTCTTTTAGGTATTCTTATAAGGATATAGTAGTGGGTAAACTATAATGCGAGAAGAAGATGGAAAGTTAGATTCAGTAAATCATTCTATTTCCAGTCCACAACCAATACGTTAAGGAAAGAGAGGGATATTCCATGGGACATAAAGTTGATCTATCAGAAGTGATCGACTTCTCAGATGAGTTTAAATCAAAGTCTGAAGATATAAAAGATAGTCTTTCAAAAGTGGAACAAAACATAGAAGAAATCTGTAATATGACTACTTTTTCAGGGGAAACTGCAGATCAAGCCAAATTATATTTTAGAGACCTTCATCTTACTGTCTTAACAACATTTGATGGAGTCTTTACGGATTTATATGAGAATTTGAACAAACATATTGAGACCTTCCAATCAAGAGTAGATGAAAGTAGTAGCACCATTATAGAAAGTAATTATGTTAGAGATACAATGGAAGATGTCAGTGAGGACTATGAAGCTTTACAAACACACCGTGATTCAGTAAGTAGCACTATTAGCAGTATCTCAGATATTAGCAGTGCAACCACTCCTTCTTTCGTTGCAATCAATAATGA
>NZ_JAGFVL010000060.1 GCF_017599345.1 Gracilibacillus suaedae
GATGAGTTTAAATCAAAGTCTGAAGATATAAAAGATAGTCTTTCAAAAGTGGAACAAAACATAGAAGAAATCTGTAATATGACTACTTTTTCAGGGGAAACTGCAGATCAAGCCAAATTATATTTTAGAGACCTTCATCTTACTGTCTTAACAACATTTGATGGAGTCTTTACGGATTTATATGAGAATTTGAACAAACATATTGAGACCTTCCAATCAAGAGTAGATGAAAGTAGTAGCACCATTATAGAAAGTAATTATGTTAGAGATACAATGGAAGATGTCAGTGAGGACTATGAAGCTTTACAAACACACCGTGATTCAGTAAGTAGCACTATTAGCAGTATCTCAGATATTAGCAGTGCAACCACTCCTTCTTTCGTTGCAATCAATAATGATAAATATTCGGTCATTAATGTAGGAGATAATTTACAAGAAGATTTAGATTCGTTTACAACGACAGGTAGAAGTAGCAACTCGCAAACAGAAGAGTTATTAAAGGAAATCAAAAATACGCTGAATAATGCTGGAGCTGTGAGTGGAAAAGCTCGGTTTACGGATTATAAAGGAGACTCTAGAAATGCGGGATTAGCAGTTCTAAAAGGTTACAATGAAGGTATTGCGAATTCAGGGGAAGTAGATCTAGATTCTATTCGATATATGTCGATGTATGAGATTGAACAGTTAAAAGAATCAGCTTTAAAGGGGATGGATGAAACAGAACGGGCAATCTTAAATAATGCCTTTAATGATTTAAAAAATGGTAAACTTCCACGAGATAAATTTTATAATATTCTATCTGTACTAAAATCTTCAAAAAATATCACCAATAATGAAAAACTGAAAGAAGAAGTTTCTGATGAAGATACACAAAATTTAATTGAATATCTAAACGATAACAGCGAGAAGATTGAGAGGAATTTTAAGATTAATTTAGCTTCTTCAACGTTTGAACAACTAGGGATTAGTGTAGTGAAAAATGGACAGAAAATAACTTTTGAAAGAGGAATTAAAGGTCCTTCTGGCTCAAAGTCGTTTGTAATGATGGATGAGAATACAGCAAAACGAGCAAGTGCTTATTCAGATATTGGTTCAAAGATAACTAAATTTGGAAAGACAATAGGTGGAATAGCGGCATTCGGTGGTTTTAGTATTGGTATGTATGATGATATTTTCGTTAAGAATAAGACAGCTGGAGAAGCAATTGCACATAATGTTACATCGTTAGCAGTTGGTGCCGGAGTAACGTTAATAACAGGTGCGTTGATTAGCAATCCAGGTGGTTGGGCAATTCTTGGAGCTGCAGCTTTAGGGACAGCTGCTGGAACATTCTTCAATTTTGCATATGATACTAACTTATTAGGATTACAAGATGGACTGGACTATGTAGGAAGTAAAATAGATAAAGCTAAAGAAGCTTTTGATAATTCATTAGAAAGAGCTGGAGAGGCTATTCAAAGTGGATTTGATGCTATGAATCCAATGAATTGGGGGTGGTAATTATGAACGGTGATTTACATTATCTGTATAAAAACATACGGTACAAACTTATTCATGTGAATGGGGAGTTATTCATTTTAGATTCGGAAAGGCCGAGAGGCAGTATTATATTTCCTTTTATTCACTGGATATTACCACAAAAAGCTTTCAAAGTAACAGATAAAAAGGTGATAGAAAAGTTGACAGACTCACATGATCAAAATTCTAATGATAAATACCCGTATCTTTTGATTGCCGGAATCTCAATATTGTTAGCCAACTTGATTAGACCTGTTATAAGTTATTTTGGTAATCAATTTTCGTTGTTAATAAGCTTATTATTTTTAGTCTCAAGCTTTTTAATGGTTTTGTTTTTTAGGTTATATTTAAACAAACGTAATGAAAAAAAATTAGATAATTTAATTAAGGGAGAATTAAAGGAGCATACAATGTGGATAAGACCTCAATCCTTTAAACGATTAGTTGTACCTATAGTTTTTTATTTAATGTGTTTAATTTTTATATTACTTTCTTCACTGGGTTTTGTATACTCGGGAAATACAATAGTCCTATTATGTTTTATTGTATTTGCGTTTTTTTTGTTAATAGTTAATTGGTATACGGTCGAAACGGGAAATATTACTGTGAAATTTATACAATAGTCTTCTATAACGTCAAATCATTTACCGAAATCTGGTTTCTACCAGGTACAGGAAAAACTTTAAAAAGGAGTTTTATAGCAGTTAGTACAGGAGTTGAAAAGTAAAAAGACATATTTGAAAAGGTTGGACGGTTGGAATTGGCATGGCGCAACTTTGGCTTTTAACTATGCTTATGATAACAATGTTCTGAGGCTTAAAGATGGCTTAGATACTGTAAGGTCAAAGATTGTTCAAATTAGGTAACGAGCTTTTGGAGTCTGCTAAAAGCCATTAGTAAGAGGTTATATGCAATAAACCCAATGAGTTGGGATGGTAATTTTTATGAAGTGTGAAGTGCAACGTGTCTATAAGAATCCAAGATTTCGAATATTAAAGATTGATGAAGAGACCTATATCTTAGATATGGGCAAGTCAATTTGGAAAACACTATTCCCTTTTCTAACTTGGATAGTACCAAATACAATCTATAAAGTGGATGGGGAAGAAATTAATAGTAAGATGAAGTACTTAGAGAGAGAGAAGTCAAACGATAAAAGTCTTGCAATACTAGGAACTGGGATAGGAATTTTTTTAGCCAATTTATTAAGACCACTTACAGAGTATTTTAATATTCAGAGCACTATGTTAGTGAACAGTGTGATTGCGACTTTTATGATGTTATTAATAGTGTTAATACGTGTTTATATAGGCAAAAAGTACAAAAAAAAGTTTTATGAAAAGGTTACTTCAAATTTATTATTAAAGAAACGTATTTTTATAAGGCCAAGAACATTTAAACATGTTATACAAAGTTTATTTATTTATTTATTTATTTTACTTTTTTTTCTTTCCACGTTGGTATTATTTATTACAGACGGTAATATGATGTTAATAATTGTGGCAACTTTTTTCTTTTTTACTTTAACTGTCGTTAATGCAACCACAATATTAGATGGTCCAACTCCAGTAAGATTTAGATAATTACTTAAAATATAAACGGGGAGGAATAAGTATGTTACCAATAGGTTCAATTGTATATCTGAATGAAGGAACAAGTAAATTAATGGTTTTAAATAGAGGCCCGATAATTGAAGTAGAGGGTGAAAACCAAATGTTTGATTATTCTGGGTGTTTATATCCACAGGGATTAGTTCCAGACAACGTCTTTTATTTTAATCATGAGAATATAGATCAAGTTGTGTTTGAGGGATTTGAAGATGAGGAAGAAGAAAGATTTCAGAAGTTGTTTAACGATTGGAAGATAGAAAATAAGTCTAGTTATGTAGAGGGGAAAGTAAACGGACCGCTTGATAAGGTTTGAAAATAAAGAAAGATTGATGGAGATCAAATATGGTATCTAGAGCAGAGCTGTATAGGAATCTTGTTAGTTTACCGAAGATATATTTATGAAGTTAACAGAATTTAATATTGACTTAAGAAATTTTTTGTTTTGGCACTAGAACAACGTACTTAACTTAAGGAAGTAATTAAAGCAGATCCAAAAGCAGGTATTCCCAATGATTTTAGTGTGTTTCCACATGATATTGTTTATAACAAAGATGGCAGTACTTCTATACTTTTCTTTGGTGTGAATCGATTACGCGCACCTATTCAAAGTATCTATTTTGAATTAACTTTAGGGAATCAAAATGGAGACTATATTTTCGAAGGAATGCCAGTCACACTAGATGAGGAATATATGGGTATTATAGAGAAAGACAGTGCTGTTCGTTTCTTATAAGATATTTATCCGGAAGATGAAGATATATTTACGAAATTAACGGAAGAGAATATTCACTTCAGATTAGATAACTATGATTAGGAACTAGATGAATAGGAGGAAGGGCAAAGAAGCAGATGATCTTGTTTCTTTGCCTTCTTTTAGGTGTGCTGTTAAGTGTAGGGGGTTATACATTAGTAGATGAACTATAAAGCGAGAAGCAGATGTAAATTAATTCAAGAAGCGATGATATTTTCTTTCATCATGATCATATAAAAAGAAGTTATCTTGAAAGGTTTTGAATTGAAAGGTGAATTAATTTTGCACCATACATTTATGGAAGTGTCGAGGGAGTGAACCAATGAAGAATTTTTTATTGTATCCATTCCGGGTTGCTATACAAGAAATAAAAAAAGATAAAGAACGGATTAAAATTTCAAAACAATCAGGCTCAAATTTGGATTTATATCCATTTATTAAGATGTCATATATGTTTCTATTAATAATTTCTATTATGTATATTGCTATTCTATATTTAATAATCGGCGGTATTTTTGTTTATCCACTTGCTTTTATTGCTCTAATTCCTACAGGATTAACTACCTGGATATTTACTCTTATCTATACAAAAGTTTTTCCTAAAACAAAAGAGAATTATTTAAAAAGGACGGGGTTTTATAATAATAACTAAATCTGTAATTACAAGGTGAAAAATCAGGTGAAGCTAATCCCCAAAAGCAAATGGAGAAAGTAGAATTCAAAATATCTGAGATGGAAAATATAGTATTTCCTTTTTTTTCATTGAGTTAGTTTATATGGTTAATGCTAAAAGGTTAGTAGATATATTTATGAAGAAATAGCACGAATTGGAGTTGATGATTTATGGAATGTGAAGTCCAAAGAATAAAAAATAATCCAAGATTTAGAATTCTGAAGATCGAAGGAAACACCTACACTTTGGACATGAACCAGTCAATATGGAAGATATTATTTCCGTTTTTAACATGGCTCACACCTAACTCGATTTATCAAATTGAAGAAGAAATTGAGGGAAAATTATCTGTCTTACAGAATGAACCAACTGATAAAAAAATCGGTACCATTACATTAGGGTTCTTATCAGTAGCTATTGCAAACAACTTTTTAAGTCCTTTGACAGATTATTTGGAACTAGAGAGTACGTTGATGTTTAATATTATTCTTTCAGTTGTGGTGATCGCTTTAGTATTGTTACTACGGTTCTATTTTAGCAATAGAAATAAACAAAAGCTTTATCGTGTCTTTAACCAAGACAAATTATCAAAAAGGTGTATTTGGATAAGACCAACGTCATTTAAGCATTTTTTGCAAAGTTTTTTTTATTACATTGTTAGTCTGGGAATAAGTGTTTTATTTTTTATAGTATTTATTCAGGAAGGACATTTGGTACCTTTAATCTGTGCTACTACATTTTTCATAGCTGTATCTTTAGCGAATGGAACGACAGTATTAGAACCTAGTACCAATGTGAAATTTGACGGAGATTTCATGTTACAAGATTAAATGATAGTAAAATAGAAGATGTGAATAATAACAATGTTAAGGAGCCACTGATGAAATCTAAAAATACACTATATTTTTATAACTCTTTAATAAACAGCATTTTCATCATGTTTATCAGTCTTACTTTTGTTGTATTTGGATCTATGATTTGTTGGGCAGCTTTTAAATATGTAGATCTTTTTTTAGGTTTAATAGGTCTGTTTCTGGTAGGATTATTTATTTTTTTACTTTATCGGATTATAAAAATATTAAAGGAATCGAAACCACTTCTTATTTTAAGCGACGAAGAATTAATTCTTAATTCGCGATCAAAGAAACCAATTGCAGTCAAATGGGTAGATATTAAAGAATATGAAATTCAAGAAGTAAATTTATATAGATATATCAATATAAATTAATATGATGAAGAAAAATACCTTGCTCGTATGTATGATAACACGAAACTTTTAAGTAAAGTAAATAAATCAATGAAGTCTCATCCATTCACTATTGTCTGGGGACAAGTGAAACGAAAAGATAGAGATATATTGGTAGACGAATTAGATCGACGTGCTTTTGAAGAAGAAGAAATTGCAGTGTCTGGAGAAAGATTATACAAGTATCATGATGAGAGCAAAAAACTGTCTGATCAACTAGCTGCATATCATGAAGAAAGAAAAGAGTATAGTCAAGTCAATCGTAAATACTTCTTAAAAAAGTATGGTCAGAGTGCACTTTGGGCGCTTGGTTTGACTATCTTATTTTCCTTCGATAAGGATGGATGTTCTTGGATGTACCTTTCAATAATATCCTTCTTTATTTATCCTTTTGCAAAAGTTATTTACGATGTAATATTCGGGTTTAGATACGAATTTAAAATAAAAAAACAATCATTTGCTACTATTTATGTATACCAATCTAAATATTTCATTCAATTCTTTGTTTATATTTTTAGTTTGTTGCTCGCTCCTTTTGGTATCCTATATTTGTTAATTAGGGCAGTTTATCTATGGATAAAACGAAGAAAAATCAATCATAAAAAGGATGATTCAGTTGAAATTAATTCCTATTTACACGGAAAATAAAAGGGCACACAAATATACCATTTATGTTGATATACATACCAACTATACTTATAGAATTGATCATAGTAATGATATGAACAAAACGGGTTACTGGATTAGTTTTTTCGCAATTCTAGCAATTATGAGAAGCTTGCAAGAAATTAGCTATACATTTTCCAGTATGGGAAAGACAATAGTAGTAATTGCCATTATTTTAGTAGGTATTATTTTAGGGAGTTTAGTCTATAAGAAAATGATACCTAAAGAAATAAGAGAAATATATCTAACTCAAACCATGATAGAAGATTATATTCAGAGAGGAAGAAAATTGATTAAGCAAGATATCTGGATCGCGGTTATTTCCTTGATAATCTTCCTATTTTTAATCTTCTTATTTTTATTTACTTCTTCTTTCGTTTTATTAACCTTTGCTCAATTTTCATTCATATTATTTATAGCTTTTATGCAAAGACTTCCTAAAGAAAGATTTGCCTTGTATAAGAAAAGTTCTCAACTAACCGACCAGAATGATTAAGAATACGAGGCATTAAAAATCCATTTGAAAACCAAATGGTATTTTTTTGTATTAAATTAGTACCAGATACTAAGATTAAGTGTTAAAATAGGATCAAACATAAAAATGAGGTGAAGAGTGATGACAAATTCCAAAGCTCGAATTACGGCAATAGGTTCATATGTACCAGAACGAAAATTGACCAACCATGATTTAGAGAAGATCGTTGACACAAGTGATGAGTGGATTATGAAGCGTACAGGTATGAAAGAACGAAGAATTGCCCACGAAGAAGAATTCACGAGTGATATCAGCTATAACGCTGTACTAAACTTAATGGAGCGATACAATAAATCTGTTGATGACGTTGATTTGATCATAGTTTGCACTTTTACTCCTGATTTCAAAACGCCTAGTGTTGCTTCTTACCTTCAGGCAAAACTAGGGATCAAAAATACCGGTACCATTGATTTAAACGCAGCCTGTGCAGGTTTCACATATGGACTACATCTAGCAAATGGATTGATAACATCAGGTTTGAATAAAAAAATACTTGTCGTTGGTGCAGAAACTTTATCAAAGATAACGGATTATACAGATAGAACGACTTGCGTTCTTTTTGGTGATGGTGGAGGTGCGGTGCTCGTAGAATATGATGAAGAACAACCAAGTTTTATTTCAGCACATATGGGATCTGAAGGTGAAAGTGGACAGCATTTATATTGCACCGATCAAGCGAACCAAATGCATCATCAAAAATTAATCGATAACGGTTTGATCGTACAAAACGGTAGAGAGGTTTATAAATGGGCCGTTAAAACAGTTCCAAAAGGTATGCAAGCTGTAACAGAAAAGGCCTCGATGCAATTAGCTGAATTAGACTGGTTTGTTCCCCACAGTGCTAATTTAAGAATGATTGAGGCTATTTGCGAAAAAAGCCAGTTTCCAATTGAACGGACATTATACAGTTTAGTTGATTATGGAAATACCTCTTCCGCTACTATACCGTTGTCTTTAGATATTGGAGTACAAAATGAAAAATTAAATAATGGCGATAAAGTCTTATTATATGGTTTTGGCGGAGGCTTAACATATGCTGGGTTGCTGATAGAGTGGACACTGTAGGACCACGTGTATGGATATTTCATTAATTAGACATGGCAAATCGGAATTCACAACTAATCGTCGGTTAACGGCTGAAGAATTTAATGATTGGGTGAGCAGTTATGATAATAGTGGCGTTTTGAAAGAGGATTTCTATCCTTTGGAGACACTGAAGAAAGTACGGACAGCCAATTTGATCTTGACAAGTGATTTACAAAGGTCGATTCAGTCTGCAAAGTTATTGCACCCCAGCCTTGACTTTGTACCCAATCGAATTTTTCGTGAAACAGAATTGCCTAGCTCCTCTCTGAGAGGGGTAAAGTTACCCTCAAGTATCTGGGCATTTTTACTAAGGTGTTTGTGGTTTTTCGGAAATGCAAAAGGTTGTGAGTCGATAACTCATGCAAAAAAGAGAGCCCAAAAAGCTGCACAATTATTAATAGAATATGCTGAAATATATGATTCTGTTGCCTTGATTGGGCATGGCTTTTTTAATATGTTGATTGCAAAAGAACTATTAAAGATGGGCTGGAGAGGTAAAAGAAAAACAAGTAGCAAACATTGGCATTGTACTACGTATTATCATGAAGAATAGTAATAAATAGCCAAGGATTTAATGACATCCTTGGCTACCGTATTATTTTTTTACAATCGGAATCCAAATTTCACTAACTTCATCTTTGCTGCTCAGGATTTCGGGTGCTCCACTGTGTTCATAATTGGAAGAAGGAAACCACTCACTATAAATACGCTCCCAAGCGGCTTGAACGTCTTCCCAACCACCCTTAACTTTAAATACAGCCCATGTTTGTTCTGCAATATCCAGGCTGTCATATGAAGAAGATGAATTTTTAGAGGTCGCCACACCGAAATAATAGTCAATTTCCTCCTCGGAGTAATTAGTTAGTACATGAAGTATCCCTGTTGGTTCAAGGTTAGATAGTTTCTTTAATTCTTCTAATGTGTCTTCTGATGCATGTTCCCAAAGTTTATTTATTTCTGGGTCTACGTCGTTTTCTAATACTTTCATTCTCTTTCTTGTTCCAATGATGGAAAAATCATCCTTTTGAACGATACGTACATTCATTTCATTCACTCCTCTAACAGTTAGTTGGAAGGTCAACTGTGGATAGGCCTTTAAAGAATGAGCTTGATCTCTCATATCTGAAGGCATTAGACCGTGAACTTGATGAAAAGCCTTAGCAAATGAATTTGGTGTGGCGTATCCATATTTTAATGCAACGTCAATAATTTTCGTTTGTTCTCCTTTTAACTCAAGTGCTGCCAAAGTCATACGTCGCCTGCGAATGTATTCGGATAGTGGTATCCCTGCTAAAAAAGAAAACATCCTTTTAAAGTGGTACTCTGAGCATTGAGCTATCTGGGCAACCTTTTTATAGTTGATTGAGGTCGTCAAGTGAGCTTCAATATAGGCTATCGCTTCATTCATTTGTCTTAAAGAATTCATTGTTGTAACCTCCCATTAATTAATAGAGTAGCAAAATAAAAAACCATGTTCCTCACAATCTGTGCACCATTTTGTGAGTTTGGGTTAATGGCTCCTTTTTTCTAAAATAACAAGTTATAATAAAAAAGAGGTGATCAATCATGGCAAAAGATAGATTCAAAGTAATTGTGGCAGTGCATATTTTTCTATTAAAAGCTGATCATATTCTGTTACTCAGACGATATAACACAGGTTATGAAGATGGCAACTACAGTGTCTTAGCTGGTCATGTCGATGGAGGAGAAGATGTGATTACTGCTGCTCAAAGAGAAGCATTAGAAGAGGCTGGCATTACTATCTCCAAAAAAGACTTGAACATTGTTGGAGTTATGCATCGTAGGGCAGAAGAGGAGCGGATTGATTTCTTTTTGACAGCTGAGAAGTGGACAGGAGATATTATTAATAAAGAGCCTGACAAATGTGATGAGTTAGCATGGTATCCACTCAACAATCTGCCTGAAAATATCATTCCTTATGTTCAACAAGCAATTGAAAATTATCAAGATGGTAAGCCATTTGATTTGTACGGGTGGACTGATTTTTTGTAGAAAAAGCGACAAATCATAACGTTCACCTGATAACCTGAAAATCTAAATGGCTACTTCCATATGAATTATCCCAGGGAGAAAGGGTTTTATCCAAGCAACAGGTAGTTCCCTTCCTTGGACAAGTGCACCGCTTTCTGGGACATCAGCGCTTCCCTTCCAAGGTCCAACTTATTTGTTCTTCTTAGTAACACCTACTTCCATAAAGATTAACAGGTGACCTCGGTTTTCCCAGTGAAATGCAATCATTCGTAAAATCCCCACTGATGGAAGTCACGCTTTATATTTTTCAGCATGATAGCCTAAATTTTAATAATTGTTCCATCATTCCGTTTTTCTCATTGTTATCTAATCCGTCAAAAATACTCGATATCGCTTCTTTTTGTTTCATAACATCTAGTCATTTATCTTGAGTTCGAGATAATTAAATGCTTGGATGATAAAGTTCAATTACGGAAACAGTATTCTTATTTTAATATTACATTGACAATCATAGTAATATGATTTATATTGTATTTGTGGATGACAGAGACACCATCCAAAAATAATATACAAGGAGAATGCCATTATGGTTGAAACGAAGGAGAAACTGATAGCAGTTCGAAATCTTCAGAAGTCGTATAAAGGCCATAAAGTATTAAAAAATATCAATCTTTCTGTAGAGAAGGGAAGTGTTTTTGCTTTATTGGATTCCAATGGTGCGGGAAAAACAACGACCATTAAAATACTTTCAACGCTTCTTAATGCAGATAGTGGTTCGGCTGTAATCAATGGATTTAATGTAATGAAGGAGCCGGAACAAGTTCGTGGAGTGATCAGTTTGACAGGTCAATATGCCGCGGTAGATGAGGGATTAACAGGTAGGGAGAACATCCGCATGATTGGAAAACTTCGTCATTTGCCACAAGCAATTAAAAAGTCTGATGAGTTACTTGATGCTGCTGATAGGCGGTTCTTGAAGCTATACGAAGCTTGTTGCTGAGTGAACCTGTCGGTAACAATGTTTGGATTTCGTTACTATGGTTATTTGGATTGTTGATTGTCACCTATATAGCTTCTGTTCAGGTTTTTAAAAGAAAAACATCCTAATCTCGTTATGTAATACCTCCTTGGGGAAGTTTATAACAGCTATAACAATACAATGAAGGTCAAAGTAATGTATGATGGTATATAGGAGGTGCATCGTTCATGAAAAATAAAGCTTCCTCTGATTTGCTTAGAGGACATGCAGATACAATTATTTTGAACTTACTAATGAGTGGAGATAAATATGGATATGAAATAACGAAATTAATAGCAGCATATTCAGATGGAGAGTATGAGCTGAAAGAGGCCACCATGTATTCAAGTCTGAAGCGTCTGGAGAAGGATGGCAGTATCGTATCCTATTGGGGAGATGAGACCCAAGGTGGCAGACGTAAATATTACAAGGTTACGGAAAAAGGAAAAGTTAATTATTACGAAAATAAAAGAAACTGGGAAGCAGCCAAACGGATTTTAGATCAATTATTAGCGAAAGGTGGAAATGAAAATTGATGAATAAAATAGAAAGATATGTTGACGGCATATTGTTGCCTTATGAAAATACCCATTCTGTTGGGGAGTTGAAGGAAGAGTTACACAACAATTTACAGGAAAAATTAAATGACTTCATAGAACAAGGATATGACGAAGATACCGCTTTTAAAATGACGGTTAACTCGATTGGGGATGTTGCTGAATTGGTGGAAGAATTTTCAGAAGCTGCAGAAGAGGAGCAGGTAGAACAAAAGAAAATGGATTTTACAAAAATGGACCTTGTAAACTCAGACTTTAAAGAAGTTAATCTACAAGGATCTGAGTTTAGTAAAAGTGATATAAGAGGTTCAGATTTTACAGGAGCAGACTTATCAAATACTAAGTTTGATACTTGTGATCTAAGAAATGTTATTTTTGACGCTGCCAATCTTTC
This sequence comes from Gracilibacillus suaedae, assembly GCF_017599345.1. Lineage (GTDB taxonomy): Bacteria > Bacillota > Bacilli > Bacillales > Amphibacillaceae > Gracilibacillus > Gracilibacillus suaedae. The sequence goes on from NZ_JAGFVL010000060.1 coordinate 12,047, forward strand.
TGGAGCTAGTTTATCGAAGACAGATCTATCAAAAACAAGTTTTCAAAAGACAGTTTTAGATGATACAGACTTAAGCTATTCTAATTTATCTGGTGTTAATTTCGAAAATCAAACATTTAATGGTACGAGTTTTTACCTAAGTGCACTTAAAGGCGTAAACTTTAAAAATGCTGTGTTTAGAAATGTATCTTTTAAATATGCATACTATTGCCATAAAGCAAATTTCGACGGAGCAACAATGGATAAAGTAACTTATGCCACATTGAATAGAACGAAAGCAGATTTAACGAATGTTACAGTGATTTAAAACATATTTGAGCCTATCCGGGCTCTTTTTTTGCGCTAAATTTCGCAAATAACACTAGTATTCAATTTCATATTCTGGTAAAATGTTTTCAATTTACCAATTGGGGGGATAGACATGTTTGTACGTAAAATATACGAGAATTTGTCTCTAAAACTAATTGACCAAAGAGATGCAGAAACGATATTTGATCTAACCGAAAATTCAAGGGACTATTTACGAGAGTGGCTACCTTGGGTTGATGTAACAGTAAAAGTAGAAGATACGAGGGAGTTCATTCAATCCAGTTTGAAAGGTTTTGCTGATAATAAGAGTCTTACTACAGTCATTTTATATCATGGGGAGATTGTCGGGGTTGCTGGTTTTAATAGTATTGATTGGTCCAATAAAATCGCATATATCGGTTATTGGCTAGGGGCTGAGTATCAAGGAAACGGAATCATGACAAGGGTTGCTAAAACGCTAACAGATTATGCTTTTATGGAACTAAAACTTAACAAAGTTGAGATTAGAGCGGCCATCAATAATCAAAAAAGTAGAGATATACCTAAACGACTTGGCTTTGTGGAAGAAGGACGTATTAGAAGTGTTGAGTGGTTATATGATCACTATACGGACCATGTTATTTATGGAACATTAGCGGAAGAATGGCTCAAATAGTATAGCAATAAATAATAGAATATAAGAAGTCGTTTGGCGGAAAAATACCAAACGACTTCTAGATAGTGAATAATATTAATTTCCTAAACTTTCAACAATGAGATCTTGTACTCTGCTACTCGTTAAAAGACGAAGGTGTGATACGCCTGAAACATGAATATTATCAGCACCACTAATTCTTGACAAACTGATAGATACGATAGAATCTGAACTGCTATAGATAGAAGTGAAATCAACTCCGGATGGGACTGATGTTGCCCCTAAGCGATTAGCACCTCCAAGTGTAATTACTTTATCGACTTTATCCACACCACCTAAGCGAGTTAAATAACGTAAAGTATTAGCACCACCCATACTGTGAGCAATAATATTTACTTCCTCTACATCATAATTACTAAGTACATCATCAATATAATCTCTGAGTTGACGAGAATTTCGATAATTATTGCCTGTTTTGTCTCTGAAGTTTATCGCATGCAAATCAGATCTGTCGTACCCAATACTTCTTAATTTTCGTTCGATACTATAGAAATTGTACGGTGCACCACCTATACCATGAACGAGAACAACAGGCTTGTCAAAGTCAATGCCAGATTCTTCTTGTGCCATTGTGGTTGTAGGAACACTAAAAAGTAATACAAGTAACAGCAAGCCAATAAACGAGAGTTTGATAGATTTCATATAATCCTCCTTTAGTATATTATATGGATTATTTTACCACAGGATTGATATTGTTTGTATAATATTTCCTATTTTTAAAAGCGATGGAATATTTACGTTAATACTTTCTTTTAATTGTCGAAATATATTGACAATTCCAACAAAAGCATGTAAAGTACAGTATATTACTAGGATATAAAAACTGAACATTAATCTTGTCTTATCAAGAGAGGTGGAGGGACTGGCCCAAAGAAGCCTCGGCAACCATTAAGTGTTATTGCTTAATATAGGTGCCAATTCCGTCTGAGTGTTTTCACTTAGAAGAGATAAGAGATTCATTGTTACGTAATGTATCTCTCTATCTCCAAATAGAGAGATTTTTTTATGATAAGGATTACCAACATTATATCTATAAGCTTATCAAGAGAGGTGGAGGGACTGGCCCTATGAAACCCGGCAACCATTAAGCGATTGCTTAAAAGGTGCTAATTCCAACAGGAGTATTCCTGAAAGATAAGAAGAGTAGTAGAGTCCTCTTTTTATCGAAGAGGGCTTTTTTATTTAAATAGAAGAAGGAGTAATCATATATGTCGATTGTTATATTAGACGGGATCCGGACACCTTTTGGAAAATGGAATGGTGCCCTTGCAGCATTTGATGCGGTAACATTAGCGAGTAAGCCGTTGAACTATTTAATCGAAAAGTATGCAGCAATTCCTCAGATAGATGGCGTGTTGTTAGCACAAGTTATTCAGGCTGGTCAGGGCCAAAATCCTGCTAGACAAGTTGCATACCAAGCAGGGCTTGATAGTAGAACACCAGCAATCACCTTAAATAATGTATGTCTCGGAGGAGTTGCCTCTGTCATTGATGCGGCGCGCCGCATTAGATTAGAAGAAGGTTCTTTTTATATTGTTGGTGGCTTTGACTCGATGTCCAATGCACCACACGTTATCCCGACTAGATCAATCAAAGGTATAGGTCATCAGACGATTACTGATACGTTGTTACATGATGGGCTGTGGTGTGCTCTGAGTGATCAGTCGATGGGCACATTAACGGAACAATATAATCGTGATTATAACATTAGCCGCAAAGAGCAAGATCAATTTGCAGCTCTCTCTCAACAAAGAGCAGCAACTGCCTTTGAAAGAGGACTACTGGCGGAAGAAATCCTACCAATCGATAGTGTATTAGCAAATGATGAAGGGTTACGCCCTCAGACAACTATAGATAAATTAGCTAATTTAAAACCGGCTTTTACGAACGATGGAACCATTACAGCAGGTAATGCCTCGCAAATGACGGACGGAGCAAGTCTTGGAATTGTCACAACTTTAGAACAGGCAGAACGGCTCGGAACAGAACCCCTAGCCCATGTTATTGATTGGGCGGAAACGGCTGGTCCTGACGCAAGTCTCCAAACAAAACCGGCAGACGCCATTCAAAAAATATTGAATAAACAGCAACTGACAATAAATGATATTGATCTATTTGAAATAAATGAAGCGTTCGCTAGTGTGGTGATCGCTAGCTGTAAAGCATTAAATATTGGTTATGACAAAGTAAACGTTAATGGAGGAGCTATTGCAATCGGGCATCCACTTGGAGGTACCGGATTTCGTTTAGTTTTAACATTAGCACATGAATTGAAACGTCGTGGCGGTGGTAAAGGAATAGCTTCCCTATGTGGTGGTGGCGGTCAAGGAATTGCTATTCTTATTGAAGTACCAACGGAAGGGGGAAAACAATGAATACTCAAACAATAGATAACAAGAGTCATATATTATGGGAACCTGCAGAAAAAGATATTGAACAATCACACCTTCAAGCTTTTGCTAATTATGTTAATCAAGTACTTTTTCCTTATGAAAGATTACATCGTTGGTCGATTACGAATATCGGGGATTTCTGGTCTGGTGTATGGGATTATGCAGGTATTATCGGTGAAAAAGGAGACAGATTCTATGTCCAAGGTGAATCAATGGCAGATGCTGTTTTTTTCCCTGATGCTCAATTAAACTTTGCGGAGAATCTACTAAAAGGTAAGGATCATCAAATTGCTGCCTATCAAGCAGATGAAACAGGTGTAACAGCTAAGGTTACTTATCAAGACTTACGTACACAAGTTGCAAAAGCACAGTACGGATTAAAACAATTAGGCGTAAAAAAAGGAGATCGCGTAGCGGGGATTACTACTAATAATATAGCAGGATTAGTCGCTTTACTTGCTGCAACATCACTTGGAGCAGTTTGGACCTCCTGTTCACCAGATTTTGGTGCGAAAGGAATTATCGATCGAATTGGTCAAGTGCAACCGAAAGTCCTAATCGCGAATCTAAAGTATCAGTATAAACAAAAACCTTTTGATATTTCGAAAAAAGTACAAGAAACAGTTGAGCAGATTACTAGCATTAATCACATCATAACCATTGCGGGAGAACTAGCTAACTCGATCACTTGGTCATCTCTACTCGAAAACGATGCGAAGGAACCAGAGTTTGAAAGAACTGAATTTCGTGATCCGCTATATATTCTTTATACATCTGGAACGACAGGATTGCCTAAGGCAATTGTTCACTCTGTAGGTGGCACGTTACTACAACATGTGAAAGAACATCAATTGCATTGTGATGTACATGAAGAAGATGTGCTTTTTTGGTATTCCAACACTGCATGGATGATGTATCCATGGCTTGTATCTGGTTTGGCTAGTAATGCTTCCCTTTTATTATATGATGGTTCTCCAGTATTACCAAATAATCCAACGCATTTATGGGACATTGCTGAAGGAATCGGACTGACGCACTTTGGCACGAGTCCAAAGTATTTAGATTCATTGATGAAAGCAAATGTTGTCCTGAAAGATCGGTATCCATTAACTTCCTTAAAAAGTATCCTTTCCTGTGGTGCACCGCTAGTAGCTGAACAATATGATTGGGTATATGAGACGATTAAAGAAGATTTTTACTTAGCATCTATCTCAGGAGGTACAGAGATTATTGGATGTTTTGTCATGGGTTCTCCAATTCACCCAGTTTTCCGCGGAGAGATTAGTTGTAAAGCATTAGGGATGGCGATGGAAGTGTTAGATGAACGTGATGCACCTGTCTATGGTCAAAAGGGAGATCTTGTCTGTACACAGCCTTTTCCAAGCATGCCACTAACATTTTATGGTGAGAATGGTGACGAACGTTATCGTACCAATTATTTTGCTGAACGACCAGGTATTTGGACACATGGTGATTTTGCCGAACAAACTATTGATCAATCGTTTATTATCTATGGCCGTGCAGATACTGTCCTAAATCCGGGTGGTGTGCGAATTGGGACTGCAGAGATTTATAGTGTTGTAGAACAAATCGAAGAAATTAAAGATTCGATCGTGTTTGGCTTACCATGTGAAAATGATGAAGAGATTGTGTTATGTGTTGTAACCGATCAGTTAACGAAAGAACTAGCCAAGCATATTCGACAACAAATACGAGAAAAAGCATCACCACGCCATGTTCCAAGACGAATTTATCAGGTGAAGGATATACCATACACGGTCAACGGTAAGAAAGTCGAAGGTGCTGCAAAAACAGAAGCGATTGGTAATGAAGTCCAGAACAAAGCTTCTATTAGTAATCCTGAATGCTTACAAGAATTAACAGATATTAAAGAGAAGGAGTGCTACTAATGGTGAAACGACCGAAAGGCGCAATTATCGGTATCGGTGAACTAAAGCCAGTACGGTACTCTGAAGGGAAAACGACGTTAGGATTAATAGCGGAATCTGTTCAGTTTGCATTAGCGGATGCCGGTCTAACGAAAGATGAAATCGATGGACTATTAGTAGGACCCCAAGTAGGTGAAACGCCACAACACGTACCTGCAACAGTGTCAGAATATTTAGGCATTTCTCCGATTATGTCCAACACTGTTGATCTAGGAGGAGCGACTGGTGCGGGAATGGTTTGGCGGGCAGCTGCGGCGATTGAAGTAGGAATGTGTGAAACAGTCGTCTGTGTATTAGCTAATAAAAATGAAAAAGGACAGGTACCACGCTCACCGAACCGTAATCCAATTCGTGAATTTGATGTTCCGTTTGGTGCTTCAGGCGCAAATACGTCCTATGCATTGTTAAAAAGAGAGCATATGGAATTATATGGATCTAAACAAGAAGATTTTGCGAGAATTGCGTATTGGTCTAGAAAAAATGCACTAAAAAATCCGAAAGCAATCTTTTATGATAAGCCAGTTGAGTTAGATGATATTTTGCGATCACCAATTATATCGGATCCATTAAGACTGTTAGAAATTGTTATGCCATGTGCGGGTGGAGCAGCCGTGATTGTTACTTCAGAGGAAAAAGCAAAGCAAACAAAGAAAAAGCCGGTCTATTTAAAAGGGGCAGGGGAAAAAATCACTCATCGTGCGGTTAGTCAAGCCCCGGCAATTGATCAGTTACCTTTTACCTATTCGATTCCACAAGCCTTACATCAGGCAGGAATTAACGGGGAAGATGTAGATTTGTTATCACTTTATGATTGTTATACAAGTGTTGTAGCGGTGCAGCTAGAAAGCATCGGGATATGTAAGCAAGGCGAGTTCGGTGATTTTGTCCGAAGTCATACTTTTGATCATGATGGCGATTATCCTCTCAATACCCATGGTGGTCAACTAGGCTTTGGCCAAGCCGATTTAGCCGGAGGAATGTCACATATTATTGAAGCAGTCATTCAATTACGCGGTGAAGGTGGAGACCGACAAATTGCTGATGTTAAACATGCACTTGTGACAGGAAATGGAGCGACATTAAGCGAAACAACTGCTTTAGTTTTAGGAGGAGAGCAATGACGAACATATCATTTCCGGAACCAACGATTACAGCAGTAAGTAAGCCTTTTTGGGATAAGATTAACGAAAAGCAATTTTATCTACAGCAATGTAATGATTGTACGCAATGGGTTTTCTATCCACGCGCACATTGTCCCAACTGTTTTAGCTCGAAGCTAACGTGGAAAGAGACATCGGGACAAGGTAAGTTAAAATCTTGGAGTATTGTCCATCGAGCAGGACATCCTGCTTGGCAAGAACGAACACCATATGCAGTAGGGATTGTCCAATTAGCCGAGGGACCATCCTTACTCACACATTTGCTAATCGATGAACAGGAATTACGTTATCAGTTACCAGTACAAATATCCTTTCAGCAATTAAATGAACGGTTATTACCATTTTTCAAAAGAAAGGGGAGTAAGTGATGATTTATACGTATCTCATTTTAGTTGTCGTATTTTGGATTATCGGACTGACGATTTGGAACAAGTTCTACAAAAATAATTAAAGGTGGTATTGGCATGTTAACGGAATCTAGTTTACTTCTTTGGACTGTTATTATATTATTAGTTGCTTATTTTGGTGTTGTAACATGGATTGGAAAAAAAGGAAGTGCCCATAGTAAATCGATGAACGGATTTGCAACCGCTAGAGGGAAGGTCAGCCCTTGGCTTGTAGGAGCTAGTTTTGCTGCATCTTATTCTAGTGCAAATCTTTTTATTGGAGTTCCTGGATTAGCCTATCAACATGGTACTTCCGTTTTATGGTATACATTAGGGTGTTTTGGTGTTTCATGGGTCGGTCTATTAATTTTCGCAAAAACATTTTGGCGTTATGGCAAGAAATTCGGACGAGTTTCTACTGTACCTGAGTGGTTAGGACGTCGATATAATTCGAGAACATTACAAGTCATCGTCTCTCTTTTGATATTATTTAATGTATATTATATTGTTGGTCAAAATGTCGGACTTGCTACAATTTTTGAGACGGTAATTGGTATTCCTTATTTCTGGGGAATTATTATCGGAGTAGCTATTACGATTTTATATATTGGTTTAGGTGGAGCATTTGCTCAGATGATTACGGACGGTATTCAGGGATTGTTTATGGCTTTAGCTTCCATTCTTATTTTTATTTCGTTCTTTTGGACAATCGGTGGCGGTATCAACGTGTTCGGGGAATTGACTAATCAACTGAATGCAGTAGATCCCAATCTAACCACTTTTGTTGGCGTTGATGGACCGTATAACAGTGTGTTAGCGATTATGGCTGTACAATTTTTATTATTCAGTTTTATCCTTATGCCACACTTGTTGAACAAAATTTTATCAATTGAAACAGAGGAAGAGCTTGCACCATTTACCTTATCATCGGGAATTGTATTATTCGTCATTTCTACTTTGATGGTGCTTGGTGGTTTAGCTGCACGGGTACTTTTTCCAACATTGAATAGTGCAGATTCAGCCATCCCAATGTATGTGATCGAATCATTCCCTAGTATTATTGCCGCGATTATGATTGTAGGTATTATTTCGGCGATCCTCTCCAGTACAGATAGCTTATACTTAGGTGTAACAACTAGTATTGGGAATGACTTTTACAAAGTATTGGCACCAGTATTCAAAAAGAATATAAGCCAAGCGAAATTAGATTTACAATCAGTGAAAGTAGCAAAAGGATCGCTCATTTTAGTAGGACTCTTATCATTATATATTTCATTAGATCGCCCGGATTCCTTGTCAATCTTAATCCAATTCAGCTTTTCCGCGATCATTTCAGGAATATTAGCACCTATAACATTAGGCTACTTTTGGAAAAAAGCAACAAACTATGGTGCGATTGCAGCAGTGATCACAGGTGCAGCCTTGTATGTGATCTTTACACAATTTAATGTGATTGCAAATATTTATCTAGCGATGTTCTTTGCTTCCTTAGCTTCATTTATCGTAATGGGGGTTATCGGCTTATTAACAGCTACGGAAGAACATGAAGAATTAGTGTTAAAGAAAATTAGCTAAAACATGATTGGAGAGAGCTGACGTTTAAGTCAGCTCTTTTTAAATGTTCTTTCCATTGGATGATGTAATAATGATATTATGGAAATGCATTCATAAGTTTACGATCAACTTCGAGTGAAATACTATCAACTTTTAGAATTTACGATCAACTTCAGGCAAAACACTATCAACTTTTAAGAACCTACTATCAACTCCTGACAACATTCTCAAATTTAATGGATAAAGGTGGGAAAACAGATGACAAATCATTCAACGGTAACATTAACAATGACCAAAGCTTTTAATGTGGACGCAGCAAAAGTATACGCCGCTTGGATTGAACCGGAATTAATGAAAAAATGGCTATTTACAATGGAACTGACCAACAAAGTGGCTAAGAGTGATGCCAAAGAAGGTGGTAGCTGGGAAATTGTTGATCACCGTGATGGCATGGATTATCGAGCGATTGGTGAGTACCGAGTTTTAGATAAATCGAATAAACTTGTAAAAACTTTTGAAATGCCACAGTTTAGTGATACCGTAGATGTTTTAACTGTTTCTTTTGAACCAACGACGTCTGGATGTAATATGACTTTTGTCCAGAAGATAGTTGTCCCCCATGAAGAAGAATGGACACAAGTAGATATTGACAAGGCATGTAAAGAATATCATGATGGGTCACAAGCTGGTTGGGAAATGATGTTTGAAGGACTTAAACAATTAATGGAAAAAGGTAAGGTTAGCTATCCTTAATAACAACTGTGCGACTGATAGATTTATTCATCAGTCGCTTTTTATATGAATGAAAGCATCTTATTCATGTAAAATTACATGCTATGTTTTTAAAAATACGACTAATGAGTTATTTTCCCAAATAAGAAGTGATATACAGCATAATACAAAGAGGGGTGAAACAATGAAAGTGAGAATCGATATTGATCCCGAAAATGGTGATGAGTGTCAAGTAACGATTCATGCGAAGGAATGGACTAAGGAAGTAGAGGAGCTTGTTCAACTGTTAAAAAAGAAACAACCGAAGCGGATAGTGGCTGTCGAAGAAGATCGTTCGATAGTTTTAAACCCTGAGGAAATTGATTTTTTTTATGCTAAAGATCGGAAAGTGCTCGCCTCCATTAATGGCGACTGTATGGAGTTAAAAATGAAATTATATGAAGTGGAAGAAATGCTGAGTAATGCTGGATTTATCCGCTTTTCCAAGTCTGTTGTTGGTAATGTAAATCAAATCGATCGTTTTGAACTATCGTTTAATGGTACGTTGTGTGTTTACTTTAAGTCTGGAAGTAAGGAATATGTAAGCAGGAAATATGTCAATGATTTAAAAAAACAGATTATGGAAGGAGGAGACAAATGATTGTTGAAGGACTGAAAAGAATATTACTCGGTGTTGCGATAGGAAGTCTGATAACCTTTGTGGTACTTTCCTTCCTAGTTATGCTAGACATTAATTCGACGATACAAGAAATATGGAAACATTGGTCTGCAAGCATGGCAATCGGTGTTTATTACAGTTTAGCTTCTGTCATATTTGAGCTAGAAAGATGGAGTATTTTGAAACAGACAGTAATTCATTTGTCTTTGACTATTCTCGTTTTTTTTCCAATAGCTATTTTGGCGGGGTGGATTCCTTTTAACCTGTTAGCAATGATTATAGGGTTAGGGATATTTTTAACGCTTTATTCCATTTTTTGGATTAGTGCTTATTTCTACTATAAAAACATGGAAAGAGTCATGAATGAACGCATAGATCGAGAAAATAATTGAAAACATTTTTGCAGAGGAGATGTCTAGATGATTGAAGTGCAATCTGTTAGTAAATATTATGGTTCTGTTCAAGCATTGAATGACTTACAGTTTCAAATTGAGGAAGGAAGTTGCTTTGGTTTAGTCGGTCCAAATGGTGCAGGGAAATCTACTTTCATGAAAATATTGGTTGGGGTATTGCAAAGGTTTGAAGGGGATATTCAAGTTTTTAACAAGTCTGTGAAACAGAATCAGCTAGCGGTTAAAAATTTTATCGGATATGTACCACAAGATATTTGCTTAGAGGAATTATTAACGGCTAAGGATAATTTAATGTATTTTGGCAGGCTGTATGGTTTATCAGGTGAACATTTGCGTAAACGAATTCGGACAGTGTTGGAACAAATTGGACTAAGTGATAAGGCAAATCAAAAAATAACAGAGTTCTCTGGAGGCATGAAACGCCGTTTAAATATCGGTTGTGCCATCCTTCATGAACCTTCTTTAATAGTATTAGATGAACCCACCGTAGGGATTGATCCTCAATCAAGACATGCCATTTTCACCCTTATTCAGCAATTAAAAGAGATGGGAAGTACCGTTATTTACTCTAGTCACTATATGGAAGAAGTGGAGCAAATCTGTAATAGTGTTGGCTTTATTGACAAAGGAAAATTAGTGGAACATGGCACCATGAAGCATGTGTTAAATAAACACCGCAGTGCATCTATTTTTGTTTCTGCGGATGGAATTGGCAAAGAGGAACTATCTTCATATGGTGATACCATTGAGAAGAAGACTGGATTCGCCGTGAACTGTGATGACCCGCTTTTGACAATGGGAAAAATGATTGAACAATTTCGGCAAAATGGAATTAACCCGGAACGATTGGAATTGAGCCAGTCAAGATTAGAAGATATTTTCTTTTATTTAACAGGCACCCAATTAAGGGATAATGGATAGGAGTGGATGGTTTATGTGGGCAATTACGATAGTCGAATTAAAAATGAAGCTGCAGGACAAAGGGATTTGGTTTTGGACTTTTATATTGCCAATTATTTTTATTATAGGTTTTATTACGATATTTTCCGGTGTGAATGAAATGGAGCCAGAGCAACTAGTAACACAAATAGTACCAGGCTATATTATAATGTTTACTTTCTTTATTATGATTTCGATGGTGATTACCTTTATAAAAGATCGAGATAGTGGAATGGTCGCTCGAGTTGCTAGTACACCTTTACCATTAAATCGTTTTCTTATCGGAAAATGGTTACCATTTTTGATCATTGTGATCCTTCAAATTGTCGTATTATTGTTGTTTGGAGTACTTGTATATGACTTACCTTTAGGTGACCCCATTGCTTTAACGATTATATCCCTTACACTAGCTTTTCTTTCCACCAGTTGGGGAATGGCCATGTCATTACTAGTTAATACCGAAAATATGGGTATTGCGCTAACGCAAGTGATTGCATTAGGTGGAGCAATGCTTGGTGGGCTATGGATGCCACTAGAGATCATGCCAAATTCGATGCAATTGATAGCGAAATTCCTACCACAATATTGGGCACTGGAAGGATTCCAATCTATTTTGCAGGATGGTGGTCATGTTACTGATATATGGTTGACCTTATTAATTTTGTTAGGATTTGGCATGGTAGGTTGTGTGATATCCTTCTTTAGCTACCCTCGTTTTCTAAGACAATCAAGAAGCTAAAGCCAAATGTTCAACATTTTGTAATATTTTCTTTCACAGAGCTTAAAAGTATTTGTGGTAAGCTATTGTAGAAGATACAATAGAAAGGAAAGGTAAGGTGTTGGAAATGATGAATGAAAACAATATGCCATTACCACCGAAAACTTGCAGCGTTGACCGTTTGGTTACATTACCGGAAGATGTAGAAAAAGTATTAAAAGGTATCAAGACCGCAACAAGACGTAATGGTCGTTATGCAGATATCGGTGAAACAATGGAACTAAAAGACAAGCAATTCCGAATAGATAATGTATATAGACAAAAACTTGGCGAATTAACAGATGAAGATGCCAAGCGAGAAGGATATGAAAGTTTAGCGGCATATAAAGAAGCCATATTGTCGATCCATCCAGGAATGCCATGGCTCCCTGAAATGGAAGTATGGGTACATGAATTTAGCGCTCAAGGATAAAAGACTTCAAATTGGAGTCTTTTTATTTTTTAAGCGAATACGATATTGTTAGTAGCTCCTGCGAATGTAGAAAAAAGAATAACATACACTATAAAAAAAGTTGAGGAGCGAAACTTAGTGGATTTTTATTTATATATTCTTATTACCCTGTCTTATATGGTTTTACTGGTAACAGCTTTCATTAAAAAAAGAGGGAAAAATATAAGAAGTCTTACTTTATTCTTGTACATAGTCATAGCTGGTTTAATCGTTGACAATCTCATTATTGCCTTTGGGAAATTTATTGGAACAGGTCCCTTTTTGGAAAATCTCCATCTGTTTCGCTACTGGATACATGCTATCGTTACACCGACACTTATTCTGTTTTGTTTAGGTGTATTAAGAAAGTTAGGTAAAAAGGGATTTCACTCTGTAAGAGCAATTAGGATAACCCTTACTTTCACATGTATTTTAATACTTATCGAAATCATGACAGTGGTGACAGAAATAGAGCTAAAGCCTGTTTCAGAGTACGGTATTCTGCATTATATTCCTGCAACAGAGACAGAAGGATCACATCTAATGATTATTTGTGTTAGTGTAATTCTTCTTGTTACATGGTTTATTCTTTATCACTTTACTAAATGGAAGTGGATGCTCGCAGGTGCCATTATAATGGGAATCGGTAGTGCTCTGCCAGTCAAGGTCGAAAGCACAGCCTTTACCAATGCTTTGGAGCTACTACTGATGATCAGCTTAGTGGCAACAGATATTACTTTTTCAAAAAAAAGAAAACACCTAATCCACTTCCCTTGTGAATAAGGCGTTTCGCTGCTCTCAATTACTCTACATTAACCCGTAAAAACATGTTGTTATGATTAAGAGACCATAAGGAATTTTTTATTTTCAGGTTTTTCTCAAATCGTTCAATCCAAACCTGATTTGCTTGGAATAAAGCTGTTATCTGAGCATTGTTCAAGACCGCCTCTTCTACATCTTCGTTTTTCTGATTCAGAAATACTACCTGGATTGTGTCATTATTCTGATAGGCTGTACGCATGAAAAATCTCCTCCTTTTTCACATCACATACGTTTTGTGGGACGTAAATGTTTCGTATTTTAACCTTTTGTTGGAAAAGTTGTTATAATAAATGTAATTCTTACAATATGGTGATAAAGATGAAAATAAGAAAATTAGGATTAGATGAAACGAAACCTATAGAATTATTACTGTTAGCAGACCCTTCTCCTTCTATCATTGAAGCATACTTAAATAGGGGAGAATGCTATATTGCTGAGGTAGAAAATAGAATAATAGGTGCATATGTCCTGCTTCCAACAAGACCTCATACAGTTGAACTGGTTAATATTGCTGTTGCAGAAGAGCACCAAGGAAAAGGAATAGGAAAAAAATTAGTTTCAGATGCTATCCAAAATGCGAAAAAGTACGGATATAAGATAATAGAAGTCGGCACAGGTAATTCCAGTATTGATCAGCTCGCATTATACCAAAAGTGTGGCTTTCAAATGGTTGGGATAGATAAGGATTTTTTTATTAAGCATTATCAAGAGAAGATCTATGAAAATGGTATTCAATGTCGCGACATGATACGTTTATCGCAGGATTTAAATGGACAGGAATAATCATTATGTATAAGAGTCTTGATTATTTAAAAAGAGGAAATCAATTACAACAACATTCCTATCACATTCTAACAGAACTAGGGATAATGCAGGACCTAAAGATATATCATCCTGTTCTCTGCGGTACGATTCCATTAGATATTGCGATTGTAGAATCTGATTTGGATATTATCATGGAAGTGTGTAATCTCACAGAGTTTAAGCGTACACTCGAATCTTTATACAAGCATTTAGATGGTTTCAAGATAAAAACAACGAATATAAGAAATATGCCGGTAGTTAAAGCGAATTTTTTCTTTAAAGGATTCGAGTGTGAATTGTTCGGTCAACCACAACCTGTAGAGCAACAATATGCCTATCTCCATATGCTTATAGAAAGCAAGTTATTGAAAGAAACTCCCAATTTGAAAGAAGCGTTATATTGCTCAAAGAACAAGGTTATAAAACTGAACCTGCTTTTTGCAAGGTTATAGGTTTAACAGGAACAGACCCATATGAAGAGCTTTTAAATTATGGTAGAGAACAAGGATGGATATGAAAATGAGAATATTATAAAAGTGGCCATTAAATGGTGGAAAGTGACCATAAAAGTCTCGAAAGTGGCCATAAAACTGCCAAAAGTGACCATTAAATTCCGAAAAGTGGCCATAAAACAAAAGGAGCTTGAGTGATAGCTCTCATTTCATGATGATTCTCCATAACTCAGCCCCAGTTCATAAGCCTTTTGTAGCCACTGTTCCATATATACAGGCTTTTCTTTAATTGTTTCATACAATAATTCGAACCTGGAAGTTTCAATCCCGCAATAATCGGCTAACGCAACATTAAAATAGTGGGTAATCATCTGATCATATTTCCTTTTGGTAAACCTTTCTACAGGAGCACCGGCCAGACTTAACCATAGTACATGTTGATGTGGTAATTTACCTGGTCCATAGGCAAAACTGTAATTCCACACTCTGTCAATGTAGCCCTTTAACAATGCTGGCATGCTCCACCACCAAAGTGGAAAAACGAATGCTAATCCATCGTATTGCTTCAATCTATCCATTTCTTGATGCACTCTAACAGAAAATTGCTGCTGATCAACTCCCCATTCTGGTTCATCCACTTCTTTTAAAACAGGGTCAAAATCACTTCGGTATAAATCGAGAATATCTACTTCATGTCCAGCATCCCGCAATCCTTCCATCATACGATTAGCGACAGTGAAGGTTAATGAGTCTTGACGGGGATGTGTTACGATCGTTAAAACTTTCATAATGATCTCTCCTCTTGTTCTTTTCTTTATTTCATTATATAGTTGTTTTATAGTTCAGTAAAATTGATATTTTCGATAAAATAATTCATTAAAACTGATATAAGGAGTAGATAGAATGGAGCTACGACATCTCATTACATTTAAAACAATCGTTGATGTTGGTGGGTTTAAAAAAGCTTCGGACCAATTAGACTATGCTCAATCTTCCGTAACGGCACACATCAAGGAATTAGAAGGTGAACTAGAAAAGCCTTTATTTGATCGAATGGGCAGAAAGACAATATTAACGCAAGCAGGTCGCGATTTTTATCCATATGCACTAGAGATTATCAACCTCTATGCAAAATCAAAAGCCGTTGTCAGTGAAGGAGAGGAGCCATCAGGTCCATTGACCATTGGTGCTAGTGAATCTTTAATGGTCCATTGGCTTCCAGAGCTATTAATGGAATTCACGGAGAAATACCCGAAAGTTGAATTAATCTTAAAATCACTTCAGTATGAAAATATTACCTCACAGTTAAAAAGTGGAGACATTGATATTGCTATCCTTGTTGAGCTACCAGATTGGCAAATAAGTGAATTGCACATTAATCAGGTTAGTGAGGAAAGCCTTTGTTTGATTAAAGGTAAAAATAAAAGTGAAAAGCAAGAGCGGATGCTGGTAACAGAATACAAGTGTAGTTGGCGCCCGATCATTGAAGATTATATCAAAAAAACGGATATATCTATTTCTAGGATAGAATTACCTAGTTTGGAGGCAATCAAAAAATCGGTAATTTGTGGTCTCGGTGTTTCGATGTTGCCATATTTTGTGGTCAAAGATGAACTTCATAATGGTCAATTAGAGGAGATAAACAGTATCAGTCAATTAGGAGTTTATTCAGCGGTTCATAAAGATAAATGGCTATCGAAAAATATGAAAGCTTTCCTCCATTTATTAAATAGCTAGCGAGCAGCAATGTTCTACTTTCTTTAATGCCATGAATAAGAAAGGAAAATGCAACTCATATTAATACAAGAGCTACTTGTGTTATGCTAGATGTAGCATTCTCCGGTAATCCGGTATGTAATGACGTAAGTGAATGAGATAGTCGATATCTCATGAAAGGAGATAGTATGACGGTAACAACGAATGAAGGTTGGAATTTAGATAATAGTTATCAGCGTTTACCTGGCATCTTTTATTCGCGTGTTCAATCGACACCAGTAGATGATCCGGAAATCGTGATGTTTAATCGTGATTTAGCAACAGAGCTTGGTTTAAATGCAGAGAGCTTGGAGGAAAGTGCAGATCTTTTTTCTGGAAATAGACTGCCTGAAGGTGGACTTCCGATTGCACAGGCATATGCAGGTCATCAGTTTGGTCATTTTACTATGCTTGGTGATGGGCGCGCAGTCTTACTTGGTGAGCATATTACACCTGATGGACGAAGGGTAGATATTCAACTAAAGGGTTCTGGAAAGACACCGTATTCCCGTGGAGGTGACGGTCGGGCTGCATTAGGACCGATGTTACGTGAATATTTAATCAGTGAGGCCATGTACGGCTTGAAGATTCCGACAAACCGGAGTTTAGCGGTTGTAACAACAGGAGAATCTGTTGAACGTGAAGTTGCATTTCCTGGAGCTATTTTAACGAGAGTAGCAAATAGCCACCTTCGTGTCGGGACATTTCAATATGCAAGACAATGGGGAGAAAAGGAAGATTTGCAAAAACTTGCAGATTATGCAATAGATCGCCATTACCCTGAAATCAAAAAGGATGAAAATAAATATTTATCTTTTCTAAAAGCGGTGATCAAGAACCAGGCTTCCTTGATTGCTAACTGGCAATTAGTAGGTTTTATTCATGGTGTCATGAATACCGATAATGTGACGATAAGTGGAGAGACGATTGATTACGGTCCTTGTGCGTTTATGGATACGTATGATAAAAGAACGGTATTTAGCTCCATAGATGTTCGTGGACGTTATGCTTACGGCAATCAGCCAGATATTGGCGGTTGGGATTTATCCCGTTTTGCTGAAGCGATCTTGATATTACTAGATGACGATGAAGATAAAGCGCTTGAAGCAGCACAGGATGCAATTAAGGAATACTTGCAATTATATGAAAAAAAATGGCTTGCAGGAATGAGAAAGAAATTAGGCTTGTTTGACGAAGAAGAGGAAGATCAAGCATTAATTCATCGTTTGTTAGATTTGATGGAACAGCATCAGGCAGATTTTACAAACACTTTTCGCTCGCTAACATTAAATCAGTTCGATAAAAAGATAAGACTATTCCAAGCAAATGCCTTTAACAAGTGGTATGAAAAATGGCAAGCGCGATTAGCACGACAGCACGAAACAACTGATCAAGCACGACGATTAATGAAAGAAAATAATCCGTCTATTATTCCGAGGAATTATCTGGTTGAAGAAGCTTTGGAAAAAGCGGTAAGTGAAGATGATTACAGTGTAATGGAAAAATTATTGAAGGCATTATCAAATCCTTATGCTTACTCAGAAGAACAGGAAGAATATGCTGTTTTACCACCAAAACCAGACGAACCATATCAGACATTCTGTGGAACTTAATAACACTTAGGGCTGCTATTCGAAGGCAGTCCTTTTTTGTATGAACGAAGTATTCTAAAAACCGCAAGAGAAGATAAAGGTAATACATGAGTTAGATAATCAGCAATTGATTAATCGATCTGTTTTTGAAATAATAGTTTGTATTAGGTAGATAATTGAAATGTTAAGTTCGGGGGAGGGCATTTAAATGAGTATTATAGTAACTAATCCAATCTTCTGGTCGGATGTACCTGACGTAGATGTAATCAGAGTGGAGTCTACTTTTTATATGGTAAGTACAAGTATGCATTCGATGCCAGGGTGTCCGATTATGAAATCGCATAACTTGAGAGATTGGGAGATTGTCTCTTATGTATATGATAGCTTAGAAGCTAATCGGGCACATCAATTAAAAGATGAAACAGGGATCTATGGTCAAGGGCAATGGGCAACAAGTTTACGTTATCATAATGATACATATTATCTTTGTTTTTCAAGCAATGATATGAATCAATTCTACGTTTATCAAACAAAAGATATCGAAAATGGTCCATGGACTCGATCGGTGATTGATGGTATTTATCATGACCCAGCATTACTGTTTGATCAAGACAGAGTTTTTGTTATTTATGGATGCGGTGACATTCGTATTACGGAACTAACTGCAGATCTCACAGCCGTAAAACCTGATGGAGTCGATCGCTTATTACTCGAAACACCGAAAGAAAATATTGGGCTACGTTGTGAAGGTTGTCATGCCTATCAATTAAACGGTGAATTTTATTTACTTTTTATCGAATGGCCGTCCGATGGTAATCAGCGGAGAAGGCAGGTTTGCTATCGCTCCACAGAATTATTGGGAAAGTATGAGCGAAAGGTTATTCTCGATGATGATATGGGCTATCGCAATAAAGGAATTGCTCAAGGTGCGATTTTTGATACACCAAATAACGAATGGTACGCGATGTTGTTTCAAGATCATGATGCTGTCGGGAGAATTCCATATATCCTGCCTGTAGAGTGGGAACAGGGCTGGCCGATGATCGGTATTGATGGGAAAACACCTGAAAAGCTTGAAATAAATCTTCCTGCTGATGACCCTAAACCATTAGTAATTAGTGATGATTTTGAATATGGAAAAAATGAATTAGCGTTAAATTGGCAATGGAATCACAATCCAGATCCTTGCTATTGGTCTGTTACGGAAAGGCCGGGTTATTTACGACTTACAACAGGACATTTGACAACAAGTGTTTTAACAGCACTAAATACATTGACACAACGAACAGAAGGACCGGCATGTAGTGGTACTATTTTGTTTGATGCATCCAACATGAAGATAGGAGATTTTGCAGGGTTAATCGCGCTTCAGAGCAATTTCGGTACAGTAGGCATCAAACGAAAGGAAAATGGTGAATATGCTGTGGTGATGACAATAAATGATGGAATTGATCAGGAAAAAGTAGTGGAAGAAAAAACGTTTGCTAACGAGCAAATCTACTTAAAAATGATATTTAATTTTGCTGATAGTGTTGATGAAGCAACCTTTCATTATTCTGCTGACGGGCAAGACTGGCATCAGATCGGGAAGACCCTTCAAATGAAATATACATTAGACCATTTCATGGGATATCGAATGGGGATATTCAACTACGCTACCAAGGAAACTGGTGGTTATGTAGATATCGATTATTTTCACTATGCTAAAAAAGAAAAATAACCGACATGTTTCATCCATTTCCTTCATAAAATGATATACTACAAATAACTAATATTATAAGGAATGGACATATATGCTAGATCAACAATTTCAAAAAAACGAAAAGAAAGCACATACCTATTTTCAAGACTTAGTGCAACAGTTAGAAGACCCACAGTTTACGGTAACATTAAAAGCAGATTTACAGGACTATCAAGAAAAGAAAAAATCATCTTTCTGGAATTATGACAATATAGCAATAAAAGAAGACCAACAATTTCTTCAGCAACTAGCGAAAAAAGGCATGCTTAATGATTATTTACATCGAAGTATTTCCTATATCTATTTACGTGATTTAGGGAGAGATATTTCCTCTGACAAAGTGCAACATAGAATCACAGCTGTAACCGAGGATGTGAAAATGTATTTACAGCATCATTCGAAACAAGAATGGTTCAGCCTGGCGAAGCTTTACCGACTAGCTGAAAAGGAATCATTAGAAGCAACTTTTTTCTGGTTGATTGAGAAATTAAAATATGTGTCTTCGCTCATTCCAGAAGGACTGGATAAGGTTCACGCACAACGGAAATTAATCAAAATAATAGCTGGCGTATTAATGCATGAAATAGAAGAGTTACAAGGGGAAACATCACAGCAAGTCAGGACCGAGCGTTTGGATAAAGCGGTCCGGATTGGCTATTGTTATGGTCTAACCTATCCATTTATTGACGACTTATTGGATGCTACTATATTGTCGAATCAAGAGCAGGGACAGTTTGCCTCTCTTATTCGACACACGCTACGAACAGGGGAGATTATTCCTTTTACAGCATGGGAGGGGGATAATCGTGAGATCGTTGAACCAATTTACCGTGAATTAACAGATGCGTTTCGATATTTGGAGAACAATCAGCCGCCAGATAACCTTGATAATTTTTATCAACATGCTTATTTGTTTTTTCACGCCCAAGAAATAGATCGCAATAAGCGGTTAGATAATCCTGATTATACGAATGAAGAATTGTATATTCCGCTTATTTTGAAATCTTCTTCATCGCGAATGATTGTGCGCTCGTTTCAAACCTTCTCAGCGAATGATCAGGTGGGAGAGAATATGTTTTATTACGGTATTTACAATCAGTTAGCAGATGATTTAGCTGATATCGATCAGGATATGTCAATGGGGAGTGTAACACCATATACGTATTTTCTTAAATACCGTGATAAACGTCCTGATTTAATCAATCCTTTTGCCATGTATTGGTCAGTCATCTCTTATTTAATTCATCATGTCTATCAAAATGATGAGAAAACGCGAGAGATCATACTAGATCGAGTGACGAATGGTCTGAAACGATTACGAAAACGTCACGGTAAGCAACAATACACTGAATTGTTGCACACTTTCTCTATTAGTCCATCTTTTATTTCCCTTTTGGAAAAGGTGGTAGAGAGAACGAAGAATGTTGCTTTCTTTGATAAACTACTCCGTGACAAAATGATAGTAACGATCCAGCAGCAGGATAAAGAAAAAGTGAATTTCCAACAAACATTGGAAGGTGCACGTCATGCCATCAATCAATTCTTAACGATTCAACCAAAAGAACAGCATGCTATCATTGATGCTGCTAATTACAGTTTGCAAGGGGATGGAAAACGATTAAGACCTATCATGACTTGGATGATGGCAACAGAAGGATTTGGCTTAGCAGGTAAGGATGTTATTCCATTATTGAAGGCTATTGAGTATATGCATACAGCCTCGTTAATTTTCGATGATCTGCCTTCACAGGATAATGCACCAATTCGAAGGGGAAGACCAACCGTACATGAGAAATATAGTAGTGCTGTAGCAGAATTAACCGCCTTATGGATGACGCAAAAAGCGGTACAGGAACAGACGAGGCTACGAACATACGATGCAGACAAAATTCTAGATTTGATAGCATATTCGACACAGATTACACAAGACATGTGTAATGGGCAGATTATGGACCTGGAAGCGAAAGCAAGGCAATTATCGGTTGATGAATTAACGAAACTCTCTTTATACAAGACCGGGATCGGATTTGAAGCGGCGTTAATGATGCCAGCCATCATTGCAGGTGCGAAGCAAGAAGTAATAGAGGCGATCAAGCAATTTACACGTCATGCGGGAATTGCCTTTCAAATTAAAGACGACTTGTTAGATCTTGAAGGAGACTCAACTGTTTTAGGAAAGCAAGCTGGAATCGATCGGCAAAATAATAGCTCTACTTTCGTCACAGTGTTAGGTAAGGAACAAGCTAAGAAAGAAATGTGGGGCCATTATTGTAATGCAATAGAAGCTTTGGAAAAATTTCCGGATAACATTGCATTTTTTAAGCAGCTCATGCACTATATCGTACAACGAGAAAAATAAAATATAAAACTCAAAGAAAAAAGGCACTTTAGGAGCCTTTTTTCTTTGAGTTAGCATTACTTCTCTTCTTTTTTAATCTTCAAGAATTTATTCGTTTCTGCCACCACAATTCCAGATAGCGCCAGAAGACCGATTAAGTTTGGAAATGCCATTAAACCGTTCATCACGTCGGAGAAGTTGAATACAACATCTAATGATACAACTGCGCCGATAAAGACGAAGGCGATGAAAATATAACGATAAACTCTGACACCTTTAGCACCCATCAAGTAATAGATAGATTTTTCACCGTAATAAGACCATCCGAGAATCGTAGAAAAGGTAAAGAATAATATACCGAATGTTACAATATAAGAGCCTGATGTCCCTAGGAATTGAGAAAAAGAAGCACTTGTTAATGCGGATCCATCTAATCCAGCGTCCCATTGACCTGCCATAACAATGGTAATACCTGTAATCGAACAAACAATGATCGTATCAAAGAAAACTTGTGTCATCGAAACTAACGCTTGTCTTGCTGGATAATCAGTTCTGGCTGCCGCTGCCGCAATTGGTGCAGACCCTAAACCAGCTTCGTTGGAGAATACACCGCGAGCCACTCCATAGCGGATGACGGTACCAAGTATACCACCACCAACAGCACTGCCAGTAAACGCATCTTCAAAAATAAAAGAGATTGCTCCAGGCACTAAATCAAAGTTCAAAACAATAAGAATAAGTCCACCTAGAATATAAAATGCACCCATCACCGGAACAAAGAAAGCAGTCACCTTACCAATACTTTTGATCCCGCCAATGATAACTAAAGCAGCTAAAACGGTAAAGACAATACCAGTAATAAATGGACTAATAGAAAAAGATTCCTCTAAAGATGAAGCTGCTGTATTAGATTGTACCATGTTTCCTATACCAAACGCTGCAATCGAAGCGAAAATCGCAAATAACACACCTAAAAATTTTCCAATTGGTTTGTTTTTAAGTCCTCGTTCCAAATAGTACATCGGACCACCGGACATTTCACCATTTTCATTTTCGACACGGAATCTCACAGCTAACAATGCCTCTGCATATTTGGTAGCCATACCGACTAATGCGGTAATCCACATCCAAAAAACAGCACCAGGTCCCCCGGCAACAACAGCTGTAGCGACACCGGCAATGTTACCAGTACCGATTGTTGCTGCCATCGCTGTCGTTAATGCTTGATAATGACTAATATCCCCTTTGGATGATTTGTCCTGGTTTTTACTGAAGGATAGTTTTAGTGCATAAGGTAATAATTTAAACTGTAAAAAGACTAGACGGAATGTTAAATATAAACCTGTCCCGACTAATAAAATAAGTAGGGGTGGTCCCCATACCCATCCGCCAATCTCACCGAGTATTTCTGCACCTTGTACATTAACTTTGCTTAACCAATCCAACAAAAAATCCATTACCCATCCCTCCCATTATTTTAAGAAAAGCTTATTATTAAAAGTATTCCAATAATAATGAGAGAATGCAATAGTATAGGGAAAGTTTTTAACATAAAAAAGCACAGAGGTCAGAACTTTAATAATATTTAGAAGTGAGATAAAAAATAAATAGAACTAATCCTCCGAAACCAAAAATATATGTTAAAAAAATCGGATTGAACAGTATCGGATGTTTCGCTGTTGCTTTTGTATCTGTATCATGTTCACCTTTTTGTCGGTCCACAATTTTACCGACCTTTAATGTGTAGAGAAACGAAATGAGCGCAATGATAATACTGATAATCGCTAAGCCTATAATCATATCCATCACCTGTCTTTTTTCTTAACTTTATCTATTTTAAACGGTATTATACACATATGAATCATTTTTATTTCGGGAAAAATATGTTATAGTAAAGATAATTAGCAGTAGGTACTAACACCAAATATAAAGTGTGGCTTCCAGAGATTAAAGGTTAGTGAAACATTTATGGGAGTTAGCGCGTGATCAAGTATCAATTAGGAGGACGTTATGGAAGATTTATTAAAATTAAAAGGAAAAAATGTCGTAGTGATGGGCGTAGCAAATCAGAGAAGTCTAGCGTGGGGTGTAGCGCAATCCTTACATCAGGCAGGTGCCAATCTAATTTTCACGTATCGTAAGGAGCGTTCTTTAGCAAAACTAACAAAATTGCTGGAAAAGTCAGATCTAGATGCAAAGCTGGTACTTCCTTGTGATGTCAACAATGATGATAGTATCAAAGAAGCATTCAGTAAAATTGCTGATGAAGTCGGTACTATTCATGGTGTTGTTCATTCGATCGCTTTTGCACATGGCGAAGATCTGAAAAACCGTTTTGTTGAAACATCTCGTGACGGCTATGCATTTGCACAAGATACTAGCGCATACTCATTAATTGCAGTAGCTCGTGAAGCACAACCTTTAATGGCTGAAGGCGGATCGATTATGGCGATGAGTTACTTAGGTGCAGAACGTGTAGTACCAGGATATAATGTGATGGGTGTTGCCAAAGCAGCATTAGAGTCTACTGTTAAATACTTAGCGATGGACTTAGGAGAACATAACATTCGTGTAAATGCTATCTCAGCTGGTGCAATCAAAACGTTAGCTGCCAAAGGTGTTCCATCCTTCAATGAGATTTTACACAAAATCGAAGCAGAATCCCCTTTAAAACGAAATGTGACACAAGAAGAAGTGGGAGACATGTCAGTAGCAATGCTAAGCCACTTATCCAGAGGTGTTACCGGAGAAATCGTTTATGTAGACTCTGGTTATAATATTTTAGGGTAATCTAAAAGACAAACAGACCATTCAAGGTTTGTTTGTCTTTTTAAATGTGGAAAGAAGGTATTAATGGTAGAAAGTGTCTTCGAGAAGAGCTCTCGAAGACAAAAGAACACAAGAATTAGAGCAAGGAGGACAGAATGCTTAACTACGAGATATTCGAACGTGTTGCAGTTCTCTTGGAGTCTGCGTAATTTCACCTTGCTTGTTAGAAAACAGAAGCTTTGACAAAATACAAACTTCAGTGGGGAACGGCACTAGCAGAAAATCTGTTTCCCCTTTTAAATTTCCCTAAGCAGACATCGAAGCAGCTTCTTTAGCTTCTTTATTTAATTTCTTATTAGAGCTAAACAATCGATAAATCGCAGGAATCAACAATAATGTAATGAACGTTGCGAACAGTAATCCCGAAATGATAACCGTAGCCATTGGTGCTTGATAGTTACTCGAAGCTCCTGTTGTAATCGCTAATGGTAGCATGCCGGCAGCGGTTGTAAAGCTAGTCATAAAAATAGGTCGGATTCGATTTCTACCTGCTTCCACAAGTGCATCTGTAACGATATATCCTTCTTTTCGCAGTTGTTTCGTTCGATCGATAAATAGAATAGCATTATTAAGTACGATCCCAATGAGCATGATAATCCCCATGGCAGATAATGCACTTAGTTCCTGTTGCGTGAAGAATAGACCTAAGATTACACCAACGACCGTCATTGGAATAATCGACATGACAATTATCGGGTGGAGTAAGTGATCAAATTGCACAGCCATCACTAGATAAACAAGGAAAATAGCAATCCCGATAATGATTAGAATCTCCATCATTAACTCCTGCTGTTGTTCCAAGTCACCCGCAGTTTCGATTTGATAGCTGTCCGGTGTTTCGAAATCAGCAATTAATTGTTGGATGTCACGATTAACAGAACCTAAATCTCTTCCTTCTAATTCAGCAGATACCGCTAGATACCGTGTTCCATCATCATGTGTAATTTGATTTGGAATTTCCGTTGTATTCAAACGAATAAATTCAGATAATGCTTTATTGCCTTCCATTGTCGGTACTTCCATAGCCAATAAGGCTTCTTTCTTATCTATTTCATCGTCCCATTCTACTTGAACAGGTATCTCTTTATCTTCCACAACGATTTTGTCAATCGGCATATCTAAAAATGCTTGCTCTATATAATTTTTAATAGAGATAGTACTAAGACCACTATCACTGATAGCATCGTCTTTCAATTCAATTACTTCGTCAAGGGAAGCACGTTCGCCAGAGTGACTCACACCGACAACCCCTGGTATTTCTTCTAATTCACTGGAGAAGTCAGTTGCAATGGATTCAAGCTCCTCCAATTTATCCCCTTTTATCATCACTTGGATTGGTTGCCCACCACCTTCCGAGAATGCACTTTGCACACTTTTAATCGGCTGGGTGTCTTGCAATTCTCGTAACGATTTCAGGATTTCTTCATTGACCTCATTTTGCTCTCTTGTAATGGCATCTCCTTTGGTCAAATTAATAATACTGAACAGTAAGCCGCCATCATCCATCGCATAGTTCGCTTCTACATCTTGTATCGCTTCAAGTTCTCGATTAATTTCTTGGACAACTTCATTCTTTTCAGAGATGGATACACCTGGTTCTAATTCAATCGTCATTTCAGCATAACGGTTATACACATCTGGCATAATTGTCATTGGTATTTTCGAGACTAAAAAGAGTGAACCAGCCAACATAAAGATAAACAAGCTAATGATGGCGAAGCTATTTCGTTTCTTCTTAACAATCCATTGAGCGAATTTGCTGTAGTTATTGATAATCCAACCGTCCTCTGTTTTCGCATGGCTTTTACGAATTTTTAAAAAGCGATGAGCAAAAGTTGGAATAACGGTAAAGGAGATAAGGGCAGAGCTGACTAATGTGATGGCTACTATCATGGATAAAATGATCATAAACCTTCCAATATCTCCACTAATTAATCCAATTGGTACAAATACGACAATCGTTGTTAGCATCGAGGCGATGACTGCAGTTGCTACTTCTTTTGTTCCTTCTAATATTGCTTCCAATTTCTCCAAGCCCTGTTCTTTCTTACGATAGATCGATTCGAGAATAACGATAGAGGAGTCAACCATCATCCCAATCCCTAATCCTAAGCCAATTAACGTCAACATGTTAAAACTATAATCAAAAAGCCACATAGTAATAAAGGTAAGCAAAATAGAAGTCGGAATCGCAAAGCCAATAATAAAAGTAGCTCTTATATTACGCAGGAAGAGAAATAGGATAAATATTGATAAAATCCCGCCAATAAGAATGTTTGCCGTTACGCCGTTAAGAGAATCTTCTACGTAATCAGCTTGCGCTACAACCTCATGTAGTTCAAAACCATTTATAAGTCCTTCATCTCTTATCTCTTTTATTTCATCACGGACAGCGTGAGCCATTTCAATTTGAGTTACATCTGCAACTCGACCAATTTGTATCATGATGAAATCCTTGGATCCGTTCTTCCAAACGATAGAATTACTTTCTTGCGGTTGAAGGGATAACTCTGCAATATCTTTCAACACAATCGTTTCATTTGGGCCATGAATTGGTATCTCCTCAATGCTGGAAGTCGAATCTAATGCAGAATGCCATCTTAAGGACGGAGAATCTTCTTCTCCTTCGAATTGTCCAATCGCTGCTTCTCGGTTTACTTCTTGAATGGTTGTAATTATTTGCTGGAGATTAAGTCCTTGCTCCGTTATTTCATCTCGGTCGAATGATACAATGATTTCCTGCTCGTAGCCCCCCTCTAAAGCAACATCTCTAACTTCTGGAAGATTTTCTAATCGAGGCTCCAATATATTCTCAGCAAAATCTGTCATCTCAACCATATCTTCGCCAGATAAATCTAGGTAAAATTCATAATCTCCCTCTGTACTATATTGACCTGCTTGATAATCTTGAATATTATCATTGCTAGAAGCTATAGTGTGGATGGTATTTTCTATCTCTTGAAAAACCTCATCCCCTCGGTCTGTTTCAATCGTAATACTGAGATTAGTTCTACCTACATAAGAAGTAGAAGAAACATTTTCTACTCCATCAATTCCTTTAATTTCATTCTCTACTGGGTTGGTAATGGTTTGCTCAACATCAAGTGCAGACATATCTCCTGCCATGATATCCACAAATGCCCCATCCATATTGACTGATGGTAGCAGTTCCCTGTCTAACTTTAAAATCGACTGTATTCCTAAGACTAAAATAAGCACAACAAGCAAACTGATAAAAATTTTTCTTTCGATAATAAACCTTAACCACTTCAATGTTATCTCCTCCTGGATCATAATTATTTACAGTGCTAATCATAGAGATAAGTCCCCTAATAAAGGTTTCTTTTGATTGAATATCTAAGTTGTGGACGAACTATTTCTACCTAGCGATTTCATTCTATACCTTAATTATCCAATTAGGTATTGCTCTTGAGACGTAACTTTTCTAAGTCTAGAGGCTTAAGGGGTATATGCTATACTGAAAGAAAAAAGTTTTGGTGGTATGAGAATGAAACAATTATTACTCGTGATGTTATTGTTTGTAAGTGGCTGTCAAGTAGGAGACCAAGCAGCATTACCATTTAACAAGGCTCCTCAGACAGATAAAGTAAAAAAAGAATTGTTATATCCCGATCGACCATTAGATAGGTTTTGGCATATTACCAATATCGATTTAGAAGCAAGTTCTGTCCTTTTAATAAATGCCGATACAGGACATGTTATTTATGAAAAAAATAGTGATATAGCATTACCTACAGCGAGCATGTCAAAAATGATGACGGAATTACTTGTTTTAGAAGCAATTGAGAGTGGGGAATTCGAATGGAATAGTGATGTAGACATAAGTGATTATGCCTACGACATTTCTCACCAACCAGGATATGCTTCCGTTGATTTATCGAAAGAACATCCATACACGGTAACAGAATTGTTTCAGGCGATGGCAATTCACTCTGCAAATGGGGCAACCATCGCATTAGCAGAAGAAATAGGTGGAAGTGAAGAAGTTTTTGTACAGCAAATGAATCAGCGAGCCCAAGAATTACAGTTGGAGGATACACAGTTTGTAAACAGCACCGGATTAGATAACTTGCATTTGGGAGACTATTATTCTGTTGGCGGTGTTAACGATACGAATACGATGTCGGCACAGGATTTAGCGATACTTGCGAAGCATTTAATAACGACATATCCGGAATTGTTGGAAACCAGTAACCAGCCAACATATCTTTTACATAACCGGGAATATGAAAATACGAATTGGATGCTGGAAGGTGAATTAGCTTTTGATGGGGTAGATGGGTTGAAGACTGGTTATACTGATCTTGCTGGCTATTGTTTTACTGGAACTATTGAGAGGAATGGAGTAAGGCTTATTTCAGTTGTAATGGGAGCCTCCTCAGAGGTCGAACGGTTTAGCGAAACAGCAAGATTATACGAAAAAGCTTTTGAGCAAATAGAATAGTTTTGAAAATAACTGAAGACCATTACTGTATTAATGTAAAAAAATCGAATCAATAAAAAATAATTAACATTTGTTCCACAGCTTGTAGTTGGGTATAATTGGTTTTGTTGATTTTTAGTAAAGAAGGCGAATATATGAAAAACAGTTTACATCTATACAAAACCGATATGAAGAATATTATAACTAATTGGGTTGCAGCGATTTTAATAGGTGGCCTCATGATCCTTCCCTCATTATATGCTTGGATGAACATTGAAGCATCATGGGACCCGTATGGTCAAACAGATCAAATTAAAGTCGGAGTAGTGAACAATGATGCTGGAGCTAAAGTTCGTGAGGAAGATATTGATGTCGGCAAGGAATTAGTAGAAACACTAAAAAGTAATAACTCTATGGATTGGCAGTTTGTCGATGAAGAAGAGGCCATGGATAAATTAGAATATGGGGACTACTTTGCTGTTATCGTGGTTCCGGAAGACTTTTCGGAAAAGTTGGCTACTGTGATCAGTGATCAACCAGAAAAAGCTGAAGTAGAGTACTATGTGAACGAAAAAATAAATGCAATTGCTCCAAAAATAACAGATAAAGGAGCTACTGCAATAGTAGAAGAAATAAGCTCAAGTTTTATTTCAATAGTTAATGGTGTTATTTTTGATATGTTTAATCAGATCGGTATTGAACTAGAAAAATCGCTACCTGACATTATAAAATTTGAGGAATATGTTTTTACAATCGAAGAGGAATTACCCGAGATTAAAAAAATCTTAGATGAATCGTTAGCGGATGCAGAAAATGCAGAAGGTATGATCGATGATGCCAACAACCTTATTCCGAGAGTAGAAGAGACCACAGATCAAGGGCTAGCAACTGTAAATGAGACGTTAGATTTTATAAATGAAGCAGAAGGACGCTTAAATGAAATAGCTCCACGTGTAAACGAAGACTTAGACACGATTCAGCAAGCAGTGCAAGATACCAATGAATTTTTGGAATCTGTTGATCTCTCTTCACAGGACTTACCAGATATCAATCAACAAATAAACAGTTGGAATGAACAAATAGATAGTACCATTGCCTCTATTGAAACTATCGAGGAAATTTTAAGACAAGTGCAAAATCAAGAATCTAACCAGGGTGAAGAAACAACGGATAATCCAGATCAGAATGGATCAGAAGATAATCAGGAAGCTGAAGGAGACACAGAAGAAGACAATCAGCAAAATAATCAAGAGCAGATAGAAGATGCACTAAACCAACTGACAGGGATGAAAACAACATTACAAGAACTACAAGATCAACTGAACCAAGCTGATGAGATGATTGCAGAACATAATGAAGCACTAGAAGAAATGATGGCGAACTTAAAAGAAACGGCCCAATTTACAAATGAGCGATTGGATGCTTTTATTACAGAATATCAAGAAACGATTGAACCGCGAGTCAAAGAAGAAATTCAACATACGAAAAGTACATTAGAATCGGCAAAAAATATCTTAATGGAAATTCAAGATACGATACCAGAAGCCCAAGAAATGTTAAATAGAACAGCTTCCAATTTGGCTGACGGAGAAGAGATGCTGGAAAGTGTGTTAGCAGAATATCCGTATATAAATACAAAAATTAATGAACTTGCTGATAAAATTCGTAGTATTGAAGGGGAAACGGATTTAGAAGAGATAATTGACTTGTTACAAAATGATCCTGATGCGGAACGAAGCTTTTTTGAAGAGCCAGTGATGTTGAACCAAACTAAGTTATTCCCGATTGAGAATTATGGAACGGGATTAACGCCGTTTTATACGGTTTTAGCGATCTGGGTTGGTGGATTACTTTTAATTTCATTATTGGCAACAGATCCTCATCATGTAGAGCCATACTCAGGAAGACAAATTTATTTTGGCAGATTATTCACGTTTATCACAATTGGATTCTTCCAAACCATTATTGTGACATTAGGTGACATTTATCTTCTTGGTGTAGAAGTAAGGGAACCGGTTTGGTTTATATTATTCGGTTTGTTATCAAGCGTTGTGTTTATTTTGATCGTATATACCTTAGTATCGGTTTTTGGTGACATTGGTAAAGCACTAGCCATTGTATTTCTTGTTCTACAGATCGCTGGTGCTGGTGGAACCTATCCAGTCGACTTATTGCCAGAGTTTTTCCAAGTAATTAACCCTTATCTTCCTTTCACTTATGCGATCAATTTGATGCGAGAAGCGGTAGGAGGAATTGTTTGGAGTAAAGTCCAACATGATGTCATCGTGCTATCGGCATTCGGACTTGTTGCATTGATCGTTGGAGCTCTGTTCAAAGCACGCTTGAACAAGTATACACATCAATTAATGAAGAAATCGAGAGAAACTGGCTTGTTCCATTAATCAATAAACCCTAACTTGGCTCCGCTGAGGGAGTTCCACTTTATTTAGGAAGATTATCTTTTCTTATAAGTTAAGAATGTATAAAATCAGTACAATGACTGCGTTAAGCGAAGTAGTTATTTTGAAATGTTTGATATATTTGTAACGCTCCGACTAATTACTTTCCGCGGGCACGGCCTCCACTAACTTTGCAAAGAAGAACACGTTGCAAAGTGGATTTTCGGCTCGCGCTATTCCCGCAGGAGTCTCCGTAATTAGTCTCCGCTATGAGAAGGTGCGACCATTCTTGTCATAAGTAATAGGTTGACTTTTTACAATGAACAAAGTGAAAAATCGCTATTCGTGAGTATAAAAGCTGCTGTGTTACTTCATGCTTGCGTTGTAGAGCAGTACTTAGCGAAGGCTGCCCACTTCCACTCCTGTGGGAATCGTTTGACCTGAAGATCCACTTTTTCGAGCGGTTTTTGCTCGAAAAATTTCAACCCCCACGGAAAGGGAGGTGGGCAGCCGGGGTTATGGTCATACTGTCGATATATTTCATCATTATTTTAGCATTTAGTGATTAGGACTGGCGGTTATTGTCCAGTTTTTACTTAGGAGGATTTGCAATGGGTAAAAGAGGCTGGATTATTTACAATGGTAATCTATACACAAAGAAGTTTGTCGAACAAATCGAATGGTTACGAAAAACAGCGGAGACGTTTGACTTTGAAATAGATGTGATCGCTAATAATCAATTACTCGTTACTATTGAAGAAGGTGAAACAAGAATATTAACGGAAAAAGCTGAGCCTGATTTTGTGTTCTTCTGGGATAAGGATTTATTTTTGGCAAGGCAATTGGAAGTACAGGGATTGCGTTTATTTAATTCAGCAAAAGCGATTGAAATATGCGATGATAAAGCATTAACCTATCAACAGTTAGCGAATCATGGTATTCGAATGCCGAAGACGATCATCGCCCCGAAGGTTTTTGTTTCGTTAGAAGACGACAGTCATCTTGATCAAGTAATCGAAACGTTGGGCTTTCCTATGGTTATTAAAGAAACATTCGGATCCTTTGGTGAACAGGTATATTTAATCGAAAATGAGCAGCAATTACGTCAAAAAGTGAAGGAATTACAGCATAAACCACACCTTTTTCAAGAATACATTGCATCAAGCTACGGCCGAGATGTGCGCTTAAATGTTGTTGGAGATCAAGTAGTGGCAGCTATGTTAAGAAAATCTGAGCAAGATTTCCGTGCAAATGTGACTGCAGGTGGTCACATGTTTGGTTACCAGCCATCAGAAAGAGAGCAAGCGTTAGCGGTTCGTTGTAGTCAATTAGTTGGTGCAGATTTTGCAGGGGTTGATCTCCTTTTTGGAGAAAATGATGAACCGATCTTGTGTGAAATTAATTCCAACGCCCATTTTAAAAACATCTATGATTGCACAGGTGTTGATATTACACAAAATATGATGGCTTTTATTAAAGAGAGCATTACTGAGAATTAAACCGGGCAAAATTTTGCTCGGTTTTTTGTATCTATTCTATCTTTCTACAAATAATAAAGCTGTATAAGTCAAAAAAATGAGGTGGGAAAAATGAGGAGACTTCAGACAATTCATCAAAAAAATAAATCTCAACAACCTAAGCAAACAAATCGAATGGTTAAACGAGCGCTAGAGGATAATCGTTCGATATTAAAGCGTATCTTTAAGAATAGCATTGATATAAAGTTCAGAGACTTGCAGTTACAGGATAACAACAACACTCGTGCATTTATTTGTTACACAGAAGGAATGGTCAGAGAAGAGTTTATTCATGATAATGTCTTAGAGCCGTTATTAGGAATAAATTTTAATGAGGGAAAGGTAGAATCTAAGTTATTAATTTCTTATATGCAATTTAATATTATTAAGGCTTCTTCTGTAAACAAGACATCTGACCTAGATCAAGTAATTGAAAAAGTACTTCGAGGACAAACCGTGCTATTTATTGATAGTTGTGACAGTGTATTACTAATTAGTACGGAATCTTATAAATCAAGAGCGATAGAAGAGCCTGATACAGAATCAACGGTAAGAGGGTCAAGAGAAGGTTTTAACGAAGTCATAAGCACAAATACATCTTTACTCCGCCGTAAAATAAATAATCCGCATTTAATTTTTGAGGAGTTCATTATAGGCGGGAACACTAAAACTACCGTGCGGATTGGCTACATCAATGGAATTGCAAAAGATGAGACAGTAAAGGAAGTAAGAAAGCGTCTTGAATCGATCGAAACGGATGTTGTTCTGGAAACCGGTTATTTAGAGCAATATATAGAAGACCATCCTAAGTCTATCTTTCAAACGATTGGAAATAGTGAAAAATCAGATAAAGTAGCCGCTAAATTATTGGAAGGGCGAGTAGCTATATTATGTGATGGTACACCATTTGTATTAACAGTGCCTTATGTATTTATAGAAAGTTTACAAGTTCCTGAAGATTACTATACTAAGCCTTACTTTGCTTCATTAGTTCGTTTTATTCGCATGCTATCTTTGTTTCTAACTGTTTTTACTCCAGCGGTCTTTGTTGCCGCTGCTACTTTTCATCATGAAATGGTGCCAACATTATTATTAACAACGATGGCAGCTGCTGAAGAAAGAGTACCTTTTCCAATTTTATTAGAAGCGTTAATTATGATTATAATCTTTGAACTACTTCGCGAAGCTGGGGTTCGAATGCCACGCCCTATTGGATCGGCCGTCAGTATAGTTGGCGCATTAGTAATTGGAGAATCTGCAGTACAGGCCGGGCTAGTAGGAGCACCAATGGTTATTGTTGTAGCATTAACAGCTATCACTAGTTTTGTTGTAACCGCAATAAATAATACCGTTATTATGATTCGGATTTTTTTGCTGGTATTAGCAGGAACGTTTGGTTTTTATGGTTTATTAATGGGAACGTTGTTTGTAGTAGCACATGTTTGTTCATTAAGATCGTTTGGTACTCCTTATCTAACACCACTTGCGCCTGCAGTGTTAACGGAATGGAGAGATACATTTGCTCGATTGCCACTAAAGAAATTACAAAAAAAGCCAGGTTCTATACTTCGCAAGAAATTTTAATACATCCTAGGAGTGAAATATATGAAGAAATTATTACTTTTCCTAATGGTAATTTTATTGACGGGGTGTTGGGACGTGGAAGAATTAACAGAAATTGGTATTGTGACTGCGATGGCAATTGATATAGATGAAGAATCGGAAGAATATCAGCTTACTGCCATATATTTAAGACCATCCGCTGAGGATACGTATGCACCTTCACAAGACGAGCCTTTTTTTACGGTTTCGGTAACAGGCAGATCAATGTCTGAATTACTAAGCAAAACAAACTACAAAATCGATCGCAAAGGCTTTTATGCTCATAACAAAGTGGTGATTGTTAGTGAAGAAGTTGCTAAAAAAGGTTTGTTACCTCTTTTCGAAACATTTCAACGAGAGCAGGTTGTGCGAAGTTATGTTTGGCTAGGTGTGACAAAAGGTACAAGCGCTTCTTCTGTTCTTAAAAAACAAAAAAATAGTATAGCAAAAATTCCTGCTGATTTCCTTAGTAGTTTATTTGACAACGCTGATTATCAAGCTGTTTCTTTTAATTTATTGAAATTTTATAAGCAATCTTTAAGACAAGGACAAAATCCAGTATTAGGTGTTATTACATTAGACCAGAGTGAACAAAGCGCAGAACCTAATGTGCGATTGTATGGTGGAGCGGCTTTTAGTAAAGACAAACTTGTGGGGTTTATGAATAATGATGAAACAATGGCATACAATTGGATTACTAAAAATAACGATGAAGGTGCACTAACTTTTCCTTATGAAGATGATAAATATGTTACATTAAATTTAAGTAAAATGAACTCAAGTATTAAGCCTAAGGTAACGAATAAAACGGATATCTCCTTTACAATAGAAATAAAACAACAATTGGAAGTTGCAGAGCGTCAGGAATTAAAAAAAGCGGAAACAAGAAAAGAGCTTGCGAAATTAGTATTAGAACTCGAGAAAACAGTAGAAAAGGTAATAGAAGGTAAGGTAGAACAAGTCATAACAAAAGCACAGGAAGAATTTCAATCAGATATTTTTGGTTTGGGAGCATCATTACGCAATAAGTATCCAAAAGTATGGAATAAATTAAAAGATAATTGGGGGCAAGAATTTTCCGAAGCTCCTTATGAAGTAAAAGTTGAGGTTGACATTATAAATTCAGGACTATTACAGGGATCATTACATCCTAATGAGTAATATTAACGAAAGAATCCCTTGAAAATATGATAAATAAGCACGAGCATTAATAATACAACATAGATTAATGCCCCAAATACTAAGAAGGATAACAAAGGATCTGCTTTTAGTAATTCTATTTTGATTGGCATTGTGAATACTCCTTTTGTTATAGTGAATTCCAATAAATCATCTAAAGATCACATTTTTTTATGTTTCTTCTTTACTTTGATAATGAGCAAGAGTAATAATGGAAGGATGGCGTATATTAGTATATTGTATACATTTCCTTCCATACCTTTCCAGCGCTGATCACTTAGACTTTCAAACCGTAGAATAGAAATCATAGGGAGTGCTAAACCGAATATAATACATATCCATTTAGGGTTAGTTTTATTAAGTAACCAAGAAAATGCTAAGCAAAAGGCAAAAAAATGTATAGCTGTTTTATAGAATCCGCCTATGAACATGATGAAGACACCGATAATATCAAGATTGGTAAAAATCATAGCTATATGCACAGATAACAGTGCCTCTAGTAACGGTATCTCTGAAGTGGCTGTCAGTTCCGCTCCCAAGACAGCTATAAAAATAATTTGAGCTATTAATAATAAAAATGTTGAAACAGTAACAGCAATGTAAGTTGTTTTACGGATATGTGGTTGCTTTTGGACATAGTGCCAAATGACTAGAAAAACTACTGTCTCACCGAAAGGAAACCCAACAACTTTCGGTGCTTCTGTAAGGACTGGTTGCAACCCATCCCCTAGAATCGGTAATAAATTCTCCAATTCAAAGTCACCTGAAATCATAATTAGGAAATAAGCGGCAAGTAAAAAAAAGAAAAGAAAAGGAAGAAATACTTCAATTGATCTTGCTATAACTTCAATGCCTTTATTCAAAATATAAACCATCACCACTATAAATAAATAAAGAATAACGGTAAGAGGTGTAGTGGGTAATGCAGTCATTTTTATCAATGCTCCAAATTCATAGAAGTTATGTGTCGCTTGACCTAAAAAATACAAACTGTATAGCAATAATAAAGGTTTAGCAAGAATGACACCTAGACAGTCAGTTAAAATCTCTGCAAAGTTCTGTTTGGGGTAGTATTTAGGGATTTCAGTATATATCCATAATAAAATAAAACTGAATAAAAAAGAGACCAAGACTACTATCCATGCATCCCTTTTAGCTCCTACACCTAGGACAAATAATGTCGTACTTCCAATCTCAAATGTTACGATGAGGGCGAAAAGCTGAATATTTGATATTTGTCTCATATCTCATTACTCCCATGAAAAAGATTATCGAAATTGTTTTTTTTTTTTTTCGTAAGGGTATAGTTTTAACATTTTTGCCATTAAAAGTGAAAAATATAACGTATCTGTAAATAAAGGAACATGGTATACTTGAGAATAAAAGTGAAAAAAGAAGAAGGGGGCCATAGCATGAATGGTTGGCTCGTTTATCGTAAAGAGGATTCCGAGAAGAATCACGCATTCATAGATTGGATACAAACAGAAGCAGCAAAACTTGGTATGGAGCTTGAACTTGTTATCTATCATGAGCTGACATATGGTATTCAAGATCGCCGCCTTTTTATAGATTGGAAAGGGCGAGATTACCCGGATTTTGTGATGATGAGAGCAATTGATCCACTCCTCTCACGGCAGTTCGAATTACTAGGCATTCGAGTCTATAACGATTCAAGAGTGGCTACTATTGCCAATGATAAAGCACAAACACATCAACTATTTGCTACTTATGGAATTCCGATGGTTGATACAAACTTTATCAACAAAGCTGAGTTAATGAAGTATTCATTCCGTTTCCCGATTATAGTAAAAGAAGTTAATGGAAGAAGCGGAAATCAAGTACATTTGCTTGCTTCTGTAGAAGATTTACCGTCATTAACGAGTGAGAGATACATTGTGCAATCATTAGCAACGCCTGGGAAAGATCTCCGTGTTTTTGTCATGGGTGGTAAAGTGATTGGCAGTGTGCTTCGAGAGTCTGATAGCGATTTTCGAGCAAATTATACCCTTGGTGGAAAAGCAACACTGTATCGATTATCTTCGTCAGAGCAGGAATTGGTGGATCACATCATTTCCATTTTACCAGCTGATTTTATAGGGATTGATTTTGTCTTTGATGATCAGGGGGGACCTTTGTTCAATGAAATAGAAGATATTGTCGGAAGCAGAACACTTACGAGTCTAACAGATATAAATATTGCGAAACTATATTTGGAACACATTTTGAAAAGTGCCCGATAAATAAACGAAAGTGCCCGATATCGATTGAAAAGCGCCCGAAAAATGTCCAAAAGTGCCCGATATCTCTCTGAAACCGCCCGATATCCACCAAAAAGTGCCCGATACCAAAGCAGACGGAATCAAGAGGTGTCTGCTTTGTGGGAACTTATTTTCTTATGCTATACTAATGGTAACTACAATTTTTTCCTCCATATTTCCGTTCTATTTTAATTACATACCATAGAGAAAAATAACCATCTGAAGAAGAGAGGAATGTATCTGGTTTGAATATTTTACTATCAAAACTCTTGGAAGTTGTACTAGCAGTTCTTCCCATAACAATTATTGTCGTAATTTTAAATTTTACCCTGACTTCACTTGATGTTACCTTAATTATCCGCTTTTTAATTGGTGCAGTCTTTATTATTATCGGTTTATCGATCTTTTTATTAGGTGTTGATCTTGGAATCACCCCGATTGGTAAACATCTAGGAAAAACGATTGCGAAATCAAACCGCTTATGGATTGTGGTTATATCCGGGTTATGTTTAGGGTTTATTATTTCCATTGCGGAACCAGATCTACATATTTTAGCTGGGCAAGTAGAGATGGTAACCTCAGGAGCAATCGGAAAATATATCTTAGTTGTGGTAGTATCGATTGGTATTGCAGTCTTACTTTCGATTGGTCTCGTAAGAATTGTCCACAACATACCTTTATTTAAAATTTTAACGGTGCTGTATGGGATTGTCCTTGTAATTGCCATCTTCACCTCACCACAGTTATTAGCGATTTCCTTCGATGCGTCTGGTGC
Source organism: Gracilibacillus suaedae (assembly GCF_017599345.1). Lineage (GTDB taxonomy): Bacteria > Bacillota > Bacilli > Bacillales > Amphibacillaceae > Gracilibacillus > Gracilibacillus suaedae. The sequence goes on from NZ_JAGFVL010000060.1 coordinate 50,949, forward strand.
GACAACAGGCGCAATGACGGTACCTTTTATTCTGGCATTATCAATCGGTATCTCTGTATTGAAAAAGGATAGTAAAGCATCGGAAAAGGACAGTTTCGGACTTGTTGCGATTGCGTCTGTCGGTGCGATTATTGCAGTCATGTTGATGAGTATTATTACCAATCAAGCGGAATTGACCGGAACAATGGAGCAAGCTCACCCTGTTTCAGGCTCTGTATTTGCACCGTTTCTCCACGAATTTGGTCACATTGCTCAAGAAGTAATCCTCGCATTGTCACCAATTATCGTGATATTTTTAGTATTTCAAAAACTATCATTTAAACTGTCGAAAACTAATTTCCGTAAAATTATCACAGGTCTTGTCTTTACTTTTATTGGATTGGTTCTTTTTCTAGTCGGAGTAAATGCAGGATTTATGGAATTAGGTACCGAACTAGGATATAGTATTGCCTCGTTGGACAATAAAGCGTATATTGTAATTATCGGTTTAATCTTAGGGATCGTCACGATATTGGCAGAGCCTGCTGTGTATGTATTAACAAATCAAATTGAAGATGTAACTAGTGGTTATGTGAAACGTAAAGTGGTCCTCTTTACATTAGCGATCGGGGTTGGAATTGCCGTAGCCTTATCAATGCTGCGAATTTTAGTCCCAGATTTACAATTGTGGCATTATCTATTACCAGGTTACCTAATAGCGGTTGCGTTAATGTATGTAGCACCGAAACTATTTGTTGGTATTGCATTTGACTCTGGTGGTGTTGCCTCAGGACCGATGACCGCAACTTTTATTCTGGCATTTACTCATGGAGCAGCGGATGCGATAGAAGGTGCAGATGTTATTGTTGACGGATTTGGTATGATAGCAATGGTAGCATTAACACCACTTATTACACTACAATTATTAGGGCTGATCTTTAAGGTGAAGTCGCGAAAAGGAGGCATGGAATAATGTTGCCTAATAGGAAAACACCTCATTTTGAAATCATACATGTCATTGTCAAGTTTGGCTTAGGAAGTAAAATTTTAAAAGAAGCTAAAAAATGTGGTGTGAAAGGTGGAACCCTTTTTATTGGAAAAGGAACGATCAGTAATAAAATATTAAATTTATTGTCGATCACAGACATGCGCAAAGAGATTGTCATGATGATCTCCAGTCGAAAAACAAGTAAAAAAACATTAGAACATTTAAATAAAGTGTTTCGCTTTGATAAACCAAACCACGGGATCATTTTTACTACTTCTTTAACGAGCTTGATGGGAACAAGAAGTTGCCAAATGGATGATAATGAGGAAAGAGGTGACGAAGAAATCATGTATCAAAATATTATGGTTGTAGTTGATAAAGGAAAAGCAGAAGAGGTTGTGGAAGCAGCACAAAAAGGTGGCTCTAAAGGCGGAACGATTATCAATGCACGTGGATCGGGCGTCCACGAGACGAGTAAGCTATTCTCCATGGATATTGAACCTGAAAAAGAAATCGTAATGATACTTTCAGATGAAAATTATACCGATGCCATTTGTGAAAAAATTAGTGAAGATCTGAAAATTAATGAACCCGGTAATGGCATTATTTTCGTACAAGATGTGAATCGAACATACGGAATTTACGAGTGATTTTTTTGAAAATAAGAGCGTCCAGGAAATAATAGAACTTCTCGCGATCTGAAAAAGGAGAATAATAATGCGAAGCGAAAAGGAAATGATGGATTTAGTGATTGATTTTGCTAAAGCAGATGATAGAGTTCGTGTAGTAGGGATGAATGGCTCCCGTACCAATCCTAACATCAAAAAAGATCGCTTCCAGGATTATGACATCGTTTACCTAGTAACAGACATGGCTTCTTTTCTGGCAAACAGGAAGTGGATCGATTATTTTGGTGAGCAGATGATTATGCAAACACCGGAAGAATCAGCATTATTTCCTGCTACTTTAGGTAACTGGTTTAGCTTTTTGATGCAATTTACTGATGGAAACAGAATCGATTTAATGCTTATTCCTTTAGAAGAATTAGATCTCTATCTGCAAAATGATAGCTTAACAGAAATATTATTAGATAAAGATAACCTAATAGCAAACCGTCCGGTCCCGAATGAGAGCAGTCATTTTCTAAAAAAACCGTCAGAACAGCATTTCACCGATTCCTGTAATGAATTTTGGTGGGTATCCCCATATGTAGCAAAAGGGCTATGCCGAGGGGAATTTTTTTATGCGACCTTTCATCTGGATAGAGTATTACGAGAGGAATTGTTACGAATAATAGCATGGAACGTTGGTGCGGAGCATGATTTCAAAGTGAATCTTGGTGCTGCTAATAAATTCCTTCATCATTATCTAGATGCCGATATATTGAAAGCGTTACAAGAAACCTATCACATAAATTCGTTGGACAAATGTTGGGAGTCGTTATTTTCAATGCAAGAAATATTTCAACAACAGGCAAAGCAATTAGCTAATCGCCTTGGATTCGATTATCCTGATCAGTTTGAGAAAGTTATACCATATATTCATAATCTTCAGCAGCAATACAGATAATGAAATAACAATAAAAGCGTTCTTCATTTTCGCGGACATTTAGTACGTTATTCCGACTGAAATATGCCTATTTTAGAAGTCCACGGACATTTATTCCGTTATTTCAGTAAATTTCTATAGAACTGGCTTCTATTTTTGTAAATAACGGAATAAATGTCCGCCAACACCTCTATAGGAGCACTTTTTTAAAAGATAACGGAACAGATGTCCGCGCCAATGCCATATATGCTTATTCTACACAACACCATATTACTTTGTATGTTTCTCATAAGCACGAAGCCATTCTTCAAAAGCTAGAGAATAACCTTGCAGCATAAAACTATCTTTCACGGACATTTCTGCAATGACAACAGGTTCAGGAATTGGGTTAAAATATCCTGATGTGAGAACGGTGACTGGTATGATGATGTCATCGAAGCTCCTCCTTGCCGAACCCGTTAATTTCTTTTCCCCATCATACCATAGAAGAACAGTTTAATGATATCTTCTGTTAACGGTAAAATATGATCGCTAATATCATCTTTCTTCATATAATCTTTAAACATATGAATATAGATCATGATCGCTTCTGTTGAAATATCTTGATGAATATATCCTTTGCTTTTCCCTTCAGCTATCAACTGGTTGAATAAGGGAAGAGCTTTTTCTTGATAAACCTTATCGATATACGATCCTTCATTTGTAAAATCATGCATCAAGTAGTGATATAATTCCTCATTAATTTTTGCTGCATCATCTGTTTTATTGAAGATAATCTGTTCAATTTTTTCTGGAAAACTGATATCGCTATCTATAATATCTTGAAATTTTTGATATTCCTTTTCGACAAAATAAACCATTGTTTCATAAATCAGTTTTTCTTTGCTTTCGAAATAATTATATATGGTAACCTGGGAGACATTCGCTTCACTTGCTATTTTGGCTATCGGAACATTTTTAATTCCATAATTAGAAAATAGTTGAAGTGATACTTCCAGGATTTTATTCATTTTTCGTTGAGTTCGTTTTTTAAATCCATCCATTGTTGTCACCTCTTGTATAGTATTTTAAGTTAAATTATGAAATATAACAATGATTTTATTTCAAAAAATTCCTTGATATTAGTCATATACTTTTATAATATGAAATATATAAGTTAATATATTTCAAAACTTAGGAGGTTTTGATATGAACATGGTTGAGGTAAAGGGAGTAACAAAGAGGTTTGGTAAGTTCACCGCTCTCAATGGTATTGATTTAGAAGTGAAAAAGGGAGAAGTGTATGGTTTTATTGGGCCGAATGGTGCTGGTAAATCGACGACTATACGTGTTTTATTGGGAATTATTCAAGCAACGTCAGGAACTGCGAAAATATTTGGTAAGGATGTCTGGAAAGATGCGGTAGAAATCCATCGCAAAGTGGTTTACGTACCGGGGGATGTCCATCTTTGGGAAAATTTAACCGGGGGAGAAATCATAGATACCTTTTTAAAATTACGTGGAGGAATTAACAAGGAAAAGCGTGATGCATTAATTGAGAAATTTAAGTTAGATCCACGTAAAAAAGCTGGGACGTATTCGAAAGGGAACAGACAAAAGGTAGCATTAATTGCTGCTTTTGCATCTGAGGCAGATTTGTTTATTTTAGATGAACCGACTTCTGGACTTGATCCTTTAATGGAAAATATTTTTCAGCAATGTGTAGAAGAAGTGAAATATGAAGGAAAAAGTGTCCTGTTATCCAGTCATATTTTATCCGAAGTGGAAAAGCTTTGTGACCGTGTCGGCATTATTAGACAAGGGGAGATAATAGAAACTGGTACATTAGATGAATTACGCCATTTAACAAGAACGAACATTATTATCGAAACAGAAAAATCTGCGGCAACCTTAAGTGATCAATCAGGAATTCATCAATTTACAGAGGAAGCCGGTGTATATTCATTCCAGGTAGATCCTGAAAAACTATCCACCGTTATGCTGAAGGTTAGTGAGTTAGGTGTCAAACGAATTGAAAGTACACCACCCACTTTAGAGGATTTATTTATGCGTCATTACGAAACAGACAATGTAGCGGAAAAGAGGTGATGGAATGCTTTTTCATCAATTGCAATTTTTGCTCAGATTTAATGCGCGTCAAAATTGGCTTGCCAGTATTATTTGGACATTGTCAATTGTTGGGATCACAGTTGTGGTAGCAGGTACTTTTGTGAACCTTTTTGGATCTGAACAGGAACGCAATACAATGGCTCAAACACTTGAAAACCCTGCAATGGTTGCGATGGTTGGACCGGTATATGGGGTTGATGACTATACGACAGGTGCAATGATGGCGAATCAAATGCTATTGTTTACTGCTATTGTTATTGGAATTATGAGTATTTTAATGATTTCAAAATTAACTCGGAAGCAAGAGGAAGAAGGGAAATTTGAATTAATTCGCTCGATGCCGGTTGGTCGCTTATCAAGTTTGAGCAGTGCGCTAATATTAGTAGCATTAGTTAATTTGATTATTGGGATGGCAACTACATTTGGTTTAATTGTGATCAATGTAGAAGGTATTGATGTAGAAGGTTCGATCATGTATGGCGCAGTTTTAACGGTAACGGGTCTCATGTTTACTGGCATTACGGCAGTGATTACCCAGTTAACAGAAACATCCCGTGGTGCAACAGGGTTATCAATCGCTGTATTGCTTTTGGCTTACTTTGTCCGAGCGATTGGAGATGTCAGCAGTGAAGCGTTAAGTTTAATATCACCATTAGGCTTAATCTTGCGGACAGAAGTATACGTGGAAAACATTTGGTGGCCGGTAATCGTTTCGGTTGTGATTACATTGGTATTTACGGTGCTAGCTTTTTACTTGCATAACCGAAGAGACTTAGGGGCAGGTTTACTGCCATCTAAGCCTGGTAAAAATGAAGCTTCAAAGCTCTTATTATCACCACTTGGCCTCATATTGCGATTGCAGCGTACTCAGGTTATTTCCTGGCTGGTGGCGATGCTCTTTTTAGGTGCCTCATATGGATCGGTCTTGGGCGATCTGGAATCATTCTTTGCAGATAATGAAATGTTTCAGCAACTCCTAGGAGATAATTCGGAATATACGATGACAGAACAGTTTATGACGATGCTAATGGTGATTCTATCGATATTTGCGACAATTCCAATGGTCATTTCTTTTTTGAGAGTACGTGGGGAAGAGAAGAAAGAGCGTAATACCCATCTATTAACTACAGGCATTTCAAGATATAAATTACTAAGCTATTATCTTGGTGTATCAGTAGTAATTGGTGTCGCTTCATTATTTATCACACTGTACGGATTGTGGGCAGCAGGAGCGGCGGTAATGGACGATCCGATTCCTTTGGAAAATATCTTAATAGCGGGGACGTCTTATTTACCTGCGATGCTAATTATCTTAGCGATTGCCAATCTATTATTTGCCTTTTTGCCAAAATGGACATCATTAGTGTGGGCATATCTGGTATTTTCGTTCTTCACTGTATACTTAGGTGGGATGATAGACATACCAGAATGGTTAGCAAACATTTCGAGTTTTAATCACATTCCACAAATTCCAGTAGATGAATTTACGTGGTCGCCATTAGTGGTCTTAGTATTAATTGGCATCATCGCGTTAATAGTTAGTCAATTCGGATATCGGAATCGAGATGAGATAGGATAACGGGACAGGGTTAGTGTCCCACTTTCAATGAATAGGGGACATTTCGTTTATTCTCATTCCCCATTCCAGGGAAGATAATCGTCCATGGCATGCTTGTTTTAGCTGGTAAGCGGAGTCTGGATTCCTTGATATGCTGGCTGGCGATTTGCTTGCAGTCTTGATAGAGCTGGATGTTGATGTTGGTTAGGTCGGTTTCTTCCGGTTGGAAGTTATGAATTAATGTTGTGATGAGTAAGTCATTGCGATGATTTACTGCACTTCTGATCGGAACAAATGTGACGCCATCTTCAGCATCCTTTTTTGTTTGCTCAAAAATCTTCTTTATTTCTAAACGATCTTTATTACTAATGGTCCTGTTCCAGGCATCTTCAAAGTGTAATTTCTGCATGTTTACGCTCCTCTAAAAAATTCTGAAAAAACAATCAATATATGTCAGTTTTTGTCGATATAAATAAAAAGGAGGGGATTATAGCAATGAAAAGATTGATCGCAAACCAAAAGCTATCGACAAAACTGTACGCTATTGTTACTTTAGCAGTACTAGTCATTGTAGCCAGCAGTGCTTTATTTATTAATACTATTTTATCAGTAAGTGATCAATTAGAACAACAGCTTTACGATAATCTTTATGAACCGACATTTTATTTATTGAATGCTGACAGGGATTTCTATCAAGCAGATCAAGCTCTTTTTACCGCTATCCTAGATGAAGAAAATCAAGAGGAATATATAGCAGTTTTTGAAGAGAATGCTCAGCAAGTAGAAGAAAGAATGCAGGTAGCAGAAGAAATTCTCCGGAATGATGAGCAAATTGATCAATCCGTTGTTGATGAGCATCTATCTAGTTTTCACCGTGGATTCGATAGCTGGCGAGAGATGACAGCATCTATTTTTCATGCGGAGGATACTGCTTCGCTCAGCAGTCTCATAGGAAATATGAGAGCAGAATTTGATGAGACACGAAATGAAATAGATTTACTGCAGCAAGAGGTAGAACAAACATCAGAAGAAATTTTGAAAGAAATAGAAACAACAACGCATTATATTGTTATTTTTTCAGGTGTCATCATGCTAATATTTATCCTTATATTATTTGTGTTGAGCTTTATTCTTATTCGTCAAGTTACAAAGCCGATTACTGAGCTTGTTGATGTCAATGAACAAGTGGCAGATGGTAATTTACAAATCGATTCACTTGATGATACTCGTAAAGATGAAATAGGAAGTCTTGCTAGAAGTACGAACCGAATGATTGATGAATTGAAAACAATGGTACGCCATATCCAAGAGATATCTTTAGAGGTAAATGGACAAAGCAAGGAATTATCACAAGCATCAGATGAAGTGAATCTGGGTTCTCAACAAATTGCTAGAACAATGGAGGAAATGTCAAATGGGGCTGAAGAGCAGGCGAGCGCATCAAGTGATATTTCAACGTCTATTGAATCCCTTCATCGAAAAATTGAAGCATCTTCAGAAGAAGGTAAAGTACTTCAGGTATCTTCCAATGAAGTATTAGAGTTATCCTCTGAAAGTGGTACTAAGTTAAATCTATCTGTAGAACAAATGCAAGAGATTACGGCAATGATGCAAACGTCATTGTCTAAAGTGGAAAGTTTGGAACAACAATCGAGTAAAATTTCTACATTAATTGACGTGATTCAAGACATTGCTGAACAAACAAACCTATTAGCGTTAAACGCAGCAATCGAAGCAGCACGTGCAGGTGATTCTGGGAAAGGGTTTGCTGTAGTAGCGGATGAAGTAAGAAAATTAGCTGAACAAGTAAGTAGTTCCGTTACAGAAATAACAGATATAATCAGTGGATTGCAGTCAGAAACAAAGGATGTTGCAGGTGTGCTAGAAGGAGGCTACTCCATCGTTGAAACAGGAAATCAACGGATTCAGGAAAGTCATCAAAGCTTCCAAACGATCCAATCACAAATGAAAGAGATGATAGGAAGAATCCATAACATAAGTGTCAATCTGAACGATATTCAATCATCTAGCGAACAAGTAAGTGATGCAAGTACTGATATCGCTTCAACATCCGAAGAAGTAGCAGCAGGTATTGAAGAAAGCTCAGCAACAGCAGAAGAACAATCAGCATCGATGCAGGAAATTGCAAGTAATGCAGATCACTTATCACAACTATCGCAAGACTTGAATCAGTTAGTCAAGAAGTTTAAATTATAAGTTAATAGCTTTAAATGGTTTCACTTTTATGGACATGAAGTAGAAAAACCACCTAGTTGTTTTCAAACTAGGTGGTTTTTTTAATTATTCTGATACGGGAATGATTGCTCCGCCGTATTCTTCTTCCATAAATGTTTGGATTTCTTCAGAACGCAGTACATCTACTAATGTTTGAAGTGCTTCATTATCTTTATCTTCAGAACGAACAACGATTAAATTAGCATATGGTGAGTCAGGACTTTCAAGAATAATTGCATCTTCAGTTGGTACTAACCCATGTTCAATCGCATAATTCGTGTTGATTGCTACAATTGCATCTTCTTCTCTTTCATAATTTTGCGTTAAAAGCGCTGGTTCAATACTTGTGTCAAACTCCAAGTTTAATGGGTTTTCTACAATATCTTCAACTGTTGCTTCCGTTGGATCAACATTTTCGTCAAGCGTAATAAGCCCTTCTTCTTGCAACAGCAATAAAATACGACCATGGTCTGGAACATTACGACTCATAATAATAGTTGTTCCTTCTTCAATATCCTCTACAGTTTCCACGTTTTTAGAATAAATTCCAATTGGTTCAATGTGAACTCCACCAAGACTTGCAAAGTCATAACCTTTTTCTTCTTTTTCAGTTTCTAAGAATGGTGTATGTTGGTAATAGTTAGCATCTAATAATCCACCATCTAAGTCTTGATTTGGTAGTACATATTCTTGATATGTTTCAATTTGAATCTCGATACCTTGTTCTTCTAATAATGGTGCGGCTTTTTCAAGTACTTCAGAGTGAGGAACTGCTGTCGCTCCAACGACTAACTCTGTTAATTCTTCCGTTTCACCTTCATCGTTTGTTTCTTCTGTGTTGTCTTCACCATTGCTAGTGTCCTCTGCACCTTCTTCATTGTCAGCTGTACCACATGCTACAAGTGCTAAAGACAATAATGCTGTAAGTAAAAAAATAACTAGTTTTTTCACAATAGATCATCCCTTCTTAAATTTTAAATTTTATCTTTTATCTATCACTCTGGATAGGAAATCCCCAATAAATTGAACAACAAATACGATAACTACAATAAACACAGTACAGAGAAATACTACATCAAAATCCCAGCGTTGGAAACCTTTCATATAAGCAAGGTCACCTAATCCACCAGCACCAATTACACCTGCCATAGCTGTATAGCTGATTAAGGCAATTAATGTAACGGTAATCCCAGAAATAATCGCTGGCATCGATTCAGGCAATAATACTTTGAAAATAATCGTGTAACCTTTTGCTCCCATAGATTTCGCAGCCTCGATAACCCCTTTATCCACTTCCTTCAAACCTATTTCGACAAGACGTGCATAGAAAGGAGCTGATCCAATAATTAAAGCAGGCAATGCAGCCTTCCAACCACGAATTGTACCAATTAAGAAATCGGTGAAAGGGAAAAGTAATAAAATTAAAATAATAAATGGTATTGCTCGAAATACGTTAACAATAGTTGCCGTAATAAAGTTTATTAATCTATTTTGCCATAGGTTACCTTGGTCAGTTAGGAAAAGCAATAATCCAAGTATAATCCCAAGAACAAAGGTACCAATACCAGCAAAAATGGTCATGTATAGTGTTTCCCATGTAGCTTGCCACATATCATCCATCACTACATTTGGAAATAGTTGTTCAAACATGTCTTAACACCTCAACTTCCACTCCGGTGCCTCTTAGAAAAGAAATGGTCTCTTCTAAAATGTTTTTATCACCATTTATCTCAACATAGAGGGTGCCATAAGCCCCTTCCTGTGTAGGTGCAATTGATCCTTGTAAAATGTTTATTTCTACATCAAATTTTTTAGCTACTTCACTTATAACTGCACGTTTCGCATTATTCCCTATAAAATGTAATTTGACAACCTCGCTATCTTCCTTGTCATTAATAAAGTCTACTAAATTTTCTTTTTCGTATTCTAAAGGATGGAGTTGCTGTACAAATCGTTTTGTCGTTTTCGATTGTGGTTTTACGAAAACATCTAGAACATCACCAGTTTCCACAACATTACCATTTTCCATTACAGCAACACGGTGACAAATTTTTTGAATAACGTGCATTTCATGTGTAATTAATATAACAGTTAGGTTTAACTTTTTATTAATAGAAACTAACAAATCTAGGATATCGTCGGTTGTTTCAGGATCTAGAGCTGAAGTCGCCTCATCACAAAGTAATACCTCAGGATCATTGGCAAGTGCTCGAGCAATCCCTACACGTTGCTTCTGTCCACCACTTAATTGAGAAGGGTAAACATTCTCTTTCCCTGTAAGGCCAACAAGGTTAATTAACTCTTGTACTTTCTCTTTCCGCTCTGCTTTCGATACACCAGCGATTTCAAGTGGAAATGCAATGTTATCGAAAACGGTTCGAGACCATAGCAAGTTAAAATGCTGAAAAATCATACCGATTTTTTGGCGTTTTTTACGTAATTGGTTCGTTGACATTTTGGTAATATCTTTTTCATGGATGACAACCGAACCATTAGTTGGCTCCTCTAATCGGTTAATTAATCGAACAAAAGTACTTTTACCAGCACCACTATAACCAATAACACCAAAGATTTCGCCTTGTTCTATATTAAGTGAAACATTATCGACAGCTTGCACTTGTTGTTTCTTTGTCTGGTAAAGTTTCGATAAGTTTTTAATGCGAATCATTTTTTCACTCTCCTTCGTTTATTGTGCCACAAACACAATAAAAAATCCTTTCTGAACTAAGAGGACAGAAAGGATAATTATTCGTTGTCCTCTTATCTTTCAAAGCAAAACGCTTTGATGGAATTAGCACCTATCAGCTTTAACTGACGGTTGCCGGGTTTCATAGGGCCATTCCCTCCACCACTCTTGATAAGAGCTATCATATACAAATTCATAACCAATATAATATCATTACGGATGACAATCGTCAATTCTTTTTGAAAAAGTAAAACTATTCAGAAAATAGGAGTGTTGTCATGGTTAGCGCCGTGATAAAGACGAGGTAAGGAGATGGAATAAAGAGACTTTGGCAAAGTATAAGTGTTCTAATAACGAAACTCTGCTTCAACTTTAGCTTGAATATCCAGCTCTCCTGGTTCAATTGGGGTGGTAGCACTGTCAGTGGATATACCTAATACTACTGGACGAGACTCTCTGTCTTCAAACTTAGAAATTTCTTTTAAAGAATACGGCACAGAACTAACGGTTACACCCAGCTCTTGTGCAATAAGGGAGGCTTTCACCTGGGTGTTTTCCACGGCACGTCTGAGCGCACTTTGATAATATCGATCTTGATTAGCAGTGGTTAATTGAATGTTACGAACGATATTTGCTCCTTGATCAACCGCAATATCAATAATGCTGCCGACCTTACTAATTGGTGTAATGGTAACCTGTAGCAAATTAGTTACGCGATACCCTCTAAAAATTTCAATGCCTTCCTTGTAATCATAATTTATATCTATTCGGTAATCGTGTGTTTTAATATGATTTTGAGGAATATTCTCTTGAAGCAGTGCCTGAATAACATTATTTGTCATCTCGGCATTGTCATCCTGGGCTTTTTGGAGGTTTACGTTTTCTGTTTTAACACCTAGGATAACTAAAGCTTGATCTGGTTCAACGGATACCATACCATTGCCTATTACTAGTATTGAATGACCATTTTCTCTTACTTGTGAGTCGGATCTTGTATAAGAGTTGGCATAATACATGCAAGTCACCTCATTTTAGTAACAACTTTTACTTCTACTCTATTCGTAATATAGTGCTTACATTCATTCTCCTACGGAAAAAAGATAATCGAAAAACTCGTCAGTGCAGTTATGGATACCACATAGCATATGAAGGCTAACCTGTATCAAACAAACAAATATTTAACATAATGGATAAATTATTTGATGGTGAACTACTCTCCACGTAGCTACTGTTGGAGATGGAGACTTCTTGGCTAAAATTATGTTAAACTATATTTATGTTGATCAGTACACAATATAGCAGATTTATTAAATGAGCCCAATAAGATAAATGGTAATATTCGAAATGGGGGTGTTTTTCATTGAATAAAGAAACTCCTGAAAATAGAAGAGAGAGGTTTAGGCAAGAAGAATGGAAAGGAAATCCAGGCGGTAATTTGAATGATTCCTTTAATAGAGGAAGTAACGGAAGTCTTGTTGATTTAGTTGGAGGATTAGGTTGGAAAGGTACCGGAATTCTAATTATTGTATTAATATTAGGTTTTATCATATACTCTGTCTTCTTTCGCTAATAAAAGGTACTTTTAGTTGAATATGAAATAATAATAAAACGCTTGGATTAAAATTGAACTGCACCTTAATTGTTGGAAACTATCTAACAATCAGAGGTGCAGTTTTTGGTGTGCAATTTCACGTGGTATTTTCTTTGCGTAATAGACTGTCAGGCTTTTAATTAATCAACGATTGTAATGGAGCCGGAATTCTGCCACCTCGTTGTATTAATTTATCAGAAGAAAACTGGTTCACACCTATAATCGGGGCACGACCAAGTAAGCCACCGAATTCGACTGTTTCTCCTTCTTCTTTACCAATTACAGGAATTACCCGTACTGCCGTAGTTTTTTTATTGATCATTCCAATGGCAGCCTCATCTGCAATAATGGCGGCCAATGTCTCAGGACTAGCTTTTCCCTCTAATGCGATCATATCTAAACCAACTGAACAGACGCATGTCATCGCTTCTAATTTGGAAAGGTTTAAGGCTCCTTCTTCAATTCCACGGATCATGCCGTTATCCTCACTAACTGGAATAAAAGCACCGCTTAACCCGCCCACATAGGAACTTGCCATCGCACCACCTTTTTTAACAGCATCATTCATCAATGCTAAGGCTGCGATCGTACCGTGTGTTCCGACACGTTCCAATCCAATTTCTTCTAATATTTCGGCAACACTATCATTCATCGCGTTAGTAGGTGCTAGCGAAAGGTCCATAATCCCAAAAGGGACATTTAAGCGTTCCGCGACAACACGTCCGATTATTTCGCCAGCTCTCGTTATTTTAAAAGCTGTCTTCTTAATCACGTCGGAGACTTCACCCAAATCAGCATCAGGGTAACGTTGCAAGGCATGAAGGACTACACCTGGTCCACTCACCCCAACACTTAGGACTGCTTCACCTTCACCGGCCCCATGAAAAGCTCCTGCCATAAATGGATTATCTTCAACAGGGTTACAGAAGACAACGAGTTTAGCGCAGCCGATACTATTGTTATCTTGTGTTGATTTAGCTGTGTCGTGAATGATCTGTCCCATTTGGCGGACAGCATCCATATTAATCCCTGTTCTAGTTGTTGCTACTGAAATCGAAGAACAAACACGCTCTGTTTTACTTAAAGCTTCAGGTAACGCATCAAGTAGTATTTGATCCCCTTTAGAAATTCCTTTATGTACTAAGGCTGAAAAGCCACCAATAAAGTCAACATCTAAAGTTTGCGCTGCCTTATCTAACGTTTCGGCAAGTTCAATTGCTTGTTCTTTTGTTGCGTTACCTAATAGTTCAGCAGCAGGAGAAATCGCGATTCGTTTATTAATAATCGGTACACCATATTCTTTTGCTACCTGATTTGCCGTTGATTTTAAGTCTTTCGCATAACTTGTGATCTTATCATATACCTTTTGTTTGACTTTTTCAAAATCGTGATCAGCACAATCACGCAAGCTGATTCCCATTGTCACTGTACGAATATCAAGGTGTTCCATCTCTACCATTCGTATTGTTTCTTGAATTTCGGTAAAAGCTATTGGCATCTGTTACCCTCCTTAGACACGATGCATTGCTTGAAAGACATCTTCTAGTTGAATATTGATTTTTAAACCTAATTCTTGCTCGACAGGCTTAAATTTTTCTTGTAACGTTTCAAGATTACTTGGATCATTGATTTCAATTAGCATGATCATCGTAAAAAAGCCTTCTAAAATCGTCTGACTAATATCTAATATATTGATATTATTATCTGATATTACAGTGGTTACCTTGGCAATAATCCCTACCTGGTCTTTGCCAACTACACTGACAACTGCTCGTTTTTGCATTTATGTCACCTCATTTTTTATTGTTACTTTTTACCATCGTGCTAATCGTCTGTAAGACCACTTCACACCCCGATAAGTTTCCCTAATGTCCAGTGAGGCTCAAACCTCCACTGATCATCTACTCACTTTATTATACCCCAAGTATCCTTTTTTGCTAAATTATACAGCATCGCATAAAATAGAAGAGAATGCACGATGAGAGGAGCTTACAAATGAAAAAGGATATACAACTTATTGCTCTAGATATGGATGGAACCTTGTTAGGCAATGACCATCGAGTCTCGGAAACGAACAAAGAAGCAATTAAAAAAGCACGGGAAAAAGGTGTAGAAGTGATTATTTCTACAGGAAGACATTATCAAACAAGCTCTGATATTGCAAAAGAATTGGATATCCATTATCTGATAACGGTAAATGGTAGTGAAATCTGGACAATGACTGGAGAATTGATTGCCCGTCAAACGCTTGATGCACGAGTCATTGAGAAGCTTGTAGCATTAAAAGAAGAACATCAAACATGGGCATGGCTTTCTTCAACAGATCAAATATGGCGTGGAGAAGTACCAGAGGATATTTTAGCACATGAGTGGTTAAAATTTGGATTTGATACAAAAGATCCGCAAACAAAAGGGAAGATCATGGAGACAATTGAAAGCTGGGAAGAAATTGAATTAAGTAATTCCAGTCCGACAAATATTGAAGTGAATGCTATTGGTGTTAATAAAGCAGCAGCAATTGAAGTCGTATGTGAGCGGTTAGGAATTAATATGTCGCAAGTAATGGCGATGGGTGACAGTTTGAATGATATTAAAATGATCAAACAAGCAGGGTTAGGAATTGCAATGGGAAATGCCCAGGAAGAAGTTAAAAAAGTGGCTGACTCAGAAACGGCAGCAAACGATCAAGACGGTGTAGCAAGAGCTATTGAGAAATGGGTACTGTAAGTTTAATGTATAAATTTTCAGAAAATTAATAGCTAATACTTGCAGAGGGTGTGTCAATATAATAACTTATTATATGGAGTGAATTTTTCAGATCACTACAGTAATATTCGATTTCATGCTAAAATAGACAATGGAATAATACATAGTGACAAAAAAAGGAGCGAATAAGAGAATGGCAAAACAACAATTTGGTGTGATAGGTCTTGCTGTTATGGGTAAAAACCTTGCGCTTAACGTGGAAAGCAGAGGTTACACTGTAGCAGTATTTAACAGAACTTATCAAAAAACAGAAGACTTTTTAAATAATGAAGCAAAAGGTAAAAACTTTGTTGGAGCAGAAACGATCGAAGAATTTGTAGATTCTTTAGAAAAACCTCGTAAGATCATGTTGATGGTACAAGCAGGCCCGGCAACAGATGCAACGATTGCTTCATTAAAACCACTTCTAGATGAAGGAGATATCTTAATCGATGGTGGTAATACATTCTTTAAAGATACTATGCGTCGTAACGCAGAGTTAGACGAGTCCGGTATCCACTTTATTGGAACTGGTGTATCTGGTGGGGAAGAAGGAGCACTTAAAGGACCTTCTATTATGCCAGGAGGACAAAAAGAAGCTTATGATAAAGTAGCACCAATTTTTGAAGCAATATCTGCAAAAGTTAACGGTGATCCTTGTGTAACGTACATCGGACCAAATGGTGCTGGTCATTATGTCAAAATGGTACACAACGGTATCGAGTATGGCGATATGCAGTTAATTTGTGAAGCATACTTCATTATGAAGCATGTACTTGGATTAAGTGCGGAAGAATTACATGAAGTATTTGGCGAATGGAACAAAGGGGAATTAGACAGTTACCTTATTGAAATTACCACAGATATCTTCAAGAAGAAAGATAAAGAGACAGGTAAACCAATGGTAGATGTGATCCTTGATACCGCTGGTCAAAAAGGTACAGGTAAATGGACAAGTCAAAGCTCTCTAGACTTAGGTGTACCATTACCGGTGATCACTGAATCTGTTTTTGCACGTTTCATCTCTGCCATGAAAGAAGAACGTGTGGCAGCAAGCAAAGTATTACAAGGTCCGTCAGCTGGAGACAAGCCATATGAAGGTGACAAAGATGAGCTTATTGAAGCAATCCGTAAAGCACTTTATATGAGTAAAATTGTTTCTTATGCACAAGGTTTCGCGCAAATGCGTGCAGCTTCTGAAGAAAATGACTGGAACTTGCGCTATGGTGATATCTCGATGATCTTCCGTGGTGGATGTATCATTCGTGCACAATTCCTGCAAAAAATTAAAGAAGCATATGATCGTGATCCAGGACTTGCGAACTTACTACTTGATCCGTATTTCAAAGAGATCGTGGAAAGCTATCAAACATCACTACGTAAAGTACTTTCTATCGCAATGGAACGTGGTATTCCAGTACCAGGCTTTGCAAGTGCATTAGCTTACTATGACAGCTATCGTACAGAAACATTGCCAGCAAACTTACTACAAGCACAACGCGACTACTTCGGTGCTCATACGTATCAACGTAACGACAAAGAAGGCGTGTTCCATACAGAGTGGTTAGAAGATTAATATTGAGAAAACCTCTTGCTTAAAAGCAAGAGGTTTTTCTTAAAAGGTAAGAAAGTATATAATCAGCTCGATGACCGTGTTTAACGAAGTAGTTATTTTGACATATTTTTTGGTGGTTGAAAACGCTCCGACTAATTACTTCGCTTTCCGCGGGCACGGCCTCAACTAACTTTGCAAAGAAAAACACTTTGCAAAGTGGATTTTCGGCTCGCGCTATTCCCGCAGGAGTCTACGTAATTAGTCTCCGCTATAAGAGATGCAACAACTATTGTGATAAGTAATAGGTTGCTTTTTTTACAATGGACCGCTATCCATGAGTATAAAAGCAGCTGTGTTACTTCATGCTAGCGTTGTAGAGCCTGATAATAGCGTAGGCCGCCCCCTTCCACTCCTGTGGGAATCGTTTGACCTGAAGATCCACTTTTTTGAGCGAGTTTTGCTCAAAAAAGTTAGCTGAAGGACAAACCCCACGGAAAGGGAAAGGGGCAGCCGGAGCGGTTGTTACGCCTATTATTTATGTCAAAATAACTACTTTGGGCTTTCCTAGTTTTTCTTGTAAGACTTGTAAGATAGGAAAGTATAAATTTTGCGCAGATGTCTAGCTCCGAGCGCCCAGAAACTAGGCGACTTCACGAATTGCCCTACGATAAAGAAGACTTGCCGATTGGTGAAACCAGAGGCTTAGTCGCACTTATGCCTTTAGGTGAAAGTCATCATTGGTTCGTAAACTCACCGTGATTCCTTTATCTCAGTTGATTCGTTCCATCCGCTACGTTTCTAGACGGGCGCTCTGCGCTTTTCTTACCTTAATAATTTCTTCAATTGTGTCTTGTTCTTTTTAGATACTAAAATAAATAGAATATCACCTTTTTTTATGGTGGTGTCACCAGTTGGGGCAACCAATTCATTATTTCTTATAATTGCACTTATTAAAGCATCTTGAGGAAAATCAATATCTACTAATTGTTCACCTACCAAATTTACTTCGTCACGCACCTCATATTCAACCATTTCTGCATTTGCTTTTCCAATCGAAATGAGCTCTATGCTGTGCATCGGTTCCGCACGACTGCGTCCAGATAATCCGAGTTTTTCAGCAACAATTGAGATCGTAGAACCTTGGATTAAAGCGGATAGTAGGACAACGAAGAATACAACATTAAAAAATAGCTGTCCATTATCTAATTCTGCTACCATCGGGAAGGTGGCTAATACGATAGGAACTGCACCCTTTAAACCTGCCCACGATAGAAAGATCTTTTCTTTGAAACTATAACTTTGCTTTATCGTACTGATAAAAACAGCAATAGGGCGAGCCAATAAAATTAAGATTAGGGAAATAACTAGTCCTTGCCAAATAATATCGAATGAAAATAAATCATTTGGAAAAACAAGAAGTCCTAATATCGTAAACATCAGAATTTGTGCAATCCATGCAATCCCTTCATTAAAACGGAAAATCGAATGGCGATAAGCTATTTCTGCATTTCCAATATACACGGCTAATACATAGACAGCTAATAGGCCACTAGCCTGTATAAGATCAGAAAAACTAAATGTTAATAACGCAAATGCCAGGCCAAATACCGGGTATAATCCACTTGAATCTAGATTTATTTTATTGATGGAATAAACTGCTATAAATCCCATTAGAAGACCGATTAAAACACCAACTAACATTTGCCAAAAAAACGTACCGATTAGAGAAAAGTAAGATGCTTGTTCATTCGTGATCAATTCGATGAAAGATATAGTTAGGATCATCGCCATCGGATCATTAGACCCTGACTCAGCTTCTAATGTCGATCCAATTCTTTGCTTAATATTTTGACCTTTTAGAACAGCAAAAACTGCTGCTGCATCAGTGGAACCAACGATTGCACCAAACAAAAAGCCTTCTAACCAAGTGACATCCAGAATGAATTTCGCAGCAATTGCAACTACTACTGAGGTAATTAGCACTCCTAATGTCGCTAATGAGATAGAGGGACCAATTACTGGGCGGATATTCTTCCATTCTGTCTGAAGACCACCTTCAAATAGGATAATAACAAGTGCTAACATCCCAATTAGTTGGGTAAGGTTATAATCACTAAAATAAATAAAATTAAGGCCATCACTGCCAAATAGCATACCAATAGCAATGTATAGTATTAGCACAGGTACGCCAATTCTACTGGAGAATTTAGTCGTTATAACGCCAATAATAAACAATAACCCTATCGTTAAAATAAAGTATTCTGTCGTAAATAAGTCACCTATCATAGGCAATTCCCCTTTTTGTTTATCACAATGTAATTGTCTGTAAGACCACACACATCAGAAATCTAAGTGGAGTAACAGACGCTAACACCTTGATCATAGTCTTATTTTATAAATTTACATCTACTTTAATCGTTGTAGACTCTTTTTTATCCATTCCAATATAGTGAAGTGTTTCTGATGTAGAGGAATGACCATAAATATCCCTTATGAGCGAGATAGCTATTCCTTTTTTATATGCGTGATAACCGAATGTTTTTCGTAATGTATGGGTTCCTATCTTATCATCAATGCCAATTTCTCGTGCCGCCTTATTGATGATACGGTATGCCTGCTGACGTGTAATAGGGGACGTTCCATTTTTCGTTATAAATAAGTAGTCTTCAGAAGATAGAGTGGAATGGAGCATATATTGCTTTATAGCAGAACGGATTTTTGTGTTTAAATAAATAGAGGAAGTTTTATCACTGGTGGATTGAATAAATTCCCTTGGTGTTTTACCATCCCACACTTGTTCCACTTTAATTGCTAATAGTTCGTTGATACGAAGACCTGTATTAATTTCAAATACAAATAACAGGTAGTCACGAAAAGAGCGTTTTTTTAGATAGGCTTTTAATTTTTTAATATGATTTACATCCTTGATAGGCATTACAAATTCCATTATCATCGCTCCATTTAGGTTACTTAATATAAATTATATCACGGGTTATGTAACATATAAAATAATTTGCATCAATAAGTACTTTACGGACAACTAATTGAAAGTACATGAAAAACTGTCCGCAAGAACGGATCTAACGGACAGAGAAAGACTATATCAGATAGAATTGTCCGTAAAAATCGATCTTACGGACCAAAATGTATCAAATTAGCATCAAGTGTCCGTAAGAACCTCCAAGCTAAAATTAAGCATTTGGCCATTGATCAAACAGCAACACTCTCGCTGGCGCTGCTTCGGTTCCAACTAATTTTAAAGGTGCTGCTACCATAAAATACTCCCCAGGTTCAATATCTTTTAATCGCAGACCCTCCACTATAATGATGTCATCACGAAACAATTTTCGATGAGTGGGATTACCGTCTTGGCTTCGCTCAATTCCTAATGTATCAATACCGATACCTTCAATTTCTTTTTCCACTAAGTAATCTGCACCATCTTCTTTTAAATATATAAAGTTAAAGTCAAAATGCTCACTAGAATAATAGGAATTTTTCGTTTTACATAAAAGGAAATCACCCTGTTCAATCGTATGCGCTTCCAAATCTGATCGAGTAATCCCATCTTTACTGTCTTCCAAATCGAGCACTTTCACTTTTCGTACAAGTCGTTCTAATTGGATCGTTTCAAAGGTATCGGCATTATTAATCATGTGTAATGGTGCATCGATATGGGTGCCAGTGTGCAATCCAAGTGTAGCGGTAGTTGCGGTAACATGACCACTTGTTTGTCTATCGAAAACGGGTTTATTACTTTCTATATCCTCCCAGACTTGCATGTTAGGGTAGACATCCATCGAGATATCATAAAATTTCATCTAAATCCCTCCTCATTGATATGAAAAAGCAATCAACCAACGTTGCATTGATTGATTGCTTTGAATTTTTATTCAGACTTAACGTCCCACCATTCGAAACCATCTTTATTTAATAGAAGGTCTGCTTCTTCTGGGCCATTTGATCCTGATGTATAATTAGGGAAGTCTGCTTTTTTCTTCGACCATGCGCTTGCTATTACATCAACAAACTGCCATGATAATGCAACCTCATCCCAGTGGGTAAAGTTAGTAGAATCACCGCGCATACAGTCATGTAATAACGTCTCATAAGCTTCCGGTGTATTCATTTTATCTTCTGAGTTATTATCATAGCTTAATGTGATTGGTGTAGAAGACGCATTATAGTCGCCTTTCTTCGCATTAACATGTAACGTAATCCCTTCATCAGGCTGTACATGAATCACTAAAAGGTTTGATTTGGTTTCATGTTCTTTATCATAGTATAGGTTCATTGGTAAATCTTTAAATTCTACTACGATTTCCGTTGATTTACGTTTCATCCGTTTTCCTGTGCGAATGTAGAATGGAACCCCTGCCCAACGGAAGTTATCGATCATTAATTTCGCTGCAACAAAAGTATCGGTATTAGACTCAGGATCTACACCGTTACCTTCACGGTATGCCGGTAATTCCTCGCCATTTACAATCCCTTTGTCATATTGACCGCGAACAAAGTAATCATCCACTTCGTTTTCATTTAACTTACGTAAAGCACGTAATACTTTTACTTTTTCGCCGCGAATTTCTTCAGGTGTTAATTTAATTGGTGGATCCATTGCAATCAGCGCAAGCATTTGCAACATATGGTTTTGCACCATATCTTTTAATGCGCCTGCACCATCATAATAACGTCCACGCTCTTCTACACCTAGAACTTCACTTGATGTGATTTGGATATTAGAAATATACTGATTATTCCATAATGGTTCAAATAAGGCATTGGCAAAACGGATCACTTCGATATTTTGGACCATTTCTTTACCAAGGTAATGGTCAATACGGTAAATTTGATCCTCTGTAAATGCTTCACGAATTTGGTCATTTAGCTCTTTTGCTGATTGATAATCATGACCAAACGGTTTTTCGATAACAAGACGAGTCCATCCTTGTGTTGTTGTTAAACCTTCTGACTTAAGGTTCGCTGCAAGTGTTCCGAAGAAATTAGGCGCCATAGAGAAATAGAATAGGCGATTACCATTTGTTTCATGCTTAGCATCTAATTCGTTAATTAATGCTTCCAATTCTTGATAATGTTCAAGGTCTTGGATATCAAATGGATTGTAGTGGAAGTGACTTGCGAATTCATCTTTGTCAATATGAGGATCATCAAAATTATCGATTGATTCTTTTACTTTGTCACGGAATACGTCATTTGTCCATGGACGTCTTGCAACACCAATTACGGCAAAGTTATCGGATAACTTTCCATTTCGGTAAAGTCTGTAAATGGAAGGATAAAGTTTTCTGTTTGCTAGATCCCCTGTTGCACCAAAAATCACAATTACTGCTTTTGGGTTATTCGTTGTCATTAACTTTAACTACCTTTCTACTTGTTTATTTACGAGTTAAGCGCATATGTGTCACGATATGCTTAACTATGTAATTCACTAAAGTAACAGCATACTTAAATATTTTATCATGTTAAATACTTCTGTTAAATTATTTAACATGATAACATACAAATAACTGCTAAGTCTTTATTGTCATAAATATATACTATCATGTATTGTGAAAATGACAAATGAAATACATGGAATTTTCAAAAAATTCAGGAGGATATCATGCAAAAATATAAAGGATTTTTAATCGATCTTGATGGGACAGTCTATAAAGGAACAGAAAAAATAATCGAAGCGATTGATTTTGTTAAGGAGCTAGACCATAGAGGTTTACCATATCTTTTTTTAACGAATAATTCGACGAAACATCCGAGTGATGTATCGGAAAAATTAGTGAATATGGGAGTGCCGAGTACGACAGAGCACGTTTTTACAACGAGTATGGCAACCGCAAGCTATCTAAAAGATCAAAAAGCAGATACGAAGGTCTATCCAATTGGTGAAGAAGGACTACATATGGCCCTAGAAGAGTGTGGCTTGGAAATCGTTGAGGAAGGGGCAGATTTTGTTGTAATGGGATTGGACCGCACAATTAATTATGAGAAATTAGCTAAAGGTGCGCTTAATATCCGTGCAGGTGCAAAATTTGTAGCAACAAATGGTGATGTAGCACTGCCAACAGAACGAGGATTTTTACCTGGTGCTGGTTCATTAATTTCTGTATTATCGGTGACGACAGGTGTCGAGCCTAAATTTATTGGGAAACCAGAGTCGATTATTGTTGACCAGGCGCTTGAAGTTTTGGGTACTGCAAAAGATGAGACCTTAATGGTTGGCGATAATTATGCGACAGATATTCTGGCAGGGATTAACGCAGGGATTGATTCGTTGCTAGTACATACCGGTGTAACTACAAAAGAAGATCTCAAATCAATTGAAAAACAGCCAACATTTACTATTGATAGCTTAGCAGAATGGACGTTTGATGAATAAAAATGAGACTGGGATTTTAACCCATCCTTGTGTTACATGAAGCTTCGAGTGAGAGGCTAACAGATATTTAGCACCGTGATAAAAAGAATGAGCCGTTGTAGCGACGGCTCATTTGTTTTCTTTCACTCGATTTGTGATTAGGACTCCAAAGATAACGAATAACGCTCCGATAAGTTGAATCCAGGTAAGCTGTTCCCCTAAAAAGATCACGGCACCGATCATCGTAAAGACAGGGATGAGATTAAGAAAGACAGCTGCTCGTGATGGTCCGATTGCTGCAATCCCTTTGTTATAAGCAATCAATGCCACAAGTGAAGGAAATATCCCCAAATAGAAGAGACCAGAGATAACCTCCCACGACCAGTTGATTGTTTGGATTTGATCGATTTCGATTGTCATTAATGGGAAGAACATGATAATAGCGACAACTGTCATAACAAGTAGAGCACCATAAGTAGGGAATTTCCAGGTATGTTGTTTGATAAAGATGGAATAAAACGCCCACGTAATCATGGCAAGAATCATAATCAGATCCCCACTATTAAATTGTAAACTCATAATAACTTCTAATGAACCTTTGGTAATCACAAAAAAGACACCAAATAAGGAAATCAATACGCCAATCAATTGCTTTTGTGAGAAACGTTCATTAAATAGTAAAAAGGTAAGAATTAAAGTGAAAATGGGGGCGGTTGCCTCGACAATCCCAGCATTGATTGATGTAGTATAGTTTAATGCTAAATATATGAAAATATTAAATAATACAAGTCCTGTAGCAGATAATGCGAGAATCGCTTTCCATTCCTTTTTCCATAATTCCTTATTATTTTTCCACTCCCGATAACCAAACGGGAAAATAATTACCAATGCAATAAGATAGCGGAACAAAGACAATGTAATCGGAGGTATTTCCTGTGCAACAGGCTTCCCGACAATTAGATTACCTGCATAAAAAATCGCTGCTAATATTAAAAGAAGATAAGCCTTCATGTTTTCACCTCCAACAGAAGGAGCATAACATTTTTTGATAGGAGAAGGAAGGGAGTTCCTAATATCATTGGAATACCGCCGATAAATATCATAAGTTGGAGTTAGGCAATAATGTACTATTTCGGCAAAAATGTCTTATTGATGGAGAAAATAACATGTGCTAAATTCAAAATAATACCTTATAGAAAGTAGGTGAATTGATAAGAATTTAAAATCGTACTCTATGTCCTCTTTTTGCTAATCTTAAACACTACCTCAACAATTCTGAAAAAACTTCTACTGACTTATTGTTTGTAAGTAGTATCGTTACTTATTGAATGAAACAGTTGAAAATTAACTTCTATAATTTTGTGACATATTAGAAAATTAAATAAAGGAGCTGTTAACATTGAAATTTTGTAAAATGATAAGTTTTTTGGTGTTAATAAGCATATTGTCAATCGGATTTGTTAACATTAGTGTTCACGCGGAAACTGTAAACGCAACTGATTTTGGTGTAACGCCAGGGGATAATTCATCTCAAACAGAAGCACTTCACGACGCTATGCGCTATTTCTATGACCAAGGTGAAGAAGGAACCGTTTATATTCCGGCTGGTACCTATTATGTAGATGAAGCACTTCGTTTCCATGCGGGAGTTAACTTGGTTGGTGATGGAAGAGGACAAACTATCATTAAAAAAATGGGTACCCGTGCTAATTATGTAGTAGGAAATCCTATTCTACATTCCAATTCCGTTAACTTAAATGTAACCGTTTCAGATATAACATTTGATGCTGACAGAGCGAATCGATCTTCGCAGGGACTAAGTCAAGTAGGTGGAATGAATATTGATGCAGAGGTTAGTAATTTAAGATTAGACGGGATCGAAATTAAAGATGCTACAAATGGTGCCATATTAAGAAGAATGAGAGATTCTGTTATTACGAATAGTGTGTTTGACCAAACAAGTGGTCACTCGATTGCAACAGGAGATGAAAACTATCCGGTTGGTGAATTTACTAATGTAGAAATCACTAACAACTTAATCACGAATTCAACGGGTGGGAGTGGAATTAATTTATCACGTGCTACTTATACAACTGTTAGAAGCAACCAAGTAATAAATACCCAACAACAGCAAGATAGCTATGGCGGGATTAGGATACCTAATGGTGGGGCATACAATATAGTAGAAGATAACGTGATTCAAAGTTATCCAAGAGGAATTTTTGTTTTAACAGGTGCGAATAATAATACAATAACTGGAAACACGGTTATTGATTCAAGAATTCATGGCATTTTAATTCAGGCTAATGACAATACCTTTACTAATAATACGATTGTCCAAAATAACACGTCACTAAATCCTGAATCAATGATACGCCTTGCTCCTGGAAGTAGTAATACGATCTCAGATAATTTGATGTCAACCCATTCAGGTTACAACAATCCAGGAATTCGCCTTACAGGTGATTCTGATTATAACGAAATCACTAACAATAAGATAGATACAGATGGCGCGTTAGTAAGCAATGAGGCTGGGAGTAACAATACGATTTCAGGAAATAGCAAATTTAATTCAGAATCCTTTGATTCTAATTCTTCTTATCAAATAGTAAATAGAAATAGTGGGAAGCTTTTAGAAGTGACTAATGCAAGTACAAGTGATGGAGCAAATATTCAACAATGGAGTGCAAATGGTTGTTCGTGCCAGAATTGGTCAATTGCTCGGAATGGTGATGGGTATTACAATATTATAAATCAAAATAGTGGGAAGGCGCTAGACGTCTATGATTTCTCAACTGCTAACGGAGCAAACATAGTACAGTGGTCGAACTTAAATGGGATAAATCAACAATGGTCAATTATTCAAAATCGTGATGGCTACTTAAGATTTATTAATCGTAATAGTGGGAAAGCACTTGAAGTAGAAGCAAAGTCAAGTGAAGATGGAGGGAACGTGATCCAGTGGAGTGATAATAAAGGTGCTAATCAGCAATGGAATATTGAACAGGTAAACTAGTAAACAGAAAATAGCTAATCACTAATCTCAAAAGTGGTTAGCTATTTTGTATATTTTAGTAATTGTAAAAATGAAAAAAGAAGGGGAGAAAGAATTTAGTAAGGTGCAAATCACTCGATGTTTAAGGGAGGTGAATAGTAAATATGATGTTATAATAAATGGAATAGCTAACCCAAAGGAGTTTATGATGAAAGTTAAATATGTTCAAAGTTTAGTTTATATATTATTGTTCGTATTGATTTTACTAACGGGTTGTAACAAGGATTTAACAGATGATTTACTAAAGTCTGATTATGGTGAAATAATTGAACAAGACAATTATGAAATGAAACTAGATAAAAATAAATATTCAAAAAAAGTGGACCAGATAACACTAGAGATAACGAACAATAGTGCTTCTAATTTAAATTTCGGTCTTATATATTATATGGAAAGATACATAGACGGCTCCTGGTATCAAATGCCGTTTAAAGATGATACAGAAATTCAAACGATCGGCATTATGGTAAAACCAAATGAATCATATACCCAAACCATTGCCACTAATCATTTAAAACATAATCTTTCTCCCGGAAAATATCGAGTAGTAAAACCAATAAGCGAGGAAATAACTTTAGCAACAGAATTTGAAATCGAATAACTAAGAGAAATAATAGAAACGTATATTCTTTTTATGACGGAGGGGTTACAATTCAATTTTTGAAAATGATGATGTTCATTATATTGCTTGGGGTTTGTGCTAGTTGTTCTAACGATCAATCTGAGGTACCTACTATTTCGGTGAATGCAGATTCGGAATATGAGAACACATTTACTGACTTAAATTTAGGGAATATATTCGATTTTAACTTTTATTTACCAGATGCAGATCAGAGGAGTGTAACTCTTTGGGTAGAAAAATATGAAGATGGTGAAAAAGACGATAAACCGTTAATAGAATTATCCTACTATGACAGTCCAAATAAAGTGGAAGAAGGTAATGTAGGTTTCGGAATGATAGAGTCTGACACAGAAGATACAATAGCTCATCTTTATTCACCTGGAGCAAATGTACAGCGATCGATAATCTTGGGAGAAGAAAAAACTGGTACTACATGGGATTATGCCATTGGTGATGACGAAGTAGAGTTAAAGCTAGGAGAAATCAAACTGCTTGCTGGTTATAGAGAAACCAATAGAAATGCGCTCCACACAATGGATCTACAAGATGAAGAGGTAGTAAACAGAATGATAGAACAAAGTGATTTGGTATTATTATTAAAGGTAAAAGTAGAAGAATCTAGTGAAAGTGCCCGATAAATTAAAAAAAGTGCCCGATATACTACGATAAGTGCCCGATATCATCAAAAAAGTGCCCGATAAAACATGGAAAGCGCCCGATATTATTAAAAAAGTGCCCGATAAAAAACCAGTGAGTATGATCGCTCACTGGTTTTAACCGTACACTGTTTTATTTTGATCTAATCTCCTGGCGCATAAACAATAAATAGGAAATCGCAAAACAGATCAATGTTGCGGCGATTAGTCCTGTTAGTTGTGGCCAAATTAACATTAAGCTTTGACTTAATGGCAATGGTCCGGCAATTGCTCCTGTTGTTTGTTCAACGGTTAATGGTCCAAGACTCCGAACTGACGGTGACAAAAGTGTTGTCGTTGATTCCGTGAACAGGTAGTTTGGTGAAAGCCTCATTAGATTAAGGACTATACCCTGTCTGCTAATAGCATCAGCCGTGCTTGCGATGCTTTCGGGATTTAAAATCGACTTCGATAACAATTCCACAATCATCTGATAAAAAATGTTAAAGAAAATCCAGATAGCAATCGCTGCTAATGCAGAAGTTGCTGGTTGTTTAAAGCGAACCGAAAAAAGAATTCCTAGATTTAGCCAAAAGGCAATATAGGCAATACATAAAACAAGAAAGCAAAGAATCCGCAAAAATTCCTCGCCAGTCGGAGGAATGCCAAGGATCAAGATCCCAAGTGCCATTACCATAAATCCTAACGCGACAAAAAGTACCGTATTTATCAATAAGGCTGCTGTAAACTTTGCATTTAGTACATAGTCACGAGGGATAGGCTGTGAAATAAGCCGGCTCAATGTTCCTTTGTTACGTTCAGAATTAATCGCATCAAAGCCAAGTGCAATCCCTAGAAGTGGACCTAAAAAAGAAACAAAGGTAATAAAAGATGGTAACGTACCATCAGAAATCGTAAATAATTTTAAGAAAAGAAAGGAGCTTTTGGCGATTTCTTTGGCATCCTCATTGGTATCTATTGCATCCTGAATCGAAGTAATTGCAGTATAGAGAGAACCAACACAAGTCAGCACAATTAAAGCTAGCATAATGATGATACGCCAGCTAGTAATATAATCGGTAAACTCCTTACGAACAAGTGCTTTAAATGCTTGGAGATTGTCATTATTGTTTGACCGCATATCTAAGCTTATGTCAGGTATCCACTTTTTAAGCGCTTGAAGCTTTACCATCTGCGCCACTCCCTTCAAAATAACGATGATAGATTTCATCTAAACCATAATTTTTCTTTCTGATGTAATATAAATCAGAGCCAGCTTCTACAACGGTTCTAGCTACTGCAGAAGAAATATCTGTTTCGGCATAGATTTCTAATTGTTCATCGGTTTCCACAACTCGATTAACTCCGTCTATATCCTGTAATTGTTCATTTAATTTGTTATCAACTGGATTAGCCTTGGCATAGATAACAAATGAATCTTCCAAAAATAATTGTTTCGCTAAACCTTCAACATTACCTTCCGCAAGTAATTTTCCTTTAACAAAAATACCAACACGATCACAAATTTGTTGCACCTGATGGAGCTGGTGAGAGGAAAGAAGTACCGTAATTCCTTCCTCTCGGTTTAGCCGTTTAATTAATGCAAGTAATTCGCGAACACCTTCAGGATCAATACCGAGTGTAGGTTCATCTAGAATGATAACTTCAGGATTTTTCATTAATACATCAGCCAAGCCCAAGCGCTGGCGCATACCACGTGAATATTTGCCAGCCTTTTTGTCGCCTGATTCTTTAAGCCCGACTTTTGCTAATAAATCCCTTGCCCGTTCTTCTGCGATAGTACGAGGAATGGCGTTTAAACTAGCAGTGAAAAGTAAATTTTCATAGCCTGTCATATGTTCATAAAAACCAAGATCATCAGGTAAATAACCGACTCTTTTCTTAACAGCGAGTGGATTGGTTGTTGAGTTCATTCCACATACTTTGACACTACCGCTTGTCGGTTCACTTAATCCTAACATCATCAGAATAGTAGTTGACTTTCCTGCACCGTTAGGACCTAACAGACCAAATATTTCTCCTTTTTCAATTGATAATGTCAGCTCATTGACTGCATATTGTTGATCATATTTTTTGGAGATACGATCGAGTTGAATAATCGGTTCAACCATTGATTATCTCCTCCCGTATTTTCTAATAATCAAGTATAGTCCGCCTACTACTGCTAAGATGATTAATACACTAATAATTCCCCATAACGTCGATGTTTCGACGGATACACGGAAATCCGCGTCAGAAGAAGCTTCAGATGTTTCTGCTGTAAAGGTAGTGACATAATCACCGGCAATGGCATCATCTGGAGCTGTTAATGTTGCCTTCACTGTTTTCGATTCACCCGCCTTCAACGTCGCAATGGAGCTCTCGTCAAATTCAGATTCCCAATTTGGCGGAGTGGAGGCAGAAATGGAAATATCATTTAGTGTTGCAGTTCCGGTATTCTCTACCACGAGATCAATGGTTCGATTGTTTCCTGCTGTAACATCTGCACTTAAGTTTCCATCAGGTGTGGATACAGCTATTTCATAAGAGCCGGTAATAACCGCCTCCAGTGTAAGGTCAGATGATGTTGAACTATTGGTGGCACGAACTGGTATTTCATAGGTATCTGCTTTCACATCTGTTGGAGGCGTTACTTCGACTGTGATATCCTTTGATCCGTTCGGTTCCAATGTTACAGAAGTTACATTGTTACCATCAGCTTGAAATTGAACTCCCCAGCCTTCACCTGTTCCCGCTGATAAAGCATAGGTCTGTTCATCTGCTGTCCGGTTACGTAATGTGGCAGAATAAGAGAAGGTGGCATCCGCATGTCCTTCCATATTCGGTTGATCAGAACTAAACTCAGAATTAAACGTTCCTTCCTCTGTAACCCTTGTGACAAATGGTAATTCTGCATAAGCATCACCTTCACCATCAGCGACGAGTTCGAACGAGTAAGCATCTTTTTCGATTTCAAGCGGAACCGTTACTTCTAGAGAAAGATCCTGCTCATTATTTCCACGGATCGAGAGTTGACTAATATCATTCCCGCCGGCTGTGATTGCATAATCCCATCCCTCCGGCAGACCATTCACATCAAAAGACACATTCTGAATGGAAGAATTGTCATTAATAACCGTGACATCATACGTTAATGTTTCACCAGGTGTAACAGATAGTCCTGTGTAAGGTGTGTACAACGTTAGACCACCAGCAGCAAACACGCTGCTAAGCGGAGTGAAAAGTAATAAGCCTAATAAAATAGTTAACGAGAGCGCTAATTTTTTGCGAAGCATTTTAATTCCCCCTTATGTTTATTGGTTATTCATCAAGTGATACGGAGGAAAAAAGATTTTGGATTTGTCATTTTCAAAAAAATTTGTAAAATAGAAATTAAAAAGGGAAGGGGCAGTACATGTGGATGATTATTTGTTGTTGGAACACATGCGTGCAGGTAATCAAGAGGCATTTGACGAATTCTATCAACGATATCATCAATATATTTTTCAAATTGCGTATAAAGTGTTAGCGAATCGCCCGGAAGCAGAAGATATTACTCAGGAAGTATTTATTGAAATCTATCAAAGGTGTGATCAATATCAAGCTTCCAGAGGCAGTATTAAAGCCTGGGTTGCGGTGAAAACTAGATCGAGAGCGATCGACAGGTTACGGAAAAAACCTGAGGTGTTAGCCGATAAGCTGGAAGATATCATTACCAATGCCAGTCCGGCAGCAGATCAATTTGTAATAGAGAAAATGGAGAAAGATATACTGCGGGCAGCACTTCTTAAGCTTCCTTTACCACAGCAACAGGCCATTTATCATATGTATTATGACCAATTCACTCAAAAAGAGATTGCCTTAAAAACCAATCGTCCACTAGGTTCAGTGAAATCATCGATTCGTTATGGTTTACAAAATTTAAAAAAACAAAAATCATTATTGCGTTGGATCGGTTCTGGTGGAGGTGACAAGTAATGGTGAAGGATAAACATATATCGGAAGAAAAGTTAGTTGATTATCTGGAAGATCAGCTATCAGAATCAGAAGCTCAAGACATTCAACGTCATGTAGATGGTTGTGTGAAGTGTCAGCATACATTAGCTTTTTGGCAGGAAACATTAGAAATAGATGAAGATCTTCAACCTTCAGCCCAGTTAAAGGAAAAAATTGATCAATCACTACTTGCGGATCGATCTCCTAAGCAACGACAGGTCAAATGGAAAACGCCTTTGTTCGGATTAGCCGGTGTAATGATTGTAGTGATTCTGTTCTTTAGTTTGTCAGACTTTTTGAAAATAAAGCAGACGGTGGAACCTGATTATGAAGTATATCAAAATCAAGATATCATAAGTGATCAAGTGTTTATGAATAATCCGGTTGTCGACAGTCAGCCGATTAAGCCCTATGAAGATTTCGCTGATATGGAAGGAATGGTCTGGATTAACCCGCAAACACAGGAAATTTTATTAGAGATGGAAGGGTTAACCAATTTTTATAATAATGATTATCAGATTTGGATAATCGATAAGAATGGAAACATTAACGGTGATCTTATTATGGTTGAAAATGGATCAGCCCGGGTGTTATATCGAGTAGAAGACTTATCAGATTTCCGCTTTATGAAAGGAAGCGTCGAACCACCGGGAGGCAGCCATCAACCAACAGGACCAGAAACATTCTATGTAGATATTGAAAAATAAGTCTGTTCACGAGATAAAATTCTCGTGAACAGAAGCTAACTATTTTTTGACTTTCTCAATCTCAAACACATCTTCTAATTTCTCACTTAAAAACTGATGTGCGTCTTTCACTCCTTGGTTATAAAAGAAAGGTGCCATCTCTACCATGAAAAAATCTAGTATGAATCCGGCCTCTAAATTGCCCAATTCTTCCTGCCGTTCAGCAGCAAAATAATCCTGGATCGCAATAATCATTTCATCCCGTTTTTCTTTTGGTAAGGAAAAAGGTGTCTGCATGGAAAAACTCCTTTCGTTTTTCCTCATTATACCAGACTATTTAACTGCTTTTTGCAATTTCTGAATCATTTGTAAGGAACGTCCTGTACCAACTGCCACAGATTCCAATGGATTATCAGCAAGGTGTACAGGTACATCATTGATTTCGTTGGATAGCCATTGCTGCATTCCTCTTAATAATGCACCACCACCAGTAATCGTAATACCTTGATCGACAATATCACCACTTAATTCCGGTGGGCAGCTTTCAAGTGTCTCCGTAATCGCATGTAAAATGGATTCTAATACTTCCTTAAAGGCATCATGAACCTCAGAAGAGCGTAACCTAATTACTTTTGGTAAACCTGTTACGAGATCACGGCCTCTGACATCCATTTCTTCTTCAGGATGGTCCTTGTGTGCATAACCGATTTCCATTTTTACTTTTTCAGCTGTACTTTCCCCGATTAGAACATTGTGCTGACGTTTAATATATTGAATAATCTCTTCATCCATATGGTCACCGCCAACACGAACAGACCTACTTGCAACAACACCACCAAATGAAATAATACCTACTTCACTCGTGCCACCACCAATATCTACAATCATACTAGCTTGTGGCTCTGCTACTGGTAAATCAGCACCAATTGCTGCTGCTACCGGCTCTTCAATAAGGTGAACTTCTTTAGCACCAAAGCTTTTCACCGCATTATCAATTGCTCTTCGTTCCACAGCGGTACTTCCTGATGGTGTACAAACAACAACACTTGGTTTACGTGTAGATACACCAGCCTTTTTACTGACTTTCTTCAAGAAAGCCTTAAGCATTTGCGTCGTCATATCAAAATCGGCGATGACCCCGTCTTTTAATGGACGGATAGGGACAATGTTTCTAGGTGTTTTCCCGATCATATTTTTGGCTTCATTACCGACTGCTACCACTTGGTTTGTTCTGGTATCGACCGCAACGACGGATGGCTCATTTAAGATGATGCCTTTACTTTTTGTATATATAAGAATATTTGCTGTTCCTAAATCTATTCCAATTTCTGTATTTGAAAACATGATGTTACCTCCAATTAAGTATAATCTCTTTCTATAGTTATTCTGTTTTTCGTAAGGAATTATGACCGTAGATGGCATGGAGGATTTTGACATTTTTGTTACAAGAGAAAAGCTGTCTTGCTGCTAACGTTTTTTGAGCGGACATTTGGTTCGTTATTTGATGAAATACCAGCCATTTTTCGGTGTTAGCGGACATTGAATCCTTTATTTGGTTCATTTTGGCTTGAATTAGTATGATTATCAATGAATAGCGGAATAGATGTCCGAGTGCGTCCTAAAAAGAGCTCTTTTGTCACAAATAACGGAACGAATGTCCGCAATCACTTTTGTAAGCCCCATCGTCTCTGTGCGCAACACAACAAAAAACAGGTCGATCGCTCGACCTGTTAATATATTAATTATTTTCTTTTTCGTCTAATAAATTAGCAAGGACATGTGCTTTAAATTTTTCAACTTTTCTACCTTCAATATAGCGCACACCTTTTTCCTTCAATTTTTCTACGTACCAGCCTTTACTTCCTACATGCATCACTCAACACCCCTTACCATTAATATTGCAGGTGCCATTCTATCATCTGTAAAATTCATTGAAAAGAGTTTATTATTAATTCTTTCTAGAAATTTTTAGTATAATAATAATAAGTATGTTGAAAAGGGAGTTTTGGATGTGTCATATGTAATCGAATCCTTAAATGTGGGGAAACCAACTGTCCATCATTTAGATGGCCAGGAAATCAATACAGGCTTTAAGAAAACACCTACGCATCAACCCAACTATTTAACGGTTACAGGTTTTGAGAATGATGGACAAGCGGACCTTAAAAACCATGGCGGAGAAGAAAAAGCGTTATTAATGTATCCGAAAGTTCATTATCGATATTGGGAAGATAAGTATCAGCGAAGTTTTTCATATCCGGCCTTTGGTGAGAATATAACAATTAATGGTTTAACAGAGCAGGATTTATATATTGGAGACATTTTTCAGCTTGGCGAGACAGAAATTCAAGTTTCACAGCCAAGACAGCCGTGTTATAAAATAGCTAAAGTTCATGGTATTCAGGAGATGCCAGCTGTCGTAACGAAAACGGGCTACAGTGGATTTTACTTCCGTGTGCTCCAAGAAGGAATAGTAAAACCAACAGACCGATTAATTAAAGTGAAGGAAGATCCGCAACAGGTAACACCAGTTGACGTATTTGATTGTTTATTTCATGACCGGAAAAATAGAGAACGAATGGAACAATACCTTCAAATAGATGCTTTAGCAGCCAATGTCAAAAGAAGTTTAACGAAACGAATCGAAAAGTTAGGATGATACAAGATGGACGTATTTTCACAACTTGCAGAAGAACGAATTAAACAAGCAATGAAAGATGGCGAGTTTGATCAGATAGAAGGAAAGGGAAAACCACTAAAGAAAGACCCGCTAGAACATGTCCCAGCAGAATTACGAATGAGTTATCGTATCATGAAAAATAGCGGATATCTGCCTGAAGAAGTACAAATAAACAAAGAGTTAGCGTCATTACGAGATTTGCTGAAATATTGTACAGGTGATAAGGATAAACAACGTCTCGAGAAACGAATTTCAGAAAAAGAATTACAATTTCAAATGCTCCTAGACAAAAGAAATATGAAACAATCTTCCGCATACAAAAGATATAGCAGTAAAATTAATCGGTTATTTTAAGGGAAAATGTAGAAAAGTTAGGAGATAGTACTTTTTTCATGTAACCTTTTCACGTATACTAGAAGAAAATAAAAAACAAAGGTGACTATTATGCCACGCGAAAACAATCTATATTCAGGTACTAACGATGATTTATTAAGAATATTACATCATAACATGAACCTTATGTTCGTAATTAGAAGGCGGGAAGGGCAATTCTATTGTTCATTTCTATCGGGGAAGTTGAAAGAGCAGTTGGAATTGCCGGAAATAATGACAGCTACTGGTCAGGAATTCACCTTGGAATTTATATCAGTACAGAAAAGTAAGCTAACCCAGGCATTTACAGGTAAAGAAATCACGTTTAGACACCATTTTCATAATCATTATTTATACACCATGTTATCCCCCGTTACGAAAGATGGCGAAGTGATTGAGGTAGTAGGGACTACTATTGACATTACGTCATTTGAAAAATCTGAACAACAAATTGAATTTATGGCAACTCACGACATCCTTACAAAGCTTCCTAATCGACAAAAGTTACTTGATGATTTAGACAGAAATATACATAATAATTATAATGAAAAACCGAAAGCAATCATGATTTGTGATCTGGATCGGTTAAAGAATGTGAATGATACATTAGGACAATTTGCTGGTGATCAGGTAATCACTTTAATAGCAGATCGTCTAAAGGAAGCTGTATCGGAAAGGTGTCCGGTCTATCGCTTGGGTGGAGATGAGTTTGTTATTGTCATTGACCAAGAAGTACCAGATATAAAAGCATTTGCAGAGCAGATTTTACAGGTTGTCAGACAACCAATTATTATCTCCAAGCATGATTTTTATATGACAGCGACGATTGGGGTATGTTGTGTGAACGAAAAAGCTTGCAAAACAGAGGACTATATCAATCGGGCAAGTGTAGCTGTTCATTATGGTAAAGTCCAAGGTGGCAACCGTATTAGTGAATATACGAATAAAATGAGTGAACAATATAATGAATTGATATTGTTAGAATCAGATATTCGTAAAGCATTCAAATTTAACGAATTTACGCTGTCCTATCAACCAAAAGTGGATGTGCATACTAATGAGATTGTTGGAGTAGAAGCATTGATTCGTTGGGAACATGGGAAAAAAGGCAAAATACCGCCATCTCTTTTTATCCCGATTGCTGAAGAAATAGGTATGATCGATCAAATCGGGGAATGGGTGTTACGAGAAGCGTGTAAGCAATTCGTAAGATGGCATGAGAGTGGAGCGAATCCTGTAATGGTTGCAGTCAATATTTCTGCAGTCGAACTGCAGAACCCGGATTTTCTGTCTCGAGTCAAACAAGTTATTAAGGAAACTGGCATGGATCCTAATTATTTAGAAATAGAGATTACGGAGAATAGTGTAATGCAAAATACCGAAGAATGTATTGAAATGATGAATGAATTACGTTCTATGGGTGTCTCTTTATCGATTGATGACTTCGGTACCGGTTATTCCTCGATGGGATACTTACAAAAGTTTCCGATTAATTATTTGAAAATAGATCAATCTTTTATTAAGGAATTGTTTGAAGAATCTGGCAGTGCGGAAATTATAAAAGCAATGATTCAATTAGGGCATACGTTTGGTTTGAAGGTAGTAGCGGAAGGTGTAGAAGGTGAACGAATACTTTCTTTTATTAGAAATGAGAAATGTGATTATTATCAAGGGTATTTTTATAGTAAACCGCTTGAGGCGGATTTAATTGAAGAGAAATTGTTAGCATTTTCATAGGACTTCTTGAAGAAAATAAGATTAAGATATAGTTGAGGTGGTATTATATGATTAAAGTATTGTTTATTTGTTTAGGAAATATTTGCAGATCTCCAATGGCCGAAGCGGTATTTCGTCATATCGTCAAGGAAAAGGGAGTAGAGGATCAGTTTGTAATTGATTCAGCAGGATTAGGCGATTGGCATATAGGTAATCCTCCACATCAAGGAACAAGAGCAAAGCTAGATGAATTAAATATTTCGTATCATGGACAACAAGCGAGACAAATTCAAGCAAATGATGTAGAAGAATTTGATTATGTCATTGCAATGGATCAGCAAAATATGGATGATTTATCACAATTTTCGTATCAAACAACTGGTGTGACTGTAAAAAAATTGATGGATTTTGTGGATCAACCGAAAGAACAAAATGTACCAGATCCATATTTCACCAAAAACTTTGATTACACGTATGAGTTAGTGAAAGAAGGCTGTGAGCAATTATTTGCGTACATTTCCAATAAGCATGATTTAGACATAAAATGAGACATTCATCAAGGGGGCTTACCCCATGATGGTTAGCGCCATGAAAAACTAAGATCAGAGGGGTTGAGAGTCATGGGAAAAGAAAGATTAATCAAAGGTATACTTACTGGAGCAGTTGTTGGAGGGCTTATTACATTGAGTGATCGAGAAACGCGATCATATGTGACAAGGAAATTACAGGTTTGTGGCAACAAGGCGGCCTATTATGCTAAGAATCCAGCAAATGCAATCCATCAATTAAATCTAAACTATGCCAAATGTTCTGAACAGCTTGCTACAGGACTAACCTCTGCATTAAACATGCTTCATCAATTGCAAGAACTGACAGAAAAAGTAGACAAACGAGACAACAATGGTTAAGAATCAATTTGCTAATAATCGTTCAGTTCGTTTTATCAAGCAATTGATAGAGCGAATAACGAGAGACGATGTCCCGGGTTTAGCGGCGCAATTGTCTTATTTTTTTCTGCTATCGTTATTTCCTTTTATGATTTTCCTTATAACATTAATTGGTTATTTACCATTTGATGAAATTAACGTCATGAATTTTATATCCACGTATGCACCAGAGCAAATCGTAACCATGTTAAATGATAACCTTGTACAAATCATGAACAACCGTAATGGTGGCTTATTATCGATCGGGATTATCGGTACGCTTTGGTCTGCATCAAATGGGATTAACGCATTAGTACGCTCGTTTAATAAAGCTTATAATATTGAGGAAGAACGTTCGTTTATTGTAATGAGAGGGATATCGATTATATTAACAATCGCGATGCTGCTTGTCATTTCTGTCGCCTTTTTGTTACCGATTTTCGGAAAAATGATTGGAGTGTACCTCTTTTCATTGTTCGGATTATCACAAGGGTTCTTAGATATATGGAACACCTTAAGATGGGTAATTTCCTCGATTATTTTCTTTATTGTTTTAACGATGTTATACCGAATGGCACCAAGTAAGCGTGTCTATTTTAAGCATATCTACATTGGAGCCATATTTGCTACTATTTGTTGGCAATTAACATCACTCGCCTTCTCCTACTACGTAACATCGATGGGCAACTACTCAGCTACATATGGCAGCCTCGGGGGAGTGATTATTCTGATGATCTGGTTCTACCTCTCAGGAATGATTATCATCACTGGAGGCGAAATTAACGCACAAATCGAAAACAGGGAAAGGAACAGAGTAAATCCAAGTTGAATATCCTTCATTGAAAGATAGGACTGTTTCACTGAAGTTAGTTAATCGGTTGCAATTAAGTGAATCGTGAACTGACAGTGAGCAGTCCTATTTGTTTTGCTACACAAGCACAAATTCCATTAAATATATTGAAAAAAATGGAATATAACAGTTATATAAAAATATATGAAACAGATATTAAAAATATTGAAATAATAAAAATAAACTGTTATCTTTTAATAGAGAAAAATAATATAACAAGTATAAAGGGGTGCGTTTTTTATGAGGAAATTATTGCTATCATTTAGTTTAGTAACTGTTATTAGTTTGCTTGTTGCATGTGGAGAAGGTGACGAGAATCAGACAGCCTCCGACGCGATCGACAATACGAACGCTACGGAAGAACTTAAATCAGAAAAATGGGACGAGATTCAGGAGAAAGGTGAGATTGTAGCAGGCACATCAGGTACTTTAATTGGTGCTTCTACATATGACGAAAATGACAACTTGACAGGTTACGATGTCGAAATTATGAAAGAAATAGCAGAGCGTCTCGACTTAGAGGTTAGGTTTGAAATAATGGGAATTGACAGTATGTTGCCAGCGGTTGAAAGTGGTAGAATTGATGTAGCTGTGAATGATATTGAAGCAACAGATAATCGAAAAAAACAATTTGCTTTTTCAGAACCATATAAATATTCTTATTCGACAATGGTTGTACGAGAAGATGATAATTCAGGAATAGAGAGCTTGGAAGACCTAGAAGGTAAACGTGCTGGTGGTGGAGCGACAACGATTTACAGTCAGATCGCTGAACATTTTGGTGCAGAAGTGGTTACTTATGGAAATGCACCAAATGAAGCCTATTTACGTGATGTGAATAATGGCAATACAGACGTGATTGTCAATGATTATTATTTATCAAAGTTTGGTGTGGGTGGCTTTCCTGAATTCGATATTCACCTGCATCCGGATTTGAAGTTCCATCCAACAGAACAAGCTGTAGTAATGGATTTAGAAGCAGAAACATTGCAGCAAAAAATAAATGAAACACTAGCAGAAATGAGAGAGGACGGAACTTTAAGCGAATTAGCGATAGAGTTTTATCAAGAAGATGCTTCACAAAAACCAGAGGAAGAGATCGAAGAAATTGAGGGTCTTGATCTGTAAGGTGTGATACCATGGGAAATTTTTTTGATGTCCAATTAGCGATAGAGAACTTACCACTGATTTTAAGTGGTTTACCGATGACATTGATTGTGTCGTTCGCAAGTATGGGATTAGGGCTTGTGTTAGGATTATTTATATCCTTAGGACGAAGCTCGGATATGACTCTTTTACGTTATCCTGCCAGAGTCTATATATCGTTCATGCGTGGGACACCAATTCTTGTTTTTTTATTTATTTTATATTATGGCTTACCAATGATCGACTTGAAAATGCCAGCAATTATGGCAGCAATATTAGGTTTTGGTTTAAACAGTGCCGCCTACATTGCGGAAGTTATTCGATCGTCTATTAATAGTGTGCCAAAAGGTCAGTGGGAATCTGCAAAGGCATTAGGTTTTGGCTATTGGCAATCTTTAATGAAAATTATCTTACCTCAAAGTACGCGAATTGCGTTACCACCATTAACAAATGTCTTCTTAGATTTAGTTAAGGCAACATCCTTAGCAGCAGTCATCACCGTGCCGGAGCTTTTTCAAAAGGCACAAATTGCCGGAGGACGTTCCTTCGATTCATTGACTATGTATGTACTGGTCGCACTTATTTACTGGCCGGTTTGTATCCTAATATCGGTTTTTCAAGAACGTTTAGAAAACAAATTCAGCAAATTTATGAAGCCCTAAGAGGGACATAATTAAATAGGTAGAACGAGAATCCGAACAATCTGGACTAAGCGTAGACAAAATTCGCAGACTCCTCATGACGAGCACGTGAGCTGAAGATCTACTGTGTGAAGTGTTCTTCTTCACACAGTTAGCTAAAAGCCGTCACGGTATAGGATGCACTGCGAATGCAAGCTTTGAGCAGGTGTTGACTTATGACATTTAGGTGAAAGCGAAATATGAAGTGTTATGTGTACTTAGATATTAATGTTCGGATTTTTCCTGTCTAATTACTCTTTTGTCCCAAGCCTTTTTTAAAAAGAAAGTATACACGTTCTGTAAATACACACCCAATTCAAGATGTTCGAATTGCCCCCTGTTCGAGGACAATAGATAGGAAACCAGGGAATCGTATTCTTTATATAGAACAAAGGTAAAAGGAAGGGAAAAACGGTAGTATCGATTTATGTGAAAACTAAAGGTGGTCATGCGATTAAAAATAGTAAAAACTATGTAAAAATTCAGAATAAACTACCTCATGATATTGAATGAATGTTAATATATATAATTATAGGTTTTTTATTTTTAATGTTATAGAAGAGAAGGTGGGAGAAGAATGAAAATTATTGTGGCAGGAGGAGATGGCTTCTGTGGATGGCCAACTGCTCTCTATTTATCCAAACAAGGACATGAAGTTTCAATTATTGATAACTATGTAAGAAGGAAAATTGATAATGAACTGCACTCCAATTCATTAACACCTATCGCTTCCTTAGAAGAGCGAGTAGCAAAATGGCAAGAATTAACTGGTAAACAAATCAATCTATATGAAGGTGATTTAACACACTACGACTTTTTGAAAGAAGTGTTAAAACAAGAACTACCAGATGCATTTGTTCATTTTGCCGAACAACGCTCTGCACCATACTCTATGATTGATAGAGAACATGCAGTCTACACACAAGAAAACAATGTGACTGGAACATTAAATGTACTATTTGGTATTAAGGAAATTGTTCCGGATTGTCATTTAATTAAATTAGGTACGCTTGGGGAATATGGTACACCTAATATCCCAATTGAAGAAGGATATATCGAAATAGAACATAAAGGAAGGAAAGATACCTTACCATTCCCAAAACAGCCAGGTTCTTTCTATCATTTATCGAAAGTGCATGATAGTCATAATATCATGTTCGCCTGCAAAATCTGGGGGATTCGAGCAACAGACTTAAACCAAGGTATTGTGTACGGCTTAGAAACAGACGAAACAAAATTAGATCCTGTCCTAACTAATCGTTTAGATTATGATGGTGTATTCGGTACTGCCTTAAACCGCTTTATTATTCAGGCAACAGTTGGACAAGATTTAACAGTGTATGGAAAAGGTGGACAAACGAGAGGATTTCTAAATATTAAGGATACAGTCCGTTGTATCGAGATAGCAGCGGAAAACCCGGCAGACCACGGTGAATTCCGCGTATTCAATCAATTTACTGAACAGTTCTCGGTAGGAGATCTAGCAGAAAAAGTTCAAAAAGTTGCTCAAGAAGAAGGCTTTGAAACAAATATAGCACATTTAGAAAATCCACGAGTTGAGCTTGAAGAACATTTTTTCCAAGCAGCCAATACAAAATTAAAAGATCTTGGATTAGAACCTTATCTTCTTGACGAAAATGTAATAAGAGAAATTTTACGAGCTGTAATAACATATAAAGATCGAGTTATCGAAAATAATATCTTTCCACAAGTGAAATGGAAATAATCGAACTAGAAGAATAAGGGTGATCTAGTAATGCACATACTCATCATCACGGAAACATTTCTGCCCTCTACAGATGGTGTGGTAACAAGGTTAACGAATAGTATACGCTATTTTTTAAAAAATGGACATCAGGTGACGGTAATTGCGCCGGATTTAGGAGTAAATGAATTCGAAGGGGCAAAAGTAATCGGGTTACCAGCTCGTAAATTGCCGTTTTATCGATCGAAAGCTTTTGCCTTACCTAGCCAACGCGTGAAAAAGCTAATCATAGAATGCGATCCGGATGTTATTCACGTAGTCAATCCGGCGCTACTTGGCGCCACAGGTGTTCACTTTGCCAAAAAACTTGGCTATCCGTTAATAGCGTCGTATCACACACAGGTCCCCAAGTACGCTGAGTATTATCATTTATCAATATTTAAAGGGTTTCTCTGGTGGTATTTTCGGAAATTACATAATCAGGCTTCGATTAACCTCTGTACATCAAATGTCGTGAAACAAGAATTAGACCAACAGCATTTTCGTAATGTACATGTATGGAAACGCGGTGTAGACACGAGCCTTTTTCATCCAAAGAAGTCGGATCTG
Source organism: Gracilibacillus suaedae (assembly GCF_017599345.1). Classification (GTDB taxonomy): domain Bacteria; phylum Bacillota; class Bacilli; order Bacillales; family Amphibacillaceae; genus Gracilibacillus; species Gracilibacillus suaedae. Next base: position 93,994 of record NZ_JAGFVL010000060.1, read on the forward strand.
GAGATGCGGACGCGATTAACAAATGGAATCGATGATAAAACGCTATTATTATATGTTGGCAGACTTGCACCAGAAAAAGAAATAGAAAAGATCCGAACAGTTTTAGAACAATCTGACCAATTCGTATTAGCGATTGTAGGTGATGGACCTCACCGAGCAGAATTGGAACAACATTTTCAAGGAACAAATACTGTATTTACCGGATTTATGCATGGTGAAGAGTTAGCGCAAGCCTATGCTTCTAGTGATGTGTTTGTATTTCCATCAACAACTGAAACGTTAGGATTAGTACTAATGGAAGCTATGGCATCAGGGTTACCAATTGTTGCAGCGGACAGCGGGCCAACACGTGAGCAAATCGAACATGAAAAACACGGCTTATTATATAACCCTCAACGTCTGGACAGCTTTAAAGAAACGGTATTACGACTAGAAAATGAAGCATTGCGTAATAGGCTTGCGGAAAAAGCTTGGCAGGATATTCATGAAATGGGATGGGATGATCAGTCACAGCAGGCGTTAGCTTTTTATCAACAAGTAATTGATTCACACCATAAAGACTACGATAAGAAGGAATGTTCATGAAACGAAAAAGTGGTCGTTTTCAATTTTTTCAATTTAGTATTATAGGTGTCAGTAATGCGCTGATTGACATAGGTGTGCTTAACTTACTGTTATTGCTATTCCATACTGACAAATCTGCCATGCTTCTCTTATACAATAGTATCTCTTATTGCCTGGCAATCTTAAATAGTTATATTTGGAATGCTTCCATTACCTTCAACCGCACTTCAAAGGGTAGTTCTTATCAACGTATTGCTTTTTTTGTCCAAGCACTAATTAGTTTAGGAATTAGTAACCTAGTTTTCTTGGGGGCTAATTCCTTATTTGCTATAATGGAAATACCAAATTGGTGGCGATATAATCTTTCCAAAGCCTTAGCAATGGGTTTATCCTCTTTAGCCAGTTTTTTTATGATCAAGTATATGGTATTTAAAGATTACAAACAATGAATACTACACTAAAGGAGGAATTCAGATGGATTTTTATTTATCAGAAGGTGGCGTTCGAACCATTTTACCATTCGGAGAATTAGACATATCAGGAAATGAAGAATTGGGCTACCGCCCGTTCCAATTAATGGTCGCTTCTGTTGCAGGGTGTAGTGCTTCGGTATTTCGCAAAGTATTGGATAAAAAAAGAATTACGATTGATGATTTAAAGATTTCAGCAGAGACCGAAAGATCACCAGATGAAGCAAACAAGATTACATCAATTCATCTTCAGTTTGTTGTAAAAGGTGTGGGTCTGAAAAAAGATCAAATCGAAAAAAGCATGGAAATTGCCCGAAAGAATTGTTCGATGATTCGGACGATTGAAGATAGTGTGAAAATTACAGAAACACTTGAAATCGTGAATTTAAGTAATTAGCTTGCATAGTTTTCGCTCCTTTTGTAACACTAAGGGAAAAAAGGAGCGGAAACAAATAATGGAGAAACTCGGTCTTTCTGTAATTTTATGTTTAATGATGTTAACAATCCCGCTAATTGCAGAGTCCAAAGAAGAAAAGCAAGATGATCTCGTATCAATCGAAAATGAAAACAGCTATAAACAAATGTCGGAAGAAGATACATCGATCGAACCGAGTAAATTAGTAAAGGAACTCTTAGAGGATGTTAATGTTGAGATAGATAATCCACTGTTAATCAAATCATTGAATGAATCAACCATTAATCCATCGCCAATTGCTTTTGGCTATCGTGCTAACGTGTATCTTGGACATTGGCCTTTATCGTATCAATCAGAATCTTCTAAGATTAATTGGGATTTTCAAACAGTAAATACGAATGAAGTGAATAATATTAATGGTGAGAAGAATGAGGAAATTTTCTATTATCAAATAGAAGAAAAGCACGTAGAAGGCGCATTGACAGCCAAAGTCGACCAAACCGATCAGATTAAACAAATGATTTTACAAAAAGCAAGAGATCAGCACGACCTTCCTCTTACCTTTCATGCAGTAGTTGGAAAGGAAACAAAGCTTAGTAAAACATATACTGTTCCGCCTTCGAAAACCGGAATTTTAAAAGCCAATATGCCCGTAGTGAAGGATGAAGGACAAGTCATACTAGGTGAAGTATACCTTGAATTAAAGGGATCAAAAAAGAAACTTGTTATTAAAAATGTCACTAAACAGGAAATAGGGGCACATATTCCGATTGCGAATCATCTCACTTTTACATTTGAGACGAAATAACGTATATTGCATGCATTTCTCGTAAAAATGAGGGATGCATGCATTTCTATTTGTTTTAAGGTGAAAAATAATTTTCTTCAATAAATTAGCTGAAGTCATGCCAGTGGAAAGCGAAACATTTTTCCGGAGCTTCTCCTAGCAGTCACAAACTTTCAAAATGATACTAACAGTTAGCGCCTTATGTGTACAACTGAGGATTTAATGATAATGAACATCCTTCATGCCTCCACTTCAACTTGAAGGCTGAGTGGGAAGATAACTAAGCAGCAGTGATGGAAGTCTTACTTAAGGAGAGGAGGTATAAAATTCGGGTGTTTGTCTAGCTCCTAGCACCCTACGCTTTTCTTATTAAAAAAGTGCTAGACATGTTTGTTTTTTTCAATTAGGATGAGTAGGGGAAGTTGGAAAGGGGTGTTGTTGTGAGCAACGGAGAGAAAATAAAAGAGCTTCGCATGCAGCTCGAGCAGTTTATGGAACGTTTAGATCATTTGGATCCAGAACAGACGTCAATTAAAGATGTTGATCAACTAATTCAGATGATCGAAAAAATAGAAAAAGATCTTGGTTAAGAAAAAGAGGGAGAGGGAAACAGTATGGAATGGGTAGTTGTCGTTTCAGTTATTGTCATGCTTGCCCTAAGTTTGTTAAGAGTTCATGTTATTTTTGCGATTATTATCGCTGCGGTAGTAGCTGGGCTGATGGCAGGGATGAGTATTCAGGATACAGTTACAATGTTAATTGAAGGGATGGGGGAACAGGCAGAAACGGCATTAAGTTATATTCTGCTTGGTGTTTTCGCGACTATGATCAGTTATACCGGGATTACTTCGATATTGGTACAATCGTTAATTAAAGTACTTACAGGTAAGAAAACAATGCTTGTATTAGTTATCGCTGGAATTGCATCATTCTCACAAAATATTGTACCGGTACATATCGCATTTATTCCGATTTTAATACCACCATTATTAAAATTATTTGATCAAATGCAATTGGACCGTCGTGCAGTAGCAACTGCTTTGACATTTGGTCTTAAAGCACCATACATCATGATTCCAGTAGGGTTTGGCCTTGTTTTTCACCAAACGCTACAAAAGGGAATGAGCAGTAATGGTGTAGATATTACGATTAAGGAAAGTGCTCTATCTATGCTATTACCTGGTATTGGTATGGTTATCGGTTTATTGATAGCAGTATTTATTACGTATCGCAAACCTCGAGAAGCAAAGAAATGGTTAGCGTTTGAAAGTGTAACAAGTGATGTTCAGGAAAAAGTAACATTTAATTATAAACACGGCTTAACACTTGTAGCCATATTAGTTGCATTAGTTGTACAAATTTTTACCGAAAGTCTTGTGATTGGAGCACTGACAGGGATTATTTTAATGGTATTACTATTTGCTGTGCCATTACGTGAGGGAGATACATTTGTACAGCAAGGGGTCAGTATGATGGGGACCATTGCGTTTGTTATGCTTATTTCAGCTGGTTTTGGAGAGATTCTGAAGAAAACAGGTGCTGTAGATTCCTTAGTAGCATCATCTTCTGATATTTTAGCAGAACACCAGGCCATTATCGCCTTTATTTTATTATTAGTTGGTTTAGTAATCACATTAGGCATAGGTTCTTCCTTCGGTACGATCCCGATTATCGCTGCACTTTATGTTCCGATTTGTATGGCAGCGGGATTCTCGCCAATGGCAATAGCCGTATTGATCGGAACCGCAGGCGCGTTAGGGGATGCTGGTAGCCCTGCCAGTGATAGTACATTAGGTCCGACATCCGGATTAAGTGCTGACGGGAAACACCACCATATCTGGGATACATGTGTACCAACCTTTATCCACTTTAATATTCCGTTGTTTTTATTTGGATGGATTGCCAGCATTATTTTATAAAATCATAGGATATGAACATCATTTTTACTTAAACTAAAAATAAAAAAGGTGATCATATGAAAAAAATAATCGTAATGGTGATGTTGTTCTTGCTGGTTATCCCTATGGAAATAGGAGCTGTCAGCTATGGTTGGGGATATAAAAAAGGTTCCAATCAACAACCGCCGGACGTAGGTATGTACAAGCAAATATTAGAAAAGCATCAAAGCTATTACATGGATCCATCTGGTGATAAACATGTTTATTTAACGTTTGATAATGGTTATGAAGCTGGTTTCACCGAGCAAATTTTAAATGTATTGAAAGAAAAAGAAGTACCAGCAACCTTTTTCTTAACTGGTCATTATGTCGATGATCAACCTGAACTAGTTCGTCGTATGTTGGCAGATGGTCATATCATTGGTAACCATTCTTACGATCACCTTGACTTTACAGAGGTATCGAAGGAGACGTTTACCAAAGATGTTACGAAATTAACCAAGAACATTAAAAAAATAGATGATGAAGCTGTGGTCCAATATATACGTGCTCCAAGTGGAACATTCAACGAAGATTCCTTAAGCTGGGCAAATGAACTAGGCTATACCCATATATTTTGGTCTCTGGCTTTTGTCGATTGGAACAAAGGATCAGAAAAAGGATGGAAGCATGCCTACGAACAAGTGATGAATCAGATTCATCCAGGAGCAATCATCTTGATGCACACAGTCTCTCAGGATAATGCTGATGCATTGGAACATTTGATTGAAGACTTGCGCGAACAAGGATACCAATTCAAAAGTTTAGATGATCTCATGTTAAAACAGTTGCTTCCTGAGGAACTAATCGGATTCACTAAAAGTGCCCGATAAAGGGGAAAAAGCGCCCGATATCCATTCAAAAGTGCCCGATATACGACAGAAAGCGCCCGATATATGAAAAAAAGTGCCCGATTTTAAACGACCCCCGTTTGATTTATCCAAACGGGGGTTCGTTTATTCCTCATCTTCTAACACATTATAGGCCATATCGAATAACATTAGTTGGCTATCCAGTAAAGTACCGCTTGTTTGATATCTGACACGTGAATAACTACCATCATGTGCTTGGACTCTTGCCTTGGCAGTGTCCTTCAGCGTAATGTCAAGAATGGAAAGAATTCTTGATTTGATTCTTCCTTCAAAAATCGGGAACATTAATTCCACACGTTTGACCATGTTTCTTGTCATTAAATCAGCAGAAGATAAGAATATTTTCTCTTCCCCATTATGATGGAAATAGTAAATACGACTATGTTCTAAAAACCTGCCTACAACACTTTGAACCTGGATATTATCACTGACACCAGAGATTCCCGGACGTAAACAGCAAATCCCTCGAATGATTAGATTGATTTTTACTCCAGCCTGAGACGCTTGATAAAATTTTTGAATCAATGGTTTATCCGTTAAGGAATTCATCTTAGCGATAATCCGGCCATTTCCATGACGTTTATGAAATTCGATTTCCTTATCAATATAATTCATGAGATCGTTGCGGATATCAAACGGTGACATCGATAAATGATGGTAAGTCGGCTTCTCGGTATAACCACTTAAATAATTGAAAAAATTAGTCGCATCTACACCGAATTTTCGTTTAGTCGTGAGATAGGACATATCGGTATAAAATTTCGCCGTTTGGTCATTGTAATTACCTGTTCCCAGATGAACAATGCGTTCAATTCCTCCTGCTGTCTTACGGACAATAAGTGTGATTTTGCTGTGTGTTTTTAATGAAATCATACCATAAATAACATGACAGCCTGCTTTTTCTAATTCCTTTGCCCATTGGACATTATTTTCTTCATCAAACCGTGCCTTTAATTCGACTAGAACGGTAACTTGTTTTCCGTTTTCGGCAGCTCGTTTTAATCCTGCTATGATCGGGGAACCACCACTGACACGATACAATGTTTGCTTAATCGCTAATACTTCTGGGTCATCCGCGGCATCACGAATTAAATCCACAATTGGCTCAAATGATTCATATGGATGGTGTAAAAATAAATCTCTTTTTCTCACAGCCTCAAAGACATTTTCATCCTCATGAATATCCTGGGCAGGTTGAGGGATTAACGTTTCATATACTAAATGCTCGTATTCTTTTTTTACATGACCATAGAAATCCTGTAAAAATGTCAGGTCAAGCGGTCCATTGATGATATATAAGTCTTTTTTATGAATCTCAAGCACATGAAGTAGAAATTCAACCATATCGGGGTTATTTTCACGTGCATCTACCTCTAAGCGGACAGCAGCTCCCCATTTTCTTTTCTTTAATTCCTTCTCAATTTCTTTCAAAAGGTCACGCGCACCTTCTTCATGAATGGTCATATCAGCATTTCGTGTGATACGAAAAGTGGTGGTAGACAGTACTTGATAACCAGTGAAAAATTTATGAATAAAATAACGAATCAAATCCTCTAGCAGTATATATTGTTGATTATCACCGATTGCAATGAATCGGTCCAATAAAGCGGGAACTTGAACAATCGCAGTTTTTATTTGCTGATGCTCCAAATCATAAACATCTTCAATCTGTACAGCGAGGTTTATCGATTTATTTAATAACATCGGGAAAGCTCGATACGCATCAATCGCCATTGGAGTTAATACCGGGAAAATTTCTTCCTCAAAGTAATTCTCCAATCGATTGATTTCTTGCGAGTTTAAGTCCTCCATATCTACAATGTAAATTCGTTCTTTCTTTAGCTTTGGTAATAGCTCTTTATATAAATCATATTGTTGTTCAACAAGTTCATGGTTAAAGCTAGAAATTCTCGATAATTGTTGTTTCGGCGTTAATCCAGATTTATTATCCGGGCGATTGAAACCGGCTTTTACTTGGTCTTTTAAACCGGCAACTCGTACCATGAAAAATTCATCTAAATTAGAAGAAAAGATGGCAAGGAAACGTAATCTCTCTAATAAAGGATTCGTTTCATCATCTGCTTCTTCAAGTACTCGTTTATTAAAGGAAAGCCAACTTAATTCACGGTTGTTATAATAAGCTGGTAGTTCTAAATTCTTCTCTTGTTTGACAGTTGACATCAATCATCATCCTTTTTCGACAATCTCTACCATTATCATAACGTTTCACAACTAATATTTTGTTAATGAAATGTAAATATTTTGTAAATTCATGCTTTACAATACAAATTTCAACTCAACATCTTTTTTAATCGCCTTCTCCACATGTTTCTTTTGTTTCTCAGATTGATACTCTTCAGGCTTTGTGTCACCATCACAATGTAACGTTATCGTCAAGGTATCATTGTTGTTGTCACAAGTCATTTGTTTGACAACCTGACGCTTGGTAGCATCTAAACAATAACTAAATTTCAATAGCGCTCCTAAATGACGCAGCTTTTTTTGTTCTTCTTTTAGAAACCATTTTTTATAAGGCTTGATAAATTGTTTAAATATCGTTTTGTTTTTATAGGAAGCAATTAATGCCAGTTGCAGGCGGTCCTTGTGCATTAACCCATCGATTGTTCGATTAGCTAGTAAGTAAAAGGTGTGCTGTGCACTTGATTCAGCATCGATATATTCTCCGAGATGGCATAAATAGCTTGCTCTTTTTAATAATGTCCAATCTTTTTTCGTTAAATGCAGAAGACCATTTTCTTTTAAATAATCAAAAAGTATACGTGTAAGATATTGGACGTGTAAAATTTGTTTTGGATCTAGGTCAAAATCATTGATCAGCTCTTGAATACTATCCTCTAACACATTTGGAAAAAGGATAGATCCCATCTCCTTTGATAGTTGCTCATAGAAGATACCGTCACGCAGACCTTTTCGACTTAAAATAAAACAGTCTGCCTGAATCATTTTATATAAACTGTGGAACACTTCAATTGCAGGTATAATAATATCTGCCCGGTCTTTTGATAATCCTTCAACTTTTGGTAACTTTTCTGGCTTAAGTGACGTTAAATAGTTACTAACATGGATGATGTCCGTATCATACATTTTGTATTGATGGAGGCCGGCAAGCGGATAATCCTTCAGGTTTTGATCGATTTGCACAAGGTTCCGAGCACTTCCCCCGATAGCTATCAATGGGACTTCCCGATTACGTAACCATGGTAATGTGGTAAATTGATCTGCTAAATAATCTCGCAATGCTTGCAATTCCTCGCGAGTAGGAATTTCCTTAGCAAAGAATTCTTTTAAGGTTAAAGCACCAAAGGGAAAACTATGTGACTCAATTAATTCTCGATTTTCAAAATAAGTAACCTCCGTACTGCCACCACCAATATCAACGGTAATGCCTGTTTCAATAGAGGTGGAATTGACAACTGCTAAATAGCCGTAATAGGCTTCCTCTTCTTCTGATAAAATCCGCATTGTCATGCTTGTTTGTTTTTCTACTTGGATCAAAATATCCTCTTGATTCTCTGCCTGTCTGATCGTCGCAGTCGCGACACAAACGGTCTCTTGTAACTCATATGTTGCTAATACATCTTGAAAGCTCTGAAGTGTCGTAATTAATCGTTTGATACCAGCCGAATTTAACGTATTATCTGTTTCCAAAAATGTACGTAGTCTGGCAACTGCTTTGACATTTTCTACTTCTTTTAATCTGCCGCCTTTTTCTCTTAAATAGATTACTAGTCGCATTGTGTTAGAACCTATGTCGATGATGGCGTAATATTGTTTTTGCATGTTATCACCCTATTATTGTTGTGAATTTTTCTATATTGTACCATAATAGAGTGAAAACTCTGAAATATTGGAAGGAGTTATGCTAGTGTGGCAAGAAAAAATAGAACTTGGAATGCCTTATGATTTTGATTATCTTCTATTTCGGTTAGAGATGGATAAGTTGAATTATGTCGATTTCAAGAAGCGATCTGTGTTAGTGCCATTAAGAACCGATCAGGAAAAACATGTGGTAACCGTGACAGCAACTGGCACAACAGCAAAACCAAGCTTTTTAATAGAAGGACAAGACACAGCAAGGAAGAATGAGTTGCTTGTCCAAATAGCTGATATATTTGCTTGGGATCAGGATTTACAAATGATTCAGCAGTTTTTTACCGAAACTGATTTAGCAGGCTTGTTTGAAGCCTATCCAGCAACACCATTGATTCGAGAATTTGATCCATTTAGTAATTTGGTTAAAACGATTATTCATCAGCAACTAAATATGGCGTTTGCCCAAACGTTAACCGCAAGATTTGTGACAACCTATGGCGAGCAAATAGACGGTGTCTGGTTTTATCCGACACCTGATAAGGTAGCAATCATTCCTTATCAGGAGCTGCAAGATATGCAATTTAGTAGGCGAAAAGCAGAATATGTCATTGATACCGCGAAGAAAATCGTCGCAAAAGAGCTCAATCTAACGTCATTTTATGACAAAAGCGATCAAGAAGTGATGCAACAATTAACCAAAATCCGCGGAATTGGCGCATGGACTGTACAAAATTGGTTGATGTTCTCACTGGGTAGACAGGACCTTTTTCCATCAAGTGATATTGGCATTCAAAATGCATTAAAACTTTATTTTGGCCTGGAAACTAAGCCAACTGCAGCCAAGCTTGATGAATGGAATCAAGCTTGGAAACCTTACCGTTCTTACGCTGCCATGACGTTATGGCGCAGTATTGAAGAGGGCTAAGAAGGTATGTTGACCATTAATTGTTTATAGGTGTTTGCTTGTTCCTTATCTCCTTTTGCTAAATAGCTTTTGTAAAGGTATTGAATTGGTGCAGGGTCATCTGGCGTTAATTCCATTTCCCATTCGAAACAAGCAATTGCTTGGTCATACTGTTCCAGATCAAAGTAGATTTCACCTAAGGCAAATTGCTGGTCTGGATTATCTGTTAACTTTTTCATTTTCTTTAGTTTCTGCATAATTGGTAGCTCTGTATCTTGTAGTGATGTGATGATTTCATTTAAAGGCAGATGCTGTAACAGCTTTTTGATGGTTAAATGGAGAACTCTCTCCAGTTGTGCAGCATCCTCTTTGTATAAGGTCAGTAAAGTTTGTAATAAAGGTTGATAATCCTTTGCTAATTGCTCACTAGAAACTGAGTCAATAGCCTTTTCGAACAGGTCATGATCTTCAATCGCTTCATTATGGTGAACGTAATACCTTAAAATTGCTTGATAACCATTCAGTTTTACGAGCTTTTCAATGATTTCTTTTGGTTTAGGATATTCTAGTAATAATTGTTCCCATAAGCGAATTTGATCTTGTTTAGTAAGCAATTCTTGGGCTAACTCATCCATTTTTGCTACTGCTTGTAGGGATGAACACTTCATGTAAAAGAGGCAAAGCTGATCAAATTTTCGATTATCTATATGATATTGCTCGATAATAGATTTTATGACAGTGTCAGGGAAATTCTGCTCGAAATAAACGGATTCTAAATAAAGAGGATCTGACCATTCTATTGTAAGTTGATCAAGGTTTTGGTATTGGTCTTTATATTTTTGGAAGTCAAAATGATGCAGCATATCTTTGGCGAACGTGTCGTTTGGGCGTACTTGCCCATAGTTGACAAGAATTCGGAATGCTTTCTTTAACTGGCCATTCCTTCGGTAATTGTAAAATGTCTTCTTGCAGAGTGCCTGGATCTTCTTTTCATTGACATAGTTATCGAACATCGCCAGTACATAGAGCATTTCTATTTCGTTGTATTTGTTGGTTAGTTTTTGTACCATTTGATTATTGGAAGTAAGGCGATAAGCATTTTCTTCATTGAGCAGTGCTTTTGTTAATGGATGATCAGCAGTGAATGTATATCCATATTGGAGAGCATTTTTTAGAAAGGATTGTAGTCTTATAGAAGTCGTTTTCTTTGCGTTAATATAGCGGTCTTTGTAAAAAAATAAATAATATGATTGATTTTTTTGACCGGTAGCTTCTACGATTTTTGCTTGTTTATATACGGTCAATTGTACTACTTCAAAACGCATTGTCTTTTTATTATGCATTAGCTGGATGGTTGTCATCAATGAAACAACTCCTTTTCCTTACGGGTTACCTCTAGTGTAGCATAAATAATCTGAAGGCAAAAGAATGTTGTGATTGTAAATTCTTTGTAATGTTTCCTTGCAAAGTATAAGCAGTTGTCTCGAAATATGATACGATGAACGAAAAGCTTACTAGGAGGATATCTGTGATAAAAGAAGTTTTATGGTCGATACTCTTAGCTTTATTGCTTGTGTTTATACCTTTTGGTGTTGTGATATAAAAACATATAGAGAAAGCGTGCAATCTACTTTTGTGGGTTGTTTTTTATTTGTTTAAAATTTTTTTGAGCAAAGATCTTGAAAGTCAAAAAAGGTCAGATTATAATAGTAGACAAGAAAGGTCAAATATAGTCAAAGTCAAAATTGACCTTAACGTCTGTAAGCCTACCACTTCAAGCTTCAAGTAAAACAAAGAAGATAAGAGTGAGTTAACAGACGCTAACACCCTGATAAGTTTCGCTAATGATCAGTGGGGTCATTCCCCCCACGCTGATCATAGTCTCACTATATAAAAAATTGAAGGAGGAATAACAAATGAAATGCCAACAATGTGGTATTCATCAAGCAACGATAAATGTAAACCTTCGATTTAATGATCAAACCGAATCTTTACATGTTTGTGAATCATGCTTTCAAGATATAAAAAATCAAATGAAAAATCCATCTGGTATGTTTGGGGGACAAGACTTTGAAAATTTCTTTTCCGGAGGAGCAAATGGTTCCAACCAAGCACATGCTAAAACACAATCAAGACAGGGTGGAAAAGGTAATGGTCTGCTAGATCAATTAGGCAAAAACCTAACAGACGCTGCAAGAGCAGGATTGATTGATCCCGTCATCGGACGTGACCAAGAGGTTAAACGTGTCATTGAAACCTTAAACCGTCGCAACAAAAATAACCCAGTTTTAATCGGGGAACCTGGTGTTGGTAAGACGGCAATCGCAGAAGGATTAGCATTAAAAGTAACAGAAGGAAACGTGCCAACTAAACTGTTGGACAAAGAAATTTATATCCTGGATGTTGCATCATTAGTCGCTAATACTGGAATACGCGGTCAATTTGAAGAGAGAATGAAACAATTAGTAACGGAACTACAAGAACGTCAAAATGTTATCCTTTTTGTTGATGAGATTCACTTGCTTGTAGGTGCAGGAACGACAGAAGGTTCTCAAATGGATGCCGGAAACATCTTAAAACCAGCATTGGCACGAGGTGAATTACAATTAATCGGTGCGACGACATTAAAAGAGTACCGCCAAATTGAAAAGGACGCAGCATTAGAGCGTCGTTTCCAGCCAATTATGGTCAAAGAGCCATCATTAGATGAAGCAGAGCAAATTCTGCAAGGATTAAAAGAACGCTATGAAAAATATCATCAAGTAAGCTATTCTGATGAAGTCTTACGTGCTGCGGTTACATTGTCTAAACGTTATATTCAGGACCGCTTCTTACCAGACAAAGCCATTGATTTAATTGATGAAGCAGGTGCACGTCTCAACCTAGATGTAAGTGAGTCAGATCACGAAGCGTTACAGAAACGTCTTGATGAAATCAGCAAAGAAAAAATGGAGGCTGCTGAAAAAGAAGACTATGAACGTGCAGCTAACTTAAGACATCAAGAGATCAAACTTGAGAAAAAATTAGCAGAAACAAAAGAAGCTCCAAAAGCAGAAGTAACAGTCGAAGACATTCAATTAATCATTGAAGAGAAAACCGGAATCCCGGTTCGTAAAATCCAGGCAGACGAACAATCCAAAATGAAAAACTTAGCGGACAACTTAAGCCAAAAAGTAATTGGCCAACAAGTTGCTGTTGATAAAGTAGCCAAAGCGGTTCGTCGCAGCCGTGCTGGTTTGAAACCTAAACATCGTCCGATTGGTTCCTTCCTTTTTGTTGGACCAACTGGTGTCGGTAAAACAGAACTAACCAAGGCACTAGCAGAAGAACTGTTCGGTACAAAAGATGCGATGATTCGTCTTGATATGAGCGAATATATGGAGAAACATGCCGTATCTAAAATTATCGGTTCACCTCCAGGATATGTAGGTCATGAAGAAGCAGGACAATTAACAGAAAAAGTTCGTCACAATCCTTACAGTTTGATTCTATTAGACGAAATCGAAAAAGCACACCCAGATGTACAGAACATGTTCCTGCAAATCATGGAAGATGGTCAGCTAACTGATAGTCATGGCAGAACGGTAAGTTTTAAAGACTCTGTGATTATCATGACAAGTAATGCTGGTACTGGGGTGAAGAAAATTACGGTTGGCTTCAACAGCGACAACAATGAAGCTGTTTCAACACTAGAAAACTTAAGCAGCTATTTCAAACCAGAATTCTTGAACCGTTTTGATGCGATTATTCCATTCAATGAATTAGAGCAAGAAGATCTACTCGAAATTGTAGACCTTATGATCGCAGAATTAAGCGAACAATTAGAAGAATCTGATCTTGCAATAACCGTAAGTGATGAGGCGAAGAAATTTCTAGCTGATAAAGGCTATGATCCTCGCTTCGGTGCACGTCCATTACGTCGTGTTATCCAGGATAAAGTAGAAGACGGCATCACAGACCTTGTCTTGGAAGAAGAGGATGTAAAACAAATAGAGATCGTATTTGAAAACGAAGATATCGTTGTGAAGAAGAGCGCTAGCTAGTATTTAGCTAGTGCTTTTTTCTTTACGTAAAGTTTTGATAAAATTATTTAAAATGTATTGCCTCTCTTTTACAAAAGATTCCTACTAGGCCTAAAGTTACACTTGTGGGGGGGAAAGAGTTGAAAAGAGAAATTCGAACTGCAGAAAAGTTGCTAGTCTTAGGCTTGAGTTTAATTCTTATTTTTATGATTGTTCAAGATTTAGTTCCGCTTGGTCCACTTAATGATGTTGATGCTATTTCGGTCGATCGTAGTTTCAATGAAATATTGACTGTTACCTTAATAGGTGCTGTCCAAATTTTAATCTTACTAAGTATTGTATTAATATTTATTGGCAAGAGGTATCCAATCTGGATTAGGCTCTGGTTAATTATTCATCAATCTTTTATTTTTGTTGGAGCACTTTTAGATTGGTGGATTCCATACTTTTTTGGTTATGGAGCAGAAGAAAGAGTGGATAGATACCAGCAAATGTTTGGAGATACACACTCATTTTTACCGGAAATCAATGGAATTGTCCCGAATACACTCCATGTTATCTTTCATTCGCTTTTATTGCTTTGTATGCTCTTAACAATCTATATTAGCTTCACAACTAAGAATAAAAATCATCTCGCATAAATGTGGGGTGATTTTTTTGTTTACATAATCGGAAAGTGGCCATAAAAAGATTAGAAGTGGCCATAAAACCATGGAAAGTGGCCATAAAGTACTCAAAAGTGGCCATATAATCACGAAAAATGGCCATAAAACTCCCGAAAGTGGCCATAAAATTTTAATCCATCCAAACTTTTTGTACTTCTCTGCGTCTAATAGATAAGATAGAGAAAGAAAAGGGGGTAGTGTAATGACTGATGTCACCAAAAAGGATTTTCGCAAAAACAATGATGCGTTCGTGTACATCATCACTACATACCGTGCAGATTTGTTTCGCACTGCGATGGCCTTTTTGAAAAATAAAGAAGAAGCATTAGAAGCGATACAGGAAGTAACTTTTCGTGCTTATAAAAAACGTAAGCAGCTAAGAGACATTCGTTATGTCAAAACATGGCTGATTCGGATCATGATTAATTACTGTAATGATGTCTTGAAAAAATCCAAGCGACTAACAGATGACCGCAAGCTTGAAAACAAAGCCTCAGTAGATAATTCGATGAGTATTTGGCTTGAAGATGCGATTCATCATTTGAAAAAGGCGGATCAGGAACTGATTTATTTCAAATATTTCCATGGTATGACATTTCCGGAATTGGCAGAGCAATTAAAGATATTAGAGAGTACTGTAAAAACTAGGGTTTACAGTGCATTAGAAAAGTTAAAACGTCAATTGGTAGACGAAGGAGGGGAGCTATGATGAAAAAGCAGCTGAAAGAGTGGAAAAAGCAATATGATGTTTTAGAAGTAAGAGATCATGAGTTGGACCAAGCAATTGAGGCAGGTATGCAAAAAGCAGCAAAGCAACAATTTTGGAAAAGGTGGGGGATTACTCCAGTTGTAACAGTAGCCATTATCTTCCTATCATTTATAACGATCATTAATGCATCTCCTACCTTTGCCGCACAAGTAGCGAAGTACCCCGGAATGGAAAAATTGATCGAGCTCGTTCAATTTGATAAAGGACAGAAAGCAGCGATCGAGAATGACTACTTTCAAGTGATCAATAAGTCCGTAACAAAAGGGGATCTGACATTAACATTAGATGGAGTAATTAGAGATGCGCATGGCCTGGTACTTTTTTATACGATTTCTAGTGATAAAGGCCTTGAACGCGTCCGCCTTGAAAATAGTAAAATTACCGATGATAAAGAAGAGGAACTTACTTACCATTCTAAAAGCTACCATCCACAGAATGAAGTACAAGGAACAATAGAATATTATACAGAAGATCCGATCCCATTTGATGACTTTACCTTTACAACAGAAGTAGTTGGAGTCGAAACATTGGATAATGGTGTCGGCAATCAATTAAGGGAAACTATTTCGATTGATTTTCATGCGGAAAATACCAAAGAATCGATTCAGTATCAGGTGGACGAAACAGTTAAGATAGTAGGTCAGAAGGTCCATATAAATTCTGTAATGATTCAACCACTCCGAACAACGGTTAATCTCTATGCAGATCCTGAAAATGATATGCGAATACTTTCTATTGATGATATTACACTTGTTGATGAAAAAGGAGAAGAATGGTCAGGTATCCGAAATGGTATGACAGCAAGCGGAACCATCGAGGATGAGAACTATGAAGTCTATTTGCAAAGTAATTATTTTGAACAGCCAGAATCATTATCGCTCACTTTCTCTGAAATACAGGCTGTTAAAAGAGATGAAGATTATTTCCGTTTTGATTTGGAAAAGGAGCAAATTCTTCATGACCCATATGATATGTTTTATGATCTAACATATGAAAATGGCTGGCTCTCGATCTCAATGGATAAAATGGAAAACTATCATATGAACCCATTCGGTGAGATCTTGGACGTGGATGGAAACAGGATTGAGCAAATCAGATCAAGTTTCAGTCATCAATCAAACCAAAAAACAAGTATCTTTAAAAAAGCAATCCAAACCGACGAACGAATTATCGATATTAAATTAAGTGGATATCCGAACTGGATAGAGCAGAAAGTGGCAATACCGCTCAATTAATCTATAAAGAAAAAGCACGATTGGCAGTCTATTGACGAACCAACCGTGCTTATTATCAGGATATTACTTTATCTGTATGAAAGAATGAATCATTTGATTACTGAAACATGACTTTAAATGTTAAAATGATGCATGTGAACAAGTTCGGATTTTTTCTTTTGGGACGATTCATGAAAAGATCCTCCTTAATAAGTATTTATCACGGTGCTAACCGTCTGTAAGATCCCCGCTTCAAGGAACACCCTGATCATAGTCTCACTTTATTGAAACATAAGCTTAAACGTCAAGATAACACAAGTAAAAATGTTAGGGTTTTGCATTCTTTTACTATTCAAAGTAATACCCTCCCGCCTTGTTTTTTAAGTTATAGTAAGATTAACACGGTCTTTTTCACAGTAAAACGAACCTGTAAGAACATGTAACAGACTTTTTTCTTAAGAATGAATGAATATAAATTAGGTATAATAATAAATAAAAAAGGGAGCGCTTTTCTCGATGATTTTTCAGCAAAATGAATATGATCGCTTAAAAAGAGTGATTGTCTGTCCGCCCAAATACATGGAAATCAAAAATGTTATCAATGAAACGCAAAAATTTTATGAAGATGAAAATATTGATGTAAAAATCGCAATGGAGCAGCATGAACGCTTTGTCCAAACTTTGAAGCAGTTCAATATTGAAGTGATCGAACTAATGACAGATTCTAAGCTGAACGAACAAGTCTTTACGAGAGATATTGGATTTGCGGCTGGGGACACCTTATTTACTTGCGAGATGGGGCGTAATATAAGAAAGCCTGAAATAGATGTTTTACAACTATTCCTTGACCATGAGAATTTGCCTTATACTCCATTGACGACACGTTCCATTGAAGGTGGGGATGTGGTTGTTGCCAATGAGAAAGTGTATATAGGGAGAAGCCTTCGCACCACAACAAAAGCGATTGAAGATTTGCAAAGACAGTTACCAAATAAAGAAGTCGTTGCTGTTGAGATTCGTGAAGATATTTTGCATTTGGATTGTTGTTTTAATATTGTCAGTGATAAGGTAGGACTTATTTATAATGATGCATTTAATGAAAGGGAACGTAACATACTTCACAATGAATATGATTTAATTGAAGTCAGCGATGATGAACAGTTTACACTTGGTACCAATGTTTTTTCAATCGGAGAGGGTAAAATCATTTCATTGCCCGAAAATAAACAGGTGAATAAGCAGTTAACAGAAAAAGGCTTTGAAGTGGTTGAAGTACCTTTTTCTGAAATCATTAAATCTGGAGGTTCCTTCCGCTGTTGTACACTTCCGATTGAGAGAGAGAAATCATCATGACAAGCATGCCATTACAGGTATGCTTTTTTTTATTATTACAATAAATTAACAAATAATCTGAAACTATTTCCTAACAAGTAACGTATCTCTTATAGGAGGTGAACGCAATGGATGTTTTCATGATGCTTGCTCCGTTAATTATTATTCAATTTTTATTAATGATTGTCGCAATTATAGCCCTCTTAAAAACAGAACAAACAAATGGCCCCAAGCCAATGTGGGCAGCAATTATTATTTTAATTAGTTTTATTGGTCCGATTTTATTCTTTATTGTTGGAAGGAGACAATATTAAATGACAGTAATTGAAGTCGAAAAACTGACAAAGGCGTTTAAAGGTAAAACCATCGTGAAAGGTCTTGATTTTCAGTTAGAAAAAGGCAGATGTGTTGCACTGCTCGGTCCGAACGGTGCGGGTAAAACAACAACATTAAGAATGCTCTCTGGGTTGTTGAAGTCAACTTCAGGAATCATTAACTTTTCTGGATCACAAAAAGGAGAAGATATTCGAAAATATATCGGCTATCTTCCGCAATATCCGGTTTTTCACCCATGGATGACAGGGAAGGAATTTCTCGTTTATGTTGGTCAGCTCGCACATTTAACAAAACAAGAAGCATCAGAAAAAGCAGATCAACTCCTCAAAAAAGTAGCAATCTATGAATCTCGTAATCAACGAATCGGTAAATATTCAGGTGGGATGAAGCAACGTCTAGGGATAGCTCAAGCGATGATTCATAGTCCACAACTACTTATGCTGGATGAGCCAGTTTCCTCACTAGATCCGATTGGACGTCGTGAAGTATTAACATTAATGGAGGAATTAAAAACACAAACAACGGTCCTTTTTTCCACACACATATTAGGAGACGCAGAGGAAATTTGTGATGATTTATTATTAATGCATCAAGGAGAAATACTCGAATCAGGATCGATTGATGCATTACGACAAAGGCATCAATCCGCTAAGTTTGAAATCGCATTACGTGGTGATTCTGCTACATATTTGGAAACGCTCCAAGCTTTTTCATCGGTACAAGATGTTTTTCAAGAAAAAGGAGAAGTCCATGTTGTCGTAGAAGATATCGAGTTAGCCAGGAAAGAAATATTAACGAAAGTACTAGAAGAGGATTGGCCGCTTGAGAAGTTAGCGCTAAGTAAGACAACACTGGAAGATTTATTTATGAAAGTGGTGAAAAAATAATGCAATGGATCACAATTTTTAAAAAGGAATTATTAGAAGACTGGCGCAATTTCAAATGGGTTTGGGTACCACTTGTGTTCATTATCATTTGTATTATGGATCCATTGTCAACCTATTATTTGCCGCAAATATTAGATGCGGTTGGTGGTGTGCCGGAAGGAACCGTGATTGAAGGACCGGAATTAGGACCAACTGAGGCAATAATGTTCAGTTTGACAGAAGTTAGTATGCTTGGTGTTCTTGTCATTGTGGCAATCTCAATGGCTGTAATTGCAGGTGAAAGAAAAAGTGGTGTGGCTGAATTGGTATTAGTTAAACCAGTAAGTTATTTTACTTATATCTCTGCAAAATGGGCAGCGAAATTATTATTAGTATTTACAGCTTATTTGATTGGTATGTTAACAAGCTGGTACTATGTGAATCTTTTATTTGGTGATCTAAGTGCGTCACAATTCATCGGGTTGTTTTTGTTTTATTTTATTTGGCTGATTTTTGTAGTGACATTAACTTTTCTTTATAATACGGTAGTTAAAATACCTGGACTTGTATTAACATTGTCGCTTATAACGATTATGGCAATGTCAGCGATTAATCAGATTTTTTCTTTCCGGATGCCATGGTTTCCAAATAGTATTAGTGAGCACATCACAACTATGCTGGCAGAAGGAGCAATCCCGAATGATTTATGGGGAGCGGCTGGCATTACGTTAGGATTGTCAGTCATATTACTGGTCGCATCTAATTTCATTTTAAAAACGAAAGAAATGGCTGATTAGAGTTCGTGCATTCGGACTCTTTTTTTATTATAATAGAATCATGAGATACGGGGCATTAGCTCAGCTGGGAGAGCATCGTGCTGGCAGCGCGAGGGTCAGCGGTTCGAGCCCGCTATGCTCCATCTATTTAAAATGCTTGTTAGTATTAGCTTTAACGCTACCTTCCATCTCCTATAAGAGGAAAGAAGGTAGCGTTTGTTATCTTTTACTATCATCAAGTATAAACTTTGCTTGTTGATAGTATCAGTCTTAGTTTTTCTGTATGTGGATTTTCCTGTAAACATTTCTTCGTTGTCCAGAAAATAAAAAAACACTTTAGTGTCTATACACATCAGCGTGTTGTCAACTAATCTATAAATAAAGACAACATAAGGATGTGAGTATATGATAATAGAACAACAAGCGTCACAGAAGAAGGCAGCTAGCATTGCGGCATTCAGTTTGCTTATGATGGCCATGCTTGGCCCCTTCGCTTATTTATTTGTGTTCCAAAGTTTAATAGTATTTGACGAAGCGACAGAAACAGCAGTAAATGTTTTGGGTTCTGAAGGAGTGTTTCGCAGTGCGATTGCCAGCCTTATCGTTGTAGTGATCCTCGATGTCATTGTAGCTTGGTCACTCTATACGGTTTTTAAGCCAGTTCATGATACACTCTCCTTGCTAGCAGCAAGCTTCCGAGTTGTGTATGCAGGTATGTTTGGAGTTGCTGTGCACCAGCTTTATAACGCATTAAGAATATTGACCGATGACGAATTCTTAATTGGATGGGAAGAGGCAGAGCGAAGTGCTCAGGCTATGTTATACTTTAATGCGTTTAACAACGGATGGAATACTGCTCTTATCATCTTTGGTCTCCATTTGCTCGTTCTTGGTTACATGATGATTAAGTCCATTTATTTTCCAAAATTATTAGGAATTTTAATCCTCATTGCAGCGTTAGGATATATCATTGATTCATTTGGCTTGATTCTCTTTGAAACTTATAGCTTTGAATTATCAATGTATACTTTCATCGGAGAACTGCTATTGATTATCTGGCTATTTATTAGAGGTAGAAAAGGATTCCCATCCTAATTTGGATACAGTAAGCAGGGCCCTTGCGTGAGCAAGGGCTACTTAATTGCAATTTTCCGCTCTTCGAGTTAATCTAAGATAAAAGCAGCTCGATCGAAAGATGTGGTGATGTTCAATTGAAGGATGATCGCATAATAGGTACCAAACTTCATATTCCTAAACTGCGTAAGCATATGGTGCCTCGCACACGGTTGAGTGAAATACTGAGTGAAGGCCTTGATCGTAAAGTAACACTGGTTTCAGCACCGGCAGGATTCGGAAAAACAACTTTGATCAGCGAATGGCTAACATCATGCAAACGTGAGACTTCTTGGTTCTCGATAGACCAAGAAGATAATGCCCCCAATCGTTTTTTAACCTACCTCATCTTAGCACTACAGAGCATCTCAAAGTCGATTGGAGTGAGACTCCTTCCATTAGTTCATTCTTCACAGCCACTTTCAGTGGAAACGATCATGACTCATATAGTTGATGAAATATCCAATTTACCAAATTCCTACATCCTTGTCCTGGATGACCTCCATGTTATTAAGACTGAACAGGTTTATGATGCAATTCATTTTTTAATCGAATATATGCCACCAGAAATCCACTTGGTAATTTCTACTCGTGAGACTGAATCACTACGTTTATCTTCATTACGGGTTCGAGACCAGATCACGGAACTGCGTGCAGATGACCTACGATTTACTTCCTCAGAAATAGAAGGGTTTATGAATCGAACGATGGGTCTAACCCTCGATCGTGAAGAAGTCTATTTGCTTGAGTCACGTACCGAAGGATGGATAGCAGGGCTCCAGTTAGCTGCGTTATCTATGCAAGATGGCACGGATCACAGTGAGTTTATTCAATCCTTCAGCGGCAGTCATCATCTGATATTGGATTATTTATTAGAAGAGGTATTGAAAAAGAACACGAAGACCATACAAAATTTTTTGTTGCGAACCGCAGTGCTTGATCGTATGTGTGGTTCGCTATGTGACGCTTTGTATGAAGGTGAACTTGAAGGAGATTTCAGATCAGGGCAGGAAGTACTGGAATACCTTGAACAGGTCAATTTGTTTATCATACCTCTAGATAACGATCGGTGCTGGTATAGGTATCACCATCTTTTTTTAGAACAACTACGACACAGACTGCACCGAAGTTCACATAACCAAATGCGAGCCCTTCATCTTCTGGCCAGCCAATGGTATGAAGAGGAGGGACTGTTTCTTGAAGCCTTCTACCATGCAGTTGAAGCAGATGATATTGAACGGGCAGCTCGTCTGCTAGAAGGTAATGGTATGCCGCTACATTTGGGGGGTGCCACAGCGCCAGTTCTCCATTGGTTATCATCGCTCGACAGATCTGTATTGAATGATCGACCAGCCTTGTGGGTGGCATATGCGTCTGCTTTAACGGTTTCGGGTCATCCTATAAGTAATGTAGAAGAGAAGCTGCGTATGGCAGAGGCAGCCCTACAACAGAAAGAATCAAGTGAGGAGAAAAGAGATCTTTCCGGTCACATCTCTGCTATTAGAGCGATGTTAGCCATTCCACAGAATGATGCAGAGATAATAGAACGCCATTCTAAGCGCGCATTAGAGCAGCTTCGTCAAGACAATTTGTCGATTCGAACATCCGCTACTTGGACACTAGGGTTTGCGCATCAGCTTCAATGCAATTATGCTTTGGCAAGTCAATCCTATACCGAGGCGATCGCCTCAGGTCGGGCTACAGGTAATTTACTTATTACCATAGGTGCTACAATCTGTCTGGGGCAAGTGCAGGAGGCTGAACTCCAGTTATATTTATCTGAGAAAACTTTTAAGCAAGCTTTGAAATTAGCAGGGGATTCACCATTACCAAGCACATGTGAAGCGTATTTTGGCATGGCACGTATATTGTATCATTGGAATCGCTTAGCTGAGGCAGAGGAGTATGTTCATCAGGCGGAAAAATTAGCACTGCAACTGAAAACAATTGATACTCCAGCAGCATGCTATGTGCTTCTTGCCAGAATAAAGCTAGCTCAAAGAGACAAAACTGGAGCGGCAGCATATATAAAGCAAGCTGAACAGTTTTTGCGTAGTCATCATCCTCAATCTCATATTCCTGAGTTGACCGAAGTAAAGGGAATGTTACTGCTTCAGAAGGGTCAGTTTGCAGCTGTTGAAAAGTTGGCAGCGAAGCACGAAGATACCGTGATCAGATCACGTGTCCTATGGGCACAGGGGGAATTTACAGAAGCTTTGAAATTGTTAGAGTCTCAAATACGCAGAGAGGATAAGAAACGTGAAAAATATGATAGATTAAAGCTATTAATTGTTTGGGCACTTATTCAGTATGCTCATCGTGAGAAGGAAGCTTCTCTCCTTACGCTGGTAGAAGCCTTGGAGCTTGCAGAACCAGCTGGCCTCATCCGGCTCTTCCTAGATGAGGGGGAACCAATGAGACAGCTCTTATTAGAAGCGCATACTAGAGGGTGGATGCCGGGCTTTACTAATCAACTGCTGGTAGCACATCAAGACACACAAGTTTCGTTCACAGAGTTCCTTGTAGAGCCACTAACCAAGCGTGAACTGCAAGTGTTACAGCTCATTGCGCAAGGTTTATCGAACGATGAGATTGGAAAGAAGCTCTACCTAGCCCTCGACACCGTCAAAGGACACAATCGCAGAATTTACGGCAAACTTCAAGTCAACCGTCGAACCGAAGCCGTTGCCCGAGGTCGTGAACTCGGATTGATCTAGTGAAATGTACTAGAGGAAAACATTCTCCATTCACTTGCAGCAACAAGATTTCTGTTTTGTACTGAAAAAATACATGAACTTTTCACGATTACTATTATTTTTTACTAAAAAAGGGAAAACGAATAATAAGTAGTTTTCATATCATACTAGCAAAGAGAAGGTAGGTGAAATGATGAAAATCGGTGTACCAAAAGAAATCAAAAGCAATGAAAATCGTGTGGCGATCACACCTGCTGGGGTAATGATGCTCACACAAGCGGGTCATCAAGTGAAAATAGAGAGTGGGGCAGGACTTGGCAGTGGCTTTGATGATCAAGTATACAAAAACGCAGGAGCGGATATTGTATCTTCAGCAGACCAAGTTTGGGCTCAGGAATTAGTAGTCAAAGTAAAGGAGCCTCAACCATCAGAGTTTTCCTTCTTCCGCAAAGATTTACTGCTGTTTACTTATTTACACTTAGCTGCTGAAAAAGAAGTAGCCGAAGCTTTATTGGAAAATCAAACAACAGGTATTGCCTATGAAACGATTCAACTAGCAAATGGTGCATTACCTCTGCTTACACCAATGAGTGAAATCGCTGGACGAATGTCAGTGCAAGCTGGCGTCAGATTTTTAGAAAAAATACATGGAGGAAAAGGTGTTCTTCCTAGTGGTGTACCGGGGGTTTCACCAGCCAATGTTGTCATTATTGGCGGCGGTATAGTAGGAACCAATGCAGCAAAAATGGCAGTCGGATTAGGAGCCAATGTTACGCTGTTAGACATCAATATTGAACGGTTACGTCAATTAGAGGATCTATTCCAAGGCAAAATTCGGACATTAGCATCCAATCCATATAATATTGCCGAGCAAGTAAAAAAAGCAGATTTACTAGTAGGTGCCGTCCTGATTCCAGGTGCAAAAGCGCCGAAATTGGTAACAGAAGAAATGGTAAAAACAATGGAACAAGGATCTGTGATTGTGGACGTAGCCGTCGATCAAGGTGGTTCGATTGCAACCATTGACCGGGTTACCACACATCAGGATCCAGTCTACGTTAAACATGGAGTGAATCATTATGCTGTAGCTAACATTCCTGGTGCGGTGTCAAAAACCGCCACATATGCACTAACAAATGTGACGACACCATATGTTTTAAACCTTGCCAATAAAGGCTTAAAAGATTATGCTCAATCAGATAAAGCTTTCGCAAAAGGTATGAACACGTATCAAGGAAAAGTCGTCCATGAAGCAGTTGCGAAAGCACATGATAAAAGGTATATCGATATCGACTCCATTTTTGAATAGAACCAAAGTGGTCCCGTAGCAGTAGCATTAGGGGGCCACTTTTTTAGTGGAAGAAAGCCAACTCTTCTTCAATAGCTTTTTTAATTTTTTCCAACGTTTCCTCTGGTGTTTTCCCGTGGATTCGCCGATTATTTACTAATGCATATGGTTTGAGCCTGCATAATCCACAGAAATTTAAGCAGTCGTTAATCAACACTGCTACCTCCGGATATTCTGTTTCAATGATGTTTTCTATATCAAATATGTTCATTAAATTACTATCACATATTTCTACCACAACGATTCCCACCCAATCACCTTCCATCTGCGCCTGTATGATTTTTATCACAGACATTTAGAGAATCATTTTATAAACTAACTCTATCATATCTACTTTGTCAACATAAAAGTTTTGAAAGAAGAGGTGAAACAAATGGTAAAGGAACAATCTACCCGGGCTATGATTCTAGAATTATTAAAAAAGAACCGATCACTGTCTGTCAACGGAATTAGTAATTATTTAAATATTACCGAAATGGCGATCCGAAAACATCTTATAAAGCTGGAAAGTAAAAAATTAATAACCTCTCGTACTGTTCGTCAACCGATGGGGCGCCCTGTTATCTACTATTCACTGACGACAGCTGGAGAAAATGTCTTTCCTAAAAGTTATGACCTGCTAACAATGGAATTTTTGCAGGACATTGAAGACACAATAGGTATGGAAGCAATTGATCAACTATTTGAAAAAAGGGAAAAGCGTTTACGTCAGAAATACCTCAGACGAATTTTTATCGAAGACCCCATTGTGGAAAGGGTAAAAGCATTAGTGAAAGTACAAAGTGACAATGGATATATGTCAGAATATCATCAAGAAGATGATCAGAAGCTATCCTTTTCCCAATATAATTGCCCGATAGCAGCAATTGCTGATAAATATGATAAACCATGTGACTGTGAATTGAATTTGTTTAAATCAGTACTTGGAACGGAGAATGTAAAGCGTGTCGAATGCATCGCAAAAGGGGGCACTGCTTGTAAATATGTCGTAGAAAAATAAAGCTGTAGAGCGTAAGTACTCTACAGCAGACTTAAAAATAACGGCACCAAAAAGGATACAACAACTGCACTTATCGTCATTGAGAGAGCACTGACTGCACCGTCCAGTTCACCTAATTCTAATGCCTTGGAAGTGCCGATCGCATGTGATGCCGTTCCAATTCCTATACCTCTGGCAACAGGGTGTTGAATCCGAAGTAATCGCACAATGACTGGCCCGAACATCGCACCACTAATTCCGGCTAGCATAACAAAGACAGCAGCAAAGGATAAATTGCCACCTGCTGTATCAGTAATACTTAATGCTACAGGTGTAGTAACGGACTTTGCTGCAACAGACTGAATAATCCAATCTTCAAATCCGAGCATTTTTGCACTGGCAATTCCTGTTACGATACCAATAATCGAACCAGCAAATATGCCAATAAAAATAGTTCGGGCATATTTTTTGATTAAGTCAAGCTGGCGATAGAGCGGTAATGCTAATGCGACAACGATTGGTCCAAGAAACAGATCAATCCATTGTCCACCAAGCATGTACGATTGATAGGAAAGATCGCTGAATCCTAATAATATTATAAAAAATCCAGAGGTTAAAAAAATCGGCAAGGTAAATGGATTCGAGTATTTGCGATAGATCCTTTTGGTTACCGTGTAAACAGCTATCGTAATTATTAAAAATATAACTCCGTTCCAGATATTAATCATGAGCATCTACTTCTTTCTTCAACAACAATGAGGTAACCCAGCCACTGATGCCAATGATTAAAAAAGTGCTAAGCATGACGAGTGGAATCATCAAACTCCCTTTGCCATAAAAAAAATCCAAATATTGTACAACGCCGACTGTAACGGGAACGAAGAATATCGGCATATCTTTGATCAATAAATCGATTCCATCAGCAACCCATTCGACCCGGATCAGTTTAAAAGTTAACAACGCAAAAAAGAGCAACATGCCAATAATGCTACCTGGAATAAATAAAGAAAAGGCAGATTGAATCGCTTCCCCCATATAATAAAACAAAAATAGCACACTAATCTGTAAGATGATTTTTACATATTTCATAATAAGACCTCCGCTTTCATCATGGTGCTAACCGTCTGTAATCCCCCGTAACACTAGGAAGTAAACACCTTGATAAGTTTCGCTAATGATCAGTGCAATAAATCCCCCAATCAAAGCCT
Organism: Gracilibacillus suaedae; assembly: GCF_017599345.1. GTDB lineage: Bacteria > Bacillota > Bacilli > Bacillales > Amphibacillaceae > Gracilibacillus > Gracilibacillus suaedae. The sequence goes on from NZ_JAGFVL010000060.1 coordinate 121,101, forward strand.
TACTTTATCATACGTCTTACAGAAACATGTGCGCAAGTTTAATCATCTTGTAGTTCTTTTTGCAAGCATTGCTTACAATAGATAGTGCCATACTCTTGATAATATTTCTTTACATTAGTGATTCCCAGACTATCTTGTAGTCTACTATGAAAGAAATATTCTTCATTAAATTGTAATTGTCGTGAGCATTTGTCACATTTTATTTTTGCTATAAACATTTCATCACCTGCCAACCATAGATTAACATATTCACAACGTTATCAACAGCCAAAAACAGATATGCCAGCTTTAAGCTCATTTATCCACGCTATCCCCATTGAAGCAAGCAATCTAGACACTGAATAACTGTCCTTATGAAAACAAGATCCACAAACCTTATGCACATTATGCACAGATTTGTGGATAACTGATGTGGATAGTTACATGGCTTCTTCCCCTTCTGTAACAGTTTCTAAATGGGAAAAGTAATTTTCTTTCGTAATTACATATAAATCATAAACAAGTTCTTCCTGTGGGTTAATTTTTTCAAAAACTTCAGGATAACTTTCATTACCATACATGACGAAAGGGATTTTTAAAATTGCTCTTAAAGAGCGTACATTCGTACGTCTGATTTTAATAAAAATTGCGTCGATGTCATGATGATAAAACAGTTCTTCGAAAAAAGCGTCTTTTGCTAATTTATTATAGCCTTTGCCAAAGTATGGCTTACCGATCCACGTCGCCAAAAACCCAGCCTTATTTTCTATATCAAATAAATTGATCGTCCCGATTGGATTAAAATATTCATCGACAATGGTGCGGGAGATCAATTCCCCGTTTTCTTCGGCTTCCATTGTCTGTTTTGTTAAAAAGTAAAATTCGTCACTGGAATAAGCTTTATGTCTTACGTATGGAAATACTTCTGGATCAGACATGAGATCGAATAACACTGGCGCATCCTGGACGTCTCTTTTTTTAAGCATAAAAAATCCCTCCTTAGTCATTGGAGGGTGAAAAGAAGACAGAAACCTGGTGTAGCTGTGTCCTTACCACCCTCGAATTTTTATCAAAGTTTAAACAAAAATTCGGGGTGGGAATCGAACCCACTAGAACCAGTCTACTTCCACTGGTGGCGCACCATTTGCCTTCCCTTATATCAACTGCTCGATACCCTTATCTTACACAATAAACAAGATAGTTGTAAATAGAAAATCACAAAAAAACATGAAAAAAATTAAGTAAAAGGAAGGAATATTAAGAAAATTTACTTTAAATTAATATAAACGTTGAAAATGGTCGTAAATGACATGATAAGACGATTAATTGTAAATTTCGGTTAATGCTTGGTCAATGGTAGCGTGGTGAAAATGATAGCCTGACTCCATCGCTTTTTCGGGTAAAACTTTCTGTCCATCCACGACTAGTATACTCATTTCACCTAGAAGTGTTCTTAACAGAAAGCTTGGTGTAGGAAACCAATTTGGTCTGTTTAACGTTTGTGCAAGAGCTTGTGCTAATTCTTTATTTTGAACAGGGCTTGGGGCAGTGATATGTAAGGTGCGTTCAACATGTTTATGATCGATTGCATATAATAAGAGACCAACGACATCCTTAATATGGATCCACGATACCCACTGTTTACCGGAACCAATTTTTCCTCCGGCGAATAGTCGAAACGGGATGGCCATTAGTGGTAAGGCACCTTCCTCTCCTAAGATAACACCAAATCTCGCCACAACCGTCCGAACACCAAAGGATCTTGCTTGTAGTGCCGTTTCTTCCCATGCTTCTGTCACTTCAGCAAGAAAGTCATTGCCTTGTTCTTCTGATTGTTCCGTAAAAGTTTTCGTGTCCGATGTGCCAAAGTAGCCGATAGCTGAAGCATTAATAAGCACTTTAGGTTTTTCTGACAGTTTTCGAATTAAATCGATAACCGCGTATGTCGCATTAATTCTGCTTTGATAGATTTTATCCTTTTTTGCTTTGGTCCAATAGCCGAATAAGGAATCTCCAGCCAAGTTAATGATGCCATCAAGCTTTGGTAAATGTTGTTCAGGATGAAAGTCGTCATGTAGCCATCCAATATAAGATACTTGTTGATTACTTTTATATTTGTTAGGAGATCGAGTTAAAATGTAAACTGAATCGCCGCGTTCGGTTAATGCTTTTGTTACATGTTTTCCGACAAACCCAGTTCCACCAGCTATTGCGATGTTCATTATAAGCCCCTCCATTTCGTTTGTAGAACAAATGTTTGTGTGTTAAAATAATAGTGAGGTGATAAACTTGCCCGAAATAGCTAAAATAACGACGCAAAAGAAATCGAAGCACCGTTACAATATTTTTTTAAAGGAAAATGAGCAAGAGTACTATGGTTTTAGTGTCAATGAAGATATTTTGATCGAATATTATCTGCGAAAAGGGTTGTTCCTTACTCCTGAAATGATCGAGCAAATTCAGGAAAAAGATGAATCCTATAAAGCCTATACCCTTTCTGTTAAGTATTTAAGTTATCGAATGCGTTCCGAGCAGGAATTAGTTGATCACCTACTACGAAAAGAAGTAGACGAGACTTATATCGGCGAAGTAATCTCTCGTTTGAAACGGGAAGGATTAGTTGATGACCTTGCATTTAGTAAAGCATTAGTACGAACAAAAATACAAACATCCACTAAAGGTCCGTTAATGTTAAAGAAGGAACTAACTGAAAAAGGTATACAAGCTTCTATTATAGATCAGGCATTATCCCTCTATACATTTGAGAAACAATTCGCAAAAATAGATAAATGGGTGAAAAAGAAATTACAAGCCTCCAGTAAAAAATCCCACCAGCAACAAATCGACAGTATCAAACAGTCGTTATTACAAAAAGGGTTTTCATTCGATGTTATTACAGAAGTGTTAAATAATATTGAATTGGAGCGAGACGATGATGAGGAGTACGATGCTGTCGTATTTCAAGGTGAGAAACTGGTTGCAAAATATCAGAAAAAAGATAGTGGGTATGGATTGAAACAAAAAGTGAAAGCAGCTTTATATCGCAAAGGATTTACAGCTGATCTAATTGACCGTTTTATAGATGAGTATCTAAGTGAGCACTGATTAACTTGTGCTCACTTTACCTTGAATAAATTCTATCGCCTCAAATACGTTATCTACAACGTGTGTTGCTTTCTGTTTAACAGCCACTGGTGCTGTCGCCATTGCAAAGCTATTAGCTGACATTTCAAACATCGGAATATCATTAAATGAATCACCGATCACCGCTATTTCCTCTGGGTTAATGTTTAAGTATTCTGCTAGTGCTGTTAACCCTAGTGCCTTACTTACTCCCTTTGGCACGATATCCACACAGTGTGGATCAGATAAATATGTTTCACTCACCTCAGAAAATAATTCATCTATCTTTTGCTGGAAACCAACGATATCCTGTTCTTCGCCTAGCAGCATGTATTTACTAGGTAAGAATTCCTCGTTATAGTCATCTGCAAAATCAATACCTTCTATAAGTGGGAAGTAAAGAATTTCTTCCATTGCTTTAATTTCTGGTGTTTTAAAAGAAATATATGATTCATCTGCCGTTGTAATGCAGAATGGGTTAGGAAAAGCGCTAACTGCATGATGCAGGGCACTGCTTGTTGCAGCATCAAACGTTCTCGTAAGAATTTTTTGATTATCTTTCGTGTCAACAAACGCACCATTTTGACTGATGCGGTGTGCATCATGATTTATTTCTGAACAGATTTTCACGATATCTCGTTCCATTCTCCCAGTGGCAACGGCAAAATCAATGCCATGTTCTTTTAAACGATGAATAGCATCTATATCTTCTTGTTTGATGATATTGCCTGGTTTTAATAGTGTTCCATCTAAATCTGTCGCAAATAATTTTATCAAGCTGGATCATCCTTTTTTGTAAGATTACCCTCATTATACAGGTTAACGAGCTGTATACGAAAATAATACAGCGCCGGTTTACGATATTTTAACATTTCCCAAAGTAATGATAAAATGAAAATAGAAACTAACATGGTGGTGTAGCAATGGAGCGTAGATATAGTACTTATACGGTTGATGAATTACGAGCGGAAGTAGCACAATTAAAGGAAAAATTACAAAAAGCAGAACAATGGGGAAATGTCAGTGAATATGAGATCCTCCAGCGAAAAATGCAAATGGCAGCGGCTTATCTCGTGAATCCGGCTGATTTTGAGAAAGGTGAGTGCTACGAGTTGGCTGGGGATCCAGGGCAAACCTTTGAAATTACATATATAAATGGCGTGTTTGCCTGGGGACATCGCGTTAACTTACTAGGTCAAAAATTTGAGACAGAAGAAGCGGTGCCATTATCAATATTAGGGGATAAACAATCTTAATATAAGCGGGGGACATAGAGATGCAAGAAGAGATTCAAAGACTAGCAGAGGAATTACATCAAAAAAATCCATCCCTAACCTTGCTTGAGGCAAGAAGTTGGGTGGAATTACTTTGGGAAGATTTTGAATCCACAAGAGCAAAAGCAGGAAGGAAATACGAAGGAGTAGAAGTGACAAAGAAAATTGTACGTCACTGGATCGCACAATATGGCGATAAACTAGATGACTTCGCGACGAGATACCCAAGATATCAGAAACTAATCAATGGTGAAAATACAACGTTACATTAAAGAAAGCTTGGCTAATCGCCAAGCTTTCTTTAATTGGAAAAGTCCTTCTTTACCTTATACAGCAGGAACATCAATTGCTTTAACAACTTTATGAAGGACAAAAAATGCGGAAATCGGAAAAAAGTGTCTTTCATAACAAGCTGAACACTAAATATATCAAATATCCTTCTTCCTTTTCAGTGATGTGATTACAGCAAATAATTAAAATCTTCATAAATTTTGTACATGTCGGTGAAGAAATATCTCACACTGTATTACCATCCAAATTTAATTTATCCTGTAATTTTTTCTCGGAGAATACCCAGCCTGTATAAGAATTCATAACTCTCATATTGTCATCAATTTGAACGACTGCTACAAAGGGGTAATGCCCTTCGGAACGGTAACGTAAATCAATGAATCGCACCTCGGTAAAGTCATCATACATATTAATTTCCCAACGATAAATTGGTGAAAAAGATAGAAACGCAGAAATGTTTTTATCTTTCATTGCGAACTTCATGATTGGATCATCTGGTAGTGGTACCTGATAAAATTTATCATCGATTTCGATATGACCATCCTTCACTTTTCCAACAAAAAAGTGTTGATCAGTTGTTAAGGCAATACGCCAGACATTTTGCTTGATAGTCGGAGAGGTAGCGATCTGTTCGACATGGTCAAAATTTTCATGAATGATCTTTACAATTTCCCGCTTGTCGATATACCGTTTAATGTAATACAATACAATAATAAAATAAATCATTAACCAGGTGTAGCCAGGATTAGCACCAAGCAACCATGCAATGATCCCGATGACGTGCAGACTGAAAATGTACGGATCAAAGGTGCTGATAAAGCCATGTGCTACCCATTTTTTTGTAAAGGGTCGGTATGCTTGTGTACCGTAAGCGTTGAATATATCAACAAAAACATGCAGAAAGACGGCAAGAAAAGTCCATAACCATAAATGGATAAAGCTTACTTCTGGGACAAAAGAGTAAATAACCGCGGAAATAAGGATACCCCAGAAGATGACAGCCGGGATGGAGTGGGTAATACCCCGGTGATGCCGGATATATGTGGCATTATCACGAAGTTTTAGTACGGTATCAAAGTCTGGTGCGTGTGACCCTATTATCGTTCCTACCATTACTGCGGTAAAAAGGGTCGTATCTTGTTGTACAACCGGATCTAATGTTGCAATACCTCCTAAGGCTATACCCATTGTAATATGAGTACCAGTATCCATCTTAGCTGCTCCTTTCTTGTCTTATTTAAATATTGTATCACGAAGGATGAATTAATGTGAAATATACGTCTACTATCAATATACCCCAATTTCAAGAGGATTTAATCACATGGTTTGAGAAAGAACAACGACAATTACCATGGAGAGAGGATCAGGACCCGTATCGAGTATGGGTGTCAGAGATTATGTTACAGCAAACAAAGGTTGATACTGTTATACCATACTTTCAAAATTTTATGGAACATTTCCCGACTTTAACTGCTTTAGCGGAAGCTGATGAGCAAAAGGTATTGAAAGCGTGGGAAGGCCTTGGTTATTACTCTCGCGCTCGTAATTTACAAACTGCCGTGAAAGAAGTTGTCGCACAATATGATGCGAAAGTACCGGATGATCCAAAACAATTAGGTGACTTAAAAGGTGTTGGTCCGTACACAAAAGGTGCGATATTAAGTATTGCGTTTAATAAGGCAGAACCAGCAGTTGACGGTAATGTCATGCGAGTTCTATCACGTGTTTTACGTATTGAAGAAGATATAGCCAAGCCCAAAACAAGAAAAACATTTGAAGCTGCGGTTCGTGATTTGATTTCAGTAGAAAACCCGTCTGCCTTTAACCAAGGATTAATGGAACTAGGTGCATTAGTGTGTACACCGAAAAATCCGAGTTGCTTATTATGTCCGGTGCAAGAACATTGCATCGCATTTCGTGAAGGTGTGGAACAGTCCTTACCAATAAAGAAGAATAAAATAAAACATTCATCACATACTTATTTTGTACTAGTTATCCAAAATGATACAGGCAATTATCTTTTGGAACAACGACCAGATCAAGGTTTACTAGCTCAATTATGGCAATTTCCAATGGTGAACGCTGATAAAGTGGATGAAAAACATTTATCAGCATATATACAAGAAAAATTTAAGGTAGAATTAGTAGAGACGAGTGATCTTGAGCCAGTGAAGCATGTCTTCTCTCATTTAACATGGTTTTTGAATGTGAAACATATAACTGTAAAAGGTGAAATCTCAGTACCTGGACAAATGGAATGTTTATCGAAAGAGGAAATTAAACAATATCCATTACCAGTATCTCATCAAAATATTTATAAACAATTATAGCAAAGTATGCTGATTGTAAAGGAAACTTCATAATAGAATAGCCGTTCTTAACCTCTACAAAAAATATGATATTTTTTGGATAAAATGACCCATCATGGGTAAATTAATGATCGTGGAGGTGATATTGATGGCTAAACGTAACAACAACCAAGCAAACCCAAGCAAAACAAATGCTGCTGAAGTAAAACGTCAAAATCAACAAGCTGCACAAGGTCAAGGACAATTCGGTACTGAGTTTGCTAGCGAAACTGATGCACAAGAGGTTCGCCAGCAAAATCAGAAGTCTCAACAAAACAAAAAATAATGATACAGTCTTTAAAAAAAAGCTTGGCTCTTCCTTGTGGAGAGTCAAGTTTTTTTGCGACTAGATAAATCGTGTGCGAAATACATATACCACTCTCAGCACAGAAGATTCGAGAAGCGCCCTCGAGGACAAAAAGAGAGGAAATATGCAAGAAGTGTCTTCGAGAAGCGCCCTCGAGGACAAAAAGAGGGAAAATCAACAAGAAGTGTCTTCGA
>NZ_JAGFVL010000061.1 GCF_017599345.1 Gracilibacillus suaedae
GTGAGTTCCCACAGGAGTCTCCGTATTCTGCCTACGCTATTGTTGTGCTCTGGTTATAGAAAGGATAGAACTCATGGAAATACATATGGTGGAGAATTCGATTGGTTGATTTCGGATTAGTGTTGTAGGGCATATCTTAACGAAGGCCGCCCACTTTCACTCCTGTGGGAATTGTTTGACCTGAAGATCCACTTTTTCGAGCGGTTTTGGCTCGAAAAAGTTAGCTGAAGGACAAACCCCACGGAAAGGGAAGTGGGCAGCCGGAGTGGCAGTTATGATCACGATATATGTCAAAATTACTTCATAGGTGACTGTGCATTTAATTTCGAACAAACAGTATTTTCACTACTTCGCAGTATATATCTACTGTGTAATATATCATTAAACCTGGACAGGTGATAGGGTAAATATATCTATTGAATGCAAAAAGAAGAGCCGATGAGATATCTCATCGGCCAAAAGAAAAAGGGGCTATCATTTTGTGAGAAAGCAATCTTTGCAGCATTGCTCAATTTGGAACACTTTAAATATAGCAAATAAATGAAAAGCTGGTGTTAAGTATCAGTTAAGATCGTGTAAAGTTTTTCCTGAATCTATGATAAATCGTTATAATGTTAGATAATAGTTTTGAGGAGGAGTTAACATGAAGTCAGTTTCGATTTGTGTAACAAGTGATGTGCATGGTCATATCATGCCAACGAATTATCGCAACAATCAAGAAGAACAGATTGGTTTAGCAAAAACGGCTAATATTTTGAAAGAAATAAGGGAGAGAAATGATACGATTTTAATAGATAATGGCGACTTTATTCAAGGAAGTCCATTCACCTATTATTTTGCCAAAAAGCAAGCAGATCAGCCTAGTCCAATGATTAAGGTTGCCAACCAACTAAACTATGATCTAGCAGTAATCGGTAATCATGAATTTAATTATGGACAGCCATACTTACAAAAAGCAGTTGCAGCGTCTGATTTTCCCTGGCTCTCTGCTAATATAGTAGATAATGTAACGAATCATCCTTTTTTAGGTAAGCCTTATATCATCAAAGAAATAGCAGGGATACGCATTGCTATATTAGGATTAACCACACATTACATACCAAATTGGGAGGACCCCAATCATATAAAAAACCTTGCTTTTGAAGATGCCTGTCAGTCTGCAAAAAAATGGGTAGCAAAAATTCGTGAAAAAGAAGTACCAGATGTGATGGTGGTCAGCTATCACGGTGGATTGGAACGTGATCCCCAAACAGGTGAACCGACCGAAGATCTTACAGGAGAAAACCAAGGTTATCAAATCTGCAAGGAAGTAGAAGGAATTGATATCTGTATTACAGGTCATCAGCATCGCTTTCTAACAGAAAATATTAATGGAGTAACAGTTGTTCAACCTGGCAATAATGGTCAAGCGATCGTAGAGATAAGACTAGAATTCGATCAAACGATCCAATCCATTACTACTACTCTGCATCGTGTAGATGAACAGACAAAAGTAGATCACCAAGTGGAAAACAGTATACGGGAAGAAGAAAAACAGGTTCAAGCCTTCTTAGATCAAACCATTACAACAGTGAAGGGTGATATGGAAATAAGCGATCCGATGAATGTACGGTTACATGGTCATCCTTTTATTAACTATATTAATCAATTGCAAATGGATGTAGCGGAGGTGGATATTTCGTGTACGGCATTATTTCACGATCAGTCACCAGGATTTCCTCAACAAATAACAATGAGAGATATTGTATCTAATTATATTTATCCTAATACACTAAAAGTACTGAAATTAACAGGACAAGATATAAAAGACGCATTAGAAAAATCCGCTAGTTTCTTTCAAGTGGAAAACAATGAAATAGAGATTAATCCAACGTATTTGAAACCAAAACCACAACCATATAATTATGATATGTGGCAAGGTATTTACTACGAAATCAAGCTATCGAATTCAATTGGTGAACGAGTGATAAGGTTGGAATATCAAGGTGAGCCACTTGATTTAAATCAAGCATTTCAAGTCGTTATGAACAATTATCGTGCAAGTGGTGGCGGAGACTATCATATGTTTAAAAACAAAGAAGTGGTGAAAGATATCCCGATAGATATGACAGAATTGATTGCTGATGACCTTTTGAAAAGGGATGAACTTGTTCCTGATTCATCTAGTTATTTTCGTATAATTGAATAATGATAGACTAAAAAAATAGTATAAAGATAGAAAAATATTACGAATTGACGTATAAAACACTTCATTGTTGCCCCATAATGACAAATGTGACAAGCATTTGTAACATCGTAATTTTTGTTACAGACTCTTAAATTCACTGTAACCACAAAGGGTATTTCGATGTGTTATATTGGTGCTTGTCAACATTGAAAGGAGGCAACTATGATGCGAAGGTTTTTAGTGTCAGTAGGTTTTGTTACAACTAGCTTCTTTTTTGTGCTACCAATTTCGGCAGCAGAATATGAGGTAGAAAAAGGAGATAGTTTGTGGGACATTGCACAAGAACATAACACAACAGTTGCGGATTTAAAGGAGATTAACGAGCTAGATTCAGACTTAATTCTTCCAAAACAAATTTTAGAGATAGATAGAGAAATTACTTACACGGTTGAAAGAGGTGATTCATTAAGTCAAATCGCTCATGATTATGATGTAACGGTTAGCGATTTAAAAGAATGGAATAACCTCGAAACAGATTTAATAATTATTGATGAAAAATTAATCATCAAGGATGTAAACAAAGAACAGTCTGAACCACAACAAGAAGAGGAAACAAAGGAAGTAAACCAGACAGAAGAAACACCAGAAGCTACAGAGCCAAAGATTGAAAAACAAGCGAATACAGCAAATGAAGAATCATCTGAAGACCAAACTGGTGAAACTATCTCAGTATCAGCAACTGCATATACTGCAGAATGTGATGGCTGTTCAGGTGTCACTGCTACAGGGATTGATTTATTAGAAAATCCTAACATGAAAGTAATTGCAGTAGACCCTAGCGTTATCCCACTTGGAACTAGAGTACATGTGGAAGGTTACGGAGAAGCAATCGCCGGGGATACTGGTGGAGCAATTAAAGGGAATAAAATCGACATTCATGTTCCAACAAAAGACGAAGCCTATGACTGGGGCGTCCGCACAGTAGACGTCACTATATTAGACTAGTAAAGTAAGTAGAAACTCTCTCGTTTTGTGCGAGGGAGTTTTTTTGTTGCTAGGAAAGTTTATAATTCGTGGTACCATCGTTGTTGAACTATGATAAGCGAAACTTGAGAATAACCCAAGTTGTTAGGTTTTGGGTATGTTGTAGAGCAGAGCTTAGTGTGGGCCGCCCACTTCCACTCCTGTGGGAATTGTTTGCCCTGAAGATCCACTTTTTCGAGCGATTTTAGCTCAGTTTTTCTAACGAATTTGCACAAAAACAAATAAACTCAAAAAAAATTAAAAAAAATCACAGATTAAGAGTTGCTATTTCAAAGTAAATATCTTATAATTTTAACAACGTTGTTATTATAAAACTGCAAGCGATTACAAAAATAACATTGGGAGTGTGCGAAGTGAAGAAAAAATATGTTTTAGTTGGAACTGGTGGCCGTGCAGAGTTTTTCTATGGAGCAATGGTGCGTGATTTTCAGGAAACGTGTGAACTAGTTGCTTTTTGTGATACCAATCAAACACGATTAAATTATGCTAATAAACTATTAAAAGACAAATATGGAGTCTCAGAAATCAATACGTATACAGCAGATCAATTTGATGAAATGATTGCAACGGAAAAACCAGACATTGTCATTGTAACTTCAATGGACAGAACACATCATCGATATATCATTCGTGCAATGGAATTAGGCTGTGATGCAATTACAGAAAAACCGATGACAGTCGATGCAGAGAAGACACAAGCAATTATTGATGCAATTGAACGAACAGGTCAAAATGTTCGCGTTACATTCAATTATCGTTATGCACCACATAATACGAAGATCCGTGAGTTAATTCGCGATGGTGCAATTGGTCAAGTAAATTCGGTCCACTTTGAATGGGCTTTGGATACACAGCATGGAGCAGATTATTTCCGTCGTTGGCATCGTGATAAACGTAATAGTGGTGGACTACTTGTTCATAAGTCAACACATCATTTTGATCTAGTTAATTTCTGGCTCAACACGGAACCAGATGTAGTTTATGCAACAGGTGGACTTCGTTTCTACGGAAAAGAAAATGCCGAAGAACGTGGTGTGACAAGATTCTATGAACGAGCACATGGCAGTGAGTATGCCAAAGATGATCCATTTGCAATTGATTTAGAATCCAATGAACATTTGAAATCGATGTATTTAGATGCTGAAAAAGAAGACGGATATCATCGTGATCAGAGTGTGTTTGGTGATGGAATTAACATTGAAGATACCTTAGGAGTAAATGTGACATATAAAAACAAATCGATTTTAACGTATTCTTTAAATGCATACTTACCATGGGAAGGTTTTCAGATTGCTTTTAATGGTACAGAAGGGCGAATTGAAGTACAGGTGCGTGAGCAATCTTATATTAATTCAGGTGGTAATAAGAGTGATGAAGGAAAATTGAGCGGTAAATCAATCCGAGTATTACCTATGTTTGGCGAACCATATGAAGTAGAAGTGGAAGAAAAAGAAGGTGGCCATGGCGGTGGCGATCCGGAATTGTTAAATGATTTATTTGGGGTACCAAAAGAGGATGAATTTAACCGTGCTGCTTCACACATTGATGGCGCCATATCGATTTTAACTGGAATTGCTGGAAATAAATCGTTAGCAACAGGGCAAGCAGTAAAAGTGGATGATCTAGTAGACCTGAAAAGGAAGTAATAGACAAAAGGCTGTTGACGAAGTTTAGTCAACAGCCTTTTGTCTACAACATTGATCAAAGTCTCACTGTATATTTCTTCTATTGATCTTGCTCCATTTCAATTACATCATCATTTATAGACTGTTCGTTAGTTGAAAATCCAATCACACCGAAGCATGCGATTAATAGAAGAAATAACACTACTAATAATTTTCTCATTTGTTATCCCTCCTAATTTGTAAATCCAACTTATATTGTATATGATAATCGGTATAATAACTATGTAATTTCTGTGGAAAAACGTACAAAATTATGAATGGAGGATAAAAATTGGTAAATAACCTGCAAGAGGCTGAAATTGCCCGGATAGAGAGTATAGGGGAAGGGTCACGGGTCTGTTTAGATTTAGTTGATCATCTTGCCCCGACTGAAGGAATATTGTTGGGAAATACAGGGCATGGCTACTTTTTTGTATTAGCGGAGAATCGGACAACCGATACCTACCCAGCCAGACCATTTCGTATAAATAGTGGAGCCATTCATCATTATGTTCTTAAAGAAGAGGAGAAGACGGCTTATTTAGCGGAACTGAAACCGGGTCATAACATTACGGTATATAATGAAAATGGCGAAACGCGGAAAATAGCCATTGGCCGCGTGAAAATAGAAAAACGCCCTCTTATGCGTGTGGTAGCAAAAGTTGGCGATACAGAGATTTCAGCGACACTCCAAGAGGCTGACAGTGTTCATGTATTAACTCCTGAACACAAGGAAAAACCAGCTATCACACTCCAAGAAGGTGAACGAATTTTAGTAAAACTTGATCAACCTGGTCGGCATCTTGGCGAGAAAATAGAAGAAGAGATAATCGAATTTTAATGTTGTGTAAATTTTCCGAAAACTCAAAAGAAAGTTGTTGACAAAATATCAAGAGCATACTATGATAGTATCAACATTTAAAAACGTGATGGCATTGATGAAGAGAAGTAGCTTATACTCAAGCACTAAAGAGAGCTGATGGTAGGTGCAAATCAGTGTGCAAGGTAAGTGAATGGACTTCTGAGCCCCAAACCGAACGAGAATCTAGTAGGCTTTGGCGAGATACCCACTCGTTGCAAAAGGGTAGCGTTGATCAGACGTGATAAGTGAGCTGTATGTGCAGCTAATAAAGGTGGTACCACGGGTTTCCTCGTCCTTTTCGGATGTGGAAACCCTTTTTGTATTGCTGGAAAAGTAAAGTGACCAGTAATTGAGTTAAAACGTCCAGTAAAACCACAAAAGTGTCCAATAAAATATAGAAAATTGATGAGAAGGAAGAGTACAATGTTCCCGCTGTATGACAGAGAGCCGGAAATGCTGAGAATCCGGTATACACGGAAATTGGAATGGACCTTCGAGAGTGCCTTGGAAATGATAGTACAGGGCAACGGCTGATCCCCGTTAATGGATAATGAGCGGAAGGCTAGAAAATAGCCCTCAACAAAAGGTGGCACCGCGGTAATCAAACCGTCCTTATGCAGACTTATAAAGTTTGTATAAGGACGGTTTTTTATATTCGGATAATTAAACTTTTAAAAAAAGGAGTCGAACGAAATGGTTAACTATAAAAGCACGGAACTAAATGGAGATACGATCACACCGATCTCGATATTTAACAGAGTCAAAGGTAAAAAGAAATTTTTACTGGAGAGCTCCGGCAGCCACGATGAAAAAGGGAGATTTTCTTTCATCGGATTCAATCCATATAAAGAAATTATTGGATCAGAAACCAACACAACCGTTACGAACTATACCGATGGGACAACTGAAACGGTTCAGCAAAAGCCGTTAGAAGTAGTTAAAGCACATATTCCTAACGAAGAATTACCTTTATCATACGCCTTTTACAGTGGAGCAATCGGATATATCGGCTATGATGCGATTCGACAATATGAATACATTGGTGAGCTGTTAGATGATGAAATGGATATGCCAGATGTTCACATGATGTTTTACCAGGATGTTATGGTTTTTGACCATATGAAACAAAAAGTTACCATAATGACGGTCAATCTAGATGGTTCAAGAGATGATGACCAATTAGAGACCAACTTACATCAGCTGCAAGATCAAATCTTAACACCAGAACCGACCATGCCAGATGAAGAGTTGCTCGTTAGCTTCGAATCATCGATAGAAAAAGAAACATTTTTGAACATGGTCGAAACGGCAAAACAACATATTATGGACGGCGACATTTTCCAAGTAGTCTTATCACAACGGATGAAAGCAAGCTTCGATGCTGACCCGTTTACCTTTTATCGTAGGCTGAGAGTAGCCAATCCATCGCCTTATATGTATTTTATCGATTTTGATGATTATATTGTGCTTGGAGCCTCACCAGAGAGCTTAATAAAAACAACCGGACGAAATGTTGTTACCAATCCGATAGCTGGTACAAGACCAAGAGGAAAAAAAGCGACAGAGGATCAGCAATTAGCAACGGAATTATTAGCAGATGACAAAGAATTAGCAGAACACAAAATGCTAGTGGATTTAAGTCGCAATGACCTTGGACGTGTTTGTGAAGTTGGTTCGATTACAATACCGAAATATATGGTGATTGAACGTTATCAACATGTTATGCACATTGTCTCTGAAGTGCATGGTGAATTAACACAAGATTACACTGGTTTAGATGCACTTGTATCGACACTTCCGGCAGGAACGGTTTCAGGGGCACCGAAAATTCGCGCTATGCAAATTATTAATGATCTCGAAGACAAAAAGCGAGGCGTCTATGCAGGGGCTGTCGGTTACATCAATATGAATGGTGATCTCGATTTAGCGTTAGCAATTCGTACGATGGTGATTAAAGGAAATCAGGCGTATGTGCAAGCAGGAGCGGGGATCGTTTACGATTCTGATCCACAATCGGAATACCAGGAAACGTTAAATAAAGCAAAATCGCTATTGGAGGTTAGTAAAAAATGATTTTATTAATCGATAACTATGATTCTTTTACCTATAACTTATTTCAATATATCTCAGAGCTTGGCAAAGAAGTGAAAGTTGTCCGAAATGACAAAATGACCATCGAGGAAATCAGACAGTTAAAGCCGGAAGCGATTATTTTGTCACCTGGACCGGGGATTCCAGAAGAAGCTGGAATTTGTATCGATATTGTCAAAACCCTATCGAGCGAGTTTCCGATTTTAGGAATATGTCTTGGGCATCAGGCAATTGGTGCCGCATATGGAGCAACTGTTACACATGCTGGACAGATCAAACATGGTAAAACCTCGATGATTCGTCATCAAAACGATGAAATTTTTAATTACTTGGAACAACCATTAGAGGTGATGCGTTATCACTCTCTTGTTATTGAAAAAGATACACTTCCTAATCAGTTGTTAGTAACGGCAACCGCAATGGATGATCAGGAAATCATGGCGGTGAAGCATACCTACTTACCTGTTTATGGTTTGCAATTTCACCCTGAATCAATTGGAACAGGAAAAGGTAAGCAATTACTGAACAATTTCTTTGAATCGATCAGAAAGGGGCAAAAAGCGTGAAAACATATTTAAAAAAAGTGATGGAAAAAGAAGATTTGACATTAATAGAAATGGAAGAGGCTGCAAGGTATATTTTTTCAGAAGAAACAAGTGATATTGCGATTGGCGCCTTTCTATCAGCGCTAAAGACAAAAGGAGAAACTGTCGAGGAAATTACAGGATTAGTAAACGTATTGTTAGAAATTTCACCACTTGCCTTGCCAGATGAACTGACAGATGCAATGGATAACTGTGGTACAGGAGGAGATGGTTCGCAAAGCTTTAATATCAGTACAACTTCTGCTTTTGTTATCGCAGGTGCAGGTATTACCGTAGCAAAACATGGTAATCGTAGTATTTCAAGTAAAACAGGAAGTGCAGATGTTTTGGAGCATCTAGGTGTACCATTAGAATTTACAAGACCAGAAACATATGAGATCTTAAAACAAAATGGTATTGCTTTCTTATTTGCACCAAATGTACATCCAGCAATGAAGCGTGCAATGAAAGTAAGAAGAGAATTAGGCGTGCCGACCATCTTTAATGTGATTGGACCATTAACGAACCCTGTAAAACTAACTTCGCAATTGATGGGAACTTATCGTCGTGATTCACTAGAAAAAATGGCAGCTGTCCTGCATAAATTAGGGCGCAGGCGAGCATTGATTGTCAATGGTGCTGGTTATATGGATGAAGCATCTTTAGCAGGTGAGAATCATTTGGTATTATTAGATCGAGGCGAAATTATGAAATTCACCCTGAAACCAGAAGCAGTGAACTTGCCAATTGTTGAAAATCATTTAATCAGAGGTGGCGATGCGAAAGAAAATGCAGAGATTTTGCGAAGTGTATTAGAAGGGAGAAAAGGGCCACATCGAGACACGGTTTTATTAAATGCAGGATTAGGCATTTTCGCTAATGGCAAAGCAGACACGGTGCAGCAGGGGGTAGAATTAGCACGTGAGTCGATTGATTCTGGTGCTGCATTAGCGAAATTAGAGAATCTGATTACGATAAGCAATAAGATGAAACAAGAGGTGTAACATGACTATTTTAGATAAGATTTTAGCAGAAAAGGAAAAGGAAGTAGCAGATCTAAAAGAAAGCTATCAGCCCGGACAGATCCAAGCAAAACGAGTGAATGTTTCCTTATATGATACGTTTATGCACGCAGACAAAATGAGTATTATAGCTGAAATGAAACGTGCATCTCCGTCTAAAGGATTGATCAATGATGGGGTCGAACCTAGTGCGCAAGGTCGTATTTATGAAACGTGTGGGGCAGGTGCGATCTCGGTATTAACCGATACTCCTTTTTTCCAAGGAACGATGGAAGATATGCAAGAAGTTAGAGAAGTGGTTGATATTCCGGTCTTAAACAAGGACTTTATTATTGATGAAATCCAAATTGACCGAGCTTATGATGCCGGTGCAAATTTGATTTTATTAATCGCAGCAGCGCTTCCAGAACAAAGACTAGCGCAATTATATCAATATGCGAGTGAGAAAGGGCTGGAAATATTATTCGAGGTACACAACGAAACAGAATTAGCAGTTGCTCAAAGAATCAGTGCTCAGATTATCGGGATTAACAACCGTGATTTGAAAACATTTGAAGTCGATCTTGCCACAACCGAGAGACTGGCAGAAAAAATCGATACAACGAAGACGTTATTAATCAGTGAAAGTGGCATGAAGGAAAAATCAGATGTAGAACGCGTGCAAAAAGTTGGTGCTAAAGGAATTTTAGTCGGTGAAACAATGATGCGTTCTGTCAATTTAAAAGAAACATTCGATAGTTTACGAGTACCGTTAGGAGAATAAATATGGTTCAAGTAAAAATTTGCGGGTTACAAAATAAACAGGCAATTCAAACTGCTGCAGAAGCAGGTGCAGATTTTATCGGATTTGTTTTTGCTAAAAGTAAACGAAGAGTGACGAAAGAACAGGCAGCAAATTTAGCACAATTTGTTCCATCCGATGTGAAGAAAGTCGGTGTTTTTGTTAATGAAGAAATCAAGGTGATTCGGGAAATTGCTCAAGTTGTCGGTTTGGATTATGTGCAATTACACGGGGATGAGTCGCCAGTTTTTTGTCAGGAAATTGGCTTACCGGTAATTAAGGCATTTGAGGTTCGTGGGGAGAGTGACCTAAATAAAATCGGTTCTTATGACTGTGCGTACTATTTACTGGATAGCCCGAGCGGTAAATACCGTGGTGGCTCAGGTGAAACATTCGACTGGCAGGTAGCAAAAGAGTTTGACTTTTTAAATAAAAAGATCTTGCTTGCAGGTGGTCTTAAAGTCGAAAACATTGAAGAAGCGATCGCAGAAGTGGCTCCTGCCGGTGTTGATGTTTCCAGTGGGGTCGAAACAAGTGGCGAAAAGGATTTAGAGAAAATAAAAGCATTTATAGATGTAGCAAAGAAAGGTGATGGAAATGGCAAACTATCAGGCACCAAATGAAACAGGTCATTATGGCGAATACGGTGGTCGTTTTGTACCGGAAACGTTAATGCCAGCCGTTTTAGAGGTGGAAAAAGCATATCAAGAAGCTATTAAAGATGAGCGATTTTTAGAAGAATTCGATTATTATTTAAAAGAATATGTTGGAAGAGAAACGCCATTATATTATGCAGAGCGTTTTTCCAAAAAATTAGGTGGCCCCAAAATTTACTTGAAGCGGGAAGACTTAAATCATACTGGTGCTCACAAAATTAATAATGCATTAGGTCAGGCGCTTTTAACATTACGAATGGGTAAGAAAAAAGTTGTTGCAGAAACAGGTGCTGGCCAACATGGTGTAGCAACGGCTACGGTATGTGCATTGCTTGGTTTAGAATGTATCATTTTTATGGGGAAAGAAGACGTAAGGCGTCAAAAGCTTAATGTTTTTCGTATGGAGTTATTAGGTGCTCGCGTGGAAAGTGTTGATCAAGGAAGAGGTACCTTAAAGGATGCTGTCAATGAAGCATTGCGCTACTGGGTAAGTAATGTGGAAGATACTCATTACATCATCGGTTCGGTAATAGGACCACATCCATTTCCACAAATCGTTCGTGATTTTCAAAGTATGATTGGAACCGAAACGAAAAAACAAGTGAAAGAAAAGGAAGATCGCCTACCAGACGCGGTAGTTGCCTGTATCGGTGGCGGCAGTAACTCAATGGGCATGTTCTTTCCATTTGTTGAGGATGAAGAAGTCAAGCTTTATGGAGTAGAAGCTGGTGGAAAAGGTGTCGATACTGATCAACATGCTGTTACATTAAATTATGGCAAAAAAGGCATCTTACACGGTACAATGACTTATTTATTACAAGACGAGAATGGACAGATTCAAGAAGCACATTCGATTTCAGCTGGTCTCGATTATCCTGGAGTAGGCCCAGAGCATAGTCACTTACGCGATATTGGTCGTGTCAACTATGTGAATATTACCGACGAAGAAGCGCTGGAGGGATTACAAGAATTATCGAAAACAGAAGGAATTATTCCAGCCTTAGAAAGTTCTCATGCCGTTGCATATGCAATGAAACTGGCAAAGGAAATGAACGAAGATGAGGTTATAGTAATTTGTTTATCAGGCCGTGGTGATAAAGATGTGGAAACAGTCAGAGATGCATTAGGTGGTGAAGTAAATGGGTAAAGCAAAAATAGATCAAGCGTTTAATAACGTATTAGAACGCGGAGACAAAGCCTTTGTACCATATATTATGGCGGGTGATGGTGACGGCTTAGATCAACTGGATGAGCAATTAGCCTTTTTAGAAGAAGCAGGTGCAACGGTCGTGGAATTAGGAATAGCCTTTTCCGATCCAGTAGCAGATGGCCCAACAATTCAAGAATCGGGCCTTCGTGCATTAGCAAATGGTGTATCACTAAATGCAGTGCTGAAAAAATTGAAAGATGGAAAAGATAAGCGGAAGATTCCCGTTGTACTGATGACATATATTAATCCGATTCATGCTTATGGCGTGGATAACTTTGCAAAATCTTGTGCAGAATCAGGAGTGGACGGCTTAATTATTCCTGATTTACCTTTAGAAGAAGAAGGAATCATTGTACCAGCTTTACTGGAAAACGACATTGCTCTTATTCGCTTAGCAGCATTAACAAGTACAGAAGAACGCTTAGCGGAAATCGCTAAACGTACGGAAGGCTTTCTTTATGCAGTAACAGTAACTGGAACTACCGGTGTGCGATCTTCCTTCAAAGACAATCTCGGAGCACATTTAGAGTCATTACGAGCAAAAAGTAATGCTCCCGTTCTCGCAGGATTCGGTGTATCCAGTCCTGAGCATGTGCGTTCATTAACAGAGCATTGTGATGGAGTCGTAGTCGGAAGTAAAATTGTTGATTCGTTATATAAAAATGACCGAGCTGCGATCCGGGAATTAATCAATTCCGCTCGCCTATCAAAGCAGTAATCCTGAAAAAAGCGCTTGAGGTG
Organism: Gracilibacillus suaedae; assembly: GCF_017599345.1. GTDB lineage: Bacteria > Bacillota > Bacilli > Bacillales > Amphibacillaceae > Gracilibacillus > Gracilibacillus suaedae. The sequence continues at coordinate 12,823 of NZ_JAGFVL010000061.1, forward strand.
CCAGCACCCCAAGCGCTTTTTTCAGTTGCAAATAAACTCCCGAAGCCCTCGAAAGATTATCAATAAAGTAAAAAAATTGTAAGCACAAATTTTTCATCTCAGCCCAACTAGTTATTTAGTTCCTATTATTTTAGTTAGTGCATTCATTAAGCGTACTGACATGAAAAAGGAAAAAATTTAGTTAAATCTAAAAAAAGGATATGTTTTCATAAAAAAAGTGAATTCACACACTTTGTATATAGTGGCATACTGTAAATAAGTTCTATTGCAATAGATCGGAAACATGTACGAACAAGGTTTTAAATAACTTGTTTATATTTTAATTAGATATTGTAAGCGATATCATAAAGGTTTTTATTGAATGAAGGAGGCGGTGGATTTTTATTGGTAGGCTGCTTTATCTCATGCTGATAAAGCAGATATTCATTAGTTATCAACCACAATCTTTTACACTTTTTCTAGCAATTTAGTTTAATTTTAAAAAAGTGTGCGTACCAATTTGTTTATAGTAAAAAATAAAACGAATTAGGGGGAGTTAGGTGTGAAGAACAAAGTCCTACTATTTATCACAATTTGTTTAGTGTTGTTGTTGGCAGCATGTAGTGATGACGAAACAAGTAATGAGCCAAAAGAAACTGAAGATGGAAAAGTTGTTTTAACAGGGCTAATAACAAAGCATCCATTGACCAAAGACCTTGAAGACATGGAATGGCTAGCAGAAGTAGAAGAACGAGCAGGTGTAGAAATCCAATGGGAAGAAGTTACCGCTGACTGGGATCAAAAGAAAGGTGCCATGTTAGCAGGTGGTGATATTCCTGATATTATTGTAGGGCCTAATGCGATCACAGATGCAGACTTTGCACAGTTCCCAGGTTTATTTGAAGACTTAAAACCATTGATAGAAGAACATGGACCAAATATCCAAGCTATGTTTGAAGAGCAACCAGAAACGGAATTACTTTCAACACAAACCGATGGAGAAATTTATGGCTTATCCAAGTATCAACAGTTCTGGCCAGAAACAGCTACCATGCAATTTATTAATCAACAATGGCTAGACAATCTAGGGTTAGATACCCCGACGAATTGGGACGAATTGTTTGATGTATTAATGGCTTTTGAAGAAGAGGATGCCAATGGTAATGGTGACCCAAATGATGAGATTCCAATGGACTTTGCCCCAGTAGCTGAAACTGGATTTGGTTATTTCCATCCAACTGTGTTACTCGGCAGTATGGGAATGACAGTAACTGGTGGTGGTGGTCAAGGCTACTTCCTGGAAGACGGTGAAGTGAAAAACTTCTTTATCGATGAAAGATACAAAACATTCGTTTCCTTTTTAAATAAATTATATGAAAACGGTTTAATAAACGATGAAGCATTTACACAAGATTATTCACAATATCAGGCTTTAGCACGTGGTGAAGGTGAAGATGCCAAAATAGGTTATACATTTGGTTGGGAAAAAACAGACAGATTCGGTTTAGGTGTTTCAGACCAATACGAAACGTTTGATCCGATGAAAGTCTCGGCTGATTATGACGGTGAAGTAAGCTGGTCTTATGACTATAATGAATTAAACTTCGGTGTTAACTTTGTTCAAATGTCATCAGCGACAAGCAACAAAGAAGCAGCCATGAAGTTTATCAATGAACTATATGACCCTGAAGTCAGTCTGCAAGTATTATTCGGCTCTATAGGTCCTAATATTGAAAAGACTGGAGATAATTCCTATAAAATTCTCGAACCTCAGGATGAAGAAATGGATCCGGGTACTTGGAAATGGACTTCTACTTGGGCAGATAATGGTCCCATGTTCATCTCCGATCAATTAGATGTTGAATTACCTGTAGATATGAAGGCAGTAGATGAACAACAAGCACCATTTAATGATGTATTTGAATCACTGGATCGTGAAAATGATGTGTTCCCGGGAATGATGCTGAAATATTCCGAAGAGGACCATAACCAAATGACGCTTGTTAATACAGACTTTATGAATATTGCCATCTCCAAGTTTGGCGAGTGGATCACCTCAGGTGGTATTGAAGATGAATGGGATAGTTATGTGCAACAAGTAGAGCAGATGGGTTTACCATCGAATATTGAGATTATCCAAGGTTACTATGATGATTACAAGGAGCAATTAAACTAGAAAACTAGAAGGAGAGATATTGGCTGCAGCTAATATCTCTCTAAAAAAAGGAGAGTCATATCATGGCCTTGATCCAAGGAACGAATACGGAAACTTTGCCTAAGGCGAAAAAAGCAACCATTCTTAATACGTTAAGAAGAGATTACCAATTATGGCTAATGATTCTACCTGCAATCATCTGTGTAATTATATTTAACTATATTCCGATGTATGGCATTCAATTAGCATTTCGGGAATATGATTTCACGGCTGGTTTGACGGGTGGAGAATGGGCAGGATTTAAATATTTTGAACAATTCATTAATAGTCATCTTTTTTGGGATCTGATCCGTAATACGTTACTCATCAGTATCACAACGATTGTTGTTGGTTTTCCGGCACCAATTGCCCTCGCTCTTTTAGTAAACCAAATCAGATGGAAAAGAGGAAAACGAATTTTACAAACAACTGTTTATTTACCTCACTTCATTTCTATCGTTGTTTTAGTTGGTTTACTAAACGTTATGTTATCGCCAAATACTGGGGTTATCGGTTTATTGTTGGCAAAACTAGGTGTGGAAGGCAATCTGTTAGCGTCTGTAAAAGCATTTGTTCCTATCTATGTATTATCAGATGTGTGGCAGCATGTCGGATGGAACAGTATTATTTATCTGGCCGCATTGGCTGCTGTTGATCCACAGCTGTATGATGCAGCCAAAATTGATGGAGCGAATAAATGGCAAATCATTAGAAATGTAGAGATACCGGCTATTATTCCGACCATCATCATCTTATTAATACTAAACATGGGAACAGTTATCAGTACAGGATTTGAAAAAATATTCCTCATGCAAAATTCCCTTAACTTACCCATATCAGAAGTGATTGAAACGTATGTCTATAAAACTGGTATTGTATCCAATCAATTTAGCTATGCCGCTGCGATTGGTCTATTTAATACGATGATTAATTTTATGATGCTAGTTATTGTCAATACCATTGCAAAGAAAGTGGCTCGCATTAGTCTGTGGTAAGTTAGCTCAAATCAATTTGAAGGAGGAAGCGAAATGCCTTCTATCACAATGAATAGAATAAGAAATAAAAAACCAACTGATTTACTATTCGATGCTACCGTAGTGGCGATATGTATTTTAATATTTTTTATTGTAGCCTATCCGATTTATTTTATCGTGATTGCCTCGATTAGTGATCCTACTTATGTTTCAACCGGAAGAGTACTTTTTGTTCCAAAGGGTTTTAGTTTATTTGGATATGAACAAATTTTTTCCGATTCGAGAGTTTGGATTGGCTATCGCAATACATTGTTTTATGCTCTTTTTGGGACATTCGTTAATTTACTGTTAACTTTGCCGGCAGCATACGTGCTGTCCCGCCATGAGTTTAAAGCTCGAAGATTTTTGATGTTTTTCTTTATCTTCACGATGTTTTTTAATGGTGGGTTAATTCCTACCTATATGTTAATGAGAGATTTAAGTTTAATAGATACTCCATGGGTATTTATCTTTAATCCACTTACCGTGAATGTATTTAATTTAATTATTACAAGAACATTCTTTGAGAACAATATACCGCATGAAATGTTTGAAGCTGCTACAATGGATGGCTGCTCCCATTTTAAGTTTTTCTCATCGATCGTATTGCCATTGTCCAAAGCTGTAACTGCAGTAATCGGACTTTATTATCTAGTGTGGCACTGGAATGACTTTTTTACAGGGTTAATTTATATTCGTAATTATGATTTACAGCCATTGCAGATTGTGTTGCGAGATATACTTTTATCCAATCAAGTGTTTGCCGAAGGTGCAGGAAGCGGTGGAACCGGTGGAGGTTATGCACAACGTTATGCCGATCAGGTTAAATATGGTGTTATTATCGTATCCTCCCTACCTGTATTAATCCTGTATCCATTTATCCAGAAATATTTTGAGAAAGGTGTATTAATCGGTTCAGTGAAAGGATAAGTAAAAAGGACAGAACTGGAATCTCAGTTCTGTCCATTTAACTCGGTGTTGCAAAAAAAGAATAAGCCGTCCGCATTATAATATAAGCTAGTAAACTAACTCCTAAAGCAGGTATAAAACCTGGTACTAAATAATACAGGTAAAAAGTCGCCGCAATTAACACGAGCATTGCAATCGTATGCAGTGGCTTACCAATAACCAATATAGCAGAATATTTAATATATCCAAGTATGGAAAATTGGTAATGCACATAGATCGGGAAAATGAACACAGCAACAAGTGCGATAATAGCTAATAAAATATAGGTCATCACCATTAATGTAGAGTTTAATAGTGAACTGTCTAACTGGCCTAAGATTTGAATGTTAAACAGTAAAATAGCTGTGGCGATCGCGAGTATATACCCAAGGATATTAGATTTGATAAACTCCTGTTTGTAATAGTGAATAAATTCGCGAAAAAGCTTGATATCATCCTCTGATTTGATATCTTGCCTGATTGTTGCAAACAAGGCTGCGGTAGCTGGGAAAATTCCAACTATAAATAATCCGAGTACAGAAAAGATGAACCAATACAGATTTAACAGCAGAATCTTAAAAATCCATTCTCCAACCGTTATATAAACTGAAATACCTTTATTCATAGCAAGGAACCTCCCAATCTCATATATCTATCTATTAAGCATACACAAAAATATTAGAATGGTAAATTTCATAGGCGGAATTTAAAAGAAAAGATATAGATTCTAAAAATAAGATAAATAGGTTCAAAGACTTCGCAATAATTAAAGCGAATTTCGCAATAAAGCAGGCCGGATTCGCAATAATCAGAGTGGATTTCGCAATAAAGCAGGCCGGATTCGCAATAATCAGAGTGGATTTCGCAATAAAGCAGGCCGGATTCGCAATAATCAGAGTGGATTTCGCAATAAAGCAGGCCGAATTCGCAACAATCAGAGTGAATTTCGCAATAAAGCAGGTCCAATTCGCAATAATCAAGCAGGATTTCGCAATAAAGCAGGCCAAATTCGCAACAATCAAACGTAAATCAAAAGGCTACCTCTTAAAAAGAGATAGCCTAAATATTATGCATACATCGCACTAATTTCCTTTTGTAACTTCTGATCTGCCACATACTCATCATAGCTGATTTCTTTATCGACAATTCCTTTTGGTGTAATCTCGATCAGGCGATTGGCGATACTGTTAATGAACTGATGGTCATGTGATGTGAATAGAATTGAACCTTTAAACTTAATTAAGCCGTTGTTCAACGCAGTAATGGATTCTAGGTCTAAGTGGTTTGTCGGTTCATCCAATACCAGCACATTGGCATTCGATAACATCATTTTTGATAACATACAACGTACTTTTTCCCCACCAGATAAAACATTCGCTTTTTTCAGTGCTTCTTCTCCAGAGAATAACATACGGCCAAGGAATCCGCGTAAGAAAGTTTCAGTTTGATCTTCTGGTGAATATTGACGCAGCCATTCTACTAAGGTCATGTCATTGCCTTCGAAAAATGCTGAGTTATCTTTCGGGAAGTAAGACTGTGAAGTGGTAACACCCCAAGAATAGCTTCCTTCGTCAGGTTCCATTTCACCCATTAGGATATCAAATAATACGGTTTTAGCATTTTCATTTGGTCCGATGAAGGCCACTTTATCATATGGTTTTAATGTAAAACTTACATTATCTAATACCTTCACGCCGTCAATTGTTTTCGAGATACCCTCGACACGTAATAAATCATTGCCAATGTCACGACCAGGCTGGAAGGCTACATACGGATAACGACGGGAAGATGGTTTAATATCGTCCAGTGTAATGTTATCGAGCATTTTTTTACGAGAAGTTGCTTGCTTTGATTTCGACGCATTGGCACTAAAGCGAGCAATAAAGTTTTGCAATTCCTTAATTTTCTCTTCTTTTTTCTTGTTTTGATCCTTAGCCATTTGTAAGGCTAATTGACTGGATTCATACCAGAAATCATAGTTTCCGACGTACATTTCGATTTTGCCATAGTCGACATCAGCGATATGTGTACATACTTTATTTAAAAAGTGACGATCGTGGGATACAACAATAACGGTATTTTCAAAGTTAATTAAAAATTCTTCCAACCATTGAATCGCTTGAATATCCAAGTGGTTTGTCGGCTCATCTAATAATAAAATATCCGGATTACCGAACAGTGCTTGTGCCAACAATACTTTTACCTTTTCAGAACCTGTTAAATCTGCCATCTTTTTCGTGTGGAGGTCTTCACTAATACCAAGCCCTTTTAACAGAATAGCAGCATCTGATTCTGCTTCCCAACCGTTCATCTCGGCAAATTCGCCTTCCAATTCAGCAGCGCGCATACCGTCTTCTTCTGTGAATTCCCCTTTAGCATAAATAGCGTCTTTTTCTTGCATCACTTCATACAAGCGAGTGTGTCCCATGATAACAGTCTTTAACACTTCGTACTCTTCATAGGCGAAGTGATCCTGTTTTAACACAGCAAGGCGTTCATCTTTTCCAAGTGAAACGTGGCCAGTCTGTGGTTCGATCTCACCTGACAATATTTTAAGAAAAGTAGATTTACCAGCACCATTGGCACCGATCAAACCATAGCAATTTCCAGCAGTAAATTTAATATTGACGTCTTCAAATAACTTCTTATCACCAAAACGTAAACTTACATTAGTTGCTTGTAGCATACTCCATAATTCCTCCATTATCTCATATCATAAAGCAAGCTTAAGCGATTTGGGATAGGAAGTCAATCAAGGAATGACATTCTGAGGAAATTCGGTATGATAGAAGTAAGGAGGAGAGATCTCATGCAATCATATTCTAAACACCAGTCATATGGTTTTCGGTTAAAAGGAGATTATCAAGAACGCGTTGCAGGTCTTCATTCAATTGGAAAGGAGTCCCGGAGTGAGCATACCTATATTTGGGATGGATTAAAAAGAGGGGAAGAAGGAAGAGTAGTTTTTCAATATACGTTAGATGGTAAAGGAGCAATTAGAATTGGCAACGAAATCTACCCATTAACGAAAGGTGATGCTTTTTTCGTAAAAATCCCTAGTGATCATTGTTACTACTTACCGGAAGAATCAACGTACTGGGATTTCATCTATATGACCGTTTATGGGAAGGAAGCAATTCGCCATTTTCAGTATTTATCAGAAAAATATGGTCATATCCTTCAGCTCCCGGACCACTCTAGACCAATTAAACACATATTGCGAGTATTGCAGAAAATTGAAGCAACTGGTATTAATCATGGCTATGAAGCTTCGGGCTATGCCTATAGTTTTTTGATGGAATGCTCGCAATATTTTGAGCATGAACAACTTCAAGAGGACCAGTTACCTGTCGCCATCTCAAAGGCAGTTTCCTTTATGGAAAACAATTATGCTGAGGATATCTCATTAGATGATATTGTTGCCGCATCTGGTTTATCCAAATATCATTTCACGAGGCTTTTTTCTGCTTCTATCAATCAAACTCCTGTTCGTTATTTAACCAAGGTACGCATTCAGCACGCCTTAGACCTTTTACAAAATAATGAGAAAACAATAGACGAAATTGCCCAAGAAGTTGGATTTTCATCCAGTAATTATTTTAGTAAAGTGTTTAAGAAATTATTGAATGAGACACCAAGTGAGTATCGTCAAAATAAATACGTGATGCCCGTCGATCGATTATTCATTGATTAATAACCGCAATATTTTACTCTTATTAAAAATATTTACGATTGTAAACGTTTCAAAATCCTCATAAGATGATAGTAAGTAATAGCAATTTAATGCGAATGAGGAGGAGAAAATATGTCCAAAATTACGTTTCTAGGAGCAGGAAGTACGGTTTTCGCCAAAAATGTACTAGGTGACTGTATGACAGTAGAGGCCTTACAAGGTTTCGAATTTGCCTTATTTGATATCGATCACCAGCGTTTGAATGATTCGGAAATGATGTTAAACAATTTAAAGAAAAGTTTAAACGCGAATGTGAAAGTAACAGCTTATCATGATCGTAAAGAGGCATTGAGGGATGCCAAATATGTGATTAATGCTATACAAGTCGGAGGTTACGACCCGTGTACGATTACCGACTTTGAAGTGCCAAAGAAATACGGATTACGCCAGACAATTGCAGATACATTAGGGATAGGCGGGCTCTTCCGAAACTTAAGAACGATTCCTGTGATGCAGGAATTCGCTCGTGACATGAAAGAAGTTTGCCCTGATGCATGGTTTTTAAATTATACAAATCCAATGGCGGTATTAACTAATGTGATGCTAAAAGAAGGGATTAAAACTGTCGGATTGTGCCACAGTGTTCAGGTTTGTGCTAGCCATTTATTAGATTCTTTAGAGATGCCGAAAGATAATGTGCAGTGGAAGATTGCCGGCATTAATCACATTGCATGGTTACTTGAAATAACAAGGAACGGGGAAGATCTCTATCCGGAAATTAAAAAACGTGCAAAAGAAAAACAACAAGAAAAGCATGACGATATGGTGCGTTTTGAATTAATGGATAAGTTCGGCTACTATGTGACAGAGTCATCGGAGCATAATGCCGAATACCATCCATACTTTATTAAGAGCAAGTATCCGGAATTAATCGAGAAATATAATATTCCATTAGATGAATATCCGCGTCGCTGTGTGAACCAAATTGAAGGCTGGAAGAAAATGCGGGATGATCTTGTCAACGATCAAAACTTGCAGCATGAACGCACACATGAATATGGTTCATACATCATTGAAGCAATGGAAACGAATCAACCATTTAAAATAGGTGGTAACGTTTTGAATACTGGAGGACTAATCAGCAACTTGCCGGAAAATGCTGTCGTTGAAGTTCCTTGTTTAGTGGATGCAAGTGGGGTAACACCTACCTATGTTGGTGATTTGCCAGAACAATTGGCAGCACTGAACAGGACCAACATTAATACACAACTATTAACAATAGAAGCGGCGCTTACGAAGAAAAAGGAAAAAATTTATCAGGCAGCACTCCTCGATCCACATACTGCAGCAGAGTTATCCATTAATGATATTATCACTTTATGTGACGATTTAATTGAAGAACATGGAGATTGGTTGCCGGAATATCAATAAGAAAAAGAACACCTTCTTACTACTATCTGCAGAAAAAAGAAGGTGTTCTTTTATTTTTTTACCCCCAATTTAACATTTACGTAATAAATAGAATTTGTTAGTAACTATTTTACTAAACATATTAAAAATCGTTAAAACTTCTAAATAAACATATTGAAAGCGGTTAAATTATGTGTTAATATCGTTTTAACAAAAATAAAATTTACTAAATTATTGATGTTTAATGTGATTTATTTACTAAAAGTGGGGGTTGAGGTTATTATGGCAACTATAAAAGAGATTGCGATCAAATCAAAGGTTTCGCCGGCAACAGTATCACGAGTATTAAATAATGATGCTTCACTATCTGTTGCAGAGGAAACACGAAAACGAATATTACAAGTAGCTGAAAGCTTAAACTACAAGACCATGAGAATAAGGAAAAAACAAACAGAAAGTCATAAAACTTCTTACAAATTCGGTATATTTTTATGTCAATCTTTAGCAGAGGAATTAAACGACCCTTACTTCCTATCCATTAGACAAGGGGTAGAAAATCAATGCAGAGACTTAGAAATAGAAACAACGGAGATATACCGTATCCATAGTTTTCAACTTTCACAAATAAATGAAGGATTAGACGGATTAATTGTAATAGGAAAAATTGATACCGAAATCATTAACAAATTAAAACAAAAAATTAAATGTTTTGTTTATGTAGATTGCTCACCAGATGAGGATCAATTTGATTCGGTCGTTATCGATTTTCAAAAATCTACAAATCTAGCTCTAGACCATTTAATAAAACTAGGTTATCAAAGAGTTGGTTATATCGGAGGTGTACAAGCAGAACATAGGCAACAAAAGGAAAAGAGATTATTTGATGACGAACGATATAAAATATTTAATAAAAAAATGAAAAAGTTAGGGAAGTATGCGAAAGATCATATCTTTATTGGAGAATTTACCATGTCAGAAGGTTATCGTCTGATGAAAGAATCGATTGCTAAGGGTAATTTGCCAGATGCATATTTTATCGCTAGTGATCCTATGGCGGTGGGGGCCTTGAGAGCACTTCAAGAAGAACATATTAAGGTACCAGACGACGTTGCAATTGTAAGCTTTGACGATGTGGAAATGGCGAAGTTTGCCAGTTGTCCATTATCAACTGTTCATGTGCCGACAGAACTAATGGGTAGAACAAGTGTCAAGCTGTTGGTTGATCGCATACAAGGTCGGGATATTCCTTTGAAGGTAACTGTACCTACCAATTTTGTAGTTAGAGAGAGTTGTGGTGGTGCAGAAAAATAATTATATTTTTACAACTTTAAGGAGGTGAGACCAACATTGAATAAATGTAACCTTGCAGTCCTAGAAAGGTTTTTGGCGGAACGAATCTAGGACTACAAGCACTCTTTTTTGGACAAGAGCACTCTCATTATAAATGAAATTTAGTGCTCCTTACAATGTTTACAGTTTTTAAATATTTTATAAAAAGGAGTTTTATAATGAAAACGTTTTTAAAATCATTAATAATTATTAGCTTTATTTCTGTCGTATTAATCGGTTGCTCTGCTGGAGGATCGTCAGATGATACAAATGGAGAAGGTGGAATGGACGGGGTAACCCTTTCTTTATATTCTACTGTGACAAATGAAGCAGATCAAAAAGCGATGGAATCTGTTATTGGGAAATTTGAGGAAGAATATCCGGATATTACTATCGATTACAACTTTCCAGCTGGGGAATATGAGAGTCAATTACGTGTGAAAATGGCTGCAAATGATATGCCTGACTTATTTGATACACATGGTTGGTCACAAAATCGCTATGGTGAATACACAATGGATTTAAGTGATATGAACTGGGTAGCAGATTTGGATCCTGCTTTAGAAGAAATTTTTACGGACGAAGATGGGAAAGTATATGCTTATCCCATTAATCAAGCGAAAGATGGATTAACATACAACAAAAACGTGCTTGATGACTATGGAATCGAGCCACCTAATACATTTGATGAATTTATGACAGCGCTTGAAACGATTAAAGAAGAAAGCAATGGAGATGTAACACCATTATGGTTTGGAGGTAGTGAAGAAGGTGAGTTTGGTCAGTTCTTTGATCAATTTGCCACACCGTTATTAATTACACACCCTGATCACGATTATAGTGAAGCATTATTAGATGGATCATTTGATTGGGAACCTTATACATTCTTACCTGAGAAGTTATTAGAAATGCAAGAAAAAGAATTGATTAATCTAGATGCATTAACAGCGCAAGTTCATGAAAAAACACAGTTATTAGCACAGGATAAAATTGCCTTTGTTATGGCAACAACTCCAATTGGTGCTGTTCGGGAATTAAACCCTGATGCAGAATTAGGTGTTATGCCAGTGCCTGCAATTCATGAAGGTGGAGAGCAAAGTTGGATTGGTGGGGAACGTCACACCTATGCGATCTGGAAAGACACAGAGTATCCGGAAGAAGCCAAGACATTTATAGAATTTTTAGCTCAACCAGAAATAGTGCAGGAATTAGCAGAAGGTACGTCATTGCCAGCAGGGCTTACGAACGCATCTGCAGATATTTATTTCCAACCTTACTACGATGAGTATTCTGATGTAGTGGTAGAACCTTATTTCGACAGGGTATTCTTACCGAGTGGTATGTGGGAACCGATGGGTACAGCAGGGCAAGAATTGTTATCTGGGTCCTTAACACCTGAAGACGTATCAGAAAAAATGGCTACAGAATATACTCGACTATTAGAACAAGAGGGGTCGGAATAAAAAAACTGTGTATAACGAGTAGGGGATTATCCCCTGCTCGTTCCATAATAGGAGTTGAATAGCGATGAATAAAAGCACAAAGAATACTGCAAAAATAGAAAATAATTCATCACTTTGGTGGATGTATTTACCAGCATTCCTGTTTGTAGCTTTCTTTATTGTGTATCCTTTTGTGAATGGTATTCGGATTTCATTTACAAACTGGAATGGCTTTTCGCAAATGTATGATTTTATTGGTTTAAAGCAATATACACGTATGCTGACAGACCCCGATACATGGACTATTGTAAGAAATACATTATTATATGGCATCGGCAGTACAGTTTTTCAAAATATTTTAGGTTTAGTTTATGCATTACTTTTAAATCAAAGTATAAAATTTAAAGCAATAACAAGGACGGTTGTTTATTTACCCGTAATTATCAGTCCGTTAATCATGGGGTATATTTGGTATTTTTTCTTTGCTTACCAGGGTGGCGCATTAAATGATGTCTTGATGGCATTAGGAGGAGATCCCATTAATGCATTAGGAAATGCGGACTTAAATATTTGGATTATCGTATTCGTAAATACCTTCCAATTCGTTGGAATAGCGATGATAATATATTTGGCAGGTTTATAAAGTGTTTCCAAAGACTTTTATGAAGCGGCAGAAATTGATGGTGCTTCTTCCTTTCAACAGTTCAAAAACATTACACTACCTTTATTAATGCCATCGATCACCATTAATATGGTTATTAATATTATTGGTGGTTTAAAATTATTTGATGTCATTATTTCATTAACAGGTGGCGGCCCTGGAAATGCATCCCAATCGATGTCTACTTTTATGTATGACTTATATTTTTCGCGACAGGATGCGGGTTATGCAGCAACACAAGGTGTGTTAATGATGGTGATTATATTGATCTTAAGTTTATCGGCTCTTGTGTACTTCCGTCGTAAGGAGGTGGAGGCATAATGAATTATTCTTCCAGAAGAAAAAAGACAACATTATCGATCATGGCTTTGGTTATTACACTTTTACATCTTATGCCTTTTTATATCTTAATCACAACAGCATTAAAGGCAAAAGGTGATTTCAGCTCAAAATGGGTTTTTCCTGCAGAAATTAATTGGAGTAATTTTAGTGAAGCGTGGGAAAAGGCGAATTTAGGTAATGCTCTGTTGAATACAACGATTATAACATTCTTTGCTGCCATACTATTAATTATGGTAGGTTCTCTCGCAGCATATCCTTTAGCAAGAAGACAAACGAAATTAAATAAATTTATGTATATGTTCTTCATTGCAATTATGGTAGTACCGCCATTAGCAGCGTTAGTACCGTTGTATCAATTAGTTGTTAGCATCGGATTGATGAATACACATGAAGTAGCTATTTTTAACAATGTAGCAGCTTATTTACCGTTAACTATTTTCTTATATGCAGGTTTTATTCGTTCGACTATTCCGAAATCACTGGAGGAAGCAGCGCGAATTGATGGTGCAAGTACAATGAGTATCTTCTTCCGAATCGTATTTCCATTATTAAAGCCTGTTACAGCTTCTGTTTTGATCATTGCATGTGTATTTATCTGGAATGATTATCAGTTTGCGATTTTCTTCTTACAAGATAAATCGGTACAAACAATGACAGTTGCGCTATCAGGGTTCTTTGGAGAGAATACAAACAACTTAAATCTTGTAGCATCAGCAGCTATTATAGCAATGTTGCCGATGGTTATTCTATTTTTATTTTTACAAAAGTACTTTATTAAAGGATTAGCATCAGGATCAGTAAAAGGATAAAGGAGTTTAAACATGACAATTGCGTATAATGACCAAACTAGAGAGTTCCATCTACAAACCAATCAATCCAGCTATATTTTTACAGTATTAGAAAATGAACAACTCGGGCATCTTTATTACGGCAAAAAAGTAAAACATAAAGATTCTTTTCAACATTATCTGGAAACAGGATTTCGTTCCAATATCACCTACTTAAAAGAAGGAGATATGACTTTCTCATTGGAGCAGACAAAACAGGAATATCCTTCTTATGGTACAACTGATTTCCGTGAGCCAGCATACCAAGTGTTGCAAGAGAATGGTAGCAGAATTACCGATTTCCAGTATAAAGAGCATAAGATCTACAAAGGTAAGCCCAAATTGAATGGTTTACCAGCCACATATGCTGAAAACGGTGATCCGGTAGAAACAGTAGAAATAATATTGTACGATGACGAAATCGATGCAGAATTGATCTTACTTTACTCTGTTTTTGAAGAACAAGATGCAATAGTACGCAGTGCCAAGTTTATTAATTATGGTAAACAGAACCTCAACGTTATTCGTGCGATGAGTGCAAATGTGGATTTCTTCGACTCTGATTATGAAATGATGCAGTTATCAGGAGCGTGGAGTAGAGAACGACACCTTAAAACACGGAAATTGGAAGAAGGAATCCAACATATTTCGAGTACACGTGGCATTAGTAGTAGTCAGCACAATCCGTTTACTGCATTAAAGCGACCAAAGACTACTGAATTTCAAGGTGATGTTTACGGTTTCAGTCTGGTCTACAGCGGTAACTTTCTTGCGCAGGTAGAAGTAGATTACTTAGATGTTGCACGTGTCAGTTTAGGAATAAACCCATTTGATTTCAATTGGTTATTGGAAGAAAATGAAAGCTTTCAAACTCCGGAAGTAGTGATGACTTATTCTAATCAAGGGTTAAATGGAATGAGTCAAAACTTTCATCATCTTTATCAAAAACGTTTAGTAAGAGGCAAATGGCGTGACCGAGCACGACCAATTTTAACAAATAACTGGGAAGGAACGTATTTTGACTTTGATGAAGAAAAAATACTCGAGATGGCAAAACAATCTAACAAATTAGGTGTCGAACTATTTGTACTGGATGATGGCTGGTTTGGTAAACGTAATGATGACACAACTTCACTAGGTGATTGGTTTGTTAATGATGATAAATTACCAAATGGTATAACCGGTCTTGCTGAAAAAGTAACGGATCTTGGAATGGATTTTGGCTTGTGGTTTGAACCTGAAATGGTATCGAAGGTAAGTAAGCTATATGAAGAGCATCCAGACTGGATTATTCATGTGCCAAACCGAAATCCGTCACATGGTCGTAACCAGTATGTGCTTGACTTCTCCCGTAAAGAAGTAGTTGATACGCTTTATCATATGATCGCTGAAATCTTACGAGATGCCCCGATTTCTTATGTAAAATGGGATATGAACCGCTATTTAACGGAGATTGGTTCACGAGTATTGCCTGCCGACCGACAGCGTGAAGTAACGCACCGTTATATATTGGGGGTTTATGATTTATATGAACGTTTAACGTCTGAGTTTCCTGATATTTTATTTGAATCTTGTGCAAGTGGTGGCTGTCGATTTGATCCTGGTATGTTATACTATGCTCCTCAAACGTGGACAAGTGATGATACAGATGCAGTAGAACGACTTAAAATTCAATATGGTACATCTTTTATATATCCAATAAGTTCAATGGGAGCACACGTATCCGCAGTCCCTAACCATCAAGTGGGACGTTATACAAGTTTGCGAACCAGAGCAGAAGTAGCATATTTCGGTGCATTCGGTTATGAGTTGGATGTGACAAGAATGCCGGAGTCGGAAAAGCAGGAGATCAAAGAGCAAATTGCATTTTTCAAAAAGCATCGCGAAGTATTTCAATTCGGGACATTCCACCGTATCCATAGCCCGTTTGAAAAAGACGGTAATCGAACATCATGGATTTCAGTATCAAAAGATAAGTCCAAGGCTGTAGTAGCAGATTATCATGTCTTATCTCGTCCTAATCCAGGTTTTAACCGCTTGTTACTAAAGGGGTTAGACCCAGAGGCAAACTATGAAATGGAAGGATATGAAGGGATATATCATGGGGATGAATTAATGGAGATTGGTATACCGCTAGATCACGAACGATTCCGTGAACGTCATGAACATGAAGTAGCCGGTGACTTCTACTCGCGCCTTTTTGTAATTCATAAGAAATAATAAAAAGGATCTCTGCTTATTTAGTAGAGATCCTTTTAACAATTTATCAAAGCTCACTAAATACATTTATATAATGATTTCAACTATCCTTTATGTACTGCAACAGCTGTAACCGCTCGTTTCTTCTCATGAGCGAGAATGGGCTCAGCTACTCGTTTGCGGAAAAATTGGATGAACGGACCTGTGAAAAAGGCGAGTATAACAGTTGCGACACCGACTATTGCACCAAACGAAAACCCAATCACCACACATAAACTATCTGTTGTAATCCTCGCGATCGGGAAAGGCACCTTGTTTTTGGATAATTTCACAATAACGAAGGCTAAGGCATCATATGGTGAAATTCCCAAATTCGGCGTTATATATAATGCAACACCTGAACTAGCAAATATAACAGCGATTGCCATCAAGGTTAAACGAATAGCGAGGATAGGCATATCATCAAAGAAAAAGCTATAACCGTATACTATAAAGTCCGATATAAAGCCAATTCCAATCATGTTCACAATAGTTCCAATTCCAATTAAACTTCGGGAATAAAGAAAGATAACCCCAAGTAAAAGAAAGTTAAATATCAACTGATAAACGCCAAGTGAAATACCAAGAAAGCCGCTTATGCCAAGGTTTAGTGTTGAATAAGGATCGGTCCCAAAAGCGCTAATTCGTAATAGTGCGACAGCAATCCCGATAAACAGGTTGCCAATGAGCACCATATTAAATCTTCTCCATGTCATCGCTTTCATGCTGTGTCCCCTTTTATCTCTTTTATATAAAAAAATCTATTTTGGTTTAGTATTGCCCCATAGATATTATATCCGAAATGTTTTGATATGGATAGAGTAAACTGATGAATGATAAAGGAAGTGAAACCTATAAACTAAAGGAGTGTTGACATTTTGTCAACACTCCTTTATCTTAAATATAGATTTTAAAAAGAAGGTGTACTCGTATGTCAACAAATTATGTTGTGTTAATAAAAGAAGCACTAAATGAAAGAAATAAAAGTATGCGTCAATTGGCAAAAGAAACAGGGATTAACGTTTCCACTATCTCTAGAATTATGAATGGGAAGAGAAAAGCAACGTTAGGTCATCTTAAAGCTATTTCAACAAGCTTACATATTCCTTTATCAGAATTAGTAAGTTCTGAAGAAAGTGGTGAGCCGACCCAGCCAGTATCTTTTAAACATGTACGTGCTCTCATCTCGGAAATGAATCTGCCTGTAAAAAATTTTTCAGCTGACAGATTGAAAGAAAGGTTACTTGAGTATCGGAAAGAGAGTAATACAGAAGAGGGAAGAGCTACCATTCTAAAACAGTTCAAATCAAAAATGGCTGCTTTAGGCGGACAAGGTCCGTATATACAACAGTTAGAGTCTATGTATCAAACCTTTAAAGAAAAGAAAGCAACTAAAAAAGAGCTTTTATTAATAGGAAGTGCATTGTTTTATTTTATTGCATCAGTGGACATTATTCCAGATTACTTATTTCCTATAGGGTACTTAGATGATGCACTAGCTATACAGTACGTTATGCAATCTTTATCACGGTGCTAATGTCTGTAAGTCCCCTCCAATTAACACAAGGAAGCAAAATAAGGTAACAGATACTAGGACCCTGATAAGTTTCGCTATGATTAGTGGTGGCCAAAATCCCCTACTGATAATAGTCCTACTTTATCAACGAAGCATTAAAAGAAGGAAGAGACATATGACAAAGAAACCTACACTCGATTATCTAATGCTTATTATTTTAATCGGTCTATTAATGATTAGTTTGTTAGCTGTATACAGTGGAACAGGTCAATACACGGATGGGCAATCGTTTTATTTTGCCAGAAGACAATTTATTTGGTACATCGTCAGTATGGCTATCATGATTGGTATTGCTTACTTTGATTATGACTTACTTGAAAACTGGGCCGTTTATTTATATATTTTGGGGATTTTGCTACTTATTTATGTTCGTTATTTTGGTATTGAAAGAAATGGTTCTCAAAGATGGATGAATCTTGGGTTTATGGACCTGCAGCCATCAGAATTAATGAAAATATTCTTAGTTATTTATTTGGCAGCCATTTATAAAAAATATGGTACAGAAAAATTAACCTTTATCAAAAGTATTCCACTTGTTTTAAAAACTGTCGCTGTTCTGGCAATCCCGTTTATTTTGATTCTTAAACAACCAGATTTAGGATCTGCCCTTTTAATTGCAGTGACAGCACTAGGTTTATTATTGATGTCCAATATAAGTAATAGGATGATTGTCTGTGTTATGTCTGTATTGATCTCCGGTGTAATATTAGTAATCTATTTATTTTCGCAACATGAAGAATGGATCTCTAGATTTTTTGAGCCACATCAATTGGGCCGAATTTACAGTTGGATTAACCCAGCTGAATATACGATGAATTTTGGCTATCAATTAAGACAAGCCATGTTAGGGATAGGTGCAGGTCAGTTGACAGGATCAGGGTTTAATCAAGGTTATCAAGTCCAAAGTGGTCGTGTGCCTGAAGCGCATACTGATTTTGTGTTTGCTGTGATTGGAGAAGAATTTGGCTTTATAGGAGGTAGTATTTTAATTGTTCTCTATTTTTTACTAATCTATCGCATCATAGTGATTGCGTTAAAAATAGACGATTTATTTGGTGTTTATATTTGTGTTGGTATTATTACACTTCTCTCCTTCCAAAGCTTCCAAAATATCGCGATGACGATAGGCTTAATGCCTGTAACAGGAATAGCACTACCATTTATTAGTTATGGTGGAAGTGCGTTAATCACCAATATGTTTGCATTAGGCTTAGTTCAAAGTATTTATGTGCGCTCTAAAGATTATATGTTTGCATCAGAGAATGATATGACTGCATAAGGGGAGTATATGATGAAGCGGTTGAGAAATATAGACTTAACATTGTTAATGGTACTTTTGTTGTTTGTTACCTTTGGTGTCGTAATGGTTTATAGTGCAAGCTACCCTTATGCATATATCCAGCATGATAATGCATCATACTATTTTCACAGACAGCTATTTTGGCTTGTTTTTAGCGGATTATTTTCAATAGGTGCTATGCTATTGCCATATCAAGTATATGGAAAATTAAGTCCCTTGCTTGTTTTGTTTACTTTGACAGCATTAGTTCTCGTTTTAATACCTGGAGTCGGAGTGGAACGAAATTTTTCAACTAGATGGATTTCAATCGGTGGATTTCTATTTCAGCCAGTTGAATTTGCGAAACTTGCTATGCTTATTTATTTTGCTTACTTCTATAGTAGAAAAGAAGCCTATATTGGTCATTTTGGCAAAGGAGTTATTCCACCACTTATTATTTTGGCACTTATATTTGGTTTGTTACTGAAACAACCAGATTTAGGGTCTGCAACATTAATATTATTTTCATGTGGGATGATTTTATTTTTTACAAAAATTCGATTTCGTCACTTATTTTTACTAGGAAGTGTTGCAGTCTCAATATTTATTTTCTTCGCAATGAAGTCACCTTACCGACTTGAGAGAGTTGCATCTTTCATAGATCCCTTTGCAGATGCCCAAGGATCAGGTTATCAGCTAGTTAATTCTTATATCTCGATCCATACAGGAGGTATTACTGGAAACGGATTGGGGGGAAGTGTTCAGAAGCTTGGCTATTTACCAGAGGCACATACAGACTTTATTATGTCGATCATAACGGAAGAATTGGGTCTGTTTGGAGTCGTAGCTGTGTTAAGTTTCTATTTCTTTCTTTTTGTGAAAGGGATTCGGATTGCAATGCATGCAAGAGATGAATTTGGTAAACTGTTAGCCTTTGGAATTACCTTTCAAATCATTATACAAGCGTTTATTAATTTAGGTGCGATTTTAGGAATGATGCCTATTACTGGTATCACCTTACCTTTTATTAGTTACGGTGGTTCATCATTAATAGTAACGATGGTTTCGGCGGGAATATTATTAAATATTTCTGCCTATTCTATTAAGTATGTGGAAAATTAAATGGTGTTTCCCTATCAACTTCTCTCCCAATCGATATATAATAGAGGATGGGGGTGGGGACATGCCTCAAGCTTGGCTACTTGGACCTTTCGTGATCAAGGTTGATCTGGTTCTAATAATTGTTAGTTTTGTACTAGGCTTTCTTTTCTTTTACTGGATCAGCCCATATCCAAAGGAAAAAACAAAGAACATAATCGATACGGTTTCTAATATTTTCATTACTTTCATGATTGCCATTTGGATTGGAAAAATAGTGCTTCAATTTCAAACGTTTTTGTCAGACCCTGTTGCTATCTTGGCTTATCCAGCTAATACGAATGCATTTTACATAGCGGTTATCCTAACTATTCTGTTTAGTAAGTGGAGATGGATCAAATCGATTGATCAATATTATGACAATCTCTATGTATTTAGCACGGTGTTTCTCACGACTAATTTCATTTATTCTTTTTTGGATCATATATTGTACCAGAAGAACTGGTTATATCTCATAGGTCTAATCCTATTATTAGTTTTTATCATTTATTCCAGTGATAAAAAGTCGCCGAACATCATTGCAAATATTACATTAATCGGATGGGGACTACTGCAAATAGTAACACAAACCACGATTTTTCAATTTACACCACATCTAATCTTTTATATCGTTTTCGTCATGATTGGCGTTCTCCAAGGATATACATATTACCGTAATAGGAGGAGTATGCGATGAAAAAATGGATCATTAGTGCCGTTTTATTAGCAATGGTGGCATGGGCTGTTATCGACGTGGTAATAGATAACAAGATTACAGAGGCAGATAATATTGGTCTGGAAATAGGAAATATTGCACCGGATTTTGAGTTAGAAACACTGGGCGGGGAAACGGTGAAATTATCGGATTACCGTGGTGAGCCGGTGATGCTTAATTTTTGGGCAACATGGTGTCCTCCATGCCGATCGGAAATGCCGGATATGCAACGTTTTTATGAGGATACAGACATGAAGATTTTAGCGATTAATTTAACGGATACGGAATCTAATTTTGAAGATGTTGGTCAGTTTGTAGAGGAATATGATCTGACATTTACGATTCCGTTAGATCAGGGAAATGTTGTGGGCGATCGTTATCAAATTCGTCCTATTCCTACCACTTATATGTTAGATTCCAATGGTATCATCCAGTTTAATGTATTTGGTCCGCTTAACTACGACCAGATGATGTTGGAATATAATAAATTGAAATAGTAGGCGGACATTAAATCCGTTATATATGACAAAAATGCTGTTGTGACGGTGTTTGTGGACATTTGTTCCGTTATTCTATATCAAATTCGCTTATTTTTGGCTTGTTTCATCAAATAAGGAACTCAATGTCCGCTCACTGCTAAAAAAGGGCATTATTTAACCAAATAACGGACCGAATGTCCAAACGATGATATTCTCAAGCCTTGTGTTTTTGCTTTCTTCTAACAAGATAATAGGCGGTCATCCCCGAAGCGATGGGGATAACAATTGCAACTCCCATTCCCGCAGTAAAGATGGTAATCATTTCGTCACTAAATACTTTGGAATTAATGATCTCCCCGAATGAATAAGATAAATCTTTAAACCATATTAAGAGTGCCATATAACCACCGAAAAATGCAAAGAAAAGCGTGTTCGTACTAGTACCCAATATATCTTTGCCGATGCGGATCCCTGTTAAAAACAGTTCCATTCTTGAAATGGTAGGGTTTTGTTGATGGATTTCACGCATAGGAGATGTGATAGAAATGGCCGTGTCTACAATTGCTCCAATCGTACTCATAATAATAACGGCTGTGGCAATTTTTACAAAATCCAATCCAATTTGTAAGGAAAAGTAATAAATGCTATCAGATTCTTCTTCGCCAAATCCTTGAATCATTGATTCTTCTGTGATGAAAATAATAAATAACAGTAATAACACAATCGTAATAATTGTCGAAAGGAAAGCCAATGTTGTTTTACTATTGACTTCATTGATGAAAAAGAGACTAACTGCGCTGATAACAATACATGCTAGTAATGTTAAAAGAACAGGGTCACCATTTGGATCATTCATAATTAAAATAACAGTGATTAGAACAAAGAAATTTATAATAAATGCAATAAAGGATTTTATACCTTTCTTTCCACCGACAATTGCCATTAAGACAAATAAAATGATTGCTAATACGAATAATGCGCTCATTGTTTCGCCTGCTTTCTTTTAATGAAGAAGATCGAAGTATAAATTGTTATCGGTATGGTTAAGACGATTCCGATACCGCCAGCTAAAGCACGTGCTAGCTCCATCGAGAGGTTTGTGGATAAGGTGAAACCAAATGCTGACTCATTTTTGAAATATAATAATAACATGGGAATGGAGCCACTGACATATGCAAAAAATAGTATGTTGGTTGTTGTCCCCATAATATCTTTTCCAATTTCCAAACCTGCTTTTTTTATTATGCTTAACTTAATATTGTTGTTTTTATGATATAACTCAAAGATCGACGAGGACAAGGTAATCGCTATATCCATGACTGCTCCTAACGATCCGATTAAAAGTCCTGCCATAAAAACAATTTGCGGATTCCTACTTAGAAAGGACATTTCCTCATAACGTAATCCCTGCTCTCCTGTTACAAAAAGGGCAAAATAAGCAATCAAAAGTGAACTTAACGTACCAAGTAAGGTGGCGACAATCGCTGTATATGTTTTTTCATTAAAGCCACTGACCAACAGTAACGATATCACGGTAAAAAGGACAATGCTAATACCGCAAATGACCATTAAACTAAGGTCTGAATTTTGTAGATAAATGTCCAATGCTAACGATAAGATGCCGGCATTTACCGCTAAGCTGATCACCGATAGGGTCCCCTGTTTCTTACCGATGGCAAGCAAAATAATGATGAAAATCCAAGCTACCAAGATGAGATACTTATCACGTTTGACATCTTCAATGGTTCCGGTAGAAGTGGATTCATCAATGGTGACGAATACTTCATCCCCTGTATCAAATGCTTGATCAACTGCCTGTGATTCGAAGTATTCATTCGTTATTTCGATCATTTTCCCTTTGTTGGAACCGTTTTGTACTTCAGCTGTGATTTCCTGGGTAACCATATAATCTTGATTTTGATGCTGATCAACCGTTTCTGCTTTATCCGTTTGTACTGTATTGGTTATTTTGCCAATTGGTCTGTCATAGAATTCGTGGTTGTGATTGACAAAAATAATCGAACTGATAAAGCATACAGCAATCAGAGTGACTATTAGAAGTTGCTGTTTTGTTAAATTTTTTATCCATGCTTTCAAGCTGTTCACTCCATCATTTATATTAAAGAAATTACGCAAGGGTTAATCAATCGGCACAATCCGTTCTCCAAATCTTCAGTCTCGCTAATAATCAATGGGGTAAAACCTCCATTGATCATAGTATCACTTTATAAATGCAAAGGAGTAGGAAATCCGTAAGTATGGAGCCGGTTGATCCTGATAAACATTTTCCGTATTGATTAAAATCCTCTTTGGAATCTTCTAAGTTTGGGTTTTTCCCTACTTCCTACATAATAGCATCCCTTTAAACTCTTTGTCATACAGATAAGGTGATTTCTTTATTAAATTTTGAATAAATGTACCAACTGGTTAATAACCGTATAACAGCCTAATTTTTGTTCGTTGGCACAAAGTTTAGTAAAGGAGGACTTATACCCCCGAATTGTATCATATTTCATAAATGTAACGAATTTTGAAATAGTACCTCGGATTGATGGAATTTCAACAAGATTTACTATAATGAAAAACGTCTTAATGTTTAGCGAAACCGTTAAGACGTTTTTAATGTCTGACAAATAAGCAAAACTGGTTTAATTGATTGCAGATCTAAATTATTTCTTTGACACAAAAACAACTTGCCATTATGATAATAAAAGAAAACCCTAGTAAACTAATAAGAAAAGAGTGATTTAGATGGAAACAACAGTGAAAGTTCAAGCTGCAGATGCAGTAAAAGATTCCATACAACAAAAAAATTCGAATTTAAATAAACCACAAATGCCACTTATAATTGGGGGATTAATAGTTGGTTTCATATTATTGGTCTATTTAATGTTTTCCCAAAATAGCGTTCAACCGTTATTACTAGTAATTGGTCTGTTACTTGGTTATACATTATTTCATGCGCGATTTGGCTTTACTTCGGCCTTCCGTAGGTTTATGTCTGTTGGTAATGGGCAGGCATTACGATCACATATGTTAATGTTGGCTGTTGCTGTTACATTATTTGCTCCCATTCTAGCATTTGGTTTTTCTTTCTTTGGTGGAGAAGTTGCTGGTTATGTATCACCAGTTGGATTGAGTCTCGTTGTAGGAGCTTTCATGTTTGGGATAGGGATGCAATTAGGTGGAGGTTGTGCTTCTGGTACCCTTTATGCAGTCGGTGGTGGACGTTCTGTCATGTTTGTCACGCTATTATTCTTTATTATTGGTTCAACAGTAGGGGCCTATCATCTTCCATTTTGGACAGAAGATTTACCAGCCTTCGAACCTGTCTCTATAGCAACATCTACAGGGATTGGCTATGGTGGTGCTTGGATATTGTCAATTGCATTATTTGGACTAATAGCTTGGATATCCCTAGTTGTAGAGAAAAAGAAACGTGCACCAAAAATGGCTCCATTACCTTCTGAAAAAGGCTGGAAGAGGATTTTTCGTGGATCATGGCCATTATTTGCTGCAGCAATTGTATTAGCAGTTCTTAATGCCTTAACATTAATGACTCGCGGTGCTCCATGGGGAGTTACTTCTGCTTTTGCCTTATGGGGCTCAAAAGTAGCACAATTCTTTGGAGTCGATGTAGCTAGTTGGGGTTATTGGCAAGGCGCAAATGCTTCCGTACTAGAGGCATCTATTTTTGCTGACTCTACTACTGTGTTAAATTTAGGTGTTATTCTTGGGGCATTCCTCGCATCAGCAGCAGGTGGACTCTTCAAGTTTTCTAAAATAACAGGGAAAAATGCGATGGCGTCTGTAATTGGTGGTCTACTGATGGGCTATGGTGCCCGTCTTGCATTTGGATGTAATATTGGTGCTTATTTTGGTGGCATTGCCTCCTTCAGCCTTCACGGTTATATTTGGGGGATTCTAGCATTAGCGGGTACTTTTGTAGCACTATATCTCAGACCACTATTTGGATTATCCGTACCGAAACCAAAAGATTCATTTTGTTAATAAGGAGAAAAAATCACCATGCAGGATATGCCCATGGTGATTTTTTAGCTTTTTGTAATAGTGAATAAACTAGCCTAGCTATACGCACTTTTATAACTATGATAAGATGTTTGTACCACATAGTTATTCGTTTAAATGTTAGTAAAGTCGCTAGTATGTTATATTAAAGTGTAATGTTTATGGAAAGGATGTTCCTTCATGAAGAAAACCGTAGTGTTAGCGGAAAAGCCTTCTGTTGCCCGTGATATAGCACGAGTATTACAGTGTAATAAAAAAGGAAATGGCTTTTTAGAGGGTCAAAAATATATTGTTACTTGGGCGCTAGGACATTTAGTTACACTAGCAGATCCCGAGGTTTATGATGATAAATATAAAACATGGAAACTGGATGAACTTCCGATGTTACCAGACCGATTAAAATTAGTAGTAATTAAGAAAACAGGCAAACAATTTCAAACCGTAAAAAATCAACTTGTTCGAAAAGATGTGCATGATATCGTGATTGCTACGGATGCTGGACGTGAAGGGGAATTAGTGGCACGCTGGATTTTGGAAAAGGTTCGTGTTAA
This sequence comes from Gracilibacillus suaedae, assembly GCF_017599345.1. GTDB lineage: Bacteria > Bacillota > Bacilli > Bacillales > Amphibacillaceae > Gracilibacillus > Gracilibacillus suaedae. Next base: position 38,645 of record NZ_JAGFVL010000061.1, read on the forward strand.
CAAACCTGTCAAAAGGTTATGGATTTCTTCTGTAACAGATCAAGCGATCAAGCAAGGTTTTCATAACTTAAAACCAGCCAAACAATACGATAATCTTTATGCATCAGCAGTTGCTCGATCAGAAGCAGACTGGTATGTTGGACTGAATGCAACGAGAGCATTGACGACGAAATTTAATGCGCAGCTATCGAGCGGTCGTGTACAAACACCAACCCTAGCGATGATTGCATCGAGAGAGAAGGAAATTAAACAATTCCAGCCGAAAAAATATTACCAACTGAAAGCACGATCAAAGGATGGCATTACCTTAACTTGGCAAAATGCTAAAGGAGAAACACGCCTGTTTGATCAATCAAAGGCAAAGGAACTACAATCTAAATTACAAAATAAAACGATAGCTGTCACTCGTATCGACAAAAAGAATAAAAAGAGCTATGCTCCTAGCCTTTATGACTTAACCGATTTGCAGCGGGATGCAAACCGTATTTTCGGTTTTTCAGGAAAACAAACATTATCCATCATGCAGAAACTTTATGAACAGCATAAAGTATTGACTTATCCACGAACCGATTCTAAATATATTTCCACTGATATTGTGCCTACATTAAAGGAAAGAGTCGTAAGCTGTGGAGTAGGTCCATATGCGAAGATAGCAAACAAAATAAAGAAACAGCCGATCAAAGCTCATAAATCGTTTGTTGATAACAGCAAAGTTTCCGATCACCATGCGATTATTCCGACAGAAGAGCCGGTGTATTTATCGAAATTATCTGATCACGAACAAAAAATATATGATCTCGTAATTAAGCGATTTTTAGCAGTTTTATTGCCACCATTTCAGTTTGAAAAAATCGAGTTACAAGCTGAAATAGCTGGTGAAACATTTACTGCTAGTGGGAAAAATGTGATTGATCCAGGCTTTAAAGCTGTTTATAACCATGACAATGACGATGAGGACGAACAAAAGATCAGTGATATCCAAGAAAAACATGTCTGGGAAAACCCAAGCTTAACATTGATCGAAGGGGAAACAAAACCGCCAGAACGCTTAACAGAGGGAACATTACTACAAGCAATGGAAAATCCAGCGAAGTTTTTAGAAAGAGATGAAAAACACGCATCCAAAACGCTACAAGCAACTGGTGGTTTAGGAACTGTCGCAACGAGAGCAGATATTATCGAAAAATTGTTTAATACCTTTTACATCGAGAAAAAAGGGAAATATCTTCACCTTACATCAAAAGGTAAACAGTTACTTGAGCTTGTACCAGCTGATCTACGTTCTCCGTTGTTAACGGCAGAGTGGGAGAAAAAGCTGAATCAGATTGCAAATGGTCAACTGAAGAAAACAGCCTTTATCAGTGAAATAAAAGGATATACAAAGGAAATCGTGCACCAAGTGAAAACGACTGATGCCAAATATAAACACGATAACATGACCGGTACGAAATGTCCTAAATGTGGAAAGCTTATGTTAGAAGTAAATGGAAAGAAAGGTCGCATGCTTGTCTGTCAAGACAGAGAATGTGGAGAGCGTAAGCCGATCGCCAAAAAAACGAATGCGCGTTGTCCTAATTGCCATAAAAGAATGGAACTACGCGGACAAGGTGAAGGACAAACCTTTTCCTGTGTATGTGGATATCGTGAAAAGCTATCTTCATTCCAAAAACGAAAAGAAAAACAAGGCAAGAATAAAGCAACGAAACGAGATGTGAACAAATATATGAAACAACAGGACGACGGATTTGCCAACACTGCATTGGCAGACGCACTTGCTAAATTAAAGAAAAAGTAAAAGAAAACAACGTGGTAGTTAGATACGCCTCGTTGTTTTTTTAGTAAGTCACAACTTTTATAAGCAAGTAATATAGAAAAAGTTGATTCAATACATGTGATTAAAGAATGCAAAGACAGCTATTCAGCTGAAGTTGCCATTTTGAAAGATAGCTAGTGTAATTCAACCGCTACGGCTGACTGTTTCGACTTCTCTAGTGTTAGCATGATCTAACTTTTTCTACAACAAGAACAGAAAAAGTATATGGGTTTTTTAACAATTTTAGTGATTGTTTATGCCATACCTTACCCTTTCACAGGGATAATAACCCAAGATACCTGGTCCTCCTGTGGGAATCGATTGCTCGAAACAGTTAGCTGAAGGGTAAACCCCACAGAAAGGGAAGTGGGCAGCCGGAGTGGTAAACAAACAGTCGCTATATTTCATAATGGTTACTTTTACACTTTTTGACAAGCCACCCTTGCACATCGATAAAAAATATAATATAGTAAAATTACATTTATATTGAATTTTTTTCCACCTAAGAAAATCAAAGTGAAACTATGATCATTAGTGAAACTTATCAGGGTGTTAGCATTTGCTTAGCTTCTTCTATTTACTTGAAGCTTGAAGTGGAGGTCGTACAGACGGTTAGCACCGTGATAAATGTTTCAAAATTGAAATAATACGCCTCAAGTCTTACTTCAAAATATATCTACAGCCCATTATCCAAATTGATAAGACAAACTATCATATACAGATGGAAGGAGGGGCGAAGGTGAAAAAAGTTTATCTTCTTTTCACAGATACTGGGACGATGTTATCACGTATCATTAATCTGTGTACAAAATCAACTTTAAATCATGCATCGATTGCTTTTGATTCTTCTTTAACAGAAGTATACAGTTTCGGAAGAAAGCATCCATATAATCCTTGGATTGGTGGATTTGTCAGAGAAAATTTACGTACTCCATTTTTTAGTCATTCTAAATGTGCGATCTATCAATTATCGATATCAGATGATACATATTATGTATTAAAACAACGAATAGAAAAAATGGAAGCTGAAACAGATCAATACCGCTATAATTTGTTAGGTCTATTTGGTGTCCTCTTAAACATGGAATGGCAACGCGAGCATGCTTATTTCTGTTCGGAATTTGTCGTTACCATCTTGAAAGAGGCAGGGATTTACGTTGATGAGAAACCGGCATGTCTGGTGAAACCGCAGGATTTAAAAGAGTGGAAAGCATTAGAATTAATTTATCACGGAGATTTACCCGTCTATTTAGAGCATCATGGTGGTTACCAAGTGAATGTACCATTATGGAAAAAGATTTATAGTTAACAGCAATTATTTATATATTTATTTTTCAAGAGTCTTAACCAAGGCTCTTGTTTTTTATAATTGGTGAAAGTTTGCTATCGGATATTTCTAGTCACAACATTTGCCTAGTTTTTCATAGAATATCTTGAGTAAATGTTTAGGAGGAAAAGAATATGTACCCATATTACCAGTACGGCTATCCGCAATATCAAATGTATCCGTATGATTTCCGCCAAAATTTCATTAATGGGCAGGCGACTTGGACAGAAGGCGGAAATGTAACCCAATGTAATATTCCTTGGTCTTATAATCAATACATGACAGTAGCTGTCAGCACCAATTCCCCTTATCAATGTGGCCAAACCATTAAAGTAAGAAACCCGCAGAATGCTAGAGAAGTTATTGTGACGGTCGTGGATACAGTGCCGAACGCACCGGAAACAAACTTAAACTTGCATCGCAGGGCATTTGAGGCATTAGGTGTAAATCCATCTGTAGGAGTGTTGTCCATTCAATTTGAACCATCACCTGAATTGGAGCAGGTTAAATGGGGGAAGTATTTGTTAGAAGTTACCCAGACCGCTTATCCGAACTATAATGTGACAGATTATAATTTTGTTAAAAAAACACAGCCCTCGCAAAATCAAGTAAGAGAAGTTTACGATTATTCTTTACAAAACACGCAAGAACGGTTAACTGTCAGAGGAACAGTAGTATATAATCCGACAACAGATCGTGTTATTTCATTTGATATTAGAGAACTATAGAATGGGATATAGCACTACACCTATTTTGCTGCCAGTTGCGATGAATGTAGGAATTGATCCGGTCCATGTCGGTGTATTACTTATTTTGTGTTTAGCAGTAGGACTTGTGACACCTTCAGTTAGTTCTACGATAGGAAGGATCGCGGTTGAAAGAGCATCACTTGGAATTCTCACATTCGACGCAGCCATGATTGTAATATTATTAGTAGTAGCATACTTCCCACAAGTATCCCTATTCCTTCGAGCGCTGTTTGGCTATTATCCGAATGAAACACACGCATTCTGTTTTCATGAGATGCGTGTGTTTTTAGTTTTAGTCTCCGGTAATGAAAAAATGTGTACATAGATTATTACCTGGTAAATCAGGGCAGAGTGCGGACATTTTGGACTTCTGTCAAGAAAGTGGACACCTAAATAACGAATACATGTCAGATTACCGTAGCCTTTTCTTCACTTTTCAAATGATAGATGATACCGCGGAGGCATCAAGCCCAAACCACTTGACCCCTCCACGGAATCATCTGGCTAGTCGCTAAGTGATGAAAAGGCAACTTACTGCTTCGATAAGTGCTCTTTCTTTTATGCCGCATGCTGCCTATCGTATTTTTGCTTGAACGCTACCGGAGATATAAAACCAATGGATCCATGTATTCTTTTTCGATTATAGAAAAGCTCTATATAACGATAAATCTCCGCGTAAGCTTGCTCCTTCGTTTGAAATCGTTGACCTCTCATTAATTCTTTTTTGATTAGGCTGAAGAACGATTCTGCACAAGCATTATCATAACAATTTCCTGTACGACTCATGCTTGCCTCCATACCAAATTCTTTCAGTTTGTCCCGGTACTCCGTAGAAGCGTATTGTGTACCACGGTCGGAGTGGTGAAGCAAGCCTTTTTCTGGGTTTCTTAACGTATAAGCATCTTCTAGTGCTTGAAGAACTAATGACGTTTCCATATGTCCATCTAAGCGCCAACCAACTATTTCACGAGTATATAAGTCCAGAATCGCAGCTAAATATAAGCGCCCTTGTCGACAAGGGATATAGGTGATATCAGCTACCCATATCTTGTTTGGTTCTGGTGCTGTAAAGTGTTGATTTAACCTATTAGGTGCTACAGGATCATCATGATTTGAATGCGTTGTAGATACTTTATATGGCTTAGATACACAAGATCGTAAGTTTAGTTCTTTCATGTACACACTAACGGTTCTTTCTGTTACTTGATATCCTTCTTGGACTAATAGCTTTGTGATTTTGGGACTACCATATATACTGTCAGCATCGTAATAATGGTATTTAATTCGTTTCTTTATGGCTTCCCTACGTATTTCTTGTGGACTCGGCTTATGCTTTCTCCATTTGAAATAACCGCTCGTAGACACCTCTAATACTTTACACATCTTCTCCACTGAAAACACCGAGCGATTGTCTTCAATGAATAGAAACTTCATTTTTTTGGTCTGCTGAAGATGTGCACCGCCTTTTTTACGATAGCCAATTCTTCCTCGGTCTCCGCTATTTTCTTGTCTTTTGCCTTTAGTTCCCGTTCTTTTTCCTTTAGTTCTCGCTCCAGTTTCTTTAAACGTTCTTCCACCACCACCGGTTCGTTTTCAAATTCGCGATATTTACTCATCCATTCATGCAGACAACTTAGTGGAACCTTGATATCTTCCGCAATCTCTGTCATGGTTTTCTTTTGCTTTTGCTCTTGCGCAAACTTTACCGTTTCTCTTTTAAACTCTTCACTGTATCTTTGCCGATGTTCTC
>NZ_JAGFVL010000062.1 GCF_017599345.1 Gracilibacillus suaedae
CGGGAGTGTAATATTAACTGTGTAAGTAAGAAATGCGTACGGTTTCTTACTCACACAGTTTTTTATTTGGTAGAATAAAAATATAAAGCTAAAGGAGTGTTTTAAATGGGCAAACCCAAAAGAGATCCTAACTCCGTAGAATTAGCTAACAAGATTATGGAACAGTATCAACCAAAGTCTGTAGAAGATATGCAACATGCATTAAAGGACATATTCGGGCCGATGTTTGAATCGATGCTAAAAGGTGAAATGAATCATCATTTGGGCTATGAATCAAATGATAAAGGAGAAAAAGAAACAAACAATAGACGGAATGGGTACGGAGAAAAGACAGTCAAAACGACTACTGGCGAAGTGGATATTGCCGTACCACGTGATCGAGATAGTTCATTTGAACCGCAACTTATTCCAAAGCGCAAAAGAGATGTTTCTGCCATCGAGGATAAAGTTATCTCCATGTATGCAAGAGGGATGTCTCAGCGAGATATTTCATCCACTATAGAAGATATCTATGGTTTCTCCGTGTCTCATGAAATGATATCTGATATTACGGATACAGTGCTTCCTGATTTAGAAGAGTGGCAAAGTCGCCCTTTAAGCAACTGTTATCCCTTTGTGTTTGTAGATTGCCTTTATACGACAATACGTAACGACTACGAAACAAAGAAATACGCTGTTTATACCATGTTAGGCTATACCATGGAAGGAAAGAAAGACATTCTTGGTCTATGGTTAAATGAAACGGAAAGTAAGCATAAATGGATGCAAATCTTTGATGAAATAAAAGCTCGTGGTGTAGAAGATATTTTCTTTATTTCGATGGATGGAGTAAGTGGTTTAGAAGATGGAGCTCGTGCTATTTTCCCACAAGTAATCGTGCAACGCTGTATCGTCCATCTCATTCGAAATTCGATTAAGTACGTTCCAAGTAAAGACTATAAACCTTTCACCGCTGCCTTAAAAAAGGTGTATAGTGCACCAAGTCTTAAGGCCTGTCATAGTGCATTTGAAACTTTTCAACAACAATGGTCTGCTTATCCTGGAGCGATTGACGTTTGGAAACGGAATTTCTCCCATGTGGAACAACTATTTGATTATGGAAGTGCGATACGCAAAATCATGTACACCACAAATGCCGTAGAAAGTATACATTCCAGCTTTAGAAAAGTGACTAAAAAAGGAGCATTCCCAAACGAGAACGCTCTTCTAAAAGTCTTGTATTTACGAACGAAAGAACTTGAAAGTAAATGGGAAGGTGGCCATATTCAACAATGGGCAATGGTCATGAACCAGTTCTTAATTCATGACCATCTTAATGAACGAGTGTTAAAGTATTTAGAATAACTTACACACTTTTCTTGACAAGCCCAGTTACCCAAGTGTAGGATGGGATACAAGTCACAAATCTTGCATTCTCTACGAAATCTTTATAAAAAAATAAAAAACACTTCCCAATTTGAGTTCTTATTCACTCAAAACACGGGAAGTGTTTTTGCGTGGAACATTATTTTCCAGCCTCTTTTACTCTTGACGACCGTTTCTTCGGTGACAAGCTAGTATGTATATAAATGAACGTAAAAAGGCTGAAAAAAATCAGCCCTTTTTACGTTTTGATCTGTTGCGTACGCTACCTATAATTTTTTATATTACATTACAAATTTCGAGATTTTACGCCTCTTATTATTTCTCTACAATTATTATTGTTTGACTCTAAAGAGTAATCCAAGTGCAGAATTGCTAACTTTGGTTGGACGTACCTTCCGCATGTGTAAATATCAATACTTGCATATCCCCGTTCTGGAGAACTGTGTATACTTAAATGAGACTCTGCTAAGATAACAACTCCACAGATCCCTTGTGGTGAGAACTCGTGAACTGCGAGAACGCAAATAACTGATGACTTTTAGTAATTATTAAATCCAATAAAGCACAAAAAACCAACTCAAGAAATTACCTCCACCACTAGCCCGTTTTGAATTAGTTTGCTATAATGAGCATAATAAAAATTGGAAATGCATTGATAAGAAATAGTACTTGCTAACTTGTTTTAAGAAAGTTGCTGGTTGATGGGAAGCAATAACAGGGAAGCAGGGAACTCGTCTTAGAGCAGACTTAGTGAAACCTAAACCATGTAGAGATTAGCTAAGGACGGAACCCCGCCGTTAAAAGGGAAGGATATAAGGCAAAGCAAACCTGTCTGTATCTGGATAAGTGCATGATAATAGTTAATTATCATGAAATCGGGGTGGTACCGCGTAAGCATAAGTCTTTCGTCTCCATAGCAATTGCTGGAGATGAAGGGCTTTTTTTATTTTCAAATTTAAGGGAGGAATGTACAATGTTTAATCATCAAAAATATGAAAAGCAATACTTTTTGCCGCCGACTATTACTTATGACTGGGTGGAGAAAGAAACGATAGAGAAAGCTCCGACATGGTGCAGTGTGGATTTGCGGGATGGAAACCAGGCATTACCGATCCCGATGAATTTGGAAGAAAAACTAGAGATGTTCCAACTGTTGGTAGATATCGGTTTTAAGGAAATAGAAGTTGCATTTCCAGCTGCCTCTGATACAGAATTTAATCTGGTGCGGACGCTGATTGACAACAATATGATCCCTGACGATGTGACGATTATGGTGATCACACAGGCGAGAGAGCACATTATCCGTAGAACGTTTGAAGCGGTTCAAGGTGCGCCCAATGCCATTATTCATCTATACAATTCTACTTCAGAAGCCCAGCGCAGACAGGTCTTCAAGAAAACCAAGGATGAGATCAAACAAATTGCTGTAGATGGAGCCATTTTAGTAAAAGAGCTTGCAGAGGAAACCGAAGGCAATTTTTATTTCCAATACAGTCCGGAAAGTTTCCCAGGAACAGAAGTGGACTATGCATTAGATATTTGTAATAGTGTGTTAGATATTTGGAAGCCAACACCTGAGCATCAAGCAATCATCAATATTCCGACAACAGTAGAGAATGCGATGCCTCATATTTTTGCAAGTCAAATCGAATATATGCATAAAAACCTGTCTTATCGCGATGGTGTCAGGTTGTCGATTCATCCCCATAATGACCGTGGCTGCGGGGTAAGTGATGCCGAATTTGGTGTTTTAGCTGGTGCAGAAAGAGTAGAAGGAACCTTGTTTGGCATAGGAGAACGTACGGGAAATGTCGATCTAATTACCTTGGCAATGAATATGTATTCTCAAGGATATGATCCTAAATTGAATTTTAATAACTTAGAAGCAATTCGAAAACAGTATGAAGGATTGACAAGAACGGCAGTATATGAACGTCAGCCTTATTCCGGTGATCTTGTTTTTACCGCATTTTCTGGGTCACATCAAGATGCTATCTCCAAGGGCATGAAATACCGCAAGGAAAACCAGGTGGAAAAATGGGATGTATCATATATTCCAGTAGATCCCATGGATTTGGGACGAAATTATCAAACAGATGTGATCCGAATTAACAGCCAGTCTGGCAAAGGCGGGATCGGTTATATCCTCGAAACCAATTATGGCATTAAGCTCCCGTATAAAATGAATGAAGAAATGGGATATGCTACGAAAAAAGTATCAGATCAAACAAATAGAGAGCTGTCTTCCGAGGAAATCTACCATGTTTTTAAAGAGCAGTATCTTGATTATTGCCCGAATTTCCAGCTAGTTGATTACCGCTTTGAAAAAGGAGAGCAGCAGGAAGTCACCTTGACATTACAACAAGCCGATCAGTACATCAAGTTACAAGGAGAAGGTACGGGAAGCTTAGATGCTGTCAGCAATACACTGAAAACCTCATTTCAGCTGGATTATGAATTGGAAGTGTATGAGCAGCATTCCTTAGGAAAAGATTCTCTTGCAGAATCCTGTGCGCAGATCGGAATCTCACATAACGGGCAAATGTATTGGGGAGCTGGAATTGATGAAGATATTATGAAGGCATCGGTTCAGGCTTTGGTGGTTGCGGTCAATAGGCTGGAGGATTCTAAGTAGATTTAAAAAGGTGTCTCACCATAGACACCTTTTTTGTTATGAAGAAATTAAGTACTGTGTGCTAACTGGCTTAACTTTTTAGAATGATGAATAATGTGATTTTTATACATTTCCTTAGTATGTAATCTGTGTAACTTCTGGTTTAGATGTAGTATCACTACTTTTATATCCAATTTTCTGGTATATTAATTGTAGGTAAATAGTTTTATTTGTTATATCATGACAAACGAAAAGGGTGTAAAAATGGCGATCTTCTTCGAAAATCATACAGATGACAGACAAAAAATCTATGATGTAGCTGAGGAATGGAAAGATGAGTGTTTATTAGATGGTAAGTCGATTATATGGGACGGAGAAAATATTTGGACAGAGCAAAATATGAATCGTTTTCGAGCTATCTTTATTGAGAACCCTGATGCATCAGGAAATAGTTTTGATAGCAAGTTAAAAAAACAACTAGAAAATGAATCCCAAAGTGTTTATAAATTTGCTATTGAGCTATTGTTTATCTATTATATGTTTCCGTATAGAAAATCAGTTAGTTTTAAAACAAAGATAGAAAAGCTAGAAATGATTGCTTCATGGAAAGGAGTAGAGTTTGATCGTTCGTGGAAAGTATTTGGTGCATTAAAAGATGGCCTTGGAGCTACGGGAACTTTCTATAATACTAGCAAATATTTTGAAGTATCTTTTCTGTTTTTAGTGGTAGAGAGGCTAAAAGGACTTTCATTAGATATTCGAAAAGATATATTACATGATCCTAAACAACTGAAACGACATGCTGATGAAATACGACAAAGGCTTGGTAAGCGAGTGCAAGCACTACATATATTTTTACACTTATTGTTACCGGATTACTTCGAATCGATTGCTAGTTGGGGGGCATAAAGAGAAAATTGTAAAGGCTTATTCTAATTATATACCGGATTCTTCTGTTGAAGATACAGATGAAAAGTTGTTGATGATTAGAGAAAAGCTGCAAGAACACTATCTAGATGAGCAAATAAATTTTTATAGAATGCCTGAAATTGCGAAGGTTTGGCAAGAAGAAAAGCCTACCGCAGAACCAGAAATAAGGAATAAAGAAATGGATGAGAAGAAAATCAATACCTCCTGTGTGAATTTTGATAGTGTTGAAAATAAATTGGAAGGGTTAGTGTTTGAAAATATGAACTTCTGCTTGATCAAGTAATGACAGCTATTCAGAACGGAAAACATATTATTCTCACTGGATATCCAGGCACCATTATTAAATATTTTCTCACTAACTCATAATCAACAACATTCTCATGAGTGGTATCCTAATTGTTCAATTATAGTTCTCCATGTTTTATTTTAACTTCTACATGAGTATCAAGTATTTAGTAGAATGATATTCAATTATATAAAATAAAAAACGAGCTTTATTAAATTAGGGAAGCGGTTATAAGCTTAATGAATTTTAAATTCTGTAAGGAAAAATACTTTGCCATCCTACAGTTTATATTATTTAATGGATATACGAATTTGAATGAGTAATTGGAAACTCATGTCAAATTCCATTATTACTTTATGTACTAAATGATAAGGAAGAAGAAATTTATTGAATGGATGATTAACTATGGATTTAAATAGAAAAAAAGGGTTAGTAGTTTCTTATTATCTCTCTAAGTATGATAGAAAGGCGTTAAAAGAACTGAAATACGATTCCTTTAGAGCAGCTTTTAGAGATATCGGCACAAAACTTAATATTCCACCTAATACTATTAAAAATAGACGAGATGACTATGATTCAATAAATGATAATAATAGAAATGGGTGGTATCAGAAAGAGTTATCTAAAAGCACTCTAGACATAGTAGAGCAATTCGGAAATATTAGTGAGGTTGCATTAACAGAAATTGTTAAGGATATTTTGTTCAATACAAATGACAATAACTCTCTATTTGAGTTACTTAAAGAGGATGAAGATTCAAGTAATAGTTCGTTCAATAACCGAGGAATTACTGGTAAACAGGCAGAAAAATTATTTATACAATATTTTAACGACGGATTGTTTAATGATTATGAAGGAGAGCTAATTGATACTCGTGATGATGGCTGTGGCTATGATTTTAAATTGAGTGGTGAGACTAAAGTTGTATTTGAAGTAAAGGGACTTTCGTCTGAAGAAGGTGGCGTTAGCTTTACAGATAAAGAATGGTCAATTGCTAAGGAGTTGAAGTCCAAATATATTCTAATAATTATTAGTAACATATCTTTAAGTCCGAAAATAAAAGTTGTTGTTAATCCCTATGAAAAAATAAATCCAACTAAAAGATATACAAAAGTTATATCTGTAAATTGGGCTTTTAGAACAAGAGAAATGTAGTAATATCTAGTGAGAATGATTTGAATCTATTGCTAATCCACATAAAGATGTACCATTAGTTCAGCGTACTTTCGCGACAGTAAAATATAACCTAAATCGCTTCGACTTGTTCCATACAGATCGAGGAAGTGAGTTTAAGAATAAGCTTATTGATGAAGCTTAGAGACATTTGGCATTGAGCGATCTCTTAGTGACAAAGGTACACCTTATGACAATGCAGTGGCGGAAGCAACATTCAGAACAATTAAAACAGAATTCGTAAGTGGTATGTTTTTTTAAGTCAGCAAGAGCTAGCTCTGGAATTTTTTGATTACGTAAATTGTTCAATAATATTAGAATCCATGATTCATTAGACTATTTACCGCCTAAAGAATATTTAAATGCAATCACCAAGTAGAAGTGAGCACTCTTTCGTGGAGAAACGCGTACTTTACTTGGAGATGCGAGCAAGATTGCCTTGATTGCTGAACCAGATTTATTTAATATCTGGTTTCCTGGCTCATCACCTTGCCCGTAGATGCTCAAAGTCAAGTGACAAACTGTACGCACTAGCTTCCAATAAAGCTCTAAAAACTTAGAACACTACAAACAAGTTTATGTTCCTTTAAAAATTTGTTCAGTTTAGTGTTGAAATACCATAATGCTCTCTTAGCTAATTAGGTTAATGCTCGGCTTTTAATTTTACAATATAAAAGCTATCACTTTTTGACTGCTTTTCTATATATATCCCTAAAAATTTGTCGTAAATAATGATATATTAGTAATAGTTATTATTAGTAATTTAGGCGGTGTAAGGAATGACGTCGAACTCTGAATTTGAATTAATTGCTCCAGAAGCATCCTCTGTTGTAGAATCAATGCGTTCAATTGGCTATAATCTTGAGACTGCTTTATCCGATATTATAGATAATAGTATTTCAGCACAAGCAGCTGAAATTAAAATCAACTTCCATTGGGATAATAATAACAGCTATATTAGAATAGAAGACAACGGAATAGGCATGAGTAAGATGGAATTAACTCAGGCGATGAAAATCGGTTCAAAAAATCCGTTAGCGCAACGTGAGTCAAAAGATCTCGGAAGGTTTGGAATGGGACTAAAAACAGCAGCTTTTTCCCAATGTCGAAGGTTGACGGTTAAATCTAGACGTTATTCAGGTTGCTCTAATACTCGGTGTTGGGACTTAGATACCATACGGAAAACGGGGAAATGGACACTTCTAACAAATACAAAGGATGAAAAATCATCCGTGAATTTAAGTGAATTTTCATATAAAAGCGCTGGAACTATAGTCTTATTAGAACGATTAGACCGAGTAATATCGTTACCGTATTCAAGTAGAAAATACAATGCTTTCTTATCTAAGATAGATAAAGTAGAAAAACATTTAAGAATGGTTTTTCATCGATATTTATCAGGTCCTAATTCGATAAATATAATAATAAATAACCATCCTATTGAAGCATGGGATCCATACTTACTAAAACAAGATGCTACTCAAGAATTATTAGAAGAACCTTTTCAAGATGAAGATCAGGTAGTTAAAGTGGCTGCTTATATATTACCACACCATTCTAAAGTTTCTGAAGAGGTTTATAAAAATGCAGAGGGACCGAAAGGATGGAATGGTCAGCAAGGCTTTTATATATACAGGAACAAAAGGTTGCTAGTGGCGGGGAGTTGGTTAGGTTTATTTAAAAAAGAAGAACCTTATAAATTAGCCAGGGTTATGGTTGATATAACTAGTAACTCAGATTTTAATTGGCAAATAGATATCAAAAAATCAGTGGCCAGACCACCCAACAAAATTTTGCAGGAATTGAAAAGGATTGGTAATTTAGCAAGACAAGCTTCTTATAGAGTTTTCTATCATCGTGGTACAAAAATAATTGGTTCAGGTTCTAACACTATTAAAGAAAGTCATTTGTGGGAGCAGGTATATAGGCATGGTAAGTCATTTTATAAGTTAAACAAGTCCCACCCATTGTTATTAAAATTAATTGAAGATACTTCGGTTGATGAAAGAATATTATATACTTATTTGTCATTAGTTGAAGAAAATTTACCAATAAACCTAGTACCTTATCAGCCATCAAAAGAAAACAACGTAGAAGTGAACAAGAAAAAAATAATTAATGATGATGAAAAAGCTAGGGTATTAAGAGGATTGAGTGATTTTATTTATACAATGAGGCAACTAAATTATACAGAGGAAGATATTCTGTTTAAGTTAAGAAATAGTGAACCTTATAAACATTATCCTGAATTAATTGATGCTAGATTAGATGAATAAATGTAAAAGTGAGCGAGGGATAAAATGTCAAAGTTATTCAATGATGCAAGAAGTATGGCTTTAATATACTACGACTTGTTTGTGCAAAAATTTGATGATAATGAAATAGCATTAGATGAAGCGATCAAAAAAACAGTTGCTACAATCCCAGAAGTTACTGCTGAAAAATTAAAGGCTAATTTACTAGAATCAATTAATACTTTTATTGGCTATGATTCTATGCTTACTGATGATAACGATACAGAACATATACCATGGTATTATGATAGTAAAGGTAAAGTTGATTTGAATTTCTGGCATAGGTTTGAAAGGTACTTGAAACAAGAAAAGCACTGGCCAACTAAGGTTGTACAAAGTATAGATGAAACTACTGATAAAATTCTTAATCAGCTAGAAGATCCCACTATTAACAATCGAAAATATGATAGAAGAGGTATTGTAGTTGGTTATGTTCAGTCAGGAAAAACAGCAAACTTTACTGGCTTAATTAATAAGGCTGTTGACATGGGATTTAAGCTTATTATAGTTTTAGCTGGAATGCACAATAGTCTTCGAAGTCAAACTCAAATGCGGTTAGATGAGGAAGTATTAGGATACGAGACTAGCGTCCTAAAGCAAAATCCTAATGATAATAAACTAATAGGTGTAAGTACATTATCAGGAGAAGGGTTTTTAAGAATAAACTCTTTAACTACAAGAGATGATTCTGGGGATTTTAGCAGGTCTACAGCAAGGAAAATACGTGTGGAACCAGGTGTTGAACCTTTTCTGCTAGTAGTAAAGAAAAATGCGAGTGTATTAAAAAATGTTTTAAATTATTTTCGAGAAGATAGTTTGTTAGCCCGAATTGCGACACCAGAAGCAACTCATAAGACAGTTCCAAACGTTCCTATGTTACTTATTGATGATGAAGCAGATCAAGCTTCTATAAATACATCTGATTTGTACGATGAAGAAGGTAACTTATTGGAAGATTATGATCCAACAAAAATTAATGCTTTGATAAGACAAATATACTATACTTTTGAACAAAAAGCGTATGTTGGATATACAGCAACGCCCTTCGCTAATATTTTTGTTCATAATAAAGCATCGTCAGAACAGTATGGGTCAGAACTTTTCCCGAAAGACTTTATTTTAAGCTTGCCAAAGCCGTCAAACTATGTGGGACCTGCTGAATTTTTTAGACTGGAAGACGATGACGTAGAAGATAGTATGACATTAATTAATTTAATCGATTACCAAAATAATTTTGTTCCAATAAGGCATAAAAAAACTCATATTCCCTCTGTTCTTCCAAACAGCTTAAAAGAAGCAATCTTAAGTTATATACTTTCAGTTGCTATTCGAAGATTGAGGGGTCAAGAAAATAGTCATAATTCAATGTTAATTCATGTAACAAGATTTAAGGATGTTCAACATCATATTACTGAATTAGTAAAAGACGAATTATATAATGTAAAGAATAAAATTCGGTATGGGGATACTTCTCCTTTCACAATTAAAGACAAATTAAAAGAAATTTTGGAGAACGATGTTACCCCGACTTCAAGAAAATTTGATGCTCCTATTCACACGTGGGATGAAATTGAAAGTGTACTCGTTCCAACAGTAGAAAGCATAGTTGTAAAAGAAATTAATGGTTCAAGTGGCGACGTATTAGATTATAAAGAAAATAAGGGTACGGGGTTAAATGTAATTGCTGTTGGTGGAGATAAACTCTCTAGAGGCTTAACGTTAGAAGGCCTTACGATCAGTTATTACTTAAGGGCCAGTAAAATGTATGATACTTTAATGCAAATGGGGCGTTGGTTTGGATATAGAGATGGTTACGTGGATCTGTGTAGGATTTATACAACCCCTGATTTAGCGTCCTGGTTTAGGCATATTGCAGTAGCAACTGAAGATCTTAGGGATGAAATTGAATATATGTCTTCTATAGGAGCTACTCCTGAGGAATTTGGATTAAGGGTACAAACCCATCCAGTAATGTATATTACTAGTCAAATGAAAATGAAGTCTGGTAAGCGTCAAAAATTATCTTATAGAAATACTGTTAGTGAAACAACTGTTTTTGAATTAGATAATGACGTTTTTGCTCATAATTTTGGTGTTATTAATAGGTTTGTTCGAAACTTAGATAAACCAGTAGAAAATTTTCTGCAGAAGAGACAAGGAAAAAACATTAGATCTAATCATTTTTTCTGGGAGGATGTACCAGGAGAAACGATTGTAGAATTTTTAACCAAATATAAAACAGCACCATCTGCACCAAGAGCTAATAGCATGTATTTGAAACAATATATAGAAAAACAGCTCGAAAACAGTGAGTTAACGGATTGGACAGTCTGCTTAATTAATACTGGTGATAAGGTTTCAAGTTACCAGAAAATCGGGGGCTTAGAAGTATCGAAGGGCATAAAACGTTACGGTATCCCGCAAACAGGCACTACGGTTTCAGTAAAGCGTTTACTATCTGAAAGCCATGAATACCTTGATTTTACCAAAGAACAAATCGAGAAAAAAAATGAAATTGAAAAAAGAGCTACTGGAAGTAAGAAAAAGAGTCAAAAAATACGGGCAGAGGTCAGAGATCCTAAAAATGGCTTGTTATTAATTTACCCGATAGATCGTGATAAATCTGAAGGATTCAAAGATAAAAATATTAGTAGTTGGCCTATTGGTATAGCACTTGTTTTTCCAGACACTAATCACAAAGATGTAGCTGTTGATTACGTTGTAAATAATGTGTTTACAGAACTGGAGGAACAGGATGGTTAAAATAAATCAAATTCTTAAAAGTCTTGAAAAAGCTTCGACTACTAATATAGAAGAAATAGAACAACAATTAGCTGTTAGATTTATTGATAGTCGAGCAGTAGTACCACTTTTTTTAGGGCTAAATCAAGCAAGTGGAGTAAGATATCTTTTTATACACCTTAAAGAAAAATTACCTACTCAAACTTTAGTTAATTTGCCTACTTGGAATGGAATGAACATAGAACAAGTGAAGACATCCATTTCCCTAGCTAGTATTCATAATGAATGGTTTTTAGTTTTGCATCATCAGAATGAATCTGACTATAAAATATTTGAATCTGTAATAGAAAACATCTGTATAGATTTATTAAGTATAGAAAAAAATGAGGGTATGATTACAAAGTTACAAAGGAATTTAGAACGATGGAAATATTTTTTTAGTGTTCACGGGAGAGAAGGCCTGTCTCAAGAGGCGCAGCAAGGTCTGTATGGAGAACTATGGGTTCTTAGAGAATTGCTTCAAAACAATCATAATTCTAACATTATTGACACCTGGATTGGTCCTGAAAATGAAGCTAATGACTTTCAAAAATCAGGTGTAGCTTTAGAAGTAAAGACATTAACTACAAAAAAGCATTATAAAGTATCAATAAACAACGAAAAACAATTAAATGATAATGGACTTAGAGCACTATTTTTAGTAACCGTGGTATTAAGAAAAATAGATAGTGGAGAAACATTACCTGAAATAATAACTAGTATCAGGCGGAAATTAGGGGATAATGTTTACTCCATAAAGATGTTTGAGGAAAAGCTATTTCAAGTCGGATATTTAGGCAATCATTCATATTTATACAATAAGGGCTATGTTTTTGAAGAACTCCTTTCTTATCAAGTCAGTGAGGGATTTCCGAGAGTACTAACAAATGAATTACAACAAGGTGTTGGGGATATTAAATACTCTATACAACTTGCAGCATGTGAATCATATAAAGTTGATTTTAAGGATGTTTTATACGTTTATACCCAAGATGAGGGGGGATAGAATGAGAGATACATTATCCTTTGCTGAAAATTTTTTAGAAGATATTATAGCTACTACGGAAGCAGAAATGGAAACCGCTGAAAATATATTCGTTGAAAAATTTTGTGATTTTTTAATAGATGCTGAAGAGTGCTTTGATTACCGAATTTGTAATTACAGAAAATCTAATAAAGGAATTAAGATAAATGCCTATGAATACACTGATGATTTTGATTCAATATCTATATTTGTTTCTGAATTTGATAAGTTAAAAGTAGCGAAAAAAATTAACTCGAATACAATTAGAAAAGGTTGTAAACGAGGATTTAAATTTTTTACTCAAACGCTAAAAGGATTAAAGGATCAAATAGAAGAATCACACCGAGAGGCATTTGAGTTTGCAGATATGTTGGAAAACAATGTGAATGAAATAAGGAAAGTAAAAATTTATTTCTTAACAAATGGTGTTACCGTAAATGATAATCTTGAAGATGAAAAGATAGGTAATATAAAAGTAAGTTACCATATTTGGGATATTGAAAGGCTTTTCCAGTTTGTACACGAGAAAAAGGGGCAAGAGGTTTTAAAAGTTAATTTTAAAGAAGACTTTGGTGAATCACTTCAATTAGTAAAGATGCCTGATGAAAACCCGGTGTACGACTGTTATGTCGGTGTTATGTCAGGTGAGCTACTGGCTCGAGTCTATGATTATTGGGGACAAAGATTAATAGAACGTAATGTAAGGTCATTTTTACAAGCAAGGGGAAAAATTAATCGTGGCATTCGTGATACAATTTCAAAAAATCCTTATATGTTTATGGCCTATAATAATGGAATCTCCACAGTAGCAGAAGAAGCTAATTTTATTTCAGGTGAAAATGAAAATATGTACTTTGTACGTGATTTGACTGGATGGCAGATCGTAAATGGAGGTCAAACAACAGCTTCTTTATACCAAGCACTAAAAAATAAAATATCTTTAAAACATGTTTTTATACAAATTAAATTAACAGTAATAAAGGAAAGTAATAAAACTGGTGAAATTGTTGCTTCAATTTCAAAATATGCAAACAGTCAAAATAAAATTTCAGTTTCAGATTTAAGTGCAAATGATCCCTTTCAAGTTAATTTGGAAAATCTATCTCGAACTATCTGGGTACCGAACAAAGATCAAAAAGGGAAAGGTACAACAAAGTGGTTTTTTGAGAGGGCTAGAGGACAATATCTAGTTGAAGTGAATAGACAGGGTACTCCTGCAAGGAAAAGGGATTTTCAACAAAAAAACCCTAAAAAACAAGTAATTAAAAAAACTGATGTTGCCAAGTTTGAAATGTCATGGAGGCAACATCCTGATATTGTAAGTAAAGGTGCTGAGACAAACTTTTTAGAGTTTATTGAGAGAATGAAAGAGTGTAAAGTTACACCGGATAACAAATTTTATAAACATTTAGTAGCAAAAGCTATTCTTTTTAAAACAGTAGATAAGATAGTAAAAGAAATGGATTTTGGTGGTTATAAAGCTAATATAGTCACTTATACAATTGCTTACTTTTCATATATTAATAAGGGTGAAATGAATTTTGATAGAATTTGGGAAAATCAAGAAGTCGATTTAAACCTTTGTGATAAATTACGTGAGCTGTCTAAAGTAATTTTCAAGCATATTACCAACACCCCTTCAGACATAACAAACGTAACTCAATGGTGTAAGAAAATAAAGTGTTGGGAACAACTAAAAGGGAAAAATATCGATACATCCCCCTATATGTTAGAAATAGAAAATGAAAAATATATAACCCAGTGACTGGATTATTGGGCACCTTATTTTACAAGAAATATTTAATATAACTTTTCAATTAACATAAATTTAAGTAGATGTTTATAAGGGGAATTGATTAAAATACTTTATTATTTATTAATATTTTGCTAACATTATTTCTTACGTATTTTTTAAAATAATGTAATGAATTAATACTTAGAAGAAATCTTTTTTTGTTAGGAGGTGAAATCTCATGAGCACCTATAATGTACTAGATTTATTTGCTGGGGCCGGTGGTCTTAGTAATGGATTTGAACAGCTCGAAAAATATAAAATTAAAATGGCCGTAGAATTAAATAAATACGCTAGAGAAACATATATTGCAAATCATAAACATGTTGAGATAAAGTCTGACATTACTGATATAGAATTTAATAATAAGCGTGGAGAATTAAAAGAAGAGTTCAGTAATATAGATATAGTTATTGGTGGACCGCCGTGTCAGGGATTTTCTAATGCGAATAGACAAAAAAACACGTTAATTTCTAGTAACAATCAACTGGTTAAAGAATATCTTCGAGCTATTGAGGCTATCAAACCACAAGCTTTTGTGATGGAAAATGTTAAAAGTATGGATTCTGAAAAGCATAAGTTTTATCTCTCTAGTACTGACAATATTAAAGAATTAGAAAATTTATGTATAGAAATTGTTAAAGAAAAAGTGAAAATTGGAGAAACAAGTTCATTATTTAATTCTATTAAGCAGTTTATTAATGTCAAAATTAATCACAATTCCAAAAGAAATTTAAAACCATATTTATTAAGTAAAGAAACCTTATCCCGTTTAAATACCGTATATCGTCATGCAAAGAAAGTAAGTAAGAATGATCTTCATGAATATTTTTTAAAAGAAAAAAATATAAAGTATTTTAAAAAATTATTAGAAAGCTGGAATAACCAATATAAAGCATGTTGGGACAAAGACTTTGAATTAGAATGGGAACGTTTAAAAAAAGAAATTCAAAATCTTTTAGCCGGTAAAGTAGATTATAACGGGATTTTATCTTCGTTAAAGCGGATAGTAGAAACGCAAAAAATTATGTCTAAAATGCAAGAGGTTTTCCAAAATAATATTATTTATAAAGATTTACAAGAAAAGGATGAAGAAATAGTAATCGAGTTATTCACCTTTAATGTATTTAAATATGTTGTAGCAAAATTAAAACAATTAGGTTATAGTCTAAACGAGAATGACTATATTTTTAATGCTGCTCAATATGGTGTACCTCAAGTTAGAAAAAGATTAATTCTATTAGGGGTTAGAAATGATGTGTTAAAAAAGAAGGTGAAAAAACCTACCCCCCTATTTTTTGAAGAATGTGAATACTATTCCATCTATGATGCCATTGGTGATTTAGCAGAAGAGGAACCTGAAGTAGATATTAAAAAAAGTAAACGACCAAGAATTACAAATAAAATAGAGAAAAACAATTTAAATAATTACTTAAATAATTCTTCTGTATTAAATAACCATGTAAGGACTAATACAACAAAGACCGCATTGAAACGTTTTAAATCATTAAAACAAGGTCAAAATTTCCATGACTTAGATGATTCACTTAAGTCAACGTATAGTGATTATTCCAGAACACAAAATACGATATACAGAAGGCTTCGATATGACAAACCTTCAGACACAGTACTTAATGTTAGAAAATCAATGTGGATTCATCCAGAAAAGCATAGAGCGTTAAGTATTAGAGAGGCTGCAAGGTTGCAATCATTTCAAGACACCTACATTTTCAAAGGAAGCAAAGATTCTCAATATCAGCAAATAGGTAATGCAGTCCCTCCGTTATTGTCACGTTTTGTTGCAGAAAAGATTTTAGAATTATTAGGGGAAGAAGTAAATTCGACAATTCGAGCGATTATTGGTAATGAAAATGTAAATGGTCAAATAGCTTTAACTATTTAACTAATTTTTTAATTTGTTGTCCAATCGCGTCTTTTCTACGTTATCTAGAGGATGAGGAAGTACGTAATCAGGAAGAACAATTAATGGTAAACATGTTATATTACACGTTTTACCGAAAGAGTCCGGAAAAATTAGGTTTTGATTCAATTGCAGAAGGCTTACATGAAGTATTAAAAAGTAATGAGATGAAGAAAGAGATACAAGCAATTTTCACTTATAATTATCGACATTTAGAACTAGTGGAAAAATCGCATGATTTAACCTTCGAATCGCCATTACGTGTTCACTCTAGTTATTCAACAGATCAAGTTTTATCAGCCTTGGGCTATTATAATGAGCAGCAACGTCCAGAGTTTCGTGAAGGTGTAAAATATTTGAAAGGTAAAAAGGTAGATGTCTTTTTCATCACGTTAAATAAATCGGATAAAGATTTTTCTCCTTCGACGATGTATGATGATTATGCAATGAATGAGTGGTTATTTCATTGGCAATCGCAAAGTAGAACATCGGTAACTTCTGAAACGGCTCAGCGATATATTCATCATCGCGAGCGTAATCATCAAATCTTATTATTTGTGCGCGAATATAAACAAGAGAATGGTTATGCTGCTCCTTTTACTTATTTAGGAACCGCTGATTATGTAAGACATTCGGGCAATAAGCCAATTAGTTTTGTTTGGGAACTCCATGAAAAAATACCCGCAAAGTTGATTGTTCAAGTAAATAAACATATCTTATAAATAACGTCTTCCTCGTACTACGAGGAAGACGTCTTAGTTTTCATTATTTTTTCAACAGCAGGAATATCAGCTGGTGCCCACATGATCGAATCTAAATGTTCTGGTGCAAGCCATACTAATTTAGCATGTTCGGTTGCTTTTGGTGTTCCTTCTTTAATGGCTGCTTTGATTACGTGGAGATGAATCGTAAAGGTGTCGTATTCATGTGTATGTTCACAAATAATTTCATCGGTTGTTATTTTACAATCTAGTTCCTCTAGTATTTCACGTTGTAATGCCTCATGTGCAGTTTCACCTTTATTTATTTTACCCCCAGGGAACTCCCATTTATTAGACATGCTCATCTTAAGTGAGCGTAAAGCACATAGAATTTCATGGTTATCATTTTCAATACAGGCCGCAGCTACTTCAATTGTTTTTTTCATCATGTTCCTCCAGTGAAAAGAGTGTGAATAATATGACATTAAAATTATTAGAAACTCCCTTAAATAGAATGAATGTTCGTAATGTTTGTGATATACTAAAAAATGGATAACGTTCTTTTAGGGCAAGGTCGGCTAATCCCCTTAAGAAAGGGGGTGATGCCTATGAGTATGTATGAGAGTTTTATGGTACTATTCGGTTTTGGTACCTTCTTGATTGCATTGCTCGCTTTGATCGTATCACTGATCAATAGAAAATAGACCTCCCTATTAACCAACCAAGTGAGTAGGAGAGGTCTATCACAATCGATAGCTGATCCCTCTAAGGGAACCGCTTATCCATAACCCGTAGTGGCAGCTACGGGTTATTTAGTATATGCATTGCTCAATATAAGTATAACATAACTTAAAACAATTTGTGAATACAAGCAATGAGAATATGAAGCCTAAATGTAGTGATTATAAAGATGAAAATCCTTATAGGATTCCCATTATCTAATTGAGCTGCCACAAAAATTTTCCTTCAATAATGAAAAAAGAAATCAGGTTTCGGAGTCATGCAACACTACCTTTAATTTTTACAATAAAATCTTTAATTTACTTAGTTTTTATATCAACTGTATTCTGCTAACATTTAATGAATAAAAAAGAAAGCGCTATCTATTAAACAACATGTTATGAGTGGAGGTATTAGAATGGGACAAACAAATAAATTAGCACATCGAATGGCGAACAAAACGATTAAACTCGTTGATGCACAAGGGAATCCTGTAGCAGGGAAGGAAGTGGAACTGAAACAGACCAATCATCAATTTTTATTTGGTTCTGGGATTTTTGATGTCATCGATGTAGCAAATAAGAATGTACCAGCAGACAGACTTGCATTTCAAGAAGAAAAACTAGATAAATTTTTAGATGTATTTAACGCTGGTACATTACCTTTCTATTGGGGAAGGTTCGAACCCGAAAAAGGTAAACCCCAAACAAAAGAATTACAGGCAGCAGCTCAGTGGTTAAAAGAGAGAAATGTAACGGTGAAGGGACATCCACTTTGTTGGCACACCGTAACAGCTCCTTGGCTTCTCGATATGAGCAATGAAGAAATTTTGCAAGCACAGTTTGCTAGAATTGAACGGGACGTTACAGATTTCAAAGGCCTTATCGATATGTGGGATGTCATTAATGAAGTAGTCATTATGCCGATTTTTGACAAATATGATAATGGTATCACCAGAATAAGTAAAGATTTGGGGCGTGTTGGTATTATAAAAGAAATGTTTGCGAAGACACGTGAATATAACCCAGATGCGACCTTATTATTAAATGACTTCAATACATCAATAAATTATGAAATATTAATTGATGGCTGCTTAAATGCAGGTGTCCAAATTGATGCGATTGGTATTCAGTCCCATCAACATCAAGGATATTGGGGACGTGAGAAATTAGAAGAAGTATTAGATCGCTTTTCACATTTCGGAATTCCCATTCACTTTACAGAAAATACATTAACATCTGGACACCTGATGCCACCTGAAATAGAGGATTTGAATGATTATCAGAATCCAGAATGGCCATCTACACCAGAATTCGAGGAACGTCAGGAGCAAGAAGTGGAAGAAATGTATTCTATTTTGTTTGAACATCCTCTTGTAGAGGCGATTACGACATGGTCCTTCAGTGATGATGGTGCGTGGCTTGGGGCTCCAGCAGGATTTGTTCGGAAGGATAACAGTTTGAAGCCATCTTATGAGGTATTAAAGAAATTAATTAAAGGTGATTGGTATACCAATAAACAATCTAAAACAGATGACAACGGTATGGTATCATTTGAAGGATTCCTTGGAGATTATGACCTTTTATGTGATGGTAAAAAGGTAAGCTTTACATTAGATAAGAGTGAAGGAACAATAAAGTTGGTAGTGTAAATCATCCCTTGTCAAAAGTAATACCATTAATAAATACAGGAAAGTAATTACTTAAATAGCCGTATAGCTCCAAACTTTGATGATTTCGACAGGTGCCTGGCGCCTGTCGAAAGGGGAGCTTTTAAGTCCAAGCGTACCATTCCTCGGAAAAAAGAGATAATCATAGTTTTGGAATTAAATCGGAAATTCGAAGACTCCGTATTATAGATTGGTATATCAGTGGAGGTATACACGGATGACACATATTCACTATGTTGAATACAATATGTCGCATAATAGCAATTTTGTTATTGATGTTCCAAAGGGCTATCATTGGCTTATTGTCATCACCAAGACTCCAGCACAATTCTGGGTTAATGGTGGCCTTAAGGAGTATCCTGCACATACCACCATCGTCTATCGCCCTACACAGAAAGTTTATTACAGAGCCTGCACCGATCAGTTCATCAATGACTGGATTCGCTTTGAATCCAACGCACCTTATATAACGGAATCACCGCTTCCATTTGGCGAACCATTTTCTGTGAATGATCCAAACTATTGCCGTAAGCTATTTGAACTATTATCTATTGAACACAATTTCAATCGAGATTACAAAAAATCTTCCATCGAATTCTTGTTGAAGACGCTGTTCAACAAGTTAATGGAATCCTATTTCCATGGAGACATTTTCTCTCAATACTACAATCTATTAAAACTTCGCACAATGATTCAAAACAACCCAGGAGAATATTGGACGGTTGCCAAAATGGCAGATTACCTTCGAATCAGTTCAGGATATGTTCAGAACATATACAAAAGAACCTTTGGGGTTTCCTGTATGGATGACGTAATCGACAATCGAATTCGATTGGCTAAAGAATATTTAATTCATAGCAACCAAAATATTACAGAAATCGCTTCTCAATGCGGGTATCAAAATGTGGAACACTTCTACAGGCAGTTCAAGCATATTACGGGAAAAACACCTAGGAAATTTCAAAAATACGGTTCTTGAAGTTATACTTTATAAGGGGTTTTATTACTTCGTTGGTTGTTCCTTATAAAGATCTATCCGATGATGTGTACTAGCATCCCAGAAGGTGCCTCTACCGTATAGACCTACCAGAGAGGCAGTTTTTCTCAGGTTGTCTGTTCGGGTTTGAAAATCTAACCCCTTCGAATGGATCCGTTTCTCTGTCGCCTCTCGCGCAGATCACGTGATTTGCTTTAAACGGTAAAAGTGGAGCTTCACTGCTATCCCTTCATTCACCTGCTGTGGTTCCAATTTTCCAACAAAAGTATCTTCATTTAACCATGCGTACCAACCAATTGAGGTCAAGAAGCTAGGATGTGTCCAAATGGTTTCTCCCTTACTATTACCATGGTTTCCCTCGTTAATAATGGAAATCAATATCCCATCATCTGTTTCCAATGTATACCTCGCCCATATTTCACTACTTCCATCTTTCCGGACGGTGTTCCAGTCTGCTCCACCAGGAACGACTCTCCCGTTAATTGCCGGTCCTTCAAATGTCCCTCCCACAATTGGAATGACACGAAGAAACCCTTTAGGTGTATCTCCAATTTCCAATGGCTCTGAACATAAGCAACCAGAGAACATCGGGCATTTGGCGGATTCTCTATGGGGGCAGTCACGACGTGGTATACATTTACAGAAGCCCTAGACTATTTCAAGTATTATATGCCATTAAGTGGAGACAGCTGGGTACTTGGTTCATCAGCGGGTGGTAGCCAACCAGAGGAAACAGCTGAATACCTTGCCAACGTTGTAAGAGAATCCAGCTATACGCCACAGGATTATTACATTTTCAGTGCCACAGGCAATAAGGATATTGCGTATCCGAACTTGAAACCGATGGTGGTACACATTCCGTTATTTTCGAAGATGTGTAATACTTCTCGGCATTTTCAATATCCACGGATAGGCTATTCTCATAGTTTACCCGAATATGCAAATCATCTACTCCATATTCTTGCGTCTTATCGTTATTCTCGTCTAAAAATATTTCCACCGAATCTTGCATGTGTAGTGTGTCGGATTTTACTGATAAGTGTTCGTCTTTCACTTCTGCAAGGATATAAAGCGCATCATCGTCCCATAGCGCTTTAAATGTTGTGGAAGTGTTATCAGTAGATACGTGTTTCGGTGTAACCTTAGGTGCTTTCTTCCATACATCATCTACTTCTCTGTCAATGAGTGGCGATCCGATATAGACAACCATTCTTCCCTTTGAATCAAATCCGTCCTTGTCTACTGGAACTTTTGCAGGTACTGTAGTGGGTTTACCTGCCGCCTTACCATTATCTGAAGATGCGGAGACATCAGGCCAAATACCGATCGAATACGTTAATACTAGTGTCACAACAACTAACAACATCATTCTGGGGGAAGAAAACAACCATTTTCCTTTGTTCATAAAAATTAATCCTCGTGAACGGTTTATTTTAGTAAGCGATTACAATGTTATCTTCATTATTTCTTAAACAGTTGTTGAGAGAAATGATAGAGTCCACTACTCCAGACTGCTGGTTCATGTCCTCCTCGATCTAAATACCAGATATGAGAAATATTCTTTTCTGTTAAACTATGATGAAAGTTTTCACTAATAGATAGTAGATCGTCTTGATCTCCGCATGATAACCAAAGTAAATGTAGACGCTTAGAAATTTTTTTCGGATCTTCAAGTAATTCTTCTGGTGTCTTTGTGTTTGGTGCAGCAGAGAATGACCCGACCCACGAAAAGGTATCTAGATTATTTAGTCCGAAGTTTAATGATTGACCTCCTCCCATAGATAACCCTGCAAGTGCACGGTGGTGGCGATTTTTCCAAACAGGATATTCAGATTCTATATATGGGATAAGATCATTTAGTAAATCATCTTCAAACCTTTCGAATGCAGCAATTTTTTCAGGATCAAATATATCTCCAATGGGACGATCATCTTCCATTGCTCGACCATTTGGAAAAACAACAATCATAGGTTCTAGTTTATTCTCGGCATACAGGTTATCGAGGATGTTTTGAGGGTTCATTTGGTCATTCCACTCATTTTCATCCCCACCTATTCCGTGAAGAAGATATAAAACATTATATTTTTTCTTTGGTGAATAACCTGGAGGAGTATAGACCAATGCATTACGATTAACTCCAACTGTAGTAGAATAATAGGTTATCATATTCATTTCCCCATGAGGAATTCCACTTTGATATTCATCATATCCAGGAGGTGCGGCTTCGATTTCGTCTGAAGCTATAATGGAGCCTGGGGCCATGGCAAAAATGATACAAAAAGATAATGTCAACAAGTAGATCTTTTTCATTTTTTCACTTTCCTACTTTTATTGTATTCCTAACACCAATTACTTTTAGCTTGAAGTATTTATCACCACCTCTCAGCAGTTTGTGATAAAACAATCTTCATCCAACCTATTAACAATTCAAAGTTACAATATTCCGATTGGTCAAGACAATGATCAAAACAAATGAAAAATTGATCTATCCTCATATTAAATGATAGAACCTCTTCCGTTTACTGAAGCGAACGTGTTGATCGATTTATAGTAATTGCCTGAGATACCAAGCAATTCAATAATTTATCCCTGGACAGAACTCCCCTATAATATAAGTACACGAGCTACTTAAAAAACACTGAAAAATTTCGATAAAAAGATTGAATTTTTTCAAATAATAGTTTACTATCATTAATGAAACCGTTTTCTTTTTGGGTCGCTTTTATTTTTTTAGGTTAATACTAACGCGCGTTAGTGATTTTATGGTATACATTATACGGTTGTAAAATGTATGACAATGGAGACTAATACATCAAAAATTTCCAAGAGGTTCTAGATAATATATACAACCTCTCAAGATACATAAACACTGTAAAACATGATATAGATCGTCCTTATTGTAAAAGTAAAATACTTTATTAAAGGAGGTGATGGGTAAGCGTATTCTGTATCACTAAACCTTACAAAATTTTTAGGAGGATAGGAAAATGATGAAGTTAAAAAAATTACGTATTGCATTACTAGTAGTTCTTCTGATTAGTTTTAATTTTAGTTTTATCGCTAGTGTTTCCGCTAATACAGACGAAGATGAATCGGACGATTGGAAATTACGTTGGTCTGATGAATTTGATGATAGCGAAATAAATATGGATAACTGGAGTTATGATGTTCCGACAAATGGCAGATGGAACGGCGAAATACAATCATATACAGAAAATAATGCATTTATAGAAGATGGATCACTTATTCTGGAGGCAAGAGAAGAGGAGATAACAGAGGAAGATGGGCAAACATATGACTACTCTTCTGCTAAGCTCATTACGCAAGGTAAGCAAAAATGGACGTATGGTAAAGTGGAAGTGAGAGCAAAAATGCCTACTGGACAAGGTATTTGGCCAGCAATTTGGATGATGCCAGAGGATGAACCGTTTTATGGTACATGGCCTGTGAGTGGAGAAATCGATATTATGGAATTGTTAGGTCATGAACCTGATACCATTCATGGAACGGTACACTTTGGTGAACCACACCAACAAATTCAAGGCACGTATCGTTTGCCTGATGGACAAAGTTTTGGTGCCGATTATCATGTTTATAGCATTGAATGGGAGCCAGGGGAAATCAGATGGTATATCGACGATGAATTATATCATACAGCCAATGACTGGTTCACGAAGCATGCAGACAATGCTGATGAATATACGTATCCTGCCCCGTTTGATCAAGATTTCTTCTTAATCATGAATATTTCAGTTGGTGGGGACTGGCCTGGAAACCCAGATGAAACAACCGAATTTCCAAAGCAAATGGCTGTTGATTATGTGAGAGTATACGAAAAAGATGACTATCCAATACACGAAAAACCTATTAGTGAAGAGGATGACAACATTCGAGAACCTCTTGAAGATGGAAACTATGTGTATAATGGAAGCTTTGATATGGATGACCCTGAGGTAGAAGGTGTAGAAGGGGTTCCGAATACGGATTATTGGACTTTTTTACAGGATGGAAGTGCTAACGCTAACCTTGAAGTGAATGATGATGCGTTGGATGTACAAATTGAATCAGGTGGGAATGTTGAACACGGAGTACAGTTATTTCAAGCTCCCATGCACCTTGAAAAAGGAGCCAAGTATAAAGCTTCGTTTAAAGCAAAAGCAGAAGCAGAAAGACCGTTAAAAGTAAAAATTGGGGCAGATGGGGATCGTAGCTGGGTTGATTATGCGGACAAGGACCCCTTCACGATTACATCATCCTGGGAAGAATATGAATTGGAGTTTACGATGGAGCATGCAACAGATGTTAAAGCTAGGTACGAATTCAATATGGGACTAGACGACAATAGTATCTCTCTTGATGATGTCAGGCTAGAAAAAATTGCCGATCCAGAACCAGTTGATCCTTCAGAAACAGTAAGGGAACCACTACCAACTGGAAACCACATCTATAATGGTACTTTCGATCAAGGTGCTGAAAGAATGGGGGATTGGGAATTTAATACTGATGAAACGGCAGAGGCGACCAAATATATTGGCAGTTCTGTAGATGAACGAAGATTTGAGGCCCTCATTACCGATGGTGGTGACAACAGTGATTCTGTACAGTTAATACAAAGCGGTTTTCGGTTAGAAAATAATAGACAGTATCAGCTCACGTTTGATGCCAGTGCAGAAACAGACAGAGATATTCATGTAGCTTTTAGAAATTCGGAATCTGAAGTAGTACATGAGGAAACGATCAAGTTAAGCTCGACTACTAACACACATACAGTAGATTTTACGATGGAAGCAGAAAACGATAATCATTCAGAGCTGCAGTTTAATATGGGCAGAAATGAAAGTGATGTTTACATTGATAATGTATTTTTAAAGAAACAACCATTAGAAGAAGTAGAAGGCAATCTTATTAAAAATGGAATATTTGATGGGCTGGAAAATTGGAGAGCAGAAGCATTCAATCCTGGTAAGGCAAGTTTTCAAGTAAATGAAGAGGGACAAGCGAAAGCAGCTATTACGGATATAGGAAGTGACGATTGGAATATTCAATTATTTCAAAACGGTGTCGAAATCGAACAAGGTGCTACGTATGAGGTATCTTTTGATGCAAAAGCAACGGTTGATCGACCGTTACGTCTGCAAATTCAACATAATGGAGAAGAAGATGACGATTGGACAGGATATTTTGACCAAACAGTATCATTAACAGACACAATGGAAACGTATACGTTCACATTCGAAATGACAGAATCATCTGATCCAGCTGCTAAATTTGGTTTTGCTTTAGGAAAAGATGGGGACGGATTAACACCATCAGAAGGACATGATGTATTGATTGACAATGTTTTATTGAAAAAGGTTGAAGATGAAGACACAGATGATCCAAATGAAGAGAAGTCAGTAATTACAAATGTGAATGATTTAGAATTGGTTGATAATGTATACCAAACAAATAAAGGGACAAAGACAACAGTAGTAAGTAAGGAAGTCATTAATCAATTAGATGCAAATGGCTCGATTGCGTTTAGCTTTCAGGGAGTTACTGCTATTGTTCCTATAAGCGTGTTACAGACTGGGGAGGATATTACATTCGTATTTGGTGAGGTATCTGACGGAGTGAAAAAGAATAATTCGGATGCCGTAAGTGAACTGTATGATTTCTCATTAATTTCAAATGGAGAAGCAATCGACTTTGATGAGCCTATCACACTTATCTTTACCGTTGATCCATCTGAAATATCGAATTGGGATAATGTAAGGGGAATCTATATTAATGATAATGGTGAAAAAACAAATGAAGTCATTAAACCGGTTTCTTATGACAAAGATAACCATAGAGTAGCTGTGGAAGTATCACACTTTAGTATTTATGGGGTATTTGAAGTAGAAGAAACAAATACAGAAGATCCAGAAGCAGAGAATCCAATCACAGATGACAAGCAGAGAGAAGACAATGAAGAGAAGGAAGCAGGAGACACTACGGAATCTAAGGATAAAGACGGTGATACATTGCCAGATACAGCGACTTCTTTATTTAACTACCTATTAATTGGTCTACTAGTTCTTGCAGTGGGTGTTTTCATGTACGTTAGATCAAGAAAAAAAGTAACAGATAAATAAAAACGATTGCCAGCACTAATCATCTATCTAACTAAATTATATGTTGAAGTTCGACAAAACAAATTATATTTAGGAGTGATGACAATGAAAGGTAAAAGTATTATTAGAATGGTAGTTATGTCGCTAATAATGATGTCTTTTACGGTGGTGATTTCTGCGCAAAGCCAGGCAACAGAATATCATTCTTTCGACTATCATGATTGGCAAAACTGGCAGATTTCGGACGGATGGAGGAATAATGATCCTTTTTTCGGATGTCACTGGAATGCAAACAGGGTGAATTTTAATCAGGGAGAGATGGAGTTATCTCTTCGTACCAATTATTCGTACCCAGCACCGTATAACTACGAGTGTGCAGAGTATGCAACAAGTAATTTTTATGGGTATGGATTGTACGAAGTATCGATGAAGCCAGCAAATGTATCGGGGGTAATCTCTTCTTTCTTCACGTATACAGGCCCATCCTATGATGCCCCGTGGGACGAAATTGATATTGAATTCCTAGGTAACGACACGACAAAGGTTCAATTCAATTATTACACGAACGGTGTCGGAGGGAATGAAATCCTTCACGATTTAGGATTTAATGCTGCCCACAGTTTTAATACCTATGCTTTTGATTGGCAAGAGAACTATATTAGCTGGTACGTTAACGGCCAATTGGTTGCTACAGCTACTGAAAATATTCCGAGGAACCCGAGTAAAATCATGATGAATGTATGGAATACGTACGGAATTAATGAATGGGCAGGCCCCTATTATGGAGAAAATGCCAATGCATCCTATCAATGGGTTCGCTATACGCCGAATTAATAGGCAAGTACCAATTGAATCGAATAAGCAATAGTAGCTAAATGTGCTGTATAACAAGAAGTGTAGGTTGTCCAAGAGGTTGTTATGACCATAGGACAACCTCTTTTAAGTAAGAAAATAGATGAAATAGATATACAAAGCTATCTTTTTGATATAATAGGAAAAAAAGTAGATTAGGTGGAGAATGTATGCGTAGTGAGGACTTAGCTAAACTTTTGGGATTATCCAGAAGTACCATATCAAGAGTTATTAATAATTATCCCGATATCCCCCAGGCTACTAGAGAGAAGGTTTGGAAGGCAATCGAGGAATACAATTATGCACCCAATGCTTCAGCACGGAATCTAGCTGGTGCAAAAAACAAAATGATCGCAATCATCTTATTAGATGTAAACGATGATGAGGAGCCACATCATGTAAAAACCACAGAAGATACGATCATTCATGATAATCCATTTTTTTCTCCTATTGTTAACGCCGTCAGTGACCAAGCGAATAAAATGGATTATTATGTCCTTGTTTCAATATCCTATTCAAAGAATGATTTAAAAAGAGTTCAAAATATTTTTCATCAAAAAATGATAGATGGAGCCATTTTCGTAGGCACGCAGGAAGCAGAATATGAGCTTATATTTAACCTGATTGAACAAAAGCATAAAATTGCAATGATTGATACCAGTGAAGTGTATGACACAGACCGCGATGCGATCTATATTAATGCGGATAACTACAAGGGTAGTGTGAAGGCGTTATCGTATTTATTGGAACTTGGCCACACTTCTATTGGTATTATTACGGGGAATTTAAATAAATTGTCTGCAATAGAGAGGCTGGCAGGCTTTGAAAAAACACTCATGCAACATGGGATAGAACCGAATAAGGATGCTATATACCAAGGTGATTTTACGGAGAACAGCGGATATAAAGGGGCAAAACACCTTTTGAGTGGGTCCAATCCTCCGACAGCTATTTTTGTGAGTAATGATACGATGGCGGTTGGTGCATATAAAGCGATAAATGAACTAGGGTTAAGTATTCCAGAGGATATATCCATTATAGGATTTGATAATTCATTTTTTTCGCCTTATCTAAATCCACCCCTAACAACCATAGACATCTCCTTTGAAGATATAGCTAAAAGAGCCACAACACTTCTAATTGAATCGATTGAACAGGAACACCAACGAAGGGTTGTGGAAAAGGTGAATGCTACTCTTATTAAGAGGGAGTCTTGTACAGCTGTAAAAGGTGATGGGTGATATGGATGAAAAATCGATTTGTATAAGCTGAAGGAAGAGAGAAGTTGCACGTTACCTACTACTTTATAATCTTTAAGTGTTTATAGCAATTGATGAGCGATTGGGCTCCATTATTAGGATGCTAATCGTCAATAACTCTAAAATCCCTAACCTTATGCCGCCATTCGTTTGGTAAAGGTTCATTGAATACTTTTTTTCCCATGGCAAGGATATCCTCAACCTCATCAAGTCCCGAGGTGCAGGTTGAACTGCAATTTGGATATGAGACCCGACGTTGTTTTTTAGAGAGAGTGGTTTTATTTGACCGATTCTGCTTCTATGATTGTCCACAAAAAAGTCGAAGTAATCTGGCTTGTTCAGAGTACTTTCGGCAGATTGAACAGCACTATGGAACGTAGACTTTTCATTAGTTAATAATGTTGATTCCACAGCGATAATATCATGTATTCCGCTTGCCATACTTTTTGTTAGTAAGTTTTTGTCATCCTGAAAATTATCTGGGGAACTATATTCCTTTAACCAGAAAGCAGGATAGGCGTGGCCACGGAAAAAAACGATAAGTGGATGAATACCTATCGACTCTGCGCATATCGCATATAACAGCGTTAAGTCCAAGCAGGTACCTAACTTATGTTCCTTTATTATGTCAGGAAATCGAATTTTCTGTCCCTGGGTCTCAAAGTTGGCAGGGGGATTGGTATAGGAAATTTCCTGAGATTCGATTAGGAGTGACGAAGCTTGAAATAATCTCTGGGATAACGTTAGAGCCTGGCTATGAATCAAAGGAGAGGATATCCACTGGAAGCTTTTTTTGATAGGCTTCTTTGTCCCCGATTCTAATTTTTAAACTGAAATGTCCTGTGATACTTTCATCCAGGTTTATAAGATAATCCGCTGATAATGGAATGTCAGGATGGATTTCCATAGTTTCTTCGG
Source organism: Gracilibacillus suaedae (assembly GCF_017599345.1). Taxonomy (GTDB): domain Bacteria; phylum Bacillota; class Bacilli; order Bacillales; family Amphibacillaceae; genus Gracilibacillus; species Gracilibacillus suaedae. The sequence goes on from NZ_JAGFVL010000062.1 coordinate 29,392, forward strand.
GATTTAATACTTCAATGTGTATGGTTTCGGGTTCAAAGAACGAAGGATTAGAGGATAAATCTATTTTAATATCGTGGTACTTTTCCTCACATGTGTTTTCAATGGATAAGCGCTTTATAAACGGTACATGGTTTTGTTGCAGGGCGAAGGTAATCTTTTCACCATATTCATAATTACAAGCTATTAATCTTTCCACAATTTTACCTCCTATTATTTAACTCATATCATATTAGGTCATTACTACTATTATAACAACTATTCTCTTAATTTGTTCCTTAAAAGGTAGAATATTGTAAAAAAATACTCTCTGAGTGCCTGTCATTAACCGAAAATTGTCGATTTAAAAAATATGGAGATTGCATAGGCTGAGGAGGGACAAGCACTAATTAAAGCTAGCAGTATTTTGCCTTTAACTATTGGGTTATGGACTTATCAAATTCTAATTTTAATCGATTAAATAGCTAAATAGTATTGACAATGAAATATACAAACCTTACTATTGATAATGATTATCGTTGTCAATAGTAGGAGGTTTCGAATTTTATGTTACATACCAAAAATAAAAAACTAGTTTTACTTATTTCTGTAATGCTTCTAATATTGTCAACAGTTTTACTGGGTTGTACAAGTGAATCAGTAGAACAGGAGGAAGCAGATGCTTCAAGTGAAACTAGTGAAAGTACCAATATGATTACTTTTTCTTGGCCTAGAGATATAGGTGAAATGAATCCGCATGTCTATAATCCGTCTCAAATGTTTGCCCAATCAATGATCTATGAACCTTTAGTTAGCTACCAAGATGGTGGAGAGTTAGAGCCACATTTGGCTGAATCATGGGATATTTCTGAAGATGGAAAGGAATATGTATTCAACTTACGTCAAGGTGTAAAATTTTCAGACGGCTCAAGTTTCAATGCTGGAATTGTGAAAAAGAACTTTGATACTATTTTAGACAACAGAGAAAGGCATAGTTGGTTAGGATTTGTTCCGTTAATCGATCAAACAGAGGTCGTAGATGAATATACATTTAAGTTTACATTAACGGAACCATATTACCCTACAATTCAGGAGCTAGCTAACGTTCGTCCAGTACGTTTCTTAGGAGAGGCAGGATTCCCTGAAAATGAGGACACTTCAAAAGGTGTAGAACAACCAATCGGTACAGGTCCGTGGGTTTTGGAAGAACATAAAGTGGATCAATATGCTACTTTTAAACGCAATGAGAATTATTGGGGTGAACTACCAAGTGTAGAGCGAATTAAAGTCAATGTTATTCCTGATGCAGAAACACGCGTACTAGCTTTTGAGAAAGGTGAATTAGACCTTATATATGGTGAAGGGGTTATTAATATAGATGCTTTTAACCAATTAAAATCGACAGGTTCTTATGAGAGTAGTATTTCTGAACCAGTTGCAACTAGAATACTAGTAATGAATACGAATAGGGAGATGCTTTCAGATATCCAGGTTCGTCAGGCTTTACATTATGGATTTAATAAAGAAGCAATCGTCGAGGGCGGGACATCTGGTTTGGAAGAGGAGGCTGACAGAATCTTATCAACCAACTTCCCTTACGCTTCCAATGTTGATGCAACTACGGTTGATTATGACGTTAATAAAGCTGAGCAATTATTAGATGATGCAGGATGGAAGTTACCAGAAGGAAAAGATATTCGTGAAAAAGACGGGAAGCCACTTGAAATCGAGTTAATGTATAATTCTGCTGAATCCATTCAAAAAACAATGGCAGAAGCATTACAATCTGAGTGGGCGAAAATTGGTGTGAAATTAAACATTGACGGAGTTGAACTTCCTACTCAAGTGGAAAGGTTTAATAAGAATGAATTTGATATGAATTTCTATAGTACCTCGGGTGCTCCGTATGACCCACATTATTTTGTAAACATAGTTGCAACAGAAGGATTTGGGTTTGTAGAAGCTATATCATCTTATCCTAACAAGGATGAGTTGTTGAGCCAAATTGCTGCTGTCCAACAATCAACTGACGAAAATGAGCGTCAGGAACTGTACACATCCATTTTAGGTTCATTACAAGAGCAAGGTGCAATTGTACCGATTTCTTACATTAAGCAAATTGCAATCTATCAAAAAGGTGTTTCTAATTTTACATTCCCTGCTAATCGAGATGAACATCCTTTTACAGGCATTAGTATCGAGGAGTAAGCGACAGGAGTTTTCTTATGGGTGTTTATATTTTGAAACGAATCATGACTATTATTCCAATTTTTCTGATAGCAACTTTGCTGACATTTGGAATGATTCACTTATCACCAGTGGATCCTGCTGAAGCATACTTAGCTGCTGCAAATATCCAGCCAACAGAAGAGCTATTGGAACAAACAAGACAGGAGTTTGGTTTAGATAAGCCTCTTCTTGTACAATATATAAACTCCGTTATGAAGATATCCCAATTTGACTTTGGGGTATCTTATGTAACGAATAAACCCGTATGGGAAGAGGTATCTTCTCGAATGCCAGCAACCATTCAGTTAACTGTAGGGAGCCTCATCATAGCAATTCTAGCCAGTATCCCACTTGGGTTTTTAGCAGGTATAAAGAAAAACAGTGGAATCGACCATTTCAGTCGATTTCTCTCTTTTTTTGGGGCATCCATACCTTCCTTTTGGTTTGGATATTTGTTGATCTTTTTCTTTTCTGTAAAACTAGATCTATTCCCAGTAGAGGGGATAGGGACTTGGAAACATTTGGTTTTACCTGCTATCACTTTGGCTTTACCTTTAATCGCTTTATATACTCGGCTATTACGTGCAAGTGTTCTTGAAAGTTTAGAAGAGCCTTATGTGCTTTTCGCCCGAACGAGGGGAATTCATGAAAAGAAAATAATGGGAAAGCATGTATTAAGAATTGCCATATCCCCTATGATTACTGGACTTGGAATGAATTTGGGGAAGCTGATGACAGGTGCTATCATTGTAGAGGCAGTATTTTCTTGGCCAGGATTTGGGCGTTATTTTATTGAGGCAGTTTTTAATCGTGATGTTCCTGTTATTCAATGCTATGTATTGTTAGCTGCTGGTTTATTTCTAATAAGCAACTTAATCGTTGACCTTATTCAAATGTACATTGACCCACGTATCTCAAGAAAAGGAAGGCAGTTCCAATGATTGCAAGTTTGAGTGTATTAGTAAAAAGTCAAAAAGTGATTGTGATATGTTCCTTAATGTTATGCACTTTATTGTTTATCTCGGCCTTTGCTCCTTGGCTTGCTCCTAATGACCCCACTTTAGTTAATTTCGCTCATAAACTTCAGGGCCCTTCCTTGAATTACCCATTAGGAACAGACCACTTAGGAAGATGTACATTTTCACGTATTCTTTTTGGGGCACGGGTTTCACTAGGATTTGCTACTTTGATTTTTATTTCATCTCTAACCATCGGTTTGATCATTGGACTTATTGCAGGTTATAAAGGTGGCTGGGTAGATCAATTGTTAATGAGGTTTGCAGATGGTGTGATGGCATTTCCAGACCTTTTGCTAGTTCTAGGATTAGTTGGTATATGGGGAGCTGGTCTTAAACAAGTTGTACTTGCCTTAATTTTCGTACAATGGGTTTATTATGCAAGAGTGATCCGAGGAGTGGTTCTAAGCCTGAAAGAACAGAACTATATTACTGCTGCTAAAATAAGTGGATCTTCTCAATGGAAGATCATGAAGAAACATATCATTCCTAATGTCCTTCCACCATTAGCGGTAATAGGAACATTGGAAATGGGGTGGGCGATCATGCATTTATCTTCCATGTCCTTTTTAGGTTTAGGTGTGCAACCCCCTATACCAGAGTGGGGAGCCATGATACACGAAGGGAAATCATATATAAGGACAGATCCATTATTAATGGTTTACCCTGGTTTAATGATTATGCTTGTTGTCGTTACCTTTAATTTGTTGGGCGAATCACTATCAGAACGTTTTGGGATTAAACGTCGATAATAAAGAGGACTGATAGAATAATGGAAAAAAAAGGTCAAAATATTTTACAAGTGAGAGACTTAACTGTGCAAGTAAGTACAAAAGCTGGCTTTTCTACACTTGTGCAAAACATTAATTTCGGAATTGAAAAAGGGAAGGTACTGGGACTTGTTGGGGAAAGTGGTAGTGGTAAAACCGTAACAAGTATGTCTATCTTACAGCTGCTTGAACGGAAAAAAACAGAAATTCAAGGAAGCATTACACTAAGAGGACAGGAATTAAATGGGTTAAAAAACAAAGAATTGAGAAAAATTCGCGGGAAGGATATTGCCTTTATTATGCAGAATCCGATGAATGCCTTTACTCCTGTTTTTACGGTGGGTCACCAATTTGTTGAAACGATTAGATCGCATACTTCATTAAATAAGAAACAAGCAAAGGAACTTGCGATTAATATAATGGAAAGTGTAAATTTACCAGATCCCGATAAGATATTAAAAAACTATCCTTTTCAGTTGAGTGGAGGTATGCTTCAGCGTGTAATGATTGCCGTAGCTGCATGCTTAAATCCCACCGTTATTATTGCTGATGAGCCAACTACAGCACTTGATCTTCATAATCAGTTATTAGTACTTCGACTATTAGAGAAAATTCGTTCAGAATACGGAACATCTGTTTTGCTCATTTCACATGATCTTGGAGTGATCTCAGAAATGGCAGATGAAGTCATCGTGATGAAGCAAGGAAGAATTGTTGAATCAGCCAATGTATTTGATTTGTTTGATAATCCAAAACACGAATATACAAAAAAACTGTTAAGAACAAGACCTTCCTTACACGCTAAACAACAACCAATTACCCATCTTGCAAAGGTGTGAAACGAATGAGCCTATTACAAGTAATAGAAGTAAGTCATAGCTATAATTCTAAGAAGCTATTTAAATCGAAGGATACATCTAATAAGGTACTGCATAATATTTCCTTTTCTATTGAAGAAGGAACATGCTTAGGATTACTCGGTACAAGTGGTGCTGGTAAAAGCACTTTAGGGAAAGTGATTCTTGGCATACAACGCCCACAGCAAGGTCAGGTTCTATTTCAAGGATATGATATTTATAATGCGGATAAGATCACTAAAAGCAAAATACGTCGCGATCTACAGGTTGTTTTCCAAGATTCATATTCATCAGTTAATCCCCGAATGACAGCTGAACGTATTATAAGCGAGCCATTAGAGAATTATGAAAAGCTAACCTTAATAGAAAAAAGAAAAACGGTTATTTCTCTATTGGAGCGGGTAGGATTAAATGAAAAGGATTTAAAAAAATACCCTAATCAGTTTAGCGGTGGCCAATTGCAAAGAATTAATATTGCTAGGGCAATCGCTCTTAAGCCGAAGTTAATCGTTTTAGATGAATCGGTTAGTAGTTTGGATATGGTTACACAAGCTTTAATTTTAGAATTATTAAGTGAATTAAAAGACGACTTCGGTTTATCTTATCTTTTTATTACCCATGATATTAAAGCAGCCTTTTCTATTTCTGATAAGATTGGTGTGCTTGAAAAAGGAGAACTTATAGAAAGATACGATTCAAAAGATCAGTTTTTTAAATCTCAACACCCTGCAATAAAACGAATGAGAGATTCTATTCTTGCTGAACATCCACGTGATCGTTCGATTAATCGGAATTCAAGCTTGACATAGTATTGTTGGTTTAATCATGATTGAGCAAGAAATAAACTGAAGACTTAATGTCACAACATATTAAAATGCTGTGACACTTTTTGGTTTAAAGAGGAATTTATATGAGTTTACAAATTTCTACATATTCAAGCACGATGCAGACAGCTTTAACAAATAAACAATACATGTTTTTAGCCGTACTGATTATTATTTTTTAGGTGACAACGCCATTACTTGGCGCTGTGGATACGGCGGTAGTTGATCAACTTCCTAATCCCATTTATATAGGAGGTATGGCGGTTACTAGTATAATATTTAATACATTATACTGGTTGTTCGTTTTTTTAAGAGTTAATACATCAGGTTTCACCTCTCAAGCCCACGGTGCCAACAATCATGTTGAATGACTTTTTGCTTTATTACGCCCCATGTTTATTGCTATAGCTATCGGTGTATTTTTATCCTGTTTCAAGAACCGATTAAATGGTGGCTTTACAGATAGTAATTAAATTTTTGTTTTACAAAAGTAACGTTTGGGAAAAATGAATATTATATACGTTACATTACAGTGAATTGGTGCTATAATAAAGGTGTCAGGAGGAGTGTATGATGAATAGGCTTTATAAAGTTATCTTAGAAGAATATGGATATGATGAGCCTGTATTTACGAAGGATTTAAAAAAGCATCTTGATATGTCAGCCGAAGCCTTACGTCAAAATGTGAAGAGATTGTCTGATAATGGGAATATTATTAAGGTGAAAAATGGCATGTATTACGTCCCAAGAGCTAACAGTGTGTTAAACAAACGTCGTGTAAATATAGATAAATTGATAAGAAGAAGATATATTAAACCGATCGATAAAAATGTTATCGGGTATATTACTGGAACGAATTTTGCGAATCAGCTTGGTTTAACGTCACAAACAGCTAGTGTAACAACCATTGTAACGAATGAAGCAGGTAGACCTGAACGTGAAGTAACATTTGGAAATAAAGTTGTGAGACTAAAGAAGCCAAGAGTTAGAATAAATGATCAGAATTATAAGCTGTTGCAAGTATTAGATTTATTGAGTGATTACGATCGAGTAAGTGAAATCCCATTCGAAAAAGGATCAAGATTAATAAAAAAGTATTTACAAGATTCCGATATCACCATAAGCGAATTAAATCAGTATATAAAAAAATACCCGAGGAAAACATTGGAAAATTTATTGGAAATGGGGCTTTACAATGAACTTGCATGAAAATAAAGAAGTATTCCGAGAAGTTGTTGAAGCTGCATCTGCTGAATTTAACTTGCAACCTTTTCAAGTGGAGAAAGACTATTATGTTTCATTATTATTGAAAAATTTACAGGAGGTCGTGCCTAATTTAGTATTTAAAGGTGGGACCTCTCTTTCAAAGTGTTATAATGTTATCCATCGGTTTTCTGAAGATATTGATCTAACAATAAACTTTGATGGAGATAAGTTAACAAGCGGTCCATTAAAAAGGGAACAACAATTATTGATTCAAGCCACTATAGACACAATAGAAAAACTTGATTTTACTTTATTAAATGACGAGTTAGATGAACCAATACGTTCAAAAAGGCACTTTAATACATATAGAGTAGGTTACAATCGAACGTATAAGGATGAAACCCAGTTTCAAATGCTGGATCATATTTTAATTGAAACTAGCCTAGGATTCAAACCTTTTCCGTGTGAAATAATGCCCGTTAGTAATTACATAACTAAACTTTTAGAAAATGAAAATATAACTTATTTGATTGATGAGTATAATATGTCTCCTTTTTCTATGAGGATTCAAGCAATCGATCGAACATTTTTGGACAAGTTATTTGCTATATGTGACTATCACCATGACAAGGATTATATTCGAAAGTCCAGACATATTTATGATATTCATATGATCTATCAGAGTGGTTTAATAGATTCGGCGAACTTAACATCTCTGATGAGCCAAATAATAGAAACGAGAAGAATGGGGAAGAAAACATACTCCTGCGAGACAGGTTTTAGACCACGAGAGGTTATGCAAGAAATTATTGATAAAGAAGTTTTTAAAGAAGATTACGAAACTAATACAAGAGAATTTTTATCCAAAAAAGTTGACTATGGGACATCTATTGAATCTCTGCAAGAAATTATTATTAGAGGATGGTTACCTGAAGAAATTCCTGAGGATGTAACCAGTCTTGCAACGGATCTACTGTAGTTACTGATCACAGAAAAACCTCTGAAGCTCGCCTTTAGAACGAAAACGATTGAAGAACTCTACAAAAAGAAGGTTTTCGTTTATTAGCAAATCCTTAGCCCTTGAGTATGTCAAAATGAAAGCATCAGAAGCCGAAATATGCAGCTTAGAAAAAAATATACTAGAAAGAAAAGGAGAATGGCACAATCATGCAACCTTTAAACGATTCAACTAGTGATCATTTATACGGTTATCTTTTCGCTCATTTTATCGGAGAACAAAAAAATGGAGAGCAAATTTATTTCGCACTTAGCAAGGATGGCCTTCATTGGCGAGAATTAAATCATAAGCAACCTGTATTATATTCGACAATTGGCGAATGTGGTGTCCGAGATCCATTCTTGATTCGTAGTCATGATGATAGTCGCTTTTATTTACTTGCTACGGATCTTAGTATCTATCACCGAGGTGGTTGGCACAATACCGAGGCCACCGTGACAGGTAGCCATTCTATCATTATTTGGGAATCATTTGATCTTGTTAATTGGTCCGAACCATGGAAAGTGGAAGTGGCACCAAAAGAAGCAGGGTGTGCATGGGCACCAGAAGCGATTTATGACGAAGAAAATGATGATTTTCTCGTTTTTTGGGCTTCTAGTATCGGCACTGGTATCCATATTTACGCGAGTAAAACAAGAGATTTTCGCACCTTTACGAAGCCTGAACTTTATATCACACGAGGTGAAGATAAAACGATCATTGATACGACGATCATAAAGGTAAAGGATACCTATTATCGGGCATCTGGTGATGGACAAATTACCATTGAAAAAAGTCAACATTTAATGGGAGACTGGGAAGTTATATCTACTTTGCAATCTTTAGGTTTTGGGTTTACTGGTGAAGATGTAGAAGGGCCACAATTCTTTAAATTTAATGGGGAAGACAAATGGGGATTAATCGTTGATCAGTATGCAACCGATAAAGGATATTTACCATTCATTACATCAGATATTGGAGATACGTCTGGATCAAAGTGGCAGATGCTAAAACCACAGGCATTTTCATTCGGAAGCTTGAAGAAACGCCATGGAACGATTTTACCCATTACGAAAAAAGAGTATGATGAAATAGTTGCGAAATGGGGATGAGCATATCAGGAGAATAAATTTTTTCGGATTTTGGTGATTCACTGCATTTCAAAATGGATGTATCATAACTTGTCCATTTGCTATCCAGAGCTTCATGTTTGGACAGATGAACACGTAAGGAATAAATGAAGTTGTCACTACCCATAGTTGAACCCCTCCTATGAATCAAATTTTTTATTGTTTTTGTATATCACGTAAATAAGGTTTATGATCACTATTAATAATGATCCGCTTAATGCTCCTAATATAAAGTATGAATTAAGGTCTATTAACAGATTTCCAATTATCCCTCCAATAAAAACTATGAGTGCATATACACTAAAACGCCAATCAGAAGAAAAAATCTGTTTCATATTTCCATACTCCCTTCTTTAAAGTTGTATGCGTATTTAATCTCCAGATTGTTCCGCTATTTTTGAATCTTAATACATCCAGTTATTTTCATTGTAACATCCTTCATATTACATACTTTGTGATTTTGTTGTATTAACGATTAAATTTTCTGGTTATATGGGAACGAACATAAAAAACACAGGATCTTTTTACAACTTCTTGAATGCTTTAAAGACTATCCCAGGAAACTCAAACATTTACTGATACAAAAGTAGTGTAAAAACTACCAATCCAAACAGACTATAAAATAATGGATTACAAGGATCCCGAATTGGATAGAGGAAAGTTGAAATTCCGTTAAAATAAATCAAAGCATGATTGGCAGTAGGCAGTAAACTGACGAAGCACATGCAACTGACAACTAGTGATTACAGCCAATGAAAGGTTTTAGTAGATTTATTTAAGATAGAATCTGAATCAGGCTGTTTAATTGAGAATTGTTATCACTTGCTGTATAGTAGATAGTAACAATATCATAATGTAGTAAGGAGAATATAACATGCAAATATACTGGACTAAAATAAATAAGATCATAGAAGAAACACCTGAGGTAAAAACGTACCTGCTCGACTGTCCGGAAGACTTTACATGGGAAGAAGGTTCCCACACCCACTTCGCACTGGAAGGATTTAATGCCGGAGATAAACCAAATCGTAGTTTGATTCGTCACATGTCCATTTCCACTCTACCACATGAAAATTCAATCGGTATTACAACACGGATCAGAGAGCAGTGTTCTGAATTTAAATCGATTTTAAGAAATATGGAGATCGGCCATGAAGTGGCAATATTTAAAACACATTCGAATGTACCACTTAAAAGAGAAGACAAAAATGTTTACTTGCTGTCATCTGGTGTCGGCCTGGCAACTTTCAGACCGCTTGTACTGGATTATTTCGAACGTGCTGACAACGTCAATCACATTCATTCCTTGAACATTGATTCATCAAGAGATTTTTTATTCACCAATATTTTTCAATCTACACCTGACAAGAAGTTCACAGCACAGTTTGTTGATAACCGTAAAGAATACTATGAAGAAGTGAAAAATCTTGCTGCAGACAAGGATGGTCTTTTCTATGTTGTCGGCAGTGATGAATTCCTTGTTCAGAACATAGAAGTACTTCGTGAGCAGGGCATCAAGCCGGAACAGATCATGCTCGACAAGCACGAACAATCACGACCTGAGTTTTTAAATTTTTAAAAAGAAGATTATCTTTGTGGAAGTCCCCAAGCCTAGTTCCTCCGTATAAATAAGGAGGAATTAGGCTTTTTTATGAAGTTAACGCACACGTAAATGGGTATGAAGAACGTCTAGGAAAGTTGTACGAATCAAAAGATTGGATAAGTTTATTGTTAATTTGTATAAGTATACTTTACTTTTATAAAGAAGAAGTTTATAATTTCTATAGAGGTGATGATAATGAAAGGGAATTTTGATGATTCGATATCCAATAAAGTTTATGAATATCGAGTCCTTGCCAGAATGTCTCAGCGGGAGCTGGCAGAGAAAGTTGGTGTTTCTAAACAAACCATTTTTGTAATGGAAAAAGGAAATTATGTTCCTACGTTACTACTTGCCTTTCGTATTGCTGATTTCTTTGAAGTTGATGTGAACGATATTTTTACTTATGAGAAAGGAAATGATTAAAATGAAAATGGAATCTATCTTTGATCCTTTAAGAACCTGGGCAGAAGAATCACCTGGTAATTGGAATATCCTCCTTGGTAGTGGTTTTGTATTGCTTGTAGTTGGAATGATTCTAGTATTCGTATTTATGAAGAAAATGGGTAAAGGTGATGAAAGAACAAATCAAATATATTTAAAAAGCACCCTTGTTATGTTATTTGGAGTAATTTTGTGCGACTTGATTTTCCCAAAAGAATATATGTGGCAAATTTTCTTCCTATTTAAATACTCTCTGGCATTCATCGCTTCAGGAATCTATCTAGCTATTCAATATAAAAGAGATTTTTTAAACTAACCAGATTAGTGCAAAAACAAAAGTATATGAAATAGGAATAAGGAAAAGGATGTGTAAGGATCGAGAATGTAGGTGATGAAATGGTTGGTACTTTCTTCATTTCATTGCTCGCTTTGATCGTATCGCTGATCAAACGAAAATAGATCTCCCTATTAACCAACCAAGTGAGTAGGAAAGATCTATTTTTGATAGCCGATCTCTCTAGGAACCGCTAATCCATAACCCGTAGTGCCCACTACGGGTTATGGAAATGGTCATCATCATACCATATGATCATCACCAAACACGGGGAAAAGCCAATTTCCCTCTCTCATGAACCTGATTCCCTGTTAATGCGCATTTCGATAATGTCCATTTTTCTTCTTCTCGCTATATTCAGTCTTTAACCAACCTTTTGGACTCTGGTTGATTTTGTTAGCTCCAGCATATTCCTTAACCGTATCTACCACACGATTTAACGGAATGACATTATAGGAATAAGGAAGTTGCTCATCATATTTATATTCAAACGTAAAAGGTTCAGACGGTGGGTTCATTTTTTCCATATCTTCACTTCCGACAATATGGGAAGACCAGGCCCAGTTTCCGATGGTTGCTTTATCATGCCAAATAAAGCCGGTAGTAAATAAGTTTTCACCATTATTGTCCCAACTGCTTCCTGTATACGTTCCATATTGGTTCGTTACTTTGGAGTTTACGATTAAATTTCGGTTATAGGCGTGCTGGAAAAGCTCCGCCCATTGGTCATCCATGTTCTTCGTATCTAACCCTTGAATCTCCGCACCGATAATTGGTTCGTTCATGTCATGGAATACAGAAGTATCTGTTGCGATTGAAGCTCCATTTCTTGCATTAAGTGCTCGGGAAAGTTGATCTCTTCCATGTTCCGCAATAGCAGTTACATTATCCAAGACATTCTGGTGTGTGGAGTTATCAAGATACAAGTTGTATGCATGGCCTGTCCCCTGTCGGATCATCGGAACTCGCTGACCGACATTTGTATATTGGTTATAAGCAAGGGTTAACCGGATTCTTTGATTACCATCTTTATAATTCATTCCACTGCTACTTACATAATCCACATAATCTTTATCCCCTGAGCCAGTTAAGTGTACTTTGCTGTGATAGGCAGCATATGCCATAATTTGCTCTTTCGTTGCACCATCATTACGCATGTTGTAGTATACACTGTCTGATCCTAGTTCATTTGCAACGTAAGCTTCTTCCATATATTGAATTGATTGATAGATATCACTATCCTTTGCTGGATGTTCACTAGCAGGTAAACCGAATTTAGACCAGGAGATGGTAATGTTAGAGCCACCATTTTCGGTATCAATTAGTCCATCTGATGCAATCGAGAATTGACAATGGTCAATCCATACGTTGTTGGCACCATTCACTTTAATAAAAGTCCAGCCTACTTCCTTATGTCTCCCCGTATCATCCCATTGCCACATGCCGTCAAAATTTAAATTACGGATAACAATATCATTGGATGATCGTTGTAAATTGATTTCCGCGCTTCTGATGGTTTTCCCTTTTTTAGAAAAGATCGTTAGTCCATCCACATTATTTACATCCAATTGCGAAACCCCGGAGGATGCTAGCTTTGGATTGGTGAATCCGTTGGTGGGTTCTCGGTATGCTCTTATAAAGCGATACTTCTTCGTTTCTTCTTCAGTTAGATTTAATGCTTTCCATCCCAGGTTAAGATCCTTTGCTATTTCAATTACTTTAACGTCTCCATTTCCGGCATCCAATAGTGCCTGTAGAAACTCTCTTTCTGTTTTGACTTTACGATAATAAGAAGTATCCATGTATTCACTTCGATCATGAACTCCTGATGATGCATAGCCAGTTACGGATAGATAACTATTGTCATAGTCTTTGAAGTGTCTTTCTGTGTTTGGTATCGAATCGATTGCTGCTGCATTTGTAACACCATTACCAATGAATAGTAATGGCGAAATAAATAATGATAGCAATAATAACCAAATTAGTGGTCTTTTCGTAGTCATTCAATTTCCTCCTTCATAAAATATACATATAGGTTGGGATCAGGATGTTCCTTTGTTTATTCTAGCATCACCTCTTTTAGGTTTTGTAAGCCTTTTCATATTGTTATATGAAAACACCCTGTTATTTTCATTGTAACAACCTTGATATTACATATTTGATAGTTTTGTTGTGTTAACGATTACATTTTCTGTTTCTATAGGGATAATGGGTCAGACTCCGAGCCTACCCTTTTGGAACAGAACTCCAAATAGTCTTATTACTATCTTCTTCTCAATATCCATATAATTTTGTTATTCTTCCTTTGCCATAAATTTGCATAATCCCTAGGAATAGCGGTGCAGAATTGTCCACTAGTCGCTTAAATCTAGTAAGCCACTTAGTCGGAGAGACAAAGAGCGTCTCACTCGAAAAAGTTGAAACATTGTTATAAATTAATCGTATATACCATAAAGGAGGGAACCCGATGTTTAAAAAGTTCCTAAAAGGCATTTCTCATGAGATGAAAAAGCGTGGTAGTAGCAGTCGTCGATCTAGATATCATCGTTATAGCTCTAGCAGTAGAAAAAAGAGAAAGTATTTTGGAAGCAGTAGTGACAGGCGCGGAAGATATCCCTATCATGGCTCACATCGTTATCGGCAAAAAAGACATTACTCAAGCAGTAGCTGATTCTTACTCGTATCACAAACAATCAAACTCGATCTGGCGGGGAGAGCAACAATTCCCACCAAATCGAGTGTTAACTTATTGGAAGCATATAAGAACTGTCTGTAGTTATGATTCTACTCTTACCGAGCTTGCGTGAGTCTCACTTTCTGAAAGTAGAGTTATGGCTTCCACTATATCAGTCAGAACATCTTCACATCGTCGGTACGGCTCGTCAATCTGAAGCAATCTTTTAAGCAGGTGAGTTGTTTTTGGATCAAGGCTCAATTCTTCAGTCCAAGGTCTATCCTTCTTAGTTTCCTCATCATAAGAAGAGTAGAGTAGAAAAAGCAGAAAATCCCCTAGGTCAAAAAAATCCTCCTGTACTAAATGTTCTTGCTGTTCTCTCGCCTTGTTATCGGTATGTAGGTTGAGTGCCAACCCAAAGTCGATCAGACATAACTTACCATGATGAACTAGTACATTCGGGATTCGGATATCTCCATGGACCACTCCTTTTTCATGGAGATAACAAATAATCGAGGTTAATTGTTTTAGCATTTTCAAACATTCGATCTCATTGTACTTCTGCTCAGAGTCAAATAACGCATCTTCTATATTCTTCCCCTCGATAAATTCCATTGAAAAGAACTGCTTATCCTGATACACGAACGTGTCTATCAGTTTGGGAATCGCTAGATGATCTAGCATCTGCAAAATAGCTGTCTCCTGCTTGTAATTTTCCACGTTTTCTTTCTTCTTGCTTTTTCGCATCTGTTTAACCACACATCTTTGCTGGCTATCCAGGTCCCAGCATAAATAAATGATGCCATAACTGCCATTCTGTAATACTTTTTCAATCTTGTATCGTTGACCCAACGTCTGATCTATGGCGTATTGATGATCCATCATTGCTTGACGCGCCTTTTTGATTATCCAATGTATCGCTTCCATATGCACCTCTATAAATTATGTTTTGTTGTATTATAGCAAACTTCACTATTTGGGGGTCAACCAGCAAAATGCGGAAACATACGCTAAGGATTTATTCAGAAAACCAGTGAGAATATCACGTGTTAGACATGGAAATGAAAGAAGATGTGAATGGTAATCCAATGTTTAGCGATACTTATACTGTTATCTCTAAAATATAAGTCAATTTCGCAAACAAACACAAGCAAGCGAAGCGGGTAAAACAATGACTACAAATAACAGCCCAAGCTAGAAATATGACCTTCTATAACTTCACTGAGAAGACTAGATACATACTTTTATTTTGAAAGGGCTTTCTTTTTAACGTGTTTTTTTGCTATGATAGAAATAATATCAAGATAGGGGGATGTATCATGATAGCAATTAATGGATTCTTCAAATATTTATATATATTTGGGTATTGGTTAGGCAAGGTAATGGTTTTACATATATATTGGCTTGTATCCACATTATTAGGTATGGGGTTATTCGGATTTGCTCCTGCAACGATTGCTTTAACATCTGTTATTTATAAATGGTTCACAGTTGATCCAGACATATCCATTACCAAAGAATTTTGGCACGTATATAAAAAGAATTTCGTAAAAGCAAACATAGTATTTTTAGGCTGGGCATGTATTGGCTTATTTTTATACATGGATTACTTTGTGTCCAAGACCTATATTCAAAATTTTTATTTTCATGCGATTTTGTTAGTCCTAATCAGTGTATGTGTCACTAGTTTCTCCTATTTCTTAATTGTCTTTGTTCGATATGAATTATCAATTGTACAATATTTTAAACAAGCCTTCTTGATTGCTCTGGCTCGACCATTGGAGGCCGTTGCAATATTACTCTCTTTGCTTATTTTATATTATTTATATATGTACCTTCCAGCTCTTACTGCTTTTGTTGGAGTACCATTAACGTTATATCCGATTCTATGGTTTTCTTACCGTGCCTGTTTAGCAGTAGAAGAAAATAAAGAGAAGATAGAACAGAAAAGTAAAACCCCCTCCTATGGAAGGAGTTAATGGATTGTATTGCGAGGAGGTCATCCCTTGTTTAAATCTAAATTATTTGTTAATTATATTGTTTCGTATTTAATGGTCTTTTTTGTACCTTTTGTTATTATGAGTTCCATTATTTATCTGCATTCTGTTAATAACTTGAAATCAGAGATTGAACAATCTAATTTAGCGAAATTAGAACAAGTTGCTACCATTACAAATGAGCGAATGAGCGAATTAGAATCTCTGTCGACTAGAATTGCACATGATCCAAGACTAACCCCATATATGATTAATCATCCATATTATGGTTTAGAAGCGGTAGCGGAATTAAAGAAATATAAAGCGAATAGTTCACTAGTAGATGAAATATTAATCTTCTATCACCATAGTAATACGATTTATTCTTCTGAGGGATCATTTAGTATCCAAGCTTTTTTAAATAAATATCCATTTTATGATGTAAATCTAGATGATTTCGGAGAGATGCTTCATACAACAATTCCTAATAATGTGCTATTTGAAAAACTAAACAGTAATGGAGAAAAAGTAAACTATGTTGCCTATTTTTCGCCAATTACATTAGATAGTAATAGTACATATGGATCTGTTTTTTATTTAATTAATGAGAGACGCTTGAATGAATTAATTGAGAACGTGATGGGCGATTTTAAAGGTAATTCTTATATTGTATCAAGAAATAACAATATACTTGCTTCTACGATAAAAGATCAATCAGTCAATATTCATGATGTATCAATAGATAAGAGTGAATATAGAAGGATCAACCAGATTGAATTAAATAATAATAATTACTCTTTAGCAGCAGTGGAATCTCCAGTTTCTGAATGGAAATTCGTAACCATCATGGAGACGGCGCAATTTTTTGAGCGGTTGTCTGATACGCGCTTATTAATATTCCTTCTGTGTGTAAGTGTATTCCTTATTGGGGGATTATTAGCTATTTTTCTTGCGAGAAAGCAATATAATCCAATTCGTTCACTATTTAACTCTGTTAGTCATAATCGAAAAATTGGTGCGACAGTGAATGAATTAGAAACCATTAAACAAACTGTTACATCTGTATTTGAAGATCATGAGAAACTAAGTGAAACCGTTTATAAACATCAATCGTTCGTAAGAGATCAATTTATTACGAAAATATTAAAAGGTGATTTTCGTACGGAAGAAGAGATTACTAGTTATAATAGTACGTTACACTTAGACATCGAAGGAGATTATTATGCATCACTTATTATCTCTTTAGAGAGTGGTCGTTCTTCTTCCAAAAAACTGATCGAGAAGGAAACCATTTATGAAATGGTGAATAGTACGGAGCTAGCTGATGTGAAAGCATTTGGTGTAGATTTATTGTATGTAAACGGGATCGCGTTGATCATTAAAATGAATGGTGATTTCGAAACAGCTTCAGTGAAACGTCGTAACTTTGTTGAAAAGTTAAGAGCTGAGTCCAAAGAGAAGTTAAGTATAAGACCGATTATTAGTACAGGTTCTATTGTTCATGATATCACGGTAGTGAATAGATCATATATTGAAGCATTAGCAGCTTTGGAGTATAAATATTATTATGCACAAGGTAGTTGCATTTATTTTGAGGAGATTGAAAAAGAACCAACTGCGTCATTAGGTTATCCAAAAGACGAATTACTCAAAATTGTGCAGAGTATTAAGCATGGTGATGCGCAAGTTGCTAAAGAATCGCTTATTTCTATAGTGGATACGATAAAACATCAAGAAATATCGCATTCTTTTTTGAGGGCAATTAGCTTTGACATTATTAACACTGTTATTAAGACCATATCAGAAGTTGGTATTAAGCCAAGCCAAAATCAATTAGAAGTTATTTTTGATTTTCAATCCATTGAAGAATTGCACAGTGAGCTGGATAAATTGATTGTACAAACGTGTGATGAAGTGAATAGCAATAAAAAGAGTCATAATGATCAGTTGAAAAATGATCTTATTGCCTATTTAGATAAACATTACCATTTGTATGATTTATCTTTAGAAAAAATCGCATTAGAATTTCATTTATCTGCCTCATATGTAAGCAGATTTATTAAGGAACAAACAGGTTCTAATTTTAAACAATATGTGCAAAATTTGCGTATCGAAAAAGTGAAACAAGATTTAATCCACACAGATGTACCGATAAAGAGTATCGTGATCGATGTAGGATATAAAGATGTCGCTAACTTCACTAGGAAGTTTAAAAATATTGTTGGTATGACCCCAGGAAAATACCGTCAATATTACAAGGAAGGAGAAACAGAAGAAATATAAAGGGATACAAAAAAGAGGAGTGAACTGCTTATTTAAAAGTAGTTCACTCTTCTTTCTATGTAGAAAAGCGGAATTCACCGTTAAAGCAGCACTAACAAGTGATAATATGACATATGTCAAAATTAACATAGAGGTAAAGTTTCACATATTAGCAAACTTTGAAAACGTTATCTGACAAGGGATTTGAAAGGTAATAAGGAAAAGATGACAATTAAAAACAAAAACAACATATTGATAACGCTTACAACCTGTAGCTATGATGGTATCAGATAGCAGAAAGCAGAAAGCGAATGACCAAGTAGGGAAAAGGAGGAATGTGATACATGAGCAGTCTAGAGTCCGCAGTATCGAATAAAGAAAAAATTAAAGTGAAGACAAAGAAGAATAGAAAAATAATTCAGAATTGGCAGCTATATATTTTTATTTTGCCAGCATTCACCTATTTTATTATTTTTCATTATGTACCAATGTACGGTATTCAAATAGCATTTAAAGATTATGTCCCATCCTTAGGGTTTTTAGGAAGTGAATGGGTAGGGTTTAAACATTTTATACGTTTCTTCGATTCCTACTATTTCTGGGACTTATTAAAAAACACATTAGGAATCAGTATTTACGAATTAGTGGTAGGTTTCCCGTTACCAATCATATTAGCTCTATTATTAAATGAAGCAAAAGACGGGCTTTATAAACGAACTGTTCAAACAGTTACATATGCACCACACTTTATCTCTGTTGTAGTTATTTCAGGTATGATTATTGCTTTCTTATCTCCTACAACAGGTATTATCAATCATATTATTGCATTTTTCGGCTTTGAACCAATCGCTTTTATGAGTGATCCAGCGTGGTTTAAAACCGTCTATGTACTATCAGGTGTGTGGCAAAGTACTGGTTGGGGTACCATCATTTATTTAGCGGCATTATCTGGTGTTGACCCGCAGCAACATGAAGCGGCAATTGTAGATGGGGCATCAAGATTGCAGCGTATTTTGTATATTAATATTCCAACATTAGTACCGACAATGGTTATATTGTTAATTATGAATTTGGGAAATATTATGGCACTAGGTTTTGAAAAAATCCTATTATTACAGAATCCATTAAATATGGAATCGTCCAATGTAATTGCGACATTTGTTTATCAAGCAGGTTTATTAGATGCACAATATAGCTTTGCAGCAGCCGTAGGTTTATTTAATGCAGTCATTAATGCAATTTTATTAATAGCTGTTAATCAAATTGCAAGGAAAACAAGTGAAACAAGCTTATGGTAAAGGGGTGGAGAAATGGAAACATCAACATTATATGAAACAAAGACGGATAAACTATTTAAGTTCATTGTATATTGCTTTCTAACTTTTGCGTTAATAATTGTTTTATATCCATTGATTTATATTATCAGCGCATCCATAAGTAATCCAACAGCAGTAAATACAGGCGAAATGTGGTTATTACCAAAAGATATCACACTTGAAGGCTATCGACTGATTTTTGGAAATGATTCGATATGGCGTGGGTATGGAATGACCATTATTTATACCGCTTTAGGTACATTTATTAACTTGGTAGTCACTATTCCAGCAGCTTATGCATTATCACGAAAAGATTTCTATGGAAGTGGTTTTTTCACCGCAATCTTTGTATTAACCATGTTCTTCACAGGTGGATTAATTCCAACTTATTTAGTGGTAAAGGATTTAGGCTTAATTGATACCATTTGGGCAATGGTTCTACCGAATGCCGCAGCAGTATGGAATATTGTTATTGCACGAGTTTTCTTCCAATCAACCATACCAAAAGGGTTAGAAGAAGCAGCAATTATTGATGGAGCATCGAATTTTAAGTTATTCTTTAAAATTATTTTGCCGCTATCTGCACCAATTATAGCTGTAATGGCACTATTCTATGGTGTAGGACATTGGAATGGTTACTTTAACGCATTAATTTATATTTCAGACCGTGATTTATTTCCATTACAGTTAGTGTTAAGGGAAATACTCGTATTGCAGGATATGTCATCCAATAATGCGAATGTAACTGGAGAGGCTGCTCAATTAATAAATAGTCAGCAACAGTTAGCAGCAATTATTAAATATGGTGTCATGATTGTATCTTCGTTACCAGTTATTATTGTTTACCCATTTTTACAGAAATACTTTGTGAAAGGTGTCATGATTGGTTCATTAAAAGGATAGCTCAGAAGGACTTTAAGGAGGTGATGTAAAAAATATAATGCGTAAGTACATCAAACAAATATCATTTAAAAAGTTAAAGAAAGGGGTTAAAAAATGAAAAAGAGAATTTGGTTAGCTATAGTTTTTGCAGTACTTTTAATATCTTTAATAGCTTGTAGTAATGATGACACAACAGAACAGACCACTAGTGATGAGGAGAATGAATCAGAAGATGTTGCAGTAAATAAAGAAGGCTATCCAATCGTGGATGAAGAGATTACATTATCTTTAATGGCTCCAGGTACTGGTCTTGCGGATTGGGAGGACATGCCGACATTACAGCAGTATTCTGAAAAAACAAATGTCAATTTTGAATATGATACCCCACCTTTAGGTGAGTTTCAAACTAAATTGAACTTAGCTTTTGCTAGTGGAGATATAGCAGATATTATTTTTGGCGCAGGAACAGCAGATTTGACCCCAGGTATGGAAGTTGATTACGGCCAACAAGGTGTTTTACTTCCACTAGAAGATTTAATTGATGAATATGCACCGAATTTCAAAGCCTTAATGGAAGAAAATCCAGAAATAGAAAGATCCATCACTACTACGGATGGACACATTTACGCATTACCGGCAGTCAACCAACATCCTACATCAGCATGGCCAGCAGGTCCAATGTGGTATAACGGTTCATGGCTAGATGCATTAGGTGTAGAAGAATTACCGAAGACGACAGATGAACTTTACGATCTATTAGTACGGTTTAGAGATGAAGATCCGAACGGTAATGGAGAAGCGGATGAAATTCCTTTAATAGATGTGCAAATGAATAGTACAAGAAGGTGGCTCCTAGCAGCATTTGGAATGAAGGAGTGGGGCATTGAAGAAGTTGACGGGACAGTTCGTTATGCACCAGCGTCAGAGAATTACAAAGAATATTTAACGTATATGAACAAATTGTATGACGAAAAGTTACTGGATCAAGAAACATTCTCTCAAGCTGATGAACAGAAAAAAGCAAAAGGTCAACAAGATAGGTTAGGTTTATTCCCTGATTGGTTCTCGTTCTTTACAACAGGACAAACGGAAGAAGAGGCAATCAATAATCCAATGTTCCATCCATTAACAAGTGATGTTTCACCTGAAATTGTATTACCAGGTAATCCTGGAATTAGTAGAGGTGCTTTTGCGATAACTTCTAATAATGAGCATCCAGAAGCTTCTATTAGATGGATTGATTATCTGTATTCACAAGAAGGGCGCGATTTCTTTGACCAAGGCCCTGAAGGTTATCTGTGGGAAGAAGGCGAAGATGGCATGCGCGAATTTAAAGAATTGCCAGCAGAATACGAAAGTAGTGAAGATTATCGTGGATCATTGACACCTGCATACGGTATTACGACACCAATGCTAGTTGATTTAGTAGAAAATGCACCGAGATCTGACTTTGACTTATTTATTGAAGAAGAAACAAAAGCAAAAGTAGATCCATATGCGGAGACAGCTTATCCATTAGTGTACTTAACGGATGAAGAACAAGAAGAAATCAACACCATTGAAGTTGATTTAGAATCTTATGTAGAACAAATGGAAGCGAAATTTATTACTGGTGTAGAACCATTATCAAATTGGGATAAATATATGGAAACAATTGAAAATATGAATATTGATCGTTATGTGGAAATTTACCAAGATGCATATAATCGCTGGGCAAGTAACTAATTCATCACGGCACAATTGTCTATAATACCCTCACTACAAGTTTTAGGTATGAACATCCTGATGCATTAGCTAACAATCACCGGGATTCGAAAATCCTAAGTCTCTTATAACATTATCAATGGCTCGTTATGTACATCATTTACTGAAGTATAATGACGAGCCATTGATACATCATTTCTTCCATAAGGAGAATTTACTATGTTTTTAACAGAAAAGAAATTAAATGCAAGAATACAAGAAATCGAAAAGTTTAGGTACAGAGATGTAATAACATTAGATGAATGGGTACATACCATTGATCATAAAGGAGAAATAGGTACATATCCACCAGATACGAGTGAAGAAAGCACAAAGATTAAGCTAGGTGATCACTGGTCAGGTCGAGATTTATATGTATGGCTAACAAAGGAAGTACATATTCCAAGAGATTGGCAATTCAAAAAAATTGTTGCAAGATTTGATTTTGGAGATACAGGTGCTGGTAACAATTCAGGCTTCGAATCATTATTATTTTTGAATAATCATCCATATCAAGGTGTGGATTCTAATCATAGAGAAGTTTTTTTATCATCTAACCATATAGGTGAAAAAGTCAAATTTGATTTACGATTATGGTCAGGGTTAGAAGGTGGAGGAAAACCACAAGAACAACATTATCGATTTAAACATGCAAGTATCGCCTGTATAGATGAAATAGTGGATGGTTTCTACTTTGATGCGAAGGTGATGCTAGAGACGTTACAACATCTCGCTGAAACACAAACAGAAAAGCAACAGTTAACACAAATATTAAATAAAGCAATCCATAAAATAGACTGGTTAACTCCAGGTTCTGACTCTTTCTATCAGTCTGTCTATGAAGCGAGTGACTATTTATCTGATAACTTAAACCAATTAGAAAAGCATAGTGATGTCATTTTCCATTGTATTGGCCATACGCATATTGATGTTGCATGGTTGTGGCGATTGAAGCATACAAGAGAGAAGTCTGCTAGATCGTTTAGCACGGTTCTTCGCTTAATGGAGCAGTATCCAGACTATTTATTCTTACAAAGTCAGCCACAGCTTTATGAATATATAAAGCATGATTATCCAGAAATTTATCAAAATATTAAGCGTAAAGTGGGTGAAGGTCAATGGGAAGTCGAAGGTGGTATGTGGGTAGAAGCGGATTGTAACATCCCATCAGGAGAGTCACTAGTACGTCAGTTACTTTTAGGAACTAGGTTCTTTAAAGAAGAATTTGATAAAAAGAATGAAGTATTGTGGCTACCAGACGTATTTGGCTATAGCTGGGCATTACCACAAATATTAAGAAAATCTGGCTTCACCTCATTTATGACAACGAAAATTAGTTGGAATCAATTTAATCGCATGCCACACGATACTTTCTTTTGGAAAGGAATAGATGGTAGTGAGATATTAACACATTTTATTACAACAACAGAACCATGGCCTGAATCGACTTACTATACGTACAACGGTTATATGCAACCAAATATATTACTAGATTCATGGCAAGCATATAAAGATAAGAATGTGAACACGGATTTATTACTCGCATATGGCTACGGAGATGGTGGAGGTGGTGTAAATAGAGACATGTTAGAAGTACGAAAGCGAATGGATCAATTACCAGCACTTCCAAAAGCAAAACCATCTACCGTTAGTGATTATTTTGAGAAATTAAGAAATACCATTGCGAATACAGAAGAATATGTACACACATGGGATGGCGAGTTATATTTAGAATTTCACCGAGGGACCTATACATCACAAGCATTTATGAAGAAAAACAACCGCAAACTGGAATTAGCATATCGCGAAAGTGAATGGTTGAATAGCTTGGTAGCAATTGAGGAAGGGTTTTCGAATTATCCAGGAAATCAGTTAACAGCAGGTTGGAAAATAATTTTAAGAAATCAATTTCATGATATTATTCCAGGTTCTTCTATTAAAGAAGTGTATGAGGATGCAAAAGTTGAATATGAAGAAGCAGAACATATTGTGGAACAAACCATAAATGAAGCATTAAAAGTTTGTGTAGCGGAAACCGAAAGTAATTCCTACACTATCATAAATAGTTCCTCATGGCAGCGTGATGATTGGGCATTTATTCCTAACGAAGTGGATGGGACATGGAGAGATCATACAGGAAACCTCTTAAAATCACAAGCTACAAATGACGGGGTAGTTGTTTATGTGACAGATATTCCTGCATTGGGTGTAGCGTCGATTAGTCGTGAAGAACATACCAAGGATCGAATACTGCCTGCATTTAAAGAGGGTAACAATAGTATGGATTCACCATTTTATACAATTAGTTGGAATACGAATGGACAATTAACAAGTATTTGGGATAAAAAAGCAAATCGAGAATTATTACAACAAGGTCAAGTAGGCAATGATTTGCAGATTTTTGAAGATAAGCCATTAATGTTCGATGCATGGGATATTGATATTTTTTATCAAGAGAAAATAGAGCATGTTCATGAATTAATACATGTCGATTGTACAGAGAGTGGCGATATTTTTACGACCGTTCATTTTGAATGGCGATATGGAAAGTCGACCATTAAGCAAGATATGATACTGTATGCAGATAATCCTAGAATTGATTTTGAAACATATGTTGATTGGAAAGAAAGACAGCGTTTACTAAAAGTTGCCTTTCCGGTGGATATTCGTGCAACAGAAGCTACCTATGACATTCAATATGGTAATGTAAATCGACCGACACATTGGAATACAAGTTGGGATTATGCGCGTTTTGAAACAGTTGGACATAAGTGGGCAGATATATCTGAAGCAGGGTATGGAGTCAGTTTACTAAATGATAGTAAATACGGCTATGATATTAAAGATAGTACCATGCGATTGTCGTTACTTAAATCACCAGTATATCCAGATCCTGAAGCTGACTTAGGGGAACATACTTTTACCTATGCATTGTTACCACATACGAATGATTGGCGTGAAGCAAAAGTCCATTCATTAGCTTATAACTTAAATGCACCTTTACGTGTAACCAAAGGTACATTTAAGGGGAGTGAGGAATCATTTATAAAAATGGATGAAGATCATATCGAAATCGATACGGTAAAAAAAGCAGAAGATGAGGAGTCCATTATTGTAAGGTTACATGAATTCCATGGTAGAAGAGGGAATATATCCTTGACGTGCAATAAACAAATTACTTCATGGACAGAATGTGATTTAATGGAAAATTCTATAACAGATGAACAAAAAACGAACACTGTAGACCTATTTGTGAAACCATACGAAATTAAAACAATTCGAATCAAATTTTAATAGCAAGCAGGGGGGAGTTTGATAGTGAATGGAAAAAAGAAAACAATTCATATTATTTCACATACACACTGGGATCGAGAATGGTATTTGCCATATGAAAAGCACCACTATTTATTAATAGAATTTATGGATCAATTACTTGATACACTGGAAAAAGATCCACAATTTAAGAGTTTCCATTTAGATGGGCAAACTATTATTCTAGATGATTATCTTGAAGTAAGACCTGACATGAAAGATAAAATAAAGCAGTTTATTGATGAAGAAAGAATTCATATCGGACCATGGTATGTGTTGCAAGATGAATTCTTAACAAGTAGTGAATCAAATATTCGTAATTTACAATACGGGATGAAGGACGCGAAGAAATGGGGAAATATATCCAAGATTGGTTATTTCCCTGACTCCTTTGGCAATATGGGGCAAGCACCACAAATTCTTCATCAGGCAGGAATAAAGCATGCGGCATTTGGTCGTGGGGTAAAGCCAACGGGATTTAATAATTTAGTAAGTGAAGCAGATAGTTATGAATCTCCATATTCTGAAATGAGATGGCAAGCACCTAATGGTTCAGAAGTAACGGGTATATTATTTGCTAATTGGTATTGTAATGGTAATGAAATACCTGAGGACAAAGAAGCTGCTAAGAAATATTGGGATGGTCATATTGAAGCAATGGAAAGATATGCTGCATCAGATCATTTGTTGATGCTTAATGGCTGTGACCATCAGCCAGTACAAACTAATTTATCAGCTGCAATTCAAACAGCTGAAGAGCTGTACCCAGATTATGAATTTATACATTCGAATTTTAATCAATATATACAAGCTTTAGATGAACAATTAACAGTACCAGAATTAAAGGAAGTAAAAGGAGAGCTAAGAAGTCAGCATACAGATGGATGGGGAACTTTAGTTAATACTGCATCGTCACGTGTTTATCTAAAACAAATGAACCAAGAAGTACAGACATTACTAGAGAAGGAAGTAGAGCCGTTAGCCACATTTTCTTATTTATTAGGAGAAGATGATGACAGAGATATTTTGGAATATGCATGGAAAACATTAATGCAAAATCATCCTCATGATAGTATTTGTGGTTGCAGTGTTGATGAAGTTCATCGCGAAATGGTTACACGATTTGAAAAAAGCAAGTATATGGCCGAAAGCTATAAACAAGCGACAATGAAGAAGCTAGGAGCCAAAATTGATACAACAATATTTAATAAATACGGAAAAGAACCTATTCCATTTGTTGTGTTTAACACAACTGGTCTAGGCAAAACAGGTGTAGTAACGGTGGAAATAGATTTTATGCGCGCTTACTTTGCTGATGGTGCTCACCGTCAATCTGTAGAAGCCTTTGATTTAGATCACTATATTTTAGTTGATGCAGATGGCAATGAATATGACTATCACTTAGAAGATACGGCAGTAGTATTTGATTATGATTTACCAAAGCATCAATTCAGACAGCCTTATTTAGCGAAAAGAGCAAAGGTTTCATTTGAAGCAAAGGATATCCCTTTATTCAGTCATTCTACATTCGCATTAGTGAAGGCTGCGAAAAAGGAAAGGGAAAAACAACAAATAGCTTCGTCTAAAAATACATTAGAAAATAAACAGGTAAGAGTGGAAATTAATACAAATGGTTCTTTAACCATCATAGATAAAAAAACAGGCCGAACTTTTTCTAATCTATTAATTTACGAAAATACAGGTGACATTGGTAATGAATATATGTACAGAGAAGCGAATGATGACTCACCGATAACGACAGAAAATGAAACTGCACAGATTCAATTAATTGAAAATTCATCTTTTCGCGCAACATACCTGATTACCCATCAATTTGAAATACCAGAAAGTGCCGAAGCATTATTAGAAAAAGAGCAAAAACAGTTGGTTTGGTTTACATCTCGTAAAGCAAAGCGATCTAAGAAAACCGTATTATTTACCATGCAAACAAAAGTCAGTTTAGAGAAGCATAGTACAGGTGTAAATGTAGATGTTGTTTATGATAATAATGCAAAAGACCATCGTTTACGTGTGTTGTTCCCAACCAATATTCAATCAGATGTTCATTATGCAGACGCGATTTTTGAAGTAGCCAAACGTAACAATAGGCCAGCAGGTGAATGGACAAATCCAGATTATTCTCAGCATCAACAGGCTTTTGTTAGTATGCATGATTCGAACCAAGGGATAACGATTACCAACAAGGGATTAAATGAATATGAAGTGTTAAGAGATGAAGCGAATACTATTGCGATGACATTACTTCGAGCAGTCGGAGAGTTAGGTGACTGGGGATATTTCCCTACGCCAGAGGCACAGTGTCTAGGTCAACAGACAGCTTCTTTTAAAATCTATCCGCACTTGAGTGGTACAACTAACGAGCAAGTTTATCAACAAGCATACCAATATGTCGTTCCATGGTCTACATTGCAAATTCCTGTACAAGATGGAGAAGTTGCTAGTAAACATCAATATCTATCTTATCAAGCAAAAGATAATCTTGTGCAAACATCACTTAAAGTTGCGACCAATAAAGAGGACCTTATGATTCGCTTTTTTAATATGACCAATAAAGAATCATCTATTGAAATTAAAGAACAGGAAAACATAGCAACCATTTACGAAAGTAATGTACTTGAGGAAAAAGTCAATGAATGCATCGATAACATGCAGGTATATGTAAAGCAATTTGAGATTAAATCAATCGGAATTATTCCTAGAAGAAAGTAGTGAACGATAATGGCACAAGAGATTACACCGGCAATAAAGCAATTTATAGAGAAAGTAAAGCAACATTTCCAAGATGACCCAAAGTTAATGGAAATGTTCGAACAGACATTTATCAATACGTATAAAACAACCATTCGTCCCCAAGCTGATGGAACAACATTTGTCATAACGGGAGATATACCAGCAATGTGGTTACGCGATTCTGCAGCACAGGTGCGACCATATTTATTGTTAGCAGAACAAGATCAAAGTATCGCTAAAATGATAAAAGGGGTTATCCAAAAGCAATTTTTTTTCATCAATCATGATCCATATGCAAATGCATTTAACGAAACAGCAAATGGAATGAGATATCATAACGATCAGACCGAAATGACAGATTGGATATGGGAGAGAAAATACGAAATTGATTCATTATGTTATCCAATCCAGTTAGCATATCTTTATTGGAAAGCGACAGGGGACACTACTCATTTTGACGACTCATTTGTAGAAGCAGTATCAAATATTTTACATGTATGGAGAACAGAGCAAAATCATCAGCAGTCTAACTATTATTTTGTTCGTGATAATTGTCCAGAGCAAGATACATTATCAAATGCTGGCTATGGTGCACCTGTTGGTTATACAGGGATGACCTGGAGTGGATTTAGACCTAGTGATGACGCATGTCAATATGGCTATTTAATACCAGCGAATATGTTTGCCGTTGTATCCTTACGACAACTAACAGAAATCGCTAAAAGTATTTTACATGATAGTGTTATTGCTGAAGAGGCTTCACAATTAGCAATGGAAATAGAAAGTGGAATTAAACAATATGGTATTGTCAATCATCCAATCCATGGAGAAATCTATGCATATGAAACAGACGGACTAGGTAACTATGTGATGATGGACGATGCGAATGTACCAAGCTTATTATCCATGCCATATTTAGGTTATTGTTCCTTTGATGATCCCATTTATTTAAACACAAGAAGATTTATTTTAAGTGAAGATAATCCATTTTATTTTGAAGGAAAAGTGGCAAAAGGAATAGGAAGTCCTCACACACCTGATCAATATATATGGCATATTTCTCTAGCGATTCAAGGGCTAACTGCTATTCATGAGGAAGAGAAGCAATACATCACAGAACTGTTTAAGCAAACAGATGCAGGATTGAATTTAATGCATGAAGGCTTTCATGTAGATGATCCAGCACAATTTACTAGACCATGGTTTTCATGGGCGAATTCCATGTTTAGTGAATTTGTACTTAGTAGAATCGGTTTGATTGTTGCAGGCAGCCCTTTACATACATTAGCGGATAACAAAGGGGGAAGGGTTTGTGAGTGAAGAAAAGTTAGTAGAACAAGGTGTGCATCATTATTTGTCTGAAAAAAATTGGGTTGAACCAAAAGAAGAGATATTAAAGCAACGCTTAGAATGGTTTAAAGATCAAAAGCTGGCATTGATGATGCACTGGGGACCGTATTCACAAATAGGGTTAGTTGAATCCTGGGCACTAAGTGATGAGGATGGTGATTGGTCTCGAGATGATGTCGATTGGACAGAAGATATGGAAGATTTCAAAAGAGAGTATTTTGATTTAAACAAGACATTTAATCCCATTCGCTTCCAACCAGAAAAATGGGCAGAACTTGCTCATCATGCAGGGTTTAAATATTTAATTTTCACCACCAAACATCATGATGGTTTTTCCATGTGGGATACCAATGAGACAGAATACAAAATTACTGGTAAAGCCTGTCCGTTTCACTTGCATAAATATGCTGATATCACGAGAAATGTATTTGATGCATTCAGAGATAAAGGAATCGCCATTGCCGCTTATTTCTCCAAAGCGGACTGGCATACCCCTTATTATTGGGCACCTGGTATGGAAAGAGGCAGTAATATGTGGCGTGGCCCATCATACGATCCAGAACAATATCCTTGGATGTGGGACAAATTTATTTCCTTCACACATAATCAAATGATGGAGCTTATGACGAAATATGGAAGAATAGATATCCTTTGGTTAGATGCAGGTTGGGTTGGAAAGCGCAATCAAGATATTCGGTTAGGAGAAGTAGTAGAAAAAGCACGCAAACACCAACCATGGTTATTGACTGCTGATCGAACTGTTGGTGGATTATATGAAAATTATATTACACCAGAACAAACAATACCAGAACACCCCATTCATGTACCATGGGAGAGTTGTATATCGATTGCAACTTCGTTTGCTTTTAAATTTGAGGATGAATACAAATCATTGCGAGAGATCATTCATACATTAGTTGAAATTGTAGCTAAAGGTGGAAATTTAGCACTAAATGTTCCACCACAACCTGATGGAAGACTACCGAGAAAAGCAGTGGAACTTCTACAATCATTAGGTGAATGGATGAAAGTAAATGGTGAAGCAATTTATGGTACTCGGATGATTGCACCATACTTTCAAGATAACTTAGCTTTCACAAAGAAAGACAATGCCATCTATTGTTTTCGTTTATTGGAAGAAGAGGAGATGTCTTATCAAGAAGAATCTATTTTCATTCCGATATCTGAAGAAATTACACATATTGAATGGTTAGGTGTGAATCAGCAATTGCCATTTGAATACAAAGAACAAGGACTGCAAATTCATGTACCACATTTAAATAAAGAGGAAGTTCCAATCGCATATGTATTTAAATTAGTAAAAAGGTAACCGAGCTTATAAAGAGGTGATGAACATTGATAACAGAGCAAGTCGAACAATTATTAAAACAAATGACCTTGAAAGAAAAAGTTGGACAATTAAACCAAAAATTATATGGATGGCAAGTATATAAAAAAAACGGAGATAAATATGAATTAACAGATATTTTCAAAAAACATGTAGAAGAATTTCAAGGGATTGGTGCTCTTTACGGGTTATTTCGCGCAGATCCATGGTCTGGTGTACATTTTGGTAATGGTATTCCATTGGAAGATAGTAAACAAGTGACAAATTTAGTCCAACAATATTTGAAAGCAAACACAAGGTTAGGCATACCTGCTTTGTTTTCGGAAGAATGTCCACATGGTCATCAAGCGTTAGATAGTACGGTTTTTCCAACACATATTGGATCGGGTGCGACATGGAATCCAGCATTACAGCAAAAGGCCTCTCAATATGTTGCAAAAGAATTAAGTGAAAAAGGTGTACATCTTGGCTTAGTTTCCACACTAGATATTGCACGAGATCCTCGATGGGGACGAACAGAAGAATGTTTTAGCGAAGACCCATACTTAGCATCAAAAATGACAGAAGCTGTTGTCAAAGGAATGCAGGGGGGAGAAAGAGATACAACAGAAGTGCTTGCAGTATTAAAACATTTTGCTGCTCAGGGATCAGCAACAGGTGGCCATAATGCAGGACCTGCTTTAATTGGCGAACGAGAATTAAGGGAGATACATATCCCTGCAATGAAAGCGGGTATTCAGTCTGGTGCCTTAGCTTGTATGGCAGCATATAACGAAATCGATGGTATACCATGTCATGCTAATCACTTCTTACTGACGACTATTTTGCGAGAAGAGCTCGGATTTAATGGGTTTGTAATGGCTGATGGTGTTGCATTAGAGCGATTACTTCAATTAACTAATGATAAAGAATTAGCAGCAAAATCTGCACTAGAAGCAGGTGTTGATCTCAGCTTATGGGATGACATTTATACACAAATAGAAACAGCCGTAGTAAACGGAATAATAAGTCAAGAAACACTTGATCAAGCTGTTAAAAGAATACTTTACGCGAAATTTTTATTAGGGTTATTCTCGAACGATTATAAAACAGAAGATACTTCATTTGCAGATCGAGAAGAGGGCAAAGAGCTTAATTTAGCTGTAGCACGAGAATCTATTACACTACTGAAGAACAGGGGAGACCTTTTACCTTTAAACAAAGATAAGAAAGCGATTGCAGTTATTGGACCGAATGCTGATAGTGTTTATAACATGCTTGGGGACTATACACCGCCACAAAGAGAAGGTGCTGTTGTTACGATTAAAGATGGAATTGCTCAGACTGTTGGAAAGGATTGTGATGTCTTCTATGCGAAAGGCTGTGATATTCGTTCTACAGATACATCAGGTTTTGAGTATGCCAAAGAAATTGCCAGAAAATCAGATGTAATTATAGTAGCACTAGGTGGCTCTAGTGCTAGAGAGTTTGGGATGTCATTCCATCATAACGGTGCAGTAATGAATACAGGCAAAGCAGAGATGGATAGTGGTGAAAATATTGACGTGTTAGACCTTGATTTAGGTGGTGTGCAGGAGGAATTAGTAAAAGAAATAGCATGTATAGGTACACCCATTATCGGGGTTTTTATTCAAGGAAGACCTCATAGTATTTCACACATTGAACAGTATTTAGATGCCATTTTAATTGGTTGGTATCCAGGACAACAAGGAGGTAAAGCAATTGCCGAAGTCATCTTTGGAGAAGTGAATCCAAGTGGTAGATTACCTATTTCCATCCCTTTTCATTCAGGGCAATTACCTGTTTATTACAATTATAAAGATAGTGGTGGAAAAAGAGAATACTATGATGGCTTAGGAGAAGCGATGTATTCTTTCGGTTACGGGCTCTCTTACTCGACCTTTCATTATCAATTTACTTCAGCTGAACCTGAACGAATAACACAAGAATGTTTAACTCAAGGAAAAGAAGTAAGGGTACCTGTTCAAGTTACAAATGAAGGTCCATATGATGGTAATGTTGTTATTCAATTGTATATGAAAGATCTTCAATCATCTGTGACACAACGTATCAAAGAATTAAAAGACTTTCGGAAAGTCTGGTTACAAGTTGGTGAATCAAAAACTATTACATTAACGTTGCAGGAAGAAGACTTGTCTATATGGAATCTGCACATGAAACAAGAGGTAGAGAAAGGTACGGTTTTACTTATGGTTGGGGATTCTCCAGATCGATTAATAGAAAAAGAATTAATTATTGAATAAATGGGGGATGAAGATGCAAAGAATATTTCGGTTAATTCGACAACTTAGAAACCTACAGTATGGTGATTTAGTTTCAATTAATAAATGGGAAGCAGAAATTTATAAATATGAAGATGCTGATACATATCATTTCTTGCATCATAAGGAATTGAAAGTAGGTGATCACCTGATTGATTCGGGTGAGACAGCCTTCTTAAAAGCAAATGTCTCCTTACCATCAAGAGAGAAAGATGAGTCTATTGGTATTTTATTTAGTGTATCTGGCCCTGGTGGACAGTTTTCACATTATGAAGCTTTATTATCGGTCAATGATCAACCGTTACAAGGATTCGACCGTAACCGTTCCTTTTATAAATTACCTTTATATTTAATAAATGAGACATCCTTACAGATTAATCTTGAATTATTTAATCCTGTTGGAATTCCTGAAGACCATTTACGCGGATTTAACCAAGTGGCAGGCGCAGAGACAAATCCACCACCTATATATCTAATAACCAGCAAAATTGTGAAAGTACGTAAGGAAGTAGAATCGCTCTTATATACACTCCAGACGGCAACCCAAACATTTGACGTAATAAAGAAAGAATCGACAGCCGCACATGCTCTATACGAATCGTTAAATGAAGCTGCTGATGCTTTTCGAATTATAGAAGATATTGACGCAGTTGACGGTTCATTTATTCAACAACAAGAGGAAAAAATTCTTAAGACACTAAAGAAATTGTCAGGATATAGAGAAGGAACAATGAAAGCAATTGGCCAATCCCATATTGATGTTGCATGGTTGTGGCCACTAAAAGAAACCATTAGAAAGGCTTCTCGTACTTTTTCAACAGCAAGTACACTTTTGGAAGAGTATGAAGAGTTTGAATATGCACAAAGCCAGCCACAATTATTTGAATATGTAAAAAAATATTATCCAAAGGTATTTGAAAGAGTGAAAAAGCAAGTTGCAGAAGGACGGATGGAAATCATTGGCGGGATGTGGGTAGAACCAGATTTAAATATTCCGTCCGGAGAATCATTAGTGAGGCAATTACTCTTTGGTAAAACTTATTTCGAAGAGGAATTTGGACAAAAACCAAGAGTAGAATGGTTGCCTGATACGTTCGGCTATTGCGCATCATTACCACAAATATTGAAAAAAGCGGAAATAGATTACTTTATGACAACAAAATTAAATTGGAACGACACCAATCGTTTTCCATATGACTTATTTCATTGGGAAGGAATAGATGGAACAAAGATTTTATCTTATCTGCACACTATTTTAGGACAACAAACTACACCACAAGATATTAAACAAACATGGGATGATTTCAATCAGAAGAAAGAATATGATGAACGGATGCTTGTCTATGGTTATGGCGATGGTGGTGGCGGTGTAACCCGTGAAATGATCGAATCATTGAAACGATCAGAAGCATTGCCAGGATTACCTGATGTGAAGTTCAGTAAGGTGCATGACTTCTTTGATCGTGTCCATCACAATAATCCTCATTTACCAAAATGGTATGGCGATCTATATCTAGAATTGCATCGTGGAACATATACTACACATGCAAGAACTAAAAAATATAATCGAATGGTTGAGCATTTGTTTCGCAACATTGAAATCTGGCATTCTTTCGCACACATGTACTTAAATCAATCCTATCCAAAGGAACAAATAAATGAGTTATGGAAGTTAATTATGTTAAATCAATTCCATGATATCGTACCAGGTACAGCAATTGAACCTGTTTATCAACTATCACAAGAACAATATGAAAAAGTGTTAATAGAGGGTGAGATGATACGTCAAGATGCAATAAATAACATTGTATCTTCTATTAATACGGAAGGACCTGGTGTACCATATGTTTTATTTAATAGTCTAGGATGGAAGCGTGACAGGATTTTCACACTTAGAGGTAATAAAGAGTTGTTAACGAAAGCTGTCGTGGATGAACATGGTACCCCATACAAGATAGACTATATTAAAGTAAATGATATAGATGTGGAGATTCAAGCACTTATACCAGCTATCCCGCAATTTGGTTTTAAAACAATCTGGTTAAAAGATGTGGAAACAAATTCCTTAGTAGAAACAAGTGATTTTATAAGAGAGTGGGAGACCGTAAATTATAACATTACTTTTAATGAAAATGGCTTTATGACTAGATTGTATGACAAAGAAGCAAAAAGAGAGGTGATTGAAGAAGGACAAATCGCAAATGAGTTGCAATTGTTTGAAGATTTACCAACAGATTGGGACGCCTGGGATATTGATCCTCATTTTGCCAATCAGAGAGTAGATGGTATGAAATTAATCGAAGCAAAGGTTAATTATACCGGGACATTGAGTGACCAACTGACTTTCAAGTGGGAGGTCCATAATTCTATTATCCGCCAACGAGTAGTATTCGATCATACATCTAAATTAATTGATTTTCATACCGAGGTAGATTGGAAAGAAAAGCATAAATTATTGAAGGTTGCATTCCCTGTAAATATATTATCATCTTATGCAACATATGAAATTCCTTTTGGAACCATTCAACGCCCGACACACAATAATACGTCTTGGGAACAAGCGCAATTTGAAGTGTGTGGGCAGAAATGGGCAGACTTATCTGAAGGTAACTATGGTGTTAGTCTACTAAATGATAGTAAATACGGCTATGACATTAAAGGGCGAACCATACGTTTATCCCTGTTACGTGCGCCAAAATGGCCTGACGAAACTGCGGATATACAGACACATGAATTTGTTTATTCTTTATATCCGCATACAGGTGATTGGAGAAGGGCAAATACTGTTCGTAAAGGACATGAAAGAAACACGAAGGATCCAATAGTAAAAGCAGAGAATCATCATGGAATACTTGAATCCGTA
The DNA here is from genome assembly GCF_017599345.1 of Gracilibacillus suaedae. Classification (GTDB taxonomy): domain Bacteria; phylum Bacillota; class Bacilli; order Bacillales; family Amphibacillaceae; genus Gracilibacillus; species Gracilibacillus suaedae. The sequence continues at coordinate 65,534 of NZ_JAGFVL010000062.1, forward strand.
CATTCATTTGTAGAAATAAAGGGTGAGAGTGTTGTATTAGATACGATTAAATTAGCTGAGAACGGTACAGGATTAATTGTAAGGCTATATGAATCAGAAGGAAATGAAACACCAATTGAGTTGAACATAAAAGCTAATGCCATTTATAAGGAAACGAATTTATTAGAGAAATCTATTGGATCAGGTGCTGATGTAGGTGTCGTGAATAAAAAGTTAAAACCTTATGAGCTTATGACGTTTCATGTCACAGAGAGTGGAGGTGAAGTCTAATGAAAGTAGGTTTAATTGGAAGTGAACAGAATGTAGCTATGCATTTAGAATATTGGTCGACAGTGCCGACAATGGATGTGGAACCAGTTGTAATAGAGTCACAAGAAGACATTTCTCTTTTTCATCTAGTAAACGATATTGACTTAGTTGATTTATGTGTATCGGAAGAGCTAATAGAAGGGGTGTTAGAAAGAATTAATTCGCAGGTTGCTATCTTAGTAACAGAAGTGCATAGCAATATTGACAAGTATAAAGATATTGTAGAAGAGAATACCTTATTTCGATTCTCCACTAGTATGATGTGCACTCCTGAATTAACTAGCTTACAAGAACAGATTAAACACAAGCAATTAGGTAGGTTAGGCGTACACTATGTGTCATTAAAGAGTCAGCCATTTCTTCCTGTATACAGATCCTTCTCGCATAAAGAATTCAGCTTGCTGCAGTGGATCGTTGCGACATTTGGAGCATTTAAAACATTATATGCTAAAAATATCAATAACCGATATATTACTACCCAAATTCGGTTGATGGATGATAGCTTTATACAATTAGAATTAGCTAGGGGGTTTGGCAAGGGAGAGCTTACCATTGAATTAACAGGAGTGGCGGGAATGCTTTCTTATAGTGAGGAAGATACAACGCCCATTCAATTAACCATGAATAATGGCGAGGAACAAGCATTTCGTCCGCTAGGAAAACCCATCTTACACAGGCAATTACAGGATGCGTATCATTGTTTTGTGCAAGGAGAACAGGGATTTTCTAATGTCGAAGAAATAAACAAGACCATACAGGTAATCGATGCTATAAATCAATCGATTGAACAAGATGAACCAATGACGAACAATGGAGGATGTCAATGATGAAAATAGGGATAATAAGCTTTGCCCATATGCATGCACTAAGTTATGCGAATGCATTACAAAAGAATAGCCACAGTGAACTTACGTGTATATGGGATAATGATAGGCAACGAGGGCATGAAATGGCCAATAAATATCAAACAACGTATTATGACGATTTAGATCAAATGTTAGAAACAGATATTGATGCAGTCATAATCTGTTCAGAGAATGTTCACCATAAACAGCATGTAATCTTAGCAGCAAATGCGAAGAAACATATCTTATGTGAGAAACCAATTGCCACAGAGGTGGAAGATGCTCAGGAAATGATGGCAGCTTGTAAAAACAATGATGTCATTTTGCAAGTCGCCTTCCCTGTTCGATTTGCACCAACTATCCAAGAAATGAAGCAAATTATTAGAGAAAAGAGAATTGGGGATATATTGGCAATTCGTACAACGAATCATGGACAAATGCCTGGAGGCTGGTTTGTCGATCCTACATTGTCAGGTGGAGGATGTGCAACAGACCATATTGTTCATATTGTCGATGTATTACGGTGGATACTACAAGACGAAGTAAATGATGTATATGCAGTATTTGATACGAAATTTTATGATATTCCTGTAGAGGATTGTGGGCAGGTAATATTAACATTAGAGTCAGGCGTTGTTGTAACAATTGATCCAAGTTGGTCGCGTCCTAAGACATTTCCGACATGGGGTGATGTTACATTAGAATTTTTTGGTGAAAATGGGTCACTAAAAGTCGATGCATTGAAACAGCATGTAACTTACTACAATGATATAAATCAGAGAATTGAAGAAATGGTTTATACAGATGATATGGATGAAGGTTTAATTAATGATTTTATTGATTGTGTACAACAACAAAGAAAACCATTCATAACTGGAGAAGATGGATTAAAAACCTTAGAGGTAGTGAAAGCGTGTTATCGATCCAATCAGTTACAACAAAAAGTTGCATTATAGAGATCATTAGGAGGCGAAGCGATGATAGTGGGTATGAGTTCTTATAGTTTAGCAAATGCCATCCATTCAGGAGAAATGTCGATTTTAGATGTGATGGATTGGACGAAAGCACAAGGTGGAGAACATATCGAAATTGTACCAATTGGATATACATTAACAGACAATAACGATTTAGTTCAAGACATTAGAGAGAAAGCGAGCGGACTTGAATTAGGCCTTTCTAATTATGCAATTGGTGCAGAATTTTTGAGTGGCAATAATAAAGATTTTCAAAGAGAAATAGATCGTGTAAAAAAAGAGGTAGATATTGCAAATACTTTAGGTGTAAAGAGAATGCGCCATGATATATCATTCAAGCCACCAAATGAGGCTAGTATCGAACAGTTTGATAGAGATTTGCCAAAAATCGTTGAAGCATGTCAAGAGATAGCAGATTATGCAAAGCAATATGAAATTGTAACAAGTATTGAAAACCATGGATTTTACCTTCAAGGCAGTGATCGCGTCAACCTGATTATAAAGAAAGTCAATCGGTCTAATTTTGGCCTTACCTTAGATATTGGTAATTTTCTTTGTGTGGATGAGGATCCGTACTGTGCAATTCAAAAATGTTTAGATAATACAACAATGCTGCATGTGAAAGATTTTTATGTGCGGCAAGCTACCACATATTCCCCTGGTGAGGGCTGGTTTACCTCTATGGGAGGTAAATATCTACGAGGAGCGATCACTGGTCATGGTGATATTGATTTGAGAGCAATTTTACAAGTGATAAAGGATAGTGACTATGATAGTTATGTGTCAATAGAATTTGAAGGAATGGAAGAATGCAAGAAAGCAAGTCACATTTCATTACAAAATGTACAAAATATTTTAAACCAATTATAGGAGGAGTTAGGTTGAACAGAATTAAAGTCGGTGTAATAGGGCTAGGCTCTATTTCGGAAATGCATATACAAGGTTATCTAAGTAATCCAGATGCTGAATTAATAGCAGTTACAGATATGAATGAAGAAAGAGCGAGGAAAAAAGCAGAAGAATTGAATATCCCACATTGCTATACAGACTATCATGAAATGCTTCGAAATAAAGAAGTGGATGCGGTAAGTATTTGTACATGGAATAATACCCATGCTGAAATTGCTATAGCAGCTTTAGAAGCAGGTAAAAATGTTTTAATTGAAAAACCACTATGTAAAACAGTGGAAGAAGCGCGATCCATTGAGGCATGCGTCAAGAAATATCCTAACCAATTCCTGCAAATTGGTTATGTGAGAAGGTTTGGTACAAATACACAAGTGTTAAAGCGCTTCATTGATAATGGTGAACTAGGAGATATTTATTATTCGAAAGCATCGTGTCTTCGAGTATTAGGGAACCCTGGTGGATGGTTTGCGGATAAAGAGCGTTCAGGTGGAGGACCTTTAATTGACATTGGTGTTCATGTAATTGACCTTTGTTGGTACTTAATGGGCAAGCCTAAAGTCAAATCTGTTAGTGGGAATACGTATCATAAGTTAGGTAACAGATCCAATGTAGAATTTAAATCATTTTACAAAGCGGCAGATTATGATGCAAAACAAAACACTGTTGAGGATTTAGCTAATGCACTCATTCGCTTTGATAACGGGTCATCATTATTGGTCGATGTTAGTTTTTCTTTGTATGCGAAGAAGGAAGAGGTTCGTGTAAGTCTACATGGGAATAAAGGTGGCGCAGAAATTGAACCAGCACTAGAAATATTTACAGAGAAAAACAACATTATGCTAAATAGCACACCACAAATTGATCATCTCACATTCGATTTTGAGAATGGATTTCAGAACGAAATCAATCATTTTATTGCATGTGCACAAGGAAAAGAACAAAATATCGCACCTGTTGAAGATGGTGTAGAGATCATGAAGATTTTAACAGGAGTCGACGAATCTAGTAAACAACAAACAGAAATACATTTTGATTAATATAGACGGAGGCAGGTAGTATGTCCACTGTAAGAAAAATTTTATTACCTAATTGGCAGTTTAAAGAAGCAAGTGAAAGGACATGGAAAGAGGCAACAGTTCCCGGTTGTGTCCATACAGATTTATTAGCACACAACGTGATTCCAGATCCATTTGTAGGAAAGAATGAATTGGATATTCAATGGGTGGATAAAAAAGATTGGGAATATGTATCATACTTCACATTGACTGAATCAGATATGGCGGAGGAAAGGTTAGAACTTATATTGGAAGGGCTTGATACGTATGCAGATATCTATGTAAATAGCAAACAAGTATTATCAACAGACAACATGTTTCGTATTTGGAAGGTGGATATTAAATCATACGTTCAAGAAGGGGAGAATATGCTACATGTGTACTTTCATTCCCCCATTGCTCATGACTTAAATAAACCTAACGAGTTAGGGTACAATTTACCTGCCGATAATGATCACTCTGAAGATGGAGGAGTTGGTGAGAAGAAGCTAAGTGTCTTTGCTCGTAAAGCTCCTTATCATTATGGTTGGGATTGGGGACCACGATTTGTAACAAGTGGTATTTGGCGAAATGTTTATATTGAGGCGTGGTCTCATGTTTGCATGCAAGATGTGTTTATTGAGCAATCACATGTAACAAAAGAAATAGCTAAATTGAAAGCAAATGTTGAATTAGAAGCATCAGCCCCACTAGCAGTTACTATTTCTATCGCTGATAACAATGGGTTTAGTCATGAAGAGAGGATCCAAGTAAAGAAGGGGAAACAAACTATTGCCATACCATTTTCGATTAGTAAGCCTCAGTTATGGTGGAGTAACGGATTAGGAGAACCGTATTTGTATCACTTCTCTATTGATTTATTTCATAATGAGACATTAAAAAGTAGTAAAAAAGTAAAGACGGGATTGCGTTCTATTCGATTCGTACGTGATCATGATCAAGGTGGCCAAAGTTTTCATTTTGAATTAAATGGAGTACCTGTTTTTATGAAAGGTGCAAATCATATTCCAAATGATAGTTTTTTAACAAGGGTTGAAAAGGAAGACTACGAACATGAAATTGCTTCTGCAAAAGCTTCACATATGAACATGTTACGTGTATGGGGCGGAGGAATATATGAGCCGAATGTTTTTTATGAACTTTGTGATGAATATGGGCTTCTTGTATGGCAAGATTTTATGTTCGCATGTAGTATGTATCCAGGCGATAAGGCTTTTTTAGACAACGTAGAGCAAGAAGCAATTGATAATGTAAAACGATTGCGTAATTATGCATGTGTCGCATTATGGTGTGGAAATAATGAAATGGATTCTGCTTGGGCGGAATATGTCGAGGATGCTGGATGGGGCTGGAAGCAAAGGTATAACTCAGCTCAACGCAAAGCAATTTGGCAAGCATATGATCAACTATTCCATCAACTTTTGCCAGAAGTCATTCGTAAGTATGATACAAATACTGCATATTGGCCAAGTTCTCCGATGCAAGATCTTACTTTTAATCAGGATCAACATGCTACATTCGCTTCGTTGAAGAAAGGGGACATCCATTATTGGGATGTATGGCACGGTCAAAAACCTTTAAAGGCATATAAAGCAAATGTAGGACGATTTATGAGCGAATATGGATTCCAATCTTTCCCGGAAGAAAGAACAGTTCGAAAATATGCAGAAGAAAAAGACTTCGCGCTTGAATCTGATGTTATGTTACATCACCAAAAAAACGGATCGGGAAATCGTCTAATTCAAACATATATGGATATGTATTATAAAGAACCGAAAGATTTCGCTTCCTTTTTACATTTGAGCCAAATCCTTCAAGCAAAAGCCATTCGTTCTGCAGTAGAAGCTCATCGAATACATATGCCTTATTGTATGGGAACGCTTTATTGGCAGATGAATGATTGTTGGCCTGTTGCTTCATGGTCAAGTATGGATTATTACGGTAGATGGAAATCACTGCAATATGAGATGAAGGATCGCTTTAAACCAACAATTCTTATTGTAGACCAACAAGCGGAACAGGTTATGTGTACGGTTGTTTCAGATGTACAACAGGATCAATTAGCAAATCTTACTTTACAAATCGTATCATGTGAAGGACAGATTGTTTTAGAAGAGGCGGTAAGGATTGAAATTCCCAAAAATGCATCAACAAAAATACATTTAGTAGATTTAAAAGATAAAAAAGATTGGATTAATAATAGTGTGTTAGCTGCCAAGTTAGAAATAGATGAGTCGATTGTTGATGAAGTCACCCATTTATTTGTTGAACCGAAACAAATGCAATTACAAGATCCTAACATACATGTGGAGGTGATAGAAGGTGGTATCGAATTATCATGTGATCACTTTGCGATGAATGTTTGGATGGAAACAAAGGAAGAAGGTTATTTCAGTTCTAATAATTTCCATTTAGTTCCTGGTGAAAGAAAGCAAATATACTTTACCGAATCACTTATTCAGGATCAGCGTTTTGAAAATAAGCAAATACCAAGGAATATAAACGTTCAATCCATGTACAACTTTATCACATTCTAATTAATATCGTAATAAAGGGTGCGTACTTCCAGTGCATCCTTTATTTCTCTTATCTCTATAGGTAGGGATGAATGCTAAATATTAGCTTTTAAACGTCCCCGAAAGGAAGTGATGTAATGCCTTCTTCGATTATTGCAAGAGAATTTAGAAATAACACAATAGAGAATATTCATCAAGGTGCAGTTTGTATAATTGATCACAATAAACAAATTATCTATCAAAAAGGTGACATACAAAAACCAACATTCTATCGGTCCGCAATGAAACCGTTTCAATCTATACCGATATTTAAACTTAAATTAGTCGAACAATATCATCTTACTGGAGAAGAGGCAGCCCTCTTTACAGCTTCACAGAGAGGGGAGCTTTATCATGAGAAAGCATTATTAAGCCTAGCTAATAAATTACAAATTGTAGAGAGTGAGCTTATTTGTAATGAGAGCTATCCATTGAATGAAGAGCCGAAAATAGCTTATATAAAATCAAATAAACAAAAACGTGCATTACTGCATAATTGTGCAGGAAAGCATATGGGGTTTTTAGCATATGTAAAAGAACAGCAATTAGGCGAACACTATTATGATTTAAGTCACCCATTACAACAAGAAATATTGTCAACTGTTGCAACACTTTCTGAGACGCCGAAACATGACATAGTGACTGGGATTGATGGATGTGGTGTTCCTGTGTTTGCAGTACCTTTATATAATATGGCCATATCTTATTTAAAATTTGCCTACCCTAGCATGATTAGAGATGAGGAAACAGAAGATGTGGTTAATCAAATTGTTCAAATAATGAATGACTTCCCACACATTATTGCATCACACCAATTTATTTGTACTTCCTTATTAAGGGATAGAAACATTATAGCAAAAGGTGGAGCTCAAGGCGTCTATTGCTTAGCACTTAAGAAAGAGAAGGTTAGTATCGCACTTAAGGTTTATAGTGGTACAGAATTATTATGGCCATTAATTGTCGCGGAATTATTAAAAAAACTCAATTATACTAATACTAAGACTATTGACCGGTTATATGCATTGAGATCCTCTGTAATCTTAAATGATAACGGGAAAGAAGTAGGTCATATTGAATTGGATTTAAACTAGTACGAAATAGACAAGTATAGACGAATTTTGTGATAATCAATCGATCCCTTTTATAATTGCTAGAATTGATGGACATGACATGTATATGATTGAATAGTCACAAACACGAGTAGTATAGATCATTATCACAAGGGGGGAAAGAAATGAATGCTTCTGTTCAATTCATTACTTCCGTGAGACATATAGAGGATATAGCTTTAGAAACATTCAAGAAGAATCCAATTCAATGTGTGTATCGACATGACGAATATTGCCTTTATGTTTATTTATCGTCATCTGTTAAAACAATAGAATCCATTAAATTCATTGCGGGTGAATTGAGGAAACAAGCTGAAATGCATGATGTTAAGGCATTAGACATTGCGTTTCATAGATTCCGTGAATTAAATCATTTCTCATTGCATCAATCGATTGCTGCTTTTTTCGAAGGATGGTATTTAGCAAGTTATCGATTCCAAAAATATAAATCAGCACAAAAGGATGTAACTATTTCACTGCATTATAACAAGGAATATAATGAACTAGCATTACAAGCAAAGCTGGTTGCGGATGCAGTGTGTGTGGCACGGGATTTATGTAATGAACCTGCAAATCAATTAACACCAGCCAGCTATGTGAACGAAATAAGCAACTTATTCAAGAACACAGATGTGAATGTAACTATACTTGATTATGAACAGCTTATAGAGAAAGGATTCAGCGCTACATATGAGGTCGGTAAGGGGAGTCAACAGAAGCCAAAAGTTGTTTTATTAAATTATGAAAATGGAATAAATAAAAAAATGGCACTAATCGGTAAAGGTGTCACCTTTGATTCAGGTGGAATAAATAGTAAGCAAGGACAAGACATTGTTGATATGAAAATGGATATGGGCGGTTCCGCTGCAGTGATTGGTGCAATGAAATTAATTGCTGACCTTAAATTAAAAGTAACGATACAAGCAATTATTCCATTGGTAGAGAATCGGCCTAGTAGTAACGCGTATCTACCTTCTTATGTAATTACTTATGCAAATGGAACTACAGTAGAAATAGGAAATACAGATGCAGAAGGTCGGTTGATTTTAGCAGATGGTATCATATATGCGCAAGAAATGGGGGCAGAATGGATTGCTGATATTGCAACATTAACTGGTTCCATTGGTCATGCATTAGGGTTAAAAAGAGCAGGTATTTATAGTAATCAATTAGCAACTATTGATTATTATAATGAAATAAGCGAGATTACGGGTGATTTTGTTTGGCCAATGCCGATTGTGGAGGAATATCAAAATTTACTAAACAGTGACATAGCAGACATTAAAAATATAGCATCATCGCCATATGGTGGTTCCATTACAGCGGCATTATTTCTTCAATCATTTCTTAAAAAAACAAGTAAATGGTATCACATCGACATGGCAAATGTTGTGAAATCATATAAAGAAGACGGTTATTATGTAAGTGGAGCAAGCGGCTTTGGTGTTCGATTATTAACAGAACTAATCAAAAGAGAAAGGGACTAGTATATGTTAGAAGCGATTGTACAAAATGTAGGTGATGCAATAAAAGCAGAAAAAGCAGGAGTTGATAGGTTAGAGCTTGTGTCGTCAATTGAAAAAGATGGATTGACACCATCAGCCGACATAACAAAACAAATTTTAGAGCACGTAACGATTCCTGTACAGGTGATGATCCGTCCACATGATAAGGGGTTTTGTTATAGTCGCCGAGATATAAAGACTATTTTAGAGTCTATAGAAGAAATGATGTCTGTCGGTGCGAGCCGATTTGTATTAGGTGGATTAAAGCAAGACTTTACAATTGACGAAATATTAATAGAAAAAGTGATTGCAACCTATCCATCGATTAACATTACATTTCACCGTGCAATTGATTATTCATCTGACTTGATGCAATCTTATGAAATACTGTCTATGTATAAAAATCATATTAAGAGAATTTTGACATCAGGTGGAGCGCCTAATTGTGAGGAAGGAATAGATACATTGCGCAAATTAGTACGATTATCAGAAGAAATGAATGGTCCAATTATTATGCCGGGAGCAGGTATTACACCAACTAATTTTGAGCACATTCATAAAAGAGTACATGCAAGTGAGTATCATTTCGGCAAAGGTGTACGATTAAATCAATCATTTACTTGTGGGTTTGATGTGGGTCGCATACGGAAATTAAAAAAAGCACTCAAGAATCAGAAAGTTTAAACTATTGTATTAGGATGTTGTATTATCAATAATGTTTATCTTGTACCGAAGGAAAAATTGGTAGTGCTGATTATGAAATACAAAGAAAACATTACAAGTTAATAAATGCAGAAAGGCCCCAAACAGTTGGTATAGCTGATTAGGGGCTTTGTTTTTTTGTTGTTAGGTATAATGCATTAATAATGGCTCTATTATATGGGTAAGTTTTTTATTGTTTGTATTTCATGACCTCCAAAAGAAAACTCATATAGGATAATGATTTTCTTTCAGCTTTGGCGACTTGAATATTAAAATCGGTTATCATAGTCTTAATAAAGATAATAGAGAAAGGAAATTACGATGAAAAATTTATTTTCAATTGGAGAAATGGCGAAACTTCATAACACCACTATGAAAACGCTAAGGTATTATGACCAGATTGGTTTACTAGAACCTATTCAAATTGATGTGAATAACGGCTATAGATACTATTCAACTGAACAATTTGAGCAATTAAATACTATTCAATATTTAAAGGGATTAGGTTTTTCTTTAAAGGATATAAAAAGCCATTTAGATCATAGAGATATAGATGATTTCGTGAATTTATTAGAAACACAAAAGCGTCTAACAGAGAAAAAAATCAAAGAGTTAGAGCGGGTTAACCGCAAATTTGAGAATCGAATAAAGGATATAAAATTGGCTCAAGGAATAGGGGAGTTGGGAGTCGTACGAATAGTCGAAATGGAAGAGCGGAACGTAATAAGGTTAATTGAAAATATTGGTTCAGAACCAGAGGTGGAACTTTCTTTGAGACAATTAGAGAATCTAGCGAATATGAATTCCTCTATATTTATTGGTGGTGTTGGATTTACGGTTAGGATCAAAAATTTTGAGGACAAAAAATTCGATGAATATAACTCTATTTTCATCATCATCGAAGAAGAAGATATAGATAGCCCTTTAGTTACATCTTTTCCAAAGGGAACATATGCCTCTATTTATTATAAGGGAGATCATACTGGATCTGCTCCATATTATAAGAAATTACTTCATTACATCGAAGAGAACGGTTATCAAATAGTAGGAGATGCTATAGAGAGGACCATCATTGACCACTATATCTCCAAATATAAAGAAGATTACCTTACAGAAATACAAATTCCCATTAACTATTGACCTTCCCCTTACAGGAAGGTTTATTATTTTTGTTGCTAATTGAAAAGAAGACTTCTTTTTTGATTACAACAAAATAATAAAATAGAGGTGTGAGAAAGTATGACTCATGTTAATAATAAGATGTGGTCACTGTCGTTTATTTTTGTAGTAATTTCCAATGCTTTAGTATTTATGATTTTTGAAATGTTATTACCTACGCTTCCTTTATTTGTAACAGCTATAGGAGGAGAAGCAAGCCAAGTTGGTTTAGTAACAGGTGTTTTTATGTTATCTGCTATTTTTATTCGTCCATTTGCTGGGATCCTAGCAACGAAATTTGATAAAAAACTGCTTTTAATTTTAGGTACATTAATCATAGCTCTATCTACAGGAGCCTATTATTTATCTACTAATATCACCATGTTATTACTTGTTCGACTCATTCACGGAGCTGGATTTGGGTTAGCAACTACTTACTTTACTACCGTTGCAGCTGAAATCATTCCTAGTGATCGACGAGGTGAGGGGATTGGTTATTTCGGGGCTGGGGAAACAATAGCCATCTCTGTAGGTCCAATGATTGGAATGATGACATTAGAATTATATGACTTCCAGCGATTATTCCTTGGAGGAATGGCCATTATGTTACTAGCTGTTATCATGGCAGTTTTTATAAAGAGAGGACCTAATAGCAAAGAGTTAGATAAAAGAGAAAATATAAAATTTAAATTATGGGAAAAGCAAGTGCTGTTTCCAGCAATGCTCGTATTTTTAATTGGTATTGCAGCGGGAGGAATTATGTCTTTCTTTTCTTTGTATGCGATAGAGAAAGATTTTAATAAAGTAGGTTTGTTTTTCTTATTAATCGCAGCAGCTAGTCTAGTAATTCGACTAATATCAGGAAGGCTATTTGATATATATGGACCGTCGGTAATTCTTATACCTGGATCTATTCTATCTATTATAGGTTTGATTCTACTTTACGTAGCAGTTAGTGATAGCACCTTCTTCATAGCAGCTATCTTTTATGGGTTTGGATTTGGTTCTATCTTCCCAGCTATTCAAACATGGTGTATGAACTTGGTAGACGAACACGAGCATGAAAGTGCAATGGCTTCCTTCTTTAACTTCTTTGATTTAGGCATCGGGGGAGGTTCCTTTATATTAGGATTAATGGCTACCGTTAGCTCTTATCAAGCAGTATATGGTGTAGCAACCATTGTTTATGGTATATTTCTCCTGATCTATGTTCTTTCTATTGTTATAAAAGGGCAATCAGAGAAAAATAGTGGGGAAAGTGACCAAGTAAGCAGCTTTTAACAGCTGGCTACTAAAAAAGTCCCATCAGTTAAAAAACTAGCTGCTCAAGTAAAGTAAAACTTGTTGGTCACATAACATTTGGTTCATTATGCCCGTTAATAAAATTTTGAAAAAGACGACTTTCATTCGAGAATGAGAGTCGTCTTTTTTCCGTGATCGATCTTGGAGAAGAATGAAACGAAGTTGGAGAAACAAATAAACTCATTTTTTTAATATAACCCAGAAGGTGTTGTTACCAGAAAAAACCATATGTTCACCTTACAAGTCGTTTAAAAATAAACACGAACAAAACAACAACAACAGAACAGCCAAATATTCCTGCGGCTAACATTCCTAACGCGATTCCGTACCATGCATTCATCGTCATAGCCACCAAAATACTACCAACAAATGTTAAGACAGCAATAGAAAAGCTAACGATAGAAGGTAAATAGACTTTTCTAGGATAATAATAGTGGCAAAACACACTTATTAATCCTACTAGTAATATATATAAAATAGCTAATGTGAAGCTATTGACTGATTGATCTATCAGTCGCATTAATGGCTTTTCACTTGTTGACGCAGGTAAGTCTAACTCGATTTTTTTAATGTTGTGAGATGTTAAATCGATCGTCATTAGTTGATAATCAGCAGGGTCTTGTGCCCAGTTGGTATACTCAAAGAATGCGATTTTATCTTTGCTATGGAAAAATACAGGGGATGCGATAGATTTCTCTAAGTTGGTTAGTTTCTCAACATCGTTTGTCACTAAGTCTAATAAGTATAGTTCATATTCAAACAATGAATCACCTTTAGCTTCATTCGCCACATTTGTAAACGCCAAACGTTCTCCATCTGGAGACAGTTGTGGTGAGTGGAATGATTGTTCTTCAACTACTTCTTTAGGAATAATAGGAGCTTGCTTCGTTATACTTTCTTTTTCGAGTGAGTAAGAGTAAATTCGGTCACCTTTGCCGTCGAACTCGCTATAATAAATGGTTTGCCCATCAGGTGAAAGAGACAAATCATCCATCGAAAAATGATCAGCATCTGTTAATTTGTTAACAGTACCCTCATCAATCTGAGTGGAATACAAATCAAATCCTTCTCTAGATTGCTCTCCTTTATTAAATTCTTCCGCCTCGATCCCAACAAAAAAGATTGTTTCTCCATCATTTGAAAAGATCGCGTCTTTCACGTGCATATCATGATCCGTTAATTGCCTTGCATCATTGCCGTCTTGCTTGATAACTCGAAGTGTCTGAATGCCATTGTTATTTTCACTCATAAACACAATTTTAGATCCATCAGGAGAATAGGCGGGATTGCGATCTCTTGTGTTATGGTCGTCAGTTATTTGTCTAACATCGGTACCGTTTGGACTTGCTGTATAAATAGATTCTTCCCCATCCATATAGTAGGAGAGTGCCAGTAGTGAATCATCTGGAGCTATACTAATTGTTGAGCCAAGTCCTGTGAAATATTTATAGTTATCATTATCTCTAAAAATGGTATAAAGTAATGTTAGCGCAAAACAAAGAAACACTAGGCCAATAATAATTAGAAAGAGCTTTTTCCGCTTCAAAAATGTTATGCTCCTTTCCAGTTTATATGTAAAAATCCATGTTCAATGGCTTTTATCACGGTGCTAATGGTATGTAAAACCCGTATTTCAAGCTAGTTCATATATTCTTCCACTAACTCATTACATCTTTCTTTTGTTTCGTTTGCAAGTACAGTTACATACTCTAATTGTTCCATTGTACCACCTTCATATTCTAGTGATGCTTCTTTCGCCGTTTCATCTCTATGTGTGATCCAATCCCGTTGCTCTTCTCTCAATTGGCTCATCTCTTCAGCAGATAATTGCTCTTCTAATACACCATAAATCTCGTTTAATAAATCATCCCACGCCTCATATTGGTTATGTGCGACATCTTTTAAAGCATATGTAGAACTGTCTTCCACCTCCATATTTCCTGTTTTTTCATTTGTGTCGTTTAATTTGTTTAAGTATGTTTCTTTTAGATTGGTAGTTGTATCGTTAGCAGGTGTATCTTCCTGTTCTTTTGATAGTTGATCCGAAGTTTTATTGGTTTCTAGGTTGTTATTATCAATCTCCTCATTCGCCACTGTTTCTGTTGCATCTTCCTTACTAGAGTTATGGATTTCTTCATCTGAATTATGATCGGGTGATTGGTTGTTCACAACGTTATCCGATTTGGTAGATGAATTTTCGCAAGCTACTAACATGACTATCCATACCAAAATACATATAGATATTACCGTTTTGTTATTTTTTTTCATAAGTGATTCCCCCGTTGTATATATTATGACGTATGGTTGGAGTAACAAATTCTATTAATCTAATACTAACATAATTTTCCTTTTGTGTTGAGAATAAGATTACCTGTGCATCATGCTTATCGCATTCCAGAATCCACCTTATCGCTCCTCTACATCATTTCATGTTATTCTGTACATAAGTAATAGATATTTCACGGAGGAAAGGCAAAAATGGCTAAAAAATTTTCATTAAAAACAAAAATTTTAACCTTAATCATCTCGCTTTTACTATTTGTAACTTTTTTGATCACCGGAATTCATGGTTATATAGAATGGAACCAGACGAAAAACACCATGGGAGAGCGAGCTTTAGGTATTGCAACTTCTATCTCGTTAATGCCTGAAATCATTAACGCGTTTGCATTAGATGAGCCATCTGAAGTCATTCAGCCGATAACAGAAAAAATCAGGGCCAAGGTTGGTGCAGAGTTTATCGTTGTTGGTAACAAGAATAGTATTCGTTATTCACATCAGCAAGAGTCTAAAATTGGTCGGAAAATGGTCGGAGGCGATAATGATCAGGCACTTATACATGGTGAGTATTATAAATCTGAAGCCGTAGGGTCGTTAGGTCCATCACTTCGAGGTAAGGCACCTATTTTTAACGATCAAGGTGAGATTATAGGTCTTGTTTCTGTTGGTTTTATGCTGGAAGATATCCGTGGAACGATTTATGATCGGCTGACAGTTTTATGTATAACCGGATTAGGTGTTTTAGGCTTAGGGATTATCGGAGGAGTATTTTTAACCAGAAGTATACGTAATGATATTTTAGGGTTAGAACCTCATGAAATTGTATCTTTATATCGTGAACGTAAAGCCGTATTGCGCTCAGTAAAAGAGGGCATTATTGCAATTGATTCTGAGGGTATTATTACGATTTTAAATTATTCAGCTAGAAAAATGTTAGGTTTGACTGAAGATGTGAAGTTTAAACATATTAATGAAGTTCTACCAAATACCAAAATGTTTACAGTACTTCATGAAGGAAAAGCAGATGTAGATGATGAGATGATACTAAGGGATCGGGTAGTAATCGTTAACCGCACGCCGATTTATGAAAATGGAGAAGCGGTTGGGGTGGTCGCTAGTTTTAGAGATAAAACTGAAATCCAACAAATGTTAAATGCTCTATCTGAAGTGAAAAGTTATTCCGAGGACTTACGTGCTCAAACACATGAATATACAAATAAACTATACGTTATATCTGGGTTATTACAGCTTGGAAATTACCAGGAAGCGATTGATTTAATTCAAGAGGAGTATGAACAACATCAACACCAAACGAAAGCACTATTCAAATATATTGAGGATCAAACGGTCCAAGCTATTCTTTTAGGGAAAATAGGCAAGGCATCAGAGAAAAAAGTAGAACTAGTTATTGATGAGAATAGTTCATTATCTCCGTTACCTAAACACATTAATACATCTAAAATGATTACAATCCTAGGAAACCTACTAGATAATGCCATTGAAGCGGTAAGTGACGGTGGTAATAAGAAGGTTAATTTCTTTGCGACAGATATAGGGAATGATATTATTCTTGAAGTAAGCGATGAAGGTTATGGCATCCCAGCTGATCTACAACGTCTAATTTTTGAAAAAGGTTTTTCAACTAAGGGAGCTGATGACAGAGGTTATGGATTATCTATTGTGGAAGAAGTTGTAGAAGAACTTCGTGGAAATATTGAAGTACAAAGTGAAGAAGGAGAAGGTACGGTTTTCACTGTTTACTTACCAAAGCAAGTGGAAGAAGGTGACGATGCGTAATGTTGAAAGTAGCGATTACGGAAGACGATTATCGTGTGGCGTCTATTCATGAAGGTTTTCTTAAACATATTGAAGACTGTGAAGTGGTCTTTAAATCACTGACAGCTGGCGATACATTGGACAAACTACAGGGTACGGATGTTGATTTGATTTTACTCGACACTTATATGCCTGACCGATTGGGAACTGAAATTATTGAGGAAATTAAAGAAATAAAACCAGACGTCGGGATTATTATGATTAGTGCAGGAACTGATAAAGAAATTGTACGAGAAGCCTTAAAAAAAGGTATATTCGATTATATTATTAAGCCTGTTACTCTGGAACGTTTTGTTGATACGGTTAATAAGTTCAAACAGTTTTATGAAGAGATAGACAAAAAGGACGAGGTTGACCAAAAGTTACTAGATACGTATTTCGGGCGAAGTAGCACAGTCTTAAGTGAACCTGATCAAAATACTCCTAAAGGAATCGACCCCTTAACATTGAAAAAAGTAAAAGAGATTCTAAAGAAAGCTAAAGGTGTTACAGCTGAAGAAATGGGGCGTCAAATGGGAGCATCTCGAACAACAGCTAGAAGGTATCTAGAATATTTAATCTCAGAGGGTGAGTGCCAAGCGGAATTAGAATACGGAATTGTTGGCAGACCCGAACGGAAATATTATCAGAGCTAGGACCATTTATATGGTTCTTTTTTTGAAAAAATTGGCGACCAAACTTACTTACTGTTGACCAGACAGGGTTGGCTGATTTTCTTTGTACCTCACCTTAAGAATCCCCGGTTATTCTGGGCAATGAGTAGACCGTGCCCCCTTATTAGTTGATCATTACATATCCATCTCGTGAACAAAATGAACAAAAAACATTTAAGGTTTTTAATGCGAGTTATTTTGGAAACGGTTACATTCAGAATATTAACAATTATCATAGTAATCAACAATTTGTAACAATCTTTAAATGAGGGGGGATACTCGACTTAGCATTGCTCCTTTTCGTTAAGTCAGGTTTTCCCTATCAAAATTAAAATTATTAGGGGGTTTATCATGAAGAAATTATTAGCATTATTAATATTTGTATTAATGTTAACGTTCTTAGCCGCATGTGGCAGTGAAGACACGTCATCAAATGATGGCAATACAAACGACGAAGATACTAAAGAAAACTCAGGTGAAGACAATGGTGAATGGACACCTTCAGAGTCTATCGAAATTGTTGCTCCAGCAGGTGCTGGTGGCGGTTGGGATACAACTGCTCGCATGTCAGCACAAGTTCTAACTGAAGAAAGTATGATCGATCAAGACATGGGTGTTGTTAACAAAGAAGGTGCCGGAGGTGCTATAGGTTGGGCTTACATGGCTGAACAAGAAGGTAGTAACCACAACTTATTCGTATCATCTTCACCAATTTTATTAGTACCTTTAAATGGCCAGTCTGAATACGGACATGAAGATTTTACTCCAATTGCCAACGTGATTGCTGACTACGGTGCTTTTGCAGTTGCTAAAGATGCGAAATGGGACAATTTAAATGAACTATTTGAGGATATGAAAGAAGATCCGCAAAGTGTAACAATTGTTGGTACATCTGCTCCTGGCAGTATGGACCACATTCAGTTCGTACGCTTTGCTAAAGCAGCAGGTGTAGATATTACAAAAATTAAATATGTTTCTGCTCCAGATGCTGGCGGTGTGACTCAAGTATTAAACGGAAGTGCTGATGTATTTTCAACAGGTGTAGCTGAAGTTGCTGAGCAAGTTCGCGCGGATAAACTTAAAGTTCTTGCCGTAACATCTGAAGAACGTTTAGACGGTGAAGTGCTTTCAACATTTCCAACGGCTAAAGAGCAGGGAATCGATGAAACATTCGTAAACTGGAGAGGCTTCTTTGGTCCAAAAGATATGGACCCGGCAGCTGTTAAATATTATGAAAATAAATATAAAGAGTTAAGTGATTCTGAAGCGTTCGCTGATGTTCGTTCTAATTATGGTTGGAACGAAATGTACATGGGGAGTGAAGAATACAAACAATTCTTAGATGAAGAAAAAGAGAATCTACAAAGTATTCTTGAAGAATTAGGTTTATTAAAATAATGTCTTTAATGGAAGTCAACAGGATGCTTGTTGACTTCTGATACTTTTAGCGAGTTGTTAAATCAAAATAATTCCGAGCGGATTTGACTAGGAAGGAGTAAATTCTAATGGTACAAAGGGTTAATCGTAAAATTGGCTTAATCTTAACTCTATTATCAATAGGTTATTTATATATGAGTTATCAATTGCCAACCTATCTTTATATTCCACTAGATGCTGATGCTGTTCCAAAGACATTGGGATGGGTTTTATTAGTATTATCGATTGCTCTAATTTTTTCTAAAGATAGTGATTCAGAAGAGCAAAAGGCCAAGCGTCAAATTCCTAAAACAGATGTTAAAGCCTTATTGGGGGTAGGTGCATTACTCTTAATCTACATTATATTATTTGAAACACTTGGTTTTATCATTATGACCGTTTTGTTCGTTTATTTTTGTTCATGGTTTTTAGGTTATAAAAACCATAGTGTGAATGCATTTGTATCAATTGTGTTTCCGGTAGCTCTATATAGTATTTTTGTTTTTATGCTTCAAATTAAACTACCACAGGGAATACTACCGTTTTAAGAGAGGAGGGGAAGCATGGGAGCTATTGAAGGAATTTTAACAGGTTTTGAAGTGGCCTTTAGTTGGGAAGGTATTCTATTCGTATTATTAGGTGTGTTTGTAGGTACATTTATCGGAATGCTACCTGGACTTGGTCCTATTAGTGCGATTGCGATAATGATTCCGATTACGTACGGAATGGATCCGACTTTAGCGCTTGTTATGATGGCAGGTGTTTATTATGGTGCGGTATTTGGTGGTTCAACATCCTCTATATTGTTGAATGCGCCAGGTATTTCAGGAACTGTTGCATCATCATTTGATGGATACCCGATGGCGCAGCAGGGTAAAGCAGGGAAAGCACTAGCGATTGCTGCTATCTCCTCATTTGCCGGTGGAACCATTAGTGTTGTATTACTGATGATTTTTGCACCGATGTTGGCGAGTGTGGCGATATCGTTTGGACCACCTGCGTATTTCGCTTTAATGTTACTAGGTCTTACTGCCATTGCTAGTTTATCAGAAGGTTCAACGATTAAAGCACTTATTTCAGCAGTTGTTGGTTTCATGGTTGCAACAATTGGAATTGATCCTCAAACAGGAACAGGTCGATTCACCTTTGGTAGCATGAATTTATTAGATGGTATTGATTTTCTAGTCATTGCTCTTGGGTTATTTGCCATTGCAGAAGTTTGTTATTTAGTTATGAATCGTCATAAATCTTCAGCAGGTTCTGGAAAAGAAATTGGCAGTTTAAAATTATCTAAAGAGGATGCGAAGGAAATGAGTGGTCCGGTGGGCCGTCAATCTTTACTTGGATTTATCTTAGGTATTTTACCAGGTGCCGGTGCAACTATAGCATCGTTTATTAGTTACATTGCTGAGAAGCGAATTGCTAAGAAGCCAGAGGAGTTTGGAAAAGGATCAGTTAAAGGGCTAGCTGCTCCAGAAGCGTCTAACAATGCTGCGACTAGTGGTGCGTTTGTACCGTTATTAAGTCTTGGTATTCCAGGTTCAGGTACGACAGCCGTTATGTTAGGTGCATTCTTAGTATTAGGATTACAACCAGGGCCAATGTTAATGGGAGATCACCCTGAAGTCTTCTGGGGTATTATTGCTAGTATGTATATCGGTAACATTTTTCTATTGGTCTTAAATCTACCGTTAATTCCTTATATCGCTAGAATTTTAACCATTCCTAGGCCATTATTAATTTCGTTAGTCTTAATGTTTAGTTTAATTGGGGTATATGCAATTAGTTTCAGTGTTTTTGACTTGTATTTATTATTAGCATTCGGTGTCATCGGTTTCTTGATGCGAATGTTTGCATTCCCAGCTCCACCTTTTATTTTAGCGTTTATCCTAGGTGGTATGATGGAACAATCGTTGAGACAATCGATGACGATTTCCAATGGAAGTATTTCTATTATGTTTGAAAACAATATTTCACTTGTTTTAATTATTTTATCTGTGCTTTCATTTGCCTTCCCGATTGCCAAAAGTATCTGGTCTAAGAAAAAAGCTAGTTAAAGGTAATGGTATACGAGAAAGTTCATTTTATATAGATGTTTTGGCTTGCAGTGATGGGGAGATTAGATAAAAGTTTTAGCCTAGTATGATAACGAATCGGCTTACTCCTGTCGAGTAGCAGAGCTTTCTGCTTATATGAAGGCGAGGATGATTGAAAATGAGAGTTGTTGTCTGTGTATATTGTGAAAGTGTTGTAGAAATGTTCCCTTCTTCAAAAGTAACCACTCTTTATGCTATGTACAACCCGAATGGCATAGAACAAGAGAACGAAAGGAATGAGAAATATGAAGACGCTTAATGAGATGGATGCGCTTTATTCTAGAAAGGTATACAATAACATATCTGTATCAGAGCTAGTCGAAAAGTCCATTACGCGAAAGGAAGCAATATTAACAGAGAAAGGGGCGCTTCATGCCTATACAGGAGAGTTTACAGGTAGGTCACCAAAGGATAAATATATTGTGGAAGATTCCGTAACAAAAGGACGGGTAAAGTGGGGGAAAATCAACCAACCGATTTCTGAGCAAACATTTGATGCACTCTACAAAAAAGCGTTAGCCTATATGTCTGATCGAGAGCTGTTTATGTTTGAAGGAGCAGCCGGTGCTGACACAAACCACCAGATCTCCATTAGGGTAATCAATGAATTAGCCTGGCATAATCTATTCGTGAAGCAATTATTCATTCAACATGAATCAGGAAAAAAGGAATCTGATTTTACAATAATTTGTCTTCCTGGATTAAAAGCCGATCCAATGAAGGAAGAGCTGCATTCCGAAACATTCATATCTATTTCATTTGAAAGAAGAATCGTGCTCATTGGCGGTACTGCCTACGCAGGTGAAATGAAAAAATCTGTATTCAGTGTGCTTAATTTTTTGTTGCCATTTGAAGGCATATTGCCAATGCATTGTTCTGCTAATATGGGTGACAGTCCTGATGATGTGGCTTTGTTTTTTGGCTTATCAGGAACAGGAAAAACAACACTGTCAGCAGATCCAAATCGTCAGCTTATCGGTGATGATGAGCATGGCTGGTCCGATTCCGGTGTCTTTAATTTTGAAGGGGGCTGTTATGCTAAATGTATTGGTCTGTCTCAGGAACAAGAACCACAAATATGGAGCGCAATTAAATATGGTTCTGTTTTAGAAAACGTAGAGATTGATCCTGAAACTAGATTGTTAGATTTTGATGTTAACACATATACGGAAAACACCCGTGCTGCTTATTCGATTGAAAACATCCCTGGAGCGGTTAGCCCGAGTGTTGCTGGTCATCCGAAAGTGATTATTTTTCTTACAGCGGATGCATTCGGTGTACTTCCGCCGATTTCGAAGTTGAAGAAAGAACAGGCTATGTATCATTTCTTGAGCGGGTATACATCGAAACTTGCTGGTACGGAGAGAGGCATTACGGAACCGGAAGCTACTTTTTCCACCTGTTTTGGTGAACCTTTCCTACCGTTGGACCCTAATGTATATGCTGAGTTACTTGGTAAAAAAATTCATGACCATGATGTACATGTTTATCTTGTAAATACTGGGTGGTCTGGCGGTGCATATGGAGTCGGTGAAAGAATAAAATTAGCATACACTCGTACCATGGTTCGGGCAGCAATTAATGGTGATTTGGAAAAAGTTAATTATAATCAAGATTCTCATTTCGGTTTAATTATTCCAGAAACGGTAGCAGGGGTTCCGACAGAAATATTAAACCCTCGTCATACATGGGAAAACAAAAATGCTTATGATAAAAAAGCACAAGAGTTAGCAAAAAGGTTTATTTCCAATTTCGAACGCTTTTCTAATGTAGTGCCAGAAATAAAACAAGCAGGACCGCAAATTTAAGCAAAAGTGAATGGATTTCATAAGCAAAAAAATGAAAAACTGAAAACGAAATAATGATTTCAAAAAACAGGAGTTCAGAGGTTTGAGCTCCTTTTTGTTTTAGTTGATTCCAGCTTGTCTCTAGAAGAAATATTTAGCAATTAACCTAGTTTCTGCGCGAGGAGTATTATATAACCTGCTCTTAGGCTCATATATTTTTTGAGAAGGCCATAGTCCATGGTGTCCTGAGAATAGATAGCTGACTAAACAAACAACAAAAAAGTACTCTAACCCTTTTCCATCAAACATCTCCATTGCCAGCAGGAAAGCTGCTATAGGGGTGTTAGCCCCTCCACAAAAACAGCAATTAAGCCTAATGCAGCAAGAAATGACATAGGTAGATCAATGAACGTGTCCAGAAAAGCAAATGGTGGGACGTCTTCTGTAAAAGATTGCTCTAACATTTGTAACCCACGGCCATTATAGTCTTGTGAACCAACAATCAATGTTAATGCTACAATGATAATTCCTCTAACAATTCTCATTAATGGATAAAAAACTTATAGACTTAACTCCAGGTGAATTAGTTTCTATGGTGACCTTTGCTAACGCTGTAGCAGCAATGGTCACCACGAAAATGGTGCGATAAGTGCTTTGCCAACGAAGGAAGTGGTAAATCTTGTTTCTGGAAAGTAAGAGATAATAATTCAGATCTTGTTATCATAGGGCCAGGAACTACATTAGACAAATGTCTTTTTGTAGTTTCTGGCTTTTATTGATCTATAAAAGATTACCAGACTAACATAAGAGAATTTTTATCTAAGAATGTTGATTATGAGACATCTATTAACTCTTACCAAGAGATTATTACGATAGACTGGGTACCAGTTGAAATTCGGAAGATCCGACTAGTCTTGTCGTTTCGAAATAAAATAATACTTTTAAATAATGCAGTGAGAAAAGCACATAAACAGCAGTATAATAAAACCTTGAACTATGACTTTTCCTGTTACTGATACGAACCACCTTATCTCACCCATACACGAGACATATTCTTCTCCACTAATCAATATATTTTAA
Source organism: Gracilibacillus suaedae (assembly GCF_017599345.1). GTDB lineage: Bacteria > Bacillota > Bacilli > Bacillales > Amphibacillaceae > Gracilibacillus > Gracilibacillus suaedae. The sequence goes on from NZ_JAGFVL010000062.1 coordinate 89,105, forward strand.
ATAGGTGTTATCCAAGTGGATCAAGACCTATTTTGAGCATTGTTAAAAGTAAAAGTGGGGAGGAATATGTATGAAATATGAAGTGCCAAATCAACCAGGTTCCGTGGTAAATTTTAAGGAAAAATACGATAACTATATTGGCGGTGAGTGGACTCCGCCAGTAAAAGGACAATATTTTGAAAACGTGACACCAGTTACAGGTGAAGTTTTTTGTGAAATAGCTCGTTCTACTGCTGAGGATGTTGAACTTGCACTAGATGCTGCCCACAAGGCTGCACCAGCATGGGGGAAAACATCTCCAGCTGAGCGAGCAAATATGTTGAATAAAATAGCTGATCGTATTGAAGCAAACCTAGAAATGTTAGCTGTTGCAGAATCATGGGATAATGGAAAAGCAGTACGAGAAACGTTAGCTGCAGACTTGCCATTGGCTGTTGACCATTTCCGTTATTTCGCAGCAACGATTCGGGCACAAGAAGGCTCGCTTAGTCAACTGGATGATGATACAGTCGCTTATCACTTCCACGAACCACTTGGTGTTGTCGGACAAATCATTCCTTGGAACTTTCCAATATTGATGGCAACATGGAAGCTTGCCCCGGCACTAGCTGCAGGTAATGCGGTTGTCATCAAGCCTGCAGAACAAACGCCAGCATCGATTCATGTCTTACTTGAACTAATAAATGATTTACTGCCACCTGGTGTAGTTAATGTTGTAAATGGATTTGGATTAGAGGCAGGTAAGCCGTTAGCTTCAAGCAGTCGGATTGCCAAAATCGCTTTTACTGGTGAAACAACAACTGGGCGTCTCATTATGCAATATGCCTCTGAAAATATTATTCCAGTCACATTAGAGCTAGGAGGAAAATCCCCAAATATTTTCTTTAAAGACGTCATGGCTGGGGACGATGCCTTTTTAGATAAAGCCATTGAAGGTATGGTGATGTTTGCTTTAAACCAAGGGGAAGTTTGTACCTGTCCGTCACGTGCTTTAATACATGAAGATATTTATGAGGCGTTTATCAAGCGAGCTGTAGAGCGTGTGAAAGCAATCAAAGTTGGTCATCCATTAGACACGGAAACGATGATGGGTGCTCAAGCATCTACAGAACAAATGGAAAAGATTTCGTCTTACTTAGATATCGGTAAGCAAGAGGGAGCAGAGGTGCTAGTTGGTGGTGAACGAAATCAATTAGCAGGAGAGCTTTCCAAAGGCTTCTACGTCAAGCCAACTATTTTCAAAGGTCATAATAAAATGAGAATTTTCCAAGAAGAAATATTTGGTCCGGTACTTGCTGTTACAACCTTTAAAGATGATGAGGAAGTGCTAGATATTGCAAATGACACGTTATATGGATTAGGTGCAGGTGTTTGGACACGAGATTTCCATAAGGCATATCGATTCGGTCGAAGTATTCAAGCGGGGCGCGTATGGACGAATACGTATCATGATTACCCTGCCCACGCTGCTTTTGGTGGTTATAAAAAATCAGGAATTGGAAGAGAAAATCATTTGATGATGTTATCTCATTATCAACAAACGAAGAACTTGCTCGTAAGCTATAGTACCGAGCCAAAAGGATTCTTTTAATCCTTAAGAAAGGAGGCGGGTGCATGGTACAACAAGAAAAGGTCTTGGCAACGGATGAGGCGGTGGCGTTAATGGATCTGCTAAAAGAGAAGCATGGTCCTTTAATGTTCCATCAGTCTGGTGGTTGCTGTGATGGAAGCTCGCCGATGTGCTATCCAAGAGGGGAATTTCGAGTTGGAGACTCCGATATTTTATTAGGTAATGTAAATGATACTCCTTTCTATATGTCGAAAGATCAGTATGAATACTGGAAGCATACCCAACTGATTATTGATGTGGTAGAAGGTCGGGGAGGTATGTTTTCTCTGGAAAACCCAGAAGGGAAGCGTTTTTTGATTCGGTCACGAGTATTTGAGGGTTAGGCTAAATAAAGTATATGATCAAAAAACGGAGCTCAAATCGGGCTTCGTTTTTGATGTTACCAATGATTTATGGGTTGGCTAATCGGAATAGCATTAGTCATTACGTGAATCAATAGTCAAACTATCAACACTCAGCATTTGAATATGCTCTACGACTTCAGTTTCTCCACAATTACCCGTTTCGAGGATACCTACCTACCATTATTATTTGTTCTTCCTTTTAAATAACTATTTGTTTTGATAATAAGAAAGCGTGCTATACAATGAATTATAAGATAACTTTTGAATACGATGTTATCAAATATGTTGTTGATAAAATTGAAATTAGGAGACCTTCAATTAGATCAGCCTTTTAAAACTAAACTAGCAACGAATAGATAATGAAATAAAAACAATATAGTGCGTGTTCTAAAACATGTAAGGGAGAAAAATTATGTATACGATTGGACAAGTGGCAGGTTTTTTAGGAGTTTCTAGAGACACATTAAAGTATTACGAGGAGAAGGGATTGGTCAATCCTAAGCATGATATCGAAAATGGTTATAGAAAATATAATCAGTATGATATTCATGATGTTATAACAACCAATTTTTATCGAGAAATTGATATAGAGATCAAGAAAATTCAAGAAATCAGGCAAAGTAAGAGTAACGTCAATCTAGAATGTATATTAGAGGAGAAGGAAGCGAAAATAGTAGAGGAAATTGAATATAGAGAACACCTTTTAAAGAAAATAAAAGCGGTGAAAGATGACTGGAATAAAATACAAGAACATCTAGGGAGATTCACAGTTAAAGAGATGCAGCCAATAAAAGTAATTGGAGAAATAACTGATTACACTGCATATAACGAATATGAAATTATCAGAAATAATACAGAAAACGTAAAGAAGGCTGTTACATTGACGAGTGCAAGACGTGTTATATATTTTGATGAAGAAGGAATTTTAGAGGATAAATTTATCATCGTAAAGAATGTCGAGGATACTGACGAAAATCATGAAGTAGAAGTCCTCGTTCATCCCAAGTGTATATATACTGTTTTAGAAAATGGTAGAGCGGTAGATAGTGGGAAAAATATCGATTATGAAGTAGGGGAAAAGCTCTTAAAAATAGCAGAAGATCATGGTTATGAATTAGTAGGGTTGACTTACATTAATATATTATTGACAACGTACGTAGATGGTCTTGAGCGTGTTTTTTTAGAAATGTATTCCCCTATAAAGTAATGCTAAAAAGGTATTGAGATGGGGGTAACCCACGGGTTTAAAATGAAGATGTTAGTAAATGAATGTTTCCCATTATTAACACTTTATTTTAAAAAGGTGGTATACTTATGAAAAATAGAAAAGCTTTAAAGAGACCATTGGTAAGCTTTGTTGTGACGAGTTATGCAATATTTTTTATTTTTTTTATTGCTATTGGCATAGGAATAGTGTTAGGTGTACACGAGAGCATAACAAGTATTTTACAAATCATTGCTTCGTGGTCATCAACTTTTGCGTTTTTAATTTTATTTAAAAGAATCTATCCAAGATTAAGTTTAATAGATTTTGTGAAACAGCAATTTACCTCAAAGATCAGGTTTTCTGTTCTATGCACCGTTGTAATAATTCAAGTAATAATTACAACTTTAGCTATCTTTCTGACATCAATTACAAATGAAAATCAAGGTTTAGCATTTTCATTTACGGGTCTCGGACTAATTTTTATTGCATTTTTGGACAACTTGGTAAGAGGACCATTAGGTGAAGAGTTGGGTTGGAGAGGATATGCATTAAATGAGCTTCAAAAGCAGTACTCCCCCTTAGTGTCATCCATAATAGTAGGTGTTTTGTGGGGGCTTTGGCACACTCCTCTATGGTTTGCCTCGGGTTATACTGGTGGAAACCTAATCAAATATATTGTCTTTTTTATGATTGGAATTTTATCTATATCGGTTATAATAACTTTATTCTACAATCTTAATAGGAATCTAGTGATACCGATAGTGATTCACCAATTATTTAACTTTTCCCTAGTGATAAAGGAAGGCGATTTATTAAATATTCTTACCTATGCTACTACTTCTTATTTTGTTGTTGCAATAACATTAATTGTTATTAATCCCAAGGAAATTTTATACCAGAAAACAAGGAAGTAGACCGACAATTTTTGCTGTTATAGGAGTGGGGCTGAGATTTCCCTTGGTATTATTCATACCCATATAACAATAAACGAATGAAAAGGTCTGATCCATTAACTCCACCGCCTCATCCGCTGCCAATACCTTTCCTTGTTGTGTCATCCACCCTCTTCCTTTCTTCATGATTAGAAAAATCTTTTTGTTGCGTATTATAATTTACGAACAAGTCATTTAACTGCTATATTTGCCGTTGCTTGTAAGGAAAATTCACCTCATGATAGCCAGAACAAAATCAATCAGAAGGAGCGTAGGTAACATGTTAATCCAATCCACAAAAGCTTTGCAAAAATACTTAAAAGTAGACCCCGAGCCAAAACAAGAACTTGCTTTTCCATTAACAGGGTGGCATGCACATTTTAAAAAGATCGATCGGAAAAATACAATCATCCTAGTGCATGATATCAGTCTTTATACAGTCGTGTTGTATGGTGTAAAAGCAAAAGACGTCAAAAATTTTGAACAAGTAGTAAAGCAGACGATAAAGGATGCCCTTATAGCAGATGGATTTGACGAACAAGTTGTTCAAACAGAGTTACTGGCGGGAGACTTATCCTATACATCAACGAAAAATCGAAAAACGGTTTCCACTCTAAATCAAATAGTACTAGAGATGGAATTTTTCATGGATGAGGCTGATTCTGAATCACTTCTACAGCCAAGCTTATCTAGAAGAGTGAATAGAGGCTTATACAAATCTATCAGTGGAGAATATGTAAAGCCGATTGAAGAATTACAACATGTCTTGGAGAGGAAAGCAGGTAAAAAAGCATTTCAACAACCAGCCGTCCAATTAAAAGTTACCTTAAAATTAGAGGGGCAACAAGTGTGGCGCAGGTTAGTTATACCGATAAATCGGACATTCGCTGATCTACATGATATTTTACAAATAGCTTTTAATTGGACTAATAGCCATCTGTATGAATTTAATTTTTATCAACAGCAACCATCATATACAGATTATTACTTACCAGATGCAAATTACACACTTGTTTCTCACCCAGAAGCTTTTGCTTATCGAAAAGATGGACAAGAAATGGAATATGCTCATCAAATAGTGTTAAGAGATGTTTTGAATCAATATAAGAGTATTGTGTATATGTATGATTTAGGAGATGATTGGCAGCATTTTATCGAAGTAGAGGAATGGATTGACAATTATGATGCCAGATATCCAGTTTGTCTAAATGGTGAGGGAACAACACCTCCAGAAAATGTCGGTGGGATTCCGGGTTATAGCAATTTTCTTGAGGTTATTCAGTCGAAGGATGATTCTGAAAGAGAATGGATGTTAAATTGGGCAGAATCGATGGGGTATCAACCATTTGACAAGGATTTGATAAATGAACAATTAAGCAAAATATTTAATTGACAAGGCAATCTGTTATCTTTATATAACCTATTCAACAGTTACTCCAAAGCTATATTTTGAATATAATCACTAGAGTATAGAGGGGATCATATGGAAAGCTTATCCAGTCAAATAGAGATTTACTACCAGTTTACGAGTGCTAAAAGCGATATTTCAAATCAACAGAGAAAAGATGTCTCTACTATCTTAAATGTTTCTGCAAGGTTCAAGCTATTTATTAACAGCGAGTGTTATTTTGACCAAGAAGAGTTCCCCATCTTAGAATTTTATAAATATCTTTACAATTGGAAAATAGCAAGCAATAAATACAAAATTATTCAAGAGTTTCATTACTACTCTTTAGAGTTTGATGACTATAATGAAGGGGCAATCTTATCTCTAATTCCGTTTGGCAATAGTGCTCGATTAGAGTCTATATGGGCAGAACGAGAAAGATACTATATTTTTGATCTTACATATTTATCTGATGAATTTATGAAATTAGAAGTGGACTTAAAAGAAAGCATCGAAAGTTATTTTGATATAAATCTAGATAAGTTTATAAAATACATACCATCAATGAACTTCGATTGGCATACCGGTAAGTAATAGACTATTTCTTCGTTCAGGGTAAGTGTCAAATAATTGCAAAGTTGGAGACACTCGCGTCATCTTTCCAGATCGCTTGGTGCCTGGATCAAGGAAATACATTTCGTATTCATCTGGCAGGTATAATTACTTCAGACCTAAGAATAAGTAAAATACGTTTCCGCTATAAAATCGATTGGGTTGTCACTCTAAAACAATTAATAGAGCTTTTTAAAAATACCCAGAAAAAGAGTGATGAAGATGGGATCCAATACCCACTAATTGAAAAGTCCCACTTACCCCCCTTGACATCTGTTCAAATGTAGTTATAATTAATTATATAAACGCTTACAATAATATTATCTATTTTTAGGATTGTTACTGATCAAGCAGGCAAAACCTAAGTTATTGAATAGTACATCGCCCAGTATTAGGCGGGGGTAGTATGTTTTATTCAATAGCTTAGGTTTTTTTGTAAGATAAGAAAGTATAAATTTTGAGCAGATGTCTAGCTCCGAGCGCCCAGAAACTAGGCGACTTCACGAATTGCCCTACGATAAGTCATCATCGGTTCGTGAACTCACCGTGATTCCTTTATCTCAGTTAATTCGTTCCAGTCGCTACGTTTCTAAGCGGGCGCTCTGCGCTTTTCTTAATTACAAATGATTAAAAGCATTTTTCCTTTTGTCATAGTGCGGTAAAATAAGTTTACGTCCAAAAATATCGAATAAAAGGATGACTGATATGAAGATAAATAAAGTGCTGAATAATAATGTTGTCGTCACTACTAACCAACATGGTCAAGAAATGGTTGTGATGGGAAAAGGTTTAGCCTTTCAGAAGAAAGTAGGACAAACAATTGATAAAGAAAAAATTGAAAAGAATTTTGTCCTGCAAGATACCGGTACAAGTGAAAAACTAAATCAGTTATTACAAGATACGTCAGATAAATATTTGGATATTGCTTCCGAAATTTATGAATATGCACGGTCTATTTTACCGTATAAGTTGAATGATTATTTATATATCGCATTAACGGATCATATCAGCTTTGCGATTACTAGAATGAAGGAAGGCATTCAACTAAAAAACACACTGTTATTCGAGATACGCAAATATTATAAAAAAGAATTTGAAATTGGTTTGCATTCATTAGATATTATTGAAGATTATACCGGTATAAGAATGAATGAAGATGAAGCGGCATCTATTGCTCTACACTTAATCAATAGTCAGCTATCCGGAGAAAACATGGAAATGGCCGTCCAGGTAACGGATGTTGTCAACAAGGTTTTAAATATCGTGAAATATCATTATAAAACAGAGTTAGATGAAGACTCGATTAATTATGAACGATTTTTAACGCATTTGCGTTTCTTTACGGTGCGATTTTTACGTGAAGAGCATATGGAAGAAACGATTGATGATTTCTTTTACGAGCAAGTACAAAGTAAATATCGCCATGCATATAAATGCACAGAAAAAATAGCTACTTTTTTAGAAAAGAATTATAATTGGTTCCTAACCAAAGACGAAATGGTATATTTAACCGTTCATATTCATCGCGTTACCTATCGACAAAATAGGACTAACTAAAAAAATAGAAACGCTTTAACTTTTTTATTGACATCTGCATGTGAAGGTGATAAATTAAATGTAACAAAACCTATAGGAAAAGTAAGGAATGTTACCTTTAGTGGGCATAACCTGAATGAATTGGAAACACGTAGCTAACACTATGTGTGTTGCACCCAGTTCATTCAGGTTTTTTATTTGCCTTAAGTAAAACCCTTACATGCAAAAATGAAAGCTTTCATAAAACATCAATTTAGAGAGGTGAAAGAGCTATGAAATATCAACAGTTAGCAAAAGATATTATTCAACATGTTGGTGGGAAAGAAAACGTCAACAGTGTCGTTCATTGTATTACACGACTACGTTTTAAATTAAAAGATGAAAGTAAAGCGAATACAGAAGTATTAAATAAAATGGATGGTGTTGTAACCGTTCGTAAAAGTGGCGGTCAATATCAAGTCGTTATTGGAAATCATGTAGCAGATGTTTATAAAGCGGTTGTTGCTGAGGGGGGCTTTGAAGCAAAAGGTGAAGTGGATGCAGACGAAGAAAAAGGCAATTTGCTGAATCGTTTTATCGATATGATCTCTGGTATTTTCACACCTATACTTGCGGTATTAGTAGCATCTGGTGTGTTAAAAGGTTTTAATGCACTATTTGTAGCACTTGGGTTATTAGATGAACAAGGTGGAACTTATCAAATCTTAAATGCAATTGGCGATGGACTATTCTATTTCCTACCGATAATCTTAGGTTATACTGCAATGAAAAAATTTGGCGGAACCCCGTTCCTAGGTATGGTTATCGCGATGGCATTAGTCTATCCTGATTTGGAAGGGATACCAGAATCAGGTGAGCCTTTGTATACGTTATTTGCAGGAACGATGTTTGAATCACCAATATATATTGAATTTTTAGGTATTCCGGTGATTTTAATGACGTACTCGATGTCGGTCATTCCGATTATTATTGCAACATTCTTTGCAGCTAAATTAGAAACAACTTTTGCTAAAGTAGTTCCAAATGTCTTAAAGATGTTCCTAGTACCGTTGTTAACGATGCTCATTATTATACCATTAACTTTTATTATTATTGGTCCGATCGCGACTTGGGCAAGTCAATTATTAGGGGCAGCAAGTGTTGGTATCTATGAATTAAGCCCAATTATTGCCGGTATATTTATTGGCGGTTTTTGGTTAGTGTTTGTTATGTTTGGCCTACATTGGGGACTTGTACCAATCGCCATTAATAACTTTGCAACAATTGGTCAAGATCCGATTTTAGCATTGATTTTTGCACACTCATTTGCATTAGTAGGTGCCTTAACTGCTGTAATCATTAGATCGAAAAATCAAAAAACAAAAGCATTAACTCCACCAGCGATTGTGTCAGCGATATTTGGTGTAACAGAACCAGGTATGTATGGGGTTGCATTACCACTTAAATGGCCATTTGTTTTTACTGTAGTAGCTTCAGCTGTTGGTGGTGCCATATTAGGTGCGTTTGGAACACTTGGTTACAATATGGCAGGACTAGGTGTCTTCCAAATGCCAAGTTTCATTCATCCTGAAGAAGGATTGAATCTATCCTTTGTAGCTTCCATTATTGCGATGATTGTCGCAGCAATATTGGCTTTCGTTCTAACGTACTTCTTTGGAGGTATCGGAAAACAAGAAACAGAAACTGAAGTAGCAGAAGAACCAACAGATTCTACAGATAACGAAACAGAAGTGAAAAGTGAAGTAATTACCGGTCCCTTAACAGGAGAAATGAGAAAATTAGAAGAAATTGATGATACTGCTTTCGCATCTGGGGCGCTAGGAAAAGGCATTGCAATTGAACCTACAGAAGGTAAATTAGTATCGCCTGTTTCAGGTACGGTTTCTGCTTTATTCCCGACAAAGCATGCGATTGGTATTACCTCTGATAATGGTGCGGAGATTTTAATCCATGTTGGTTTAGATACGGTTCAACTTGAAGGGAAATATTTCGAAACCTCCTTACAGCAAGGAGAACGAGTAGAAAAAGGTCAAGAACTGCTAACTTTTGATATAGAAGCAATTCAAAAGGCTGGTTTTCAGATCACAACACCAGTAGTGATAACAAACCATGACCAATATCAACTGAAAATAATCGAACAATCCAATGTATCTCCAGAAAGTACTATTCTTGAACTAACAGCTAAATAAAGGAAAAGGGGCTGTCGAAGCTCCTTTTCTATATAGTAATAGGGGGGACTTTATTATGACATACAAATTTCCAAAAGATTTTCTTTGGGGTGGAGCTGTTGCGGCTAACCAAGTAGAAGGAGCCTATTTAAAAGGTGGAAAAGGACTAACAACGGTTGATCTTTTACCAACAGGTGAGAATCGTTTTCCGATTATGTTAGGAAAGGTGGAAAACTATACACCAAAAGAAAATGAATTCTATCCATCTCATGAGGCGATTGATTTCTATCATCGGTACAAGGAAGATATTGCTCTTTTTGCGGAAATGGGATTTAAATCATTTCGTCTATCTATTTCATGGGCACGTATTTTTCCAAATGGCGATGACTCAGAACCTAATGAAGCAGGATTACAATTCTATGATGACGTGTTTGATGAACTAAAGAAATATGGAATTGAACCTGTGGTGACATTGGCCCATTTTGATGTACCAGTTCATTTGGTGAAAGAATATGGCAGTTGGAAGAACCGAAAAGTTGTCGGCTTTTTTGAACAGTATGCGAAAACCGTATTTACTCGTTACAAAGATAAAGTGAAGTATTGGTTGACCTTTAATGAGATTAATATGTTGTTACACTTACCTTATGTTGGGGCAGGCCTTATTTTTAAAGAAGATGAAGACAAACAGCAAGTCATGTATCAAGCTGCTCATCATCAATTAATTGCAAGTGCTTTAGCTGTTAAAGCAGGTCATGAGATCATTCCTGATGTACAAATTGGTTGTATGTTGGCAGCAGGTATGACGTATCCGTATTCTTGTAACCCGGATGATATTCAAAAAGCAATGGACCAAGACCGTGAATCGTTCTTCTTCATTGATGTTCAGTCTCGTGGTAAGTATCCAGGTTATGCAAAGCGCTTCTTTGCAGAAAATAATATTGAACTAGAGATGGCAGCAGGTGATGAGGAATTATTAAGCAAGTATACCGTCGATTATATTGGCTTTAGCTATTACAGTTCTCGCGCTACGAGTACAGATCCTGAAGTATTAAAAAATAAAACAGGTGGAAACGTATTTGATTCGATTACCAATCCATACTTAGAAGCTTCTGAATGGGGCTGGACGATTGATCCGAAAGGTTTCCGAATTACAGCTAATCAATTATACGATCGTTATCAAAAACCGTTATTTGTTGTAGAGAATGGTTTAGGTGCGATTGACCAATTGGATGAAAATAGTGAAATAACAGATGATTATCGGATTGCTTATTTACGTGATCATATCAAACAAATGGGGGAAGCACTGAAAGATGGTGTGGATATCATTGGCTATACTAGTTGGGGACCGATCGATATCGTAAGTGCCTCAACAGGTGAAATGAAAAAGCGTTATGGTTATATTTATGTAGATCGTGATAATGAAGGTAAAGGAACGTTGGACAGAAGTAAGAAGAAAAGTTTTGATTGGTATAAGCAAGTATTGGAGTCAAATGGAGAGAACTTAGATTAAGGAGGCAATATAATGACTAGTAAAACCTATCAATTCCCTGAAAATTTCTTATGGGGAGGAGCAACCGCTGCTAATCAAATCGAAGGTGGCTTTCATGAAGGTAATAAAGGGTTAAATATTGCAGATGTCCTACCAGGTGGGAAAGGACGTTTAAATATATTAAAAGAACCAGGGTTTAATTTTGAAATCGATAAGGAAAAATATACGTATCCTAACCACGAAGCAATTGATTTTTATCATCGCTATAAAGAGGATATTGCGTTATTAGCAGAAATGGGCTTTAAAGTATTCCGAATGTCGATTGCGTGGACGCGTATTTTTCCACAAGGCGATGAAAAAGAACCAAATGAAGAAGGCTTAGCTTTTTATGATCGCGTATTTGATGAATTACACAAGCATGGTATTGAACCAGTTGTAACGATTTCGCACTATGAGATGCCAGTAAATTTAGTGAAAAATTATGGTGGTTGGAGAAGTCGTGAGGTTGTGACATTCTTCGAGCGCTACGTACACGCGATTTTTAACCGTTATAAAGATAAAGTGAAATATTGGATGACCTTTAATGAGATCAATAGTGGTTTAGTAATGCCAATTATGGGCTTAGGTTTTTCGATTGAAAAGGAAGAGGATAAATATACACCAACATTCCAGGCATTTCACCATCAATTTGTCGCAAGTAGTTTAGCGGTGAAAGCATGTCATGAAATCATTCCGGATGCACAAATTGGGTGTATGATTATTTATGCACCGGTTTACTCTTATGACTGCAATCCTGAAAATGTGATGTATGCCTTGGAAGAAGAGCGCTTGTTTAATTATTATTGTGCAGATGTTCAAGTTCGCGGTGAATACCCGGCATTTATGACTCGCTACTTTAAAGAAAATAATATTGAATTAGATATTAAAGAAGGCGATTTAGAATTAATCAAAGAACATACCGTCGATTATATTGGCTTCAGTTATTACATGTCTCGCACCGAAAAATTAGATAAATCAGATCAAGCGGGTGCGGATGGCAATATTATGTCAGGTGTTCGAAATCCTTTCTTGAAAGCGAGTGACTGGGGTTGGGAAATCGATCCGATCGGCCTCCGAATTGCATTGAACCAATTATATGATCGTTATCGTTTACCACTTTTTGTCGTGGAAAATGGTTTAGGTGCCTATGACAAAGTAGAGGAAGATGGTTCCATTCAAGATGATTATCGTATCGAATATTTACGTGACCACATTGCTGCCATGGGTGAAGCTATCGAAGACGGTGTCGATCTAATGGGTTACACAGCTTGGGGCTGTATTGACTTAGTAAGTGCATCTACAGGTGAAATGTCTAAGCGTTATGGATTCATCTATGTCGATAAAGATGATGAAGGGAATGGAACATTAGATAGAAGTCGCAAAAAGTCGTTCTATTGGTATCAAGGTGTGATTGAGAGTAATGGGGAAAAATTATAAAGAGCGAGAGGCACCCTTAAAGGATAAGGGTGTCTTTTTCTTAAGGGTAGAATCTTGGTATCACAAGTTTTATAACCAAGTAAGTAGGAAAAGATTGATTAAAAAAAGCAGAGATAGCTATTCAGATGGAGTTGCCATTTTGAAAGATAGCTAATGCAAGTCAACGGCTGTGACTGGCCGTTTCCCCTTTCTGAAACTTTTGGGGATGAAAATAGCTTTCATTTAAGTACCAAAAATTACACGCATGAAGTCAAAATGGTACTAAATAGTCAATTAAGTACCAAAAATAGAAATCATTTAATTAAAATGGTACTTAAAACAGGTTTTAGTACCAAAATGAACCTTCCTGAACACTAAATTGGTACTAAATCATAAAACTCTCATCAAATTCCTATTTGATACTTTGAGTGCGTGTGTATCTGTAAGAAGTTTCAGTTTTTGTTCGCTATTCATTACTGGAGCTGAGACATAAGTATGTGATTTCTCTGGGTAAAATGGTTATATCCAAGGAATAGAAACAAGAATCCCTGGAAGCGAAGCACTTATCAAAGGAAGAGCTCACATTGCTTCTTGGAAAAAGCCCTCGCTTTCTTGGAAAAATGAAATAATCAAAGCCTATATAGTTAATCAGGTTACATCTATTCTCAAATTTATACGACTTATTGACTTTCTCGATTATTCAGCGATAACGTTAAGCTGCTCGACAAAGTCCTCAGCAAATTGTTGGCATCGTTTCACATCATCTTGATCTGGAGTCAAATCTACTTTTAGATGATACAAGACATTCGATGCCCCACGTTCTTTGAATCGCTTTGCAAATGTTTCAATCGCTCCTCCATAATTCGGATACATCGAATCGCAAGAACCAAACAGTGCTACAACTTTTCCAGTTAAGTCAATGTCATCTATGTCATCATAAAAATCTTCTAATTCATAGGGAATATCTCCATCTCCCCATGTATATGTCCCGAATAGTATGGCTTCGTATTCAAGTAAATCTGTAACCGGAATATCGTCCATATCTATTTGAAATTTATGCACTTCTAATCCGTGGTTGGTAATACTTGATTCAATGATCTCAGCTATTTCTTCCGTATTACCAGACATACTGCAAAACAATAAGATCACTTTTGGCATGTATGATACCTCCTTTAAGCTTTCAATCACTATATTAATTGAAAATGATTATCATTGTCAATAGAAAACATCACTAAGCAGAATAATAAATTTGTCAGTTATACATCAGGTGAAATAGTTTGACAATGAGAACAATTATTAATTATAATCAAGTGAAATAATTGATAATCATTCTCATTATTGTTTTTTAGTACATTTAGAAAGAAGGTATCTGGATGGAGTTCCATTTTTGTATGTTGTGTGGTTTTATATCGGAACAGGAACTTGTTAATGATGAAGATATCAATGATAATCATGAATGTCCTTGTTGTGGGGCGTTTGATACTGAGATGGAGGGAAATCAATAATAATTTATCACGGCGCTAAATGTCTGTTAAGCCCCCATTTCTAGCTTCAAGTAACACAAGGGTAAGAGTTTAGGGCTAACAGACGCTAACAACCTAATAAGTTGCGCTAAGATATTTAATTTAAACTGTTATAGGAGTGTGATGAAATGAATCGAGATTTTATCGCGGTACAACCTTTCTCGCATCAAATCGAATGTTTTTGTCCGGGATCTATACATACTGAATTGTTAAGAATTGAGCAAGCCGATATCATTAAAGTTACCAATGAACGTAAATATATAGTAGGTTATGGTTGGTATTTTAAGGCTGTCGTGGACGATTATTATTGTTTTTATATAGCTCTTGAGGATTTGGAATATTATAATGCTAAGGGACAGATTCTATTAATGGAAGATATAGAATTGAGTTTAAATTACTTAAACTTTCAAATTGACCAAGCACTTGATAATAAGGATGAAGCGAATTTTAGGCTTTTTTCAGAGCAATTAATGGAAGTGAATCAACTAAAAGTGAAATTGGAGAAATCTTTAGAAGCAGATGACTTATTTTACATTTAAAGTACTGTAGTCTAAACAAGTTAGAAAGAAGAGGCAAAGTTATTGCCCTTCTTCTAAGTCTTTAATACGCAATTTTACATCGCGTTTTGATCTGTCATCAGCAAGTTCTAGCGCTTTTTCGTATAAAGCTCGTGCCTGTTCATGGTCAAAATAATTATTCCCAAACCACTTCGTATAGAGGTCTCCCCACCTAATATAGATCCAGACTTTATCAAATATTTCATAATCTTCAAGCACTAACTGTTCAAAAAGCTGATTAGCTTCTTCCATTTTATCTATTAAAAATAAGGACTCCGCAGCAGCAGTTCCCATATTCATCGCGATAAGGGAGTCAGATTGTGGGAAGTGTTTGCGAAATTCTGTAGCCAATTGATATCGCATCTCTATATAACGACTATTATCTTGGCTTGTGTTTTCCAACAACATTTCAAAGTCTTGTACCCAATTAAAAAAGCTTTGCATCATATCGGTACTTGTGAGTCTGTCGAGTTGTTCAATAGAATCAACTTGTCTTGGTACAAGCCATTTAAATATGTTTTGCCAAAGTTTCCACCAGAGGTCACATGCTTGTTCATCTTGTTGTGCTTCGATTAAATCATAGCCGTCTTGCATCATCTCATTTAAATCGCCAACCAAAATGTGATCAGGAGCAATTCGTTTGGCTAATACGGCAATTGCAGGATAAATAAAATCTATATCGAAATTTGATTCATCTACATTACTGCTTACTTCCCATTTGCTAGATAATTCATCCCCTGATTTTTGTGCTTTAATTTCCTTTGCGAAAGATTGTTCATCACGATCAATCCCTAGTTCTCTTAATTTTGCAAAAATCGAGTCAGTAGTCATCTTATCGACTTTTTCTGGTGTCCAGCTTTCTTTGGCTTTTTGGGGTTTGAAATCAACTATTTCCTGGTCAATACAGCACTTTTTATGCTTTTTTCCACTTCCACAAGGACAAGGATCATTTCTTCCGATTTTCATTAAAATCCTCCTAGATTTTGAAATGAATGGCATTATCTTAAAAAGCTTTATGTACTGTTATTATAACAACCCATCTATTAATTTATCTACCAAAATAGTCAAGTTATCTTCTTAGGTTATCGGTGGGATCCAAGGTATTATGCAATGTCCTTTTCGGTAAAAAAACGATAAGTTGAGATTATCTCATAATATTCTCAAGTATATTCGAATTAGGTAAATAAATTATAGGTCCCTTTTAATGAACGTATTTGATAATTAATAGGGTGATATTACACTTTTTTATTAATAAATTTATTTTTTTAATAGATATTTATTGAGTAAGTTATATATTTATAGTAATCTTATTGGTGAATGGTTTTGTAAGCGATTTACAAGTGTGTAACAAATAAAGGAGGGGTGGCTGATTTAGCATAGGTTAACCAAAAAGTGAAGAATAGCTACTAACAGAATTCATAAATTATCTTCATGCATATTAACTGAATGTTAGTAGTTCGCAAAAAGTTCCCAGACTTTAGAAAGTACTTATTAATTTCGAAAAGAATAACTACGCTTTCAAATGAGTCAACGAAAGGAGAAAAAGCAATAATGATAAGTTTTGTGAAAAAAATATCAATGGTTGGTTTCTTACTGATGATCATCATACCGACAACCGTTCTTGGTGATGAACAAGATGATTCCGAATCAATAGATTTTGAACGTGCTTCTGTACATGATCCATCTATTATTAAAGGTGACGATGGTACTTATTACGTGTTTGGTTCGCATATAGCAGTTGCTAAATCAAATGATTTAAGTAACTGGACTTCTATAGTGGACCGAGAATACCAAACCCCTGAGAATAATCCTATTTATGGTGACTTATCTTCTAACCTAGCGGAGTCATTTGAATGGGCTGGGGAAGATGATGCTGATAGTGCAGGGGGCTATGCTATATGGGCTCCAGATATCTTCTGGAATAAAGATTATAAATGGGAAGATGGTTCAACCGGGGCTTATATGCTCTATTATAGTGCTTCCTCTACTTATATTCGCTCAGCTATCGGTATAGCTGTATCAAAAGATATCGAAGGACCTTTTGAATATACAGATACTATTATGTATTCTGGTTTTACAAATTATGAAAGCTATGACGATAATAGTGATGTGAATAAGCATTGGGAAAATACCAACCTCTCTAAACTTATTGACGAGGGAATTATTGATGAAGTCAATCCAGATTATTTCACTGAAGAAGGTGACTTCAATAATGCGCTCTATACCAATGCGATCGATCCAAATATTCTCTATGATGAGAATGGCGACTTATATATGACGTATGGCTCATGGTCTGGTGGAACGTTTATTTTAGAATTGGATAAAGAAACTGGTACCCCAATTTATCCTGGTGAAGATGGAGAAACCTCTGATGGTAGAATGATTGACAGGTACTATGGTACAAAGATTGCTGGTGGTTATGGAAGATCAGGTGAGGGAACGTATGCGGTTTATGATGAGGAAACAGGGTATTATTACCTCTATATTACTTATGGTGGACTAGCTTCTGATGGCGGCTATCAAATGCGACAGTTTAGATCAGAAAGTATTGATGGTCCTTATGTAGATGCAGCTGGTAACGAAGCAGTTTTTCCTGAAAGCTTTGATATCGGTGTAGGTAATTTCCCAGGAAATGATGATCATAAAGAAATTGGTAATAAAATGATGGGGAACTTCCTATTCAAAAGAGATTTTGGTGAAGAAGGTTCAGGAATCGGTACAGGATATATGGCGCCAGGCCATAATTCTTATTTAATTGATGATGAACTTGGTAAAGAGTTTATTGTTACTCATACACGTTTTCCTCAAGAAGGTGAAATGCATGAAGTTCGTGTACACCAAACGTTTAAAAATAGCAACGATTGGCCAGTTCCAACACCGTATCACTACGCTGGTGAAGAAATAGAAGCGGTTTCAGAATCAGACGTAGTTGGTGACTATAAATATTTGAACCATGGTAAAGAAATTACTGGTGAGTTAACTGAATCAACATGGGTCAAATTAAATGAAGACCATACTGTCACTGGTGCTGTTACAGGAACATGGGAGCTATATGATGATTACAGAGTGGAATTGACAGTTGATGATGCAACATACGACGGTGTTTTCATTCGTCAATATGATCCGACATCTGAGGAATGGGTTATGACGTTTAGTGCGATGTCAGGTGAAGGTGTTGTGATCTGGGGAAGCCATGTAGAAAGTAAAGACGATCAAGAAGTTGTAGATGGTATAAAACAAGAATTAAGTGAAAGTCTTCCAGAGCGAGCAATTTCAAATCTGAGCTTACCGA
Organism: Gracilibacillus suaedae; assembly: GCF_017599345.1. Taxonomy (GTDB): domain Bacteria; phylum Bacillota; class Bacilli; order Bacillales; family Amphibacillaceae; genus Gracilibacillus; species Gracilibacillus suaedae. Next base: position 107,237 of record NZ_JAGFVL010000062.1, read on the forward strand.
CAATGGCAACACAAGGAACAGAAATCACATGGGAATCTTCTAATCCAGATGTTATATCAACGGAAGGAGCGGTGAATAGACCAGCATTTGGTTCTGGTGATGCCGAGGTAGATTTGACAGCAACGATCACTTTAGGGGAGGTTACAGAAACACTAACAGTAACGGTAACTGTTCCGGAAAAAGAGGAAGGTGGCTTATCAGCTTACTATGACTTCAGTGATGGTTTATCCGATAACTCTGGTAAACAAGGAGATGCTACGGTTACTGGCGACCGTATCCACAATACAGGTGGAGAGATTACCTTTACGGATGGTATCGTTGGTCAGGCGGCAAAATTCGATGGTGAATCAGGATTGAGGTTGGCTGATGGTTTAATTGCTAGTAATCAATATTCTATTTCTTTATGGATGAAACCAGAGGAAATAACCGAATTCACTACAACATTTTTTGGTGCTAGAACGGAAAATAATTGGATTAGCCTTGTACCGAATGCACAGGGCGTTACCAAGGTGTGGTCCCATAATGGCGATGATTGGTATGATGCAGTATCCGATTCGATTATCCCTGCTGGTGAGTGGACACACTTTGCCTTTACTGTAGATAAAGGAGAAGCAAAAGTATATATTAATGGGGAAGAGAAGTTCTCGGATGCCAATTTCCCTGATGTCTTTACTACTGTAGATGGACAATTTAGTTTAGGGGTAAATTTCTGGGACACTCCGTTTAAAGGGTTAATGGATGAAGTTCGTGTTTATGATGGAGTCGCACTTCCAGTAGAAGAAGTGCAGGATCTTTATGAAAACCCTGAAGGTGATGAATCATCTGACAATGAAGATGAAAATGGCTCATCAGACGAGGAAACGGAAGACAATGTTATTAGTAAAGTAGATGATTTAGAGAAAGAAAATAATGTCTATCAAACGAATGTAGACACGAAGAAAACGATTATCAAAAAAGAAGTGGTTGATCAGCTAGATGAATCAGCTTTTATTGCATTACAAAAGGATAATGTCCAAGTGAAAATTCCGGTGTCGATTCTCAAAGGTAAAGAGGATATAGAATTTGAATTGCAAGAGGTATCAGAAACGATTAAGTCGAAAAATCTAAATGCGGTAAGTGACTTGTATGATTTCTTCTTAACATCTAATGGTGAGGATATTAACTTTGATTCACCAGTAACATTAACATTTAACGTCGACGCAGAAAAAGTTACAAATTGGGATAACTTAAGAGTTTTCTATATTGATGAGAATGGTGAACCACAAGAGGAAATCATTCCAGAAAGTGTTGACAGTTCCACTGCAGAAGTGGTAGCAGAAGTATCTCACTTCAGTATCTATGGAGTTTTTGAAGTAGCGGATGATGGAACAAGCGGCGATGGTTCCTCTGGAGACGAAGATGGAACAGGTAGTGATGATCCATCAAGCAATGAAGAGCGAACAGAAGGTGATGGTTCCACAGATAATGGCAATGAAACAGGCGATGATAGTTCAGCAGACAATGGTGACCAAACAGAAGATGGTGGCGAAACACTACCAGAGACTGCGACAAATCAATATAATTGGTTGGCGTTTGGGCTATTATTAATCGCTGTAGGTTTAGGAGTGTTTTTAACGGTAAGAGGAAGAAAAAATACTGCTAATTTATGAATGATGTGAACCCCTTGGCTCGGTAGTCAAGGGGTTCTTTTAAATGAAAAATGTAGGCAGAGGTGTGAGTAGGAAATTGGAGAGGTCGACTTAACATGGTATAATTGATAAAAATCCTTGAAGTGAGGATGGTGCATGTGACATTACCAGGAAAAGACCGAACCTATACCTATGCTGATTACTTGTTATGGTCTGAAGAAGAAAGAATGGAGATTATAGACGGAGTCCCTTATTTGCAAGCTACACCATCTAGATTACATCAGGAAATCTTATCGGAATTACATCGCCAAATTGCGAATTATTTAGTTGGGGAAAAATGCAAAGTATATCCAGCCCCTTTTCATGTGGTACTAAATCTAGAACAAGAGAATCAGAAGGAAGAGGATAGTCAAAACGTGTTTTAGCCTGATATTACGATTGTTTGTGATCCAACAAAATTGGATGACCGTGGCTGTAAAGGAAGCCCAGATTTGGTAATGGAAATTATTTCACCTTCAACAGCTAGAAAAGATAAAATTGAAAAATTTAATAAATACGAACAAGCAGGTGTGAAAGAATTTTGGTTAGTTGAACCACAAGAGAAAATAGTCAGCGTATTTATGCTCCAAGATAATCATAGGTTTGGTAGACCTGAATTATTTACAGATGAAGATCAAGTAACCATTTCCATCTTCAAAGGATTGACGATTGACTTGAAAATGGTTTTTTCTGAGTGATATTCCTGTTTTGCGGTGACTATAAAGTTAATGAAATGGAAGATTTACTACTGTGTGAAGAGGTTATAAGGAAAGTAGTGTGAAGGTTAGTGATAATTTAGGTGTTACTTACCGGCACTGCCGAGTTGTTACAGAATTAAAGTACAGCTATAAAGTACAGGCGCAAATCCAAAATAAGATATGCGCTCATTTTCATAGGTAGTAAACATCAACAAGGTTGCGTCTAACTATTCTTTCTTTTGCTTATTATCTAAAATAGCTCGCAGCTCTTTAATATCATCTTCAGATAAATCCTCATCTTGCATAAATTGAACGAGCATCGATTTTAAAGTGCCATCATAGAATCGTTTCACAAAAGATTCTGTTTTGGCACGCTGGCATTCGTTCTGAGAAAATAGCGGATAGAATGTATAGACGCGCTGATCCTTGTTGACACCGATGACTTCTTTTTTGGAGAGTCGATCCAAAAGAGTGCGTACGGTTTTCGGCTTCCAGTTCGTTTCTGTCGTCAAGGACGAAATAATTTCATTTGCAGTTCGCGGTGCTTTTTGCCATAGCACTTTCAATACTTCCCATTCAGATTCTGAAATTGAGGGTATATTATTCGTCACTTGAAATCCCTGCCTTTGCTTTTTAATAGATACCTTTTTGTTCCAAGATGGATTTTGTAATGTCAGCAGCTACACTGCCTTTAGCATTATGGTTGTTTTCGATATTGGTTGCAAAGAAAAAGGTGTTGCGCTTCGTTTCCACATATCCTATGAACCAGCCGTTTACATTTTTATCGTTGATTGTTCCTGTACCGGTTTTTCCGTAAAGTGTTACATGGTCTTTCGTCTCTAGCTTGAGGGCATCTTTTATTAATGCAACATTATTCTCATTAAATCCAAATTGGTTGGTATAAAAGTCTTTAAGAGTCTGAACCTGTTCAATCGGAGAGATTTTTAATGAAGATTCTAGCCAATAGTCTTCTATTCTACCAGACACATTTTGATTTCCGTATTTTATTTTTTCAAAATTTGCTTGGATTCTTTCTTTCCCTATTTTTTTATCTAGCTCTTGAAAGTACCAAGTCACGGAATTCCCCATTGCAGTAAATAAATTTTGATTTTGGTTCCAGAGATCGTGTGGATAAGTTTTTTCATCCCACTCCATAGAGGTATGCTGTGGTGTAATCACACCAGATTCCAAAGCGAATAACGCACTGTACACTTTATACGTGGAATTCGGTGAAACTCGTAACACACTTTTGTCTTTATTATAGATAAGGTATCGAGCTTTCTGCAAATCATAGAGTACAAAGCTACCATCATATCCATTAAAAAATGTGCTTAAATCCTCATACACAGTCTGCTTATTATCAAAATTGATCCGATCCACACCATAAGGCATTGCAGAAACAACTAGGACTTGACTCACAACCATTCCTGTTAGCAGTATAAAGATTACGATGCTTTTCAGTTTTAAAAGCTTTGATTCCGTTGTGAATGTTGCAATCGATTTAATCCTTTTTTTTAATTGCTGTTTGGAGCTAGTGAGCTGGCTAGCTATTGCGAACTTGCCTTGAAGCAAGGATTTATTAGCGAACTTAATGATTGTGTTTCCGTATGCTGCATAATGATTTTGACCGAGCACTTTTAAAACGGCGCTGTCACAGGCTATTTCACGGTCTAATCGCATTTCCCTAAATGCAATCCAGATTAATGGGTTATACCAGTACAAAATCTGGAACAGGACAACTAAGTAATTCGTAGCAATGTCTTTGTTTTTATAGTGACTTAATTCATGTAACAAAATGTATTTCAAATCATCCTTGGAGAGCCATGTTTCAGCATCACACGGCAAAACAATGTAGGTTTTGAAAATGCCGAATGTCAGTGGAGACTTAATAAGTGGTGAATTCACTAACACAAGCTTTCGAGAGATACGGAGGATCTGTTTGCACTGTTTGAATACTCTCTGAATCTCTTCATTTTCTACGATATATGTGGATTTTTTTATTCGTTGTAGTTTCATCCATGCGTGAATCGTTAAAACAATCATCACTAGCATACCTGTAATCCATATAATGGTGATGAATTGATTGAATAATGTTAAGTCAAATCGGTTTACGGAGATAGATAAATCCTGCATCCAATTTCCTCCTCCGTCTGTTACGAGATTTGCTGTTGAGATATTAGATGAGGCTGGAATGCTGTTTTGATTCTTATTCCAAGTTAGCTTGGTTCCTAAATTTAATAAATATGTTGGAAGTAATGGTATGGTTAATGCAGTTAGTAAAATAAACCATAAATTGTATTGCCATTTAGATGATAATTGGTTGTTAAAAATCTTTCGGATCAGCATGATAACAATGACCGCAAAAGAAGATATAACCATATTTTCGACCAGGTGGAGGACCGACATCTTACTTCATCTCCTTAAGCGCGAAGTTGTAACTTAATTTTACCATAGGTTTTTAACACGAGACTGGGATAAAAGAGTAATTAGATAGGAAAAATCCGAACATGAAAGTCCACATACCGCTTCGGCAAAATTTTTCGCTTTCCGCGGGCGATCTTCAGCTAACTGTGTGAAGAAAACACTTCACACAGTTAGCTGAGGCCCGTGTTCGTCATGAAGATGCCTGCCTTCATGTGTGCTCCTGTTTTTTTATTTTAAAGCATTGATTATGACTTCAGTAGCCTTTGCAACTATCTCATCATCATATTCTGCATCCTTAGTGTCATGACGGGACATCACTGCAATGACGATTGGTTCTCTGTTTGGTGGCCAAACAATGCCAATGTCATTTCTTGTGCCGTAACTTGCGGCCCCGCTTTTGTCTCCGACGATCCACCCATCAGGTAGGCCTGCACGAATTAGTTTATCACCTGTAACATTACCTTTCATCCAATCCATAAGCAACTCCCGTTTATCATGGGGAAGGAAATCATCCAGTGCGATTTTCTTCAGATTAGTAGCCATAGCTTTCGGGGTGCTCGTATCACTTTTATTTTCTGGTGTGAATTCATTTAATTCGGTTTCGTATCGTTCGGGTTTGGTAACTTCATCACCGATGTCTCGTAGTAAGGCATGCCCGAACTCATCAGGGCCACCCAGTTCCTCGAGTAATAGATTTCCAGCGGTGTTGTCACTCTTTCTAATGGCGGCCTCACTAATCTCTAACAGAGTCATTCCGGTATCCACGTGATTCTCGGTAACTGGAGAATAAGTAACCAAATCATTCTTACTGTACGTAATGACTTTTTCAAGATCTTGGATTTCATTGTGCTTCAGCAAGATTGCTGCCGCTAGTACTTTAAAAGTAGATGCATAGGCGAAACGCACGTCAGGATTGTATTCAACAATTTGATTCTTACCCGTATCGAATGCATATACGCCGAGTTGAGCTTCAAATTCATCCTCGAGTTGGGCAAATTCTTCATCTTTATTGATGGTGTGCTCGGTGTCGGTTTCCTTGTAGGTTGATTTATCCGTTTTATTGTCAGTGTTAGTACATGCGGTGAGTATTGTTAGAGCTAACAATACTATGTACAATAAAAACTTGCTGGATTGGTAATTGATTTTTCTCATACGATACCTTCTTTTCTCTAGAATAAAATTTTACATAATGATTTTCTCCGTTATTGACTTTTAATTGTAAGCATATATTCCCCCTTTCTATTAAACGGATTACAACTGTAGTATAATATTACATCTGTAATCATAGAAAATCAACTATAAATATTGATAAAAAAAGAACAACTGCTCATTGATTAGAGTAGTTGTTTAGTTGCTTAATCTTATAATTTACTTTTTAGTTTCATAATGTAATTCAATAAATTGATTAAATTGCTTCGTTCCTTTCAAGGAAAGCTCTAAATGGTGATTTCCTTCTTTAAATAAAGGGATTCCGTTACCTAGTATAGTTGGTGCAACGGTTATCACAAATTCATCGACTAATCCCTCTTGAATGAAGGAGTTTAACAGTTCACCTCCACCAACTAACCAAATGTTACTACCGTTTTTGTTTTTAAGTTTGTTAACAAATGGAGCTAAATCATCATTCACAAAATTTACATTTTCGGTATCTTCATAAAGAGATCTAGTAAACACATAACATTCTTTGTTTTTATATGGGAACTCCTCTAAGTCTTGTTTCATAACCCAATCGTAGGTTCGTTTTCCCATTAGGATTTGCAAATAAGATAAAGGTCGTTTCGCCAAATGATCTTCCAGATAAAGTTGTATCGTTAGCCAAGTCCGTTATTGATTTTTACAATCATGAATAAAATATCTTTATTGAATAGCTAAACAGTACCTTAACAATTCCTCCATTAAAATTACATCATGTTAAAATAAAGTTTGGTTAAAAACAGCCTCATCCATTCGTATTTTACGGCAATAAAGAAGAATCCATTTTAACAAAGATTAAGCAAAATGGTTTCTTCCCCAGTATAATTAAATGATGATTTTATAAATAGGTTTGGTTATTTTCCTCCTTTGACACTTTTGAAATAGTGTCCGTTTTGACAAACTCCAGAGCATGATGTTCGTTCCCATTTCTACCTGTATTTAAGAGCGCTAGAAAATAGTCGGTACTAACCCGCCATCCATCCGAATTGGAGACCCTTTAAATGCGGATGCATAAGGACTACTGACAAATGTAGCTAGCCTACCTATCTCAGTTGGTCTAATAAATCGTTGTATTTCAGATTGAGGCAAGTTTGCAGTCATAAATTCCTTCTCCTTCTCTGAAAAGGACATATCTTTAGCAGCGTACATACCCTCAATGATTTGATGCACATTTTCAGAGAGTGTAGGTCCTGGCATGATCGTATTGACTGTAACTTCTTTTCCTAGTGTTAATTTAGATAAACTTTTTGACAATGATAATAACATTGATTTTGTCATACCATATTGAGGCATTTGTCCTGAAGGCATAATGGCTTCCTCACTCGCAATAAAGATAATTCGTCCGAAATTATTGTTCAACATTTTAGGTAAATAAAATTTGGATAATCCATTTGCTGCAAGGACATTTGTACGGAAATATTTCTCCCATACTTCATCGTCAACGTCCTCATATTGCATTATCTCATAAATACCCATATTGTTAACTAATATATCAATATTGGGATATTTTTGGAATAAGTCTTCTCGTTGTTGAATATCCACAATATCAGCTGCAGCATTTTGAGGAGAGGTAGTTGGGAAATCTGTTTTAATCTCATTTACAATTCGTTCTACCTCTGCATAATCTCGTCCATTAATAAGGACATTAACACCTTCTTTGGCAAGTTCTATAGCAATTGCTCTACCTATACCTTTCGTTGATCCAGTAACTAAGGCCGTTTTGTTAGCTAATCCCATATCCATAATCCATTTCTCCTTTTTATTTATAGTTGAAAGCATGGTCAGTTTATCGAGTTTGTATCCAAATATTTAGCACGCCAATTTGAAGGGGTAACTCCCTCCCAAAGCCTAAAGGCTCGATAGAACGAGTTTTGGTCCTCATATCCAATCAGGAAGGCTACTTCACTAATATCGAGCGAGGGATTTGCTAAGTACTCTCGTGCCTGCTCTTGTCGAACTTGTGTCAACAGATGATTGAAGCTTGTTCCTTCGTCATGAAGACGGCGCTGCAAAGTACGATTGCTTATCCCCAATTCGCCTGAAACCGTCTGAATGTTGAAACATCCTCCTGCAAGGCTACGTTTCATGATCCACTTGACCATCTCGGTAATGGAGTTGCTACGTTGATGACCATTTAATGATTGGTCCAATACAGGAGTCAGAACCTCAAGCAATTCTTCGTTATACGAGACAAAGGGGTGGTGAAGGTCACTTCTATGGAGCGTAATTTTGTTACTTCTTCCGCCAATTTGGACACGGCATCCGAAGTAAGCTTCAAGTAATTGAACGTCGCCTATGAGATGCGGGAATTCGACAGATTTCGCTGTCAATGGCTGACCAGCTCCCCGCCGTCCTAACTCCAAAAGAAATGCAAGCGTGATACCAATCAACATTGCGGGACCCGACTGCTCTGTATATAACCATTTTAGTTCAATAGTACAGTCATCACCTTCCTCTGTGATAAGTAAGCTTTCGGGGGGACACAGCCGTTTATATCGGGCCATACGTGTTAGTGCGTCGCGGTAGTCACGAGCGTGGTAAGCTGCTAGAACGGTTGGTGGAAAATGTACTGTTTCGAAGCCGGTCGTTAGCTTGATGATTCCGTTGGCAGTATCACCTATGATATCGGAATAAGACTGCCAAATGGAGATATATTGTGGGACGGTGACAACTGCTTCATTAATAATAGTGAGTGGAAGTCCAGCTTTACGAACCACTTCTTCGGGCGCAATCCCCAATTGACGTAATCCTGTCCAAAATCCTGCCGGGAATCTAATACGAGTATAAGCTGCCATTTTTAAAGCCCCTTCCTTAGCTATCTAAACATTCACAAGATTTGAGTGAATCTGCCTTGTTGACAGGATAGTTACTATATTACCAATCGAATGTCGCTTTGTAACTAGCAAAAGACGCCATTTCACTAACTATTTGCGTCAGAGATAAAGCCCTTTGTTGATATAATCTTTATTTTTTCGCTCTCTCTAACATTATGTTTTGCTCTGTTAAATAAACTATAGCAACGTTTATTCAGTATTCCTTGTTTTAATCTTTACCATTGCTTCTGTACCTGCTACACACCAATACATCATGCGTTTTTTATCCGGTAGGTTACATGTCGTTGCTGAGATTTCATCGCCCTTACACTTCTTGCGTTTGGAGGCGTCTGTTGAGGAAAGGAATATATGATATATGTTGAACATGCTGATGAGACGGTTTGGGGAAATAAAATATCTTCAACCAAAAGTGGAGAAATGAAATTGGAAGGGAAAGAGGCACTTATCAAATAAGTGTTTCTCTTCCTTGAATAAAGGCGTATATCCAAGGAAGAGCGGTCATCGACTCAAGTGCACAGTGATGCGGGTGACCTAATGCTAGATAAGTTTCTCTTTATCAGGATGGCGCTCTTAATAGATTTAGAATAAAGATAACTTCCCAATCCGATCACACGCTTCACGTAGACGGTCAGGTTCAGCCAATAACCCAATGCGGACATATCCTTCACCTGAAGCTCCAAACCCATTTCCAGGAGCAACGACGACATGTGCTTTTTCTAATAGAAGGTTTGCAAAGGATTCTGACGTGTATCCCTTTGGAGTTGGCATCCATACAAAGAATGATCCGTTCGCTGTACCACCATGCCAACCAATTTTCTCTGCTTGTTGTAAGAAGGCATCCCTTCTTTGCTGATAGGTATTGTTTAATTCCGCTATGGCACTCTTGCCTTTGTCTAGTGCGGTTTTTGCAGCGGATTGAATGGCGCCGAAAATACTGACATAATAGTGGTCCTGAATTAATTCAATCGCTTTAATAACAGAAGGGTTTCCGACAGCAAAGGCGACACGCCATCCAGCCATATTAAATGTTTTGGATAAGGTATACATTTCGATGCCAACCTCTTTTGCCCCTTCTGATTGTAAGAAACTTTGTGGTTTTTCCTCTTCAAATCCAATCGCTCCATATGCAAAATCATGGACGACACAAATCTGATTTTGTTTGGCTACCTCAATCGTATCATCAAAGAAATTCTTTGTTGCAGTAGCAGCTGTTGGATTGTTCGGATAATTTAAAAACATTAATTTTGCATCTGCTAAGTCTACCTCTGAAATCTGTTGATAATCAGGTAAAAAATGATTCTCTTCTTTTAACGGCATATGGATAGGGATAGCATCCGTTAAGGCAATACCTGACATATAATCTGGATAGCCAGGGTCAGGTACTAATACCTTTTCTTTAGGATTTAAGAGACATTGACTAATTTCCACTAGCCCAGTTTTAGATCCGAACATGATCGCCACTTCTCTATTCGGATCAATATTTACGTGATACTCTCTTTGATAAAAGTCAGCTACTGCTTCTTTTAAAAAAGGATACCCTTGAAATGGAGAGTACTTATGAAACTTATGATTTTGACTAGCCTCTTGTAGTGCTTCTACAATAAAATCAGGTGTTGGTAAATCAGGATTACCTTGACCAAGATTAATGACATCATGCCCTTCTTTTATTAATGCTTGTGTTGTTTTTACTAACTTTGCAAAAAATTGTTCTGGTAATCTTTTTAATGCATGGGATTGTTCGAACTCTATCATTTCATCACGCTCCATTTTGGTTCCTTTCGTTATTTCGAATGAATTCTTCCAATCGAAATACAGCTTCTCGCACAACTTGGGGGTCCGACACATTCATAAAATGGATCGATTCTTTAGGTTTCGTAGCACCTTTACTTAATAAGTCAACTTTTTCCTCTGTAATTTCTGTAACACCGATATCATGAAGACTAGTTGGTAGTTGTAAACGCTGATAGAAAGGAAGTAATTTTTTGACTTCATCTAGTCTTTTTTCAATCGCTAATTGAACGAGAACACCGTAAGCAACTTTGTCGCCATGTAAGGTATCATGTGTTTCAGCGAGGTGCGTTAGACCGTTATGGATCGAATGAGCCCCAGATACTCTACCATAATGATCACCAAAGCCGCCAACCATTCCACCTGCCATTATGATCGTTTCTATCGAACGTAAAAAGGAATGATTATACGATTGTTGGTCAATTGCTGCTAGTGCCTCTTCGCCCTCATCGATCAGAACATCACGACAAAGCTTTGCTGCGTGTAATGCAATATCTAATGAAACAGGCTTCTCTGGTAATTCACGTGTTAAAACATCTGCTTCATACCATTTCGCGATTGTATCCCCTATTCCAGCGCGGAAATAGGCTCTTGGCGAGTCCAAAATCACGTTAGGATCTACTAATAACATATAAGTGCTACGGTTGAAGATAATATATTCTTGAAAGTTGCCATTGTGATCATAGAAGACCGATAGTGGTGTCCAGGGTGCGCAATTCGATGCTAACGTAGGTATTAAAATAGTTGGTAAGGTTAATCGGTCTCCACATGCTTTGGCAATGTCTAATATTTTTCCGCCACCGATACCGATCACAGCTGTTGTTTCTGATTTAGTTAACTTCGCAATTCGCTCTACTTCATGGTGTGAACACTCTCCGTGATAAGCAATAAATTGGCAAGGTAATGCAGGATTTGCAAAATAAGTTTTTACTTTTGTCCATGATTGGTCGCCATGAATCACCAGTATTTGTTCGAATTTGTGTTTTTGTAATAAATCAAATAAATCATGTAATATACCATTTCGGCATTGATAGTAGTTAGGTGCTCCTTTGATATGTAATGTATCCATCTCTTCACCTCGATGATTGTGATATGGTAAGAAGTATGCCATTTGAACAGGTAAGTGTCAATCTAAATTGAATTTTCTGAAAAAGGTTGACTTATATACTTTAGTTCGCTATACTCATTAGCATAAAAAATTGAATGATTCTTATCGCGAGTGGCGGAGGGACTGGCCCAATGAAACCCGGCAACCATCTATCCTTCAATAGAAAGGTGCTAAATCCAGCAAACAGTTGAACTGTTTGGGAGATAAGAGAAAAACTATGAAAATAGGATTCTCTATCTCAAAAGAAGATAGGGATTTTTTAATGGAAAATTATATGAGGGGGATACAACATGAAGAAGCTTGTAGGATTTATTAGTGTAGCAATCATTCTTATTTTAGCAGCTTGTGGAGGAGAAAATGCAGATGGCGGTGGTACATTAGATGTCGGTGTAACGGCTGGGCCACACGAAGATATTTTAAATCACGTAGCAGAATTGGCAGCAGATGAAGGCTTAGAGATAGAGGTGCATGTATTTAACGATTATGTGATGCCCAATACAGCTTTAGACGAAGGTGAACTAGATGCAAACATCTTTCAACACGAACCGTTTATGAATAATGCACGTGATGAAGGAGATTTAGACTTAGTGAAAGTAGCAGATACAGTAAACTTCCCAATGGGGATTTACTCTGACCAATATGCTAGTTTAGATGAATTGCAAGAAGGCGATAAGGTAGGATTACCAAACCACTCTTCAGGTGAGCCACGTGCATTAATGTTATTTGAAGAGGCTGGTTTAATTACATTACCAGAAGATGCAGATGTTACTGTATCTGTGAAGGATATACAAGATAACCCATTAAACTTGGAATTTGTACTACTTGAAGCATCACAAATTCCTAGACAATTAGGCGAGGTGCAAGTTGCGGCGATTAATACTAACTATGCACTAGAGAGTGGGCGAGTTCCAACAGAGGATTCTCTTCACATGGAACCAAAAGACTCACCATGGGTAAACATTATAGCGACGAGAGAAGAGAATGTCGAAGATGAACAAATTAAACAATTAATTGATATTTATCGTTCAGAGGAAGTAAAGCAATTTATCGAGGAGGACTTCGCAGGGTCAGTTGTTCCTTCATGGTAAGAAAGGGGCACATACAGCATGATTGAATTTAGAAACCTAACGAAAGTTTTTCAAGACAAGAAAAGAGAAGTAAAAGCCCTTCATAACGTATCACTAAAAGTGAAGGAAGGATCTATTTTTGGTGTAATTGGATATAGTGGGGCTGGTAAAAGTACATTAGTCAGAATGGCCAATTTGTTAGAAAAGCCGACTTCTGGTCAAGTTTTATTTGAAGGTCACGATTTAACCGAGTTAAGTGGTAATCAATTAAATGAAGTAAGACAGCAAATGGGGATGATTTTTCAATCCTTTAACCTTTTAAAAACGGGTACAGTGTATGAAAATATTGCATTGCCTTTGAAGCTAACGGGCGTATCAAAATCCGAGATTGATAAACGTGTAGAAAAGTATATTCAAATAGTAGGTTTGCAGGATAAGTTAAAGGCTTATCCTGCCCAACTATCTGGAGGACAGAAGCAACGTGTAGCGATTGCACGTGCATTAGCCCATGAACCGAAAGTATTATTATGTGATGAAGCTACAAGTGCACTTGATCCAGATACGACCGAAGCGATTTTAGAATTATTAAGCAAAATTAATAAAGAATTGGGTATTACAATTTTATTGATTACACATGAAATGAATGTGGTGCAGAAAATTTGTCATGAAGTAGCTGTTATGGAGCAAGGGAAAGTGATTGAGCAGGGGTCTGTAATTGATGTTTTCTCAAAACCACAAACAGACACAGCTAAACGGTTTATTCATTCTCTATTTAATGATGATATTCCAGGTGACCTTCTGAAGAAATTGAAAAACAACGGGAAATTAGTTGCGTTATCCTTTATTGGTGAGTCTGCTGGTGACCCAGCACTTGCGATGGTCACGAAAAAATATGATGTCTTTCCATCTATACTAGGTGGCAATATTACGGATTTAAAAGAGCGACCATTCGGCCGTTTAATCGTTCATTTAGATGGAAGTGAAAGCGAAGCACAGAAAGCGATCAATTACTTGAAGGAAAGTGGCGTAATCGTGGAAACTTATAATAAAGGAGGGATCAACCATGTTAACTAGCATTACAAATTTTATCAATAATTGGGGAGTTGAAATTTGGGAAGCCTTTATTGATACGATGATCATGGTAGGTGTCTCCTTAACACTTTCGATTATTATTGGTTTACCATTAGGTGTCTTGTTAACGTTAACTGGACCTGGTAAAGCATTAGAAAATAAGGTTCTATATCAAATCTTAAATACTATCATTAATATATTGCGATCGATACCATTTATTATTCTATTATTTTTTATTTTACCTTTCACGAAGCTAGTAGCTGGTACAACGATTGGTGTGCAAGGTGTAATTGTACCATTAGTAGTGTTTACTGCACCTTATATAGCTCGTCTAATGGAGTCGAGCTTATTAGAAGTTGATCGCGGTGTAATCGAAGCGTATGAGGCAATGGGAATCAAGACACGTCATATCATTTGGCACGTTCTTATTCGTGAAGCACGCCCATCGATTATATTAGGCTTAACCATTGCGACAATTGGCCTTATAGGGGCGACAGCTATGGCTGGCTTAGTTGGTGCTGGTGGTCTTGGTGATTTAGCATATCGATATGGTCATTTACGTTATCAAGCTGATATCATGTATGTCACGGTGATCATCTTAATTATTTTGGTACAAGGTGTACAAACGATTGGAAACCGTGTATCAGCTAGATTGAAGAAAGATTAAGGTGAAGCTTATGGCAGTATCTTTTCCGATCCGTTTTCAAGAATTAGAACAGCAAGCCAAAGATCGACTTGATCCCAAGGTTTTTGATTATATTCAAAGTGGTGGCGGCAGAGAAGAAACGTTGCGAGCAAATGAAGCATCTTTCAGAAAGTGGCAATTAGTACCACGTTTTGGAGCAGATGTTTCAACTGTTTCATTGGCTAAAAAGTTACACGATGAGACAATTCAGTCACCTATTATGTTGGCTCCAGTTGGAATGCAAGCTCTAGCTGACACAAATGGTGAAAAAGCGAGTATATGTGCTGCTCACAAGTATGGAATACCATTTATTGCAAGCACGGTATCCTCTTATTCGCTTGAAGAGATAGCCGAAGCCTGCCCTGATGCAGATCGTTGGTTTCAATTATACTATCCAAATGATGAAGCATTAGCCAAAAGCTTTGTTCAACGTGCCGAAAAAGCAGGCTACCAAGCGATTGTCGTAACGATTGATATGGCAACGCTTGGCCATCGTGAAAAAGACTTAACCAATCAATACTCGCCATTTCGTTTAGGGAAAGGCATGAGTAATTATACGAATGATCCTATTTTTCAATCATATGTAGCAGGTCTTTCACAGGAAGAAATGCGAACAGAAATGCAAAAAGTCTTTTTTAAGCCAGGATTAAATTGGCAAGATATACAAGATCTGCGAAAGGCAACACCACTTCCTATTTTCATAAAGGGAATATTACACCCTAATGATGCAGAGAAGGCAGTAGAGATAGGTATTGATGGAATCGTCATTTCTAATCATGGTGGACGCCAACTAGATCGATCAATTACATCGATTGATGCTTTACCGTTAGTTAAAGAAAGAGTACAAGATCAGTTAACCATTTTATTAGATAGTGGTATTCGCTCAGGTCCGGATATTGTCACAGCATTAGCATTAGGAGCAGATGCTGTTCTTTTAGGACGACCATTTATTTATGGATTGGCTATTGCTGGACAGTTAGGGGTCGAGAAAGTAGTAGATAATATCACGAATGATCTAACCAAAACGTTACAGTTAATGGGTGTCAATGATGTGAATAAACTGGATAGTTCATTTGTAAGGTATGTTAGTAAACAGATAGATTATATGAATTCTTACTGTAGGTAAGCTTGCATATATAGTAGAAGAGAATAACACAAAAAAAAAGAGTGGTATCCATCACAAATTTGGTGAAGGGTACCACTCTTTTTGGGCTTGCATCCTCCGTAACGTTATATGCTAATCTAAAATTATAATAATGATGGAGGGATAGCTCATGGGGAATAATGAACCTGTTTTTACAATTGGTGAATTTAGTAAACGGGCAAGGCTAACGGTAAGAACATTACGGTTTTATGAGGAACTAGGCTTATTAATACCTAAACAACAAAACAGCTCTGGTCATAGGTTGTATGGATTAGCAGAATTAGTGAAGCTACAACAAATTCAGTCATTAAAATTTTTAGGCTATTCTTTACAGGAGATTAAAAACTTAACTGAAAACGATACGAATCCATTTACTCAACTAGAGAAGTCGTTACCTTGGCAACATAAGCTTCTGACAGAAAAAAGAGACGAATTAAATCGAGCCATCGAAGCAGTAGAGCGTGTACAATTCTTATTAAGAGAAGGAGCACCAATCACGTGGACGGTGTTAAGCTCTCTCCTTTTTAAAATCGAACATGAACAAGATCAAAGAGAGTGGATGAAAGAATATTTTTCAGAGGATATCGCTGACCAGTTTTATTCTCTTCCTAAAGATCAACGGCAACAAATAGATATGGAAATGTTAGACTGGCTAGCTGCGGTGAAGGAAATGATGAAACGTGGTGTTTCTCCTCAATCCCCTGAAGCCTTTGATGTGCTCGTAAAATTGACTGAATTAGCAACGAAACATGTCGATAATAAAGAAGAGTTGGCGGAGCAGCTTGAAAAAGCACAAGAATTGATGGAATCAGAAATAATGGATTTTAAATTTCCAACTATTTTAACTCCGGAAGAAGAGGCTTTTATCGAGGAAATAGGAAAGTCGATGGAAGCATTATATAATGAAAACGCGGAATAATTTCAGGTAGGTTTCTGGATAATATCAGCTGTTAGTTGAAGAGCATTACGATAAGAACGTTTAAAAGAGTCTGTATTTTTCTCATCCAATTTTAATTTTATTCTCATTAAGTTTTCATTTAATGGCTTTAAGATAAAAGTAACTTAAAATTAAGGGGAGAAAAACAGATGAAAACAGTCATTCTTACTATAGCAAGTACGTTAGTGGCTGCTTATGCAGCTCACACAAATCTTGCCTCAACACAAGTAACAGAGAAGCATAACAAAATGACTGAAGAAGATCAAACCGACACTGATGGTGTTGAAAATTTCATTGAATATCACATACTCGAAGCAGTAGTTGATGCAGAAAAATTCAATGTTCAAGTCGTGGAAAACAGCAACAGCAAACGCATCAGTCTATTGAAGGATGATCAAGATCAGCCACAGTTTAAAAGCATTTATGTTAAAGACACAAAAAGGTTAAAAGTGATTGACTTTCGTACCGGTTTGGTTTTCAATCAGATAATCGCTGATAGGCAAGATGAAT
Organism: Gracilibacillus suaedae; assembly: GCF_017599345.1. Taxonomy (GTDB): domain Bacteria; phylum Bacillota; class Bacilli; order Bacillales; family Amphibacillaceae; genus Gracilibacillus; species Gracilibacillus suaedae. The sequence continues at coordinate 124,364 of NZ_JAGFVL010000062.1, forward strand.
TTCAAGATAGTGAGGCGGAGAAACAAGAAACAGAGATTGAAGCATATCGAGAATATAAGACACTAACCAATAAAATTGACATAGGTGATTTGAAGGCAAAAGTTGTAGAAAACAACTCAAACAAACGTGTCATCGTTCTAAAAGAAAATGGTGGACAACCAGTATACAAAAGCGTCTATTTGAAAGATACAAATAGATTGAAAATTATTAATCTTCTTGGTGGTCTCATATTTAATGAAATCATCGAGTAACGAATAGCTACCCCCTGACATGATCAATCCGTTTCAGGGGGGGCATTTGTTTAAGCGAGCGCTTAGAAATGAAATCAGCCAATCATTGATTAACTTTAGTTGGGAACCCTCTTATTCTATTTGTTCATATCCTACAAACATGTCCGAACACTATTTATATTAATGACATGTAAAGAAATTAACAAAATAGCATCATAAATCCCTCCATAATAGCAAAATACCCTTTTTTATATTTACAATTTTTTTACTATCAACTAACACTCCCTTTATTCGAGACTAAAAATCTTCTAGTAGTATTGTAGTAAGAAATAACAAGAAATGAGGTGATGAAAATAATTGATCTACATATCCATTCTACTTTTTCTGATGGTGAGTTAACACCAGAACAGATCATAGCAGAGGCGGAGAACAATCATGTATCAACGATTGCTATTACAGACCATGATGAAATAGGTGGTTACATACAAATAAAGAAATTAGCAAAGGGCAAGGCAATCAATGTCATCTCAGGAATTGAATTAAATACAGATGGTCCAGATGGAGAGTTGCATATATTAGGCTATCATGTTGATCAGACTAGCTCCAGATTACTTAACCATATCGAATGGCGAAAGCGAGAACGGCAAGAATGGGCTACCAAGATAGTCAATCAACTTAGAAAAATAGGCTATCAGATTGATATAGAGCAATGTATGCAAAAGACTACAGGTGATATCATTGTTCGAACACATATTGCAGAAGTATTAGTCGATAATGGTTACTTCTCTACTGCTCAACGAGCTTACCAAGAACTGCTAGTAAAAGGTAAGGCAGGCTTTGTTCCAAGAGCAACATTCACCGCAACACAAGCAATTGCATTGATTCATGATGCTGGTGGAACAGCATACTTGGCTCATCCAGGTATCTACCCGAAAAAACCTGATATCTCTCGATTAATGGACGCTGGTTTAGATGGAATGGAAGTATTCCATTCCAAACATTCACTTGAAACAACGAGATATTGGGAAGCAATCGCAAGTGAACATTCCTTATGGCAATCAGGTGGAAGTGACTATCATGGGCCAAACTCGCGAAATCCGTATCCAATTGGGAGTGTTGAACTATCACCTGTATGTTTAAAGCAATGGCTAAGTGAGGTGAATAGCTAATGCAATTATACATGTCTTCGACACTGTGTTGGAATTTCTCTGTATCTAAAGCAATGCAAATCGCAGAAGCAAATGGAATAGATGGGGTGGAGGTTTGGGTTGATCAATTAAACTACCACAACACGTCTTGTAAAGAAATTAATAAGATTAGGCAATATACGGATTTGGAGCTTAGTATTCATGCTCCAAGCTGGGATTTGAATCTATGCTCCTTAAACAAAAGCATCCAACAAAGCTCTATGGAAGAAATGGAACGAGCGATGCATATTGGGGCGGAAATAGGTGCCCCTAACATTACAATCCACCCTGGTCGAGCCACAATGAGTGTAAAAAATAAAGCGAGTTTCATGCAGACACTTAAGGAGAACATATATGTATTAGCGGAAAAGGGATCCTCCCTTGGGATCGATTTATCAATTGAGTTAATGGAAGAGCGACCGAAAGAATTGATAACCACTCCAAGTGCTATGAATCAATTAGTGGAGGAACTTCCTGATAACGTACAAGTCACATTTGATGTGGCACATGTTCCATTAGCTATTGATCCAATTCAATATTATCAAGCACTATCAAGGGTAAATAAAATTCACTTAAGTGATTCGACGTCAAGTACGTATCACGTTGCACTGGGTGAAGGTGAAATACTATTACCGAGTATATTAGCAGAAATACAAGATCTCGATTGTCCGGTTGTATTAGAAGGATTAGACCAAACCTATTCCTTACAACTTTTGCAGAAGCATTTACATTATCTGCAATCGAATCGATTAAGGAGGAAAGATATTGCGAATCTTAGTTACAAATGATGATGGCATTTTTCATCCAGGGCTGGAAGCGATGGTGAATGTATTAGCCCATTTTGGCGAGGTGTATGTCGTCAGCCCTGATAAAGAAAGAAGTGCAATTAGTCATTCGATTACATTGCGTCATCCTGTTAAGGCAATCGAGAATAACCTTTTTACCTCAGCAACGAAATCGTGGATGGTTAATGGTACACCTGCTGACTGCATAAAATTAGGGGTAGATGTGTTGTTGAAAGAATCACCAGATCTCGTGTTATCAGGGATTAATATTGGACCGAACCTTGGTAAGGATATTTATTACTCTGGAACAATTGCTGGTGCCATGGAAGCGACATTACAGAAGATACCCGCAATCGCTGTGTCATTGGCAACGTTTGATACCAATTATGTGAACTATGAGCAGGTTAGGATATTATTTTATCAATTAATGGAGGTGATGCTGCAAAATAAAATACCGAAAGAGATACTGTTAAATGTAAACCTACCATATACGTCGAAAGAACTGTGTCGAGGTGTTAAAGCCGTGGATCTTGATATGGATGTTCAGCGATATCGTTATGTTGGTTTAAATGACCCTCATGGACAAATCTACTATTGGTTAAAAGATGAGTACCATCTGTTAGATGATTTAAAAGACGATATGGATTTTAAAGAATTAAGAGAAGGGTACATAACCATTACTCCAATCGAGAAACGAGGCGTAAGTAAAAAGAGGATTGAACAACTGAACAGATGGTTTTATGTATTTAATAAAAAGAGGGAGGAACTGTTCCATGTTTAAATTAAAAAATGTCATTATTTTAGTTTTAGTCGTTTCTATGTTAGCTGCTTGTTCTTCTGCAAATTCTGAGACGGAAGAAGGTATCTCTGGAGACCTATCTTTTTATACTTCTCAGCCTGACGCAGATGCTGAACAGCTTGTAGCAGCTTTTAACGAGGAATACCCTGATGTTAATGTGTCCATCTATCGTTCTGGTACAGAAGAAGTGATTAGTAAAGTACAAGCTGAAAAAGAGGCAGGAGATGTACAAGCAGATGTATTGTTAGTGGCAGATTCTGTTACATTTGAAAACCTGAAGGAACAAGATATGTTGTTTAGCTATGAATCAGAGGAATATGCTTCTATTCCTGAAGAGTTTGTCGATGCAGACCATATGTATAGTGGTACGAAAATTATGTCTACTGCATTAGTAGTGAACACGGATAATGTTTCTGAAATGCCAACATCTTGGAATGTGCTAACAGAAGAGGCGGATAACATTGCGATGCCTAGTCCGTTATATTCTGGTGCTGCAGCCTACAACTTAGGCGTATTAACGCGTACAGATGGTTTTGGTTGGGAATTCTATGAATCGATCCAAGCAAATAATCCAATGATCACTCAAGGAAACGGTGCTGTATTAAAATCTGTTGCTGCTGGTGAAGTGGATTATGGTATGGTCGTTGACTTCATTGTGGCTCGTGCAGAGTTAGAAGGTTCTCCTGTGAGCTTAGTTTACCCTGACGAAGGTGTTCCTGTTATCACCGAGCCAATTGGTATTATGAAGGATGCGCAAAATGAAGCAGCAGCGAAAGCATTTGTTGACTTTGTTTTATCAGAACAAGGACAAGAGCTAGCAGCTGAAATTGGCTATACACCAATCCGAGAAGGAATTGAAGCGCCAGAAGGCTTGAAAACTATTGAAGAAATGGATGTATTAGATGCAGATGTTAATCAATTATATCAAGCACGTGAAGAAGATAAACAACAATTCAGTGAGTTATTTGGAGAATAGGTGAACGAAAATGAATCAGATGTCTAATAAGGAGATAATGCCACGACGTGCATTATCTTCCTCCTTTTCAAGGAAATCCATTTTTAAGCTATTGGCGTTATTACTCATTATTATCGTGTTCCTGATCCCGATTTATCGTCTCGTGTGGATGAGCTTTCAAGTGGATGGTTCGCTTTCTTTTGCTAACTATACAACGATTTTACAAGATGGTAAAACATGGTCCGTCCTTCACAATACGATTTTAGTAGTGCTCGGGTCCACAGCAATCTCGGTATCCTTAGGCATTTTATTAGCATGGTTAGTTGCCTATACGGATATTCGCGCGAAAAAAATGATGCAGTTTTTTATTGTATTACCTTTTGTGATCCCTTCTTACATTTCTACATTAGCATGGACGCAGTTTTTTGGTGCGAATGGGCTATATGGAAAATTAATGAGTATGCTACCATTTGCGACCGAAGAGATCAATCTATACAGTATGGGTGGCATCATTTTTGTCTTAGGATTGTCTCATTATCCTTTAGTGTATCTATTATCTGTCAGTGTTTTTCGCAGAATTCCTCGTGAAGTGGAGCATGCTTCTAGGGTGTCGGGTGCGAGTGGTTGGAAGACGTTCTTGAAAGTGACATTGCCACTTGCTTTACCTGGGATTGCTAGTGGAGGATTACTAGCTTTTATTGCGAACTTAGATAACTTTGGGATTCCGGCATTTTTAGGAATACCAGCACAAATTGATGTATTAAGTACATATATTTATCAGCAAGTCATCGGATTTGGACCGAGCGCTTTCCAACGTGCCGCCACCTTCTCGGTTATTTTAGGTGTGCTTGCTTTATTAGGTACATTGGTGCAATGGTTCTTATTAAGAAAATCCAAACGACTGGAAACGACTGTCGAGGATAAGACACCAAGAATCTTTCTTGGTAAATGGAAACCGCTAATAGAGGTGGGCTTGTGGTGTTTTTTCTTTATTACTAGTATTGTTCCGTTCATTTCCATGGGGATGACCTCTTTATTATCAGCTTATGGCGTAGATTTCACCTGGGAAAATATTAGCCTGAAAAACTATCAATTTATTCTAGAAACAAGCCCCAAAGCCAAACGGGCGATTGGAAACAGTGTACAGCTGGCACTTGTTATTACCATTGTAGGTGTTTTGATCGGGACGGCATTTGCTTATTATCGTATACGCAAGCCAAATAGGTTAAATCAGCTGTCAGAAATGGCGATTAGTTTGCCCTACGCATTACCAGGTACGGTCATGGCGTTGTCGATGATTTTTGCTTGGATGGAGCCTATTCCAGGCTGGAACCCAGGTATCTATGGTTCGATTATGATTTTATTCATTGCTTATATTACAAGGTTTTTAATTCTTCAAGTAAGAGGAAGTATAACAGCTGTCTTGCAAGTTGATTATTCGATGGAAGAAGCTGCCATTGTAAGTGGTTCGACTGGGTTTTCGAAATGGAAGGAAATTCTTTTACCGTTAATGTTACCTAGTATTTTAAGTGGAGCCTTTTTAGTGTTTTTGACTGCATTAACGGAATTAACGGTTTCATCCTTATTATGGTCAAGTAATGCAGAGACAATAGGTGTGATCATCTTTAGTTTTGAACAGGCAGGATATACGACGTATTCGACGGCGATGTCTAGTTTAATTATCTTTTTAATTATATTAGGGTTTCTATTGTTATCTGGGGTCCAATTTTTCTGGAGTAGAAAGGTGGCAAGTAAACAATGAGCATAAAGATTTCACAAATCAGTAAACAATTTGACCAGTTCACCGCCTTAAAGGATATTCAGTTATCGATTGAACCTGGTGAATTTATTGCGATATTAGGCCCTTCAGGCTGTGGAAAGACTACCTTGCTACGATTGTTAGCGGGCTTTTTATCGCCGACAGCAGGTAGTATCGAAATAGGCGAGAGCCAAGTCGGTACAGCTAAGCGATCATTACCACCTGAGCAGCGTAATATTGGCATGGTATTTCAATCATTTGCACTTTGGCCCCATTTAAATGTAAAAGATCATATCCGTTTTCCGATTCAGCATCATCGCTTTGTGCCGTCCGCGTTAAAAAAGAATGAAGCGAAGCGGGTGGAGGAAGTGTTAAAGATGGTTGATTTAGAGTCTTTTGCTGATCGTATGCCAAGTGAATTATCTGGAGGTCAGAAGCAACGAGTGGCGTTAGCACGTGCCATTGCGCCCAAGCCCGAGCTATTGTTAATGGATGAACCGTTAAGTAATTTAGATGCCGAATTACGTATGGAGATGCGCAATGAAATCCAATCTATACATCGGCTGACAGGAGCGACCATCGTGTATGTCACCCATGACCAAGGGGAAGCATTAGCAATGGCTGATCGCATTGTCGTGATGAATCAAGGTGAAATTGAACAAGTTGGTACACCACCAGAAATATTTGCCCGACCGAAAACACCATTTGTAGCAAAGTTTGTTGGTAAGGCAAATCTTGTGAAAGGGAGCTGGAAGGAAGGCAAGTTTACACCTGAGTCATTACCAAACGTTCAGTGGCAGGACAATGGAATTGAAGAAGGAATGAAAAATCAAGGCTATTATCCAGCTCGTCCCGAACAACTTCAATTAACAAAGGATCAAGATATTCAAAATGCCATACCAGCTGTAATTACAAGTGTGCAATATCAAGGTAAGGAAATTCACTATTTGGTACAAGCACTGGAACAAGAATGGTCTGTTCATGCTGATATTTTTGATAAGTTTGACTTAGGTGAGCAGGTGTATATTCAACTTAAAGGCGCGGTAGTGAAGGATAGAGTTAAAGTGTAGTAGGTTTGATCTTAAGAAAAAAGGTGTCCAAAGGAGCGTTCCTTTTTCTGAAACTTCTTTAAATATAAGTGTAAAAAAATAATTTCTACAGAATTACTTATAGCTATTGATTACCTTTTTAAACACGAACAAAAAGTGATGACCAACCAAGTGAAACAGAAACACAATTAACAGAACAAAACGATAAGAAACGGATACTTAACGAAACCATTCAGTAACGATAAAACCCCCTGAGATGTTGTTCCATTTCAGGGGGACTCATCTGCTAGTCAAGACAAAAAGAGATCAGTTATTTCTCTAAAGCCATTCAATATACAGAGGCATAAAGCCACTATGTGGTCCGGCAGTTACATATAACTGTACAGCTAAATTTTCTGTGAAATCATCAACGTCAAAAGTAAATTGGACATTGCCATTTGTATCTACAGTTCGATCAGCAACAACATAATTACTGCCATCTGATACTAATAAATCTCCAAAATAGTTTGCGTTTTCTAGAGTTATGGTTGCTGAATCACCATCAATGGTGGCATCACCAATAATATAGGAGCTTGCGTGGCTAGAATAATTGCCATTCGAATCCAAAAATTGATAATCAGCAGTTGCAGCAAAGGTAGAAATGCCAAAAGCTATTGATAAAAACATCACACTTACAAACATGGTCATCGTCTTTTTAACATTTAAATTCATTTGTATGACACTCCTTCAAATATTTTATAAAAAGTAAATTTATCCAAACAAACTATTAACCTGTCAAACTACTGTTTCACTCCTTTCTACAGAAAGTAGCAGGGCAATCATTATTGATATTGATAATCATTATCAATGAAAAAGTTTAAAAAAATACTCTATTGACCAATGGGTTCTCATTATGATAATCATTCTCAATAGAGTGTTAAAAATAAATGCCCCGCTCAGCGAATGGCATCTAGATGTAATTAATGGCAATTGTTGCCTTTCGATATTTACAATATCACCTCTTCATCTTCTTGTCAACATATCTTTTATCGAAGGTGTGGTCTGAGATTGAGTGGAGGATCAGGCAAAAGAAAAACTTTCCAAACTTTTTTATAATTTTAATTGACAATGATTCTCATTATAGATTAGAATGTAATTGTTAACATTTAGGGAATCTAGATTTCTAATTTAAATAATGAGAATGATAATCATTTATGGGTTGATGGTTATTCTTTTTTTGATTTATAATTGATAATAATTATCATTTTCAATACAGGAGGTCAAATAATGATAAGAAAACTACCATTTTTAGTTATTATAGTAGGTGTCTTTTGTTTTATTTTCGTTCAGCCGTTAACAGCAGCAACTGATTTAGAGAATGGTACATATACGATGGATTATACGGTTTTACATGCAGACAATGATTCCGCTTCGATGGCAAATGATTATTGGGAGAAGCCGGCGACGATTATTGCAAAAGATGGAAAATTAACTGTTCAAATGACGATTAACCATAGTGCTTGGGTAACTGAGTTTAAAACACCAAATAATGGTGGTTATGCAGATGTAGCCGTTATTAGTACAGATGAAGAAGCGGATAAGAGGACCGTACAATTCTCTGCTGATGATCTTTCAAGTCCCATGTCTGCTAAAATCCATGTAACTGTACCAGATATCGATTATGATCATGATTACACCATTCGTTTTTCATTTGATGAATCTAGTATGCAAACGATAGAAACAGAAGCTTCAGCAGATCAAAATACCTCAGAGCAAGAACAGTCTACCTCATCTGAAGAAGAACAATCAAACAACAATTCTACTACAACAAGTACAGAACAAGAGGATAATCCAAAAACAAGTGATATGGCAATGATCCCTTTATTTGTCTTCCTTCTAATCGGATCAATGTTTATGTTATGGAGACAATGGAGAACACAATAAAACGGAAGAGGAGAGGTTTTTAAATGAGGAGACGATGGCAAAAAACACTCGCTATCTTTTCAATATGGTTAGTGTTACTCGCAACGGTTCTACCAACAGGATCAATATCCGCAGAACAAGCGGAGTTAGCAAATGGTGAATATACCATTGATTTTACTTTTCTGAAAGATGGAACAGACTCTACTAGTGTGATGGATGAATATTCAGAGAAGCCAGCAACATTACATGTAAATGATGGTCAATTAGAAGTCGATCTGACGTTAACAAACAGTGATTGGATACAACTATTTCAAACGGAACAAGCTGGAGAATATGTGGATGCCGAAGTGATAGAAGAAGACACTGAAGCAAATAAACGAACGGTTCGTTTTCCGGTTAAAAATCTAACAGATAAGGTCGAAGCATATACACACGTAATTGTGACAGGTATCCCAGGTTTCGAATATGACAATTATTATGAGGTTCAGATTCAATTTGATCCTGACAGTATTCAGGCGATAAATGTGGAAGAGCCTGCAGAAGAAACTGAAGAAGATACCAGTGAAACTCCTACCGAAGAGGAAGCTCCAGAAGAATCTAGTGAAGAAGACGGAGGAGAATCTAGTGATGAAATAGTTGATAAGGAAGAAGGAGAAACTGAAGAGGAAACTAGCAATGGAGAAGAGAATCAAGAAGAAGTACCAGAATTAGAGCTTGAAGACGGAAAATATTCCATTGATTTTAGAGTCCTTGATCCTGACAAAGATGAAGAACTCAATATAGGAAACCTGCCAAGTCCAGCAGTATTGGAAGTAAAAGATGGAAACACCTCCGTGTTACTAGACATCTACGATCCACAAGGACAAATTACGGATATTCGGATAGATCTGGATGGAACATTGACAAGTAGTGAAATAATATCTGATGATTCCAAACAAGCGCGAACACCAGAATTTCCAATTTCTTCGTTGTCAGAACCAATCAATGCTGAAATAGATTATTATGTTGAGCAAATTGATTATACAAATGTTAAACCAGTACGTTTAGATTTTGATGTCGAAACTATTGCTGCGACTGATGACGAAGAAGAAGAGTCAGATATAAAGATTGAAGATGGGAAATATACGATCGATTTTACTGCACTTCATGCCTCAAAAGATGAAGAATCTAGAATGGCAGATTATTTTGCAAGTCCAGCAGTTTTAGAAGTATCAGATGGTGAAGCTTTTGTTTTACTTGATATTCAAGACGAAAGAGGGCAACTAACCGAGATTCGATTAGATGACAATGGGACACACACTAATGGCGAAATAGTATCTGGTGAGGCACCTGGAAATCGAACAGTTAAATACCCGATATCTTACTTATCAGAACCGATCAATGCTGAAGTAGATATGTATGTTGCCGAGATGGATTATGAAAATACCCAACCATTCCGGCTGTTGTTTGATGAAACATCTATCTCTGCATTAGATGATAGAGAAGTGGATCTTGCGCAAGATGGTGAATATACCATTGATTTTGAGTTTTTAAAGAATGGTACAGATACTACTAGTGTAATGGATGTCTATGCTGAGAAACCAGCAACATTGCATGTGAATGATGGTCAATTGGAAGTTGATCTAACGTTAACGAGCAGCGATTGGATCAAGTTATTCCAAACAAAGCAAGACGGTCAGTATGTGGATGCTGAAGTAATAGACGAAGACACGGAGGCAGATAAACGTACGGTTCGTTTTCCAGTTGAAAATGTAACAGATAAGGTTGAAGTCTATACACATGTCGTTGTCCCGGATATGAATTATGACCATACCTATGAGGTGCAAATTCAATTTGATCCTGATAGTGTTGCGGTGGTTAAGTTGGAAGATCCTGGAGATGACACAGATGATGAAACAGGGGAATATCCAACAAAACCTGACCAGCCTGAGAAAATTGGTGATAGATTAATTATTAAAGATGTAAGTAATTTCGCTTATGATGAAGCTAATAAAGCCTATCAAATTAATGGTAATGATGCGAATCATTTTGAAATCAGTGCAGCAATATTCAACAGCCTCGCTGATGACTCTAAATTATCCTTTGCAAAGGATAATGAGGTGAAAGCAACATTCCCTGTTAATCAATTGAAAGAAAAATTGGGAGATAGCGAATCCATCCACTTTACAATCGAAAAAGTGGATAGTCCTTCTAATGCCAAAAGTGGTTTTTATGATTTTCATGTAGCTGTTGATGACGAGACTGTTTCTGAATTCTCAGAACCTGTCACGTTAACGTTTACTGTGGATCAGGAAGATGTTAATAATTGGTCTGATCTTAAAGTAGTGTATATAAATGATGACGGTGAAGTGGAAGAGGAAATTAATCCAACAGAACGTAATCAGGAGTCAGGTGAAGTAGTGGCAGAAGTTTCCCATTTTAGTCAATATGGTGTATTGGAAACAGAAGAGAAAGGTCAGCAATCAGAAAATGGGCTTGAAGATGGTGAATATACCATTGATTTTACCTTCCTAAAAAATGGTACTGAAGAAACCAGTGTGATGGATGGTTATACGGAGAAACCAGCCACTCTACATGTGAATGATGGACAATTAGAAGTAGATTTAACGTTCACGAACAGCGATTGGATCAAGTTATTCCAGACCAGACAAAATAGCGAATATGTTGATGCTGAAGTAATCGCAGAAGATACAGCAGCAGATAAACGTACGGTTCGTTTCGCAATTGAGAATCTCACAGACAAGGTGGATGCATATACACATGTCATTGTTACTGGAGTACCTGGACTGGAGTATGACAATTATTATGAGGTTCAGCTGCAATTTGACCCCGACAGTTTGAATGAAGTTTCTGATACTCATCCAACACCAGCTGATCCGGTTCCATCTGACCCTGAAGATCCATCTGATCCTGAGCCAACAAACCCAGAAGGGGATAATAATTTAACATACAACGGTGAAGATGAAGAAGCTAATACTGGATCGAACACTAGTGATCATCAAAATGTACAAAACACCAAAACCGCAGACTCATTCAATATAATGATGGTTAGTTTATTGGTTAGTTTACTGATCGGTTCTGCTTACCTATTATATAGAAAATATCGATTAGGTAGTTTGTAAGGGTTTGGAGAAAGTCTTGGTACTACGTATAGTACCAAGACTTCCTTCATTTATTCTTGTTCACACATGATTAAGGGAGGTGAAAATAGTGAGAAGGAAGAAAGCCGCTATTTCTGTCATTTTATTTTTATTTGCTATTTTAGTAATTGGTTGTGATAATAACCAATCCGTCAATGCTGATGAAGAATCTAATAATGAAGAAGAGCAGCAGGAACAGGAAAGTGCAACAAAAAAACAGGAAGCAAGAGTGGTATCAACAACTGTTGCAGCAACAGAGATATTTGATGCATTAGAAATTGATTTGGTAGGTGTTCCTACTAGCTACAAAGATCTTCCTAGCCGTTATGATGGAGTAACCGAAGTTGGGAATCCGATGAGTCCTGATATGGAATTAGTAAAATCGTTAGATCCGACACATGTGTTTTCGGTAACAACCTTGCAAACAGATTTGGAAGAAGTATTTGATAACGTCAAGATCGATGCTACCTTTTTAAATTTTCAGAGCTTAGATAATATGCTTAACGAAATTGAACAAATTGGCGATCAATTTAACCGAACTGAGCAGGCAACCGAATTGATTACTTCTATTGAAACACGATTGAAGGAAGTAGAAGCTCGTGTGGAAGGAAAAGAAGCGCCCTCTGTGCTAATTTTATTAGGAGTACCTGGTAGCTATCTAGTTGCTACAGAGCATTCGTATATAGGAGATCTTGTCAAAAGAGCAGGAGGAGTTAACGTTGTTCAAGGGGAAGATGTAGAGTATTTAGCATCCAATACTGAATATCTGCAGCAAGCAAACCCTGATGTTATTTTGCGAGCAGCTCATGGCATGCCAGAAGAAGTAGTGGAGATGTTTGATGAAGAATTCCAAACGAATGATATCTGGAAACATTTTAAAGCTGTGCAAAATGATCGTGTTTATGATTTGCCGGAAGAGTTGTTTCCTACAACAGGTAATTTAGCAGTAGTAGAAGCGATGGATGAACTCCTGAAGATGTTATATGAGGAATAAACGATAGAAAGGTTTTCTGTAATGAAAAAAAAAATTCTTAGTTTTGTAGGTGTTACGTTACTACTATGTTTGGTCATGGTGATATCGACCATGACAGGAAGTATCAATGTTACATTTCTTGAATTAATCCAAGGATTAGTTACTGGAACAAATGAGGAGGTAGCTGTAATAAGAGATTTGCGTCTGCCCAGGGTTATTATCTCAGTAGTAGCAGGAAGCGCTTTGGCAGTGTCAGGGGCATTGTTGCAGGCAGTTATGCGGAATCCATTAGCTGATGCTGGTATTATCGGGATCTCCTCAGGTGCTGGATTCACCTCGATATTGGCGGTGAGCTTTTTTCCGGCCCTTTACTTTTGGTCCCCTTTATTTGCCTTCATTGGTGGTGCAGTTGCATGTCTCTTGGTTTACAGTCTGTCCTGGAAATCTGGTTTGAGCCCTGTCCGTTTAATCCTGGTAGGTGTTGCAATTAATGCGGTATTCAGTGGGTTAAGTGACACATTTAATTATCGGGGAAGTTACACCGTTACAAGTGTCAGTCCAACTACTACGTCTACGTTGGCGATGAGAACATGGACAGATGTAGAGATTATGGTGACTTTCGGACTAACTGGGTTAATCGCAGCTTTGCTATTGTACCGTTCCTGCAACTTTCTTGCACTCCAGGACAAAACCGTTCAAAACTTAGGTGTATCTGTTGTCCGTACTCGATTGCTTATTTCAACTGTTGCGGTATTATTAGCGGCAGTTTCGACAGCGGTAGCTGGATTGATTGCTTTTATTGGCTTACTAGTGCCACATATCAGTAGACTACTTGTCGGATCTGACCACAAAGTGTTACTCCCTTTCACGGCTTTAACAGGAGCACTCATTCTCTTGTTGGCAGACACATTAGGCCGAACAATTATTGCCCCTAATGAAATTCCAGCTTCCATTATTATGTCGATTATCGGTGGTCCGTTTTTAATTTTCTTACTAAGAAGGAGTGACAAAGTCAGTGGAAGTTAACGATATTAGTTTCTCCTACACAGGAGAACAAAATCAATTACAACAGATTTCAACAAATATTCAACATGGTAAAATTACGACCATTATCGGACCAAACGGATCTGGCAAATCTACTTTTCTACAATTGTTATCTCGTAATTTAACCTATAACACTGGTCAAATTCTTTTAAACGGAAAAGAAATCAATCAATACGTAGCGAAAGAATTTGCGAAAATGATCGCAGTTGTTCATCAGCAAAATATCGCACCAGACGATATGACCGTAGAAAAACTGATTGAATATGGTAGACTGCCATATAGAAAAGCTTTTCAGTCTCGTCAGAAAGATGATCAAGACATAATCGAATGGGCGTTGTCTGCTACTAAGTTGACGGACAAAAGAAATAAGCATTTAGCCGAGTTATCTGGAGGGGAACGCCAGCGAGTCTGGATAGCGATGGCATTGGCACAGGATACCCCTTTTCTATTTTTAGATGAACCAACAACATATTTGGATATGTATCACCAAATAGAAATATTAGAACTCGTCAAAGAGCTTAATGAAAAGCACCAACAAACTATTATCATGGTCTTACATGATTTGAATCAGGCGATTACATATAGTGATTATTTAATGGTTATGAAACAAGGGAAAAAAATCAAAGAAGGCAAGCCGATCGATATAATGACGAGTGAGATTATAGAAGAAGTCTATGGTGTAAAAGCGAAAGTAAAAAAAGATGAAGACCATCCCCTCTATATAGTACCGATCGGAATAGGAAAAGAATGGTGATGAAAATGCAGTCTAAAGATCAAAATGGGCAACCAAAATCAATAATGACGAAAATTCGCCAACGCTCCATTACGATCATTTGTCTTGGGTTGCTTATTTTTTCGGCCTACAAATTGACGTCTGTTTTCTGGGATTATTATCAAAATCGTCAAGTCCTAGCTGAGATTCAGCAAGTGTATGTGCCGGAATCGATAGAAAAAGAGGCGACAAATGTTACCCGTTCCTCCTTTGATCCATTATTAGATATTAATGAGGAAATAGCTGCATGGATTAAAATCGATGGTACGAATGTGGATTATCCGATTTTACAGGCTGAAGATAATCAATTCTATTTAAATCGTAATTATTTGCATCAAGAAACACGAGCAGGTTCGTTGTTCTTAGATTACCGCAATGACTTAGAGAACAATGATTTACATACGATTGTATACGGCCATAATATGAGGGACGGCAGTATGTTTGGACAACTAGATCAGTTTTTAGATCAAGATTTTTATGAAGATCATCCAACATTTCAATACGATTCATTGTATCAAAGCTATGATGTCGAAATTTTCGCTGCATATGTGACGACAACTGATTTTTATTACATCGAAACAAACTTTGCAGATACCGCCGCCTATCGAGGTTTTTTAAACGAAATAACAGCAAAATCGCAAATTGAAACAGAAACAACCGTAACGGAGGATGATCAAATCATCACTCTGTCAACATGTGATTACCAATTGGATCGAGATAAAGGTAGGTTTGTTGTGCACGGAAAATTAATACCCAAAACGTAAACCATCCAAGTCTTCTTACTAAGAACCAGGATGGTTTATTAATGATTCCTTTATCTCAGTTGATTCTGAAGCCGCACCGTTTCTAACCGGGCGCTTTGCGCTTTTTTGATAAGTAAAGAAAGTATATAACCATTGATATCACAACTTTTTTTAGCAAGTATGTATAGGAAAAGGTGATTTAAAACATATATTTTAAGAAGCAAGAATAGCTATCCAGATGGGGTTGCCATTCTGAAAGCTAGCTAGTGCAAGTCAACCGCTACGGCTGACCGTTTCGCTTTCCAAAGAGCATGCTAACGCTAAAGGAGTCGAAACGGTCGGCCTTCGCTATACTTTTTTCTACAACGAATAACAGCAAAAGCATATTGGTTTTATAACCCCTATTAGTGATTTCCTATGCCATATCTTACCCTTTCACAGGGATAATAACCCAAGTTACCTGGTCTGACAAATGTTGTAGCACATGGATAAAGCGGAGGCTGCCCACTTCCACTCCTGTGGAAATGTTTGGCCTGAAGGTCCACTTTTTCGAGCGGTTTTTGCCCGAAAAAGTTAGCTAAAGGGCAAACCACACGGAAAGGGAAGTGGGCAGCCGGAGTGGTGGTCAAACAGTCGATATATTTCATAATGGTTACTAGAGGAATCGCAGATCTACCATAAGGACTGAGCGGTTTGCTCAGTTTTTCTTAGTGTTATGATATGTGTTCGTATTCACTCTTTTCTTCTTTTCTAGGTTCTCTTGTGACTTTTACTTCATAATAGGAGATGTCGTTATCAATAATATATTCAGGAATTTCTTTCTTGCGGTGTGAAGTACGGAAGGCATCGCTTTTCGTCCAATTTTTAAAATCATCTTTTGATTCCCAACGAGTAAATACGGTTACCTCATCATAATCAGGTGTATTTTGGGTTAACAACACTTCTAACCCTAAGAACCCATCCATGTACTCCACTTTTCCTATTTTGTTAAAGCGTTCAATTAATTTTTCTCCATTTCCTTTTGTTATTTTAGATCTATTTGTCACAATAATCATTTAAATTCCTCCTCAATATCATTAACTTGATTTCGCTATACGCGATGTTTTTGGAATAATTAACGGAAAACCATCCTCATATATGACTTTGGCATCAATATCATAAACATCTTTTAAAAATGATCTTGTTAATAAATCGATTGATCGTCCAGTTGTTTTTATTTTCCCTCCTTTCATTGCGATTAAATAGTCACAATAAGCGACAGCTTGTTGTAACTCATGAAGAACCATAATGATCGTGATTTGATGTTGTTCATGAATAGAAGCTAACATTTCCATTACTTCGAGTTGATGCGCAATGTCTAGGTAAGTGGTAGGTTCATCAAGTAAAAGTATTTCTGACTGCTGAGTTAAAGCCAACGCAATTCTTACCTTTTGTTGTTCACCTCCTGATAAGCTATGGAACAGTCGATCACTATGTTGGATTGTATTGGTAATCGACATTGCCCAATCAATGATTTCACTATCCTTTCTGTTTGTTTTACTTAACCATGAATGGTAAGGTGCTCTGCCGTATGAGATTAGTTCTCGAACCGTTAAGTTGGGTAAACTCTGTTTCGATTGCGGCATCATCGCAACTATTTGTGCAAAATCTTTTGATGGAAAAGTGTTGCTATTTTGTTGGTTTACTAGGATTTCACCTGTATGCTGCTTCATGAGCCTTGCTATCGTCTTTAACAAGGTAGACTTACCTGAACCATTTGGTCCAACGATAGCAGTGATACTATGTTTAGGAATCTTCACCGAGATATCTGACAAATGAAAGTTTCCGAGATTTACATGTATGTCTTTTGTTTGAATAGCATTCAATTTAAATCAGTCCTCTGTTTTTCAGTAAGTAGAGAAAGAAAGGCGCTCCCAGTCCAGCAAGTAGAACACCTACAGGTAACTCAATTGGATCAAATAAAGAACGAGCGATTGTATCAGAAAAAACAACAAGAATGGCGCCACCGAGTGCTGATACAGGTAATAGATATCGGTAATCTTCTCCGATAAAGAGCCTTACTATATGGGGGATGACAAGACCAACAAAGCCAATTAATCCGGCGACACTTACTGCTATTCCAGCTAAAAATGCAGCTAATGTAATTAATAAAAATCGGTGCAGTTCTACTTTTTGTCCTAATAGCTTCGCAGACTCATCGCCAAGCATTAGTAGATTAGCTGATCTGATTGCAAATAAAGATAGAAGCAGTCCAATAATGGCATATGGTGCGATAAAACTGAAATGATACCAGCCTCTTCCAGATAATCCACCAGCCAGCCAGGGAATTACTGCTTGCACACGGTCACTGAAAATAACCATTATCCCATTTTGGACGGCACCTAGAAGTGCATTAATCGCAACTCCTGCTAGAATAATCTTAAAGGCAGATGCTCCTTTATCCCAAGCTACACCATATACAATGATTGCTGTCACGAAGGAACCAATAAAAGCAGTGATAGGTAACAGATATCCATAAGCAGGGAAGACTAACATGGTTATACTTGCCATCAGCCCGCCGCCAGCGGTTACCCCGATAATACCTGGATCTGCTAACGGGTTTTTCATGACACCTTGTAGTAATGCACCTGATACAGCTAAGCAGGCTCCTACAAGCAGCCCGATCAAAATTCGTGGCAAGCGTAATTCCCAAATAATCGTATGAAAGGTACTTTGGTCGTTTTCTATGATGACAGACCATATTTCTTTTATTGCTATATCTACAGAGCCATATGTAAGTGAAAATATACAGGTGATGACAAGTAATATAGGCAATAGCAATATGATCCATTTTCTTCTTCTATTTCGAATTACTACATTCATGCTGCCCCCTGTTGATTGTTAAAAATGTTAGTTAGATATTCTACAGCTTCCGTCACACGTATTCCTGGATTGGTACCAAAAAGATCGGACGGGAGTACCTCCACTTTGTTATCTTTGACTGCATCCATCGTATTCCAAGTCGGGTTTTGCTCCATTTCCTTCATAAATCCGTCACGAACTTCCTCTGGATTTCCATGACTGATTAGAAAGATATATTCCGGATCTGTTTCGATGATTCGTTCGGTATTGATTTGAGCATATTGTGGATAGGCTTCTAAACTTGGGAAGTCACTGGCAATATTCTCTCCACCTGCTAATTCAAGTAAGTTGCCACTTAATGAATTCGGTAAAGCAGCCATATAGGTACCAGGCGCTCCATAGACGAGTAAAACACGAACGGACTCTTGTGGTAATTGCTCTTGAATGTTAGTCATATCCTCATCTAATTGGTTTATTAGTTGATTTGCCTGATCTTCGTTTTGGAGCATTTCACCAAAAAGCTTGATTTGTTGTTTAATATTTTTATAGGATTGTGCATTGGTTAGCACCATCTTTGCACCTAATGATTCAATATTAGCAATATCTTTTTGATTCATTTGCGAATTACCTAAGACAACATCTGGTTGGGCGAGTGTTAATTGTTCTAGATCTATTTCATGAGTGGAGCCGATTGGTTCCATTTCCTTGAAATTTTCCAGGCTGGTTTGATCTGATGCTGAATCGGGTCGGCCAACGATATTACCTCCCAACGCATTAATGATATTGAGGTCGCCGTTACTTAAGACTGCGATTCGATCTGGTACAGCGTGAAATGAGATCTCTCGGTCAATAAAATCCGTAATCCGATATTGTTCAGATTGGGCCGTAACCGCTTGGTTATCAGATGTTGTTTCTTGGTTACAAGCAGTAAGAAGTATGAATACAAACAATAAAATATATGTAAGTTTTCGCATGACTGTCCTCCTTGGATTTAATTGATAATCAATCTCATCTACATTAAATGATAATGATTTTCAGTATCAATGTCAATATAATTGTTAAATTTTTCATGAAAAATCAAGAAATCAGTCTTTCTTTTAGGCAAATTTATGCTGTATTATTCAAGTGACAACCCACAACATCTCCGATAAGAGAAAAAAACCATATCCGATATGGACATGGTTTTTAGGTGGATCAACTCTGTTGAGAAATGGACCAGTAATCTCTATGAATATAACTTCATTCATTCTTATGCTTCTTGAAATTTGTAATGATAAGATTCTGATATTTCTTAGCATCTTTTTGGGTTAAATTATCCGGCTCTTTTTTAATTACGACAGCTTAAATGTCAGAAAGATAAAGGAAAAAGTAATGCTCAACCCCAATTAATTTATTAATCTTACTCCATTCAAAGAAATCCTTTCGAGTTTCTGTTACTCGTTCCAAGCCATTTTCTGTGATGGTGATCGTTTGCTCGCCTAATATTCCAAATGGTTTATTCTTTTTAAGGAGTATTTTGTATGTTAATAGTGTGAACCAACGGACAAAGTGTGGAAGGAAATAATAAATAAAAACCGTAATCGCGATGATAATAAGGATTTCGTATATGGAAATGAGCCTTTCATAATTAATTAAAGTATGTTGAAAAGTCCACAGTATCATCACGATAAATAAAGAGATAGCAAAAAACCATCTACCAAATGAAATAATTCTTTTGAAAAACCTAGCAGTTAATAGCATATTTTTATATAATTCTAAAACGTCTTCTGTTGTAATATTGAATTTTGCTATCAAATTCTAGCCTCCTCTGACTATATTTTATTTCTCTCTTCTATTTATTCTATACGCTGCATAGGTAATTGAAAAACATTTTCTCTTTTGTATATATATTCATCAGCATTAGCCGAGAGCATATCATGAAAAACAGCATATAATCATTATATACATTACTTAATGCATAGATGGAGAACAATGCTTTTGTCATATTATTTAGGATTATTATTTTATTCAGACGATTGGTCATCAAGCGAATCAACGCCACGCTATGCATGGTTGAAGATTATCTGAAGGGAGAGAATTCCTTATGTCTGACGACAATCATAATCAAGAAATTGTTTCGGATAACCACGAAAGTACCGACAATAATGAAGGTCCTCGAGAAAACAACACTACTCAAGTACAAGATTTGCTTCGTCGCGGGTACAACTCTTTTAAGATAGATGATTACGAAAAAGCACATCAATTATTCGAAGAGGCAATTACGCAGGTTCCTGACAGTGCTGAAGCACATGCATGGCTCGCAGCCGTTTATGGTCGTCAAATCGATGCAGCATGGAGTTTAACGGATAAAATGGAGCTTTTCTCTAAACTTGAAAACGAAATCAAGATAGCTCTTGAACTAGACCCCGCATTACCTCTCGCAAGAAGGATGAATGGTTCTATGTTATTAAATGCTCCGGATATGCTAGGGGGAGATCCTGCTAAAGCAGTAATAGAATTCCGTTATTGTATAGAGCGTGGAATGACTGATATGGAAATATGGGTATCCCTAGCTAAATGTTATTTAGAAACCGCTGAACTGGCTAAAGCAAAAGAAGCATTAAAAAAAGCATTAGCTCTAGAACCGAAGAATGAAATGGTTCTGCAATTATTACAAGACACCATGAAAAAACAATAGGAAAATAGCATAAAAAACATAAGAAATCACCACAGCTACATAGCTATGGTGCTTTTTTGTTGTTTTGTTACGAAGAGATGGAGCGCTAATCCAAGGAAGCTCGTCCTGTTGCTTGAAAAACAGTCTATATCCAAGGAAGAGAAGGAGATACCCCCGGAAGCAGCCCCCCCTGTTCCTTGGAAAAACCCCTCTCTTCCTTGGAAAACAGCCTATATCCAAGGAAGGGAAGGAGACATCCCCGGAAGCGACGTCCTGTTCCGAGGAAAAAGTCCTCTCTTCCGGGGATAATCGGCTATATCCAGGGAAGAGAAGGAAATATCCCCGGAAACGGCGTCCTGTTCCTTGGAAAACCAATATAATTAAAAGAAGAGGAGTAACTCATACAGATATCAGGTTATCAGTATGAAATGCTTGCTATTAAATGTAACTAATCGAATTACGAAATTCTAAGAGCGGTCTTTCTGAATACTTTCTACTCCTTTCGTCATCATTTCTTTACCTGTCGTAATCGCACTATTTCTCAAAGTAGTGGCCATTTTTTCTAAAAGAACACGGGGTGGTTGATTTACATCACTTACCACATGATTCATTTCATCGCTAAGGCGGGTGGCTCCATTGATCAAAGCATCTGTGACAATAGGTTCAGAGTGTTCCCTTGCTTCTTTAATTAGCTTTTTAAGTGTATCTTTTGCCATCTATTGAATCACCTCCTTTCAATTAAACGTTTTTGACTACCTAGTGGTCATTTGATTAGCGTCAGCTTTGCTTATGGGGGCTTCATTACACTATTGCTGCTTGGTCTGGTTGCCGAGTTCTTGTTCTGCAGCATTGACTGCCCTTCTTATCAAATTAGACAGCGGACTCTCCGCGTTTGGAACTTGCTCAATATCGGGTTTTCCTTCCAAAGACTCAAGCTTTAGTTGGAGAAGGTTTTTAAACTTAGGATCCTGTGTTTCGTGTTTAAGTTTTAGCCAACACACACTAGCATCCTTATTTCGACCAATTCGATAGTATACTTCCCCTAGTTCATAAATAAGCTGCCAATATCTTGTGATTTCAAGGAATCCTTCTCCATCTATTTGTCGCTCAATGAGAAAAGTGTAATCTTCAATTGCTGTATGGGAACGATGGAAATGCTTTTCAGGCAACTTGTATGCTGCTTTACCACGTAATAATCGAACCATGATGTTATGAGGTTCGGCACTTGCAGCTCCATCTAGAAGCTTTAATCCTGATTTTGACCATCTTAATTTCTCTATTGGATTTGTCTTGTCTCTAGCAATTAATATCATCGTGCTACCGTGGTATGCGTCTAAAAGTGGAATGTCTGAATGATCGGACCGTTCCTTTTCTAGTAGTTGATGTAGGTCTTGACCAGCTTTTTTATTTCCCTCCACGCTTTTTTGGTGTAATGAAATAATCTGTTGCTGTAAAATCTTATCATCGCTCGTATTTATATTTATCAAATGGTTTTCCCTCCTTTTCAGGCCTTACTTCTTGATAAGACTTCCTCTATTTCTTTTTTTTAGATAATAACTTGGAGAAACGTTGCTTAACTTTACTTGCTTCATCTGGTTTCCCCATATTTTGATAAGCCGTACTTAGATCCGCTACTAATTCTTTCACCTGACGATTAGTAAGGTAATTCGAATCTTTTTGATAACGATCTAGCAAGAATAAAATATCTTCGACTGCCGTTTTTGAGCATTGGAAGAAGGATTCTGGTAGACGTAAACATACATTTGATCGTAACATACGTATTTCCTTATGTTGTGGATTCCGAGAGATTGCTTGGTTCAATACATCTAATCCTTCTTGCGCTTTATCTGCTTTTTCCAAAGGTTGAGAGGCATCTCGTGCTAATAAAGCGAGGGTACTGCCATAATAGGCCTCAACAAGAGCGTTGTTTGGATCGGAATTGCGAAGCTTTAAGAAAATATCATATGACTGCTTTACTGCTTTTTTATCTCCCTTTACACCTTTCATAAAAAGTTTTTTTCCTTCCTCAAATTGTTTCATTACATAGATCTTCCCTTCTGAATAAAATTTGGATCAACAATCAGAATTTGATATACCTGTTGCACCGGTAAAGGTACAAAGCGCGAAATTCTAAATTTAGGATCATAAACATATATTCCGCCATCTAAGCTACAATTCGAGAATTCGTGAGGGATTCGTAACACATGTCTCATCCTGCTTTGGCCGATAAACATGGTATTGTCTGTTATGGCAAGACCACGTGTGAAACCTGATAACTGAATCGGCAACTTATTTTCGGCTACGACACGGAATGACATCGAGTCACAATACGCTAACTTGTTTTGATGCATCATTACCGTATGCGGCATATATAAGTCTTTTACTACGATATGATTCTCGGGATTGATATGGAGTTGTTGAGTAGGATGGAAATCGGTCAAATCAATAGCAACAATCCCTCCGTTTCTTTGCTGAGGGGTCATATACCATTTGCCATAAGGGGAAAACATAGAAACATACAATGTATGCCCGTCTAGCCAAATGTCATTAATATGATGAATGTCTTTATCCTCTGCATTAAACCGAATCTCTCCTATTCGTGTAAGTGAGTCGGTATCATAGCACCCGATAGTATTGGTTGCCGTTTCTACTACTAGAACAACATGATCATCGAATTTCGTAATATCGTGAAAATCGAGTTTCGAGTATTGTTTTTTGTGAATGACTTGGAACTCCTGGTCCATCGTAATAATTTGATTCTCATCAGATGCGATAAATAATCGATCATTAACTATTGTCATTCCTGAACAACTTCCGCTATATAGTTTCTTGAAGGCATTATGGTTAAAATCTACTAAAAATAGGCCGCCTTGATCAGTTTCACTGGATGGACAGGTGATTAGTAGACGTTTATTGATATGTTTAAAATCTGGATCATCCTTCAATCCGTATAACAATAGGGTTCAACCTCCTTGTTAATAAATGAATTGTGCTAGTTACAATATGTTTCTTAATAGAAACGGTTTGGATGAAATTCCTGATTTTTATCAATTTATATATTTGTCCGAGTCAAATTTGTCACAACTTGCATTATATAAAGAATATAGAAAGGAAGTGAATGCAGCTGTGATAGAGAACTAGTTTAAACCATATTAATCGGCAAGATAACTGTATCTTTGTCGGTATGGAAAATAAGCCCTTAGACATTTCTATCAATTGTCAAAGGGATCTTTCAAAATAATTTAGGGCGTGAGAATTTGAGGAATGAGAAAAATACAAGGAATGGAGGATGGAAATGGAGAAGACCCAAACGCATAAGATGACTGTTTCCGTTGATAGACATTCATCCCATTTAGAACAATTCAAAGATTTTTATAAAGAATTAGATGACCAGGGGCAAACGATTGAAAAACTACCTCATGAAGAAATAGAAGTTTATCAGTTACGAGCCATTAATGCCACTCTTCGACATGTGTGGAATCATAATGAATACTATCACTCGAAATTGGCAGAAGCAGGATTCACGGAGCCTAAAATAGATAGCTTGGAACAATTAGCATCTGTACCAATGTTAGAAAAAGATCCTCTTAGAGGAGATAAAGAGAAGATATTATGTGTTAATCCAAAAGAAATAGGCCAAGTTCATTTAACAAGTGGTACGTCTGGCAAACCCATTTATACCGCTTATACCTTGGCAGATCAATATGTATATGATTTGCTACCGAAATATTTGGAATTGTTTAAGGAAGCAGATGATGATGTCGCGGCAATTGCACTTCCATATGAATTTGCGCTGCCTGGTCTTGGATTTCAACGATTATTTCAATTTGCTTTTGGTACTGCGGTGCTATCGCTTGGTAAAGGTGGTTACATGGCTCCGGTTGATAAGTCGTTGGAATTAATGAAGGAATATCAAGCAACAGTTCTTACAACAACACCATCTTACGCAGCTTTACTCGCAGAAGAGAGCGAGAATTACGGTATCAAGATAGGTGAAGATATTCCATTGAAGAAAATTTGGCTGACTGGTGAAGGATGTTCTCCCGCCTTCCGCGAACGTTTGGAGAAGTGGTGGGGATGTGAGGTTTCCTTTTTCTATGGTTCAACCGAGTGTGGCGTTATCGGTGTAGAATGTAGTAACCATCAAGGATATCACGTTATGGAAGGGCATGTAAAAGTGGAAATTATTGATCCAGATACTGGTGAAGTCCTTCCTTATGGGCGTACTGGTGAAATTGTAGTAACGACATTACTGCGTGAAGGAATGCCAATGGTACGCTATCGGACTGGAGATTTAGGAAAGTTACAACCATCTCAATGTGATTGTGGTACAAAGATGGATGTCCTGCAGTTAAGAGGAAGAATAGAGCACATGCTGCGTATAGGAAAAGAAGATTATTCACCATTTATGATTGAGCATTTCCTTATGGAGATTCCAGATGTAGGTTTATGGTATCACTTCAAGCTAAATGAAGGAATGTTAACGATTGAAGCAGAGAAATTCCGCACAAATTTAAGTGACGAACAATTAGCGAAAAAAATACAAAAGCACATGGCTGATCGAATTGGAATAGATTGCGAAGTTGTGATCAGAGACGATATTCCTCGAACGTTTGGGAAAGCAACTAGAGTTATTATTAATTAGTGATAAAGAAGTGGAAGAGGAGGTGGCATATTGGGTGACGTCGATATAGAGAGGGAGAGGAAATTTCAAGAAACGTATAAACGAATTCAAAACGCTCCTTTATATAAACGAAAACTTTCTAACTATCCTGTAGATGGAATGGGATTGGATCAGATTCAAGCCTTGCCGCTAACGACAAAACAGGAATTACGAGATGCTGGCACTTTCGGTCACCTTGCTGTTGACATGAAGGAAATAGCTCAATACCACGAATCTACTGGCACCACTGGAGTTCCTTCTGCATCATGGTTTACACAAAAAGATTTGCAAACCGGTGGAAGACAACTAAAAGAATGTGGTGTGCGTATGACTTCTGAAGATCTTGTATTAATCCGTTTCCCCTATGCCATGGCACTGCCGGCATTTCTCATGCAACAAGCAGCATGGCAATCAGGGGCAGGAGTAATTCCAGCAAGTGGTCGTACTGTAGTTACCCCCTATCCAAGAGTATTAAGTTTTTTAAAGAATCTTTCCGTCACAGTGATGGCTGGACTTCCACGAGAGATGGAATTGCTAGCTGAAGCGGCTCGTTTAAGAGGTGCTGAGCCAAGTGAGGAATTTCCTGATTTGCGTGCGATATGTGTCGCTGGTGAATTAATGAGCGACAAGCGTAGAAGCCATATAGAGAAGCTGTGGAATGTGCCTGTGTTTAATATGTACGGTTCAACGGAGACGGGTAATATTGCTACGATGTGTGAGCATGGCAATATGCATATCGTAGAACAAGATTTCTTTGTCGAAGTTTTAAATGAGGACGGTTCAGCCTCTGTGGATCAAGGGGAGAGAGGCTTTGCAACGATCACGACGTTATCTCATCAGGGTTCACCACTATTAAGATATTTTAACGAAGATATTATTTCTGTAGAGCATGATATCTGTCATTGCGGTAGAGCTGGTGCTAAGTTGGTTCATTACGGGCGGTCTCAGGATCGAATCCATTTCGGAGGGATCACCCTAGACGCCTTTGACATTCAAGAAGCGGTATACTCACTGACTCCTGTACCGGATGCATGGCGACTGGTTGAGCAGGAAAATGGGGTGTATTTCTTGTTAGATTCGCATGATGCACGACAATGGTCTGAAGAAAATATCCGTTCTTTTTTATCTTCTCGACTGCAGGTCCCAGTTACGGTAGAAATCACTACTATGATTGATCGTGTTGCTTTGATCGATAACACACCATCAGTAAAACCTGTATATATTCGAAAAATGAAATAGAGCTGTAGGTGATAAGCTTCATTAGTCGAGAGGAATTCTTATATTGATGAAAGGATGGTTAACCTTGAGTGATAAATCGCAACAAGGAAAATTGCGGCTTCTCGTAAGCCGCGAGCATAAAAGTGAAGATACCATTATTAAAGTAAAGAAAACGGTTATTGGTGGTTCATCTCATACACTGATAGCTGGTCCTTGCTCAGTTGAATCGAAAGAGCAGCTTGAAACGGTGGGTACCGCACTGAAAAATAAAGGTTTAAGAGTATTGCGAGGGGGAGCGTTTAAACCGAGAACATCTCCCTACAGCTTTCAAGGACTTGGCGAAGAAGGATTAAAAATGATGAAGGGCGTAGCAGATGATTTAGGTTTAGTGACGATTAGTGAAATTATGAGTGCCGATCAAATAGATACTGCGGCCAAGTATATTGATATCTTTCAAATAGGTGCTCGTAACATGCATAATTTCGACCTGCTTAAAGCAGTTGGCCAAACGAATAAACCGGTATTACTGAAACGTGGCCTTTCCGCGACTTTGGAAGAGTTTATGCTCGCAGCAGAATATATTTTACACCATGGAAATGATCAGGTGATGTTGATTGAACGTGGAATCCGCACTTTCGAGACAGCGACCCGCAATACACTTGATATTTCTGCTGTTCCGATTTTAAAGCAGGAAACCCATCTTCCTGTTTTAGTAGATGTCAGTCATTCAACTGGACGAAAAGATATCCTCCTGCCTTGTGCAAAAGCGGCACTTGCTGCTGGGGCAGATGGGGTGATGGTGGAGATACACCCAGACCCTCAGCATGCTCTTTCTGATGGGAAACAGCAACTTAACATGGCAGAGTTTCAAGCTTTTTGGGATGAAATTTACGATTCTGGTTTGTATCATTAACTAATTTCTTTTTTTGCTACAGAGATACTGGCCCAATAGGTACGGAGGTGAGAGTATGACAAACTCACAGTATGAACGTAAGTCTTCAGATCTGTTACAAGAATTGTTACTCAACCTACTATTAGTGACGGATGGACGCACAACTGATTTGTTAGAAATTCTGTTGAATGAGAAACTGGAGGTACAAGTGATCCGTCAACATCCAATAGCAGAAGATACAAATTTACTAGACGAATTTTCAGGAGGTCCGTACTATGTTCGAGAATCGATACTGGTCGGTGAAAAAAGTGGATTTATTGTATCGCACAACATTGCTCTTGTATATTCCAAGCACGTACCTCCTACTTTATTTGAGAATATTGCACATCGACAGCAGGGAATTGGTAAAGCCATCAGCTCGCTAGGAGTACGGTCGTTCCGAAAGGTAGTAGACTTTGGTTTTATAAATAAAGACGAATCTACAGATCTTTTCCAACAGCCGCTCAAGATCCGCCTTCCTAATTTGATCAAAAGAGTCCCATACAAAAGATACTTCATGTATTTTGGGCGAAAACCAGGGATTCAGATGCTTGAATATTACAACCCTAACTTGATTGACCATCGTTTACAGCAAGAGAACAGTAATAAACCAACAAATGACTGAGCAAAGGCTGGCTCTTTGGGAAATAAAGTGTCCTATAGAGTCAGTCATTTCCTTTTAAAAGGCATGGAATAGCAGCTTATTTCTTTTTTGATTTTTCCTTCTGTTTGACCATCGTATCACCAAAATCGATCATTTGTTTAGCTGCATATAGTACGCCCTTTTTTATACCTTCGAATAAATGGATGACAATATCTTCTACAGGTTGATCACGACCTTCTACCCTTTTTTTGATATCTTTCTCTGCTACATTTGCTCCTTTCTTTACTGCTGTTATATAGTTTTCAGTAATGTATCGAAATTCATGGCGCATGTGTTGTAAGATTTTTGAAAATGTTTGTTGCTCCTTTGACAACTAATTCACCTCCCTAAGATATTTCCTTTTCGTAGCCTAGTATTATCTTTTATTTTCGTCGGATTATCTTTCTGTTCTGCAAGGAAACAGAATCGTTTGTCTTCGCTGGTTTTTCGTTTTCTTCGTCCCAAGATATAAACAGTGCAATGATAACACCAACAAATAATATAAAAAACATCACTCCACATAAACTCATACCTAGAATGAATAAAATTCTATTCCCAATATTCATGTTATCTGTCTCCACTTTTTTTCACTCCTGCTTTATTTAGACTAATTCAGTATATGAATAAATATCCTAGATTCTATAGGTAGTAATCTATTATTCTACAAAATCCACTACAGTCTAAACAAAAACCTTTCATTTTCATAAAATACAGAAGAAGAAAATAATTGTAATAAGTAGATAAAAGGAGGTTTCCGATATATGGATGAGATACAAGAGAACGCAAATTCTAATCATGTCGTAGAGGAAGAAGGGCTTATGACTGTTGATAATCAGGCAAATGATGAAGAATGGAACCAATTTATTCAAAGAGAATTAGAGAAACAAAATAACCAAGAAGGAAATAAAGAGTCATTATCTGGAAAAGATGATATACTCAATTCGATAATGGAGAAAATTCCTGTGGAGGATTTGATTAATGCCACAATAAATGCTATTAAAGAGAAGGTGGATACGGAGATCAAAAAAAGGAAAAAGAAGAAAAAGCAAACAATTGAACAGAAAGATCCAATAGGACAGATAAAGAAAAATGAAGATACAAATAATCAGAAGACGGATAGGAGCATAAAGAATAAAAATCAAATATATAAAACTAGGCAAAAGGAACGGCGAAGAGAATTATATAGAAAGATTTATGGATAACCAATAATAGAGGGAGCTCTCCAACTTATGAAGCAAACACTTTCATTTTTTACTAGTAGTCAACGTACTTTCCTACCGTTACTCTTATTTGGGACACTTATTATCATTTTGCAATTAAATAACTACCTTCTAATGACTGTTTGGGCAATAGCTACAGCGCTCATCTTCTTCATTAATAAATCAATGCGTTATTTTGTATGGATAACTCTGGCTTTTGGGATCGGATTCTTTCTATATATTTATGGGAATACACAATGGATAGCAGACATGTATACAGAGGAAACGAGGGTTATTCTGAATAGATTTTTCTTAATTATTGTTATCATTCCATTACTATGTTTCTCTTTTATTTATCGACTTCCTTTTATAAGCTATTGGCAGAAACCACGATGGGCTGAGTATGTTCAAGTTCCTTTTATTTGGTTAGGGTTTCGTCAAGTAAAAGTTAGTGCGTTTCTTGTCGTAGCGATGATGATTAATCTTATTACTTTTATGCCATTTATTAGTTGGACATATATCCAAGAAATCTGGCGTTTCGCACTCATTTTTTCAATTCTTAATTCGGTGTTGGAAGAGACCATATGGAGAGGTGTATTACTTAGTCGTTTTTCTGCGTGTTTTGGCAATCGTTGGGCGGTATTGATAACAAGCGTTGGTTTTGGTTTACAACATTACTCCTTAGGATTCTCTTGGATTAGTTGCCTTTTATTTAGTGTAGGCGGATTCTTTTTCGGAGCTATTACCAGTCGTTCCAAAAGTATTATCCCTTCGATAATATGGCACATGTTATTCAACTTATTAATGGTTTTTAGCGGAGTTATAGTGGGATAAGGAAAACCGATACTATTTCTTCTTACCCGCTTTATTCCGTTTTTTTGTAAGGAAAGAAAGTATATAATCCTCGGCATCAACGCATTTGTTATCAAAGTAGCCATTTTGAAATAAACCGTATAGGAAACCATCGCTGCGGCTGTCCACTTCCCTTTCCACGGGATTTTCGACTAAGCTAACTTTTCCAAGCAAAACCCGCTTGAAAAAGTGGATCTTAGTCGAAAATCATCCCGTAGGAGTGGAAGCGGACGGCCTTCGCTATGGAGCTATTCTACAATGTTAGTGACAGCTAACTTTTCGAGCTTTCTAAACATGTGTAATAAAACAAGTATGTTAGCGAATACATTCATTGTAAAGCATGACTTAGCGTAGGCGCCCACTTCGACTCCTGGGGGATCAGCGTGATCTGAAGATCCACTTTGCAAAGCGATCTTCTTTGCAAAGTTAGCTGAAGACACGCCCCCTGGAAAGCGAAGTGAGCAAGCCGAAGCGGTTGTTACGACTATTAATCATGTCAAAATAACTACTTCGAACAGGACCGGGTGGGTTTTCCCGGTTTTTCTTATACATTTATAGCCGAGTGGATAAAGCATTATAATAAAGTGAGACTATTCGTTCACTTGTAAGATAACGACGAACTACGATATTTTTTTGTATCTGGGAGCATAGTATAGATGCTGCATTGCAAATTATAGCGACATTTTTAGGGAACAGTCTCTGTTTATTATAGGCAAACATTCATCTCCCCCTTTACTTAGCAAGTTTTAAAAGTGGAGATGTTCTTCAATGGGAATGGAGTCATTTAATCAATAACTCGTGCGACTTTCCCATTACACTCCCTGCAATAACCTCTTAGAATAATATTATGGTTAACAGAATCAACCTCATAATCAACAATGGTCGTTTCTCCACAATTGGAACAAAACACATTACTTTCTAGCTTTTTGCGAACGTCACTTGGTATGGCAAGCCATCTTTTTTTTGCTAGTTCATCGTTTGGCATATCGATTCACTCCATATTCGTTTTAAACCTTCTGTAAGATCCCCAATCATAATCTCACTTTATCAAAATTATGCCTTATTTAACACTAAAAATACCTCCTCTTTGACAAATTCTTTTTTTCTAACGAACGATCACCAATTTTCGCATACTTCCATTATAGTACGTTAGCAAAACTAGTAAATTTCTTTTCAATATATTAAAATGCCTATTAAAATATAAAATAGTTGCTGAAAAATACAATATTTTAACGATAAAAAAACGAATCTACTAGCCTAATTATGACAAAATATTTGGGAATCTATTGATACTATATGAACTATTCCATATTTTCAAAAATAGGAGGATGAAAATGAAAACATCAAAAAAAGTTTTAGCTATTTTATCTATTCCCATTCTAGTAGGTAGTATGTTATTCCCTTCAATAGTAAATGCGCAAGTTAAAGGGTATAACCCAAATCCCGATGTGCAGGAAGTAGATCCAGATTTTCGGTCTGAAACTGTAGAAGAGGTCTTAAAGGAAGGTAAGGTAGACTTTAGTGAGGCTGATGTAGGGGAAGAAGAATCGGCAGAAAGTGGACAACCTAAGGCATCTTCAACCGTTACACCAGATGATATAGGCATTAGTAAACCATGGGTTACAGTTAATAATACATCAGGACAATATGTACTAACAGATTTTACTCTTAAAGGTGTAGGAGAATATGGAGAAGTATGGGTAGCGAACGACCTTGATTATCCTGAAGGAGATCCAAGGAATGCTGATGGAGTCGCAACCATCACCGATAAACAAGTGAACTATCTCTTAAATGAGTTTGATGAAAATATATATGAGCAAGAGGTTGAGTTTTTCGATGCCCCTGATGAAAGGACAGGAGAACAGGCAATGTTTCCTGAATATCATCACGATGAATCCGGGCGTGTTGTAATTTTAATAGATAATATTAAAGATGAAAATTATTATGATCCAAATTATCCGAGTTATATTGCAGGATACTTTTCACCTACTATAAGTGATTTTACCGATCGAAACGTTATGACAATCGATAGTTTTGATTGGGCAAATCGTACAGGTTCAGATGCTGAGAGACCTTTCTTATATGAAGGAACATTTGCACATGAATTTCAACATTTACTTCATCATGACAGTGATTCTGCTGAGGAGAATTTTATCAACGAAGGGTTATCTGATTTTGCACAATATCTTGTGGGATACGGTCATTCCGTGTCACACGTTGATTTTATTATGAATAACCTGAAGAATTCCTTAACAGAGTGGGGGGATCAATCTGATCTTCAGATTCTAGGTGACTATGGAATTTCATATCTATTCCAACTCTATTTATATGAACAATACGGACCAGAATTTCTTCAGAAAGAGTTTCAAAGCCAATTACAGGGTATAGATAGTATTAATGCGATTTTAGAAGAAATGGGAAGTGAACGAGACTTTAAAGCAGTTTATCAAGATTTTATGGTAGCTTTAGTATTAGATGGGAAATATCAAGGAGATAGTGAAACATATAACTTTGATTCGATAGACTTAAATCCTAATCTAGAAACGGCATCAGAGTTAGATACTGTTGCACCAGCTTGGGGAACAGATATGAAATTCATTACACCTGACAAGAAGATAGACCATCTATATTTCAAAGGGGTTGATTTCCTTGGCACCAACTGGACAACAGTAAGTGACCCAGACAAGGGGGAGGTTCTTTGGGGGAACGAAGGGGACCAGGCAGATAATTTCTTAATAAAAGAGCTTGATTTAACAGGTGCAACAAACCCAGTCCTATCGTTTGAAACAAAGTATGATATAGAAGAACATTGGGATTTCGGTGTCGTTCAAGTATCTACAGATAATGGGCAGACATGGACTTCCTTAGCAAACGAAAATACAAGTAGTGATATAGTGGAAGACGGCTATCCATTGATCAAAGAAAATTTACCAGGCTTCACAGGAAGTTCAAATGATTGGATAACAGAGAGCTTTGATCTTTCTCAATATGCTGGTCAAAAGGTTCATCTGGCATTTCGTTACATGACTGACTGGGGTTATAATGAAGAGGGTTGGTACGTATCAAATCTTCAAATAAATGACGAATTAATTGATGCAGCGGAAAATACTGATCGTTTTATGAGTTTGGAACAAGTAACAGAGGATTATGTTGACTATCAGGTTCAGTTTATCGGATTTAAGAAAGGGAAAGCAAAAGGAAAAGCCAATCATGTCAAAGTTATTCAATTCCCAGACCTAATTAATATGAGTAAAAGTGATAAGGTAGATCTTCGCGATATGCTAAGAAGCTCTCAATACTCTCAAGTATTAATGATGGTTACTTATGCACCTGAACCTGGTAAGGGTGGAAGTGCGGAGTATGATTATGAAGTAGTGATGAAGAATAAGAAAAAGTAACTGAAAACCAAATGAATCAAGCTGCCTCCATATTATAGATATGGGGCAGCTTTCTTTAGAATATGTGAACGTGCTAAATCGAAATGTTCTTTCTATTTTCCAATCTTCTATACATAAGCGCGAGTAGCATGGCGGGAATCGTACATAAAATCATTCCAATAAAGGATAATCTCGGTTCTATTTCGTATAAATACCCACCTAAAATGGTGAATACAGCCGTACTCCAGCTAAGTGCTAAAGCAGAGTAAACACCTTGTGCTTTTGGTATTTGTAGATGTGGAATGTTCTGGATTAAGTATTTCATAAAAGCATAATGCGCCATAGCAAACGATAATGCGTGTAACGTTTGCGCTATACAGAAAACTATCACATTCGGAAAGGCAAAAACTAATATCCATCGAACAGATGAGCCAATTGCAGCAATAGTTAGTAAAGCCCCGATCGAGAATTTATCGAATTTCTTATCTGCAACGGAAAAGAAGATGATTTCCGCAATGACAGCAATATTAATAATGAAGCCAATCAGGTATGTCGGTGCTTGGATTTCTTGTAAAAATATATAGCCATAGTTGTAATACGTTGCATGTGCCGCCTGTAGCAAAATAACGATAATAAGCACCAAAGGGAAGTGTTTGATACGAAATAATTGTAGAATACCTACTTTTTTTGTTTGGTCTTCTGGCGGCTTTTTCGCTAAAATAACTGGTGTTTGCATGAAATGAAGAGACATGAATCCGATTATGCCAAGTAATAGTGCCCACAAGATAATTTCATCGCCAAACCATCCAGTAAAAATGGTCAAAACCATCCCGACAGAAACAAAACCAATAGACCCCCATTGACGACTTCTTCCATAATGTTGTAACTGTTTGCTTTGCACAAGGACCCCTGCGACACTGTCTAATGCAGGCATCAAAATAGGATAAAATAGATGCAAAATAATGGTTGCTATTAGTAAACTGACAAAGGAATTCGACGGTATATAATAGACAATAGCAACTAGTGTACCAACTGTCATGATGTTTAATAACCTCTTACTGCTTACCTTCGCTGATAAATAAGGAAAGGCAAATAAAGTAGAAAGCCCTCTTGCAACCAAGCCTAAGCTCATGATCAAGCTAGCTTCTGATACCGAGATCCCTTTTGTCTGAATCATCCAGCCTGACCAATAAGGTAGAAAAATCCCCCATGTTAAAAAGAAACTGAAAAAATGTAAGCTCATCCAGCGTTGTGTGTTCATTATATATCCTCCTCATGGAATGCATGATATCATGGAGTTATAAAGAAATAATAGGAGATATCTCTTATTTTGAGGTGAATAGATGAAAAAATATATAGGGAAGAAAAAGCAGGTTTATTTAGAAGAACACTCAATTGCTAATTTATTTTCCTTTCCAGTCGAGGACTATATCGAAGTACATGAATATCAACGTAATGATTGGATTATTCAAGAAAGCATGCGACCAGATTTTCTTTTTTACGTTATCGAGGGAAAAGCAAAGATATATATCACCCATCAAAATGGGAAAGTATCTTTAATTAATTTTATCAATGCCAATGAATATATAGGGGAAATGGAATTATTACATGATGTCTATTATACAAAGGGGATTCAAGCTTCAACGAAGACGATTTGTTTTGCACTTCCGACTCATTACTATCGTAAACAACTCCTTGAAGATGCGAAATTTCTACGTGAGTTAACCAAGTTCTTAAGTGTAAAGGCAACCGAGATGGCGGCTAAGTATACGCAAAGTTTAGCGTTCCCATTGGAAAATAGGCTGGCAGATTTTATTTTACAAACGGCTGATGAAAGGATTTATAAGGAAAGACATGTTACAGTTTGTGATTATTTAGGTGTATCTTATAGACATTTGCAGCATGTGCTTAGACAATTTTGTGATAAAGGATATTTACAAAAAGAGGGAAGGAACTATCAAATTAAACAGTTTCATTCTTTAAAAGAACTCGCCCAGGTTTTGCAGAATTAGAACCAGTCTGACGTCTTTCATTTAAGACATGTATTCTCCACTAAGTAATTGATAAATATATGAAAGTAACAGATAAATGAACATATTGAAAACTAACGGATGTCTCCATTAAAAAGGGGGCATTTTTTCTTTCTGAATAAAATAATCAACAGATCATTTTTTTAATTACAAAAAGGCTTAATTAGTTATATAACCTATTATCGGTAGAAATTATTTATTATAAATGAAAGTATAGCAGAAGGAGTACTAGAAATTTTTAGAATTGGAGAGGACAACGATGGATACACTACGGGAACAATCTTTACAAATGCATCGAGACAATAAAGGGAAATTAGAAACAAGTGCGAAAGTAGCGATTCGTAATACGAAGGACTTAAGTCTTGCTTATTCACCGGGAGTAGCAGAACCGTGCAAAGAAATTTATCAAGACAGCAACAAGGTGTTTGACTATACGATGAAAGGAAATACTGTTGCAGTTATTTCGGATGGATCAGCTGTTTTAGGACTCGGTAATATTGGACCAGAAGCAGCAATGCCTGTTATGGAAGGAAAGGCTGTTCTATTTAAAAGCTTTGCAGGTGTTGATGCATTCCCGCTTTGTTTGAATACAAATGATGTCGATCAAATCGTCAATACGGTGAAATTGTTAGAGCCAACCTTTGGAGGAGTTAACTTAGAAGATATTGCAGCACCTAGATGTTTTGAGATTGAAGAACGTTTGAAAAAAGAAACGAACATTCCAATTTTTCACGATGACCAGCATGGAACAGCAATTGTAACTGTTGCTGGTCTAGTAAATGCGCTTAAGCTTGTTAATAAAAGAATGACAGAAATTAAAGTGGTAATCAATGGTGCAGGTGCTGCAGGAATTGCAATTGTTCGGTTATTAAATTATTTTGGTGTTTCCGATGTTATTTTGTGTGATTCTAAAGGTGCCATTTATGAAGGACGTCCTTATGGGCTGAATCCTCTTAAAGCGAAAATCGCGAAAACGACCAATGGCAATCGTGTAGAAGGTACAATAGAAGAAGCTGTTAAAGGTACAGACGTATTTATTGGCGTTTCTGTAGAAGGTGCTTTAACAAAAGAAATGGTTTCTACTATGAATGAGGATCCGATTATTTTTGCGATGGCTAATCCTATACCAGAAATTATGCCGGAAGATGCGAAGGCTGCAGGTGCTAAAGTGATTGGAACGGGGCGTTCAGATTTTCCGAATCAGGTAAATAATGTACTTGCATTTCCAGGAATTTTTAAAGGGGCATTAGACGTACATGCTACACATATCAATGAAGAAATAAAGAAAGCAGCCGTACTTGCGATTTCCTCATTAATTTCAGAACAGGAGTTGTCTAGAGACTATGTGATTCCGGCACCTTTTGATGAACGGGTAGCACCAGCAGTGGCACAGGCTGTTGCAGATGCAGCAATAGAAACAGGAGTAGCTAGAAGAGTTGCTATGTCTAAATAAAAGTGTTTAAAGCAGTCGACTGTTGGGCAATCAGTCGGCTTTTTTAAGGTAGTATATAATTATTGGAATAACAACTCTTATAAACAAGTAAGTAGGAAAAAGTTGATAATAAAAGCAAGGATAGCTATTCAGATGGAGTTACCATATTGAAACTTTCTGATACTTTTGGGGATGAATATATAACTTTCATTTAAGTACCAAAAATGACACGCATGAACTCAAAATGGTACTAAACAGTCAATTAAGTACCAAAAATAGAAACTATACAATTAAATTGGCACTTAAAACAGGTTATAGTGCCAAAATGAACCCTGCAAAAGTGGATCTTCAGATCATGCTAATCCCATAGTAGCCTCCTTCAACTCCTGTGGGAATCGTTTGGTCTGAAGATCCACTGTTCCAAGCGATTTTTGCTCAGTTTTTCTTATATCAAATCTGTACATATGTCTGCTATAATCCATAATAGAAAATGGGGTGATGTTGTGAAGCGACCGTTTAAATTGAGCGTTATTATTACATTGTTTGGCTGTATCGTTGTTTTACTTTCTTTATTAGTTACAGATTTACTCGTTAGTAACACAACTAGTGAGCGAATTAGAGACAATCAGGAAGAGAAGGCACAGATTGTATCTCGGACTGTTGCCAAATCTGAGATTGTAAAAGCAAGCCTATTACAAAATGAGAAGACAGAAGCCATTCAAGCATATACGCAAGAAGTCCAAACAATAACGGAAATGATGTTTGTCGTCGTTATGGACATGGAGGGCATTAGATATACCCACCCTAACCCAGAAATGATTGGCAAATATTTCAAAGGAGGAGATGAACAAGACGTTCTCCAAGGAGAGGAGTATGTATCAGTATCTGAAGGTACACTCGGAGATTCTTTAAGATCTTTTACACCGATATATGACGATAATGGAAACCAAATCGGTGCTGTTGCGGTTGGGATCTCACTAGACAATGTGGAATTTGCTTTGTCACAAGGCCACCATAATATTATTAAAGGAAGCTTGCTCGGTATTATCGTTGGGATCATCGGAGCATTTTTACTCGCTAAATATATAAAAAGAATGTTATTCGGTTTGGAACCTTATCAGATATCAAAGCTTTTGGAAGAACGAAGTACCATGTTACAATCTGTTCATGAAGGAATCTTAGCTGTTGATGATGATTTAAGAATTACATTAGTAAATAAATCAGCGCTTCATTTGTTTAAAAAAGCTGGTTTGTCAGATCAGCCCATTGGCATGAAAATAACGGATTATATGCCAAATACCAAACTGGATCGTGTCATTGAGACAGGGGAATCAGAACGTAATGAGGAACAGACGCTAAATGGAATATCTATTCTAACCAATCGTGAGCCGTTAATTGTTAACAATAAGGTTGTAGGCGCAATTTCTACATTTAGAGATAAAACCGAAGTGAATCAATTGGCAAAACAGTTAACAGGTGTTAGAACCTATGTTGAGGCGCTTCGTGCACAGTCACATGAATTTATGAATAGGCTTCATGTTATACTTGGTATGGTTCAAATGGGAGCTTATGATGAATTATTGCCGTTTATCCGCAAAATAATTGATATGAACAATCAGGAAGCTGCAGTGGTAACCAAAACTATCAAGGATCCAGTACTTGCGGGCTTTCTGATAGGGAAAATGAGCTACGCAAGAGAGCGGAATGTAACGTTTAATATTTCCAACGATTCACGAATTGATGAGGCACTTAGCTTAGAAACGAGTCAAGAGCTGATCACCATTATTGGAAACTTAGTAGATAATGCAATAGAAGCGCTTACCACTAGTGAAGAGAAAAACATTACATTACAGTTGAAGAAAATTCATGGTAAATTATCCATAACAGTATCTGATTCAGGACTAGGAATCTCCGAAGAAAATATAGAGAAAATCTTCAAGAAAGGATTTTCCACGAAAGGTTCAAATAGAGGTTTCGGACTTTATTTAATGAATCAAAGTATTGAAAAATTAAATGGAGAATTAAAAATGTCCACTAACAAAAGAGGGACTACGTTTAACGTAGTGCTTGACTATGCTGCAATGAGAGATGGGATGCAAGATGACGATTAAAGTGTTAATAGTAGAAGACGACCCAATGGTAGCGGAATTTAATAAACGATTTCTTAGGAAGATAGAGGGATATCAGTTAGTTGATATCGCTTATTGTGTGGAAGAAGCGATGAAGCTAATAGATGAAAAGGAAGATGACATTGACTTAATTCTGTTAGATATTTATATGTCAGGGAAAAATGGTCTCGAAATGTTATCTACTATTCGAAAAAAAGAGATACCAATTGACGTTATTTTAATTACAGCTGCTACGGATACGGAAAATATCCAATCCGCATTGCACCATGGAGCAATTGATTATTTAATTAAGCCGTTTGAATTTGTACGTTTTAAACAAGCACTAATGCGCTACAAAGAAAAGTTTGAATTATTACATCAACGAGAAAAATTGAATCAGCTGGAATTAGATCAAAAATTATTACATTCTAAAAAAGAAAAAGTGAAAGAAAACAAGACTTTACCAAAAGGATTGACGCAAAGTACGCTGTTAATCATTATGGATAAGATAAAGAAAGAAAAAATTTTTTCAACAGATGACATTGCGGAATCCACAGGTATATCCAGAGTTTCTGTTCGAAAGTATCTCATGTTTTTAGTGGAGATTGATGTACTGGAAGAAACATTAACCTATGGGATTGGCAGACCGGTTTATCAGTATTCTTATAGAGAAAATAACGATATATTAGATGCTTATTTAAAATGACTCAAAAACTAGGTGTTTTTGAGTCATACTTTTTTTAATTACAAAAAAAATTCATTAATTTTATAAGCTTTCCATTTAGCAAAAGAAATAATAGGATAGATAAATATCAATAGTTTGAAGAAGTGAATGTTACGTAGAGAAAATCGATGTTAACACTTCACTCCCATCAACCGCTGAAAATGAAAGCGATTTATCCCCCCGATGAGTGGATTACAAAATATATAACAAAGAAGGTGGTGAAAATAACATCTAGCAAAAAGAAGAGAGGAGGAAGTTTCATGACGGAATTAGCAAGAAATTATTCGGATAAAACGGTTGTAAAAAAAGATACAAATGTACAATCTCTTGAGGTTGCTCACACATATACTATTTTTAATATTCCAATTATTTGGTTTGCTATATTTACAGCCATTACGCTAATAAGTATGTATACCGGCAATTTGCCAGGAGGAATGATTGGCAGCCTGCTCGTGATGATTGTACTAGGCGAGTTATTTGGAGAGATAGGAAATCGCCTGCCAATCGTTAATAGCTATCTTGGTGGTGGAGCTATTATCGCCATATT
The DNA here is from genome assembly GCF_017599345.1 of Gracilibacillus suaedae. Lineage (GTDB taxonomy): Bacteria > Bacillota > Bacilli > Bacillales > Amphibacillaceae > Gracilibacillus > Gracilibacillus suaedae. The sequence continues at coordinate 164,923 of NZ_JAGFVL010000062.1, forward strand.
TGGTTCGGCATATATGGTCTATAGTGGTTTACTTCCGGAAACAACCACAACTTCTATAACTGATTTTATGAAATCTGGTGGGTTTTTAAACTTTTATATTGCCGCACTAATAACTGGTAGTATTTTAGGAATGAACTCAAAAATATTAATTAAAGTTGGCTTACGTTATTTCCTTCCGATTGGGGGTGCCGTTCTAGGTGCAATGGTACTTACTGGATTGATTGGCTATCTTGTTGGCTTTACACTTCAAGATGCTGTATTAGTCATCGCAATGCCAATTATGGGCGGAGGAATGGGTGCTGGAGCTGTTCCGATGAGTCAAATATATTCCGAACTATTGGGAAATGATCCAAGTTATTATATTTCGATGCTTGTACCAGCACTAGCATTAGGAAATGTATTCGCCATTGTATTGGCTAGTCTTTTAGATAAAATCGGAAAAAAATATCCTTCGCTAACTGGTAATGGACAATTAGTGAAAGGGTTCGAATATGAAAAACCAACGTTAAAATACGATATTCAAAAGATGGGTGCCGGTCTAGTTGCAGCACTGACTTTTTTTTCAATTGGCTCACTATTAGGAGCTATTATTCCATTACATCCCTATGCGATTATGATCATTCTTGTAGCAGTCGCAAAAATTGCAAATATTATTCCGCTACAGGTTACCGAAGGTGCTAGTCAATGGTATCAATTCGTAGCCAAAAATTGGACGTTTGCATTGCTGTTTGGTATTGGCGTTGCTTATACAGATTTAGGTACCGTATTAGAGGCATTAACTTTGCAATATATTTTAATTATTTTTGGGGTTATATTAGGTGCAATTATTGGTGCAGCGTTATTAGGTAAATTGGTTGGTTTTTATCCAATAGAAGCAGCGATTACAGCAGGCCTTTGTATGGCAAATATGGGAGGTACAGGGGATGTAGCCGTTCTTTCTGCAGCAAAAAGAATGGAGCTAATGCCATTTGCACAAATTTCTTCACGCTTAGGCGGAGCGTTGATTTTATTACTTGCAGGACTACTAATTCCATTGTTTGTTTAGTACTGTAATCATAACCTTTAATACGAAGAGAAGGGATGAGAAGAGTGAAAGTGCTTAATACGGTAGATGATTTCTATTTTGAAAACTTTAACAGGAATTTGTCAGTATCCCAACTAATAGAGAAGGCGATTACCCGAAAGGAAGCTATGCTTACGGAAAAAGGAGCACTACATGCTTATACCGGGGAATTTACTGGTAGATCACCAAAGGATAAATATATAGTAGACGATTCTGTTACAAAGGAAAATGTGATGTGGGGGAAAGTCAATCAGCCGATGTCTCAAGATACATTTGATTCCCTGTATCGAAAAGCATTAGCCTATATGTCTGAACGGGAGTTATTTACGTTTGAAGGGGCGGCTGGTGCAGACCCAAAACATAAGCGCTCCATCCGCATTATCAATGAATTTGCATGGCATAACTTGTTTGTCCAACAGCTATTTATCGAGCAAAATGATCTGGAAGCTAAAAAACAAGAACCTGATTTTACTGTGATTTGTCTACCCGGCTTAAAAGCCGATCCTAACAAAGATGAATTAAACTCTGAAACGTTTATTGCGATTTCATTTGAACGAAAAACAGTGTTAATTGGTGGTACTGCTTATGCAGGAGAGATGAAGAAATCTATTTTTAGTGTGCTTAACTATTTACTCCCTTTCGCAGGTGTTTTACCAATGCATTGCTCTGCTAATAGGGGAGATAATTCAGATGATGTGGCGTTGTTTTTTGGATTATCCGGAACAGGAAAAACAACATTATCGGCGGATGTGGAAAGATATTTGATTGGCGATGATGAACATGGTTGGTCAGATAGTGGTGTTTTTAATTTTGAAGGTGGTTGTTACGCAAAGTGTATCGGACTTTCACAAGAAAAAGAACCACAAATATGGGATGCTATTCAATATGGTTCCGTTCTAGAGAATGTAGCAATTGATCCAGATACCCGTAAGTTGCATTTTGATGATAGCACGCATACCGAAAATACACGTGCAGCTTATTCAATTGCAAATATACCTGGAGCAGTTAATCCTAGTATTGCAAGTCATCCGAAAGTTATTATATTTCTTACAGCAGATGCATTTGGTGTACTTCCACCTATATCGAAATTAACGAAAGAGCAGGCGATGTATCACTTTCTATCTGGGTATACATCGAAGCTTGCTGGTACGGAACGTGGTGTTACGGAGCCAGAAGCGACCTTTTCTACTTGCTTTGGTGAGCCGTTCTTTCCACTTGACCCAAGTGTATATGCTGAGTTGCTCGGTAAAAAAATCGCTGAACATGATGTACGTGTTTATCTTGTGAATACAGGATGGTCTGGTGGATCATACGGAGTTGGTGAAAGAATAAATTTAACCTACACTCGCACGATGGTTCGAGCAGCAATAAATGGGGATTTGGAGAAAGCCAATTATAAGCAAGATTCCCATTTTGGTCTATATGTGCCTAAAATGATTGACGGCGTTCCAACAGAAATCTTAACCCCATGTCTAACTTGGGAAAGCCAAGGAGATTATAATAAGAAAGCACAAGAGTTAGCAGAGAAATTCTCATCAAACTTTGAACGTTTTTCTAATGTAACACAAGAAATTGTGGAGGCAGGACCGAAGATATAAAGATTATTAAAGTGGAGATACAAAACGAAAATAATTTGTATCTCCATAAATAGTTAAATGCTCATTTTATTTATCGGTTAATCGTATAAACTCTTCCGCGTCTTTCGCCAATAATTGAATACCAGCTGCCCAGAAATCTTCTTTTGTAATATCTACACCAAGATGCTTCTCGGCAAGCTCTTCTACCTTCATTGATCCAGTATCACGTAATAAGGCAATATATCTTTCCTCAAAGCCTTCAGGAGATTCTAAGTATTTCGCATAGATGCCTAAGCTGAACAAGAACCCGAATGTATATGGGAAGTTATAGAATGGCACATCATCAATAAAAAAGTGTAACTTACTACTCCAGAAATGTGGATGGTAGTTAGCTAGGCTATCTCCATAAGCTTCCTTCTGTGCTGCCACCATTAACTCATTTAATCTTTTTTCTGACACAACACCGTTGGCACGTTCCTGATAAAATGCATTTTCGAATAAGAAACGAGCATGAATGTTCATGAACATTGCTGTAGCATTTTCTAGTTTCGCGTTTAATAAGGAAATCTTTTCTTTCTCAGATTTTGCGTTTTCTATCGTCGCGTTATTAATAACGGTCTCAGCAAACGTACTAGCTGTTTCTGCTACATTCATGGCATAGTTACGATTTAATGCTGGCAGATCTTTCATCACATGGCTATGGAATGCATGCCCTAATTCATGTGCTAAGGTACTTGTGTCAGAGGATGAACCAGTAAATGTCATGAAAATGCGCGATTCACTAAACTCTGGAAGACTCGTACAATATCCTCCTGGTCGCTTATTCGGTCTATCTTCAGCTTCAACCCAACGATTTTCTAATGCATGCTTGGCGAAGTCCGCAAGTTTTGAACCGAAAGAGGCAAAGTTTTCAATGACAAAATCGCATGCTTCATCATATGTAAAACGTGTAGGTTCCACATCGCCTAATGCTACTGGAGCATCGACATCCTGCCAACCTAGTTTGTCCATACCTAATAATTTTGCTTTTTGGCTGATAAAATCAAGAAATGGTTGTTTATTATTGGCAACGGCTGACCACATCGCATTTAACGAATCTTTTGTCATCCGATTATATTCTAAAGGTTCTTCTAAGTGATGTTGATATTGATGTTTATTTTGCAGTGTAATCCGATAGCCATCTAAATGATTTAAAATATCGGCAAAGATGGGACTATTCTTCGACCATGCCGCTTCCCAATTTTCAAATATTTGTTTCCTCACATCAGGATCTGGATCAGCATACATTCTATTCATCGCTTGCCCTACAGATAATTCGGTAGTGTTCCCTTCATTATCTGTAAAAGGAATCGTCATAATCGAAACGACTGTATCGTATAAATCGCTCCATGCTGCTAAACCATCTTTATTCAGCTCTGCAATTAACTCTTCTTCGTCTTCAGAGAGTAGACGTTTTCCTTTATTTCGCATTTCATTTAAAGCGAAAGCAACTTTGCTTAAATCTTTATCTTCTAATAGTTGCTGCCAATCATCGTCTGCAATTTCAACTAATTGTTTCGTAAAAGTATTGGTAGCCTTTTGTACCTCACTATACAGCTCCATAATCTGTCCTTTTACGACATTGGCATGCTCATCATTCATATAGGCATCATGCCACATATGGACAAATGTCGAAGCTTGTGCTAATCCATTTCTAATAGTCTCTTGTTTATGTAAGATTGTATGAAATGTATCCACTGATTTTGGTTGATGATGCCAGTTAGTTAATAGTGATTGGTACTCGCTAATTTCTTTATGTATATCAGTTAACTTCGATTGTAATTCCTGGGATTTTGTTCCTCCAGGGAAAATTGTTTCTAGGTTCCACGTATTCATATATTTCATTTACTATCACTCTCCCTTTTGCAATTATTGTATCCATTTCGTTGTTAATAGTAAACTTAAAGCATTTTCGTGTTGCAAAGCTGTGTTAACTACTAAGATGCTGCAAGTAATGAGGATTAATCGACGTGAATCTAACCGTGTTATTCACTATCATTACTTTCTTTAATAGTATTTCTTTATAAAATAATATATAAAAATTGGAGGGAGAAGTTCATCCCTATTTCTATTGCAATCTTTGAGAATATAACAGTATATCTAACTCTCTGAGAATATCTGCAAAATCTATCATATAAATCATCATAACTGATGAAACATAAACATATCATCATAAACAAATATTATTTTTATTTGTAACAATAGATAGAGTCATTTTGTGACAAATAAATTTTGTGGGAGGCTTATTCTTGATGAATAAACAAAAGAAAGACACACTCGCTAATAAACTTGTCATGATTGCTTTAGTAGGTATCATTGTACTTGCCTTGGCAGGTTGTGGAACAGGTGGCGAAGATAATAGTAACACTTCGAGTGAAACAAAAGAAGAGATTACTGTTGCTGTGGTGCAGGATTATCCACCATTTGAGTATAAAGTTGATGATGAATTAACTGGTTTTGATGTAGAGCTAGTGGAGGCGATTGCTGAGAAGGCAGACTTAGCTGTTAACTGGGAGATCATGAAATTTGATGGTATTATCCCAGCACTTCAGGCTAATCAAGTAGATGCAGCTGTATCGGCTATCGGAATAAGAGAGGATCGTTTGGAAGTTGTCCATTTCTCCGATCCATATTTTGAATCTGGTTTATCATTAATTACTTTAGAAGATAGTGATATTGAAGAAGAAGCAGACTTAGAAGGAAAAACCATTGTAGCAAAACAAGGGACATCCAGTTTGGAGCTAGCCAACAAACTGGCTGAAGAATATAACGGTGAGGTCACGAAATTGCAAGATGATGCGACCATGTATATGGAATTAGAAAACGGTAATGCCGATGCTGTCATCAATGATTATCCAAGTGTTGCCTATAAAATCAACCAGGATGGGGAAGATTCCGATCTTCGCTTAGTTGGTAATAAGTATCCAAGTGAAGACTATGGAGTTGCCATCTCTAAAGGAAGTGAAGAACTAGTAGAAAAAATCAATACTGGTCTTCAAGAGCTTAAAGATAGTGGTAAGTTTGACGAGCTTTATAATAAATATTTTTCTGAATAATAGTGTTTCTTGCCACACCTTTTCTAAAAGAAAGAGGGATACCAGTTATTATGGAAACTATAGAGGTTATTCTTGAGGGGTTGCCCACTCTATTAAGAGGGATGGGAGTAACAATAGAAATTACTGTTATATCACTTATTCTCGCTATGTTTATTGGACTGATATTAGGTGTATTTAGTATAACAAAAAGTAAAATCTTAAGAGGGTTTTCCATGGCTTTTGTTGATATCATTCGAGGAACACCCTTACTCGTTCAAATATTATTTATATACTTTGGTTTGCCAAGTGTAATTGATATTGATCTAACAGCATTTTCTGCAGGTGTGATTGCGATAACGGTCAATGCCGCAGCCTATTTAGTAGAAATTTTCCGTGCTGGAATAAACTCTATCGATAAAGGACAAATGGAAGCTGGAAGAACAATTGGGTTTTCTTATGCTCAAACGATGCGTTTAATCATCTTACCTCAAGCAATAAAGCGCATGATCCCCGCAATTGTTAATCAATTTATTGTAAGTATTAAAGATACTTCACTCCTTTCTGCTATTGGGTTAGCCGAGCTTACTTTATCTGGCCAATCCATTTATGCAGCTAATTACCGTGCTTTTGAAATATTATTCGCAGTTGGAGTACTGTATTTTGTGATTATTTATTCATTAAGCCTATTCGCTCGTTGGCTTGAAAGGAGATTAGATGTCGCATGAAAATGATTGAAGTACAAAATCTTAAGAAATCATTTGGTAAGTTAGAGGTTCTGAAAGATATAAATATCGATGTTCAATCACAAGAAGTAGTGTGTGTTATCGGTCCTTCAGGTTCAGGGAAAAGTACACTTTTACGTTGCATGAACCTGTTAGAGGAACCAACAGGTGGCGATATTTTGATCGAAGGGGACAACCTGACTGCTCCCAAAATTAATATTAATGAGTTGCGCCAGAGAATGGGAATGGTGTTCCAACAATTCAATCTGTTCCCACACATGACGGTAATGGAAAACATTACGTTGGGACCAAAAAAATTAAAAGGCAAAACAAAATCAGAAGCAAATGAATTAGGCACGCAGTTACTTGATAAAGTTGGATTGGTAGACAAAGCAGAGGTATATCCCGATAACTTATCTGGCGGGCAAAAACAACGGGTAGCTATTGCTCGTGCTTTAGCCATGGAACCGCACATTATGTTGTTTGACGAGCCTACTTCGGCTCTAGACCCTGAAATGGTCGGAGAAGTCCTTCAGGTTATGAAAGATTTGGCTGAAGAAGGTATGATGATGATTATTGTGACACATGAAATGGGCTTCGCCAAGGAAGTTGCCGATCGTGTCATCTTTATGGACGAAGGTTTTATCGTCGAACAAGGAACACCAGATGAATTATTTAATCATTCGCAAAACGAAAGAACTCAAGTGTTTTTGTCAAAAGTGTTGTAAAATTAAATAGGACAGTTAACAAATCGCATAGAGGCCAAACCCCACGGAAAGGGAAGTGGGTAGCCGGAGTGGTGGTTAAGCTGTGCAAGTATTTCACCATGGATGCTAGAGAAATGGTAAATCTTTAGCTTTTAGTCATAAGAGCTGAGTGGTTTTTTGCTCAGTTTTTTTAACAGAAAATAGAGTTAGTGAAACGCATATGGCGAATAAGATAAAATAAACAATTCAAAAATTAATATTGAAATCCCTTTCTTTTCGTGCTATTATAACTTACGTAAACGTTTACGAGGTTTAGAAGGAGTACTGAACATGACTATTACAATTAAGGATGTAGCCAAAAAAGCAAATGTATCTATTGCAACCGTTTCAAGAATTGTAAATAATAAACCAGGCTATTCGAAAGAGACAGAACAAAAAGTTCTACAAGTTATACAAGAACTTGGTTATCATCCGAATGGATTAGCTCGAGGATTAATTAGTAAGCGTACTCATACAATAGGAGTATTAGTTCCAGAGATTTCTAGTATGCTAATGTCCGAATTTATTAGTGGGATTGAACATGTTACCCATGAATATGGTTCGAGTGTCATTGTTTGTCACACGGAATCCCAAGGGCAAAAAACGAGGCAATATTTACAAGTATTAAAAGAAAAGCAGATCGATGGTATCGTCTTCACGAGTGAAGTGCTTAAGAAAGACTATTATCAACTCATTAAGGATATGGATATACCAATGGTAATGTTATCTACTGAATCCTTTGATTTCCCTGTACCATATGTCAAAGTAAGTGATCGTCGTGCTGCATACAGTGCAACAGAATACCTAATAAAAAAAGGTCATCGAAAAATTGGCATGATTAGTGGAAGAAGAGGAGACATCATAGCTGGTCAACCAAGAATTGATGGGTTTATGGAAGCAATGAAGGTGCATGAACTACCCGTCAAAGATGAGTGGATTGTAGCAGAAGGTTTTAGTTTTGAGGATGGCGTAAATGGTTTTCATAAACTGATTAACCAGTTTCCAGAAATAACTGCTGTTTTTGCAGCCAGTGATGAAGTAGCATTAGGTATCTTGTCAGCTGCTTATAAAATGAACATTCATGTACCTGATCAGTTGTCGGTGATTGGCTATGATAATCTCAGAATAGCAGAAATGAGTACACCACCGTTAACGACTGTTGCACAGCCTTTAGTAGAAATGGGAAAGAAAGCAGCAGAACTCGTATTTGAAATGATGGAAACAAATAGATCTGTTGAAAGTCGCATATTTCCTCATGAAATAGTAGAAAGACAAAGTGTAAAGGAACTATCGTGATAACGTGTTCCTTTTACGCTTTACGTAAACGTTTACTCATACTTTTAACGTAAACGTTTACGTTAAACCAAAATATATGGAGGGTTAAGAATGAGAAAAATAACAAAAGGATTAGTTACACTTGGCTTAGGGACTTCTTTATTATTAGCTGGATGTGGTTCTAATGGCGGTAGCGGAGGTGGTGAAGTAACATTAGAGCTTTTTTCCAATAAATCGGAAAGTATTGATACTTATAACGGGTTAATTGAAGAATTTGAAGAACAGAATCCAAATATCAATATCGAGTTAGAAGCACCACCGGAAGCAGAAACGGTCATAAAAACGAGATTAACGAAAAATGACTTGCCAGATATTATGTCTTTAGGCGGAAATGCCACTTATGGTGAATTAGCTCGTGCTGGTGTATTCCATGACTTTATAGATTCAGAGGTTCTTGGAGAAGTGCAATCTTCTTATGTAGATATGCTTGGACAGTTAGTAGGATCTGAGGAAGAGGGGGCATATGGAATTCCTTATGCAACAAACGCCAATACCGTTATCTATAATAAAGAAAAAGCAGAAGAATTAGGGATAGATATTCCAAATACTTGGGACGAGTTTGTGGCAGCATTAGAGACAGCAAAAGATGCTGGTGAAACGCCAATTTACTTTACACTACAAGAAGCGTGGACAGCGATGCCAATATGGAATGGTGTTGCAGGTAACCTAGTCGCTGACGATTTTGCAGAGCGAAAAAGTGCAGGGCAAGCAACAATGGTGGAAGAATATGATGTTGTTGCTGATAGAATGTTAGAGCTACTAGATTATGGACATGAGGATAATTTTGGAATTGGCTATAGTGATGGTAATACGGCATTCGCTAATGGTGAAGGGGTATTTTATATTCAAGGGAACTGGGCAATTCCTGAGATTGTAAAGGCAAATCCTGATATTGAATTAGGAACATTTGCATTACCTTCCACTAATGAAGCAGAAGAAAACGACTTAGTGTCTGGGGTCGATGTAGTGTTAACTGTTAATGAAGATACAGATCACAAAGAAGAAGCATTGAAGTTTATTGAGTTTATGGCTAGTCAAGAAACAGCACAGCGCTATATTGAAGAACAAAAAGCATTCTCAGCTATCCAAGGAGTATTCCAAGAAGATCCAGTGTTTGATGGAATTAAAGTGAATTTTGAAGAAGATCGTTTAACTAGCTTTCCTGATCACTACTATCCAGCTGGTATGGGAGCGGAAAATCTAGTACAAGATTTCCTTATTAAAGAGGATAAGGAGGCAGCACTAGAAACATTAGATGCTGAGTGGGATAAAGTAATCAATCGCTAAAGGTTTAGGGGTTTTTCCTGAAGAGCCCCTACTTTATTTTTAAAGGAGAGATCATTTCATGGTGAAAAAAAACTATACCTATCTAATAATGGTTATTCCTGCATTTGTCATCTTTTTCACCTTTCACACATATCCAGCACTACAAGGGATATTTTATAGTTTTACTGACTATAAAGGATATGGTAATTGGGATTTCGTAGGATTTAAAAACTATTTCAATGTCTTTCAGGATGATCGTGCTTTAAGTGCATATGGTTTTACTTTTCAGTTTGCTATAACCGCAACAATTCTTGTAAATATTGTTAGTTTACTGATTGCCTTGGGACTTAATGCAAATATTAAGTTTCGAAAAACATTACGTGCAACCTATTTCTTACCCTTTATTCTAAGTGTTTTAATTGTAGGTTATATTTTCAAGTTTATCTTTACACATTTATTACCTGACATGGGTAAAGCGCTAGGGATTGAAATTCTATCATCGAATATTTTAGGAAATCCAGATTTGGCCTGGATAGGCGTTGTTATTCTTGCGGTATGGCAGTCTGCGGCATTTAACACACTGCTTTACTTAGCAGGATTATCTACGATTGAAAATGAGTTATACGAAGCAGCAGATATTGATGGAGCTGGATCATGGAAGAAGTTTTGGAAAATAACGTTCCCGCTTATTGCGCCGTTTTTCACTATTAATATGGTTGTGGCCATGAAAAACTTTTTAATGGCATTTGATCAAATTGTTGCATTAACAGGTGGTGGACCAGGTCAAGCGACTGAATCTATCTCATTACTAATCTATCGCGGTGGTTTCGAGGGTGGAGAATTCGCCTACCAATCAGCCAATGCAGTTGTTTACTTTATTGTAATCGTTGTAATTTCTCTTATCCAATTACGTGTGCTTGAACGAAGAGAGGTGAAGTAATATGACAGGGAAAAAAAATTGGAAAGTAACAGCGTTATTAATTCTTGGCTCACTATTTATTTTCTTTCCATTATATTTAACGATAACAATCGCGTTTAAAACACCTCAAGAAATGTCAGGTAACTTATTAGCATTGCCAGAATCTTGGTCGATTTCAAACTTTATTACTGCTATTGAGATGACCAATTTCTTTAGAGCATTAGGTAACAGTGTTTTCGTAACCGTGATAACAGTAGTGTTGGTGTTGCTAACACATTCGCTTGTGGCATATGCAATTGCTAGAAATATGCATAAGAAGTTTTATAAGTTTCTATATTTCTATTTTATTAGTGCCATGTTCATCCCATTCCCCATTATTATGTTACCAATTGTACAACAAACAAGTATGTGGGGTATGGATAACTTAATCGGACTTGCCTTTTTAAATGTGGTCATGCAATTAGCCTTTAATGTATTCGTTTATGTTGGTTTTCTAAAATCAATTCCCATGCAATTAGAGGAAGCAGCCATTATTGATGGTGCAACTACCTGGCAGGTATTCTGGAAAATTATTTTCCCGATTATGAAGCCAATGCATGCAACGGTTGCAATCTTAACCGCATTGTTTGCTTGGAATGACTTCATGTTACCACTCGTTATTTTAAGTGATTCAAGCCAATATACATTACCGTTAGTGCAATATGCATTCCAAGGACAGTTTAGTACGGATTATAACTTAGCCTTTTCATCTTATTTAATGGCGATGTTGCCAATGATTATTATCTATATCTTTGCACAAAAATGGATTATTGGCGGTGTGATGAGAGGATCACTGAAATAATAGATAGTTAATAAAGAAAAATAAATGATTATGTTACGGTAGCAGGAACAAAATAGACGAATGCTGTCAAATAGGGGGAATCTATATGAAAAAAGCATGGTGGAAAGAAAGTGTGGTCTATCAAATTTATCCGCGAAGTTTCAATGATAGTAATGGAGACGGAGTTGGCGATATTCAAGGCATTATCGAAAAGTTAGATTACCTAAAAAATCTTGGTGTGGATGTTATCTGGTTATCTCCAGTTTACAAATCACCAAATGATGACAATGGCTATGATATTTCAGATTATCAAGCAATTATGGATGAATTCGGAACAATGCAAGACTGGGAAAACTTATTAGATGAAATGCACAAACGTGAAATGAAATTAATCATGGACCTTGTGGTTAATCATTCCTCAGATGAACATCAATGGTTTCAAGAATCAAAGAAATCGAAGGAGAACCCATATCGTGATTACTATATTTGGCGCCCTGGTAAAGATGGGAAAGAACCGAATAACTGGGAATCTGCTTTCGGTGGGTCTGCCTGGGATTATGATGAGGTGACGGATGAATATTACTTACACCTTTTTAGTAAGAAACAGCCTGATTTAAACTGGGAAAATCCAAAGCTTCGTCAGGAAATATATGACATGATGAAGTGGTGGTTAGATAAAGGAATTGATGGTTTCCGTATGGATGTAATCAACTTCATCTCGAAAGTACCTGAGCTTCCTGATGTAGCAAATCCAGAAGAAAAAAAATACGTTGGTGGTGGCGAATACTACATGAACGGACCACGTATTCATGAATTCTTACATGAGATGAATCAAGAGGTTCTTTCGAATTATGATGTAATGACAGTAGGGGAAATGCCTGGTGTAGATGTAGAGGAAGCGAAAAAATACACCGACCCTGAGCGTAAAGAATTACAAATGGTATTTCAGTTTGAACATATGGATTTAGACTCTGGCCCTAATGGCAAATGGGATCTCAAACCATTAAAATTAACCGATTTAAAGGATAATATTAAAAAGTGGCAAACTGGATTACAAGGAGTGGGTTGGAATAGTTTATACCTAAATAATCATGATCAACCACGAGTAGTCTCACGTTTTGGAAATGATAAAGAATACCGTGTGGAGTCAGCGAAAATGCTAGGAACCTTCCTGCATATGCTACAAGGTACTCCGTATATTTACCAAGGTGAAGAAATTGGTATGACGAATGTTCGATTTGACTCGATCGATGATTATAAAGATATCGAAATCTTAAACATGTATAAGGAAAAAGTAATCGAAGGTAATGAAGATCATGATAAAGTAATGGAATCTATCTATGTCAAAGGAAGGGATAATGCAAGAACACCTTTTCAATGGAATGATTCTAAGCATGGAGGGTTTACAGATGGTGAGCCATGGATTAAGCTAAATAGTAATTATACAACTGTGAATGCAGAGCAAGCTGTTAACGATGAGGACTCTATCTATCACTATTATCGTCAGCTGATTCAGCTTAGAAAGACTCATCCGATTATTGTTTATGGAGATTATCAATTGATTTTAGAAGATCATGATAAGATTTATGCATATCTTCGTAACTATGAAGGTGAAAAAATTTTAGTTGTAACTAACTTTAGTCATCAACACGTGAAATTTGAGTTTCCAGAGGATGTTTCCTTTGAAGCTGAAGAAAAATTAATTGGTAATTATGATGCGTCAGAAGCAGATACTTTTACTTCCTTTACACTAAAACCATATGAAGCAAGAGTCTATAAAGGTCAATAACCGATTTATAATAGCAGAATGTGGAACCAGTATCGGTATTGGGGTTAAGCTGTGTAGGAAGAGAGTCGTATGTACTCTCTCTTCCTACACAGCTTTTTTTATAACCCCCGAATTCCTTTGCGTAGAGAATTAGGGAATATATTTCTAATGAGTTAAGCAACGTTTTGTAAATCTGCTTCAATTCTCTTAGCCTTATTAAGATTTGCTTTCCAGAAGAACCAAACAGCAAAGATCACGGTTAGGATGATACCTCCGATATGTGACATTTGTATGGACAGATTAAAGCCAATCGGTGCATTTAGTATATAGACAAACACCATGTCCGTAATGAACAGTGCAGGAACAAGCGAAATCCAATAGTTTTTACCTTTCAACAGCAAGTACATGGTAGCAATCCATAGGGCAAGTGCAGCAGTTGACTGGTTTGCCCAAGAGAAATACCGCCATAAGATGTTAAAGTCAATTTGCGTTAAAATGATTGACACGGCAAATAAAGGTACTGCAATGACTAACCGATTCATTACTTTCTTTTGATTTAACTTCATATAATCTGCAATAACGGATCTTGCGGCACGGAAAGCAGTATCACCTGACGTAATTGGAAGTACAATAACGCCTAACACGGCAATGGTTCCGCCGATTGCGCCAAGCAAAGTTGTTGATGCTTCATTGACGACAGCAGAGGCTGTACCGGCATTAATCAGGTCATTTAATTCTTGCCCGTGGAACAGACTCATGGACGCCGCTGCCCAAATCATAGCAATAACTCCTTCAGCAACCATCATCCCATAGAAAATATAGCGACCCTGTGACTCTTTTTGCACTGTACGGGAAATAAGCGGGGACTGTGTCGCATGAAATCCTGACAATGCACCACACGTAATCGTTAAAAATAACATCGGGAATATAGCTAGGCTTTCTGGATGCATGTTTTCAAATGACAATTCCGGAATAGCTGAACCATTTCCTGACGTGAGCATCGCAAAACCAACGCCAACTGTCCCCATTAACAAGATAGCACCAAGGATAGGATAAATGTTACCTATAATCTTATCAATAGGTAGCATCGTTGATAACACGAAATAAAAAAAGATAACTCCTAAAATAATCCATAGGGCTACATGACCATCTAACAAAATATGAAGCAGTGATCCGGATGTGGTAGCGAATACCGTTCCGACTAGAAGAAGGAGCAACAATGCAAAGGCATTGACCAAATGCCGGGGAATTTTCCCTAAAAACTTTCCGGCAAGTTCAGGTATATGCGCCCCTTTGTTGCGAATCGATATCATGCCAGTCAAATAATCATGGACGGCCCCAGCAAAAATCGAACCAAGTACAATCCAAATAAATGCTACTGGACCGAATAGGGCTCCCATAATTGGACCGTATATCGGACCTGTTCCAGCAATATTAAGTAATTGAATCATCGCATTCTTTTGTTTTTTCATCGGAACAAAATCAACACCATCCTGGTTGGCAATAGCAGGTGTTTTCCGTGCATGATCTACTCCGAAAGTTTTTTCAACAAATTTACCGTACGTAAAATAGGCAACGATCAATAACACGATTGAAACGAAAAAGGTCACCATGTGTTTATCCCCCCTGCATAAATTCATTTATGAAAACGCTGACAAAAAGGATTATATATTACTCGATGAAAAAGTACAATAAAAACTCAAAAAATGAGAGGTTTATCCCAAATAAATATTGGGAGATTTGAATCAAGTATAAGATAAAGCTTATTAGAACAAATAAGTAATAGCAACTTTCCTCACCTTATGTCAAAAGAACCTTAAACCTGTATTAAGGTTAATAATATTAAGATTCAATATAATATTAACAAACAATTGATTCATTATAAGGAGGATTCTATGAAAAAAATCGTATTATCAAGTGGTGTCATCGTTTTGGCTGTGGTGATATTTTTATTGTTTACTAATTTTGAAACGGCCCCTATAGAAAATCTACCAATAGAAGACCAACCTATGGTAGGGAATGCGGATGCGAAAGCTACCATAGTTGAATTTGGCGACTTTATGTGTCCAGATTGTAAAGAATTTGCGCAGGAAGAGTTCCCTGCGATAAAAGAAGAACTAATTGATACAGGAAAAGCAAAAATGTATTTCATTGATAACCCATTTGTCAAACAACCAGAATCGACCTATGCCAGTGTCATAGGGGAATCGCTTCTTGTTAAGGACGAGGAGTTATTTTGGCAGTTTTATCACGAATTATATGCGGAATCTGAACTTACTGAACAAAAAATACTAGATATAGCGAAGAACCTTTCTCCTACAACAGATTTTACTGATCTGGACGCATTGGAAAAAGAAGTACAGGAGGACAGAGACTTTGCGGAAGAAAATAATATAAATTCTGTTCCTACTGTTTTCGTAGATGGAAAAAGTGTAAATGCAAATTTTGAAGATATTAAAGAAGCGATTGAAAAAAGTGAAAATTAAAGGTTGTTTTAAGGACGCATCTAATCGAAATAGTTTATAAATAAACTATAAAGAATAAGGGAGGTGAAGTTCATGGAAAAGCAAATTGCTGCGTTAAAAAATCCGGAGCTAAGAGAGGAAATGGCTATGAATCACCCATCAGGAAATATTGCAACTGAAATTGATGCAGAGGTATTATCTAACATTGTAGGTGGTGACTGTGGCCCAGGCTGGATTCCTTCTTTTACAGGTGACTGTACTTGTGATAACGGAATCACAGTATGTTCTTGGTCTGGATGCTGCTAATCACAACAAAGGGTGGAGAGGTTCTTACGTGTCTCTTCATCCTTTTTGTTATTTAAAAAGGAGGATTTAATCATGGAAGGAAAATACAAACTAGGAAGCTATCTATCAGAAAGAGTTTTAACAGATAGCTTCTCTGCTTTTATAGATGAGAAAAAGGCAAGATCACTATATGAAAAATGGTGCAAGGAAATCGGCGTCAATAAAAAAGAGCTACTGGACGAATATTTAAGCTCCTACCAATTAAGTGATCAAGAGCTTTTACATTATATCGATAAACGGAGAGATATTAATTCGGTGACGGAGTGCGCTTGGATGCACAAATGGGAGGAAATCATAGAGATAACACGTGGAAAGGTACAATCGGAGATAGATTCCTTAATGAAACCAATGGATTTCCCTTTCTCCAGAGGAGTATCCCCACTAATCGTATGGGCAAAGGACCAACTTGCTAACCTATGGAATAACTTATCTAAAACCTATGAACTAGATAAACAGTCTATTCGATCATTAAATGAGGATCTACTTTATAATTTGTGTAGAAGGTTAACCTTAGTTGCAGCCCCTTCTTATACACTGGAGATGCATATTGATAAGATGCTGAACAAATTAGAAGGAGAAGATTCTAAGGAAAGATATAATAGTTTTATTCGGAATAGAGTGTTAGAAATAGATGCACTGAATAAAACTTTAACAGATTATCCAGTACTCATTAGACTTTTTGTTACATATACAGAGAATTGGGTTCATTTTATCACAGAAGCAATCGAAAGATTTTACCAGGATAAAGAACAAATGGAGATCCAAATGCAGCTGTCTGTAGACAGTATCAAAAAGATAGAAGGTGGAATTTCTGATCTCCATCGAAAAGGGAAGAGTGTGTTGGTTTTTCATTTTAACAATGGAAAGAAAGTCTTATACAAGCCGAAGTCATTGGCCATTAGTAAGCACTTCCAAGATCTATTATCCTGGATCAACCAGAAAGAATTTACCTGTCCATTTCCTATACAAAAGATAATCGATCATGATGAATATGGATGGGAGGAATTTATTGACAAGAAGGACTGTGAGCAAGAATCGCAAGTGAAGAATTTCTATTTTAGACAAGGAGGATATTTAGGAGTTCTTTATTTGTTAGAGGCAACGGATTTTCATTATGAAAATATTATTGCCTCTGGTGAATATCCTGTTTTAATTGATTTAGAATCTCTATTTCATCATAGGGAAGATGCTCCCGGCCCTCGTTCTTCTGCTATGGTGCACGCTAAGGAAAAGTTAGAAAGTAGTGTGTTAAGAACACAATTACTACCCTTTTTAGTGGGTGGATATAATCAGGATCAAGGAATGTCAGAAATAAGTGGATTAGGTGGTAAGGGTGGGCAACAAACGCCCTTTACGAGGATGGATTGGGATAATATTGGTACAGATGAAATGAAGGTTGTTCGGAGAAAAGGCACAACGAAAGATGCTAATAATTTGCCGGTATTAAATGGAGAATCGATCGAATTATTGCATTACAAGGAAGATTTAATTAATGGTTTTGAAACGATTTATAAGCTATTCATGGAGCATAAGGAAGAGTTACGTCATTTTGTCACTATTTTTAAAGATGACAAAACCCGGCAAGTGCTACGACCAACTTATGTTTATGCTTTATTGTTAGAAGGCGGCCACCACCCGGATTTTTTACAAAACGGCATCGATCGAGAGCGATTAATGGGTCGACTATGGTCAGGCTTAGATAAGGCAATTCACCTTAAGAAAGTCGTTTCAGCAGAGATAGATGATTTGCTGATAGGAGACATCCCTTATTTTTATTCGAAACCTCATTCGAAAGACCTTTGGACAAGTAATGATCAGAAAATTAAAGATTATTTCCCAAGAGATAGTTTTTCGCAAGTGTTAAAAAGGTGTGAGGACTTAAGCTACGATGATCTGCTGGACCAAACGGAAATCATAAAAGCCTCCTTAGGTGTTGGAAACAAAAACCATGAATTTAAACAGGTGAAACAAAAGAATAACACTGTATCTCCCCATCATGATGCACCCATTTATTATGATACGAATCGCAGCGACTTTTTGGTTGCGGCCATCGATATTGGGAATCACTTAGCTTCTAAAGCGATTTGGGGCAGTGATAGAAAGGACGTTACTTGGCTAGGATTACAGTGGATGGGCAACTATTCCCAGTGGCAATATTCCTTATTGGATGCAGGTCTTTACAACGGTTTATCTGGCATTGCCTATTTCACCTCCTATCTAGCAAAGGTAACGAATATAGAAAAATTCAAGGATTTATCTCTTGCTGCACTAAATGCTGCATTATATTTCACACAAAATGATCAATATTTGAAGAATATTTCCGCCTATCAGGGTAATAACTCTGTTGTTTATACGATGATTCATCTATCACAGATCTGGAATGATACCGATCTATTGGAACAAGCGATCGTTGAAGCACATCACCTAAAAGATTATATAAATCACGATAAAGAGTATGATGTGTTAGGAGGAGTGGCCGGTGCTATTCCTGTATACTTACAGCTGTATAATGTAACGGGAGATAAAGCTTTTCTAGATAATGCGCTTCATTGTGGAGAGCACCTCATCCGCAATGCCCAAAAAACAGAGCATGGATATGGCTGGGTTAATAGCACTGCTCACCGACCTGTTGTTGGATTTTCACATGGTAGTGCTGGAATTGCTTGGTCTCTTTCTTTATTATACGATCATACGGGAGATTCTTCTTTTAAGCAGATGGCGCAACAGGCACTAGAATATGAAAGATCACTGTTTCTTCCTGAGCATAATAACTGGTTAGATTACCGTGTTCCTGGGGATCAACAGCTAGTAGGTCCACACTGGTGTAATGGAGCTCCTGGAATCGGTATTTCCAGAATTGTAATGAGTGATAGCTTCGAGGATAAACAATTCAAGGAAGAAATCAGGATTACGACCCAATTAACGAAGGAAACGATCAATGATAGTCATTGTTTGTGTCATGGTGATTTAGGAAATCTCTTATCTCTTCAATTCGCTGCAGCAAAGTCAAACAATTATTCTCTACAAAAAATGGTTGAACAAAAGGCTCAGCACATCTTAAGGACTATCGATTCTGTGTCGGATTGGGAATGTGGCTCGATACCAGGGGTGCAAATGCCCGGCCTGATGCTCGGACTTTCTGGGATAGGACATGGACTTCTCCAGCTAGCAAGACCTCAAGAGGTTCCTTCTCCATTATATTTAGAGCCTCCAAAAAACAGTCAAGAGAGGAACTCTGTTGAATACCAAAAGGCCGTTAATAAATAAGAATGAGGCTACCATCAGTGGTGGTATTCCTTCCCCCGCTGATGGTTAGTGATGGGTTAGGCAGTTTTGTGCAATGTAATTTTAAGGTTTTTTTTAGATGATCTTAAAAGTTGATTAAGAATTATCGGTTATAGTAGAAGTAATGATATATAGGGTAGGTGAGGAAAGTGGATTATGTATTAAGAACAATGGGTTTGACGAAGCAATATAACGATATTATAGCCGTTGACAATGTAGATATGAATATTCAAAAAGGGCAAATATATGGCTTTCTTGGGCAAAATGGTGCAGGGAAGACGACTACGATGAGAATGATTGTAGGTTTAATTAAACCTTCACGAGGAGAAATGGAGCTATTTGGTGAGCGAATTAATGCAAGCAAACAAAATCGTCCATTTGAGAAAATAGGGGCGATGATCGAAACACCTGGTTTTTATCCAAATCTTACTGGTGAAGAAAACTTAGAGATTCATAGACGATTAATGGGTTATCCGGATAAAAATGCGGTGGACGATGCATTAAGGCAGGTTAATTTATTCGAATCTAAAAAGCGAAGGGTTAAAACCTATTCACTAGGGATGAAGCAAAGGTTAGGAATTGCTCGTGCTCTTTTACACGAGCCTGAGCTACTACTTTTAGATGAGCCAACAAATGGACTTGATCCTAGTGGGATAAAAGAAGTAAGAAAGATGATTAAACATTTAGCAAAGGAAAGAAATATTACAGTATTAATATCTAGTCATATTTTAAGTGAGGTGGAGCAATTAGCCGAAAAGATCGGCATCATTCATAAAGGTAAATTGCTTAAAGAGATTAGCTCGGAAACAATAGGAGAAATGAACAGACATTATATAGAGTTTCAAGTCAATGATGACCAAATGGCTACCTTCTTATTAGAAGAAAAACTTGACATCCATGATTTTCAAATTGTTGAACCAGGAATTATCCGAGTATATGAAAATTTAAATGATAGTACGAAGATAAACAAGCTATTTATTCAAAACAATATTGATGTAAATAAGATAGATATTTCCAAAGATACATTGGAAGATTATTTCATAGAGCTTACGGAGGGGGCCTAGATGTTTTTTAATGTGATCTATACCGAATTATTAAAGCTGAAACGTTCGATTATTCTTTGGATTTTGCCGATTGCCACGATTGTCCCGATCATCTTAAGCTTCTTACCTTTGTATATGACAAAGCTACAAGAAGGGGAAGACGCGAATTATTTATTCACTTTATTGCAAGGGAATTTAGCTTTTTTAAATCTTATTGTTGGTGTCCCTTTGTTTGCTTTAATAGCGAGCTACATTTTTTCTATGGAGTATCAGCAGCGAACTGTGAATTATTTATTTACTTATCCCTATTCACGGTTACACTTTTTGTTAGGGAAAATGACGGTCATTCTTATCCTGATGACTTTCGTTATTTTTTCTTCCTTTCTTATTAGCTTGGGCTTAGGGGTAGGCTTTCTAAAGGCTTCTGTAGATGAAGAGATGCTGCTTCACTATTTGACTATATATTTGTTAGTTATCCTGATGCAATTCGCATTAATTCCATTATCGATTCTTCTTACTGTATGGAAAAAAAACATCTTACTACCCATGTTTGTGTCTGTTATTTTGGCCGTTGTTGCGGGTTTGATTATGGAGTATGATATTGCGACACTATTCCCATGGTCTATCCCTTCTCGTATTGCATTTAGCTTAACCGATTATTATAGCTTTGCTTCCTTCAGCTATAACCTGTCCATTGTTTCTTTGATCTTTGTCTTTTATATTCCGTTAATGCTAAGTATTGGTTATTATCGAAAGATTGACGTTCATTAAGAAAGAGAAGGAAGACACCTTACTCTTCCTTCTCTAAATAATGAAGATGATCCATGCGCTTTAGCTCATAGCCATATCTTCTATGTGTGATAAGAATCGAGGGATATTTTGGATATGGCTCGATTTTTTTCCTCAACCGATTGATATAGACATATAGATTATCTGTACCAACGGGTGTATCAATTCCCCAAACCTGGTCAAGTAGTCGATCTGTTGTCACAACTGAATTTAAGTTTTCTAATAACAGACAGATAATTTCATATTCAATTGTAGATAAAGGAAGCTCGAGGTTTTCCTTTTTTCTGTAGACAGATCTTTTTCTTACATCTAGGATGATATTCTCATGGAATTTATAATAAAAAGGGAGGCTTTTCGTCATATGTTTTAAGGATTTGGAGCTAAGTACGCTTACATTATTTGATTTTACTGGTAGCTCAACAGTGTCGTTAACATAAACAAAATTAAAATTATATTCCGTAAGCAAATTTCTCAATTTTTGTAATGTTCTTTCATCCTCATTAATTAATGTGATGAACATTATTTATTTCCTCCTTTTTAATTACCGATTAGTTCTTCCTTTATATTCTGCTTCTGTCCACGATAAAGAGCTGAGTAGTGACCATTTTTGTTTAATAGTTCCTCATGTGTGCCTTTCTCTACTATTTCTCCTTTATCCATGACATAAATACAGTCTACTTCTTTGATGGTGCTTAATCGGTGGGCAATGATAATTTGAGTAATATTTAGTGATTGTAAATTCTCAGAGATAATAGCTTCCGATTGATAATCTAATGAACTGGTTGCTTCATCCATAATCAGAATGGATGGTTGCTGTGCAATAGCTCTTGCAATTAATAATCTTTGGCGCTGTCCACCAGAAAAATTCTCACCTCCTTCGGTCAAAATTGTATGGTAACCCATAGGGAAGCTAATAATTTCATCATGGATATACGCCAGTTCTGCAGCTAGTTTAACTTGTTCATTAGAAATATTCTTATTTTCCATTCGTATATTTTCTAAAACAGATTTATTGAATAACGTGGTTTCCTGTAATATCGTTCCGATTTGTTTTCTTAAGCTAGGTAAATTCAATCTTTGTAGAGATATACCGTCATATAGAACTTGTCCCTCTGAAGGAGTGTATAGACCTAAGAATAATTTGGCTAACGTACTTTTTCCTGAACCAGAAGAGCCTACTATTCCAATTTTCTCTCCCGGTGATATCTTAAGATGAATGTCTTTAAGGATTGGATCACTAAAATCATCGTATTGAAAACTTACATGATGTAACTCAATTTGCCCTTGGAGCCTCGGAGGATCTGTCTTTAATATGTTTGTTATACCTTTTGTTTGTTGATCTTCCTCTGTTTTGGTTAACATGACGTCATTTATTTTTTGGATGTAAGAATTTATCAGTAACCAATCATTATAGGTTTGACCTAAGGATGATATAGGTGCTAAAAAAGCGGCGGACAGTGCATTAAAAGCTAATAAGGTTCCCAAGCTGATTTGTCCATTTATCACATAGTAAGCCCCTACTGCGATCAGTAAAGCCGGAGCTAAAACTAGGATGCCGTTTGCAAAAGAGTCGAGGCTGGAGGTCCAAAAAGTCCTTTTTTGTGTTATTTGTATTTGATGGCTAAACTTCTTCCACCAGCCTTCGTAAACCTGCCCTTCAACAGATAATGTTTTTACATCTGTCATCCCATGTAAAAATTCAGCGAGGAAGCTTTGCGTTTTCGCTTGGGCATTGACATCTCTATCTGTGAGTCGTTTCGTTACAGTTCTACTGATGAGTACGGATAGGAATATCATGATGCCTAAGGAGATAACGAGCATGCCCATTACGACTGATTGTATTAACATAAAGGTGGCATAGGTGAATAACAGGATGATATCGATCATAAGTGTGATGGATCGGTTGGAGAGAATCTGTCGGATAATAATATGAGAATTAGAATTAAATACTAAATCTCCAACACTTCTTTCCTCGAAAAATGAATAAGGAAGTTTCAGCAGATGACTAACAAATCTTTTCATTAAACTTTCATCAAATAATGTTTGCATTTTGGCTATCAGAAAGGATCTTAAAATCGAAAATATTTCATAAAACAAGAATAAACTAAGGATGATATACAGGATGGTAGGAAGGATTTCTGTATCTTCTGGTACGATTACATTGTCTGTTATCCATCCAATCGTGATCGGGGTGATGATCCCGAATATTTGTAATAACAAAGAGGACAAACAGATGAACATAATCAGATTCTTATTCTGAATAATGATTTCAACAAAAGAGCGGAAATTGCCTTGTGCTTTCATCTTCTTAAAATTCTTGGTTGGCGTGAATTCGATTAAATAACCAGAGTAACGATTTTGAAATTCCTCTAAAGGGATTTTGGCTTTTCCATTGTTAGGGTCGACTATGTAGGCTTTACGCTTGGTTACCTTATTTAAAACGACATAATGATTATTATCGAAATGAATTAAACACGGTAATTTCATTTTGTGTAGTTGGACAGTAGGGCACTGATAGGATTTCGTGTTTAAATCATAATAGGAAGCAATGTTCACTAAATCCTTGAATGATAATCCATCTCTAGAAACTTTAAAATGATTTCGCATATCGGACAAAGAGATATGATGTTGATGATAATGAAGTATCATAGTAATACAGGCAAGTCCACATTCACTTTCCTGCATTTGTTGAATGTATGGAACTCTTTTCAATGGTATACCTCCTATTTTTCATTTTTATCCATTTATGGGATAATAATCTTTAATTCATTCTACCTTAACAATATTACATAACTATAAGAAAAGTCTTAATTAAACCTTAAATTTGGAAATTATGTCATATTTTAATGAATTTCACATGATTTAATGTAATAATAAAAAGGAGGTGGTTCAGATGGATATTAAAATTCTTCATGCAGAAGATGATAGGGAGATTAATAATCTTGTTTCCAAATATATAAGAAAAGAAGGATATTTGATTGATCAAGTGTACAATGGCGAAGAAGCAGAGCGTTTTTTTAAGCTAAACAGCTATTCCTTAGTCATACTAGACTTAATGCTGCCTCAAATAGACGGATTTGAGTTGTTAAGGCGGTTTAGAATGGAAAAAAATATACCGATCATCGTTCTGTCTGCAAAAAATGAAGATGTGGATAAGATCCTTACACTAGGATTAGGGGCAGATGATTACATCATGAAACCATTTAGTATGGGTGAGCTGATAGCAAGGGTCAAAGCACAGCTAAGAAGGTACCTCTATCTCAATGATAGTCATGATCAGCAGCCTACAAAAATAACACAAGGAATATTCGAATTAGATCTCATTACGTACACCCTTAAAAAAGAAAATAAAACGATCAATCTGACGAAAACAGAATTCGAATTGTTAAAATTATTGATGCGTAATCCCGGAAAGGTTTTTCCAAAATCTCAAATCTACCATAGTATATGGCAGGAGAATTATGTAACCGATGAGAATACGATTATGGTTCATATAAGTAAATTAAGGACAAAAATTGAGGATGACCCTGCAAAACCAAAATACTTACAAACGATTTGGGGGATCGGATATAAGTGGAATTCTTAGTAATCTTTATTCTGTTCATCATCACGATGTCTCTACTTTTGTACTATCTCTATAAAATAAACGTGTCGGTTAAGAGATGGAACAAAAATATAGATTTAGCAATCGAAGGTAATTACAATGTGCGATTTTTTGTAATGCCCTATACACCAAGAAGAATGGTTAAACTCGCTATTAAGCTAAATAAATTGTTGCAAGCGATTCAGAAAATGGCGGAAAGGCAGTCTTATTTAGAATCAACGCGCAAGCAAATGATTGCTAATATGTCACATGATTTAAGGACTCCGTTAACGTCTATTCTGGGCTATTTAGAAGCGATCAAAAATGATCCTAATCTGACAGGTGCAGAAAAAGAAGAGTTTATCGAAATTATCAGGATGAAAGCAGAAAAACTGAATCATCAAATCTATGATTTTTTTGAATTAGCAAAGATTGAATCAGAAGATATCTCGTTAAAAATGGAAAAAGTTAATTTAAAGGAAAAAGCGGAAGAAACGATCCTAATGTTTTATCAGGATTTTGTCGATGCAGGAATTGAAGTAGAGGTAGATCTTCCAGGAGAGCCTGTATATATAAAAGGAGATCAATTAAGTATAGACAGGATCTTATATAATTTAATTTCCAATGCGTTAAAATACGGTAAAGATGGGAAAAAGGTCGGCTTACATGTAGTGAAGGAAAATGATCAGGTAATACTTGAAATATGGGATTCAGGCCAAGGAATCCAAGCAAAGGATTTTTCCAAGTTGTTTGAAAGGCTTTATACAAGTGAGAGATCTAGAAGTCAGAAATCGTTCAAAGGTAGTGGTCTAGGCTTAACGATCACAAAAAAGCTAGTACAAATGCACGGAGGTACGATTGAGGTAAGTAGTATCCCTATGGAAAGGACTACTTTTTCTGTACATTTCCCTCTTATTGATAAAGATATATAGTGTAAAACTTTAAGAAATAATTAAGTAGTTTTTTACATCTTTTTAAGAGTCATTGTTTAAAATGAACATATAAAGTGAAGGGGAGATGTAAAGATTATGCTTAGTATTATTCAAACAGAACTATTAAAATTGAAAAGATCTTGGATTGCTTTATTGTTTATCATGGGCAGTTTGGCTAATGCCATTTTTAGTATTGCTTCTCCTAATAATAATGATTTATTGTGGTCAGATGTCTTAGTCAAATCCTCCACCTATATCAACCTCATGATAGGAGCTCCATTATTTGCATTGTTTGCTGGATTTATTATCGCACAAGAATATCAGCAAAACACGATTAACCAGCTTTTTACCTATCCACGATCAAGGCAGCAAATATTAATCGCAAAATTTATTGTCATTTTTCTTCTGATTTTTGCTACTATATTTTTATCATTCTTGTTTACTTTATTATTCGGAATGTTTAGAGTGGACCAGACACTAAGCTTTTCCTTACTTGGAGAGTTTTTAGTTTTAAATCTGGTAATCGTATTTCTTCATTTTTCCATAACACCAATTATTGTGATGCTTAGCATTCTTTTCAAAAATTATATTGTCTCGATTGGGATTGGAATTATTGCAGGCTTTTCGTGTGGGTTGTTAGCTACTACACCTTTAGGTATTTATTATCCATGGTCAGGGCCAGTATTAGTGACGTATGATTTCTTGGAATTAATGAATGTGGATGTATCACCTGTTTATCTAACCTTAGCCGTTTGCTTAGTAGTCCCATTGTCGGTTTGTTTTAGTTTATATAAAAGAGCAGATATTCATAGTGGAGCATAAATTCTAGTAATCTTAAATGGTTTTTAAGGTCAAATCTTACATAGAAATCTATAATGGGATTAAAACCATGGGTAAGGATGTAATCGCCAATGAAACAGTATTTTATCTATATTGCCTGGATGGTCTCGGTTATCGCAACAATAGGCAGCTTGTTTTTTAGTGAAATCCTGCATTTTACACCTTGTAAATTATGCTGGTTTTCTAGAATCTTGATGTATCCACTCTCTATCATTCTTGGCATAGCCGCTTATTACAATGACTATCGTGTAAAAATCTATGTGCTACCATTCAGCTTATTAGGTATTGGGTTAAGTATTTTCCATTACCTTGACCAAAAAACCACTTTCTTTCGTTCTCTTTCTCATTGCAGTGAGAGTGTACCGTGTAATGGGATGTACATAAACTGGTTTGGTTTTATTACGATTCCATTTCTAGCATTGTGCGCATTTTTACTCATCTCGCTTTTTCTTTTGATGGCAAAGGAAAAGGTGAGATGATAGCAAAAGTGCGCTACCGCAAAAGCTAACGCACTTGAGCCACTCTTATAATTCTTCCTCATTCGTAGCGATTACTTGCTCAAATGAATTTTCAAAAGATAGACAATTCCCTTAGCGGAGGCATAATCATAATACGGAGACTCCTGTAGGACAGCGGGAGCTGAAGATCCACTTGGTGTCCTATATTAGGTTATTGCGAGTGAATCAAACTATCTTTCATATAATCTTTTAATTTATCAGAGGTTGCTTTTAATTCGTTTACTTGATTAATAAATTCATGGACAAGCTCTGCTTCTTTTTGAGATGTATTAGAAATTTCTTGGTAATCGTTTTGCAATTCGGTTAAGGAATTGGTGATATTCTGTAGTGTTTCTTCAATTTGCCCAGTAGCAGACTTAGAATTATTCGAAAGTTTGCGAATTTCTTCCGCTACTACACCAAATCCTGCCCCTGCACTACCAACCCGAGCTGCCTCAATGGATGCATTTAGTCCAAGTAAGTTTGTTTGCTCACTAATATTGTTGATAGTGCCAGCAATATCTTTAATGTTGCTAGAATATTCTACTGTGTTGTTCGTTTGCTCTTGCATAGTTGCTGTTTTATCCGTTAAACTTTCTGCGTTTTGAGCAATGTCATTTACTCTTTCTGTTAAGGAATCGGCAATCTTTTCGACGGATTCAATAATACTATGTAAAACCTCTTTCTTTTTGGTACTCACGGCGGCATTAATTGCACCTATCATGTCACCATCATCATTTTTGACCGGAATCGAAATACTATCAAAAGGTATTCCGAATTCCTCTGCTGGGACAGGTACAACGGTGGTACCTTCCTTATTGACCATCGCATAATTCAAGTAACCTTCTGGTAAGGGATCACCTGGCTTATGTCCGAAATCCAATTCTGAGCTAGGTGAGTAGAACAAATATTTCTCGTGATCAAAAACGGTGATCATAATTTCTTCACGCATGATTGATTTAATATAAGGTATCGATGTTATAAAAGCTTCTATATGGTTCATGTAGTTACTCCTTTCTAGTATAATCATCACGGTGTAGTCCCCACTTCAAGTTTCAAGTAAAACAAGAAAGTTGAAGCAGGGATTACAGACGTAACCTTCATGCTCATATTCTGTCTCTATTTAGTATTGGTAAATCCGCCATCAATGCGAATTACTTCACCATTAATATACTGTGCTTTGGACGTTAGTAAGAACGTAACTAGTTCCGCTACTTCCTCAGGTGTACCAAGACGCTTTTGAGGAATACCGCCCGTTGCATTTTCTTTCATTTTAGGGTTTGCTTCATAAAATTCCTTGACCATGGGTGTTTCTGTTGGACCTGGAGCAATTGCGTTTACACGTAATCCATCTTTGGCATATTCGGCAACCATACTTTTGGTTAGACCGACAATACCGTGCTTCGTTGCAGAATAGGTAACAACCGAATCTTGACCAGTCACACCTGCACTTGAAGAAGTATTAACAATCGACCCTCCACCATTTTTAAGCATGATCTCAGCTACATATCGTACACCATATAGAGCTCCTAATAGATTGATTCCGACAATCTGTTCAATTTCTGAAACCTCTGTATTTAGGAAGTATTCACCACTTCCAGAGATGCCAGCATTGTTGAAGAAATAATCAATTGTACCGAAATGTTCAACCGTTTGATCTACATATCGCTTTACATCTTCTGCTTTAGCAACATCTGCTTTAACAAAGATCGCATCTACTCCGATTTCTTTTAATTTTTCGACGGTTTCGTTGCCACCTTGTTCATCTACATCAGCTATTGTAATATTTACACCTTCTTGTGCTAATCGATATGCGGTAGATTGTCCTAATCCACTACCGCCACCGGTGATAATCGCAACTTTACTCATGGATATCCACTCCTTTTTTTAGTTCTTAATAACTAGACTCGCTATAAATGATAATATCTGACTTGTTAGATTGACAATAAATTTAGCTTGGTATGCAAAAGTTTGCATCTATAGAACTAGGCTATGAGCTAATAATTGACATCTGCTACTAAAAAATGGTTTTCGTTCCTGTATAGAATTGCCACAATATTGTGAATTATACAGTTAGAGTGCATAGTGTTTTCCCTTTATTCATAATAGGAGTATCATAATATTTAGAGAGACGAAATAAATAGAAGAAGGGATTATTATTTTAAATCAAGAGCAACTAGCAAAGCGTAATCTGTCCATTATGTGGTTTGCGAACTTTTTTATTGCAGCAAGTATGACGATGGTGATCCCATTTCTTTCTTTATATATTGGAACATTAGGCAATTATACCGATGGCTATGTGCAAAAATGGTCTGGTTGGGTATTTGCTATTACATTTTTAATTGCATTTATTGTCTCACCAATATGGGGGAGATTTGGTGATAAACATGGTCGTAAAACATTTTTAATCATTGCAGGTTTTGGTTTAGGAATTAGTGTGTTACTAATGGGCTTTGTAACAAATGTCTCACAGCTTTTTATCTTACGTATGTTTATGGGATTTTTCACTGGCTTTATTTCGATGTCACAAGCCTTTATTTCAACTCAAACACCAAAGCATATTGCTGGTAAAGTACTTGGTACATTACAAACAGGAAATGTAACAGGCAGTTTATTAGGCCCGTTGTTTGGCGGGGTATTAGCGGATACGATTGGCTATGCTGCAACTTTCCAATTGACATCAGTAACATTATTTATCGCTGCTTTGTTGGTAGTACTTGGCGTGAAGGAGAACAAATTTGAAATACCGAAGACAGAAAGTTCAAGCTACTCGTCTATAGAAGTAATTAAACATATTACCAGTAATCCAATACTTGTTGTGGTGATGGTAGTATCAATGTTTGTCCAAGTTGCAAACTTTAGTATTCAACCGATTTTATCTTTATATGTAGATGAAATACATGGAGCTAATAGTATTGCTTTCTTTTCAGGACTTGCATTTTCAGCGGCAGGGCTTGGAAATCTCTTCATGTCACGAAATTGGGGTAAATTAGGAGATCGTATTGGTTATGAAAAGGTCTTAATTGTACTGTTGATGTTGTCAGCCGTATTTTTCATTCCGGGGGCTTTGGTTGATAATATTTGGCAATTAGTTATTGTTAGATTCCTATTAGGTATGGCAATTGGTGGTGTAATTCCGATAAGAACTGCTTATATTCGCCAAGTAACACCATTAAATATTCAAGGTGAAGTGTTAGGTTATAATACTAGCATTCGCTTTTTAGGTAATATTATCGGTCCAGTGGTTGGTGGTTGGATTGCTGGCTTGTATACTATTTCTATTGTCTTTTATTTTAGCAGCTTCCTGTTATTAGCTAGCGGATTAACACTGTTATATACGGTTAAGCATGAAACGAAAGAAAGCATGAAACACCATCCAGCACATTCATAGAATCAGAATATTTCTCATGGTCATACTAAAAGTGGTATTATATCCATCTCAGACTGAATGACTCTGAATAATAAAAAGGGGTGAATCATTATGGAAACAAGAGCCGTGATTATTAATAAATATGGCAGTAAAGATGTATTAGAAGAAGGTAGAGTTACATTGCCGGAACTTGGGGAACATCAGGTATTAGTACGTGAAAAAGCAACTTCTATTAACCCGATCGACTGGAAGCTTCGTGAAGGGTATTTACAACAAATGTTTGATTGGAAATTTCCGATTATTCTCGGTTGGGATGTTGCGGGAGTGATCGAAGCAGTTGGATCAGCAGTAACGGATTGGCAAGAAGGTGATGAAGTGTTTGCCCGTCCAGAAACAACACGTTTTGGAACATATGCGGAATATACTATGGTGGATGATCATTTATTAGCCAAAAAACCAGACAATATATCCTTTGAAGAGGCTGCGGCAGTACCGTTAGCGGGGATGACGGCCTATCAAGGATTGTTTGATCATGGACACCTAAAAGCAGGCGAGAAAGTGTTAATCCATGCTGGTGCAGGTGGAGTCGGAACGTATGCAATCCAATTAGCCAAAGAAGCAGGTGCGTATGTATATACAACAGCAAGTGAAAAGAATCATGAACTGCTTCGATCACTAGGTGCTGATGAAGTGATTGATTATCGTACCACTGATTTCAGAGATGTAGTACAAGATATTGATCTTGTATTAGATACGATGGGTGGCGATGTACAACTTAATAGTTTTGATGTCCTGAAAGAAAATAGTGGGCGACTTATGACTGTGGTAGGCGCACCAGATCAGGAAAAAGCAAAAGAGAAAAATGTTGAGGTTAAGGGGATATGGCTTCAACCAGAAGGCAAACAACTTAGTAAGTTAGCTGATTTACTGCAAGAGAAGAAAATGAAAAGTATAGTAGGCAGGACCTTCCCTTTAACACAACAAGGTGTTCATGATGCCCATGCATTAAGTGAAACCCATCATGCTGTTGGGAAGATCGTGATTACGATGGATGAATAGTACGAATGAAAAAAGAGGCTGGGACAAAAGAGTAATTAGATAGGAAAAATCCGAACATTAATGCCTGAATGCACATATCGCTTCGGCAAAACACTTCGCTTTCCGTGGGCACGGCTTTAGCTAACTGTGTGAAGAAGAACACTTCACACAGTGGATCTTCAGCTCGTGCTATTCCCACAGGAGTCTACGTATTTTGCCTACGCTTAGTTTCAGATTGTTCGGATTCTCGTTCTTCCTATTTAGTTATGTCCCGGCCTCTTTTCTTGCGTATGTTCAAAAAAACCCCACTAGAGTACAGCTAATATCATTCCTAATTAGTTGCAATTGTAATATATTTATGCGCTTATGAATGTTAAAACGTTGTTATCTTAATTGTTTGTACGAAACAACAAATAAACCATCATTCTCTAGCCATTCAGCAAATAGTGCGTCTTCTGTTTTGCTTATATTATGGGCTAATAATTGGCTTTGTAACCATTGCTCGTCTTTGTTTAGTTCCTTTAAATGTTCTTTAATAATTTCGCCATCCTTAATTAGTGTTACAGGGAGATAAACAGGCTGTGGAGGCATATTAAAGTCTTGTAAAGTAGTTTTTTGATATGGTGTCTTTTTTAATACACTTATGGAGCCATTAGGTTCGATCAGAGCAAAGGCAACTTCGCGAATCGAAAAAATTTCACTTTGTCGAAGTAAACTTTGTAATTGGTTAAGGTTCATACGACTTTTCTTTAACTCGTCAAAGTCAATTTGACCATCTCGAATAACGACAGAAGGTTTCCCTTCAAATTGTTCTCTATAAAACATAGATTTCTGACCAATATATTCTACTAGAAACAATAAAATCCCCCATATTAGTAAAGTAAAGAAAATATAAATAATAGGGACATTCTCTTCATAAATGGCATTTCCTAACAATTCACTTAAAACAACAGCAGATATAAAATGAAAAGGAGTAAATTGGTCAATTAATTTCGGGCCAGTAATTCTGATTAATAAAAGAAGTAAAAAGAAACCTGTCACTAATTTGAGAATGATTTGAATAAAGTCCATTGGATAGCCCCCTGATTATTCATATAGCCTAAAAAATTAGTACACTATTATTCTTTCCAAAATTTAAGTAATAGATTCATATAATAAGTTTTAATTTCTAACAAAAGATAAACGGATTATTTATATATATCAAAGAGCACAGGTACTCGATAGAATTAATAAGTTAATTTGTGTTTTAATTGCTTATAAGTGGGTATAGTTATATTACTTTCCCTGACTATGTTAGACAAAGAGTATAGGAGAGAAGGCATATTTGTACAGAACATCTTTCTATCTCAAATTCAAATAACCTGTTTAGGAGGTACGAGGTAAATGAAGAAAACGATGGTTAGTAGTGTTTTATTTTTGATCGCAGTATTTTTATTTGTCGGTGAAGATACGAAGGTTCAAGCTACGACTAATTTAGATTATGGTAGTTCAGGACAAGAAGTATATGATATTCAAGGCAAATTATTTAGAATGGGATATTTACATACGGAGCCAACTGGTTATTATGGAAATTTAACGGAAAGAGCAGTAAAAGATTTTCAATATGAAACAAATCTCTGGGTTGATGGTGTTGTTGGGACAAAGACCCGAAATCAAATTGACAATGTCGAGATGATGGCAAAGGTAGTAAATGGTGAAGCAAGAGGGGAATCATACCAGGGAAAGGTAGCGGTAGCAGCAGTTATTTTAAATCGAAGGAACTCTACTGAATTTCCCAACACCATTCAACGTGTAATTTTTCAGGAAAATGCCTTTACAGCAGTTCTGGATGGTCAATATTATCTGCAACCGGATATGGATGCTTATCAAGCGGTGATTGAAGCGTTGAATGGTTACGACCCAACAGAAGGTACAACCTATTATTATAATCCTGAAAAAGCGACAGATGAATGGATTTTCACTCGTCAAACTATCACACAAATTGGGAATCATGTTTTCGCGGAATAAAACCTATTTTTTTATAAATAGTCATAAAGACTTTTATGTCATACGAATCATATTGTGGTATGATATTTTGGTAGTAAAAATGATAGAAAGGAAGATATGATGGATTGGATGACTTTAGTAGTAGATTATGGAACAAGACTAGTATTTGCCATTATAACATTAATTGTTGGGTTTCCTATTATTAAATTGATTACCAAAATAATAGGTAGCCGAATGGAAAAATCAAAATTAGATGAAAGTTTAAAGCCTTTCTTGTTATCCGTAATTAGTGCAATTCTAAAAGTTTTACTTGTTATAACTGTTATTGGAATATTAGAAGTCCCAATGGCTTCGTTTGTTGCAGTTATTGGTGCAGCAGGTTTAGCTGTAGGTCTAGCTTTCCAAGGTTCGTTAGCCAATTTCGCTGGAGGCGTTTTGTTACTTACGTTACGTCCTTTTCGTGTTGGAGACTATATTGAAGGGGGCGGATATGGCGGAACCGTTAAGGCGATTCAAATCTTGTATACAGAATTGATTACACCTGATAATAAAGTAATTTTTATTCCGAATGGAAGTTTATCTAATGCAGGAATTGTAAATTATTCTGTAAATAGCACCCGTCGAGTTGATTTTACTTTCGGCGTTGGGTATGAAGCAGATACGCAACATGTATTACAATCGTTAGAAAGTGTTGTGAACAGTCACTCAGCTGTTCTTCAAGACCCAGAACCGTTTATCCGTTTATCTTCACATGGTGATAGTGCAGTAGAATATACGGTAAGAGTTTGGGTGAACGCAGAGGATTACTGGGATGTCCATTTTGATATATTAGAACAAGTAAAGACGAAATTTGATCAAGAGAATATTTCAATTCCATATCCACAAATGGATGTCCATGTGACCAATCAGTAAATAAGTGAAGGCTGCCGGAATTTCTGGCAGCCTTTTAAGAATGCACTAGTGTTTCCAAAGAATATAGAGTAGGAAAAGCATGACAATATCTAATCTTGCTTCAAATGCAAACTCGAATAGACCGGACTCAAGGACAGGTACTTTAGTTAGAAAAATGGCGGCGACCATAATTCCAATTAATAGAATCGTTGCCTGTTTCACATAGTAATTAAAAATGATCAATCCAGCACACGCTAATTCGGAAATACCAATGATTAATACTGCTGCTTCAGGATAGGGAATACCATAATTAGCAAAAGCACCAGTAAAATCTGCGACAACTAATTTCATTAGAGCAGAAGCGATAAACACATAGCCAACTAGATATCGAATAAGTTGATGTGATGAAATATTCTTTAACATCAATAGCCCTCCTTATCAGTTGTTTATCTATATATATGCAAGATAGGAGACAAGCTATGCGAAATTTATTCATCTTAAAGTAATTATAAGTAAACAACAATCGACTCGTTTCTTGGTATTTTAAATTCAGTTACGGATTTTGCATAATATACTTGTGGGTTATACAGAGATGATGGTAGGAGGATTTAACTTGAAGAAAACAGGCCGATTTCACCAATGAGGTGAAATCGGCCTT
Organism: Gracilibacillus suaedae; assembly: GCF_017599345.1. Taxonomy (GTDB): domain Bacteria; phylum Bacillota; class Bacilli; order Bacillales; family Amphibacillaceae; genus Gracilibacillus; species Gracilibacillus suaedae. The sequence continues at coordinate 199,935 of NZ_JAGFVL010000062.1, forward strand.
GGAAATAGACATATTTAGATGGATTTAACCGCATCTTCAACAGGTGTATTCCCTGTCACAACTTGAAATCTCTTTCCAATCGTTGAGTCATTGTTCAAACTAGCTACAATCACCCGTGCAATGTCTTCTCGCGGAACTTGGCCTCTTTCCACTTTTTCAGCCAGTTCCACTTGGTTTTTGCCTGGATCATTGGTTAATCCACCAGGGTGAATAATCGTATAGTCTAAATCAGTGGATGTCAGCCATTCATCTGCATAATGCTTCGCAACCACATATGGTGCAAAACCCTCCGGAGCGGATTGGATTGCTTCACGACTGGTATCAAATGAACTGATCATTACGTAACGCTTCACATTAGCTTGCTTTGCTGCTTCAATAGTTTTAACAGCACCATCTAGATCGATCATAAGGGTTTTGTCTTTACCTGTATGTGGTCCAGAGCCTGCTGTGAATACCATCGCGTCTACTCCTTCTGCAGCTTTAGCAATTCCATCAATATCATCTTCAAGATCCACCAAAGCAACCTCAGCTCCTAAATCTTCAAAGTAAGCAGCTTGTTCTTCTTTGCGAATCATTGCCTTTGCTTCAAGATTATCTTCATCTTGGATGAATCTTACCAAGTGTTTTCCAATCTGGCCATTAGCACCTACAACTAATACTTTCATTTACTTCACCCTTTCCAATTTTCTATATGTTACATTTTAAAGCTTTAAGATAGAAAAGTTAAATATTTGATTTGCAGTCCTTTTTATCTCGGTGCTAACCGTCTGTCAGCCTTCCACTTCAAACTTTCAGTAAACACAAGGGTACGTGTAGGGATAGCAGACGCTAACACTCTGATCATAGTCTCACTTTATAAGTATTTGTTGTTACTTTAGAATTAAACAGATTTATTTCCAGGATGTTTGTGACATTATTCTTACTTTTTTTCCAACCTTAAATAGTTTATAATTATTAGATGATAGTAGAGATTTCAAAAAATATAATAGACTATAAATGGTTATCATTGGAAAGGACTGGGTTGTTCCTGAATAATGCCTTACTTTTTGTTACACCAAAGCAGGAGAGCCTACTCTTTTTTTGCAGTTTAGGGATCAGGAAAGGAAGGTTTTAATGAGCAACGTACAGAAAAAATCAGATGTTATTTTAATTGGTGCTGGAGTTATGAGTGCGACTTTGGGATCAATGTTAAAAGAATTAGCACCAGAATGGGATATAAAAGTATTTGAGAAGCTTGATAATGCTGGAGAAGAAAGCTCCAACGAATGGAATAATGCCGGTACTGGACATGCTGCGCTATGCGAGCTTAACTATACAACGGAAAAAGCCGATGGATCTATCGACACTACCAAAGCTGTAAGAGTTAATGAACAGTTTCAAGTTTCCAGACAGTTTTGGTCTTATCTAGTTAAAAGCAATCTGATTGAAAATCCACAAGATTTTATCATGCCAATACCCCATATGAGTTTAGTTCAAGGGGAAGAGAATGTAGCTTTTTTGCAAAAACGTTTTGAAGCGTTATCAAATATTCCACTTTTTCAAGATATGGAATTTTCTGATGATCCTGAGAAACTGAAGGAATGGATTCCACTTATTATGGAAGACCGTACACAAGATCAGCCAATTGCAGCAACCAAAATTGACTCAGGAACGGACGTAAACTTCGGTGCTTTAACACGTAAATTGTTCGACCACTTAGAGGAAACAGGCGTGGAAGTGAATTATAAGCATAGTGTGGAAGATATTAAAAGAACCAGTGATGGTTCCTGGGAAGTAAAGGTGCATGATCTTGCTAACGATAAATTAGAGTTCCATACTGCAAAGTTTATTTTTATTGGTGGGGGTGGTGGAAGTCTGCCTTTACTACAAAAAACTGGTATTCCAGAATCCAAAAATATTGGAGGCTTCCCGGTAAGCGGACTATTTATGGTATGTAACAATCCGGATGTCGTAGAGAAGCATCATGGAAAGGTATACGGTAAAGCTAAGGTAGGTGCCCCGCCAATGTCTGTCCCGCACCTTGATACCAGATTCATCGATAACAAAAAATCATTACTGTTTGGACCTTATGCTGGTTTCTCACCAAAATTTCTAAAAACCGGTTCTAATTTTGATTTGCTTGGTTCAGTCAAACCGAGTAATGTCTTAACCATGTTATCAGCAGGGGCAAAAGAGCTGGCATTAACGAAATATCTGATCCAACAAGTGCTGTCATCGAAAGAACAACGCATGGAAGAATTGCGTGAATTTATTCCGAATGCTAAAAGTGAGGACTGGGACATAGTCGTAGCTGGTCAACGTGTACAGGTTATTAAAGATACAGAAGCAGGCGGTAAAGGAACACTTCAATTTGGAACAGAAGTTGTCTGTGCTCAAGATGGCTCGATAGCCGCATTGCTCGGTGCATCTCCAGGTGCATCTACCGCAGTACAAGTTATGCTGGAGCTATTGCAAAGATGTTTCCCACAACATATAAAAGAATGGGAACCGAAAATAAAAGAAATGGTTCCATCCTATGGTGTGTCGTTAGCAGAAAATCCTGAAATGTTCCGGGAAATTCATACGGAAACAGAAGAGGCACTTGGGCTAACCGTCAATGGCCCGATTAACGGTGCAGAATCAAAAAGTAGTTAATTGAAAAATTTGAATGCCGGATTTCTTATGGAAATCACCGGCATTTTTCTTATACATTAATAAATTTGGAAAAGTTGCCAGAAAACTAGCTGAAGTTGCCAGTAAATCATAAAAAGTTGCCAGAAAACTAGCTGAAGTTGCCAGTAAATCATAAAAAGTTGCCAGAAAACCAGCCGAAGTTGCCAGTAAATCATAAAAGTTGCCAGAAAACTTAGCGGACTATGCGAGTAAATGAAATGGGGGACTGATGCTATTTCATCAGTCCCCCATTTCATTTACGCTTTTCTTCTCTTATTATAGAAGAGGAAGATTCCACCAACAAATAGGATAATGAATCCTGCTAGGAAATAATTAAATGTGCTAGTAGCGGTATCAGGCAATTCATTTTCTTCATTAGCGTCTCCCTCAGTTTTCTCCTTGTTTCCACTGGTTTCCTCTTCGTTTTCTATCTCAAATATGGCAAAAGTACTGAAGTGATCCGTTTCTGCTGTCACTACTCCATCTTTGTATTCTCCACCGATGAGTTCCCATTTCTCCGTATCTGTGTTCCAGTAGAACAATTTTACATGGTTAGGGTCTTTTATTTTGTCTTGATTAACTTTAAATGAAAGAGTAACCTCCGAATCAAACTGACTGATTTCTTCGTCACCTTGGAAAATGGTAAAGTCATAGACTGTGCTTAACGCATCTTCTATATCTTTCATTTTTTTGATGTCAAAATCGACAGCTTGATCTCCATTAGTAAATATGGGGGCTGGCAATTGGATGGTTACATCTTTCATGTTAATGGTGATGCTAGCATTTTGTTGCTTTAACTGTTTCACTTGATCACTAGTAAATGAAACAGTGATAGAAGAGTCATGATTTCTTAGATTGATGACTAACTCGTCTTCTTGTTTCACCTGATTAATATCTTCGTCATGAATCGTTGCTTGTTTGTCTTCGACTACTGGTTTGATTACGACTTGTTTTGGTTTTTCAGGTTTTGGATTATCAGAACCTGGCTTTTCTGGATCTTCTGGGTCAGGTGTAGGGCCTCTTGCATCTTCCAATGTTAAAATACCGAATACGGATGTATCTTGATATCCGGCTCCAGTTGTGTCGTTCCATGTTGCAACACTTTCACGGGCGCCGTCTTTTGCGTCATTAATTTGTACATCAAAACCAATCTTCGTCGTATCAGCAGGACTAATCGTTTTAAAAGGTATCTTTACTTCTACGGTGTAACCATCATTTGAAACCTCAGTTGCCGATTCAAATCCACTAGCAATGCTTTCCGGGTTGAAGGAGGTTTCATTGTTAAAGTTCACTCTATATTGTCCGTCTCCATCTTCATAGAACGATGTCTTAGCGTTGTTTTCATCCACAAATACTTCAATGGAATCTTGTTCCCATGCATTTTCGTTTGTATCGTCAAGATCCGAGTCACTTACTTGAACCAAAACATACAGGTTTTCGTCATCCCACAAAGCCTTTGCTGTTCCGTTTGCTCCTTGCCAAGCCATTTGATAACGATTAACTGGCAACTCTGTTGCATCGTTCCAAACATTATCTATTGACCCATCGATTTCAGGAGTTCCAAATGAAGCTATAGAATGATTCGCTTCTGGTTCCTCTACCTCGTGTTCAGCAATAAATGTATCAGGGTCGATCACAGCATAGTATGCTGGTTTTGCTTGCAAGTTTCTATTAAACAATAATGGACTTTGTTCTGCTCTCCAGCTTGTCGCATCGTTCAGCCCCCAGAATGTAATCCGTGAGATATGTTCCGCATGTTCTTTATAGATTTGGAATAATTGTGCATATAGATAACCTTGTGCAATTGCTTGTTGTTCTGTTAGCTCATTGTCACTTCCAGCCGTGATGTCAAGCTCTGTCACACCAACTTCGACGCCGAGAGAAATAAACTTTTCTAATGAGCGTCTTACATTTTCTGGATTGGTGTTTAAATTGTAGTGTCCTTGCATGCCAATACCATCAATAAGCAATTCGCCGTTATTTTCTGCTGCATATTCCTCATTAATTTCTTTCACCATCTGGTAAATGGCTTCTGCTTTGTTTTGATTGTCATCATTGTAATCATTGTAATAAAGCTTAATATCCCAGCCATTTTCATCAATGACTTCTTTTGCTGCACGGAAGGATTGTTCTACATAATCCTCACCGATAGCATGATACCAACCTGATTGACGTAGAGATGCTTTCCAATCTGACGGATTTGGCGGGTTATCAATCATTGCTTCATTGACCACATCCCAAGAAATAACGTCATCCCCGAAGTGTTCGACTGTTGTTTGGACATGATTTCTTAAATTTGCAAGTGCTTCTTCCCGACTTAACGGATTACCGTTTTCGTCAGAATGCAACCATTCATCTGATTGTTGGTGCCAAACAAGCACGTGACCATGTACGTCAAAATCTTCTTCTAATGCTCTTTCGACAAGCGCATCTTCTGCTTCGAAATCAAATTCTCGATCATCGTTATAAGCATAACCTGGTTTCATGGCATTTTCTGCTGTAACGAGGTTATGATGCATTTGAAGTAGCTCAAGTCTAGTGCCTTCGAATTCTCCGGAAGAAACTGCATTTCCAATTAAGAAATCATCTTCGTATACATCTTTGATCGGAGTTAAGTCTTTTTCCACTGCGACATCGTCAGAACCCGTCGGCTCAAATGTTATATCATCAATATAGAATGAAGCTGTACTGTTATTGGAGCTTTCTACATAGATGGATAAATATTCACCACCAACACTGTCATAGCGATAAGTCCCTTCTAATTGCACCCAACCGTCTGCTGTTGTGATCGTCTCTTCGTGTAGGTTGTTGTAATTAGTACCATCTCCGTCACCTACTTGAGTAGACAATTGTAACTGAGAACTATCCGGTGAGATCAACTTAACCCAAGCAGAGATTCGGTATTCTTTACCTTGGTCTACAAACTCTTCTACACGTAAGGATGGACCATGCCAGTTTTCAGATCGGTTTTCTACTTTTAACGCGAAAGTTCCATCTTCTGTATGGTTTGCTTCATCGGTTACGGTTAGAACTTCCTCTTCACCTCTAGCCTCAAAACCGCCAGTAGTCTCATCTTCAAATGTAATAGGTGTGAACTCTTTAGCAGCTGGTCTGTCTTCATCTGGCTTATCATTATCATCGGATGATTGTTCTGTAATAACAATTTCACCAACATAAAACGGAACAGTCGCCCCTTCAGCACTAGATTGAACTCTTAAGCTTGTATCTGATTCGGTATTAACCGTGAATTCTCCATTCAATGTGAAGCTTTCCCCAGCAACGAAATCGATATTGGATAGCCAAGTATAACTATCGACAGTAGAAAGAACTGCTTGTGCCCCGTTAGAAATAGATTCGTCACGATCAACATAACCAGTGACAGTAGCTGTATAGGTCTTGCCATCTTCTAAACCAAGTTCGTCAAAAGAAAAATCTACTGCATCGTAATCATTACTACGGTTGCTTACGTATAAAGCAGTACCATCATCATTTCCTTCAAACGCTTTATCTGTCACGGTAGTAAGACTAGCTTCACCAGATTGTCTTGCTAGACCTTGCCCATCTGCAAAGGATTCCTGGTAAACGATTTCTTCTGGGTGTTCGTCTTGTTCTTCGACAGGGGTTGGCGCCGGACCACCAACCCAATTCGCAATTTCCTCTAAAGTCGTATCCATCATGACATAATGACGTCCCATTGCATAATCTCCATCATTAGGATAGCCTACTTTAAATGCATACTTCATGCCTTGTTCTTCATTTGCTTTTTTTGCCTCGTCGTTATAGCTACCATATGGGTAAGCCATAAGCGTAGGATCTTGACCGGTAATACTTTTTAGATAAGTGTTAGCTTCAGCAATTTGATGTTCAGCATCTTCTTTTGTGATCATACTATTACTGCCATCATCATTTCCCCATACAGCTTCATTGTGATCGAAGCTATGGTTTTGAATACTAACATTAGGTTTATCCGCTAAACTAAGTAATTGTTCTTCGGACATGCTGTAGTCATCATCAATCCAATCAGAGATAACAAATAGAACAGCATTCATATTAAAATCGTCTAGGATAGGAAGTGTATTGTTGATAAAATCTGGAGTTGCATCATCAAAGGTTAACAAAATTGGATTTTCAGGAGCATCCTCTTCTCCTTCCATGATGCTAATATATTGCTCTGCGGTAAGGGTATTATAACCATTGTCATGGAGATATTTCATCGTCTTTTCAAACTTATCAGTGCTAGTGTCCGTCCATTCTTCGGTGGGATTTTCAACGACACGGTGATAGAGAAGAACCGGAATATCTTCAGTCGCCGCTTCTGCAACTGGTGTAATCCAACCAGATGGGATGACCAAAATCGTTACGAGAAATAATGAAATAAGTCTTTTAAAATGCCTGTTCATATTTTGAATTCCTCCATATCAAAATTTATAACAAATAATAAAACGCTTACAAAATGATGGTAAACCTCCTTCCCAACTAACATTGTAGCTTGTTTATGGGAAATCTTTAACCATAAAAGTTAAAGGTAATTCTTTAAAAATTAAACATATTTTTATTATAGTGATTTTCAAAGTTAGATAGTATATTTTCCCTATAGAATTAATGGAAAAAATGGTAATAAATATATTATAAGTGTTGTTCTCAGCAAAACCTTTGGTATACTAATAGAAAAGTACCATTTTAAGGTAGCTTATATTACCCAAAAGTACTAATGATATATGCGGGTATGGCGAGCAGAAAAAAATCGAAAGTTTAAGTGAGGGGGATGAATGGTTGGCTAGTGAAAAGATTTTAATCGTAGACGATGATGCAGATATGCGTAACATACTGGAATTATATTTGAAAGAAAATGGTTATCGAGTGTTGTCTGCTGAAGATGGGATAGAAGCGCTGGCAATGGTCGAACGGGAAACGCCGGATTTAATTATTTTAGACGTAATGATGCCTAAATTAGACGGATATGAGCTTTGCCAGGAAATAAGGAAAATAATAGATATACCTATTATTTTCCTTAGCTCCAAACAAGGTGATATGGATAAGATTTTGGGATTAGGTGTTGGTGGTGATGATTTTATTGAGAAAACGACCAGTTCACCAGTATTAATCGCTAAAATAAAGGCCCATTTACGTCGGTATCGGAAGCTGTCGTATCCTGACAAGCAAAATGAAAAGCTGGAGAAAGAGTCAAATATAATTGAATACCCAGGCTTAGAAATTAATCTTGACAGTGCTGTTGTGAAGTTAAATAACAAATCATTGCGCTTATCGGCAAAGGAGTTTCAAATTTTATGTTTGTTAGCGCAGAATCCTGAAAGAGTATTCAGTGTAGAGAAATTGTTTGAGTTGATCTGGGATGAAACTAGTTTAGGAGATTATCGGACAGTGATGGTACATATTAGTAATCTAAGAAAAAAGTTAGAAACGAATACTAATCAACCTAAATATATCGAAACAGTCCGCGGGATTGGTTATAAATTTAATCGAATCGGAGAACCTTAATCGATCTTCTTCTTTTCTCGTAAAAATTGTTTTACTTCTTGTACAGTAAATCCATTTTGTTTGGCGAAAGCTAGTAGTATCAACCATTCCTTATCTACTTCCTGTTTATTCTGATGATTTTGTTTCTTTGTATCTTGCATATGTATCCCCCTTTCGTACTCGTCATCCAAAGTATAAGGATCGATTTTAAAAAAGAGCTAAAATTTGGTTAAAAATAACTTAAAATTTCAAAAAATAGGATGATAGATGATGAAAAAATTATCAAGTTATCAACTACATGATACGATTATTGCTTCAAATTCATGGATATTATATAAAGCCGTTTCCAACCTCAGTGGGGAAGAAGTTTTGATCAAGACTATCTATAATAAAGTACACCCTCAATCAAAAGCTGAATTAATTCATGAGTATTATATGCTATCTGATACAGAACTTTATGGAGTTCTTAAACCAGTGGTCATAGAGAAAAGTAAAGAACAACCTTATTTGGTGATGGAGTTTTTTGAAGGACAACGTTTAACAGACTGGTTAAGAGGTAATCAAGTCTTTGATATCAGCAAATTTCTGAAAATCGCGAGTAAGTTAACTACCATCCTTGCATCTGTTCATCAAAACAATATTATTCATAAATCGATTCAACCAGATCATATTTTATACGACCCAGATAGTGATCAATTAAAATTAACAGGCTTTCATCAGTCGACGATGCTTTCCAGAGAAATGCCGCAAGCCGACTTAACACCTTATCAGATTGAAGAAGTTAGTTATGTATCTCCTGAGCAAACGGGTAGAATGAATCGACCAATTGATTATCGTTCCGATTTATATTCGTTAGGTGTTTTGTTCTATCAAATAGCAACTGGACGTCTTCCATTTCAAGCGAAGGACCCGGTTGAAGTGATTCATGCACATCTGGCGCAAACGGCGATTCATCCTCATGAAGTTAATCCAACAATACCTGAAAATATATCTAATATCATTATGAAATTACTTGCTAAAATGCCGGAACAGAGGTATCAAAGTACTTACGGATTAAAAAAAGATCTAGAAAAATATTCACATGCTTTTTATTCAAATAATCACTTAGATTTATTTGCATTAGGAGAGCATGATGCAAGCCCTATGCTTGAGAAGCCAAATAAACTTTATGGCAGAGATGGTGAACTGAAGGAGCTAATTAGCAAGTTCGAGCATGTACAACATGGCAAGCCTGCACTAGTACTTCTACCAGGTCCGTCTGGAATAGGGAAGACGGCATTGGTTCATAAACTACATCGCCCATTATTAAACAAACAAGGATATTTTATTACTGGTAAGTTTGTTCAATATCAGAAGCATATCCCTTACGCACCAATTATTGAAGCTTTTCGATCTTTAATAAGGCAAATCTTATCGGAGGATGCGGAAAGCATTCAAAAGTGGAGAGAAAAACTGAATCATTCACTAGCCAATAATTCTTGGGTGATCGCGAATTTTATCCCCGAAATAGAATGGTTGATTGGGAAGCAGCAAGAAGGATCTGACCTACCACCGCAAGGCGTGCATAACCGTTTCATGTTAGCGGTTAGAAAGTTCGTTGAGGTGTTTGCTACGGAGAACCATCCACTTGTATTGTTTATTGATGATTTACAATGGGCAGATAGTGCGTCTATTGATTTAATGAAGCATCTCCTAACAAATCCAGATAAAAGAAATTTACTAATTATCGGCGCTTATCGTGATAATGAAGTGTCGATTGGACATCCGTTTGAGGTATTCGTCAATCAAATTAATCAAACAGAAGTACAGGTATCTACTATTCCTGTCCATCCCTTAGCAAAAGCCCATATCGAAAAGTGGGTAGAGGAAATCCTTGCTCTTGAAGCAAGTGATGCCGAACCATTGGTTGAGTTCATTTATCGTATTACAAAAGGAAATCCTTTTTTTATTATTCAGTTATTACAATTGTTGAATCAAGAGAAAATGATCCATTTTGATTTAAACACAGCGACTTGGCAAATTAACCTTAGCACATTGAAACAGATTCCGATGAAAGATTCCATGATTGATTTTATTATGAAGCAGATCAATACGTTACGAGCGGAAACGAAAAAGCTACTACAATTGGCTGCTTGTATAGGAAGTCAGTTTAATCTTAAATTATTGGCAACAATTGCTGGGAAGAACTATGTAACAACAGCTAATCAATTATGGAATGGATTAGAAGAAGGGGTTATCCTGCCGATGGATGCCCGTTATAAATGGGTCTATCCAAATGAAAATGAACAGCTACTAGACGAAAACCCACCAAATTACCGGTTTTTACACGATAAGATTCAACAAGCACTTTATACATCGATGTCTACAGAAGAGCGCGAGCAAAGTCATTTATTGATCGCAGAAGAATTAATTAGTCATTTGACAACTGAAGAAATGGAGGAACACATCTTTTCGATTGTGAACCATTTAAATCTCTGTCAATCTCGGCTAACTAAAGGTCAACACAGCGATTTAATCAAATGGAATCGAATGGCTGGCGAACAAGCAAAGCGTGCAGCAGCATTTAAATCAGCATTAACATTTTATCAGAATGCTTTTCAATTATTACCTCCGGATAAGTGGGAGAGTGATTATGAGGAGACGTATTCTGTTATGGTGGGATACGGCGAATCATTGTACCTTAATCAGTTTTTTGATGAAGCAGAAGACGTTTTTGAAGAAACATTACTAAAAGCAAAAACATCACAAGAGAAGTTGTATATTTACAATTTAAAAATAACATTGTACACCCATATACATGAGGTGAAACAAGCGACCTATTCAGGGCTTGATGGTTTGCGGTTATATGGTATTGAATTAAAGGATAACCCGAATAAAGCGCTGGTAGCAAAGGAATATTTGTTAACAAAGCTTGCTTTAGCGAACAAACGGGAAGAAGATTTACTCAAGCTCCCTCCCGTAACAGATGAAGATCAAAAGCTAATTATGCGAACCCTTATTAACTCCAATGCGCCGGCTTATCATTTTGATCAAAATTTAGCAACGATTTTGATGCTGCGAGCGCTCCGTTTAATCTTGAAATATGGTGATATGGATCTAGCAGCACTTGTTTACAACAATTATGCACTGACACTAAGTGCAGGGTTTGGTGATTACCAAGGAAGCTATCAGTTTGGAAAGCTTGCGATTCAACATGTAGAAAGATCTGGAGATCATGCCTTACAAGCACGTGTGTACTTTGTGTTTGGCTCTTTTGTTAACCATTGGATAAAGCCTATCCGCTATAGTTTAGAATTTTTAGAGAAATCACAGCAGCTTTGTATCGAATCAGGTAATTTGCATTTAGCTGGTGCTACTGGTGCATTCATTGGCTTGACGCAGTATCTTAAGGGAGATAACTTAGAACAGGTTAAGGAAGGAATCGAAAGACAGTTAACATTTGCAAAGAAACATGAATATGCGATTTCTAATGATTATTTAAGTGAATTATCGGATTGGATTGCTGCGCTGTCCTCACCTGATAAAGACCCTATATGGAAGTTTTCCGACTTTACAGATGATAAGTCAGCAGCAATCATTCATAAAACGACTCGTTTACAGATGACTTATCTATTCAACCGACGCTCTATCGCAATGTCACTAATGGGTGAACTGGAGCCACTCGTGGATAACACGATGGTATTAATCGTTGCTCCCGAATACTTTTTGTACCATTCATTATGGCTTGTAAAGTTAATCGAAAATGTCGAGATAACAAGAAGAAGTGGTTTGAGCAAGTTAAGATCTAACTTGAAGAAACTTAAAAAATGGGCAAAGCACTCTCCAACTAATTATTTGCACAAGTATTTATTAATTCGTGCGGAATATCAAAAACTTATTGGAGGTGATAGCCAAGCAATAGATAACTATCATCAAGCAATAGAAAATGCTGAAGAAAATGGGTTCCTTCAAGATGTAGCGATCGCCAATCACTGTGCGGCAAACTTTTATCTAGCAAAACAGTTCCCGAAAACCGCCAAGTCCTATGTGACAGAAGCGTATAACGGTTATATGAATTGGGGAGCAGTGCATATCGCAGAACAAATCAAGCAGACATATCCAGATTTGTTACTACAAATCAACACAAGTCACACCAATAACTACAATACGAAGGATAGTTTAGATACAAAAGCAGTTTTTGAAGCGGCTCGGGTCATTTCAAGTGAAGTAGTATTAAATCAGTTAATTAGTCGATTAATGGATATAGTTTTAACTTATGCTGGAGCAGAGCATGTATCTTTTCTGTTACTTGAAGAAAATAAACTCGAAATAATGGCTTATAATCATACGAACGGAGATGTTGAAATATATAAGCAGCCACAACCATTAGAAAGTCATGCTCGTGTATCATCAGCGATCGTTCATTATGTAGTGAATAGCAGGGAAGCGGTTGTGTTAGATCATGCAGTAGAACAGGGGCCGTTTATTGAAAATCGCTATATCCAAGAAACACAAGCAAAATCGGTTTTGTGTCTTCCGATTGTTAATCAAGATAGACTTGTAGCTGTTTTGTATATGGAAAACAATCAATCTACACATGTTTTTACTCATGAGCGATTAAGTTTATTAACATTTATTACATCACAAGCGGCAGTGTCGATTGTTAATGCTTATCTTTATGCCGATTTAGAAGAAAAGGTCCGTAAACGAACAGCATTATTAAATGAAACCAATCAACAATTAACGGAGGTCAACCAGCAGTTGAACAATTCTAAAGAGAAAATGAAGCATTTGCTCTCAAATGTATCACATGACCTGCAGTCACCAGTTGCGGTCGTTCAAGGTTATGTCAGTGCATTATTAGATGGATTAGTCGATGATCCTGTAAAACAAACGGAATATTTACAAATCATAAAAAATAGAATGGACGGTTTGAATAAGCTTATTAAGGATTTATTTGACTTATCAAAACTGGAATCAGGAAACATGAATTTTACAATGGAAGCCATTCCTGTCGATCAATTATACGATCATTTCTGTAATATGTTCACATTAGAAATTCGACAGGCTGGTCTTGAGTTTGACCAGCGAATGGAGGTAGATGTTATCGATGAATATCCATTAGTAGAAGTAGATGTGTCGCGACTGGAGCAAGTCATGACGAATTTAGTTTCCAATGCCATTAAACATACCGATATAGGTGCAATTGAAATAGCTTTAACTATTTCTGATGCAAAGGAGGTTATTTTCGCTGTGAAAGATGAAGGGGCCGGAATCTCCAAATCGGATATTCCCTATGTATTTGACCGGTATTATACCAAGAGTAGGGGGCAAGGAAATGGACTGGGTCTTGCTATTAGCGAAGAAATTATTCTTTGTCATAATGGTCGCTTATGGGTCGAAAGTAAGGAGCAGAAAGGGACAACTTTTTATTTTGCTTTACCGATTTTTTCTGATCAGATATATCAACCACTAGAGAAGGAAGAGACAAGATCATAAGGTAATCTATTATTTCTCCAACTTATGAGTATTTCTCAGCTTTTTGCAAAAAGTAAAAGAAGTACTGTGAATAGGGAGGAATTAAACATGCCGATACAAAACGGACATGAAATGGAACAGCTTTCTAAAATTTCTTATGACTTAGAAGAAGCAACTCGTGATGCGAGAAATTCAGCTGATATCGAAGTAATTAAAGATCTGCAACAACAGCTACAAGAAGTACAAGGACAAATTCAAGAAGCTCGCGGCAAAGCGATCAATGGAAGTGGTACCTCGACGGAACCGCTATTTCATGCTCAACTACGTGTAGAAGAATGTCAGCACGAATTAAAAAGAGCACTTACAAACCTTGAAGCTTTTGAAGATAATGTATCACCTTAACGTTACTAAATGGTACCTCTTTCGTTTTTGAAAACACATGTTAAATAGCATTGAAAAAGACCACTTTAATGAAAAATGTGGTCTTTTTCGTTCCTCATCATATTAGGTCCTTTCCATTTTTCTTTACATAAACATTTCAGTTTACAAGTGTACAAATTGTAAACGTTAAGTATGCAAACACATTTGCATGTTTACAAAGTTGTTTACAAGTTGGTGTAACAACGTGTGTGCGTCAATGTAAACAACGTAAACAATTTTGTATACACATTACAACTTGTTTCATTGAAATTACAGTTATATATCTTTTTGCTCCAACTCATTGATGACAGTAATCATCTGCAATATCCTTTTTAGAAGAATAGATTTTAAAAAAAGGATGATTATAAAATGAGTCAATCAAGAATTGCAGCAGTTGATGTAGGAAATGATTCAGTGAAAGCGATATTTGGTGAGTTGGATCAGGAGCTCAACGTACCGAATATTATTGCCAGAGATATAGAAGACCGTCCTGTCATCGGCATAGAAGAATTAGATCAAAAAGATCCTTTGGAAGGCATACATATTCGCGTGCACTCCCCTGCACTCCAGGAAAACAATGCGATTTATCGTGTAGGGCACTTAGCGTCCAAAACAAGTAATTCGACAGAGCTTGACCCAGGAAGCAGTAAATCACAGGAAGATCAAACGTTAATTATGCTTTTTGCCTCAATCGCTTTAGATGCAGCGAAAGGAAATAAACAGGGTTCTAATCAAGTGATTGATGCGAATTACATATTAGGAACAGGATTACCACTTCGAGAAGTGAAGGAAGGAAAAGATGCAGGGTATCGTTCGAAGCTGCTCGGATCGGTTCACCAGGTAGAATTTTTAGTGACACCGAAATATCAAGGGATTAAAGTAAATATCAAATTTGATGAGGTTAAGGTGTATCCAGAAGGTTTTGCTGCTTATATAAACCTGGTAATGGATCATGATCTAAAAATCATTAATAAGGATTTAATCGATAAACGAATTCTTATTCAAGATATCGGCGGTTTGTCTACTGATGTCGCAGTAATCAAGAATCGAACGGTTGACGATGATAAAGCACAAGGCTTTAATCTAGGAGTGTCCGAATCGCTTGAAAACATTCGTGAGGAAATTTTCAGTAACCATGGAGTCGAACTGGACAGCCGTCGCGATGTCGTTGAAATTATCACGCGAAATAACGATCGCAACCATATTATGGTCAAAGGAAGCAGGACAAGTGTACATGATATTACCGACCGAATTTTGTTAGAGCTAGCGAAAAAGCAATATCGCTTATTAAGAAACGTCTGGCAAAAAAATTCGCAAACAGAAATCTGCTATTTCGTTGGTGGAGGTTCCAATGTTTTGAAAGAGTATATCAAAACACTTAACAATAATTTAGATGGCTATAACATTGAATTTTTCGAGGATGAAAAGGAAAGTATTTGGATGATGGCCAATGCGTATTATAAGCTCATTTCTGAATTCACAAAAAAAGCTGAGAAGCCAAAGGAAGAGAAAAAGCCAGCGAAAAAGTCTTAAGGTGATGACATGAAAAAATCAACAAACCAAATCAAAAGAGGCCAAACGATTTCGTTTCGAATCCCTTCAGATACACCAGATTATCTTCTGAAGGAAATACAAAGGCTGAAGGAAACAGAACGACGAAATTTTTCGAGTAAAATGGCTGAATTGGTGTTAAAAGGGATTAATGAAACAAGCTCGAAGGAAAGGGAAACCATTACGATTCCGCTTCCGGGCAGTTTAAACAAGGCACAACGAAATTGGTTGAAGCATGAACATTCAGAAGCATTGTTAGGCAGTATTGTTTACCATCTATTAAATGATCCGGTAAGAGCTACTGCTTTACTGGCTTCACTGAATAGCAGTTCTACAGATATTGATGAAGCATTATATTTACAAGAGGAATTACCGGAAGAACCTAATGAAGATGGATTACAGGATGTTAGTGAGACAGAAAAGGAACATGATCCATTAGATGATGATTTAGATTCGTTTGACTGGGAAGAAGCTGTAAAAGAGAATCGAGAATTGGAAGAAGAGGAAAAAGAGTCAGAAGAAGCAGATCTTGATGATTTGCTTGGAGATTTCTTAAATAAAATGAATAAATAATTTGGCGAAATCGTCTAGCTCTTATAACACAGATTGTTATAAGAGCTTTTTTTGTTAAGAAAAGAAAGTCTAAAGTTTGCGGGTAACCACCTTACCTTCAAGCAATTCTGCTACAGTTTTTTTAACTTTCTAAAATCAGTCTCTCTTGATATTTCTAGCCATGGGCAAGCTAGTAACTGAATAGTATTCGTTTGAGACAAATCACTCTATTAGGGTGATTGTTTCAGCTATTTTTTGATAGGATAGATTTTCGTTTTCTTCAATCCATAAGTGGAAGTTAATTACTAATAAGTGAAATATTATATAAAAACAGCTTCCAATATGATAAAGTAAATAGGAAGGATAGGTTATTGCATAAATATACAAAAAAATGATATATTATAACTTGCTAAAAATAACGGAAACAACAAAGAAAAAATGGAGAGAACATCATGAAATCAGAACAACAACAATTTACAACAAGTCAATATACAAAATTTTGGCTACCATCTCTGATTGGGGTGTTATTATTCCTCGTCCCGATTTCAGTAGGTGGTAAGGTAACAATTGGGTTAGGCGTGTTAGCAGATGGGTTACAAGCACTGTTAGCAGATTATATCCCGCTCATCATGACAATCATTTTATGTTTGTCTTCTATTGGTAGTTTAATAGTAAAAGGTATAAATTTGCGGATTTTAAAGAATAATTCTTTTTTGGATAGTTTATTTAATATCCCGCCACTATGGATAGCTTTACGACTTATCGGTGCCATATTCGCCATCATGACATTAGCAGAAATCGGCCCAGAATTTATTTGGTCGATGGCAACGGGTGGAACAGTATTATTTGATCTGATTCCGGTGTTAATGGTCTGGTTCCTATTTGCATGTCTCTTTATGCCGCTGTTGTTACAGTTTGGTTTAATGGATTTTATCGGTACCATCGTAAGAAAAATTATGCACCCTTTATTCAAGCTGCCAGGTCGTTCTTCGATTGATGCTTTAGCATCATGGATGGGGAGTGGAACAGTAGGGGTATTATTAACTACACAGCAATATGAATCAGGTTATTATACGAAACGAGAAGCAGCAGTAGTAGCAACTAACTTCTCGATTGCATCGATTGCATTCAGCTTGGTCATTGCTAGATTTTTAAGCATTGATCATATGTTTGTTCCATTTTATATAACTGTCATTGTGGCAGGTGTTGTAGCAGCAATTATCGTACCGCGCATTCCGCCATTATCCCTCAAAAAGGATACCTACTATGAAGCTGCTGGTAAACAAATAAATGAAGTTGTGCCAGAAGGTGTATCCAGTTTTAAATGGGGTGTACAAAAAGCAGTAGAAAAAGCGGATCAAGTGAAAAGTTATCGTGGTGTTATCAAAAGCGGTGTATTGAATGTGGTTGATATCTGGTTTGCTTTAATTCCATTGGTGATGGCGTTAGGTACTATCGCACTGATTATTGCCGAGAAGACACCTATTTTTAACTATTTATCTTATCCATTTATTCCGTTCTTGCAATTATTGCAACTACCAGAGGCAGAGGCTGCTGCTCCGGCAATGATTGTTGGTTTTGCGGACATGTTCTTGCCTGCAGTAGTTGGTAGTGGAATTGAGTCTGAATTAACCCGTTTTGTGATTGGGGTTATGTCACTTGCTCAATTAATTTACATGTCAGAGATAGGTATTTTGCTATTAAAATCAAAAATTCCGATTTCGTTTTTCCAATTATTTATTATCTTCTTACAAAGAACGATTATTACGTTGCCAGTCGCGGCATTAATGGCACACCTTTTATTCTTTTAAATAATCGGTCATAATATAAATAAGAAGCATTGGTGCTTACCAATGCTTCTTATTGTCTCAAGGAAAGGTGAATGATCATCATGAGTATCGAAAATTTCTTTTCGGAAAACATAAAGAATGCATTAAAAAACGCCCCACCAGGTGAATGGATGCCGAATATACCAGACAATTGTATTCGTCTTAGTTCAGGGTTTCCAGCACCTGACCTTGTACCCGTTAATGAGGTGAAAGACGCGGTTGTTCAATTACTGAAACAAGAAAAGGATTTACCACTGCATTATCTTGGTACGCCGAAGATGGATACACTAAAGGAGCAAATTCAAGCTAGGTTGTCAGATCGTGGTATGCGAGTTGCAGATGAAGCACTTCTAGTTACAGCTGGTGCATGTCAGGCAATTGATTTAATTGCTCGAGTTTTTGTAGATGAGCAAACAGTTGTGGCAGTAGAAGCACCGACATATATGGAAGCACTAGAAGTATTCCAAAATTATACAAGTCAATTTATTAGTATCCCAATCGATGAACAGGGACTTCAGACAAAAGAATTAGAAAGAGTATTGGCAGAAAGGAAAGAGCAAGGTCTCCCGCTACCGAAAATAGTATATACGATCCCGACTTTTCAAAATCCAACCGGAACAACGATGACAGCAGAACGTCGGAAGCATATTTTGGAGCTAGCTTCTCAGTATGACTTCCTTATTTTAGAGGACGATGCCTATGGTGAATTACATTTCGATAAACCGCCTGTAACGTTAAAAGCAATGGATCATGAAAATCGTGTCCTACATGTTGGTTCTTTATCCAAAGTGGTAGCGCCAGGTTTACGAATTGGCTGGGTAGCTGCAACAGAGGAAATAATCACTTCCCTTTATTGGTTTAAAAAAGATTTAGATCATCCTTTTGCACAAGCGATTATGGCTACATATCTGGGAAATAATAATTTTGATAATAGACTTAATACGTTACGAATATCCTATCAAGAGAGGTGCGATGCGTTACTTGCTGCATTAAAAAAATATATGCCAAAGTTCGTCACCTGGTATGTTCCGGAGGGAGGTTACTTCGTATGGATCAAGGTGGCTGGTGTTGATACTTCGAGACTATTACAACAAGCACAAGATCAAGGGGTGTCCTTTTTGCCAGGGAAATATTTTTTCTTAAATGAACGAGATGGCAAAGAATGGCTTCGTCTTTCCTTTAGTTATAGTGATAAGAAGGAAATAACGAAAGGGATCGAGATGTTGGGGGAAGTTATTAATAAATAGCCCGTTATGGAGAAACAATGATCAATAAAAAATAGCGAAAAAAGGTGATAGTATGGAAGATACTTATATTAATGAAACCCTTGCTGTGAAAGTTGGCCATGTATTCCCACCCGATACGAATAACCATGGAACACTTTTTGGTGGGAAATTAATGAGTTATATTGATGATATTGCATCGATTTCTGCAATGAGGCATTCGAGGAGTCCTGTCGTAACTGCTTCAACTGACTCTGTCGACTTTTTGGCACCTATTCGCACAGGTGAGTCTGTTTGTTTAGAGTCGATTGTTACTTGGACAGGAACGAGCTCTATGGAGGTGTTTGTCAAAGTTTTGGCTGAAAATCTGATTACAGGGGAGCGTAAAATTGCTGCGAATGCTTTTTTAACTTTTGTTGCCGTGAATGAAGAAGGTAAACCAGTTCCTGTTCCAAATGTTATTCCTGTAACAGAGGAAGAGAAATATTTGCACGAAACAGCAAAAGAACGAGTGGAAGCTAGAAAAAAACGAAGAAATGCTAGCAAAGAGTTAGCACATGTTATTCAAAAGGGCAAACCCTGGAAATAGAAAAATTCGACGGAAGCTTTCTAAACCATAAGTGAGGGACACTTCGCCTTCAAACCATTCAACTAATATACATCTTCGGCTTGACTGAGACCATTGGCTAACAACGGCACTGTTAGCCAATGGTCATTTATATATCTATTTTGGTGTTTGGGCATTTGCTGACATGTAATATAATTTGAATAGGAACTATATAGGGGAGGAAGTGACGCAAAATGAAAGATGTCCTGTACAAGTATATGAGTAAGTTTACAGACCTTACACTAGAAGAACAAAAGGTTATTGTAGAAGATATATGTGTTAAAGATTACAAAAAAGGTACTGTTCTTCTTAAACAAGGTGAAATTCCTAGCAAGTGTTATTTTGTGTTAAAAGGATGCATTAGGCAATTCTCGATCGATGAGATGGGGAAAGAGATCACCTCCAATTTTTATACGGAAGAACAATCGATTATCATGTTTCATCAATCACATCATGAAAGCTTATCACCATATACTTATTCGTGTTTAGAAAATACTGTATTGGTAGTATGTGATGCGGAAACGGAGAATACCATGTATGATCAATATTTAAAATTGGAAACGATGATACGCAAAATGACAGAGGAGAACTTAATACAGGTCCAAGATGACTTTGCGGCATTTATCGCTTCTACACCTGAAGAACGTTATAAAGCATTATTACGAAAGCAACCGGATTTATTCGATCGTGTACCACAACATCAGTTGGCAAGTTATCTCGGTATTACTCCAGAGTCATTCAGCAGAATTAAAAAGCGACTTTCTGAATGAAATAACTAATAAGGGATGACACAACTTTCATTAATTGGTTTTAAGAAAATATAAAGTTCCCATGCACCTTTACAAGGCTTTCAAGAGAAAGGTAGCGAGAGTCATGATAAAAAAGCAATATCCCTGTCTTAAAGTGGTATTTCGTTGATTGCTCGATTTACATTCCTAGTATTCTTTCTTTACTCTATTTGTACAACATAAAAACATAAGTTAGCAAGGATTTCGCTCATTATTAACTTAAGTCAATGATTCATTACATAAGTATTGGTATAAATAAGAGAGGTGATTAGTTCAAAGAGGAGGATGACAATGAAAGCAATCGTACAAAATCAATACGGTTCACCGGATGAATTAGAACTAAAAGAGGTAACAAAGCCTAAGCCTATGAGTAATGAAGTATTAGTGAAAGTACGTGCAGCATCTTTGAATTTTGGAGACTTCGTACTTTTGAAAGGGAAGCCCTACCTTTCCCGACTAGCTTTTGGGCTTTTTAAACCAAATCACAATATTCCGGGAGGGGATGTAGCAGGTCAAGTGGAAGCTGTTGGTGAAGATGTCCAAAAATTCCACCCAGGGGATGAGGTGTTCGGAGATCTTTCTCATTTCAGCTGGGGCGCTTTTGCAGAGTATGTTGCGGTGAATGAAAAAGCGTTAGCACTTAAACCAGCTAATTTATCCTTTGAAGAAGCAGCAGCAGTCCCTATGGCTGCCACCACGGCTTTGCAAGGTTTGCGAGATAAAGGAAATATCGAATACAGGAAAAAGGTTTTAATTAATGGTGCTTCTGGTGGAGTAGGAACTTTCGCAGTTCAAATTGCTAAAGCATACGGTGCAGAAGTAACAGGTGTATGTAGTACTAGAAATCTAAACATTCTCAAGTCCCTAGGAGCTGATCATATGATTGATTATACGGTGAAAAATTTCACAAAAGAATCGAATAAATATGATTTGATCGTAGCCGTAAATGGATATCATCCAATATTAGCTTATAAACGATCTTTAAAACCAAATGGAATTTATGTTATGATTGGTGGTTCTGGATCCCAAATGGCACAAGCTATCGTATTAGGTCCATGGATTTCAATGACAAGTAAAAAGAAAATGGTAAATCTATTACAAAAGCCTGATCAACAAGATTTAATATTTATCAAAAAGTTTATTGAAGAGGGGAAGTTAAAGCCTATTATCGATAGGAATTTTACATTGGATGAATTACCAGAAGCATTCAAGTACTTTGAAAAGGGGAATGCACAAGGAAAAGTAGTGGTTACTATTTGATTTTTATTAAAAAACATATGATATCCGTTTATTTGTCAGGTGTAAGATGAAGGAGGAAAACGTTGCAATGATTAACCAACGTTTTCCTTCTTCATAGGAGTTGAGTGCATTTTCGTAAAAAATTACGGAAGTGGAAAACGCGTTGATACCAGATCTCTATTTAACTCAATTTTGTCTATAAAATCAGAAATTTTCTGATCCTGTGGCCATTGTATGATAGCGGTGAATCGTTGAACTAGTGAGGCAATACCACAAACAACAAAAAGTTCAATACATGTACTAGCGTTAAAGTGATCTATAACCGGCTTGATAAATCGACGAGGTGTAATAAGAGGCATCTGGGCTGATAAATAAGCTAATTGTAAAGCAGCACGCTCTTCATCAGTAAATAATGTCTCCTCTCCTCCACGATTGCTAGCAATAGCAAAAGCATGTTTAATTCGCTTTATTGTCTTTAACTTATCATTTGATACAAAATGTGCCATAAATGCTTCTGATTCCGCTAATTTAATGTGTTGTTTTTCAATATGTGAGACATAAGCCATTAAATGCTTGATTTCTTCGGTTAATGGACTGCCTTCTTGTTGTGTCATTATTTCAGAGTAGAAATTGGTGTGTAAAGGGCGTAAATGGTTTGGAAAAGCTGGAATCCAAGGAGGTATAACACCAAATCTTTGCTGGTTATAAGCGGAGTAGTCTCCAACATCTGCTTCATATTTTTTCATTATTTCGGCGATGCTAGGTCCTCCAACTGGCAAATCATGTGCCAAATTATTAGGGTTGAGTTCGCTCGTTACAGCATGCCTTCCTTCATCAATATTTAGACGCTGTTTTGCAGAGACAGCCCATGCCCCTTCTATTTCCATGCCGACAAGGTCATTAAAAACATTTAGAAATCCAAATGCTGCACTTACTAGGGCTACAGACATAATTTGTTCATTCAAGTTAGAGGTGTCATGTTCGGAGTCAGCGGCAATGCGACGTAAACGGTCAAGATAGTGTGGAGGTACTTTGTTAAGGGATGACATGCTTGCTAAGTCAGCTAATGATACCCAGTATTCGTCAAATGGGTTGTTGGAATTATATTGACCAATGCGAGCAAGTCGCAATTGTTCTATGGCACTCATAGATGATTCTCCCATTGTGGCAACACTATGCACTTGGCAATAATTACACCCATGGGCATTTGATGTTGCATAACCAACAGCACACAGCATATCGGTACCGAGTATATCCTTTGCGGTTTGGATAGTAGGCATATTATGACAGTATACAAAACGTTTATATACCTCCTGCCAATGATGCAAATAAACAAAAGTGTTAGGCCAGAAGCCAAAGAAATCTTTATAAAAATGTAAAATTGGCCATTGTTCAGGATCCCCACTTTTCGTTCCGTCACTCTCAGGGATATGGTTCATAAATTTAACGTCTTCTGCGCCACGAGCCAATTCTTCAGAAGTGTATGCATCTACATTCAATTTGGGTTTATGACGGACGGAATGCATAATATCACGTAAATGACGTGTTTCCCACAGTTTTTTCAATTCGTCCGTACTACCAATAGGATAATCTCCAACAAATATTTGGGGTATAGTTGCTTTTCCACTGAAGAAAGTCACAGCGCTCTCGTAATGGGAATCTTCTACATCCAACCTAGTAAAGTAAAGAGAGCCTGCATCACGTAAGATTGATTTTGCTAGCTCAGATTCTAGATGATCCTTTCTGATAAACAAAGTAATGTAAGACTGATTTTTCAAGTTCTTCTCATCCTTTCTAATATCATTTTTGTTAAAACGGAATTTTTATTCCGTTTTAATTGTATATCGGTAGCTGTTCACATGTCAACCAAAAAAGGAATCAATCTTCCGTTTTTGATATAATAAATAGGAATAGAGTAAAGGTGGGATTATCATGAATTCTAATGATAAAGAAACTAACCAAATACATTTATCAGTCCCTTCTGCTAGAAAGGACGCAAATCAGAATGTGACAAGGATTATGGCGGCTGCTAAATCTGTTTTTAAGGAAAAGGGTGCAGAAGCAAAAGTTGAAGAGATTGCAGCTAAGGCGGAGATTGGTGTCGGCACAGTGTATAGAAGGTTTATCAATAAAGAAAGATTAATATGGGCTGTAGGAATGGATGTTATTAAAGAGATTAGGGAGAAGCAGTTATTAGATGTTAATCTTCCAGTACCGGCAGATCAGAAAATCTGTTTGATTCTAGAGGAATTTTTATTATTACATCGTAAATACGGTAAGCTTCATGAGATGCTTCTTCAATTATCAGAAGAGACTGAGTTTGGAGAGGAAATAAAACAAACGCTAACAGATGTGATACAGGTGGCAATAAAAGAAGGTCAAGAGCAAGGGATTTTTCGAAAACAGGATCCTGTGGTTTTAGAGGCATATATTCTTCACCTTGTTAATCCAAAGTTGATTTCTACACTTCGATATCATATACCAGTAGAGGAGATTCCGAAGACTATTTCAAAGTTTGTTTTAAAAGGGTTATCATAGCAACCCTTTTAAAACTTTCTATATCTTGAATAAACCATTATCTTGAACTTTTTACTTTCCTATTGTTGAATTAATCGGACCACGTCTTTCTAAAACTGTTAATTGTTTAGCCATATAATGAGGAGAATACTTCATTCCGCTTTGCACCCAATACTTTATTAGACCGATACTTGCAGAGGACACATAATGAACAATAATATCTTGTGGTATCTCCATGCTGCTTTTGTCTGGAACGAGCATGTCTAATGTATCCGAAATAAAATGTTCAATTGATTTGGTCATTCGATCCTGGAATAAAGAAGCCCCATTTTCTCCAAGCATAATGTTGAAAAACTTTCGGTGATCATAAACAAATTGGAAAAGATTTAGATAAACAACACTTGTTTCCTGTTTATGTGTAATTAAATCTTCTCTTTTTTTAGGTTCGACGGTTTCGATGAAATGTTGTAACATCTCTTTTATTGTCTGTTCTAGTAAATCATATTTATCATGATAATGTTGATAGAACGTTACTCGATTTACTTCTGCTTTTTCTGCAAGATTTCCAATCGTGATTGCATCAAATCCTTTCTCATCAATCAACTCCAGTAAAGCATTTTTAAGAAAACTTTTGGTTTTTTTCACTCGTGGGTCTATTTTTTTCATTACATGATCCCGCCCTTTTGTTATTTAAATAATATAAAAGTTTACAAAGCTAAAATATCTGTTGTTTTAACTACATTATGTGAAGAATCATCTATTGCTGGAACCATTATTATGGCGCTATAATTTAATTATACAACATGTTGTAGTATAAATGCTTGTGATCTAAGGAAAATAGTCAATGGCCATTTTGTATTAATTCATGTTAGGAGAATATGCTATGAAAAAAGTAAAAACAGATGTTGTGATTGTTGGTGCCGGACCAACCGGTTTAATGGCAGCTAATCAGTTAAATCGATATCAAGTTGATTATGTATGTCTGGAAAAACAAAAAGATCGCTCTTCCTTTTCTAAAGCTATGGGAATCCATGCTAGGTCAATGGAGATGTTTGATTTATCAGGATTTGTAGAAAAGTTTGTTGCACGGGGATACCCTGGAGAGGGTGCAAAAATGTATATTGGAAGCAAAAAAGAATCGATTTTAGGGTTAAATCAAATAGAAAGTAGGTTCCCATTCATGCTTGTGATTCCTCAAATGGAAACAGAAGAAATCTTAGAACGAAACCTTGAAATGAATGGTGGTAATATAAATAGAGGGGAAGAGATTACAACATTAACTGTACATGATGGTGGAGTTAATGTAATGGTGAATAGTCATGACGAAACAATCGAGTATGAGGCGGAATATGTATTAGCTTGTGATGGAGCTCATAGCAAAGTGAGAGAGTTAATGGAAGTGGACTTCGTAGGTAAAGGTGAAGGGAAGACTTTTTTTCTTGGTGATATTACAACATCTTCTTTAGATCCTTCCATGATTACAGGTTATGTTAATGTAAGAGGTGCAACGGTCTTTTTTCCATACGCAGACGGAAAATTTAGAGTAGTTGGACTTGATCTATCTATACAAGGAATGCCTTATAAAGATGAACTTACCTTACATGAACTGCAACAGCGAGTAAATTATGTGACTTCAGCTTCTATTAAAATAGAGAACGCTAACTGGCTCACTTATTTTGGAACCGCACATAAACAAGTTGAAAATTACAAAAAAGATCGAGTATTTTTTGTGGGAGATGCAGCCCATATTCATAATCCACTCGGTGGTCAAGGGATGAATCTAGGACTACAAGATGCTACAAATATATGTTGGAAGCTGATGGCCGTTTTAGAAGGGTGTGCTGATCAGTCACTGCTTCAAACCTATGATCAGGAAAGACGCCCCATTGCTAAACATATCATACAACAAACTAGCCGTTTGTTGCAGTTTATATCATTAGAAGGAACTAAAGGAAAGCTTCGAAATAATGTTAGTAAATGGTTACTTTCCAACTCACATTTCCAACAAAACATTGCAGAAACTTTATCGCATATTAAATATGACTATCACACGACATCGTCTAGTCAGAATTTAGCAGATGATAAGTTGACCAAAAAATGCATACAACCGGGAGCAAGGACTCCTGATGTGAAATTCTTACTTGGAGGGAGCCCCGACAGGAGATTGTATCATTTGCTGCGGCAATATCCCTTCGTTTGCTTTGTATATATGGAAAGGCAAACGGAAGATATAATTGATAATGTAGATTTATTCATTGAAGAACTATGTACTAAATACGGTGATTTGATTACTACATTTTTGGTAGTAAAGGGTGGGGTGCCTCCTATAGAACGAGATAAGTTTGACATCATTCATGATGTGTTCCGAGAAGTTGAAAATAAATTAACGATGAATCATGGTCATACGATGTTAATCAGACCTGATGCACATGTTGCTCTTCATATATCAGAATTTGACCCATTAGATACAGTAAAAAGAATAAACAGTTTTTTTCACTTTTCATGATGGGTTTTTAACGTGATGTTAATTGACCTTAAGGATTCAACGGTATATAGTGAAATATTTAAGAAAACTAACTATATATTCAAGTAAAAGCATTAACGGGGGATAATAAATCCTCCGTTAATTTTTATTAAATGCTTCTATTTTGTTTCTTGGTATAGAAAAACGTTCTTAATTCTGTTCATCCAATACTGATGGTTATCTTAATAACTTATAATGCTTATATGTAACATCTAATAAGGTTTTCTTTTTTGTCGAAAAGTATTGGTTTAATATAAGCTCAACAGCAAATATAATAGACTTGAGGTGATGGAATGGAAATAACTATCAATATATGGGTATTTGTTATTGTGATGTTTATTTTATACATCGTAATCGAAACAGCAGTCAGACGAGGAATAAATTCCTCAGTAATAGGTAAGTATGTAGAACAAAAGCATTCACAGGTTACGAAACCTGTTAAGAAAGATTTAGATGATTAATGGTAAGTTCTTTTTGTAATCCATACTTATAATCCTGAAGGAGGTTGTCCTTATGCGTTCTAACATGCATATTATTATCCGTCTGGAAATTGAAAAGGCGAAGGCAAATATCGGTCAAATCGCAACACTTATTCATGCAAATGATGCAGACTTGGTAGCAATTGATGTCAAAAAAGAGACACCTGAAAAAACGATTAGGGATATTACGATAAAAGTGAATGATGAACCAGGGCAATTAAAAGTGATTAAAGCTTTAAATGATAGTGATGGAGTGTATGTGAAGCACATTTCTGATCGAACGTTCCTTGTTCATTTAGGTGGGAAGATCGATATTAAACCCAAATTGGATTTGAAAAACAGAGAACAACTTTCCCATGTTTATACCCCTGAAGTAGCAAGGGTGTGTAATGCGATTAATGCTAACCCTTTATTAGCCTATAACTTAACGATCAAGAGTAATTCAGTTGCGGTAGTTTCAGATGGGACCGCTGTACTTGGATTAGGCGAAATCAGTCCAGAAGCAGCTATGCCTGTGATGGAAGGAAAGGCAATGTTATTTAAACGATTTGCTGATATTAATGCCTATCCCATCTGCCTTGATACGACAGATAAGGATGAAATTATTCGAACCATTAAAGCGATCAGTCCAGGATTTGGTGGAATTAATTTAGAAGACATCGGTTCTCCACAATGCTTTGAAATTGAAGAGACACTGAAACAAGAGTTAGATATCCCTGTTTTTCATGATGATCAGCATGGAACTGCTATTGTTGTATTAGCAGGTATTTTGAATGCCTTAAAGCTTACCAAGAAAAGCTTGAAAGATTGTAAAATTGTCGTCTGTGGTGTCGGAGCAGCTGGTATTGCCATAACCAAAATGCTTATAGCGGCTGGTGCTGAAAATATTATTGGGGTAGATAAGGAAGGCAGTATCACCCGTGATCATCAATATGATAATAAGATGTGGGAATGGTATGCGAATCATACTAATCCTGAGAAAGTAGATGCGTCCCTTTCTGAAGCGATGACAAATGCGGACATATTTATCGGTGTTTCTAGAGGGGATATTTTAAAAGAAGAGGATTTGAAGAATATGGCGAAAGATCCGATCGTTTTTGCCTTAGCCAATCCAATACCGGAGATTTCACCAGACATAGCCCGTGACCATGTCAGAGTCATGGCTACTGGAAGATCTGATTATCCGAATCAAGTTAACAACCTCCTTTGTTTTCCGGGTATATTTAGAGGTGCCTTGGACGCTAGAGCTTCTTCAATAAATGAACAGATGAAAGTAGCTGCAGCAGAGGCGATTGCAGCTACCATTGGATCAGATGAGTTAAGTGGGGATTACATTATCCCAGGTGTGTTTAATGAAAAAGTCGTAGAACGTGTAAGAGAAGCAGTTGTTCAAGCAGCCGTTGATAGCGGTGTATCAAGAAAAATATAATTTAAGACGGAGAAACTACTTATCAGCTATGAAGCGGTGAGTAGTTTTTTTGTAATAAAGCTAAAAAGTATATAACAATTGATATCACAATTTTTTCAGAGATTTCCATGACATATTTTAGCGCTTTAATAGGATAATAATTCAAATTTCTAGCTCTCATTTATGTTGTAGAGCACCACCTAGCGAAGGCCGCCCACTTCCAGTCCTGTGGGATTCGTTTGTCCTGAAGATCCACTTTGTCGAGCGATTTTTGCTCTTTTTTCTTTTTAAGAAATCATGCTGTTGATAAGATAGGTGATAATAACTAACCAATGAAAATTATTTTTTTTGCAAAACTTAACATTTCTTTTATGGTACTCAGTTATCATGAAATGTAAGATAAAAATCACTTCTATAAGGGGAGGAATATACAATTGTCAGTAGATATCGAATCAAAAATATTGGATGATCTGATGAAAAAAATAATCGATGAAAAATTTCATGAGAACGAGAAGCTTCCTTCTGAGAATGAACTTGCTGAACAATATCGAGTTCCAAGGGCTACCGTTCGCAAGTCGTTAGCTAGACTGGAAGAGCGAGGGTTTATTTATTCCCTGCAAGGAGTTGGCAGATATGTTAAACATGAGTCATTCCGAGTCGAATTAAATTTAAATGGGAGGGCTAGTTTTACAGATAAAATGAAAAAGTCCGGTCACCAGCTGATTACAGAAAATCTTGGTTGTCAACGAATTGAATTTGATCAGAAAATTTATGATCGCCTATCAGCAGATTCCGAAGATATTGTTTATAAGATTAGCAGATTACGATTAATTCAGGATGAACCCATTGCTATTCATCATTCTTATATCAGACAAAAGATGTTTCCAAATATTGAACAGGATGGTCCTGCTATTCAATCGATGTTTGCCTATTACAGAGAACGAGGATATATGGAATTGATCAATGGATATAGCTTGCTTAGTGTTACTTTTCCCACACTTAAAGAACAACAATTACTGGCATGCCAAAGTATGGAACCATTGATTATGGTGGAGAGCAATTGTTTAGATGCCTCCTCTGACAAGGTATTAGAGCATACAAAGGTTTTATATCGCAGTAATAAATTTAAATACAATATTAGCTGGGATAATTGACCGATTTACAAAATCTTAACAAGACAGCAACTTGGCAACAAGATATGCTGAAGGTGTAAGGAGGTATAAGACAAATGAAGCGAAAACAGCGAACAGAAATATTAATCCAAGATGGCGGTGTACTAGCCAAAGAATTAGCAGAGATTGTTATGCAAGACTATGAATATCATGAAATCGAAGAACCTCACTACGGTTTAACCATGATCAAATTGAGAGAAACAGCAAAAAAGTCTCTGTTTTATCTTGGAGAGGTATTAGTAACAGAAGCAAAGGTTGAGGTTCATCAATCGATCGGGATAGGAATTGTGATTGGAATGGAAGAAGAACTTGCTAAGCATTTAGCCATCATTGATGCAGCCTATCGGGCAGAATTACCAGAAACTGTTGAATGGCAAGAGAAGTTGGAAGAAGTGGCCAAACAAATTTACCAGCAAAAAGTGAAACAACAAGCAGAAATTTTAAAGACGAAAGTAAATTTCGAAACGATGGAAGTTTAATATATATGGCCTGAGGTGATAGGAATGATGATCGATCAAATTCATGATTTGCAGCAAGTTTACCGCAACATTCTTCACAGTATGTCTAGACCAGGAAACATCTCCAAGTTGAATAGCATTACCAAAAAGCTGAAAGAAGAATTCCCATGTAATCATGCTTTCTTTTTATCAGCATTAACGTTTTTAGATGCAGAAGTAACCTTTCATGTTATAGCAAATGAAGTAAAAAAGGAAAGGTTAACAGAAATTATCTCATCTTACACAATGTCAAAAACAGATACGGTTGACCAAGCAGATTTTATTTTGATGCTACAGGATGCACCCGAATACCAAATAGAGCAAGCTTTCATAGAATGTAAGGTTGGCAATCTTCGTGATCCGCAACTATCCGCAACATGGATACTGGAAAGTGATCTTTTGTCTAATAGCGCTGGTCTTTCTTTGAGCGGTCCAGGCATCAATGGTGTTCAGCAACTGCAGACAGGGCTCAGTCCATCATTTTGGCAAAAAAGAAATGAGAAAGTAAAAGAGTATCCGTTGGGTATCGATGTCATATTAGCAGATTTCTCAAGCCAAGTAGCCTGTATTCCGCGAACAACATCTGTAATGATAACGGAGGTGGTCTAATGGGATATGTTGCAGTAAAAGGTGGAACCGAGGCAATTGAAGCGTCTTTAGCCAGATTGAAATATGATCGGATAAAAGGAGAAGAAATAGTAGAAATCAAGACCGTTCTTGCTACGATGCGTCCATTAGTGGATCAGGTAATGTCTGAAGCAAGCTTATATGCACCATTTTTAGCAGCTCTTGCTATTAAGCAAGCAGGAGGAAGCATGGAAGAAGCGGTTTTCTTACTGCGCGCTCATCGTTCTACCTTACCACGTCATTACTACAGTGAAACAGTTGATACTGAGGATATGTTCGTTGAGAGAAGAATTTCCGCCAGCTTCAAGGATATCCCTGGGGGTCAACTGTTAGGATCTACCAATGACTATACACATCGGTTGCTGGATTTTAATTTAGTAACTGAAAAGAAAGAAGACCATCAAGCTTGGTTGCGCCAATTTCAAGAACAAATGAATGAGCATGATGCAGATAAGGAGCTTCAATTCTTTCCGAAAGTAGTTGATTATCTTCGCGAAGAAGGCTTATTTGAAACATATGACTTGGATGATACGCCTCCTAAAGATATTACGAAGGAAAGTATTCAGTTTCCAACTGGACGTAGTGAGAGATTGCAAGCTTTAACGAGAGGTCAGACTGGTGCTGTTACTTCATTAGGATATGCATCTCTTCGTGGCTATGGGCAGGTGCACCCGACGATTGGAGAAGTAAGAATGGGTGATGTACCAATTCATGTCAAACATCCCTATGAAGAAGAGAGTGATCCCGACGATTTATTTTATATTGGAGACGTGAAAATAACAGAAGTGGAATCATTGGTGCCGGTAAATGTGAAGAAACAAAACCAAAAAGAAGAGCTTGAATTTGAAATAGGCTATGGCATCAGCTTTGGACAGAATGAAACAAAGGCAATTGCAATGAGTATACTGGATCAATGTTTAGAAAATTCCCATGGTGAATTCCCGACTCATGATGAAGAGTTTGTGTTACTACATATCGATTCGGTTGAGTCGACTGGCTTTATTTCTCACTTGAAGTTGCCACATTACGTTACGTTCCAATCGAAATTGGATAGTGTGAGGCAAGTGAAGAAGGGAGGAACAACAAATGATGACTAAACCGCATTTTGCTTTTTTTGATGAAGGGTCGAAGAAGGAAATAAGAAGGACTGCCTTAAAAGCGGTGGCGATTCCTGGTTACCAGGTTCCTTTTGCATCAAGAGAAATGCCGATAGCAAGAGGCTGGGGAACAGGTGGTTTGCAACTGACACTTTCTTTAATCGGGAGAAGTGATGTATTAAAGGTGATAGACCAAGGTGCAGACGAATCTGTCAATGCTGTTAGTATCAAAAAATTGGTTCAGCACACGACAGGTGTTTCCATAACGGAAGACACAGCAGCAGCTAATATCATTCAATCCAGGCACCGAATCCCTGAAAAGGAATTAAGAGAAGATCAAATTCTCATTTTACAAGTCCCGAACCCAGAGCCGCTTCGAAAAGTAGAGGCGAGAGAGTATCTGACGAAAAGAATGCATGCGGAGGATGATTATAGTGGTGCATGGTTGCTTTTGTTTGAACAAATTATGAAATATGGCCGAATGTCTACTGGTGCTGAACACCCAGTATACGTTAATGGTAGATACGTGATGACGCCAAGTCCGATTCCGAGGTTTGATAACCCCAAAATGCATCAATCCAAGGCGCTTATTTTACTAGGTGCGGGTAGAGAGAAGAAAATATTTGCTGTGCCTCCTTATACAGATGTCAAGTCAATGGCATTTGACGACTATCCTTTTGCTGTTGAATCATTCGAAGGAAAGTCATGTAAGCTTTGTGGATCAACTGATGTATTTCTTGATGAAATCATTGATCCTGATACAGGTGAGAGAAGCTATCAATGTAATGATACCAGCTTCTGTATCGAGCAGTTGAATAAGAAAGAGAAGGAAGAGGTGGAGAACAGTTATGTCTGAAACGCCGATAGTACAAGTGAGACATTTGCAAAAGCAATTTGGAGCAGGCTGCCCTCATTGCCTTGATAAAGAGAGTGTTTATCTAGAGAAGAATTATTGCACGTCTTGTGGTACCGTACATGCTGTTCGAGACGTCTCCTTTGACTTGTATCCAGGGGAAGTACTCGGAATTGTTGGTGAGAGCGGTAGTGGCAAATCAACTATGCTTCAGGGCCTTTATTTTGATGGTGATATGACTGCTGGAGAAGTGTATATTAATCAACCAGGATTAGCAGGTCACAACGTATTAACTCTTTCATCTCAACAAAAACGATATATTCGTAATAATGTTTATGGCATGGTATATCAAAATCCTGTACACGGGTTAAAAATGAATTTCTCATCAATTGGAAATATTGCTGAAAAAATGATTGCAGCGGGAAATCGTCATGTTGGTAGCATGGAAAAGCGAGGAGAAGAATTACTGAAAAATGTCCATATTCCGTTAAGAAGAAGGAAAGAAGAACCACAAAATTTTTCGGGTGGGATGCAACAGCGCGTGCAAATTGCAAAGGCACTTTCAAATAATCCACCAATTTTGTTTTTAGATGAAGTTACTACAGGCTTGGATTTATCTGTTCAAGCGAGTGTTTTAGATTTGATTAAACAAATTCAACGAGAACTGCAAATCAGTATGGTTGTCGTTTCCCATGATCTTGCTGTAATTCGGATGTTAGCCGATCGTTCTATTGTCATGTTGAATGGGGAAATTATTGAGAATGGGTTAACGGATCAAATTTTGGAAGATCCACAACACGAGTATACGCAGCAGCTTGTTTACTCATTATTATAGGAGGCTGATAACATTGTACATTATTCATAATGGGAAGGTAATTACAGAGGATTCTATATTAGAAAATCATGCCGTGGTAGTGATAGATGATGTTATTGATGCAATCATTCCTGAAGCAGAAGTGAGTAATTATAAAAATGCATATTTAATCAACGCGAATGGTGGTTATATTTCACCAGGATTTATTGATATTCACTCTGATTATATCGAGACAGTAGTAGCTCCGAGACCTTCTAGTATGATGGATTTTCAGCTTAGTTTGCGAGAAGCAGAGAAGATCTTGATCGGCCATGGTATCACCACTATGTTTCACTCTCTTTCTTTTTATCAAGAAGGGAAAATTACCCGCAAACACATCCGTCATCCTGAAAATATGCAGCGAATGGTCGACACGATTCACCAAGCACATCACCAACAGCACATGATTCGTCATCGATTACATGCTCGGTTTGAATTGGATAATATTCAAGGGATTGATCAGCTAGTAGACAACATCCGTGATGGTAAAGTTCATTTATTATCCTTTATGGACCATACACCTGGTCAAGGTCAATATCGCAATTTAGAGATATACCGGAATAATATTAAAGTACACCGAAATCTATCAGACGAAGAAGTAAGTGTTTTGATTGCTGAAAGAAAAAGCACCGAATTATTAACGATGGAAAAGATAACAGAAGTAGCGGCGTTAGCACAGTCTAAAGGGATTGCGGTTGCTTCTCATGATGATGATAATGTCCAAAAGCTGGAGTTAGTTAAATCGTACGGCACAACGATAAGTGAATTTCCGATTACACTTGATGTAGCACGAGAAGCCAAGCAACATGGCCTTGATACGATTGTTGGCGCGCCAAACGTTTTGATGGGCGGTTCTCATTCGGGTAATTTATCTGCCGTAGAAGCGATTGAACATGGTTATGCTGATATTTTGTGTAGTGATTATTATCCCGCAGCATTACTTCATGCTATTTTTCAATTGCATGACAAAGGCGAGAATTTACACAAGATGTTTAAGATGGTGACGTTGAATCCCGCTCGATCTGTCCATATGGATCACGAGATCGGCTCGATTAAGCCGGGTAAAAAAGCAGATTTGCTCGTAATAGATCGTTTGGCTGATGGCTATCCAACGCTTACTTATACAATGGTAAATGGTGAGTTAATGACAACGATGAACTATCGGATGAATGAGAAGGAGGTATAACAATGTCTATTTTAGAAGTAAATGGGCTAGGTAAAGCTTTTACCATTCATCACTTAAATAAAACTATTCCTGCGGTTGACGAGATTCAATTTTCTATTAATGCTGGTGAGTTTCTGGGGATTATGGGGAAGAGCGGGAGCGGTAAATCTACTATTTTAAAAAGTATTTATCGTACTTATCTGCCGGATGCAGGTCAGATAATGTATGACTCGAACCAATTTGGCAACATCGATTTAATACAAGCATCAGAGCGTGAAATAATTTTCTTACGCAAAAATGAAATTGGTTATGTATCACAGTTTTTAAATGTTATGCCAAGAACAACCTGCCGGGAGCTTGTCCAAAATGCATTATTGGAAATGGGTGAAACAAGAGAGACTGCGCGAATAGAAGCGGAAAAAGCGCTAACTCATTTTGAAATGGATTCGTCATTGTGGAATAGTTATCCAAATACATTTTCAGGCGGTGAGAAGTTACGACTGAATATTGCGATGGCTACTGTGAAAAAGCCAAGGTTGCTACTACTTGATGAACCAACGGCAAGCTTAGATCAGCAATCAAAATGGAAAGTACGGGAAATAATTGAAAAGCTTAAGGAACAAGGTACAACATTAGTCGGGATCTTTCATGATATTGAATTTATGGAAGGCTTATGTGACAAAGTCTTTGATATGAAAACCAATGAAATGTCAGTATCGTTAGAAGGTGTAACACATGAAGGCTGATTTACATGTGCATAGTCACTATTCCGACGGTTCAGATTCTGTGGAAGAATTGATGAAGCAAGCGGTAAAAGCAAATGTCACACATATGAGTATCGTAGATCATGATACAGTTACGGGATGGCCAGAAGTGAAGAAAATGGGAGATTTATATGGTGTTGATGTGTTTCCAGGGGTTGAAATCTCTGCTTATGATATGAAGCGCGACAGAAAAGTCCATGTGTTAGGTTATCATTACCGTACTGATGCCCCACATATTACAGCGTTATGTACCCCATTACTACAACGTAGACAAGAAAATTCACTTTGGCAAATAGAGCAAATTCGTTCACTAGGTTATCAACTTGATCCAGATAGAATTTTAGAGACAGCG
Source organism: Gracilibacillus suaedae (assembly GCF_017599345.1). Lineage (GTDB taxonomy): Bacteria > Bacillota > Bacilli > Bacillales > Amphibacillaceae > Gracilibacillus > Gracilibacillus suaedae. The sequence goes on from NZ_JAGFVL010000062.1 coordinate 236,039, forward strand.
AAACCATCACAAACGATCTATAAACAACATATTATGCACTATGTCACCAATGAACCATACACTTCAGATAATTATCGACAAGAATACCGGTCACTTTTTAAAGGAAAAGCTGTAGCCAACAGAGACATAGCATACGTCGATGTTTTTGATGCGGTAAAGGCAATTCTCTTAGATGGTGGTATCGCAGTCGTTGCACATCCAGGTCAATTAAATTCTTATGAACTTATCCCCGAGCTAGTCGAAGTAGGATTAGGGGGGATTGAATTAGCACATCCTGATCATACAGAAGCAGACCATCAGCGAGTAAAAGAACTAGCTGATCAATATAAACTTATTATGACAGGTGGAACAGATTTTCACGGAAAGTTTGGAATGAAAATAGGGTTAGGAGACTTAACAAGTCCGGAAATACCCTTTGTTCATGATGAGCGTGTTCGGGGTAAGGTTATAATAGACAAATCTTAGTCACCAGCAAAAAGATTTGTCATAAAAATGAATATAATGAACAAATCTAAGCAGCCAGACTAAAGATTTGTCATAAAAACGAAGATAATAGACAAAACTCATCAGCCTCACTAAAGATTTGTCAAAAAAACCAAGATAATGAACAAATCTCGGCGCTCACACCAAAGATTTGTCAATAAACAACAAATCAAACCGTACGCGACAGAGATTTGTTGTTTATAACATTTGGGTCTTATTTAAAAGCCTCCGGAATCATAGTAAATCCATCAATCACGGTATCTTCTTCTACTTCAATCATCAGGTAACGTCTACCGTCTAATGTTACCTGTCTAACGTGACGCAACTCCTCGGGGCTGACGGCAATATTAGCTACTTTAGTATTAATTTTAATCGATTTAGATGAATATTTTGGTACAATATTACGAGCTTTTAACTCATAGCTCGAATCATCGATGACGTTTTTAAAAGCAGCTTCCATTTTTTCTGTGTCTACATCTTCCACACCACTGGACTTTAATACTTGCTCTACATCTTTATAATCTAATGTTGGTGTTTCTTCTTCCTCATTATCTTCTGTCATACGATGAATTTCTTCATATACGTTTGCGAGGGTGGATGTATTAATTTGATGACCGACAGCATCGCGAACAACCTCTTCAAAAACAATTTTATCTTCTTTTGCTGTCATCGTTTCTTCCGCATTTAAGACGTCTTCTACAAATAGCTCATCCGGTTCATTTGCCTTACCTGCCACATAAAGTACATGGTTCACGTCTGCCGCATTATCGGTAAAACAAGGGAATAAAAACCCTCCGATCGGTGCGTTTAAATTAATCACGGGATCTACCACGACATTGTATTTAAACTCCTTTTCTACATAATCAAAATGTAATTCTTTCTTTGGATCTTGCGTTTTATTGATACTACAAAGAATAAAGGAATGAGAATATACGGAGTCACGATCGCTTTCTTCTGTTTCTTCGTTACTACGTTTCATCGGCTTCAAATATTCACCGCGAATAAAGGTGACGACTATGTCCATCTCATATTGTCTATCCTGCAGCATTTTTTCGACTATTTGTAACATTTGATTCTTCCAGTCTTCACTTTCTGCGGTTAGCAATCCTTTATGTAGGATAAGTTGTGTTGGATTATCAACATCGGATTGGAATTTCAATTCAAAGAGCTTTTCATCTAATTGGCCAGTTAATACTTTTTTAAAGTTGGTCATAAATAACTCTTTTTCGTCTTCATCGAGCATATCAAAAAACTGACTTTGTGAATGATAGATATCACTCGATTCTTTCATAATATAAACATTAAAAATCTCATAAATTTTCATTAAGTCATTATCTATTTTGAACTGTTTACGAATATTAGCGATGTCTTTTTTGTTCATTTCTTTATCTCCCTTACATCCATTCTTCTCATACATCACTATATCACTTTTTCCTTTCTCTTGATACTCTAATAAATTTCATTTTCTGAAAGTTTATAAGAATAATTTTAAATATAAATCCTTATGAAATCGCTTTATAATTTAAGGTGTGAAGTTTGTAAAGAAGGAGGAAATGCATTTGTTTAAAAAAGCAGGAATGTTATGTTTAGCTTTGCTGCTGATCGTCAGTACACTTCCGATCGGTGGAAATACAAGTACGCAAGCAGCATCACAGGGAAATCTATTAACAAACGGCGGCTTTGAAAGCGATTTGTTTGACAATGAATCTTGGGCGATTGAGGAGATAGACTGGGATTTAGTCTCGGTAGATTCCGCTCATACAGAAGCATATGAAGGAAATCATTCGTTTAATTATTGGATAGATGAGGCGGGAAGTGGGGAGCAGTCTTTCACGATAACGCAAACCATTTCGAATCTTCCTGCAGGCAATTATGCACTGTCTGTCCAATCCATGGGTGGAACTGATGGAGAGACGGGAGTAGTAGAATTATTTGTTGGTGATCATACCTCCGAAGCTGTTTCCACTACTGGTTGGGACAATTGGGAGGAACACACTTTATATGTTGAGGTCGAAGAGGATGATACAGAATTACAGGTAGGGGCTACTATAACCGGACAACCATCTGCCTGGGGATATTTAGATAGCTTTCGTTTAGTATCCTTAGAAGAAAGTGATGAGAAAGCTCCTGAACCAGTAGAAGCAGATATATTTGTGGAGAGAGTCGATGGCTTGAATGAAGACTTTATCAAAGGTGTTGATGTCTCTAGTATCCTCGCTTTAGAAGATAGTGGGGTCAGATTCTATAATGAAGCAGGAGAGGAGCAGGATATATTTACAACGCTTTCCGAAGCGGGTGTCAATTATGTGCGTGTTCGTGTATGGAATGACCCTTATGACACTGAAGGTAACGGCTATGGTGGAGGGAACAATGATGTAGACAAGGCGATTGAAATAGGCAAAAGGGCGACAGAAAATGGTATGAAGCTGTTAGTAGACTTTCATTATTCTGATTTTTGGGCAGATCCAGCTAAACAGCAAGCACCAAAAGCGTGGGAAGACTTAAATATAGAAGCGAAGAAAACCGAACTATATAACTATACAAAAGATAGTCTGCAAGAAATGATAGATGCTGGTGTAGATATCGGGATGGTGCAAATTGGCAATGAAACAAATAATGCCATGGCTGGAGAACATGATTGGGGTAATATTACTCAACTTTTTAACGAAGGAAGTAAGGCGGTACGTGACATTAACCCAGAGATTCTAGTAGCATTACATTTTACCAATCCAGAATCAGCTGGTAGATATGATAATCTTGCTTCAATTCTAGAAGATCATGAGGTAGATTATGACGTCTTTGCAAGCTCTTATTATCCTTTCTGGCATGGTACATTGGAAAATCTAACGGCTGAACTGACGAATGTTGCGGAGAATTATGATAAACAGGTTATGGTTGCGGAAACGTCCTACACGTATACAAGGGAAGATGGGGATGGTCATAGTAACACAGCTCCGCAAGATGCAGGACAGACAATTAATTACCCAGTATCTGTACAAGGGCAAGCTACAGCCGTACGAGATGTATTTGAAGCGGTAGCAAATGTCGGAGATGCAGGGATTGGAGTGTTTTATTGGGAGCCGGCATGGATTCCAGTAGGTGACCCGGATAATATTGACTGGGAACACAATGTGGAACTATGGGAAAAATATGGTTCTGGCTGGGCAACCAGTTATGCGGCGGAATATGATCCAGAAGATGCTGGTGAATGGTATGGTGGGAGTGCAGTAGACAATCAAGCATTATTTGATTTTTATGGACATCCATTACCATCGCTAAACGTATTTAACTATGTAGATACAGGTTCTGTAGCGCCATTACAAATCGATCAGGTAAATGATGTATCGGTAACGGTAGCTTTAGGAGAAGAAGTGCAACTGCCTGATACGGTTACAGCTATTTACAATGATGGAAGCGAGGAGTCTGTAGCTGTTACCTGGAATCAGGAGCAAATAGATCAAGCTGTCACAAGCGGTGAAGGCACCTATACTATCGATGGCAAGATCGATGGCGAATATACTGTGCAAGCACACCTTATTATTGAACCTAAAAACTTTGTATCTAATCCGAGTTTTGAGGAAAGTGACACTAGTATGTGGGAAATTCATTTTCCTGAAGGCGTAGAACCTCATGCATCTGTAAAAGAGAATCGCTCAAACTCAAGAACAGGTGATTATTCACTTGATTTCTGGTCAGATACTCCAGTAGATTTTGAAGTATCACAAACAATTACTGATCTGGAGCCTGGATATTATCACTTATCAATGTTTATCCAAGGTGGGGATGCTGGGGAATCTGATATGAAGCTATATGCGGTTACCTCAGGTCAACAATATCAGACAGAAACGCATGTAGATGGTTGGGTAAACTGGGTTCAGTCAGAAATTGATGAAATTCTTATTACTGATGGTTCTATCACAATTGGAGCTAGTATTAAAGCTAGTGCTGAAGCGTGGGGGACGTTGGATGATTTTAACTTGAATCGAGTTGGAGATTATCAGGAACCAGATCCTGAAGAAGAAGCTGATCAAAAACCAAAACCAAAGCCTGATTCAGATGACGCAGTAGAATCTGATAAGAAGGATTTAGAAAAAGTATCAGAAGATGTTTATGCAGTAAATAGTGATCAACGAGCGATTAAGATAGCACAGGAATTAATTGAGCAACTAAATGATGATGCGGAAATCGAATTAACTTTTAATGGTGTAAAAGTAAGACTTCCAGTAGTGATTTTAAAAGGAAGAGGAGATATTAAATTTGAATTTGCAGAAGTATCAAAAAAAATAAAAGGTCAGCATTCTGATAGTTTAAGTGAACTGGTCGACTTCAGCCTAATTGGAGATGGCAAGGAAATTAATTTTGATCATCCGGTACCACTAACCTTCACTGTAGACCCATCTAAGGTAACAAATTGGGAGGATCTCAAGGTATTCTATATTGATCAAGCTGGTGTGAAGCAAGAAGAAGTAGAAGTCACCAGTTATAATGCCGAAACAGGAGAAGTAACAGCTAGCGTAGATCATTTCAGTATTTATGGTGTATTTGAAGTTGTGGACACTGACCCGGAAGGAGAGAAATTACCAGATACAGCAACAAACCAATTTAACTGGCTGGTATTAGGTATTAGCTTCATCTTAATAGGACTTAGCACCATTCTTGTAAACCGAAAAAGAAGATCATATTAACAAAAAACACCCTTTAGTTTAATGGCTGAAGGGTATTTTAATGCCATATTTTTTTGCATTTGGAAAGTTGCCAGTAAAATCAAAAAGTTGATAATAAAAGAGTCGAAGTTTCCAGTAAAATCAAAAAAAGTTGATAATAAATATACGACATATTTCATCGTCCTTTCTCCGGTCTTCAATTTTATTTTTTAATAGTTCACCCCTGCTTTTGGTTTTTTATGGTAAAATACAAATAAATTATTCTAGTCCGAAATGGAAGGGAAGAGGCAAAGTGAATTATTTGCTAAGTTTTGTTTTATCGGTTGCTCTAACCGCTTTATCCTATTTTTTAGGCAGTCAGTTACTTAATAGCGATATAGCTATTTGGCAAGCCTTTATCATCGGTTTTTCAGTAGTTTCGCTAGGTGCACTTACCGAAGCTTTAGGCGCACCTATATGGTTAATTGTGCTCATGCCATTTCCAGTAGGTATGCTGTTACTATATCTATTCTTAAATCAACCATTTCTTACTTGGCTTCTTACATATGTAACTATATTAGCTTTATATTCTGTTATCCACGTCATTATGAGTTGTTTCTTTCAATTCCATTCTTTAATTCCGGCCTGGAGATTATCATAAATAAAAACGAATCCTATTTTACTCTATAAACAGGTACTAGAGTTCTTTGTCCATCGATTAAAATTTTATTTGATCAGGGAGGAGACGGAGGTGAAAGTAGCTTTTTTTGACAGAGATGGCACTATCATTGAGGATTATCCGGACAATGAATGGACTAAAATTAAGAACCCAGTTTTTATCGAGGGAGCGATAGATACTCTAAAAGAAGTTTTGAGAAAGGGTTACCAAATAATTATTATTACCAATCAATACATTATCCATGAAGGGTATATTACAATTGACCAGTATCACAATATAACCAATCAAATGATAAACGAATTAAAACATCAAAATATAGAAATATTTGATATTTTCTATTGCCCACATGGTAAAAGAGAGGGTTGCCATTGTATTAAACCAAATACTGGAATGATAGAGCAGGCAATTCAAAAATACCCGGAAATTAATTTAGATGATTCTTTTATGATTGGGGATTCAGCCGATGATGTCAATTTAGCTATTAATATCGGGATAAAAGGATTTGGAATAGGTATTCGTTCTAATGATAACAAAGAAAATATATATCAATTGAAAAATATAAAAGATTTAATATCTTATATCTAGTTAAAGTTCTTAATGTTGACTTACCTAATCTGTAAAATAGGAGGTTTTATAGATGAAAATATCAAAAGAATCATTCGACAAGTCGAGTGCCTGGATCAAACGAAATGCCAGACCGTTAGAGGCTGCCCGATGGAGCTACCTTTTTGAAGGAGCAACCAAAGATAAGGTTATTCATTATTTATCTGCTTTTCAAAATAAAGACGGTGGATTTGGTCATGGCATTGAACCTGATTTTTGGACACCGGATTCATCTCCAATGGCTACATGGACAGCAGGTCAAATATTAATGGAAATAGAAGCAAGCGCAAATGAAAAAAATGTACAATCTATGCTTACGTATTTAGTAGATACCTATAATGAAAATACGGGAATGTGGACTTCCGTGCTGCCTGAAAATAATCAACATCCACACGCACCATGGTGGCATTGGAAAGAGGGAGTTCAGGATAACTGGATGTTTAACCCGAGTGCTGAATTAGCAGGATTCCTCATTCATTGGTCACCAGACAATAGTGAAGCATCACAGTTAGGGTGGACGGTGATGGAAAAGGCAATAGACCATTTGATGAACAGTGATGAAATGGATAGCCATGAGATCAATAATTACCAGCGATTATTCCAAGTTCTCAAAATGCATGCTGATGAGCCTTTATTAAACGATATCTCGGACAAAATAAATACACTAATTGAGCAGACTGTCGACAAAAATGTGTCAGACTGGGCGTCAGGATATAAACCTCTTCCACTTGATTTTATAGATAGTCCTGATCATCCACTTTATGAAAATATGAGCGATTTAGTAGAGCAGAACCTAAGTTTTTATGTAGACCAATTATCTGAGCAAGGTACTTGGGATATTTCCTGGGAATGGGGGAGTTATCCAGAAGAATTTGCTGTTGCTAGAAGGTATTGGACAGGGGTTTTGTTAGTTGTTAGGTATAAAATATTGAAGGCATTTGGGATAATGAAATAATAATAGAACGACTTTGGAATATGATATTTTAAAGAATAGATAAGATTAATAAGTTTCATAATTTCTAAAAAATGTTGCATGCTGTACTATATTTATATTGATTGGGTGTAACAGTATATTAGCATCGCGACAGTTCATTGAAAGAAGGGGGTATAAACTCTTGAATATCATCATTGAAAAAGCTAGCGAAGAACATGCAGAAGCTATTGCTAATATCTGTTCCACAGGTTGGAAACAAACGGTAGCGGGAAAGCTAAGCGAGAAATACCAAAAGAAAAATATCGCATTTTGGTATAATCATGAACGTGTTAAACAGGACATTACACAAGGAACTTATACTCATATTGCATTAGATAATTCAAAAGTTGTTGGTGTTATCGGCGGTGGTATAACCAAACCAGACACAGGAGAAGTGTTTGTGCTTTATATAGATGAAAGCCATCGGTATAAAGGCATCGGAAAACAACTACTTTCTGCACTGACCAGGCAGCAAACAGAAAAAGGTGTATCGGAACAATGGGTATCAGTACAAGAGGATAATTACAGAGCTATTCCGTTTTATAAAGCGAGAGGATTTGTCTACAGAGAGAAAAGAACTACAACTACTGAAACCGGAGAAAAACAAGTATCAATTAGGTATTCAAGAAAAGTGAATTAAAAATCAGATTTTAAGGTGAATTAATTGGGAGGGATAATATGAAAATTATCGAGTTGCAAGAACAAAATAATCTCTTCAAAAAAGCACTTCAAGTATTTTGGAAACAATGGGGAAACGAGCATAACTACAAGTTCTATGAAGATGCGATGATACATTCTTGTACTACTAAATCAGACATTCCAAGGTTCTATGTGGCTGTGGAAGAAGGGAATATCATAGGAACTTATGCATTAATTAGAAATGATTTGAATAGTCGTCAAGATTTATGCCCCTGGCTTGCTTGCTTATATGTTGATGAACAACATAGAGGTAAAGAAATTGGATATAAGCTATTACAACATGCCCAAAAGGAAACTGCTAAAAAGGGATATGAAAATCTTTATTTATCAACAGATCTTGAAGGCTATTATGAAAAATATGGTTGGAGTAATCGTGGCGTAGTATATGGAGTAAGCGGTGACTATATCAAGCTCTATGAAAAAGGGACAGGTGTAAATAAATAGATGTGCCCACATTCTATAGCTAGGAATCAAAAAGTATAAGTTGGGTAAAGGAAGATTGGTTGTGATAACATTCCAAGACCCTCCTGCAGGGGATTTCTGCTTTATTTTAAGAGGGTGTGATTCGTCATTATTTCCAGGGAAATATTATGATGTTCGACAAGTTCCAACATGGAAAGTAAGGTGAACTTAAGGTAGAAAAGCCCATCTTGGATTTTAGCACTGCTTCCTATTCCAGAAAATATCCAATTGATGTATAATTTTTTGTAAATGATAGGAAAGGATGTTGCTCCGGATGAAGATCAGTGAATTAGCCCGATTGACTAACGTGAGCAGTAGATCCATTCGACACGATGAAAAGAAGGGGCTACTTCAAGCATATCGACTAGATAACAATTATCGAGAGTTTGACGAATCTGCAGTTTCACGAATCAAAGCAATCAAGCTATATTTGCAACTCGGTTTAACGACGGATCAGATAGAGACGTTGTTTAGGGAAGAAGTAGCTGTGCCAGATGAATACGAGTATTGTGATGAAATGCTCTCGATGTATAAAGAGAAATTGAATACTGTAGAACAATAGGTCGAAGCCTTGCAAGAATTGAAGAGACGGCTCGAGAGACAAATTGCCATAACTATCGCCAATAAATAAAAGCGTATCTTGCGCTCATGAATCAAAAATAATAGAGTGAATCCATTACCAATATTGATGATGGGTACCACTCTATTAGGTATTGTTTCAGCTATTCTTTTTTATTAATGCCTATGCTTTTGATCTTAGTCTTTCAAATAAGCCTATTTTTCCACTTCCTTGACATGTTGAGCAAGCCATTTCTCCTTCACCAGCACAATTTTCGCATTTGTGAATACCATAATCAATTCCTTCGCCTGAACATTCCGGACAACGAATTAAACCTTCACCATTGCAACTTTTACACCTCATACAGAATTCCTCCTTAAATTTTTTTTGGAGCAATAACTATTTAGGCTAGTTGATAGTTAATACTGGTTGTGAAATGCTTCCTTATTAAGCTCCACTTGCATAAAATAATACCATATTCAATAATGCCAATGTGCAAGATGTGAGGATTATATGTTAGAATCATATCAATTCCTCAGTAGCTCATCTTACAAATCATCTTATGAATATCTTAATTATTACATACCACTGAAAATCGGTTTTAATCATGATAAAGGATTATTTAATATTTTGTAATGAAATTGTAATATGATAAAAAATGAAAAGCTGAAACACTATTATTTGTGTTTCAGCACACATATAAATCATTCTTCAACTAATTTAGTAACATCTACTTCAAAGAGTCCTTCTGAACTTTTGGTATATCTCACTAAAGCTTGTTGAGTTTCGTCATTAACATCCTCAATATAAACATATTTACCGTTATGGACGACATCTTTCATCACCGGATCATCTTTTATTTCTTTTGCTCTCATTATATTCATGAAGTATAACCTCCTTTAAAGTTTAATAGCTTCTATATGGCAATAACCTTTAGTTAGCTTAACTAAACATAAGTGGTGAAATTGAAAATAGATTGTAATGTCGATATTGATAAATGGAAAAAGATGTGTTTTAATTAGGTCTTGAGTCAGAGGTTGCTTTCGCTTGAAAACTAGTAGATATTGTTAGACGTTCTTTTAAAGAATCTTAATAATTTGAAAATTATGGGTGAATAGTCCTAGTAATCTGTGTATAATAGAATTAACTGGGTTATGAAAAAGGTGGGTAAAGAATGGTAGGCACTAGACCGACACGCTTAAATAAAAAGTTGTGGACAAAGAAAATCCTCTATATCTATTGGATAATGGTGATAATGGCCTTTTTCGGGCAATTAATTGGCTTATGCGTAACCATTTATTATCACCCTGATTATGTTGGTGATTTTATGATACATAGAATGATCCTTCCTACCTCTATTCAAGTTGGTATTTTATGGACTACACATTATTTAATGAATCAAAAACAAATATACAGTTCAAAATTATTAACGATTTCTGGAACAGTTGTAGCACTCGTAACCATTGTTAGCCACCCTGATGTGAATGGATTACAAATTCTATTCTTATTAGCGATGGCAGTTGTTTTAATCTACTTTGACAAAAAGAAACTTCGCTTTAGTTTAATGGTTAATTTAATCGCTTTAACCTCTCTAATTGCAGTACCATCCATAAGAGAAGCAATTTCTTTCTATGAGTATTTCTCCTATTATTTCGTACTATTGGCTGGCTACATGGCTTATCTCATCATTATCGAAAGAGGAAATGAAGTATTCCAATTTCTGCAGCAAGCAGCAGAAAAAGAAAAGGAATTAATTGTAAAAAGTGCTATAATGGAGCGATTATCAAAGGTTGATGCATTAACAGGTCTTTATAATCATAAAACTTTCCATGAATATTTGGATTTTTTGTATGAACAAAGTATTTCACAAGGAATGCCACTACAATTAGCTTTACTTGATATTGATAATTTTAAAATGATTAATGATTTTTATGGTCATAGTAATGGTGATTTAGTGTTGAAGCGAGTGGCATATGCAATATCAGATCAGGTGACTGAAGATGATATTGTGGCGCGCTACGGTGGGGAGGAGTTTGCCATTCTTCTTACAAATAAAAGCTTAGAACGAGCATATGAAACGATTGAAAGTCTTCGCTTATACATTGCTAATCAATACCATGAAGAATTGAATGGAAATATAACTATAAGTATTGGATTAAAAGCTTTAACAACAGATATTTCAAAAGAGCTCTTTTTTCAACAAGCAGATGAATTACTTTATAAAGCAAAGCGAAATGGCAAAAATCGAGTTATGTATGAACAAGAGGAACATCCGTTAGTTGTACAGAAGAATTAAGGAATGCCTATGCAAGCCACTTTGCTGGAACCATCAACAAAAAGCCCACCAAACGTTGAAATGATCCCTTCTAAGTAGACAGATGAAAAAATAAAAATCTCCTACTTGAGGGGGGATTTTAATGTTGAATGGGAGGCATCTCGTTAAATTGATCTTCATAAGTCGAAATTTGAATTTCATTTAGGAGGTTGATGGAAGCAAAAAACACATCTTTTGGATTTGTTATGCCTTTGTTTCTAAGTTCTGCCTGCAGCCACTCTTCATTAAGGTTTCTTGCTTCTAGTACTTTATTGTGAACGATTCCTTCAACTATAACTGGGTAGGAAACCTTAGAGATTGGTTGATTAATTTGCAAATCTTCAGCAGTTACAGGATTTTTTTCAGGTTTTTTTAATACACTCAATGAACCATTTGCCTCGATAACCGCTATTTCAACCTCATTGACATCAAAAACCCCTTTATCTCTTAGCATTTGTAATATGTTATCGATGGAAAAACCGGTATCCTTTAAATTTCGTTGATGAAATGTACCATCATATACCACAATGGTTGGTTCAAATGTTATTAATCTTCCAACCTGTCGGTTTGCAAGTTTGACATAGGATACGATTTTTTGTAAAAGGCCAATCAAAATTACAGCAATGATAGTAGGAAAATGATCAATGTTTGGATCTGCAATATCTGCACCAACAACAGAGGCTAACGTAATGATTACAAGAAAATCAAATACGGGAAGCTCACCAATGGCCCTTTTTCCCATAAAGAGAGTGACGATGAGTAGCAAAGGGAGAATGGTAAGCACTCTGCCAACGATAATCAGTAGATCAGACATATACAAACACCTCAAATAAGTAAGATTTAAGGTTATCTTTTCCAATATTTATCAATAAATACATGTTGTGGAATGTAAAAAAGAGTAAACACCAAATAAGTGTTTACTCTTTTAGATCGGATTTGATTGGATGTTTAGCTTATTTTTGCTTATCTGCGAATTCTTTCATTGCTTCACTCATAAATTGAGCTAGCCCTTTACCAAATTGATCGATATTTTTGGTGAAACGTTCATCTTGAACATACATCAAGCCCAAACCTTCAAAAGCTTCAGGAGTATAGCTAGTGAAATGGTCATTTAAGAAATCATACCATTTCTTAATAGTTTGTTGTGCTTCTTTTGAATGGGGGTCCTGATGGCGGATGTCCGCTAATTCTTTGTAGATCTGATTCATTTCATTTTGCAGTTCCTTCGTCATACTTTTTACTTGTTGATTTGCTTCATCTACCTTTTTATCTCCCCAGCGCTTTCTTGCTTCTTCTTCATAGGGATTATGGTTGAAATCAAAGCCTTGAAACTTTTCCTCTTGACTCATGTGGTAAACTCCTTTCTCATTTTGAATTGTTTTTTCAATGGTTTCGAGCATAGTGGTGATATTTTTTTGTTTATCCAATAACATATTTCGTTGGATCTCTAGTGCTTCTAATCGGTTATAATGAGAACTAGACATGATCTCTTTGATTTTCTTTAAAGGAAAATCTAATGCTCGAAAAAATAAAATTTGTTGAAGGGTTGTCAGATCTTCATCGGAATAGATCCGATAGCCATTTTCCGCGGATTTAGCAGGTGATAATAGTCCGATTTCATCATAATGATGTAAGGTGCGCACACTTACACCAGTTAAAGCAGCTACTTCTTTTACGTGCATACTGATCACCCTTTCAAGTAAAGCTTAAGCTATAACGTAACGTGAAGGTCAAGAGTTTTTTTGAAACTTTTTGAGCATCTGTACGTATGAATGAATAAGAATAAAAATGGAGAGATGTGACATGAATCAATATGAACAACAAGCATACCAAGAGATGCTTGATTGGGAGCTAAACATCTTAAAGAAAAAAAGTACCTTTCAACAATTATCGAAAAAAGCCCAAAATAAAATCAACAGTTATATACCGGAGAAAGCGCATCAAATTATGACAGAAGCAATTAAACACATGGTGCAAACAACATTAGTTGGTTCTGATTTTACCACAAGGAAGAACCCGGATGTTGGGCCATTGTTAGAGGATAAGGAAAAATTAATTCAGCAGAAACTAGAGAGCTACCGCAAAACCGCTATGATTGAAGGTGCCGGGACTGGAGCTGGTGGTATTTTTTTAGGTTTGGCTGATTTCCCGTTGTTATTATCGATTAAGATGAAATTTTTATTTGAAGTAGCAACTATTTATGGCCTTGATACATCGAATTATGAGGAAAGGTTGTTTATTTTACATGTCTTTCAACTTGCTTTTTCCAATGATGATAAAAGGAGAGAGGTGTATCATCTCATTAAGCATTGGGAGGAAGAGAAAGATCGATTAACAGATATGGACTGGCGTATCTTTCAGCAAGAATACCGTGATTACATCGATCTCATTAAACTGTTGCAAATGGTCCCAGGCTTAGGAGCTGTTGTTGGAGCTTACGCCAATTATAATCTTCTCGATCAATTAGGGCAAACCGCTAAAAATAGTTATCGGTTGAGATTACTGGATGAAGTGATTTAGAAGGTAGATAATTGTCCTCTCTTTTGGAAATTTTATATTTTTTTGCAGGAGTTTGTAGTATAACATCGAATAATATATATTGTGTAAAAAAATGATAAAAGAGAGGATTGATGTGATGACTCAGAACAATAAGCAAAACCAGTCTCAATTTTCTAAAAAGAGGGCAAGATCTGTTAAATTCCGGCATGATAAAACAATGTCCGAAGACCTTCGGGGAGAATTACTGACAAACGTTTATTTAAAATTTGTTCAGTATACGTATCAACAATACTTAGGAGACCTCCTACCCGCCTTTGAAGAATTTGCCGATGACTGTTTTGCTCCTCCAAATAAACAGGAACCGATTGTAGAAAACCTGTTCTGGTGGCGCCTCGCTTACGAAGTGAAATTAAACCCTTCCTTTAATTGTTTCCAAGATTTTGTGAATGAAAATAATAGTTACTTCGAAAGATTTCCAGTGTTAAAATCATGGTTTGAACATTGGCAACACGTTATTCCATCCTATTATTATATAGGTAACAAATTTGGCGCAAATGCCTTCGTTGCTGTCAATATTGAGACAGAAAAAACAGTAGAAATTTTCCTTCCAGTACCTACGATTCCAGCTCCAAAGCAAGGCTCCATCGTTGTTGCTACTTTGTTACCTTATTGCGATTCTTTATATTTTCCTATCGGTTTATTTTACGAATTTGATGGTAGAGCAAGAGTGGATATTGCTAGGCATCTAAGACTTTATCAGGAGCAATTGTCTGATGAAGACGATAAGTATGAAGTATTTGTCCGGATGTTTTCGTCTTTGCTTAAGGTAGAAGCAATTGCTGTGCATCATAAGCTTTGAGATATCTTATCCCTCTGATTTTCTCCTATGTCTCCACATCAAATAGCGGAAGCGGATGGTGCAGCCAATACAGTATCCTAAAAGCGCGAGTGCGGAAGCTATTACAACCATAATGCTGAATGTATACGCTAGCCAGTTGATTTGTAAGATGAAGAATAATATTAGCGACAAACCAATACAAACTGTAGCAATCCACTGATTAAAGATTTGTTGTCCTTTATCTTCGGGTGGATAGGAACTGGCTGGTTTCTTTAAAAAGTTTTTCCCTATTCGTATTATCGGATTGTTTTTGGTAATTAGGGTGATAACACCTATTAAGAAAGGTAGTAATAAGATGACTGGGTGAATAAATAATCCTAATAGAACAGTGATCAGTATAAATGCTTGATTCATTTGGACAAGAGGTTTCGGGATAGACATTTGAATCCCTCCTTCTGTATTATCCTCATTATACACTTAATCGGGATAAAGTTGAATAAACAAAAACATGCTATCTTTTCAGATAACATGCTTTACATGATAAAGGAATTGATAAAATTTGACGTGTTGATGAAGATGAGTGTGATGAGCCGAATCCATGAAGTGCCTAGCAACTAGGCGACTTCACGAATCGTCCTTTATCCCTTTAGATAAAAGTTATCATCGGCATCGGCTCGTAAGCTCATCGTGATTCGTTTATCTCGTTGAATTAGCTTTTCTTGTTATGCATGTCCTTCTAGAGCATTTGTACGACTGGTATATAGATAATAAATGCCTAGAGCAAGAACGGATAAAATGATTCCAGATACGTATGGCATAAAAATTGCAATGCCATACAACATTCCACCAAGTGGTGGTCCAACTATTCGCCCTAAAGAATCGAAGGACGATAATAGGCCAGTAACTTGCCCATAGCCAGATGTCGCTTTTTTTGTTAATAAGGAAGATACACTTGGGCGAATCAATCCATTTCCTAAGCCGAAAACTGTTAGGAATATTGCTGCGGTGAGGAAATCCTCTACAAACAAAATAAGAGTAAAACCGACAGCAGAACCTATGATGCCGATTTGAATAACCTTTCCTTCGCCCAACCTTTTCGTCATTTGACCAACTAATCCGCCCTGGACAATAGCGCCTGCCAAACCCATAATCATAAAGATATAGCCAAGTTCCACAGTGCCAAGACCGGCGCGATCATATGCGAAGTAGGCAAATGTCGCTTCGAGCCCTGCTAGCGATACGGATACAAACCACTGCAAAATAAAAAGATTCGCATTTGGTGATTTGAATGCTTCTAATAAGGATGGACGCTTTTTCTCCTGGGAAGCGCCTTTTTCCGTTAATGATTCTTTTAACACTATCGCAACTAATAGAAAGGTAATCAAAGAAGATATCCCTGATAAGAAAAACGGAGTTGCTAAGTTACTAGAGGAAAACACTCCTCCGATTGCAGGTCCGAAGATGAAACCAAGTCCTACAGCTGCACCAATAATTCCCATTCCTTTTCCACGGTCTTCTTCACTTGTTATATCTGCCACATATGCTGTCACTGTCGGCATGTTGGCAGCGGATAATAAGCCACCAATAATACGGGCAGCAAATAACATCCATAGTTGAGTTGCTAAGGCAAGTAGGAAAAAGGATAGTCCTAAACCGGCAATTCCAATCATTAATACAGGCTTTCGCCCAATTCTATCCGAAATTCTCCCCCACATCGGGGCAAATAAAAACTGCATGACAGAATAAGTTGCCATTAATAAACCTAATTCCAATGGTGATGCGCCAAGTTCTTCTGCATAGAAAGGCAAGACAGGAATAATAATCCCAAACCCAACCATCACAAAAAACATGACGGCAAACAATATACCTAATACTTTTTTTGAATTCAACAATCTCACTCCAAAAATGAAAGCCACCAATCATGATGTTTCACGATATTTTATCACGGGGTTATACGTCTGTCATACCCCACCTCAAGTAACACAAGGAAAAGTTTAGGGGTAACAGAAAGCTAACAACCTGATCATAGTCTCACTTTACATGTTTTTAATTTTTCCACTCGCTGGCAATCGCTAAAATGTCATCTGGTCTTTCCACGATGTAATCAGGCTTTATATCCTGTTGTGGTATTTTTCGTTTTCGATGGTTCATCCAAACGGTTTTCCATCCTACTCGTTTTGCACCAAAGATGTCATTTTCAAATGAATCGCCAATATACAGTGTTTTTTGTTTATTTAAATGTAGTTTTCTTTCAATATGTTCAAAGACTTCAATACTCGGTTTCGAGTGCCCGACATCTCCTGAGACAAAAATATGTTCAGCCGGAATCCAGTTGGTGAGTTGCAGTTGCTTGACTTTCATCATCTGGTGATTAAGCTCACCATTGGTTAAAACTGCTAACTGTTTATCTTGCTCGCACAATTGGTCCAACAGTTGTCTCATGGGCTCCAATAATTGTATGTTTCTCTGTTCCGCCAAATAAACTTCTTGAAACCGAACCGCTTGCTCATAACTAAGCTTTATTCCAAAATCTGCACATGCTTTCGTAATGCGGTAGGTTTGTAATTCAAGTACAGTGATTTCACCGCTCATATATTGTTCAAAGACCTCATCACTATACTCTCTACTGGCTTTATATAAAGGTCCGATTTCGGACTCTGTGAAAGATGTGCTTAATTGTTGATAAACAGCATTACGAAAAGACTGTAACTGGTCGTATAATGTGTCATCAACATCAAAGATAATTGTCTGCATGTTATCATTCCTAGCGTTTTTTCTCCTTAAGCCATTTTATCACACTTTTCAAATGGAATCTGTTACGATTTTCTTACTTATTTTTTTGTTAAGAGAATCTAGCGCAGTATTATTTTAAAATTTAAGAAAAATTTAATTGAAAAATTGTGTGAATATTGTTATAATTTTCACAAAGTTAAAGGCTGCGTGTAACTGGCGAGGGTGCGGATCAACCGCAAGGGAGCACGTAGTATCGATAGCCGCTCGCCTGGGCAAAGGTAAGGATTTATTCCTTACCTCTTTCTATTTAATTTTAATTAGGAGTGTGGTTAAAGATGAAACGAGTACACAATTTCTCAGCAGGGCCTTCCATGTTACCATTAGAAGTTTTAGAAAAAGCACAAGCAGAATTACCAAATTACAAAGACTCCGGCATGTCTGTGATGGAATTAAGTCACCGATCCGGTCTTTTCACTGATATTATTACTGAAGCAGAGAACCTTTTGCGTGAATTAATGTATATCCCTGACAATTACAAAGTACTGTTTGTCCAAGGCGGTGCTTCTCAGCAATTTGCTGCTGTTCCATTGAATTTAAAGAAAAATGGTAAGGCGGATTATGTAAATACTGGTTCTTGGTCTAAAAAAGCAATGAAAGAAGCGAAGAAATTTATTGAAGTAAACGAGATCGCCTCTTCTGAAGCAGAGAACTTCACTTATATTCCTAAAGTTAGTACAAGTATCATTGATCCAGAAGCGGATTATGTGCATATTACAACAAATAATACCATTGAAGGTACAGCATTCCGCGAGATTCCTGACACTGGTAATGTACCATTAGTTGCTGATATGTCTTCTAATATTTTATCTGAAGAAATAGATGTCTCTAAATTTGGCGTAATCTATGCTGGTGCACAAAAAAATATCGGTCCTGCTGGTTTGACTGTCGTAATCGTTCGTGATGATTTAATCGGAAACGCTTCTGAACAGTGCCCAACCATGCTGGATTACCAGACACATAGTGAAAGTGATTCTCTTTATAATACACCACCAACTTACGGGGTATATATAGCAAAGCTTGTTTTTGAATGGTTAAAAGAATTAGGTGGATTACAAGAAATGCAGGCTCGTAATGAGAAAAAAGCAGGATTACTTTATGATTATATTGCCCAATCTGATTTTTACCGTTCACCAGTAAAAGAAGATAGTCGTTCACTCATGAACATTCCTTTTGTCATTCCAGATCATGACTTAGATGCTGCATTTATTAAAGCAGCACAAGCTGAGGGGCTAGAAACGTTAAAAGGCCACCGTTCTGTAGGTGGTATGCGTGCAAGTATTTATAATGCGATGCCTGTTGAAGGTGTAGAAGATTTAATTGCATTTATGAAGAAATTTGAAAAAGAACATCAGTAAGAGAAAAGGAAGTAGCGTTTTGCGCCTGCTTCCTTTTTGAAATGAAAATAGTATACCTTCTCCATAGTGTTCCCAAGAAGATAGAAGGAGATCATAAGCATGAATGAAAGAAGATATAGGCAATGTCCGCCTGATAAACGGTTATCAGCATTAATTTATGGCTACTGGTCACTGGAGTGCTCGTCCGAACAAGAGTGGGTATATGAAAAGATATTTCCTTTACAGTATCCAGAATTTATTGTTGCCTACAAGGGTCAGTACTTTGAGGTGGGCCATGATAAACTGAATGTGATGCCAAAATCTACACTTATACCCCTACAAGATCAGCCAAGGTATTTTTACCATACTGGAGATTTAGGTTTATTTTCGATTGTGTTTAAACCGTCCGCTTTATCATTCATTCTAGAAACAAATTCTGATGATTTCATTAATAAAATCATACCGAGTAGAGATTGTGGAGAGAAGATTCATCGATTGTCGAATCAGTTATTGCAAGCTCGTTGTAATAATGAGCGTGTTCAATTAGCTGACCGGTTCTTCATGCATGAGAAAATGTCCAATGAACAAAGACATATAGTGATTGAAAGGATTATTCAACATTTGATATCTCGGAATGGGAATATACCTATAAGTCAGATTGCCAGTAAGTATAATTTATCCTTATCTCAACTAGAAAGGCAGTTTAAAACCACTATTGGTTTTACGCCTAAACAATATAGTCGGCTTATTCGTTTCACACAAATACTTAATCATTATCAGTCTATTCCAGAATGGGGACAATTGATAACAGACATTGGGTTTTATGATCAATCACATTTGATTCGAGAATTTAAAAGGTTTTCAGGCGTATCACCTAGAGCATACTATGATTCAAGCAAAGGGATTGTCGAGCAATCTATATTAAATGATGCTGATTTTATACAATACAATCATCACCGATGAATGTATAGTTAAATTTATAATAATTATACAGGAGATGGTTGTTTGAGCTTGTTAAAAAATGAATATAAGTTTTTCTTTGGAATGGAACCAAGGCAAGTGGACTTATGGATGATAAATATCTTCTCCCTGCTTATGGGTATTGTTTTAGCATTTTTCGTTCCTATTATCAGTGAACACACCAGCTTATTACAAAAAGTTATTATCATACTGCTTGCCTGGGATGATCTGGGCGGAATTATGGCCAATCTAACTCGTTCGACCAATAACTATCATTTGTCAAACGCTCGAGTAAGACTGGTATTTTACTCGTTGCACATTTTACAGCCGTTTATTATTTTTCTATCGTTTGATGTGAGTCTCTCTGTTTTCCTATATACTTGGTTATATCCAGTATTGTCATCTATATTAATTGTAGAATTTATAAAAGAGGATTATAAAAAGGTATGGGCAGGCATCTTATGGGTGACCGGAATCATCACGTATATGTATGTGATTCAAGTACCCATTTATCTCATGTGGTTCGGCATTACGTTTTTTACCAAATTGATTTTATCCTACTCCATCAATTATTATCCTGTCCAAAGGAGTGGCGAAAGGAATGAATAAAAAGCAATCTGTTCTTTTAGTGGGTGCAACAGGGTATCTAGGAAGTTATATATTAAGGCAGTTATTGAATCAGAATTATTCGGTTAGAGTCGTTGTTCGAAATCCGCAGAAGCTCCCGCAAGTAGATAAGGAGCATTATGAAGTGATTGAGGGAGAAGTAACAAAACCTTCAACTCTAAAAAACTGTTGTGAAAATGTTGATGTGGTGATTTCAACAGTAGGCATTACCCGGCAAAAAGATGGGCTTACTTACATGGATGTGGATTATCAGGCGAATTTAAATGTATTAGAAGAAGCTATAAAACGTAAGGTGAAGAAATTTATTTATGTATCTGTATTACACGGAGACAAGATGAAGAATGTGAAAATTTGTGTTGCTAAAGAAAAGTTTGTGGAAAGGTTGAGACACTCTAGCTTAGATTATACGATAATAAGACCAAATGGTTTTTTCTCAGATTTGACAGAATTTTACCAGATGGCGAAGAGAGGTAGAGTATATTTATTTGGAAATGGTCAAGTTAAGATAAACCCTATACATGGTGAGGACTTAG
Organism: Gracilibacillus suaedae; assembly: GCF_017599345.1. Classification (GTDB taxonomy): domain Bacteria; phylum Bacillota; class Bacilli; order Bacillales; family Amphibacillaceae; genus Gracilibacillus; species Gracilibacillus suaedae. The sequence continues at coordinate 257,038 of NZ_JAGFVL010000062.1, forward strand.
CAAAAGTATGTGTAGGCGCCATTAGAAAGTCTGAAATCGAAATAAAAGTAGGAGGTCCAGAAGTCTTAACCCACCGCTCTATTGCTTTTCTTGCATTTATGGCATTGAACAAAAAACCAAAAATTACTTACATTCCTGATTGGGTTCGAATAGCTAGTATAAAATTTGTCAAAACATTTATTAGTAGTAAAACCTATGGACCTATCGAATTTTTTCTAACAGTAATGGCGCGAGATGATATGATTGCACCAAAATATGGTCGGCACACACTGAAAACGTATTTTGAAAATGTGGATCTCTAGGTAATTGTATTGGAAGATAAGGATTCAAAACAGACATAGAGCCTAGTTAAGAAATTGAAGGTGTATACATGCTTCCTTTTCATAAATACAAAGACGTCTAGATTCAAGCATCAAACAACTAGGCAGTTTCTCTACATGTATTACAGTAAGTCATATCATCAGTTTGTCAACATGATGCCTATCCCCACTCGCTAAGCTTTAAATCTGTTGCTTTACGCTCTTTTGTTCCTGATACGTGTATTTTCTCCAGATTGCTTCTAGAGGTCCCATTTGATAATACTGTAACCAAATCTGACTAATGATCACTTGCGCGATAAAAATAAGGGTTGCAATACCAAAACGAACTAGTGTATTTACTTGATTAAATAATCCGAAGCCTGTGCTATAAAACAGGTTAGTGCAGATTAAAGTTTGCATTAAGTAATTTGTTAGTGCCATCCGCCCAACGGGTTGAAGAAATGAAAGGCGATGTTTCCAACTATGTTTTTGTAGTATTAGTAAAAGACTTATCATATAAAAGATGGCTAATGCAGGGCCACTAACGGCATGGCCTATAAATTGAATATAGTAGAATGGAGAAAAATAAGAATTAACCTTAAATTCTGAAAAACTCGCTATTAATGCAAATGGTGCACCTATTATCAGACTGTACTTCTGCATTTGCTTCAAGACCTTCACGTTTTTAATTGGCTCGGAAATGTAACCACTTTTCCATGCGTAAATGCCAAACAAAAACATCGAAAAGATAACCGGGATCATCAAGATATAACCTTGGTAGATAAACATAATATCAATAAGACGGTGCTTAAAAATATCAATAAAAGAACCATTTCCATAAGTATGTATGGTGTTCATATATAGATGCTCAATAGTTTGTAAGGTGTGAGATTCCATCATATTGAATTTTGTAATGATTGCGAAGATCAATAATAATATTGGAATGAGTGGGAGTAGGCACACCCACCAAAGCATTATCTTTCGGTTAAAAGTTACAAAAATAGGTAACAAGAAACCTAGTAAAGCATATATCGTTAGAATATCACCATACCAAAAGAAAAGGAGATGAATCAAACCCAATACAAGTAAAAAACGCAATCTTCTTTTAAACAACGTTTTAGCTTTAACTTTCTTGTGTTCAAGTCTTGCCAAGAACATGGCAAAGCTAATACCAAATAACAAAGAAAATAAACTGACAAATTTAAATTCAAAAAATAAACTAATTCCCCATCTTAAGACATTTTCTATTAAATGAACATGGCCATCAATACCTAACATATCTGCGTAAAGAGCTGGTGTGGAGAAGTAGCTCATGTTGACGACTAATATCCCAAATAATGCGAAACCTCGAATGACATCTAGTTCCATTAATCTTTCTTTTTTGCTAGTTGGAGACAGTTGTTTCTTCATGTTTACCTCCTCCTCCATTTAGGAATCGTCATTTTATATACAGAAAAGGTTCTATTAAAAGACTTAAGCAAGTGACTACAAAGGTCCAAGCCAAGATGGTATCGGTCGGTGTACATGGATTCGTGCACTCTTCCTTTCGGCACCAATACCGGTTTGCCCACTTATCACTTCTGCCATAACAATGGTTTTCCAAACTTCACCTACAAAACGGCCATCCAATAAGCTTTCATCGCAGGAAGGTAAGTGAGACGTATAGTATCCCACTTTGTCATTTTATATGCTTTTGCTACTTCTAGAAATTCTTTCGGAACTTCACGAATGGACCCAAAGGCTTGAAAGAAAGAGAGAGGAAAAAGCGCCAAAAAGACGACCATGGTTTGTCATCAGTAAGATCCTTCCTTTCTTTTGTTGATGATCGTTATTAATTATAAGCTGGATTAAAGTAAACATGTATCCCAATATTATGGGATACTGTAGTTCACAATTGATAGGATTGGCAATTCTTTAAAGTTCTGCTATAATGCTTCTTTAGACTAATATAAGCAGTTCGAGACCATCCTGCTTTATCAAAACTAGGAGGAATCTAAATGTCAGAGAATTATTACTTACCAAGGTCAGGTCCAATGCCTCGACCAAGTAGTGTAGAAGAAGGAAAAGAAGTTTTAAAACAAGAATCATTTGATGCACCAAATGTGCAAAATATAACGTTTCGTGCCTTAGAATTTACTGCTGTTTGTCCGAAAACTGGCCAGCCAGATTTCGGGAAAGTAGAAATTGTCTATACACCACGTCACAAGTGTATTGAGTCAAAATCGATGAAATTTTATTTGTGGTCTTTCCGTGATCACGGTGCTTTTTGTGAATCATTAGCTGCGCAGATTGCGGATGATATAGTTTGGGCGATCGAACCTGCCTCAGTAAAAGTTACGGTTTATCAAACAGCTCGTGGCGGAATAGAGTTAACGACAGAAGCACATAGAGAATACCATGAATAAATATAAAACAAGCACTTAAGTTAGATCTTAAGTGCTTGTTTTACTAGTTACTTTCTTCTTTGGTAGGCCCCATTACACTCGGTACCTTTAATCCTGCTTGACGAAGCAGTACCGTCATTTGCCCGCGATGGTGTGTTTGGTGATCAATTAACGTACGCAGCATAGCGCCACGAGTCGTTTTATTGCCGAAGCTTTCGATTTCTTCAGCTAATTGCTCATCTGTTAAAAGTTCAGCTTCTTTTTGTACATCGTCTACTATTGTTTTATACGCTTGGACAATCGTTTCAGCTTTTGTTGGAACTTCACTTGGGTTCCCAGAAGCTTTCACGTTTAAACCGACAATTCCCGCGAAAAAGGCAGGTGCTGTTGCTAAATGCCACCCAAGCCAGCCAAGTGTATTGTGTCCCTCTACAATGGCTTGGCCCAGCTTCTCATCTGTTAATGATTCAAGTACTTGGATGGTACCTTGTGCCCCGTTATTCCAATCGGTAATAAAATCATCTACTTTACGATACACCGTTCATCAACTCCTATTTAATAGTACGTACTACTATAAAAATAACAAATTCTCTCTCATTTTTCATTATATGACGATTAAGATTTCATTAAAAGATAGACGAAATAACTTCCACCTATTAGGGAAACGATTAACCCAACAGGAATTTCAGAAGGTGCAAGGATATTCCGACCTAATGTATCCGCTACGAGTAATAACAGTGCCCCTAATAATGCAGAAGTAATCAGCATATGTTTATGTCGCGCTCCGACTAATTTTCGTGCCAGATGTGGAATGACTAAACCGAGAAATGCAATAGCTCCTCCTACAGCAACACTTGCACCGGCAAGCGCTACAGCAATAAAAAGTAAAACTAACCTTTCTCTCTCCACATGTGTTCCAAGACCTTGTGCGGTTTCATCACCAAGGTGTAACGTATCTAATGTTCCTGCTTTATAAAAGGTAACTGGCAGAAGAATTAGAATCCATGGTAATAAAGCGAAAGTATACGTCCAATCCGTTCCAGCGATATTACCCGATAGCCAAATCTGTGCTTGAGTAAAATTATTCGGGTCCATTTTCAATTGAAAAACAATAATTAAAGCCGAAAAAGCAGCATTAATACCAATACCAACTAATATCAATCGAATCGGAGAGACACCATTTTTCCAGGAAATCAAATAAATTAATATCGCAGCCAGCACCGCTCCTGCAAGTGCAGCTAATGGAAGTATAAATACCTGGGAGGTTGTACTTCCTTGTGTTAAATAGATAAATAATACAACAGCAAACCCTGCGCCGCTGTTAATGCCTAATATACCCGGATCAGCTAATTCATTATGGGTTACTCCTTGTAAAATAGCCCCGGATATTGCCATGCCAGCCCCAATTAGAAGTGCTATCACCATTCGTGTTAAACGAAAATCAAATAAGACAAGCTCATTCTGATCACTGCCTTGTCCTATTAATGTTTTCCATACATCTAAAGGACCGATTGTCATTGTTCCGGTATTAAGTGAAATTAACAGGGTTACAACAATCGCAAGAAGAAGTCCGCTCACTAGTAACCCCGTTTTTCTTTTTTGTGATAACATTACAGTCCTCTCCCTTCACGTCTAGCAAGATAGAGGAAAAAGGGAACCCCTACTAATGCAGTCATTGTTCCCACAGGTGTTTCGAATGGAGGATTGACCATACGTGAAGCTGTGTCAGCAAGAACAAGTAACAAAGCTCCTAAGACAGCAGCAGCTGGAATAATCCAACGATAGTTCACTCCGACAAGAAAACGGGTAATGTGTGGAATGACAAGCCCAATAAATCCAATCGTTCCTGCGACAGCGACAGCGGCTCCAGTAAGGAAAAGCACAACCATCATTGCCGTGATTTTTAGAATAGCCGTTCTTTGTCCAAGCCCTTTAGCAACATCTTCACCTAAATTTAATATAGTAATCGATTTGGATAGTAAAAGGGCGATAATCAGCCCGATAATAACAATTGGTGCCAGTAATTTAACATGAATCCATTGAACGCTGGCCACCCCGCCTGCATACCAGAAGCTCATATCTTTAGCAATATCAAAGTGAATCGCAATTCCTGATGAAAGTGCACTTAACATCGATGTTACGGCAGTACCAGCTAATGCTAATTTTACAGGTGTGAGGCCACTTTTTGAAATTGACCCTACACCAAAGACAATACCAGCACCTAATCCAGCACCGGCGAATGCCCAGATCATCATAGCTAAAGAGGTAACTTGTGGCATGATTGCCATGGCTACAGCTATCATAAAGCTGGCACCAGCGGTAACTCCCATAATAGAAGGCGATGCCAAGGCGTTTCTAGTCATTCCTTGCATAATCGCACCTGAGACTGCAAGTGCTGCACCAATTAGGGCAGCAGCTAATCCACGCGGGAGACGTAAATTGCGGATAATTTGATGTGCCGTTTCATTTGGATCAAATTGTGTTAATGCTTCCCAAGTTGTTGGTAGATCAACTTCTGCCGCACCATATATAATGGAAAGCACTAATGAGAATAGCAATATTATAAAACCACCGACTATGACGGAAGATGCCACCAGTGGTCGGGAAGTTCGTTTGTTTTTTTCTGAAAAAGACATGCTTGATATACTCCTTAATAAAACTGAGAACTATTATCATTCTAGTATAAGGGAAAAGACAAGAGATTGGTAGTATCGTTATTTTTATTTGCCAAAAAATAATGCTTGTAAGTGAAAATGAAAATTGTTATCATTTAAAAGAATAGATCGTGTTACATAGCATAAGGAGGAAATGGTCAGTGAAAGCATATAGAAAAAGTTGGTTAATATGTCTAGCTGCTGCATTTTTGATTCTGTTAGCAGCTTGTGGTAATAGTGAAGATACAGAATCTTCTGGAGATGAAGGGGAAGCAACAGAAAATCAAAATACTGATGATACGGCATCAGCTGAGGAAGATACAAGAACTGTAACAGATGCAATGGGGCATGAGGTAGAGGTTCCAGCAAATCCTGAACGAGTGATCGGATCTTATCTAGAAGATTATTTAGTCGCTTTAGGTATTGAGCCAGTTGCACAATGGTCTGTTCGCGATGGTGAAGACATTCAAGATTATTTGCAGGATGATTTAGAGGGCATCCCTACCATTCCGAGTGAATTACCATATGAAGCAGTTACTTCATTTGAACCAGACTTGTTATTAATGGATTCTGCCGGCATGGTGGAAGATAATAAATATGATCAATATAATAAAATAGCGCCAACTTTTGTTGTGGGAACAGAAGAGATCAACAACTGGCGAGAAAAATTTGAAATTATAGCTGAAGTCTTTGGCATGGAAGAGAAAGCAGCTGACGTGTTAGCAGAGTATGATACGAAAGCAGAGGATGCCAAAGAGCAAATTCAAGAAGCTATTGGTGATGAATCGGTTGCTGCTTTATGGCTATTTGCTGATACTTTTTATATTGTAAGTGAGAATTTGTCCAGTGGCGATTTATTATATAATGAGTTAGGATTAACAGCACCAAGTGTTGTATCGGAAATTTCAGAAACATCAGCACAAAACTGGTCAGAAATCTCCATGGAGAAACTAGCAGAGTTAGAAGCGGATCATATCATCTTTGTCAATAGTGATGGTGAATCAAGTGCATTAGAAGATTCCATCTGGCAAAACATTCCGGCTGTACAAAATGATAATATTTATGAATTTGGTCAGGATTCAAGCTGGCTTTATGCGGGACCGATTGCGAACAGTCAAATGATTGATGATGCGTTGGAGAGTTTTGTTGAATAAGAATCTGAAGAGACGTTGGGTATTTACTCAACGTCTTTTTTTGTCTTTTTGCCGATAAGTATGTACCCCATTAATTGTTTAAATAGCTAAATTAAGAGAATTAGCCTAAGTGACCTTTTACCATATATACTAATTTTTGTCATTAACCTGTTGAAATAGTAGGACAAATAATATATTATATACATAACAGAACAAACATTCCCTTGTATATAAGGAGGAATTTTATGTATACAGAACTTAGTAAAACAGAACGTAAAAAAGCTATTAAAGTTATTGAGAAACACCTTAAAAAGTATAATAGTTATAAAATAGCTATTATAAATATGAAAGAACAGCTAGATCGTATTCAATCCCGTAATGCAACAAAAACAAATACTCTAACGCTATCTCAAAAAGTAGAAGAACAAGAGAGATTGGTGAGTTACTTGGAAGAATTAGAGTTATTAGTAGAGTCTATGGATAGATCATTAGAGGATTTGTCAGACTTGGAAGTAGAATTTATCCAATATCGTTATTTTAAAAAATGGTCCATTGAAAAAAGCGCACTAAATTTAGGTTATAGTAGTAAAGCCATTTTTTCGATAAGAAATCAAATTATGGATAAACTCATTATTAGTCTCAGTCCCATTATCCAATTGGAAGTTAGTCTAGAACGTGAATAGGCTTTCGAACATTTATAAAGGATTAATTGGTGATCTAATGGCAACTTATTCTTATGTATTTGTTGTTATCCTTGAAATAGCAAATACATAAGGGGGTGCATTGTAATGGGGTTTTCTAACTGGGTGCTTTGATTGAAGCAGATACAATAGGTAAATCGTACAAACAAGATTAGAAATAAATCCATGTTGAGAAACTAATTTTAAAGCTATAATGGAGATTAAATATGGAAGAGGCTTTTTCCTCTACTTTTCTAGGAGATGGAGTTATGGATAAGTTAAAACAACTACATATTGGATTATCACTATCTGCCACATGGCTAAAGGGTGATGGCTGGAGAGATAAAGATAGTCGAGTGGAAGAACTATTTATGGGTGATTTTTATGTTGATTTGGCAAAAAAGGCAGAAAAGGCTAAGTTAGACTTTGTCTTTAAGCCAGATGCGCTTTTTTTGGATACAAAGGTGCTTGATAGTTCTCCAGGTTGGAGTAGCCTTGATCCGACTGTTCTACTCACATCTATTGCTCGCGAAACAGAACGAATCGGGTTAATAACCACGATATCCTCAACTTTCTATCCTCCATATATAGTTGCGAGACAATTGCAATCTCTTAATTGGATAAGCAATGGTCGGGCAGGATGGAATATAGTTACATCATTAGGAGGAGTGGAGAATTTTATGGCAGGTGAGATGCCTTCTTCTCAGGAAAGATATGCACAAGCTGAGGAGTTTCATAAGGTTGTCAACAGTCTATGGGACAGCTTCCCTGGTCTTTCCCTGCTGACAAATCGTAAGACTGGTCATTATGCAGATCATCAAAAAATCTCTACTATCGATCATGTTGGCGAATTCTTTCATGTCGAGGGACCTTTAAATATACCATCCTATCAAAGTCATCCACTTCCTTTACTGCAGGCAGGTGCATCGCCATCTGGAAGAGCATTTGCTTCTGCTATTGCAGATGCTGTCTTCGCAGCTGCACCAGATATTACTGCTGCAAAAGAATTACGGAATGATTTACGAGCAAAGGCACAACAAGAAGGAAGAAGCGAAGATGCCATTCGAATTTTGCCGGGACTGTATTTTTTCCTGGCTGATACACGCGAAGAAGCGTTTAAACTGCATGCTAGAGCACATGCGAACTTATCGAAAGAGAAAAGATATGAAACAGTGCAGACTATCCTAGGATTAAATCTAAGAGATATGCCCCTTGATCACAAGATAACAGCCGACTTACTACCGAATGATGATGTATCTGTTCGAAGTCAAACACATACGAACTTATTAAAAAATCTGATTACTGAAAAGCAGCCAACAATAGAGGAACTATTATCAAGACCGGAAGTGGTAGGATCTGGTCATTGGGTGATTGTTGGAACGGTGGAGGATGCGCTAGTATCCATAGAAGAATGGGTGGAAGCAGATGCGATGGATGGATTTATAGCACTCCCAGGTGGTTCGCTTCATTCTTTAGAATTATTCTGTGACAAGCTAGTGCCAATGCTCGTTGACAAAGGATTGTTTAGAAAAGACTATAGTGGAAATACATTGCGTGAACATTTATTAATCGATAATCAATAACAACCGGCCTTGTGCCGGTTTTTTTGTTCTAAGTGAAAGCATAGAAGTTTAAGACTTGTACCGTTTTTTAACATGAACGGGCGCTTGTGCTTTTCTTAGTTGCAAGAAAAAACAATGCCATGATGATTCAAGGTCTAACCAAGTCGGAAGATGTTTCTACTTAAAATTCTGTATGATACAACCTTCATTAATAAGATGTTCAAAAAGTCCGGGAAAAATCGCTTGCACTTCTGCGTTAATTTGCACCTGCTTTCCTCATGTATTGATAAGCATACATTCTGGTGTTCGCTACTGGCCACCTTGAATTTCATTTGCGGTTTTTGTTCTCCTTTTTGAACACGCTCTTATAGAAACTAATGGGTTTTCTCGGATTTGTATCCGCTCTTTTTCAACCATTAATCGGTACTATATGTTATAGTTTTAATTAAGAATGATTATCAATTGAAAGGAAGAAGGTTATCAACCATGCATGAAATCAAACAATTTGAGCGTTCCGTATATTCATTTACACTAAAGTGGTTGGAATGGATAAGAAAAGATAACCATTACCGACTTCGGTTTACATGGTGTAATCACTATTTACTACTATATATGGCAAAAGGTGAAGGATTTATTTATATAAATGAGGATAAAATAGCAGTGAATCAGGAAGAAGTCTATCTATGTAAGCCTGGAGATACATATGCGCTCCATTTAACATCGGAAATTGAATTATATGTTTTTCATTTCGACATGTTAGGTGAGCCCTGGCAACGGATGCATCCAATTGTTAGATTGCAAGCGATAGAACCGGTATGGAGTTATTGTAATCAGTTGTCCTCCTTGAGTCAACCTAACAATGAATTAGAGAATTTCCGTATGCAAATTGTTTTCCAGGACCTGTTCTATTTTATATTAAGTTCTGAGAAGGGTGCACCAGAGAACAGATTACTAGAGGCAAAAAGATATATGGACCTTTATTATGATAAAACGATCCAAATCGAACACTTGGCACGAATCGCCCAAGTGAGTGAGCATTATTTTGTCGATTTATTCACGAAACAATATGGGGTAAGTCCGATAAAATATTTACATCAGCAAAGACTCGCAGAAGCAAAACGGTTACTCATACAATCAGATGCTCGATCAAGAGATATTGCCAAAAAAATAGGGATAGGTGATGAATATTATTTCAGCAGATGGTTTAAAAAGAAAACTGGTATGTCGCCAAGTGTATTTCGGAGCAATCACAAGACTTATATTGCCGTCAGTCAACGTGATTACATGGGGCAATTATTGGCGTTAGACATTATACCATATGCAGCTCCATTACATCCTAAATGGACTCCTTACTATTACGAACATTTTCGGACAGATATTCCTGTTCAATTAAGTGCTTATAAAATCGATAAGCACCTCCGCTCTAATATGGAAAAACTTCAGCAATATCGACCGGAAATCATTATTACCAATCAATATGACAGCAGTCATCTAGATAAAAAGCACAACACTAACATGCAAGTTTTCTGTATTCAGGAAGACACAACCTGGCGAATGCAACTTGAAGAACTAGCGACATTTTTAAATAAAAAGGATAGGGCGGAGAAGTGGTTAAATCGTTTTGATCGGAAAAAGCTTCAATTAAAAGAAGAATTACAGAGTAGATATTCGGATGCTTCCTTTTTGTTTTTACGTAAATTCAAGCACTCTTTTTACCTGACTTCCAGTCGATCGGTGTCAGAGCTTTTCTTTGAAGAGTTGGGAATGCGATCAGCTTATGGAAAACAACCAGTACATGATCAGGAATTAAAGCTTGAGGAAATAGTAAAAATCAATCCGGACCATATCATGTTAATGGTTTGTCAGGAGCAGGAGACCCTATATGATTGGAAACAAATACAGCAATCGTTGGACTGGATGAAAATAAAAGCTGTGCACGAAGGTCAAGTGCATTGTATAGCGACAGATCCGTGGTTTGAATACTCTGCTGTGGCACATGAGCGTATACTCCAAAAAGTAAGAAAAATATTAATTGAATTTTGTCCAAATAACCATCAGTAAAATGTCCATTTTCAACTCCTCTATTACAATATATAATTGAGAATGATTATCAATGTAGGAAGAGGAGAGGTTAATAGATGTTGAAGCAAAGATGGATTTATATTATTTTACTAGTTTCATTAGTTACGATGCTTGTTGCATGTCAGCAAGGCGAAACAGAAGATGCTAGTGCAGAAGACCAGACGGAAACAACAGGAACAGATCAAAGTCAAGAGGAAGAAGATACAGAAGCGGAATCTGAATCAGAGACACGTACCATTTCCTATTTAGGAGAAGAGTATGAAGTACCACAAGATCCTACTATTGTGATTGCAGGAGCATTCGAGGCAATGGAGGATGCGTTGTTGTTAGGTGTAGAACCAATTGGTGCTATTTCTGTCGGTGGTGAATTCCCGGAACTATTTAGTGATATTGTCGGAAATGCGGAATCTATTGGTGAGAAGAGGCAACCTAATATCGAGAAAATATTAGAATTGAACCCAGATGTTATTTTAAGTACGACTAAATTTCCGGAAGATACAGCTGCGAAATTGGAAGAGATTACAACAGTGATCCCGGTATCTCATATCTCTACAAATTGGAAAGATAACCTTCAGATGTTAGGAGAAGTTACTGGAAAATCGGAAAAAGCAGAACAAATTCTGGCAGATTATGAAGCGCAGTTAACAGAATTGAAAGGTCAAATGCCTGAAGATGTACAACAAGAGACAGTGGTTGTTGTACGAATCAGATCTGGTAATATTATGATTTATTCACAAGACACTTCTTTCAATTCTGTTTTATACGATGATTTAGGTTTAAGTCTTCCAAGTGTAATTGAAAAGGCCGAAGTACAAGAAGCAATTTCATTAGAGAAATTCAGTGAACTGAATCCAGATCACATTTTTGTACAATATGCAGAATCAGAAAATGCAGACAATCCAACTGCGTTATCAGATTTAGAAGAAAATCCTATCTGGCAAAGCTTACAAGCTGTCCAGAATGAGCAAGTCTACGTTAATGCGGTAGATCCGTTAGCACAAGGTGGTACAGCTTGGAGTAAGCAGCAATTCTTAAAAGCATTTCAGGAAAATGTTTTAGCGGAATAAAGAAAAGGAGCAGGAGCTATGCAACAGTTACGATTAAAAATGCCAATCATTTTCATAACAATAGCTCCCGTTACCATTTTACTAAGTTTGGTCTGTTCGGTCATTTTTGGTTCAAAAGCGATTGCGCTAGATGTCATATGGGACGCTGTCTTTCATTTTGATCCATCGAAGGTCGATCATCAAATCATTCGCTACTCGCGGATTCCAAGAGCGATCGGCGCGTTATTAATTGGTTGCTTCTTAGCAGTTTCAGGTTCTATCATGCAGGGGATGACAAGAAATTATCTTGCATCTCCTTCTATTATGGGGATTTCTGATGGATCTATCTTAATGGTTACATGCTGTATGATCTTTTTTCCAGGATTACCGAATTTGACGATGGTATTGTTTTCATTAGCAGGATCAGCGTTTGCTGCTGTGGTCGTTTATTTATTGGCTTCCTCTATATCAGATGGGATGAAGCCGGTAAAAATGGCGATTATTGGAACGATTATAGGTACATTTCTGAGTAGTATTGCCACAGCACTTGCCACCTATTTCCAAACGTCTCAAGATATTAGTTTTTGGTATAATGCAAGGCTCCATCAAATTAATCCAGATTTATTAAAAACCATTCTTCCTTTTGTCATTGTAGGCATGGTGATTGCGTTTGGGATTTCGAGGCAAATGACGGTAATGTCTCTAGGGCGCGACGTGGCGGTGGGGTTAGGTCAAAAAGATTTTCTGGTGAAATCTCTTGCGATATTGTCTGTCGTGTTGTTAACTGGCTGTGCGGTAGCATTAGCAGGGAATATTGGTTTTGTTGGACTAATCATTCCACATATCAGTCGCTTTTTGATAGGTGTGGAATATAGCTGGACGATTCCATTCGCTGGATTACTTGGTGGCGTTTTTCTTGTTTTTGCTGATATTGGCAGCCGATTTATGAACTATCCGTTCGAAACACCGATTAGTGTTGTAACAGCAGCAATTGGTGTTCCTTTTTTCCTCTATCTGATCAAGAAGAGAGGAGGGGCATCCCATGCAGGCACGAAATAGACGCAAAAAATTTCTGCAGATTCTTTCAGTACTATTGGTGGTGCTGCTTGTAAGTGGCTACTTGAGCTTAACCTATGGAGAATTCTCGATGACAGTATCAGAGGTGCTGAAAACTTTATTGTTTTTAGATCAAAGTCACGAGCATAGTATTGTTATTTTTAGCTTTCGTTTACCACGGATTATCATTGGCATGTTTGTTGGTTTAGGACTGGGGATAGCAGGTGCAATTATTCAGGCGCTGACTCGAAATGAATTAGCAGATCCAGGTATATTGGGGATTAATGCTGGTGCAGGATTAGCAATCGTGATTTATATGTTTCTGGCAAGCAAGTTCGCAGAGGGCTCTGATCTGGTATCAACTTTTACCATGCCACTATTTGGATTAATCGGCGGGATGGCTGCATCACTGTTTATCTATGCTTTTTCATGGAATAATGGCCGATTGGATTCCAATCGATTATTACTGGTTGGGATAGCAACAGGATCTGGCTTAGGTGCAATCACCTTGTATATTTCTCTTAAAATGAACCCACAGGATTTTGAAGCCGCGACGATGTGGATGACAGGTTCAATTTGGAATGCCAATTGGCAGAAAATCATCTCGATTATTCCGTGGTTTGTCATCATTTTACCTTTTATTTTGATCAGAGCATCGCACTTGGATCTGTTTTATTTAGGAGAGGACACAGCGAAGAATGTAGGTTTATCCACCGAATGGGAAAAAAGCATTTGGCTGTTAACGAGTATCGGTTTAATCAGTGCGTGTGTGTCGGTATCTGGCAGTATCGGATTTATTGGATTGCTAGCTCCGCATATCGCAAGACGGTTAATTGGTCTTCATCACAAAATGGTCATTGTAATTTCAGGTTTAATTGGTATGGTGTTAGTGACGTTATCGGATTTTATTGCCAAATCCATTTTTGCTCCTGTTGAATTACCAGTCGGTGTTGTCATTTCCATTATTGGAATTCCTTATTTTATTTATTTATTACGTAGAAAATCAACGAAATAGCAGAGGTGAGCTATCATGAATGTAACGATTCCGAATACTGAACGGTTGAAAATAGAGGCGGGCTATAGTAACCGATCATTTCAAATCGATGTATATCAACCAAATTTGCCTGTTCCCGAGCAAGGATTTCCTGTTATCTATTTGTTGGACGGGAATGCTATCTTCTCTACGGTAGTAGATGCTGTCCGTCTGCAAGCTAGAAGACCGGAGCGTACGGGGATTCATTCTGCTATCATTGTAGCAATTGGCTATCCTATTGAAGAACCTTTTTCAAAGGAGCGTTTCTATGATTATACGCTCGCAGAACCGGAATTTGATGTCAGTGTTAGGTGGGGCGAACGCGAACTGCCGCCACATGGTGGAGCAGATAAATTTATGGCGTTTATCGAGAATGTCTTGAAGCCTTTGATTGAAAGTAAGTACAACATCAATAAGCAGAAACAGACGATATTCGGTCATTCACTAGGTGGCTTATTTGTCTTACATACCTTGTTTACAAATAGTCAGGCCTTTCAAACATATATTGCGGGAAGTCCGTCTGTTCATTGGAATCAATCGGTTATTATGAAGGAAAAAAAGTACTTTATACATGAGAAACCGAAGCTCGATAAACCAGTATCCTTACTAGTCGCGGTAGGAAAATTGGAAGGCAACCATGCTTCGTATATGTTGGAAAACGCCAAGCAGTTGACAGAAGAACTAATGTCTGTTCCCAATTTAGAGGCAACATTTCAAATATACGATAATGAAAATCATATTTCTGTTTTGCCCCGTTTAATTAACCAGTCACTAAAAATAGCCTTGAAATAGGTAGTAGAAAACCGACACAATGATGTGCCGTTTTTTGCTCTAGTTTAGGAAACTATAAAATTAGCGCATGTGGATAACTTTTGTGTATAATCAAATAAAAAAACGTGGAGATGGGTGCTGTTAGCAAAAGCATTCATTAAATCTTCTATTGGAAATCCAGTAGCAGTCTGGATCGAAAACCACTTATTAAATAAAGGTATCATTGAGGAAGTCCGATTTTCTGTAGGAGAAGTAGAGACGAATTGGAATATGAAATCATTTACAATTAAACCTTGTAAGTTTGAAATGCTCCTTGATGTAGGTGATGGATTAAAGATTAGAGGAGTGCTAACGATGGAGAAAGATATTGATTTAAGCGATACTTTTTTAGCCAATCTTTCACCAGCAGAAATCTTTCTATTCGCAGGCTTTGCATTACTTGTTTTTATTTGTCTATCAATGGGTAGTGGAGGACTCGGACCGATAATTGGTGCAACAGGTATTCTCTTTGTAGTAATTATAGGAGGATCATATGTTGAAGACGCAACAGTGTAAAGACTGCGTTTATAAAAAGCGACTTTAGTTACTGTGCTAAAGTCGCTTTTTTACTCGAGTTTGTTGGAAGGGGTTAATCATCTAAAGACTTCGGTAGGTTACGGATCAAATTTTTATTTGAATGATGTTGCATGATTGAAAATAAAATGAACATAAGTGGTCTTATAAATTTTATTTCAATATAAGAAGAATTTATAAGGTAGTATACAAAGTCGAATACCCAAGACACAAACATTCCCAAAAAGATAACGCCGAATAATTGGAATATTATAATAAAAACTTTTTTAATTTTAGATTGCAACACAACTGTTTCTTTTAATGATAGACCGAGGTTTATCATATATAAATAAAGCATCACGAAAATCAAAAAGGGTTGATGATTCCAAAAATGAAATGTGAAGTTTGAATGGGTGAATTGAAAGTAAATTTGATTTAATAAGGTCACTAAAAGCATGTGCAATAACAGTTGAATAAACCGTAGCGTTACTTTGGCTTTATAAAAATTGAAAGCGTCCGCATACTTTGACCAAAAAGCCTGTGCGTAAGGTTTTGGTAAGCGTACGGGATGTATACATAATAACGCAGGATAAAGATATAAAAGAAAATATACCATTAGCGAATCCGTTCTTAAGATAAAGAAATATAGCGAGAGTACAATAGCCCCCACAAAACCTATGATGTATGCCTTTTTTTCATTTTTCCATTCCTTCTTTAATATATCAGCATAAGACATAAAAAAACTCCTTTCTAACGTATAATATAATTGTTTACACGTTTTCTGATTCGTCGATGAAGGTTTTGATAAAGTAATAGTTTAAAATAACCAATATAATATTCAAAAAAGTCCCTAATAAGATGAAGGAAGCAGTTGTATCAAATATGATATCAGTTATCTTTGATACTATCATTGTCAGCATAATCGGGGCTATTAAACGGAGCAACCCTAGCGAGAGTTTCTGGATTCTCTTTAGCGAAAGTTTAGCTTGCCGAATGGATGTACTTGCACCAACAGTAAAGCCGTATAAAAGAAAGGTAGCAAGATAAATTTGAAGTCCCCAAAAATTGCTCGTAAAATCAGATTCAAAAACAAAAACATGTGCTTGATTCAGTATATTTATAAATAACATATGTACCAAAGTGTGTACCATTCGAAAGAGAAATAGGATTCTAAAGTATAATAGTGTATGATTGGCATATTTTGACCAATAAACTTTTGCTGCATACTTAGAAGCAGCAAAATGCATGAATGTATCGCACAAGGGTATCATCCATAAAAAATAATATATCAAATAAGATTCCGGTTCAGACGGTCGAATCAGAAAAAAAGAAGAAGCAATTATTGCACCAGCAAAACTACTCCCATACAATTTTAATTCTGTTTTTAACTGATTTTTTATCATTAGTTTGTAGATAATAAGCACCCCCTACAACATTTAACTTTTGTTAATGAGTTACTAATATTTTCAGAGTTGATGATATCCTTCTTCATTATATTATCATATTACATAAAAAACCTTTTTTACCTTAATATTAATTTCAAATCTTCAATGAATACCGTACCTTAACTAGATTAAAATGATGTTTTTTATGTTAGTACTTGTATCTAAATTCATACAATTATCGAAACCGAATAGAATCACAAATATAATAGATATTCTTATTCTGCTTAACTTCCAAATACAGTCTGCCTTCTTGATAATTTAATCGAAAGAGTTGATCTATATGATAAATATCAGGATTGAAATGATTCGTTAAGATTGCATTTGCAACACTAGCGGCAACTTGCGCTGTGATAACGGATTCTTCTTCACCGTAGATGGTGACGCTTTTGTTACTAGTTTCATCGTAACCACTAACGTGAACAGAAAACTGTTTGGAACCAATATTCCATTTTTTCAAAAGAAACAAAAAAAGTTGTTGAATGAACGGTAATGGAAGAAGTCTACTTAGTTTCCATCTACAGAACCACGCAAACATAGTAGTAATAAAGTTAGAGTCAAAGCAGATCCTTGTCGATACACTTGGTATTTTTAATGTGTGATAAAGTGTTAATTGATCAGGGAAAGGAAACCGATAAGTATGTTTCTTTCCGACTAAAGTACCAAAATTGGTCCACTTTTTATCAGAGAATGGTATTTTCCAAACTTTTTTCCCTTCTTCATATATCATAAAGGATGAGTGTGTTTGGTCAAGCATCCACTTTAACGCTGCTTCGCCATGGTCATCACCAAGACCGAGCAGAACATCTATATCTAATTGATGAACTGCCGGCATCAGTGCTTTTACATGATTAGCTAATAAATTGGAGAGACCAGGAATTAACCCAACACTTAGAACTGCTGGAGCAAGAATATTCTCTGTCTCAAGTTTCTCAGCTTCAGTTAAAAAGTGACGATCAGCTGTTATATCGATATAGGCGGTTCCATTTTGTAAACAGGCTTGTATAAACCGTGTGTTTGGTTGATCGATACACATCATGACTAATTTTGCATCTGATAGCCAGCTCGGTATTTCAGTTTGATGCATATCGAAAACAAGCGGTTGGACTAGATCATTTGTCTCTTTAGCAAAGCGAATCGCTTTATCTTTATTTCTGCCAGCCGCATATACTTTTCCGGGGAACTGTTTAGCTAATAGCTTACAAATTATCTTGCCTACTTTTCCATATCCCCCAATAACAATAATGGCGTCTTTCATGACTCTGTCCCTCCTTTAAAACAGATAAAACCTTTGAAAAACAACGATTGAAAATAAGAGGATATCTGTGTGAATGAAGCTTGGTGTAGCATATTTGTTAATCCCTTCTCATCGATTGAAAATATACGTTTTCCGATACTTTCTTGAAACTGTATTGCTTCTGAATTGGTTCCACCGTGTTTGATTAAATGTTGTTTCCACGTTTGAAAATAGCTTTGATCGTGATTGACCATCGTACTTAAAAAACATGGTGCACCAGGATGAAGAGAGCGAGCTAGATGTTGTGCAAATCGTATTTGCGATTGCTTTCCTTGAATAAATTGAAAGGTAAGCATACAAATAATGGCATCAAAAGGTTCGTGGAAATCTTGTTCTTCAAGATAACCCTCGATAAAGGAAATCGAATGTTCTCTTCCCCTAGCACTGAAAGTTTCCTTAGCAATGTCTAGCATTTGAGTAGATGGATCTAGTGCAGTAAGTTGGACATGGTCTGGCAACAAGTCTGTTAAGGTAATCAATTCTTTACCTCCACCGGCACCTACAATGAGGACTTTTGTAATATCCTGAGTTAATATTTCCTTTAATAGTAAGGCAGTTAATTCGTGTAACAATTGATATCCGGGGACTTTTCGATCAATGGTTGCAGAATAACCTTTAACAGTGTCATTATGCCAAGATAAATTTGAAATAGTCATTGCAATACGCTCCTTTTATGTTACATTTATATTAATAATCATTCTCAATTATAAATGTATTAAATGGAAAAACTATCCCATAATCAAGGGATAAGGGAGGTGTGGGTGTTGGGAGGGAATGTGTTAAGAAAAAGAATACGTGATTTTTTATATGCTACTTGCTCATTTGATGCGGCATGTATTAGAACCGTTGACCCAAATAACCTACTGACAACGGGGGCATATACAGACGAAACGGTTGAGGCTATCCATCAACAATTATTTGAAAATGAATATTTAGAAGAAGATATCCATTCTCATCAAGAATTAGTAAGTGGATTCCTTCCTGTTCAATTACTGCATGATAAACCAAGCAGACGACTTGATGAGATATTGTTGCCTGCTGGATTTAGGGATGAAATGAGAATTGCTTTTGTAATCAATCAAACGTGCTATGGGTTTGCCAGTTTGTTTAGAGAAAATTTGTTTTTTACGAATGCTGAAGTCCAAAAAGTAACAAAACATGTTAAAAGTATCGCACAGCTGATGAGGAGTCATATGGAAAAAACACCACAATTGTCTGTGGATGAATCGATAAAGCCGATGCTTATTCTTTCAGAAAAGCTTGATATTCTTTTTCAAAATAGTGAAGGGGAACAATGGTTACAAGAACTATGTATGGAAGAAGCTATTGCAACAGATAGGTTACCACGTTCTATTCGAGCTGTTGCTTATCAAATGCTCAGTGAACAAACAACTCATCATAGAACCATTATGAAAACACAAGCAGGTCAGATATATGCAATGGAGGGATCATTACTTACCGGCAGCGATGAAGCAAATGTGTTGATGGTGATGAGAATCCCTATACCAGAAGAAGCTAGGTTTTCGCATTTAGTAACATGTTATCGATTAACTTCCAAAGAGTCTCAAGTTCTGAAACATGTCTGGAAAGGCCATTCAACAAAAGAAATCGCACAATATTTATCGATTTCACCTTATACCGTTCAGGATCACCTGAAATCGATTTTCTCCAAAACAAATACGAATAGTCGGAGTAAACTAATGCATTTATTACGGTCCTAACGATAAAGTGAGATATGGTCAGGGGGGTACAGATGTTTAGCACCGTAATAAAAGAAGAATAGGAATTCCAGTGGTAGGGGGCCATTAGTATTAAGAGTGCCACATTTTATTTAATGGAGGTGTTTTTTTAAATTAGTAATCCGTTCTTGATAATCTGCCCGATATTCTTCAGGGATTTTGTCTAATCCCCCTTCAAGCCAATTTAGTTTATCTTCTCGTATTTCACTTGGTACATTTTCCATCATTGCTAAATGCTCATGAAATGTCTCTGGTGTTAAATTTTCATATGATTGGCTATCGTTAGGGAAAGGCATTTCATTGTATGCTAACGTTTCTGCTAACATATCTTTATCATAATCACCTGTAAATTCTAATGGTTTAGGCTTCTCCTTTTTTCTTTGTTCAATGTCAGACCGCTCTTCTGCTATTATATCCTCATGATCAGTTTGTATAGTTTGTTTTACTTCGGTATCAGTAATTACAGTCAAAGTTGTAATAGAAACAAAACAAATAGCAAAAATGGAGATAGATATAAATAGCCATTTTAAAACCTTTTGTCTTCTCATATAGAACCACTCCTATATATTGTATTAAAGGCAAATTCTTTTTAACCTTGATCCTTCCTTGGGTCCGCTAAATCAACAAATAAGAGATCACAATCCCAACCGCACCAAACACAAAAGAATAACTCAAATTATAATAGGTAATATAATAAGGACTTTGCTTCAAACTCATTGATGTAATCGTGACGACAAGTCCATATGTCCCAATTGGTACAGTGGAAACCCCACCAATAATTAAACTCACAGCAAGACTTAATGGACTTAAAATATCCATTAACATCGGGCTGATCCCGCTCAAAATTCCCATAGTTGCAACAGGGTGGACACCAAACATACTCAATACGACGAATAGTAATTGAATCATGATTAAAATGAAGATCGGATAATCGGAAGCAAATAAAATTGGATCCTGTAACATCAAAAGAGCTGGAGATTCATTTAATGTATTGGTGAAAAGAGCTAAGGTTACAAATAGTACAATGAAGTTGTCCATATTATTTAGGCTGTTTTTCCAGCGGTTCCAGCCGATTGTCCAAAAACTTTTCCATCTGCCGATCGCAAGTGCCCATAAACAGGCGAAAGGAAATACTAATAACGTTACAGTCAAGATAAATTCTAAGTCAAATACATTACCAATAATGATTACTAATAGAAGAAAAGAACACAATGCAATCACCAATTGAATGACTTTTGACCGATTTTGATTGTTTTGTTGGTGAAGGGCAGTATAATTGTCTTCCGGATAAGGATATTGCTTAAAATATAATCGCCCCCACAAGCTATCGAGACCATACATGAGAACGGTGATAAATATCATCCATGGTAATAATTCCGCGTAATTGACTCCGGTAATAAAAATCCCCATGGCCAGTAACACTTCTAAAGGGCTCCAAGGCAATGCCAGGGAGTAACCTCTCAATGTGGCCATCATAATAATTTTATTAGCAATTTTCTTCCGAATCGGTTTTAAATTATCGACTAGAACATCCTGGGCAATCGTTGCAGAAGATACATTTAAAAAAGCTGTTAATGACATCATCGCTGTTGTACTTCGTTGATACAACTGTCCCAAATCACGCACATTTCCTCTTAACAAATGCTGCATTAGTTTATCAAAACGTCCCGCTGCAACGGCACTGTTCATCCAAGGCAGTACGGCTAGCAATGTTAATAAAGATAAGTTCCCCGCAAGCATAGGAACAATTTCCCAGACTGTTAAATTAGTAGAGAAAAATAACAATATCCCCACAACAGAAAAGCCGGAACCTAAGATCTGAAACAATCGAGAAGCCCTTCGAAAACTGATAGCAAGCATGGCAATGGACAGAGTTCCTAACGCGTATGATAGATAAGGGTTTGGATAAAATACGGAAATGATGTGTAAGAGAAAAATAAAAGCAAAAAAGACGTAAAGATTCTTCATGTGTTGAACCTTCTTTCTGATGTACTGTACTTATCATAACATATGGTGCAATAAAGGGTGTGACTGTTATTGGTTGTTTTTGATCAAAAGTGATTGACAATGATCATTTGTGGTTGTAAAATAGATGTAAGCGATTAACCTATTAATAGGAGAAGTGACTTATGCTGACGATTGAACGACAAGAAATCATTTTATCGTTATTAAGAGAGAAAGATGTCGTAACAGTGAAAGAAATGTGTGAAGTTACGAATGCTTCGGAATCAACCATTCGTAGAGATTTAACAGAGCTAGAAAACCTTCAATATATTAAACGCGTTCATGGTGGCGCATCACTATTAAAGAAGAAACGAGAAGAACCAACACTTCTTGAAAAGTCGACGATCAATCAACAGGAAAAAAGCGTGATTGCACGAAAAGCTGCTTCTTTTATTGAAGAGGGCGATTCAATCTATCTCGATGCAGGTTCATCAACGATGGAGTTAATTCCTTTTCTTAAGGAGAAATCAGTCATGGTGGTGACGAATGGTATCCCACATGTTCAGTTACTCATAGAATATGGGATCGAAACGTATGTTATTTCCGGTAAGGCTAAGAAAGGGACTGCTGCCCTCGTTGGTACGAAAGCCGTCGACGCAATCAAAGAATATCGCTTTGATAAATGCTTTTTAGGTATTAACGGTATCCATCCTGAACAAGGCTTAACAACACCTGATCCGGAAGAGGCAAGTGTCAAACAAACAGCATTGTCACAATCCCAATCAAAATATGTATTAGCAGACCCGACTAAGTTTGGAGAAGTATCTTTCGCAAATGTAGCAGATCTAGCGAGTGTTCATATCATTACGACCAACGGTTTATCAGACGAACAACAAGAAACGATTAGTAAGCAAACAACTTTGGAGGTGGTGCCGTTATGATTTATACCGTGACATTCAATCCAGCCATTGATTATGTAGTCAGTCTTGAAGCCTTCCATCCCGGAGAAGTGAACCGAAGTCAGTCAGACTATAAGGAAGCTGGTGGTAAAGGGATCAACGTTTCTCGTGTATTGGATCGCTTTGGTGTTCAATCGACAGCATTAGGTTTTGTTGGTGGTTTTACTGGAAAATTTATTACTGATTATTTAACAGAGATGAAGATTAACCATGATTTCGTTCCCTTAAAGCAAGATACAAGAATAAATGTCAAACTTAAAGCTGCTGGAGAAGAATCGGAAGTAAACGGTGTCTCTCCGGTTATAGATGAAGAAGCATACAAGCAATTTCTCGCAAAGTTTGAAGCCTTAAAAAGTGGTGACATCGTGGTATTGGCGGGCAGTTTGCCAGGTTCGCTATCAGCAAGCGTATACAAGGAAATTGTCGCAATGCTGAAGCAAAAAGGTGTGATGGCGATCTTAGATACAAGTGGAGCACCTTTAAAGGAAGCAATTAACGCAAGTCCTGCGTTTATTAAGCCGAACCATTATGAATTAGCAGAGTTGTTTGATACAGAGGTAAAGAATGATCAAGATGTTGTTCGATTAGCTAGCAGGCTTCATCAAGAGCAACAGATTGATCATGTATTAGTATCGATGGCAAAAGAAGGAGCTATTTATGTTGGTGAAGAAGGTGCAATGAAACTAAGCGCACCAAAAGGAACAGCTATACACTCAGTTGGTGCAGGTGACTCTGCGGTTGCGGGATTTATTTACAGTTGGCAGACAACGGAAAATGCCGGAGAATCCGCAAAATATGCCGTTGCGGCAGGGAGTGCTACCGCATTTTCTAAGACACTGTGTACGAAAGAAGAAGTAGAATTATTGCTCTCACAGGTTCAGGTAACACATCTATAAATATAAAAAAGAAGGGAAGAGGGGCTATGAAAATAACGGAAATTTTGAAGCGTGACATTATTATTTTAGAAGCGCGTGCTCAGTCAAAAGAAGAAATCATAGATGAAATGGCAAATAAATTAGCAGAAGGCAATTATGTTCATGATAAGAAACAATTTACCAAAGCGATTTGGGATCGTGAGAATCAAAGTAGTACAGGAGTAGGGGAGAATGTAGCTATTCCACATGCGAAAACAAGTGCTGTTTCAACACCCGCTATTTGTTTCGCTAGATCTAAAGAAGGTGTAGACTATGATTCGTTAGATGGTCAGCCTGCACATTTATTTTTTATGATTGCTGCCAGTGAGGGTGCGAACAATGATCATTTGCAAACATTGTCAAGATTATCTACATTGTTGATGGACGAAGACTTTCGAAACCAATTAATGGAAGCGAATTCTGAAGCAGAAATTTTAAATATTATTGATGCGAAAGAGCAGGATAAATTGGGACAAGTCGAGGAAGAAGAAAAAGTAAACAACCAAGCTTCAGGACCGGAAATTTTAGCTGTAACAGGTTGTCCGACAGGTATCGCCCATACTTATATGGCGGCAGATGCTTTAAAGGATAAAGCGAAAGAACTAGGTGTCTCCATTAAAGTGGAAACAAACGGTTCAGATGGCGTGAAAAACCGTCTAACAGATGAAGAAATCAAAAATGCTAAAGCAGTTATTGTTGCGGCAGATACAAAGGTAGAACTGGATCGTTTTGCAGGTAAGCAAGTGTTGCGCCGTGGGGTAACAGATGGTATTCGTAAGCCTGAAGAGTTAATCAATACAGCATTAAGTGGTAACGCACCAATTTATGAAACTGATGGTAGTGGTGAAGGATCGAGTTCTAGTGGAGGGCGCTCTGGTTTTTATAAACACTTAATGAACGGTGTGTCCAATATGCTACCATTTGTTGTTGGTGGTGGTGTTCTTATTGCCATTTCATTTTTCTTTGGTATTCATTCAGCCGAGCCAGATCACGAGCAATATAATGCATTTGCAGCTGCACTGAAAGCTATTGGAGGAGATTACGGATTCGGTCTAATGGTTGCTGTCTTAGCAGGTTTCATTGGAATGAGTATTGCTGACCGGCCAGGTTTTGCGCCTGCAATGATTGGTGGCTTTATGGCTTCTACTGGTGGAGCAGGTTTTCTTGGTGGTTTAATAGCAGGTTTCTTAGGTGGTTATGTCGCAGTTGGCGTAAAGAAACTTTTAGCAGGGTTACCTAAAGCATTTGATGGTATCAAAACGATCTTGTTCTATCCAGTTTTAAATATTTTTGTTACTGGTCTTGTTATGTACGTGATCATTGAACCAATCGCTACGATTATGTCAGGTTTAGAAACGTGGTTAGGTGGTTTAACTGGAACTAATGCGTTATTATTAGGTCTAATTTTAGGCGGTATGATGGCTGTCGATATGGGAGGTCCCATCAACAAAACAGCTTTTACATTTGGTATCGCCATGATTGAAGCAGGAAATTTAGGTCCGCATGCAGCGGTAATGGCAGGTGGTATGGTGCCCCCATTAGCGTTAGCACTTGCTACAACATTCTTCCGTAATAAATTTACGAGAGAAGAGCGTGATGCTGGTAAGACAAACTACGCCCTAGGTTCTTTCTTTATCACAGAAGGGGCAATACCATTTGCAGCAGCTGATCCAGGTCGAGTTATTCCTTCTATTGTTGTTGGTTCTGCGGTAGCTGGTGGATTATCATTACTATTTGGTGTTGGCTTGCCAGCCCCACATGGTGGGATATTCGTTATTCCAACGGTTGAAGGAAGCTGGTTGATGTATCTTGTCTCCATTCTTATTGGTGCAACTATTTCGGCATTAATGATTGGTTTTTGGAAGAAACCATTGGATAAAAAATAACTAGAAGCTAAACAGCTATTTCACTAGTGAGTGGAATAGCTGTTTTTAATATGTGTTTTGTTTGGCTGGTGAGTTCTTGAAAAAAGCGTTTCCGTGGAAGAGAGACAAATATCCCCGGAAGAGCCCACCTCCTTCCGGGGAAAAAGCACTCTCTTCCGAGGATAAACGATGATATCCATGGAAGAGAGACAAATATCCCCGGAAGAGCCCATCTCCTTCCGGGGAAAAGTCACTCTCATCCATGGATAACGATGATATCCGATGTTATTTTTGCCCTCCACTTTTTGTTGTGACCTTTTGTCAAATTAGTTATTCATAAATCGCAGCTTGAATCTCTTCATCTTCGATATTATCCGCGTCATACCAGTAGAACCCAGTGTCAATGTTTTCCGGTACTTCTTCACCGTTTAAAGCGTCTACAGCAGCTTTGACAGTTTCATATCCGATGCCTTCTGGATTTTGCGTGATCGCACCAGCCATTACGCCATCTTTGATTGCATCGATTTGTTGTTTACCAGAGTCAAAACCAACTACTGTAACTTCCCCTTCTTTACCTAACTCTCTGACAGCATTGACAACACCGATTGCTGACCCTTCATTGGATCCGTATATTCCTGCAATATCGGGGTGTGCTTGCATCATTGTTTTTGCGAGGTTAGTAGATTCTAAATGGTCACCACCGCCGTATTGGGTATCTACAATTTCAATATCAGGATATTTTTCTTCTATTGTTTCTACAAAACCATCGCGTCGTTGCACACCAGTAACAGATACTTGATCATGTACAACTAATGCCACTTTCCCTTCTTCTCCAATCAATTCTGCCATTTTATCTGCAGCTAAAGCAGCTGCTTCATAGTTATTCGTTGATGCAGTTGTAAGTGGGATATCACTATCAACGCCAGAATCAAATGCGATAACAGGAATATCAGATTCGTCAGCGTTTTCGAGTAGTGGTGATGCTGCTTGCGAATCTAATGCGGCAAATCCGATTGCATCAGGATTCTTATCAAGGGCTGCCTGCAACATTTCTATTTGCTTATCTACTTGTGATTCGTTTTCCGGTCCTTCAAAAGTTATTTCTACATCAAATTCTTCAGCTGCTTGTTCGGCGCCTCTTTGGACAGCTTGCCAGAATTGATGCTGGAAACCTTTAGAAACAATTGCTACATAAGGTTTATCTCCAGATCCTTCGTCACTTGCAGGTGTTCCTTCTGTACCAGATTCTTTTGCATCATCACTTTCAGATGTTTCTTCAGATTCATTACCACAAGCCGACAAAACAAATAAAATAGATACAAAGACAACTAAAAATGCTAACAATCTTTTCTTCATTGATAACTCCCCTTTACAAAGATTATTTTTTTACTGTATTAAATGTCCGCAAACCCCATTTTAAGCGGCAAGTGAATCAAAAAAGCTAAGTGGGGATTACGGGTGCTAACACCGTACTAATCCTCAGTGGGGTAAAACCAACACTGAAGGAAGTCTTGCTTTATAAAATAACTCAAGTGAGTTACATACAAGACAAAAGAAACTTAACTATCCTTTTTGCGTAACATATCAAAATAAACAGCTAGTAATATAACAAAACCTATAACAACTGTTTGCCACTCTTGGGGGATGGACATAATTCGTAAACCATTGGTAAGGACGCTCATAATTAATGCGCCAATCATTGTCCCGATAAGTGATCCTTTACCGCCGCTTAAAGAAGTGCCACCAATCACAACTGCTGCAATCGCTTCTAATTCATACCCCATACCTAATGCAGGCTGGGCTGAATTTAATCGAGAGGCCATAATCACCCCTGCCACACCAGTAAAACAGCCAGCAATTGTATAAATGATCATCTTCCATTTTTTTATGTTAATCCCTGATAGCCTAGTCGCTTCTTCATTACTCCCAATTGAAAAAGTGTATCGCCCAACAATTGTTTTAGATAGCAAAATCCATCCAATTAAAACCATAATAAAGAAAATTAACACTGCATTGGGGATAGCTCCAAGAAATACCGATCCTAGTGCAATGTTATTAAATCCTTCTACATCACTAAAATAAATAGGTGAAGCACCTGAAATGACCAGAGATAAACCTTCAGCGATCATCATCATTGCTAGGGTGGCAATGAATGGTGGGATTCTTAAGATAGATACTGAAAAACCAGAAATAAAACCAATTAATGCACCTGTAACAATTCCGCCGATAATACCTACATGGACCGGTAAACCAAGAAATACAATAAATACCCCTGTCATAACCGAAGTTAGCGTCATCCCTGTACCAATAGATAAGTCGATGCCGCCCGTAATGATGACAAATGTAGTTCCTAAGGCAAGAATACCAATAACGGTAGTGGATAATAATATTCCTTCAATATTAGACCATTGTAAAAAGTTCTCCGAAGCAATCGAGAAAAAAATAACTAAAATAATGAGGCTGGCAAATGCTAATATTTGTTGCAGTGCCCCAGAACTTACAAGTTTTTTTCTTTGATCACTTGCTGATGGATTACTTGTTAAAGTTGACATCTTCTTCTCACTCCTTTAAACACTTTAGTTATGCTGTGTAGCGAGCTCCATAATGTTTTCTTGATTAGCATCCTGATTTAATAATTCTCCAGTGACTCGTCCCTCGTTCATAACAATAATACGGTCGCTAAGTCTTAATACCTCCGTTAATTCCGAAGAGATCATAATAATCGATTTTCCCTGATTAGCTAACATTTCAAGTAAATCGTAAATCTCTTGTTTTGCGCCGACATCAATACCTCTGGTAGGTTCGTCGAAGATTAAAATATCGCAATCCTTGAGTAACCATTTAGCAATGACGATCTTTTGTTGATTACCACCAGATAATAGTTTTACTCGTTGATGAACACTAGGTGTCTTTACTTTTAATCTGTGGGAATATTCCTCAGCATCTGTTTTAATGTTCGTCGCTTTAACAAAAGTAGCTGTCGAGTAGTGTGGCAAAGAAGAAATAACAATGTTTTCTTTGACTGTCATTTCGAGCATAAGGCCAAAACGTTTACGATCCTCAGATAAATAGCCAATCCCGTGCTGAACGGCATCAACTGGCTGCTTGATTGTGACAGCTTTTCCGTTTATTTTAATGTCACCTGAAAAGGGATCCGCTCCGAAAATTGCTCTTGCTACCTCAGTTCTTCCAGCCCCAACTAATCCAGCGAACCCCAATATTTCGCCTTTTTTGAGGTGAAATGAAACATCTTTTATATAGTGATTAGTTAAATGGTTTACTTCAAGGACCTTATCAGTAAATTTATCTGGATCAGATACTTTCTGTTCGATCGTTACTTCCCTGCCAACCATTAATGAAACAACTTGACGGATTTCAGTTGTTTCAGTGGGTAGTGTAGCAACGTATTCCCCGTCTCTCATGACAGTGATTCGATCAGAAATACGTTTTAATTCTTCCATTCGGTGTGAAATATAGATAATGGCAACACCTTCCTTTTTCAGCCAATTAATAATATCAAATAATGTATTGATTTCTTTATCTGTTAAAGCTGCAGTGGGTTCGTCCATAATAAGTATCTTGGCATTAAAGGATAATGCCTTGGCGATTTCCACCATCTGTTGTTTGGCTACAGTTAATTCAGAAATTTTGGTGCGTGGATTTAAGTTAATATTTAACTTTTGAAACAATTCGTCTGCTTGTTGATTCAATTCTTTATTCTTTAGAAAGAAGTTCAGTTTATCTCTCGGCTCACGACCAATAAATATATTTTCGGCAACCGTTAAATCTGGCATAAGGTTCAATTCCTGATGAATAATGTTGATCCCGAGTTCCTGGGCTTCTTTTGTATTAGTAGGTGCTATTTCTTTTCCGTCATAAATAATACTGCCTTCATCTTTCTGATAGATACCGGTCAGGATCTTCATCAGTGTTGATTTGCCAGCACCATTTTCCCCGATCAATGCTAAAACTTCACCACGATGTAGGTCCAACTGCACATTAGATAATGCCTTCACACCAGGAAATGACTTGTTAATGTTTTGCATCTCAAGTATTTTATTGGACATCTGCTTGCTCCTTTCCCTTAGGTTTACGTTATCACGGGGTTAATCGTCTGTAGGCCATTCAAGTAACACAAAGATAAGTTTAGGGATAACAGACGCTAACACCCAGATAAGTTTCGCTGATGATCAGTGGTACATAGTCTCACTTTATTACTTCAGATTTTCCGTGTATTTTTGCCAATCACTTTGAAACAATGCTAATCCTTCCGTGGTTAAAGGAGATTGAAACATTCTTTTGAAGATCGGAAAGGGAATCGTAACAGCATCGTATCCATATCTAGCTAGATCAGCGACAACCTGAGTAGTTCGTATACTAGCTCCAATAATTTTGGTGGAAGCATCAAGCGAGTGAATAATTTCTTTGGAATGTTTGATAAATGTTTGCCCATCAAGGCTTTGATCATCCATTCTGCCGATGTATGGGCTAATATAAGAAACATCTGCTTTAGCTGCAAGTACGACTTGTGATAGTGAGTAGATCAGCGTCATATTTACTTCCATATTCTCTTGTCTTAGTCGGTAAGCAGCTTCTAATCCATCTTCATTCATAGGTAACTTAATGACGGGATGATCGACCCAATTCTTTAATTCAATAGCTTCTTGATACATTGCATCTGCTGTTGTTTCGGTAACTTGCATCCAGACTTTTCCTTGGATATGCTGGTTTATTTCATGGATTACATTTTTAAATGAGTCATGTTCCTTTGCGATGATGCTGGGGTTTGTTGTAATACCATTTAAAAATGGAAACTTAGAAGCAAATTGTAAATGCTCTGGATTTGCAGTATCTAGGTATATTTCCATTGGGGCTCTCCTCCTTTAAAAGAGTTCTTTGGTTGCGTGAAATGCTTGGATAAATTGATTTTTGGCAATATCATATGCTTGCTTTGTTTCAGGATTGGGGTGAACAACAAAATCTTGATTACTCCATTTTTTTGCTTCATTAAATCCGCCAATTAAACCTATTCCAATCCCTCCTACCATTGCAGCTCCTTTAGATGTTATTGCACTTACATCATGAGGAATCGTAAGTGGGATATTGTACAAGTCAGATAGCATTTGCCGCCACATTTGGCTGTTAGCACCTCCGCCGAAAAGCCACATGTTATCCATTTTTAAACCGCTTTCAATAAAAGCGTCATAAATAAGGCTTAAGTTAAATGATATCCCCTCCATAGCCGCTCGTGCGATATCTCCACGTTGATGTTCTGCTGTTAATCCGAGTATCGATGCTTTTATATCAGCATTCCACCATGGGGATCTTTCCCCCAGTAGATAAGGGAGAAAAACAAGATTCTTTGCTCCAATTGTGGATTCAGAAATCTCTTGATTCATTATCTCATATGCCTTATTTTCCGCGGCCAATTCTTTGTACCATTGAGATATTACCCAATCTATCAGGCTACCAGCAGCTTGCATCGTACCCATCGGCAAATATTTAGCATGATCTAGGTGGATAAAATTAAAGGTTCTTTTTTGTTTGTCCAGTATAGGTGTGTCGCTAACACCAGCAATCCATGATGAAGACCCTAGATAATTAAAGGTATCTCCAATTTGGGTAATTCCTGCCCCTAGAGCTGCGCAAGCTCCATCACCTCCGCCGATCACTACAGGAGTACCACTTAATAAACCTATTTGATCAGCCATTTCTTCTTTTATATAACCTGCAATGGTAGTGGATGATACTACTTCAGGTAATTTTTCTATATCTAAGCCCCAAAAATGGATCAACTCTTTCATCCATTCTTTCTTGTAAATATCATATAAATTGGTACCGCTAACATCGGAGAAATCAGTTAAGAAGTTTCCTGTTAATTTTGCAACTATATAATCTTTAGCCTGTAACAATTTATACGCTTTGTGGTAAGAAGTAGGTTCATTTTTCTTTAACCAAGCCATTTTAGCTCCGCTATAGGACGAGGTCATTTTATTGCCGGTTAATTGGTATAAATGGTCTTCACCAAATTCTGCACATGCATGATATGCCTGTTGACTAGCGCGCATGTCTGCCCAAATCAGAGCTTTGCGAATAGGATTGGCTTCTTTATTGACTGGAACGACACCCATCATTTGTCCACTAAAAGTAATAACCTCAATTTCGCTTGGTGTTATTTTGTTTGTATTAAGTAAGTGTTTTGTTGCGAGACATATTGCTTCCCACCAATATTCAGGGTTTTGCTCAACCTCATTTTTCTCCATGAAATAAGTCTGATAATAGGTAGTGTAACTATCAAAAAGATTACCAAAGCTATTAAAAAGAGTTGCTTTAACACCACTGGTACCAATGTCATGAGCTAGAATGAATGTTGATGAATCAGTCATTATTTCATCCTCCAATTTATGATAGCGCTTTCGGTTACCGGTAACATAAAATTATCACAGCGGTTATATTGTGTCAATCATTATTTTAAAAGTTTAAAAGGTACCTAAATAAATATATTGTAGTAAAACGTAATAAAATAAAAGGTTTTGTCATTATAATAAAAACAGATTAAAAATTAAATTTTAAAACTACTTGCATAAAATCAATGATACCGGTATCATTATATAAAAATAAAGCTTTAAAAAGAGGTAAAACAATTATGGTAACAATCTATGATATCGCCAAAAAAGCAAATGTTTCTCCGATGACAGTTTCCAGAGTCATTAATAATTCTGGCAATATTCGAATGGCTACAAAGGAAAAAGTGGAAAAAGCAATAAAAGAATTAGGGTATGTGCCTAACTCTGCAGCAAGAAGCTTAACCTCCAATCAAACGAAAACATTAGGTTTGATCTTAACGGATATCTCTAACCCTTTTTTCTCCAAAATTGCAAGAGGTGCAGAGGATGCTGCTGTAGAAACGGGTTACCGAGTATTAATGAGTAATACGGATGAAGATTTTGAAAAAGAAATCAATTATATTGATATGATGCTCTCGGCAAGAGTTGATGGTGTCTTAATTGCTCCGACAAGTGATAAAACATTAGATCAGATAAAGCGACTGAGCGACCACAATATTCCAGCTGTTTTAATTGACAGAACGATTGAAGGATTTGTGGGAGACTATGTCTTAGGTGATAGTTATGAGGGGAGTCGGAAGCTAGTAGAACATTTAATTGATTATGGACACCGTAACATTGCACTTATCAATGGTCCTTCCAATGTTTCAACAGCAAGAGAACGACAGAGAGGTTATTTGGAAACACTGAAGCTTAATGATTTACCTGTACATGAAAACTATATTTCTGAAATTGATTTTAAAAGTGTTCAAGCTGGAAATACGAAAAGTACTGTAGCACAACTTATGCAATTGAATGATAAGAAGCGACCTACGGCGATTTTTGCTGCGAATAACTTTATTGCAATTAGTGTGATGAAAGCATTGAAAGAATTAGGGTTACAGGTGCCAGAAGATATTTCGGTGGTGTGTTTTGATGAGGTAGAGCCAGTTGTTTATTTTGATCCATTTTTCACTGTCGCTGCTCAGCCAGCGTCTGAATTAGGACGAATTGGTATTCAATTTCTAATTGAAAGGGTAGAACAGAAGAATGTAGAGCAAGAAAGGAAGATTATATTACCTCCCGATATTCATATCAGAAAGTCGACAAGGAGGATGGAATAAAATTAATAGGCAGGAGTGGTATGCATGTTAAAAGGAATACCTAATATCTTATCCCCGGATTTGTTGAAAACGCTTCATGAAATGGGTCATGGTGATGAGATCGTGATAAGTGATGGTAACTTTCCCGCTGCAAATTATGCTAATCGGCTAATCCGTTGTGATGGACATAATGTGCCAGACTTATTAGAGGCTACTTTGGAATTATTCCCAATTGATACTTTCGTGGATAAGCCGGTTACGTTGATGCAAGTAGTGGATAAACAGAAGGAGCCAACACCAGAAATTTGGCAAACATATAAAGCTATTTTAAGTAAACATCAAGTGGGAAAAAGGCAAATTGGTCATGAAGAACGTTTTGCCTTTTATGAAAGGTCTAAGCGAGCGTACGCCATTATAGCAACAACTGAGCAAGCATTGTATGCCAACATCATTTTGAAAAAAGGTGTTATTTCTTAATTTATGTATAGGAGGGTTGTTCCATGATAACGGTTAAACAGCTATTGGGAGAGTATGCGAAAAAATTAGTTCATTCAGGGTTAGTAGTAGGTGCTGGTGGTAATTTAAGTATGCGAGATGGAGAATACATGTATATTTCGCCAAGTGGTTTTGATTTGCAGGAAATTGAAGAAGAGCAATGGGTGAAAGTGCATATTGAAACAGGTGAGGTACTAGCCGATTTGAAACCGTCTTCAGAGTTATTGATGCACCTGGAATGCTTTAGAAGAAGATCAGATATTGATTCCGTATTACATGCTCATCCAAGTTATTCTGTCGCTGTTTCGTCTGCTGATAAAGATATACCGAGCATGTTTCCTGATTTTCCAGCAATGATTAGAAATGTGAAGTATTTAGATTACATGATTCCGACAACACACGTATTAGCTGATGCTGTGGGTGAGGTAATTGAAGAAACAGATGTGGTGGTTATGCGGAATCATGGGGTGTTAACCGTGGGGAAATCAATGAAAGAAGCCTACTTCTTCATGCAGCTAACAGAGGAAGCAGCAAAAGTTTATACGATTTCAAGCATGGTCGGTAATCCGAAATTGTTAACAGAGGAAGAATGTCAAGAATTGCGTAATTTATCAAGTGAAAAATATCGCGCTAAATTATTAGAAGATTCATAAGAGGGGGAGTTGTATGAAGAAAGTCTGGGCATTTGATATAGGTGCCTCTAATGGACGGTTAATGTTAAATAGCTTTGATGGAGAGAAAATGTATTTAGAAGAAATATATCGATTTCCAAACCACCCTGTCCACGTAACCAATCATTATTATTGGGATATTTTAAGCATTTTTTCTGAGATGAAGAAGGGTATACAAGTGAGTGTTCAACAAGGTCATGACAAAGTCGAAAGTATGGGAATTGACACTTGGGGAGTTGATTTCGGCTTACTATCAAAAACAGGAGAACTAATAGCAAATCCCTATAGTTATCGAAATCCTCAGAACGCAAGAGGGATGGAGGATGCATTAAAACATATTACATCAGAAGAGTTATTTAGACAGACTGGTGTGGAGACAGCGCCAATTAATACAGTTTTTCAATTATATACGATAAAACAAGAGAATCCTGAGTTATTAGAAAGCGCGGACACGTTACTATTAACACCGAATCTATTAGCGTATTTATTTTGTGGGGAAAAAAATAATGAATTTACCATCAGTTCTACCACCCAAATGCTGAGAGCAGGAAAAGCAGAGTGGGAAACGGATATTTTAAAGAAGTTAGACATATCCAGTGATTTATTGGCCCCTGTTAAACAGTCGTTAACAATTGCTGGTGATACATTGCCATCCATTAATAAAGAATTACAAATCGATCCTGTAAAAGTAATCCATGTAGCAGGTCATGATACGGCATGTGCATTAGCAGCACTTCCGTTAGAAGACGATCAGTCCGTGTTTATGAGCTGTGGTACATGGGTGTTAATCGGTGTTCCAGTTAATCAGCCAGTGACAGAAGATAAGGCAATGCAGTGGGGGTTTACCAATGAAGGGACGATAGAAGGGAAGTATCGATTGCAAAAAAATAATATGGGCATGTGGTTATTGCAACAGTGCCGTGTCATATGGGAACGAGAAGGGATCGATACAGACTTTGAAAAAGAAAACTATCTTTTTGAAGAAGCAGAACCATTTCGTTCCGTTATTAACCCAGATGATCCAAGGTTCTTTAATCCAGAAAATATGATTATGGAAATTCAACTCTATTGCCAAGAGACATCCCAACCTATCCCGACAACGCAAGGTGAAATGATTAGATGCATTTTAGAGAGTTTAGCAATGAAATACAATTGGGTGATTAATAGATTAGAAAAATTAACTTCAAAAAAATTAAAGCGCATTCATATGGGAGGCGGTGCCATTCGCAACAAAAACTTATGTCAGTTAACGGCAAATGCGACAAATCGAGAAGTTGTTGCAGGTCCTGTTGAGGCTAGTTCCATTGGCAATGCGATTGGCCAATGGATTGCTTTAGGAGAGATAGAAAACATGAAGCAAGCAAGAGAAATGGTCCAAGATTCATTTTCTGTCCAACATTATCAACCGAAAGAGTCAGCAAGCTGGCAATCAGCTTATGAACGCTTTGTACAGTTGGTTGACGAGACACCATCTTAACAAGGAGGAATATACATGACAAGACAAAGATTATTCGGAGATATGCCCAAGATAGGAATTCGTCCGACAATTGATGGTCGAAGAAAAGGTGTACGCGAGTCATTAGAAGAAAAAACAATGAACATGGCAAAGGCTGTGGCACAATTGTTATCTAAAAGCATGAACTATAATAATGGTGCGCCGGTAGAGACGGTTATTGCAGATACGTGTATTGGCGGTGTGGCAGAAGCAGCCCAAGCAAAAGCAAAATTTGATAAAGAAAATGTTGGCGTGACGATTACCGTTACACCTTGTTGGTGCTATGGATCTGAAACAATGGATATGGACCCGAGAAGGCCGAATGCAGTTTGGGGATTTAATGGCACAGAGCGTCCAGGCGCAGTTTATTTAGCGGCTGTTTTGGCGGCACATAATCAGAAAGGGATTCCTGCCTTCGGTATTTATGGAAGAGACGTTCAAGATATTGATGACAATACCATTCCAGAGGATGTTCAGGAAAAGATTCTTCGCTTTGCTAAGGCAGGTATTGCGGTAGCTATGCTCAAAGATAAATCCTACTTATCTATTGGATCTGTTTCTATGGGTATTGCAGGCAGTATGGTAGATGAGGACTTTTTCCAGGATTACTTGGGTATGCGTAATGAATATGTCGATATGAGCGAGCTTATCCGTCGTATCAATGAAGAAATTTATGATAAAACAGAATTTGAAAAAGCATATGCTTGGGTGAAGCAAAATTGTAAAATAGGCTCTGATACAAATGCGGAAGAAAATCAGCGGACAGCAGAACAAAAAGAAGAAGATTTAAAGAAGAATATTAAAATGACTATCATTACAAGAGACTTGATGGAAGGTAATTCGAAATTAGCAGAATTAGGATATGAAGAAGAAGCAATGGGGCGAAATGCGATTGCATCTGGTTTCCAAGGTCAACGTCAATGGACAGACCACTTTCCAAATGGTGATTTTATGGAGGCGATGCTCAATTCCTCCTTTGACTGGAATGGTATTCGCGCTCCGTATATAGTAGCGACAGAAAACGACACCTTAAATGCAGTTACCATGCTATTTGGACACTTATTAACTAATACTGCTCAAGTTTTTGCCGATGTAAGAACGTATTGGAGTCCTGATGCGGTGCAACGAGTGGCGAATCATCAACTGGAAGGAAGAGCAAGCAAAGGAATTATTCACTTGTTAAACTCAGGGTCTGCAGCCTTAGATGGTACGGGTGAGCAGGAAATCGATGGTAAACCTGCCATGAAATCATTCTGGGAGATTACAGACGAAGAAGTTAACAAATGCTTGCAAGCAACACAATGGCGACCAGCTAATACAGAGTATTTCAGAGGTGGAGGATTTTCGAGTAATTTTAAATCAAAAGGGGATATGCCAGTCACCATTGCACGTGTAAATCTTGTGAAGGGATTAGGTCCTGTATTACAAATTGCTGAGGGTTATACCGTTGATTTACCGGATAACGTTCATGAAATATTAAACAATCGTACAGACCCAACATGGCCAACAACTTGGTTTGTTCCGAATCTGACAGGAGAAGGCGCATTTCGCGATGTGTACACGGTGATGAATAACTGGGGTGCTAACCATTGTTCGATGAGTTACGGTCATATTGGAGCGGATTTAATTACACTTGCTGCCATGCTACGTATTCCAGTCAATATGCATAATGTTGAGGAAGAAAAAATATTTAGACCAAGTGCATGGAATATGTTTGGCACAAATGACATGGAAGGAGCGGATTATCGGGCGTGTCAAACATATGGGCCGTTATATAAGTAGGTAACTATAAAAAGGTGTAGGCTTGGAACAAAATTAAACGTTTCCTTAAAGATTATCGAATGAAGTTATGAAGTTACCCCCCCTTGGACATGTCCAAAGGGGGTAACTTCATATTCATGATAAAAGAGGGAGTAAAGATTTTGAAATAATATTTAAACTTAAGTGGCAATTTAGCGAAAGAGGTAAGTTATCACTGCTTTATTTGTAGTAGACTAAATACTATATAAGAAATAATTACTATAATTGTTAAAAACAGAACAATAATTTATTATCTTCTGGTATAATTTTAGGATGGAGATTTTATATTGTGATGTAGTTCACTTAAACTAACGGAGCAGAAGAGTTCAATAAGGGAATGGAACATAGGTATATT
The DNA here is from genome assembly GCF_017599345.1 of Gracilibacillus suaedae. Lineage (GTDB taxonomy): Bacteria > Bacillota > Bacilli > Bacillales > Amphibacillaceae > Gracilibacillus > Gracilibacillus suaedae. The sequence goes on from NZ_JAGFVL010000062.1 coordinate 294,914, forward strand.
ATTTTTTAAAAAGATAGTTAGGAGTTCAATCAATGAAAATAAGCAAAAGTAATGCAGAACATTATATTTGGGGCGATAATTGCGATGGCTGGTATTTAGTTAAAAATAACGATCTAAGTATTATTCATGAGCGTATGCCCCCAAATGCATATGAAGTAAGACATTATCATAATCACTCTCAGCAGTTTTTCTTTGTCTTATCAGGAACAGCTACGCTTGAGGTTGATGGAACTATAATAGAATTAAATTCACAAGAGGGCTTCGAAGTTCCGCCACTTGTTCCACATCAAATGTTTAATAAAACTAATCAAAACTTAGAATTTATTGTAACTTCTCAGCCAAATAGCAAGGGTGATAGAGTTTTAACAGCAGAATAATCTTCCACTAACGGGTAGCTTTAGTTGAACAATAAAAGCAAATGGTAGATTCGTGTAGGGGGATAATATGGAATCAAAGCTCATAATTATACGAGGAAACTCTAGATGTGGAAAAACAACGACTGCCAAAAATCTTCAAAATCATTTGGGGCGTGGAACGCTTTTGGTTTCTCAGGATACAGTTCGTCGTGAAATGCTGAAGGTTCACGATAGAGATGGGAACCTTTCCGTTGATTTGATTCGACAGATCTCTGAATATGGGAAAGATAAATGTGAATTTGTTATTGTAGAAAGAATCTTGTATAAACATCGTTATGGTGAAATGTTACATAACTTAATCGAGTTCTTTAACCAAAAGACATATACTTATTATTTTGATTTATCCTTTTAAAGAAACAGTCAAGCGTCACAATTCTAGTCCCAAAAAGAAGGAATTTGGAGAAGAATCTTTGTGTTCCTGGTGGAAGCCAAATGATTATCTGGGCGTGGACGGAGAAATGATACTGACTAATGATTTGTCACAAGACGATGTATTGAAACTGATTTTAAATCAACTGCACAAGTAATTATCCCCAATTAGTTTTAAAAATGGATAGGTAAATGGCAAAAAAGTAGATTGCTAGGGCGTTTCTTCCAATGAAGAAACGCCTTTTAATATGAAGTGAAAAGATGTTTTATGGAAAACGCACATCCGGAAAACCAAGAGGCTATAAGTATAAATTTATCAGAATTTCAAAAGCTATCATGACAAAAGAGGTTTATTAATGGCTCAAATGAAAGTATGTTAATAGCTTTTTCAGTAAATGGTATATAGTATGGATTCGGAGGAAAAATAAATTGCCATTGCTGATAGGAGGAAAACCATGAATTATCCATCTTTTGAAGAAATCTTAGATTTACAGTACAAATTAGCTGAATATAGAAAACAATATTGGATTGAACATGATTTATTTACGTGGCAATGGTGGCTATTACTTTTGATATTTATAGTTCCGTGGATAATCTGGTACAAGGTGATTCCAAAGGAAAAGAAAACCGAGTGTTTATCATATGGTCTTTTACTAGCTGTATTGGCCAGTCAGTTAGATGAATTAGGAATTAATTCAGGAGCATGGGCTTATTCATACCAGCTAACACAATTAAACAGAGGGTTGAATCCGTATAATTTTTCGTTTATTCCAGTAGCTTATATGATTGCTTATTACTATTTCCCAAAGTGGAAGCATTTTATCCTGGCTAACGTAGGTATTGCCATATTAGCTGCATTTGTAACAGAGCCTATTTTAACCCAAATGGGCATTTATAAAACATTTTATTGGAAATCGATTTACTCATTTCCTATTTATATTCTTCTCCCAATCATTTTTCGATTTCTCATGTATTATATGCTCGAAAAAAACAAAAGTAAAAACGCAACATAAATATACCATTCTTATAAAAAGAGGCAGGTTTTAAAAGGAAAGAACTTCTTTCTCTGCCTCTTGTAATAGGTTTTTATAAAAGGAATCTTCGCCAATCGTAATTACTCGATCACACAGTTCTTGTATTTCATCCATATCGTGTGATGTATAAATAATCGTTTTGTTATGATCAGTTGCCTGTTTTCGTAAATAAGTACCAATTTCTTTACGAGACTTTAAATCTATCCCTACTGTCGGTTCATCCAGCAACAATAAGGATGGATCATGAATTAAACTTATTGCTAAATTGAGCTTCCGTTTCATGCCACCTGACAAATTCTTCACAGGATCTTTCCAACGATCTAGATTCATATCCTGACAGATTTCCTTTAATTGAGCGTTAGATTTCTTTGTCCATGATAATTTTTCAAAGAAAATCATATTTTCTTCCACTGTAAGCTGTTCCCAAACAGCAATATCCTGTGGAACAAAGCCAATTTGTTTGCGTATCTTTGCTTTATCTTTTTGGTAATTCCATTGGCCTAAAAGGATTTCTCCCGAAGTCGGCTTCATCGTTGTTGCTAATATTTGCAGCAACGTAGATTTACCAGCTCCGTTTTCACCAACTAACCCTACTATTTCACCATGATTGATGTTGAAAGATAAATCGCCAAGTATGGTTTTTTTGTGAAAGCTTTTATTTAATCCTTCTACCTTAAGCATATTTTCTCTCCTCTCGTACATACCAAATCGCTATACCAACGACACAAAAGCCGAGCCAACCAATGGTCCATTCGCCAGTTAAGAAGCGGTATAATGGGTTGAAGAGATTGATCCAGCCTCCGATATTCCCGATACCTCCAAATGGTAATACTGCGCCACTGATCACAATCAGTACAAGTGTCCATATAATGGCGGCAACATAACTGAAATAGGCATTCCTTATCATGTTTACAAATAAAAAGGCAAACAAACAGACCATAATCCGAAATGATACGAGTGATAAGATATTGATCGTTTCCTGATAAAGTAAGTAAAAAATACCCACGGTTACCAAATCAATAATGAGTAGCACCATCATATAAACTAATACATTTACAAGCATGTATGTTGGGTATTTTATTTTCATAAACGGAAAGCGAACAGCGACACTTGCTTTTCTTTCTTTGATAACCCAATCGAAAATGAAGATCGTGATTAGCAGGCTTGCAAATGCCCAAACCATCCAAGGATTCCACTGGATACCTGAGCTATCTGTCAGGTCTGAATCACCATGATAACGAAAATGGTTATGTAATAAATCTTCGTCCTTTTGAATTTCTCTAGACTTTGCAATAATCTCCTCGATCGACCAATTTTGTTCACTGCTTAATTGTGTTTCTAAGTTAATAACGGTGTTGGCCGCTTTAATCCGTCCTGTTTCTTGTTGAATGATCGATACTATCATCTCTTTTACAGGATTATAGGCAAAAGAACGGTCTGAATAATAACTTTCTAATAGGTTTCTTCTGTTTCCTCTCTGTAGACTGTCCTCATAACCTTGTCGAATAATAAATACACTATCTAGTTCATGTTGCTCTAATTTCCGTATTGCTTCTCTTTCAGATAGTTGGAAAGCAGAAACAAGGGAGGAGTCGTTGATTTCTTCCAATAGCGTTAAGGCTGACTCTGACTCTTCCTCTAACACCATTCCGACTGGAACACTGAAATCATCTTGTACACCTTCGGCGGTGGAAAGAAATCCAATGGCGATCAGTATTGGAAGTAAGATCCAGCAACTAAGGCTCATCCATTGTTTTTTTAGTAATAGAAAGCGTGTGTGAATAATTTCTTTCACTTATGAACACGCTCCTTTCCGAATGAAAATATAGCCAGTAGTAATCCGCCAATAATCGCTGTCAAGATCAATGGTTGTAATTCCGCATAGAAACGACCATTTAAGATAATTTGTTCCATCCAATAAAAAGATTGATGAGAAAAACTAATGGAAAAATAATCTTCCAAGTAGATAGGAAAATATATTTTGGGAATAATGGCGCCGCTGAATAAGATGATTATTCCCGTGAATAATGTCTGCACCAAGACTGTTAATCTGGTAGACGAAATCAACCAATCTATGAGAATGATACATTGTAAAAAGATGATACCATGTAATAGTAGTAACAAACTAATTCTAATATAGTTCTCCCCTGTAATGTTTACTTCGTCAAAGAAATATGGAAGAAATGCGAAGGAGAGAACGGCCCAAACTGCCGTTACTAAAAGTGTTACAACACTACTTGCTATGGCTTGCTGGAGATCGGTAACACCATAGAGTTTCATCCGCTGTCTCATTCTTAAGCTGTTATCTTGGTGTAACATCTTATAAATAATAAATAACCAGATTGTTACTAGAGTGAACCAGCCTGCTAAACTAAAATAAAGAATTGGCGAAGCAGTTGCATTATTTGTTACTTGATCCTCTCTTACTACTTGGTCGCCCCCTAGTACATAAAAGAAATAATCGGTGAATTGTTCAAATAATAAGGTGTTTCTTTCTTCATTATCCATATTTAATTGCTTTGCATAATGATTAATCGTCAGAATGTTTGCCTGGGAACCTCGAATATGTCTGGTGACAGTCTCGACTAATTCATTAATAAGCTGGCTCTCAACTGGTTTTTGGGGATTACCAATAATCGAAAGTTGAGACCGTTCTCCATCCATTAGTTTTTGAAAGAAATGATCTGGAAATATAATATAGGAACTAAGTTGGTTGTTTTCAATAGCCTCGATAGCTTGTTCTTCCTCAACTTTCTCCATAGCAATATAATTACCGAGTTGCGAAGATTCCTCTAGTAATTCGACAATCATTTCTGTTTCTTCTGATTGGTCAAGATCGACAAGTCCGACTTCTATAGTATCTGTGCTTGTCACATCTAGCATGGAAATCAAAGTGAGTGCCAACAGTCCGATGAGTATAATCGGAGACAGCAAAAGAAGAGGAAGTGATAACCACTTCCTCCCAAGTTGGATCAGATTATTTTTTGTAAACAAGGCTATATGTTTAAGAGATTGCATGTATGCCACCTACTTTATTTACAAAATCAATTAGAAACCACCAGGTCCCATCATATTACCCATCCATAATTGAAACTGATTCGCTACATCCGTTTCAAAGTATTCGATAATTTCATCTCCGCTCATATCGCTTAAATTCTGTACTTGTTCAGGGCTAGGAATCTCTACCTGATCAATCGTTGAACCTTCTTCTGTAACGTAAATGGATAATGCATCTTGATTAAGAGTATATCCATCTTCTGCATAGAAGGTATGGTCTACGGTCATTTGGTCTTCTTCGTATTGAGCTTCACCTAGCCAATGAACAGTAAACATTTGCAAACCTTGCTCTTCAAAAGAAAGGCTGTGTTCAAAGTTTTTGCCACCTTCCCCTTGATCACTTTGATTTGATTCAATAGTAAAAGCTACGTCTGAAGCGGTAAGTGTAATCGTATCATTGGTTTCTCCGTCATTTTCAGCTAAATCCGCATGAATATTAACGGTTTCTTCAGAGGAACCATCACTTACTGTAAATACATAGTCAATGACTTGATCTCCGTCCGTTATCTCATTCGTTCCAGCTATGTTGAACGCTGCTGTTTCTCCCTCATATTCGACTGTTAAGGATAGCTCTCTTTTGACAATAATATCATCTTCAACCCAAATCGTAGAATTAAAACCATTCGAAAGTGTTAAGTCGTCTACATTTGTAGATGCTTCTTCCAAAGCTGTTACAAACTCTTCTTCAAAAGTAGCCATTTCATCTTCTGCTAATTCCATATCAGCAAAGCTCATATAAGAAGCTTGATCAACGATAATTTCTCTTAGTCTTTCATCTTCTGCCATTTTATCAAACACGTTTTTTAGAAGAGATTTGCTTTCTTCTTCAGATAAGCTAAAAGAAATTTTGTCGGCATTTACACTGTTGTCGCCTACCGTTACTTCTTCTTCTACTGCTTTAAATGCTTCTTCTGGAAGTTCATCATATAGATATTCTACATATTCTTCGTTAATGTAGTCGATCTCTTCTGTTGGAATTGGGTTTTCATTGAAAAGCGTATTGAAATCAAAGTTTTCTTCACCGGAAAAAGTAGCAGGATCGATTTCCTGTAAGATTCTTCCGAGATCATCACCATTTAATTGAAGGATATTATCCAAAAATGGCAAACCAACATATAAGTCATTGTTATCAATATATGCTTCAACTCCGCTTATTTCGACACCAGCCATTCCAGCAGAAATATTTGTCGATGACACTTTGTTTTCTTTATCCAAGGCTGCTTCAACCGTAATATTAGCATTGTTGATCATTTGGTCAAAGCCCATCCCAGCCATGCTTGGATCGTTCATCTGTCCTGTTATTTCATAAACAGATTCAATAGCATGTTCATCGCTATGTTCTTTCCATGCAAGTTCCTCTTGAAATCTTGATTCGAACGTTTCTTGTAATTGTTCCATTGTGTCCTTCTCTGCTAAGAAATAGTCTTCTTTAGCAGAAGTATTTAGAAAAGCCTGAACTGTTACAATTCCTGCTATCAGTATAATTGCAACACCCGCAACTATTGGTATCCATTTGCTTTTCTTCTGTTTAACTTCTTCTTGTTGTACTGCTTCCTGCATTAAATGTTCCTCCTCAATGAATGAATCTACAATTTTATATCCATAACTCAATGTATTGTTTTAAAAAATATTCATAGAGACCTAGAATGAAAGTGCTAGAGTCATAGTTAAAAATTGCATACAAATTATAAAATACCATGCCATTACATATTTATCCATACTTTCGACATTAATAGACATTAAAGAGTAATATAGTTTCAACTCTGAATACAACCGGAAAAGCATTGTTGGTTGTAAATGCCTAAATCCGCTGTTTGTTATAGGTATTTAGGATTAAATATCAAAGAACGACATTTAAATATAAAGGGGATAACCCTTATACTCATAAGCGGGTTATTTGGAACTATCGCTAACTGTCTGTTTTCCCCACTTCAAGCTTCAAGTACACAAAGAAGCTAAATGGAGAAAACAAACGCTAACACCTTGATCATAGTCTCACTTTATTCTTCTTCTATTATTTATGTCTTCTTTTTTGGCGAATATCCAAGCTCTTCTATAGCGTTGGATATATCCCAAGGTTTGTCAGGATTATTGGATACTCCGTAATAAGTACCAAATTTCACTTTTGCTTCAATGGCAGCCGAAAAAAGTTTGACAAGATCCTCTCTTGATAACAAGGTTCGTGTTAAACGATCATTTTGTTTTAAAGCATTTTTTTCATTATCGGATGGGACAGAGCCAATCCTAATATTAATAATAGATAAATCGGAATGCAGAGAAAAAACAAAACCAGCTTGTTCCGAAGCAATTTTCAATACACCATATAATCCCTTAGGGTATGGGTAATCATTCGTTGTGATCTCACGCTGTAGTTTAGAGTAGCCATTTTCCTCATAATAATCCGTAACATGATTACTACTAGCAAAAATGACCTTGGGTATCCGGAATTCTTTTGCAATTAACAGAATATAATAGGTTGCTTTAAAAAAAACGTCTGTCATTTGGTCAAACACTTCAACGGGTTCAATGGCATGAGCGGTATCTATTCGGAGCAAGTTAACGATAACATCTGTATCCTTGGGGATTGTAGAATGGAGCTCGTCAAAATGAGTAGCATCCACGTAGTGATTTGTTGCTGTATTATTCTGAATATGTTTGTCCAAAACTAGAATATCATAGCTATGCTGTAGCCCTTCAACAAGGATATCACCAACTGTACCTGATCCTCCAATAATGGTAATTTTCTTCAATCTAATCATGTCCTTTCCAATCTTACTTATCAGTAGTCTAGCTCTTTTTTTAGTGAAGATACATCTTCTTGATTAAAATTGTCGTTCATTTTCTTTTTTTAATACCACATGCTGTTGAAATGACTTGTGTTGCAAGGAAATATTCTCACTTGATCACGATATTAAAAAGCAATTTCAGACAAAAAGCAATCAATCATATTATAGAAGGATGAAAAGGTAAGTGTTATGATTAGTATACGAATTTAGTAAAGAAGCATGTTAATATTCATAAACTAAGGGTGATTAATCATGAAGTTATCTGTTTTTACAGTAATGGCACCGGATCTTGAACCAGAAGAGTTAATGGATGAGTTAAAACTACAAGGCTTTGATGGTGTTGAGTGGCGTTATAAAGAAATTCCGTCAGAATTAACGAAAGAACCTATTAGTTTTTGGGGGAATAACAAATGTACGCTCACTCCAGACATTTCAGAAGAAGCAATCAAACAGTTAAAAACAAAAGGTGAAGCAGCAAATATTGAAACCGTGAGTGTTACTCCTTATCTAACAGCAGGTGATTTAGAAGGGACAGAGCAAGTTCTTAAAGTTGCGAGAGCGTTTGGTGCAAGTTTTATTCGACTAGGAGTACCCAAATATAATCGTTCAGAGAATTTCCATACTTTGTTCAATAAATGTAAACGCTATCTAAAGGAGTGTGAAGTATTGTGTAGAAGCTATGGTGTGAAAGGGCTTGTGGAAACACATCATCACACAATTGCAGCAAGTGCAAGTGCTGCTTATCGACTAGTTGAAGATCTTGATCCAGAAGCAATTGGTGTGTTATATGATCCTGGCAATATGGTCCATGAAGGATATGAAAATCATCGTATGGGCATGGAATTACTAGGACCATATTTAGCGCATGTTCATGTGAAGAATGCCAAATGGGTGCAAGATTCATCAAGCAAAAAGTGGAAGGTTGTTTGGGAGCTTGTTGACAGAGGCATTGTAGATTGGGAGCAAGTGATAGACGATTTGAGAGCTGTTCATTATGAAGGGTATATTGGTTTAGAAGATTTTAGTGGAAAGAAGAATACAAAAGAAATATTAAAATACAATATGGGCTGGCTTAAAAGCAGGCTATAGGGGGAGATTATGAAAATAGGATGTTGCATGAGCATCGATCAGGTTGATAATGTGGGTCAAGCAGGTTTTGATTTTCTGGAATGTACGGTAGTCTCTCTTGTCCCAGACAAGGATGAAGATTATGAAGCAATTCGTAAAAAGTATCAAGCTAGTCACTTACCGATAGAAGTGTGCAATGTCTTTTTACCAGGTCACCTACAGATTACAGGAAACGATATAGATGAAGCTGCAATTGGGACATATCTAGCAAAAGCCATACCTCGGGTGAGAGAAATCGGTGCAGATACAATTGTTTTTGGCAGTGGTGAGGCCAGATCATATCCTGAACATTTCTTCAAAATAGAAGCAGAAAAACAGTTAATTCAGTTTTTGCTTATGGCAGCAGAATATGCAGAAAAACATGATATAACGATTGTGATTGAGCCATTAAATACAAAAGAAAGTAACATCATTAATAGTGTTCCAGAAGCATTGGAGTTAGCTAAAAAAGTAAATCATCGAACAATTCGGGTGTTAGCTGATTTTTATCATATGGAAGAAGAACATGAGCCATTACACCATCTTGTGGATGCTGGTCCATTTTTAGGTCATATTCATGTAGCTGACTCTTATCGGTTGGCACCTGGAACAGGAACCTATCCTTATGAAACATTTGTGAATTATTTGAAAGATGCGAATTATTGTCGGCGGGTATCGATTGAATGTGAATGGAGAAATTTTGAAGAAGAAGCAGTGGACAGTTATTCATTATTAAAAAATTATTTTAGGAGTGACAAGGATGAATAAATCAATTGAAAATTTATATTTCTACTACAGGAATATAGATGTAGATTTTCGTAAAAGTGATTTTTTTGTTCATTCACATGATTATTTTGAAATTTATATGTTTCATAAGGGAGACTGTAAATATTTGATTAATGATCATGTCATTCAGTTACATGAGAACGATATTATCGTGATGAATGGATCCGCATTACATGGCCCGACACCTTCAGAGGGCAAGCCATATGAAAGGACGGTCATTGAATTTTCTCCTGAATGGATGAGGTCAATTATTCATCAATTAAATGTTCCTGAAATATTAACTCCTTTCGATCAACTAGGTAATATATTATTGCGTGATATTGAGCCACAGAAATTTGAGGAAATTCAGTCATTGCTGCAAAAACTCTATTTAAAGCAATTAAATTTGAAAAATTCAGCGAAACAGTCAATAGAGAAGCGGATGCTAAAAGGTGAAACTACGACTTTATTGATTGAGTTGTTATTTATTATCTATGATTTAAGTAAATCTAAATTAACAAGCACACCAATAGGTAATACGAGCAAGATGAAGCATGTTACTAAAATTATTACTTGGATTGACTATCATTATCATCAAAATTTAACGTTAGATGAAATAGCGGAGCAATTGCATATAAGCAAATATTATATGGCGCGAATCTTTAAAGACGTTACTGGTGTGACAGTAATGCAGTACATGATGCAACGTAGGTTATTACGATCTAAGTACTTACTGGAAATGCATCCGGAAAAGTCGATTCTTGATATTGCATTAGAATCAGGGTTCGAAAGTGCTTCTCATTTTAGTAGAAAATTCCGTAAACATTATCAAATTACACCAACTGATTACCGAAATCGAGATGATAATGATCATCATACATTCATTAATCATTTCTTATAAGTGTAATTGTAATATGTTGAAACAGTCAGTTTTATTAAAATGTAAACGTTATCATATCAGTGAGAAGGAGGGGGATAAATGGTTAAAGGCAAGGTTAGCCTTAATGAGAATGGCATAGAGGATACGTTGAACATTAATGACGATCTAGAAACAATCAAAAGTAAAAGAAGAAAAGCAGCATTGACTTGGTATATGTTTTTGTTACCTAGTTTTATAGGTATTTTGTTATTTATGGTCTATCCGATTGTGGAGTCATTTCGTTTGAGTTTCTTTAGATCAAACGGAACGATTGAAACGTTTACCGGTTTAAGTAACTTTCAAATGGTCTTAACATCTAAGACTTTTTGGAATACGGTATGGAACACATTTTTTATTGGGTTCTTTCAAATTTTTTTAACAATTCCACTAGGGTTTATTTTTGCTTCCTTAATCAATTCTATTAAACATGGTCAAAATTTCTTCAAAGTAGTTTATTTTTTACCGAATGTAACATCTATCGTTGCAGCAGCTATGATTTTCCAATTTGTACTACATCCTGAAATGGGCGTTGTCAATTATGCACTAGATGCGATTGGCTTACCTACATCTACATGGTTTTCTGATCCATCTACTTCCAAATGGGGCGTCATTTTACTAGCAGTCTGGCATTGGATTGGTTTTGTCATCATTATTTGTCTAGCTAATTTACAAGCTATTTCCCCGGAAATGTATGAAGCAGCTAAAATTGATGGGGCTAGCGGACTTCAACAATGGTTATTTATTACAATACCCAACATGTCTGGCACGTTTGCCTTTTTACTAATTACTGGTTGGATCGGGAGCTTGCAACGATTTAACGAAGTGTATGTATTGGGTGGACCAAATGGTAGTCCAGCAAGGTCGATCCAAACAATGGGGGCTTTTATCTATGAAAGAGGTTTTACAGGATTTGAATTCGGAATAGCCTCGGCGGCAACGTACATTATGTTTATCATTATTTTAATATTTACTTTCATTAACCTGAAAGTTTCGAAGATGCAATTATAGTGTTTTAGAAGAAGGAGGGGGAGCATGGATCAGAGAATGAGTGAAAGAATATCGAACGTCGTAAAGTTTATTGTCTTGCTGGTGTTTGGGATATTGCTGATGATGCCATTTATTTGGATGGTAAGTGTTGGCTTTGATCGAACAGCTAATATTACGATGCCATTCCCGCCACGACTAATACCGGAAACCATATCAAATTTTAATTATGGGATTGTTTTTGAGAATGGTAGGCTGATTCAATCTTATATTAACTCTGGTATTGTGACGACTTGTTCAGTATTTTTGCAAGTGTCGGCCTCATTATTAGCCGGATATGCCTTTTCAAAAGGTACTTTTAAATATAAACGACTTCTTTTCGTTTTAGTATTGTGTACGCTAATGATCCCAATGGAACCGCGACTCATTCCGCTGTACACGTTGTTTAATAGTGTTGGCTTGTTGAATTCGTTTTGGCCACTCATTTTGCCTACAGTTATTAATGGTATGTTGATCTTTCTTTGTAAACAATTTTTTGATCAATTGCCTGGTACGCTGCGTGAAGCAGCACAAATTGATGGAGCTGGAGAGTTTAGAATATTTTTCACCGTGTATTTACCACTAGCTGGTCCTATTGCAGCAACAATGGTTATTCTTTCTTTTATTTGGAGCTGGAATGATTTCATGTGGCCGTTAGTTGTATTAAATAATCAAGATCTCCATACGGTTCCGTTATATCTCGCAAGCTTCTCTCTAGAAAACGGGACAAGCCTAGGTGGATTAACGATGGCACTTGCTACCGTTAGTATCTTGCCAATTGTTGTATTGTATCTCTTCTTACAAAGGTACATTATTCAAAGTATTGCGTTAAGTGGTGTCAAGGGTGAATGATCTGTTTGGGGAAAGTAAATTTTATCACGGTGCTAATCGTCCGAAAAACCACACTGCAAGGGAGGAATCAATTAAGTGTGGACCACGGCATTAACACTTTGATAAGTTTACTAATTCTCAGTGGGATTCCCCACCGAGGAGAGTTTCATTTTATAAGGGGGTAAAAATGATGGAGAAAGTTAAACGTTTTTGGTTCATGTTATTGCTTATACTAACGGTAGCTATTGTAGGTTGCAGTCCTGATGATACAGCAGGTGACGGGGATGATAGTGAATCAAGCGATGATGTTGTGGAAGGTGATTGGGAAGGTCAAACGATAAATGTGCAATTAATTGGTGACTTTGATATGGAGGACTCCACAGATCCTGTTACAGGAGAAAAGACACAAGGGCTTCAAGTGATTAAAGATGAGTTTGAAAGTCAGCATCCAGGTGCTACCGTTGAATTTACGATAATGCCATGGGAAGGTTATACGGAAAAAACACAGGCAATGCTTACTTCTGGTGAAGCGGATGTCTATCAAATGCCCGGTATTGCTGATTTTGCTGCACAAGGAGTATTAGAACCATTAGAGCCATATATTGAAGAGGACCCAGATTTCAATTTGGATAGATTTATTGATAATCAAGTGGATGGCTGGAAAGCACTTGGACCTGATAGTGATGAATTGGGGATATACGGCTTACCTTTCCTAGGAGATGCTCGTTTTATTGCATATGATAAGCAATTATTTGATGAATGGGGAGTAGAATACCTTTCTAAATATCCTACGATGGAAGAAGTAGCGGAAAAGGCAAAGCAGATGACAGGAACGAACCCTGAAACAGGCGAACAAAACTATGGCATATGGTTTCGTGGTGATTGGTCTTCTGCTTTTACATTAATTAATCTTGCAGAAGGTCAAAATGGCAGCTGGGGGTCTGGTTTTGCTTGGGATGAAATCGAATTTAATTTTGATAGTCCTGAAATGGAATCCGGCTTAGAATGGCTATTAGAGATGCAAGAGTATGCACCTGAAGGATTGGTAAGTGATCAAGGCAGTGAAAAATGGTTAACGCAAGAAAACGATATTGCTATCATGCTAAATCAAGGCCCGGGTGATACGGTTATGCCAGCATATGCCCAAGGACTTGGAGAAAGAATTGGAATTGCCCAAGAATTTAAAAATGATGAAGGTGTAGGTGGTATGTTCGCGGGAAGTCCGATTACAATGGCAAAAGATAGTGATAACAAAGAATTAGCTTGGGAATGGATGAAGTTTGCAACAAGTGAAACGGTACAACAATATGTATTTGAAGAAGCAAATGGAATGCCAGCAATCCAAGCAGCAGAAACGTGGGATAGTTATGCAGAGGTAGAAAACTTAATGGCACCGACCATGGAAGCGATGAGTACACCATGGACGCCTAGGTACCCATGGGCATCGTCACAACCACGTTTTATATTAACCTCTGAAGTTGAAGCTGCTCTAACTGGTGAAAGATCAGCTGAAGAAGCAGTGGAAAAAGCACAAAGAGAGAGCGAAGAATGGTTGGAAAACAGAAATTAAAAGTGTTTTTGATGAAAAAGGGTATGCTCTTTTCGCTAACTTTTGCAAGAGGAGTACACTCCTGCAAAAGTTGCTACCGTTAAAGGAGTCGAAACGGTCGGCCTTCGCTATATTTTTTTCTACAACGAATAAAAGAAAAAGCAAATCAGCTGAAAGAGGGGGTGAACGAAAAATGCATCATGAGGGGCTGTTATACAAGACGATGGTATGGATTTCGCGTCTTGCTTATCTAAATATGTTGTGGCTAATCTTTAGTATGATAGGGTTATTGTTTTTGGGAGTTTTTCCTTCAGTAGTTGCTGCACTAGCTATTGAAAGAAAATGGATTCGTGGTAATCAAGATTTTCCTTTATTCAAACAATTTTGGTCAGAGTTTAAAAATAATTTCATACAAGCAAATGTAATTGGCTACTTTTTCACCTTTCTGGTCATGTTAATATATATTAATATAACACTAGTTCAATCGTTGGACCATTGGCTTCGATTATTACTCTTGTTTTTGTTATTTGGTTTGGTGTTTTTAGTATCCATCATTTTTGTGTATATCTTCCCAACATTTGTGCATTACAAGGCTACATTCTTTGACTATATAACATATGCATTTGTCGTTGCGCTTGTATCCCCTTTAAATACGTTATTAATTTTGATTAATATAGGAGCATTTTTCTTTATTGGTTATTACTTTCCTGGTGTTGTATTTGTGTTTGCAGGAAGCGGATTAACTTTTATTACGATGTGGTTTTCCTATCAATCTTTGAAAAAAATCGAAAATAAAACTTCTTATGATATGAAAGGTGAGTATGAATGACGGATGATCGATCTTATTGGCTCCAAACCATGTTAGAAATTGCGGACCCACTCCTTTTAGCATTGGAAAAAGAACAACTCAAGAAACAAATGCCGGTTGAACGACAAAAAGATACTAACCGTGAGATATATTCGCATTTAGAAGCTTTTGCTCGATTAGTAAATGGAATGGCTCCATGGTTAGAATCGTATGCTGAAAATGAATCAGAGGAGAAACTTAGAAAAGAATATGTCCAACGAGTAAAACTTGCATGAATCATGCAACAAACCCTGAATCTAAAGATTATATGAATTTTTCAGTTGGTGATCAACCCATTGTAGATACAGCCTTCTTAGCTCAAGCAATATTAAGAGCCCCTCAAACTTTATGGTATGAGTTGGACGACAATGTTAAACAGAATGTGATCAACGCATTAAAAGCTACAAGAAGCGGCAAACCTTATTTTTCCAACTGGTTACTATTCTCAGCTATTATTGAGACAGCTTTATATAAGCTGGGTGAGAAAGATTGGGATTCAATGCGTATTGATTATGCCCTTAACCAATTTGAACAATGGAATGTCGGTGATGGCTTGTACAGTGATGGTAGGTCATTTCATGCTGATTATTACAATAGTTATGTCATCCACCCGATGTTATTGGACATCGTAGAAACAATTGGGCATACATACAGTGATTGGTCGGATAAATCTGAAAAGATTCGTACAAGAGCTGTTCAATATGCACGAATTCAAGAGCGAATGATTTCCCCTGAAGGTGCATTTCCATCGATCGGCCGCTCTTTGGCATATCGCTTTGGTGCTTTTCATCATTTAGCGAATCAAAACTGCGACGTGAACTGCCGTCTGAGTTAGCAGCTGGTCAAGTGAGAGCAGCATTAACAGCTGTCATAAAAAGAACGTTATCATCTAATGAAGTGTTTGATAATAGTGGCTAGTTAAAAATTGGATTTACAGGCCATCAGCCAGAAGCAGGAGAGGGGTATATCTCTACAGGAAGCTTGTATTTGTGTGCATTTATATTTTTACCATTGGGATTAAAGGAAAGTGATTCGTTTTGGCGAGAAGATGAGCAGGATTGGACTAGTGAAAAAGCTTGGGCTTCAGAAGGGTTTCCTATATATCGGTCATTGGACTAATTACTTAAAAAGAATGGAGGGAACCCCATTCTTTTTAAATAAGGGAAAGTGTATAACTAATGGAATCACAACTTTTATAAACAAGTAAGTAGGAATAGGTTAGTGGTTTTAACTGCACTGGGGTAATAACCCAAGTTGCCAAGTCTGATATATGTTGTAGAGCAGATATTAGCGAAGGCCGCCCACTTCAACTTCTGTGGGAATCGTTTGACCTGAAGAATCACTTTTTCGAGTGGTTTTTGCTCGGAAAAGTTAGCTGAAGGACAAACCCCATCGGAAAGGGAAGTGGGCTAGCCGGAGTGGTGGTCAAGCTGTTCAAGTATTTCATAAGGAATCGCAGATCTACTTAGCATGTGAGTGATAAGGACTAAGCAGTTTTGCTCAGTCTTTC
This sequence comes from Gracilibacillus suaedae, assembly GCF_017599345.1. Classification (GTDB taxonomy): domain Bacteria; phylum Bacillota; class Bacilli; order Bacillales; family Amphibacillaceae; genus Gracilibacillus; species Gracilibacillus suaedae. The sequence goes on from NZ_JAGFVL010000062.1 coordinate 311,127, forward strand.
TTAAATATAACTGCTGATTTCTAAATACTCAATTATCTCAGTTACTGCTTCGTCAACAGATTTATTTTCGGTATCGATTACTAACTCCGGTTGCTCCGGCTCTTCGTAAGGTGCATCGATACCAGTAAACCCTTTGATCTCACCTGAACGAGCTTTTTGATAAAGCCCTTTTGGATCACGAGCTTCACATTTTTCAAGACTACATTTTACATATACTTCGATAAATTCGCCATCAGCTAAAAGCTTTCTGACATTATCACGGTCTTCGCGGTATGGTGAAATAAAAGCGGTAAGTGTGATTATACCAGCATCATTTAATAACTTGGCTACTTCACCAATCCGTCTAATATTTTCTTTGCGATCCTCCGGGCTAAAGCCTAAGTTATTATTTAAACCGTGACGAATATTATCACCATCTAAGCGATAGGATCGAACTCCTTTTTCAAAAAGTGCTTTTTCCAATTCAACTGTTATGGTCGATTTGCCTGAACCTGAAAGTCCGGTGAACCATAATACCGGACTTTGGTGATTGTTTTGCTTGATTCGATCCTGTTTCGATACTGCTGAGTCATGCCATACGATGTTTTTTGCTTGTGTCATTCGTTTGAACCCCTTTGCAATCCTTTGATTAACACTTCAGCAACTTCTGGTCTTGAAAATTGCCGTGGTAGAGACTCCCCGTTGCGAAGTTTTTCTCTTACCTTTGTTCCGCTCAAATGCACATGCTCAGATTTATCATGTGGACAGGTTTTCTGTGTAGCCATGTTCTCACATTTTTTGCAAAAGAAGGCATGCTCGAATTTGAAAATTTGGATACCCAGCTCAGCTTCATATTTCGAAATTAATTCTTGGGCTTCATACGTACCATAATAATCACCAACACCTGCATGGTCACGTCCAACAATGAAATGTGTACAGCCGTAATTTTTACGGACGATAGCATGTAATATCGCCTCTCGTGGTCCCGCATAACGCATGGCAGCCGGATAAATAACAAGTCGGGTGCGGTCTTGTGGATAATAATGTTTCAAGATTATTTGATAGCTTTCCATACGAATATCTGCTGGAATATCATCAGATTTTGTTTCGCCAACCAATGGATTCAGTAATAGGCCATCAACAGATTCTAATGCACTTTTTTGAATGTACTCATGGGCACGGTGGACAGGGTTTCTTGTTTGGAAGCCGACTACCGTTTTCCAACCTAAGTCTTGAAAAAGCTGTCTTGTTTCAGCTGGGTCCAGATAAAAGTCTTTAAATTGATCATGCTTCGGACGATTTAGTAACGTGATAGGTCCAGCTAAATAGACATTACCTTTTTCATAAAGCTTTTTGACACCAGGGTGCGCATCTTCTGTTGTCCCATAAACAGATTCTGCTTCTTTTACTTTGTCATAAGTGTATTTTTCTTCTAGATCCAGTGTTCCGTAAAGAATATCATCCTCACCGTAAAGTGCGATCTTTTCACCAATGTCTAAGTTGTCAGCTTCTGCTTCAGTTACTGCTAATGTGATTGGGATACTCCAAACAGTACCATCAGCTAAGTGTAGGTTTTCGACTACTTCTTGATAGTCTTTTTCGCCGAGGAAACCGGTTAGTGGACTAAATCCGCCAATCGCTATCAATTCCAGGTCTGAAATACTCCATGCGTTGATTGTTATTTTTTTTAATGCTTCTGCTTCTTTTAATAATTGTTCTCGCTCTGCACCTTTTGCTTCACGGTTGATTAAGGTACCACCATGTGCCTTGATTGTTTCTTGTGTTTGTTCTTTAATTGCAACCACTATAAAACTCCTTTCATATCGCGGTGGAAATTCTGCCCGTCAAAAACTTCATCCACATAGCCCTTACGGACAACAAAGTCACCAAAATGTTCTTTATTTGTACGATTTTGCGCAAAGTCTTGAAAGATTTCTTTTAATGTTGCCAGGATTTCTTCTTCGCCAATATTTTCACGGTACAGCTGATTTAAACGGTCGCCAATAAAACTTCCGCCTAAATAGAGGTTGTATTTCCCGGGAGCTTTACCGATAAAGGCAATCTCAGCTAGGGCAGGGCGTGAACAACCATTTGGACATCCTGACATCCGAATCACAATCTCTTCATCCTGTAAGCCTTCTTCAGCTAAAAGGCCTTCGATTTTGTCGATAAGAGAAGGTAAGTAACGCTCAGATTCCGCCATTGCTAGTCCACATGTAGGCATTGCTACACAAGCAATTGAATTTCGACGTAAGCCTGAATATTGTTTCCCATCTCTAATGCCATACATGTCGAGGATTTCGTTGATTTTTTTCTTTTTCGGTGCTGTAGCATTTGCTATGACTAGATTCTGGTTTGGAGTTAAGCGGAAATCACCAGTGTGAATGTTGGCAATTTCGCGTAAAGCCGTCATCAGTTTATAATCATCAGAATCTTTTACTCTCCCATTTTCAACAAAAAGGGTTAGGTGCCATCTGTTACTTCCTTTGATCCAGCCATATCTATCGCCATTGTGGTCGAAATGATATTCTTTTGCTTCTTCTAATTCCCACCCGAGTCTTTCAGCAAGTTCTTGTTTGAACCAATCAAGCCCATAGCGATCGATCGTATATTTAAATCTAGCATTTTTACGGTCTGACCGATTACCATAGTCTCGTTGAATTGTGACGATTTTCTCCGCAACATCCACGACATCTTTTTTTGCGCAGTATCCAGCAATCTTTCCGAGTTGTGGGTAGGTATTGGTATTCCCATGTGTGGATCCCATTCCACCACCGACTACGACGTTAAAACCTTGCACTTGATCGTTTTCAATGATGGCAATTAATCCGATATCTTGTGAAAAGACATCGACATCATTAGAAGGTGGTGCAGCAATACCGATTTTAAATTTCCTTGGCAAATAGGTCTTACCGTAAATCGGTTCTTCTTCCTCTTTGGAATCGATAATTTTTTCTTTATCTAACCATATTTCATGATAAGCACCAGTTTTCGGTGAGAGATGATCGCTGATTTTTTGTGCCCAATCTTGAATTTCCTGATGGACTTCAGATTGATAAGGGTTCGGATTACACATGACGTTACGATTAACATCCCCACATGCAGCAATTGTTGTCATTAATGCTTCATTGATCGTTTTTATGGTGTCTTTTAAATTCCATTTTAATATCCCGTGTAATTGAAAAGCTTGGCGGGTCGTCAGTTTTATCGTATGATCGCCATATTTTTGTGCTAATTCATCAGTTGCAAGCCATTGCTTAGGAGTTGCGACACCACCAGGTATAGCAACGCGAAGCATGAATTGATAAGCAGGCTCTAGCTTTTGTTTGCGTCGTTCATCTCTAATGTCACGGTCGTCCTGTTGGTAGCTTCCATGGAACTTCAACAGTTTTGTATCATCTTCCGATATAGATGCGGTAATCGGATCTTGTAGTCCTTCTTCAATCGTTCCTCTTAAAAAACGGCTTTCTTCTTTCAGCTTTTCCATTGAGTCTAGTTTATTAGGATCGTTTACCATTTTTGTTCCCCCTTAATACACATCACGTTGGTATCTCTTTTCCTGTTTTAATTTATTGATATACTCTTTTGCAGCTTCCTCGCTAAGCTTTCCTTGTTCGCTAATAATCGAGATTAAGGCTTCGTGTACATCCTTTGCCATTCGTTTTTCATCCCCGCATACAAACAGATGTGCACCTGCTTCGATCCATTCGAATAATTCTTTTGCTTTTTCTTGCATGCGATGCTGTACATATACTTTTTGTTCACTATCTCTAGAGAAGGCAACATCCATTTTGGACAGGTAACCTTGTTTTAACCAATTTTGCCAATCTACTTGATACAAAAAGTCCGTACGGAAATGCTGATCACCAAAGAAGAGCCATGTTTTTCCTTTCAGTTCAAGTTCTTCACGTTCCTCGATATAGCCTCTAAATGGTGCTACACCAGTACCAGGTCCAATCATAATCACCGGCGTTTCCTCATCCATTGGGAATTTGAAATTAGGATTTTTATGCACATAAACATTGAGTTGATCACCTGGTTTAATCCTGTCAGCGATTTCCCCTGTGCATACACCACATCGGTCACGTCCATGTGTATGATACCTGACAGTTGCCAAAGTTAAATGCACCTCATCAGGATTTGCTTGATAACTACTAGCGATCGAGTATTGTCTTGCAGGAATCTTTCTTAAAAAGTGCATAATCGATGTTGGATCCAGTTGTTTTGGTGGATAGTCAATAATCAAGTCTAATAAATCACGACCATCAATATAGGCTTTTACCTTCTCGGGATCTTTGACTAATTCTTGAAGATGTTCATGATTAAAATAAGTGCTAGCTTTTTCCAATAACCCTTTCGTAATTCTCGTAATCTCAAAAATAGAGGTTAGAGCTTCCTGAACGGAGCGAATTTCCCCTTGTTTATTAATGGGTATCGTTTGTTCTGCATTCCATTTAAGCTCTTCAATAATCGCTTGAACCAGAGCAGGATCATTCTTCGGATAAATTGCTAAACAATCTCCAGGTTCATAACTGAGGTTAGAGCCTTCCAATGAAATTTCAATGTGTCTTGTTTCTTTATTTGATCCTTTACCACTAAGAACAATGTTATCTAATACTTCAGCAGAATAAGGGTTGTTCTTCGAATAAATTGGTTGTTCTGCAGGAGTTGGTTGAGTGTCGACGGTTTGTGTGTTGTTTCCGGCATCTTTTTTCAGAATACCGATTACTTCTGAAATCCATTCGTCAGCAGGTTCTTCGTAATCGACATCACAGTCAACACGTGGATGAATTCTAGTTGCCCCCAATTCTTCTAATCGTTTATCAAAATCTTTACCAGTCTGACAGAAATGTTCATAGGATTCATCACCAAGTGACAAAACAGAGAAGTTAACATCCTCTAGCTTAGGAGCTTTACGACTGTGTAAAAACTCGTGGAATTGAATAGCGTTGTCAGGTGGGTCTCCTTCCCCATGAGTTGCCGTAATAATGAATAAATCTTCTGCTTCTTTTAGTTTCTTCGGTTTAAAGTCATCCATGGCAGAAACTGTTACGTCTCTTTGCATATCCTTTAGCTGTTTGGATAGCTGTTCTGCTAGTTCTTGACTGTTACCGGTTTCCGATCCGTATAAAATGGTGACGGTTCGGGTTTTAACCTGTGTAGGAGCAGGCTGTTCAACCGGTGTAACACTTTGTGATGAATGAGATTGAGAAGCAGCCAAATATCCAGAGAGCCAATTTTTCTGTGCGTCTGTCAGTGTTGGTAGAATTTGATTCAATATTTCCGTCTGCTTTTCATCAAACGGACTGTTTACTACTTGTAATGTCAACATTTTCACCTCTTTTAATTAATCCGATAGATTTACTTATGTTTGGCTATAAAAAATAATCACTTTGTTGATTGTGGAGTAGCATGTAGTCCACATTCAGTTTTTTGAAAGTTGGCCCATCGTCCTGAACGTTCGTCATCAACATCCGTAACTTGTGTAGTACACGGTATACAACCAATGCTAGGATAATTTTGATCATGTAGCTTGTTATAAGGTAATTGATGGTGCTCAATATATTCCCACACATCATCCCAGGACCAATAAATTAATGGACAAATTTTAATGGACTGGAAACGGTCATCCTTGTTAATAAAGTTGGTATTGGCTCTTGTTGGAGATTGTGACCTTCTTAATCCTGAAATCCAAGCGGTTGCTCCACTCAGTGCGTCTTCTAATGGTTTAACTTTTCTAATGTAACAACATTGATCAGGATTTCTGCTCCACAACGCTGATCCATACTGTTCTCGTTGTTCATCAACAGTGAGAGAGGGCTTCTGCATTACGATATCTAATGACGGATAACGTTCTTTGACCTCATCAATCAGGTCATATGTTTCTTGGAAATGCAAGCCAGTGTCTAAAAATACTAATCTAGCATCTGGTTGGACAGTTGCAATCATGTCAATTAAAACCATACTTTCTGCTCCAAAACTACAGGCATAGACTAAAGAATTGCCATACGTTTGATAAGCCCATTCAAGGATCTTTAGAGCTCCTTTGGTAGGATCTTGTTGGTCGGGAGTCTCATTGTTCAACGGGCTGTCATAAAAATTTTCATAAGTCAGCATATGTTGCTTCCTCCTCATTAAAAAACCTTCTTATCGTTTGATAAGAAGGTAAGCAATGTGTAATCATTCCTTCTTATCTTTCGGGTTCAGTTTATGCTGTCCCGCAGGATTTGGCACAGTGTTATCTTTCTAACCTGTTGCCGAGGTTTCATAGGGCCTGCCCCTCCACCTCTCTGGATAAGAATTCCATTTATTGTCCGTTTAATTACATAGTATACATTATTAACGAAAAAGTCAATGAATCTATTGTAAAAAATGTAAAAAATAATACCAAGTAACTAGGGATTACTTGGTATAGGTACAATTACAGATGTAATATATCCTCTACCTTAGCAATTGTCTCTTGGGAGAGTTTAACACCGGAAGCTTTGGCGTTTTCTTCAATTTGTTCTGGTTTACTTGCACCGATAAGCGCACTAGATACGTTGTCTTGACGCAAGATCCAGGCAATCGCTAATTGAGCTAATGACAAATTTTCGTTCGCTGCGATCCCTTTTAATGCTTCCACCCGTTCCAAATTCTTCTCTGTTAATACTCGAGATAAATCTAAATTTTTTTGAGCAGCGCGACTATCTTCGGGAATTGCTTCTCCTTTTTTATATTTCCCTGTTAATACACCTTGGGCGAGAGGAGAGAAGACAACCTGGCCAATGCCGTGCTTTTCACTTACAGGAATGACTTCATCTTCAATATAACGCTGAAGCATACTATAGTTTGGTTGGTTAACAACAATGCGGTCTAACAATTTTTGGTCTGCAAGATGAACAGCCTCCGTCATTTGTTCAGCAGTCCATTCACTGACACCAATGTATAACACTTTTCCTTGGCGTACAAGATCATCCAATGCGCGTAACGTTTCTTCTAGTGGTGTATCGGCGTGATAACGGTGACAGTAATAAATATCGACATAATCAAGTCCTAACCGCTGCAAGCTGGCATCACATTGCTCCATAATATGCTTTCGAGAAAGACCTTGATCATTGGGTCCATCTCCCATTTTGCCAAATACTTTTGTAGCAAGGACATAGGAGCTACGTGGATATTTTCTTAAAGCTTTTCCTACAATTTTCTCTGCTTCTCCACGCATGTAAACATTGGCTGTATCAAAAAAGTTAATCCCGAGGTCGTAGGCTTTATCAATGGAAGCCTCAGCATTCTTTTCCTCGACATAGCCTCCATATGTAAGCCAGCTGCCTAAACTGATTTCGCTTACTTTCAGACCGGTTTTACCTAACGGACGATATTGCATGAAATATGACCTCCTGTTATTAAGCGTTTACAATATTATAATGGAATGAGAGAAGAGAAGCGAATAATCTGTTTAAGATGACATTAGTGGCGTGTGCCGACGAAGCTCCATATACTTCTTCCGTCTGACCGGATAATATTAGGTTTGTTCCCTTTATCGAACCTGTAAAATTGAAACTGAGATAGAAGTATTTAGTTTTAGTTTGTAACAAAAAGCCTCTCTTTCTTGGATAAACGATTATATCCAAGAAAGACCGGTACTGGATCCATTTATTCAGTATATTATTAAGGTTTCCGCAAAATTTTCTCCATTGCTTTTCCTTTTGCTAATTCATCGATCAGCTTATCCAGATAGCGAATTTCCTGCATCGTTGGTTCTTCGATGTCTTCCACTCGGACACCGCAGACCACACCTTGGATCAAAGCCCGTGAAGGGTTCAATTGGGGAGCCTCCGCAAAGAAGGTCTCAAAGTCTGTTTGTTTTTCCAGGTGTGCTTCTAACTCTTCCTGTCTATATCCTGTCAACCAACGGATAATTTCATTGACTTCTGTTTTCGTACGTCCTTTTTTCTCTGCCTTCGTAACATAATGGGGATAGACACTTGCGAAACTCATTGTATAGATCTTATGTTTGGCCATGATACACACCCTTTGTTTTATGTTTTTCTTTAGTTTATCACGGAAAATAGTCGGACAAAACCTAACGCAGTGGATTATTACCGCTAAGTCAGTTACTCATTGTTCCGCTGTACTAAATTGCTTGAAAATAGTAAATAAACCGCATAAATTCAATCAAATTTCAAGCGTGCGATCCTTATTCTAATTCTGAATATATTTATCAAAAATATCTCCAAAGTCTTTTCTAGTGTTTTCATTATAGGTGGAATTAAACCAGTCAAAGGAGAATTTAGTTGCTTTTTCAAATTCACTGGAAACATTGCCGTCATGGAATCGATTATCGGTAAACAAAGACTGGGAAGTTTGCAAGCTATCTTTGGCAAATTCTTTTATTCTGTCATTTTCCTCTTGAATTTGTGAAATGGTTACTAACGATTTATATAAGTCTGCAATAGCTTCTCCTTCTTTTTTATCAATATCAACAGAAATCGGCTGGCCTCCAAGCGAAAATTTGATTTCAAGGTCTAAGTCAATCGTACCAGCTGTTTCAACGGAAACATTTTTAATGGGGTAAAGATAATAGTCATACCGAAAAATATTGCGCTTACTACTAGTCGCTTTTTCCCCATCAAGATGAATTAAGGCACGATTGGTGAAGCAGTATTCATCTGACTTGGACTTTATCAAAAAGTGAATCCGCTCACCCTCTTCGTGTAATACATAATCATCAGACTCGGTCTTGTCAAAGTCTTCTGGGGCGATGATCTTTCCTATGTCACTTAAACCTAATGCATCACTAGCAATTTTTTTAAACATGAAATTCTACCTCCTAATATGCTTATTTTCCTTATTATACCTCATCAACAACTACACTAGCACTTTATTTGTCACCTTAGTACTGTTATGAATGTCTAGTTGCTTTTTCTCACACGCCATAACAATCCAGTTAATAATGCAGCGAAATAAAATACTAATGCAATCATCGTGTAAAGGTACATAATCGGTTGATCTTGAACATAACCGACAACCGGTATATTTAAAATCAACAATAAAGGAAAGCCAAATAACAATGCAGTTCCACTACCCATTACAAGATTATCGGTCGTATTGGATTGGAATTTCGGGTCTACTGCTTTGACCAATGCCATGCCAGTTGAGATTGTTCCTGTCTGCATCCCGTAAAAACCTAAGATGTTTGGTAATGCATCAGCTGGAAATACTTTTGGAATAATCCATACAAAGAAAAGAATCGTCACCAGACCGCCGGCGGTTGTGATTAGTAATACCGGAATGAAGTAATCTTGTAAAGTATATATCGAAATGGCGGTAATAGCAGCAGCAATCATATAATCGAATGAGAATCCGGTGATCCGCTGTAACAAGTAATTATTCGGTATATGTTCGAGTTTAATGCTCTTACCCTTGAGTTTATTTAAAATTATTCGAAATAGTACGGCATACAAGCTGCCAATAATAAAATGAAAACCAATCAACAGTTGCCCTAATGTTTCACCAAAAGCGCCAATTGGTTGAAGTAAGTCGTTAAGACCATAAATAGTAAGATACGTTATAAAATAAATAGTACCTATTAAAGCGATCTGGAACGTCAATTTATCTATAGTATCTCCTGATGGAATTTCATCTGGCTCGATATCCTCTATTAATTTAGTATTTTCCTTTACTGGCTTGTCCTTGGATTGAAAGGAAAATCTTTTTGCTAATAGATTCATCATGATAATTCCAATTACAGTAGCCCAAATGAAACCAATTCCAGCAATTGACAGGCCGAGATTACCGCCACCCGTAACCCCTAATTCTTCCCATTGGGTACCGATTGAATATGCCTGGCCAGGACCTTGTCCAAAACCAAGTGGCAGCAGGAGACCGATACCTGGAAAAAAGTCTGGGAAAAATATTCGGACTAGAAATAAAAAGATGCCGAAACCAACAATGCCTTGAATCACATAGCCGGCAACAATTAACATCCCAGCATTCATAATGGCAGGGCTGTTTTCTGTGTTCCGTTCTTTAAGTGAGATAGCAATAAATCCTATCGCCATGAAGTGATAGACAAGGTTACCCAACATATCTTGATCAAAAGGAATAATGCCTAAAAATTCCGTACCTAGCAGTAATCCGAGAAAGCCAGCAATCATCGAAGTAGGAATAATTAGCTTGCTTAGAAATGGAATTCGTGTTTTTAGTACAGTGGCTAGAGCTAAAATAATCGATAAGAAAATAAAATCCATTACAAAATTCCAAGTATCTGTCATGATGATTGTTCCTTTATAGCTAGTCTTGCTTTTAAGTGTTGAATCAATTGTATCCACATATAGGCAGATGCTCTTGAATTGGTGAAAGTGATCCGAAAAAGTGTGTCGCTGACAAAGAAATCTAGTTTATGATGAAAAAGAATGTTTAGCCCTTCCATATCTTCAAAAGAGAAGGACTTTAAATTACCATCAGTCGAGTATATATGGATGTGTTCCTTGTCTAATCGGATCGTTCCCTTCATTAATTTTCTGAGAGGCTGTTGTTCAATAGATTGATAGAATTCGACCTGCTCCTGGATTGCAGTCAGGGTATCTGTAGTCAGAGACAATTGATCAAGGTGTTGTTGTTGCCACTGTTTCCATTTAAAAGGTGTATCAAAATAAAGGGTATCGCCAGAATGAAAATATCCATGTTCCGTCAATTGAACTTGGTAGTCACAGTTATGACACTGAAATTTATCATGATAAGACCACATATTGCCAATTGTGTGGCATGACGGGCAGGTATAAAGTAACCTCTCTAAATAATGAGCAATATGTTTACTGTGATAGCTATAGCCTTTTTCCCTTTGCCAGTCCATTTCATCGTGAAATAACGATTCGGTAAGCTGGTCATGGATAGTGGAGACAGGTAAGTTTACTACATCCACGCCATCCCAGATTTTGTTGAAACTGAGTTCGATTATACCTTTTCTGTCGCCGTGCCCCCACCTTGGGTGTGTTAAATAACCTCCTTTTATTTGTACTGCAACAACAGGAATTTTTAGTAGCTTTACTAATTTGGCAGTGGAATAAATGATTGGCTCTGTTACACCATCCCAGTTGCGTCCTCCTTCAGGAAACAAACCAATGACACGGTTGTGTTTCTTAGCCTTTAAGACATTACGGATAGTACTTGTATCATTTTTGAATTTTGTTTTGCGAATAGCACCGGTATAATTTAATATTTTTTTTAGTAAAGGGTTGCGAAATAATGGTTCACCAGCAACAAAAGCGATAGGTTCATCGACAAATAGATTGATATATAAAGGATCCCAATTGTTCACATGATTGCTGACAATTAAATAAGGAGGCTTTAAATCTTTTGTGTCATTCTGTGTCACTTGGAACTTAGTAATTCTATGTAAATGGAGTCGAATAGCTGATAGTAATAGACGTTTCACCCATTTGTTAGGTTTTTTCTCTATGCTCATTTTACTACCTCTCTCTGTTCTTTCATTAGTAACACACCATTATTATACTATTATTCGGAGTGTGAAGTGAATATACGAGTGAAGGAATATCGAGATGAAGGGGAACGTCTTTTAAAATTTGGAAAGAAAGTATAAAATTAGCGCAATGACCGTGTTAAACGAAGTAGTTATGTTGCCATGTTTGATGTGTATTTGCAACGTTCCGACTAATTACTTCGCTTTCACCCAAAGGGCATAAGTCAACATCTGCTAAAAGCAAGCTTTCGCAGTGTATCCTATACCGCGGGCACGGCCTCAACTAACTTTGCAAAGTGGATTTTCAGCTCGGGCTATTCCTGCAGGAGTCTCCGTAATTAGTCTCCGCTATGAGGAGGTGCAACAACTCTTGTCATAAGTAATAGATTGAATTTTTACAATGGGTTGAAAAGATGCTATTTTGTGAGTAGAAACAACCGTGTTATTTCATGCTAGCGTGGTAGAGCATGATAATAGTGGCAGCCAGAGTGGTGGTTAAGTTGTTCAAGTATTTTACAATGGATGCTAGAGAAATGATAAATCTTTAGCTTTTAGTCATAAGAACTAAGAGGTTTTTAGCTCAGTTTTTCTTAAAAAGTATACACTTGTTCCGTTTGGACAAGTGTATACTTCAAAACAGTTATTATATTATCAATTAGAATAATTTAGATAACACCTTGTGCGACCATAGCATCGGCAACTTTAATGAAACCGGCAATATTGGCTCCGACAACAAGGTTACCAGGCTGACCATATTCTTCTGCAGCTTCTATACTGTTTTTATAAATGTTAGCCATGATTTCCTGCAGTTTTTCATCAACTTCTTCAAATTTCCAAGAAAGACGTGCACTGTTTTGTGCCATTTCTAATGCAGACACGGCAACTCCACCAGCATTTGCTGCTTTTGCAGGACCAAATAGTACATTATTTTCTAAAAATACATCGATTGCTTTTAGTGTGGAAGGCATGTTCGCACCTTCACCAACAGCTTTTACACCGTTAGATAGCAGTGTTTTCGCAGATTCTTCATTTAATTCGTTTTGTGTTGCACATGGAAGAGCGATGTCACAAGGAATGTTCCAGATGCCTTCAAAGCCAGCAGTATACTCTGCTTCAGGATGTTCATTGACATATTCTTTAATACGTTTTCTTTCTACTTCTTTTAGACGTTTTACTGTTGCCAAATTAATTCCGTTCTTGTCATATATATAACCACTGGAATCACTACACGCAACTACTTTAGCACCAAGTTCAGTTGCTTTTTCAATAGCATAAGTAGAAACATTACCAGAACCAGAAACAACGACTGTTTTACCTTCGAAGCTGTCGCCTTTGTCTTTTAACATTTCTTGTACGAAGTAAACTGTTCCATAACCAGTCGCTTCCGTACGTGCCAAGCTTCCACCGAAATTAAGACCTTTACCAGTTAGTACCCCAGCTTCATAGCCACCGCGCATTTTTTTGTATTGACCGAATAAGTACCCAACTTCACGTGCGCCTACACCGATATCCCCAGCAGGAACATCAACATCTGGACCGATGTGTTTAGACAGTTCGCTCATGAAGCTTTGGCAGAAACGCATAATTTCGCCGTCAGATTTACCTTTTGGATCAAAATCAGACCCACCTTTACCACCGCCGATTGGCTGTCCGGTTAAAGAGTTTTTAAAAATCTGTTCAAACCCTAAAAATTTAATAATACTAGCGTTTACAGATGGGTGGAAGCGAAGACCGCCTTTGTATGGTCCGATTGCACTATTAAATTGTACACGGAAACCACGGTTAACTTGTACTTTCCCCTCGTCATCAACCCATGGTACACGGAAAGATATAATTCTTTCAGGTTCAACGATTCTTTCCAAAATATTATGCTCCATGTATACGGGTTGTTTTTCGAATACTGGAACTAAAGAATCAAATATTTCCTTTACTGCTTGATGGAACTCATTTTCGTTTGGATTACGTTTTTTGACCGTTTCGAACACGTCATCCACGTAATTTTGAGCAACTTGGTTTGCGTTTGTCATATCTTATTTGTTCTCTCCTTACTTTTTTATTTTGACCACGGCGAACCGTCCGCGGGCCTTGCATTTGTGGGGATCACGGACGGTAGCACCCTGATAAGTTTTGCTACCCACCAGTGGAAGCCACTGATGGAAGTCTTACTTTATATAGTAAGCATAAGCGTGACACCAATTTTTGTTCTATCTGTTTTATTTTGTCTAATTATTTTGAAAATAACTCGTTAATTAAGAGTGTATTATATCAATTTGGTCTAAACAATGCTCAGGTGAGATACAATTGATATCATTTTGAGATAGGTTGTGTTGGTGTCGATAATTTTTTGTCGGAGGGAACAAAGTAAAGAATAATCATACCGATTACAAATAAAACAATAAGACTCAAAATACCTGCGTTCGAATGACCAGTAATTTGTGCAGTGACACCTAAAAGTAGAGGGCCGGTAATCGAAGCAAATTTACCAAAAATATTATAAAAACCAAAAAATTCATTGGCATTATTTTTAGGAATCAGTTTAGCGAAGTAGGAGCGACTTAATGCTTGAATTCCCCCTTGTGAAGAAGCGACAAGCATGGCAAGAATCCAAAAGTCAATTGCTGTTTCTAGAAAATAACCATAAATACAAACGATAATATAAACAACAATACCAACATTTAACATGGATTTGGCAGAGAATCGATTTGCTAATCTACCATATATAATAGAAAGAGGAGCGGCAACTACTTGTGTGACAAGTAAAACTACTAGTAGAACAGTTGAGCTAAGACCGACATCTGTCCCGTAGGCTGTAGACATGGAAATAATGGTACCTACCCCGTCGATGTAGAAAAAATAAGCAATTAAAAAAATAGTTAAGTATTTATATTCTTTTACGTGTTTGATTGTTTGAAATAATCTTTTGAAGCTTTGGCGAATTGGTTGAGAATCGCGCTCTACGAAATGTATCTGTTTCACATTTCTCATCATAGGAATAGCAAAAGTAGCCCACCATAAACAAGTAATAAGAAACGCTATTTTACTTGCTGTAGTGCTACTGATAGGTAGTATACCCTGTTGAGCTAATAATATAATGGCAATACTTATGACAAAAGGAATAGCACTACCGATATAACCAAGTCCAAATCCACGGGCAGATACTTGATTCATTCGGTTATCATCGGTGACATCCACAAGGAAACCATCATAAAACACATTAGCTCCGGTAGAACCGAGTGACGCTAAAGTAAAGACAATCAGTAAAAGTAACCATTGGCCTTCTGGCACGAAAATAAGTGCGGAAGTCGAAAAAATACCCACCCCCATAAAGCTTAAAAAGAATTTCTTTTTCAATCCTTTGTAATCCGCTATTGTTCCCAGAATTGGTCCAATCATAGCCAATATAAATGTAAACACAGAAATGGTGTAACCTAGATATGCTGTAGAATCTGCTCCGGAAATACCTGCATCGGTTGCTTGTGCTTTGTAATAAATAGGAAAAATAGCCGTGGTAATGATAACGGAAAATGCGGAGCTTCCCCAATCGTAAAACATCCAACTATTCTCTTGCTTTGTGAATTTTTTCATAACCTCACCCATCCTTTTCCTTTGTAACGGACGCTAATTTGCTGATTACTAACCATCAGTGGGGTTTTAGTCCGCTGATGGAGGTCTCACTTTATTTTACTAGATTCTACAAAGAAAGACACATAAATACTGGTCAAAATTTACAGAAGTTTAATATTGATGAAAACGGGAACATTAAGAACAACCATATATTAAAAACGAAAGGATGATGATCATGTATAAAACAATTCAAGCTTTTTTTAAGACGGAAGATGACGCGGAAACCGTAAGAGCCGAGCTCAATAAATTGAAAACAAATGATATTATAGTCGACCGATTACAAGATCAAGGTCAAACTATATTGCTAGCTCCGATAACTTTCTCGGGTAACTATTCTACAGGGATGGGAGCTGGTGGAAGCATCGTACCTGGATTTATAGCGGAAGAGGGAGACGGAGATGATACTCCTAGAGAACATACGATTGAATGTGAAGTATCGGAAGATGATTACCCCGAAGCATTAAAAATAATTATGGAAAATGATGGACACGTGGATAAAAATACATTTGAAGGATAAGATAAGCAAAGAGGCTAACTATTGACTTTATATAGTTAGTCTCTCTTTCTATTTAGTTTCGGATGCAATTTAACAAATCTTTTCGTTGACAATCTTGTATATACAAGTTAAGATGAAAACGTAATCACTTGTATATACAAGAATATTTTCATCAAGGAGGAAGAACAGTGAGCAAGTTTACAGATCCTGCAAAAGAATTGTTGGATAAAATCGGTGGTAGTGAAAATATCTCCGTTGTTACACATTGTGCGACGAGAATGCGTTTTGTATTAATTGACCCAAGCAAAGCAGATGTGGATGCAATAGAGGATGTTGATATAGTGAAAGGAACATTTACACAGGCAGGTCAATTTCAAGTTATTGTAGGGAATGAAGTAGCTTCTTTTTATAATGAGTTTACCAAAATAGCGGGAGTAGGGGATACTTCCAAAGAAGATGCAAAAGAAGCTGCCAAGCAAAATATGAATATTATCCAACGTTTAGTAGCGCATTTAGCTGATATCTTTACACCTATTATCCCTGCATTAGTTGTTGGTGGTCTTATTTTAGGTTTTCGTAATGTTATCGGGGATATTGAAATGGTTAACAACGGTACACAGACGTTGGCAGAAACTTCTCAGTTTTGGACTGGTTTATATGACTTCTTATGGTTAATTGGGGAAGCGATATTCCACTTCTTACCGGTCGCCATCACTTGGTCTATTTCGAGAAAAATGGGTACAACCCAAGTACTAGGTATTGTTTTAGGTATTACGCTAGTTTCTCCGCAACTGTTAAATGCCTATGGAGTCGCTGGTGCCGAAGAGATTCCGGTATGGGACTTCGGTTTTGCGCAGATTGATATGATTGGTTATCAAGCACAAGTTATTCCGGCCATTTTAGCTGGATTCGTATTAGCGTATTTAGAGATCTGGTTGCGTAAAGTAATTCCGCAAGTAGTTTCAATGATTTTTGTACCATTCTTTGCATTAATACCGGCTGTTTTAGTAGCCCATGTTGTATTAGGACCAATCGGATGGGAAATTGGTTCATGGATCTCCAATATTGTATATAACGGTTTAACTTCAGCATTTGGTTGGTTGTTTGCTGCTGTATTTGGTTTTGCGTATGCACCATTAGTTATCACAGGTTTACATCATATGACGAATGCGATTGATTTACAGTTGATGAGTGAATTTGACGGAACGAACCTTTGGCCAATGATTGCATTATCAAATATCGCACAAGGTTCAGCGGTTGTTGCCATGATCTACTTGAACCGTAAAGACAAAAAAGAACAACAAGTATCGGTTCCAGCAGCAATCTCCTGTTATTTAGGTGTAACCGAACCAGCTTTATTTGGTATTAATTTACGTTATTTATTCCCGTTTATTGCAGGTATGACGGGTTCTGCAATTGCAGCAGTCGTATCAGTCGGGTCTGGTGTTATGGCGAATTCCATCGGTGTAGGTGGTATACCAGGAATTTTATCGATTCAAGTACCACATATGCTCATGTTTACCGTAGCGATGCTGATCGCGATTGTTGTGCCATTTATCCTAACTGTTATTCTAGCAAGAACTAAAATGGGTAAAGACGCATATGATCGCCTAGGAAAAACAAGATCATAATAAAAGAGTGAACATAAAACATAAACTGCGAAATAGCGTGGACTTCCAAGTAAATCTGGGCTGTGCGCGGACATTTGTTCCGCTATTTGTGACAAAAGTTCCGTTTTTAGGGTGGTCACGGACATCTATTCCGCTATTTATCATAAATAGTACTAATTGAAGTCAAAATGAACCAAATAAAGGATTCAATGTCCGCAAACATCGAAAAGCAGGTGATTTTCAATCAAATAACGCACTAAATGTCCGCTCAATAAATGTCAGTACCCAGTTGAATTTTCACAACTTCGCAGTTTATATCTACTTCGCATCAGGATTGGTCGCGATCTGTATTCATATTCGGAAATCAGGAGCTGATACAATAAAAATTTCATCACAGATCAACAGGAGGGTAAATGTATGGACGAGAAATGGTGGCAAAAATCTGTTGTCTATCAGATATATCCGAAAAGCTTCAATGATACTACGGGCAACGGTGTTGGAGATATCCCAGGTATTATTGAAAAATTAGATTACTTGAAAAAGTTAGGGGTCGATGTACTCTGGTTGACACCTATTTATGCATCACCACAAAAGGATAATGGATACGACATATCTGACTACTATTCCATTCACCCTGAATATGGCACAATGGAGGACTTCGAAAAATTATTAGATGAAGCACACCATCGTGACATCAAAATTATTATGGATATTGTTGTAAACCATACCTCAACGGAACACCAATGGTTCAAAGAAGCTAGTCGATCCAAGGATAATCGGTATCGAGATTATTACATTTGGAAAGAAGGAGAAGCTGGTAACCCACCAACCAATTGGCAATCAAAGTTCGGCGGTTCTGCCTGGCAATATGACGAAAAAACTAGCGAATATTATTTACATCTATTTGACGTTACGCAAGCAGACTTAAATTGGGAAAATGAAGCGGTACGGGACGATGTTTATCAAATGATGAATTTTTGGCTAGATAAGGGAGTGGATGGATTTCGCTTAGATGTTATAAACCTTATTTCCAAAGATCAACGCTTCCCTGATGATGATGGCAGTGTAACACCAGGAGACGGAAGAAAGTTTTATACGGATGGACCGAGAGTGCATGAGTTTTTACACGAAATGAATCAACAAGTATTTAAGAACCGTGAAACGATGACTGTTGGTGAAATGTCATCAACAACAATGGATGATTGTATTCAATATTCTAATCCCAAAAGTGAAGAGTTAGATATGACTTTTAATTTCCACCATTTAAAAGTCGATTATCCTAATGGTGAGAAATGGACTAAAGGACCGTTTGATTTCCTAGAGTTAAAACAAATCCTGTCCAAATGGCAGATAGGAATGCAGCAAGGTGGAGGTTGGAACGCATTGTTCTGGTGTAATCATGATCAGCCAAGGATAGTGTCGCGATTTGGGGATGATAAACACTATCACAAAGAATCGGCAAAAATGTTAGCAACAACCATTCATTTAATGCAAGGGACACCATATATTTATCAAGGGGAAGAGTTTGGTATGACAAATCCCGGATTTGAAAGCATCGATCAATACCGTGATGTGGAATCCATAAATATGTATAACATCAAAAAAGAAGAAGGTATGCCAGAAGAAGAGATTATGGCAATTTTAAAAGAAAAATCACGTGACAATTCTCGTACACCTGTACAATGGAATGCCAAGGAGTATGCAGGATTTACAGATGCGGAACCATGGATAGGTCTCCCAGGTAATTTTACGACTATTAATGCTGAACAGGCTATTGCGGATAAAGAGTCTGTTTTTTATCATTACCAACGATTAATTCAAATGAGAAAAGAATATCAGGTCATAACGGATGGAAGTTATCAACTGATTTTACCAGATGATCTTGCCATTTTTGCTTATTTACGAGAAAATGATCAAGAAAGCATGTTAGTAATAAACAACTTTTATGCTGAGGAAGTGACGTTAGATTTACCAAGAGAAGTGAAAGAACGATTTGAAAGAGGAGAGGTTATTCTTTCTAATTATCAGCAGCTGCCAACTCAATTGGAGAACGCCACGTTGCGTCCTTATGAATCATTTGTTTTCTATATTAAGTAATAGATGGGGATAATGAAATGCGCAATAAATATTTAGTGATCTATCAGGAAATGGTACAGCAAATTGAACAAGGGAGGTTTAAGGCCAATCAATTCTTGCCTTCTGAGAACGAACTGACAGATCAATATGAAACATCTAGAGAAACGATTAGAAAAGCATTGAATCTGCTAGCTCAAAATGGTTATATACAAAAAATTAGGGGAAAAGGTTCGATGGTAATTGATCGTAGTAAATTTGATTTCCCTGTTTCCGGGCTTGTTAGCTTTAAAGAGTTAGCAGATAAAATGGGAGAAAGACCAGTGACTACGGTACACGAATGTCAGCTTATCAAACCTGATCGCTATCTAAAAGAGCAATTAAAGCTGAAGGGGAAGAATCAGGTGTGGGGAGTGATTCGTTCTCGGGAATTCTCTGGACAGCGTATCATATTGGATAAAGATTATCTGGTGGATGATTATGTTCCCTATATGTCAGAAGAAATTGCAAAGGAATCGATATATGCCTACCTTGAGGATGAATTAGGTTTAGTGATCAGTTTTGCCAAGAAAGAAATTGTCGTGGAGGAGCCAACAAAAGAGGATCGGGATTTATTAGATTTGGAAGGATTCCATAATATTGTGGTTATCAAGAACTATGTTTATTTAGATGATGCCAGTCTGTTTCAATATACCGAATCAAGGCACCGCCCGGATAAATTTCGCTTTGTAGACTTTGCTAGGAGAAATCATTAATTAGCCGACGAAGGATAGAAACCTAAGGCGATCAAGTTAAATGATTGCCTTAGATTTCTTATACCAGTTGTATTATAGGAGAAGAGATAATAAATAGATCTGATAAATCCACTTTTTTGTTACGCAATTATGGTAATGGAGCAGTAATTACCAAAAGAAAAATGGCAGAAATGCTATTGTTGCGATTGCACCAAGCGCAATGCCAAGACCGAGACCTCTACCATATCCAAAGAAGCCATAGCCATAGCCACCAGCTCCTCGTCGGGCATCAAGTGGATCTATAAATACTTTTGAGGGATTAACCCTTCTAATGATCCCTCTATGGACTATCCCGTCGTGTGTTACAATTTTTACAGGGCGACCTACGTTCTGTCTACAAAAATCATAATGTGACATCAAAACCCTCCTTCCTCCATATCCAAGCAGTTCATTGGATAACTACTAACAGACTATGCGAGGAATCGATAAAATTGTGGTCATCTGTTCGTCGGCATTTGCACTAATTAATTTCTAGGTAATGAATCGACGGTTGCCAAAATGTCCTGATTTGAGGTCTGTAATAATGTGGTTATTGAGCAAGGTTGTTTAGTCATATAACGTTGAATGATGTTGTAACCGATAATATAGCCGACATTTTTAGGAACACCGTTAAATCCATACATAATCATATCGTGCTTAGGGTGATCTCTAGTCATCTGCTGCTGAGGTGCAATCCATGTTTTCCATAAATCTGCTAACAACTCATCGGATATCTTTTCTATTCTTTTGTTTCCGTACGTGTGTCCAATCTTTTTCCGGACAATCCACTCAGCAATGCCTTCTAATATAATAGCGTCCAACAGAGTATATTCCATTTCTTTCTTTGGGAAATGATTTAGTCTGCAAATATGACTGTATTCATGAAGGAATAAAGCAACTATCTCTCGATTTTTAGCATTCTTTTGTAAGAATAAGAACAGTTTGTCAGGGTAACTTAAGCCTGTATTACTGTTATACCATTCTTTAAGTTCTCTGATTTCTTCGTTAGAGGGAAAGACAAATATAGCAGGATCAGGTCCATTCCATGCCTTTTTGCACTTTTGGTAGATCTTGTTTACCTTAGATAAATAATTTTGTTGTATCCATTGCTCTGAATCTTCTTTATTTAAATTTGGTGAAAACAGACCATGGCGTAATAGGTGTTCTTGAATAAACTCTGAGTGGATATCTTCAAAAAAATGGGTGAGTGGTTCGCAAATAATGGATTGATGTAATAGATACTGTTCTTTTCGATCCTTTCTATCTTTTTTATTCGTAAATTCTTTAATCCACTTATCAGTTGCATATATGGTCATCGTTCTCTCCTCGCTTTTTAGCTATGAATAAGTAAGTATGAAGATCATTAGCATATATAGTATTTAATTGAAAATGTTCATTTAATGTTTGTAACATTTCCATTGATAGATGTTGAGGAAGGGTGATAGGTTTTTTACTTTCTTTCTCGACTTTTTCTAGGTAGACAGTTTCGTATCCATGGTCTAATAACTGCTTTAACCAGTCTTCTTTGGATAATAATTGCGGCAATTGATAAAATGTTTTAATTCTTTCTTTATCTTGAGGTAAGAGGCTGGATGTTGTCATTTCTAGTAGTATGATTTGTCCATTTGGTTTAAGCAGGTTCGTAAGTTTCGGCAAACTGTTATCGATAGGGGTAAAAGCTAACACAGATTCAGAAATAATTAGGTCAAAGAATTGATGTATGAATGAAAGATCTTCTATATTTTGTTGCATGATCTCCATATGATGGAGATCCTTAGTTTTATTTTTTGCCTTTGTAGTCATATTTGCACAGTTGTCGATACCATATAAAAATGCAGTAGTATGATCTCGCAATTGCTTGAGAGTCTCTCCTGTCCCACAGCCAACTTCTAATACGTTCTTTAAGTTTTTCGGTATTTGCTTTAACCACTTATCCGTTGCCGCTTTTCCCCCGGGATGTGTATAGTCAATCCCGAGTTGTGATATGAGTTCCTGATAGCTTACCATTTTAAACATTCCTTCCTCGAATTCGAAGTTTTCCTTTTGTGAGTTTTATCACGGTGCTAATCGTCCATAAAATCTCCACTGCAAGGTTAAATAAGCGGGGAATAGTGAACGCGAACGCCCTGATACGTTTCGCTAACCCCAGTTGGCAACACAATCCCATTGAGGAAAGTCTTACTTTATATTTGGGATTAATTGTAGTATGATTGAATATTAGTAAGAATAATTAACAAGTTGTAGATAGTGTATACACAACATCTAAAGAAGGTGAATGGATTGGAACAAAAAGAGATTGAATTATTGAAATTATTAGAAAAAAACGGTCGAATGGATAATGAAACCATTAGTAAAATGTTAGATGTAGCCCCTGCTGAAGTGGAGGAAATGATAAAAAAATTAGAAAAGGAGCATGCTATTCTTGGTTATTCTACACTTGTAGACTGGTCTACTGTCTACGAGTATGAAGGAGTAGCGGCTTTAATAGATGTAAAGGTAACGCCGGTAAGGGGTGTTGGCTTTGATAAAATCGCTTCTAGAATTTATCGTTTCCCAGAAGTGAAGGCTGTCTATTTAATGTCGGGTTCCTATGATTTAAGTGTTTCTGTCGAAGGGAAAACAATGATGGAAGTGAGTCGATTTGTTTCGGATAAGTTGTCTACTTTAGATACTGTTTTGTCTACTACGACTCATTTCATCCTCAAAAAATATAAACATGATGGTATTATTTTTGATGAAGGTGACGATGATGACAAACGAATCATGGTGACACCATGAGTACATCATACTTAGCAAACCATGTGAAAGAGTTGCAGCCGTCTGGAATCCGAAAGTTTTTTGATCTTGCTTCTCAAATGGACAATGTTATCTCACTAGGAGTTGGTGAGCCAGATTTTGTAACTCCTTGGAATGTCATCGAAGCGAGTTATCATTCCTTGGAACAAGGATATACTGCGTATACAGCTAACGCAGGTTTATTCGAATTAAGAGAAGAAATTAGTAAATATTTGCAAGATACATTTTCTATTTCTTATAGTCCTGAAGATCAACTCCTAGTAACGGTAGGTGCAAGTCAAGCAATTGATTTAGCACTACGAGCGATTGTAGATGCTGGTGATGAAGTAATGGTTGTAGAGCCTTGCTTTGTTTCCTATAGTCCTGCTATTTCGCTAGCAGGTGGTGTCCCGGTAGCAGTAAGTGCTACAGCGGATAATGAGTTTAAAGTGACACCAGAGCAAATTGAAGCAGCGATCACACCACGTACAAAGGCCATTGTATTGTGCAGCCCAAACAATCCGACCGGTGCGGTATTAAGTAAAGAAGAATTGTACGGAATAGCACAAGTTGTACGAAAGCATGATTTAATTGTACTATCTGATGAAATTTACGCAGAACTAGCTTATGATGAAGCGGCAGCTAGTATTGCATCTGTTGATGGAATGAAGGAACGTACCATTGTCATTTCAGGTTTCTCGAAATCTTTTGCTATGACAGGTTGGCGACTTGGTTATGCGGCAGGGCCTGTAGCTATTATGCAAGCTATGACAAAAATTCATCAATACACGATGATGTGTGCACCTACTATGGCGCAACATGGTGCGTTAGAGGCATTACGTCACGGAAATGAAAGTGTCAGAGAAATGAAAACAAGCTATCGACAACGGCGGAATTTTGTTGTAAAGGCATTGAATGAGATGGGCTTATCCTGTCATTTACCTGGTGGTGCTTTTTATGTATTCCCGTCGATCAAAGAAACTGGCTATAGCTCAGAGGAATTTGCGCAAAAATTGTTAGAAGAAGAAAGAGTAGCCGTTGTACCAGGGCATGTTTTCGGTGAAAGTGGAGAGGGATATATCCGTTGTTCCTATGCTACATCAATTAAACAATTAGATGAAGCTATGAAAAGGATGGAACGATTTATTAAACAAAATAGTAAAACACAAAAACCAACAGTGTGATATACTGTTGGTTTTTATTTGTTAACATAAGTTTTACTATTGTAAAATTAACTAAATAGTTGTAAGTACAAGTTGACTCGTTTATAATAGTAATGAATGAAAATCGAAAGGATGTCATAGATGGATATAAAGCGTATACACGATGTGGAAATCGATGTTTCCAGAGGTGAAGACATTCGATTACCTGAACGAGTACTTGTAGATTTAGAAGATAATATTACTGCAGAGTTTAATGTAAATTGGGATTCAGTGGATGAAAATGAACTTTTAGATAAAGGAACGATTGAGGTAGAGGGTAAGGTAGAACATAAAGATTATCCTAAGCCTTTTATTGAACAGAGAGCTGATCCATATTTATATAAGCATACAGATGGTTACTATTATTTTACCGGCTCTTACCCATTGTATGACCGAGTAGTCTTAAGAAGAGCTAAGACAATTGACGAACTACCACAAGCAGAAGAAAAAGTGATCTGGTGGAAGCATGAATCAGGGATCATGTCTGAACATATTTGGGCACCGGAGATTCATTTCATTGATGGAAAGTGGTATGTTCATGTCGCAGCTGGGGATAAAGATGATGTTTGGGCTATTCGTCCGTATGTTTTAGAATGTGATGCAGAAAACCCATTAGAAGGTGAGTGGATAGAGAAAGGTCAAATCAATACGGAGTTTCAAAGTTTCTCTTTAGACGCAACAACTTTTGAACATCAAGGTAAACGTTATCTCGTGTGGTCACAGAAGGTAGATAATGATACTATCGCCAACCTTTATATTGCTGAAATGGAGAATCCTTGGACAATTAAGAAACAGGTTCTTTTATCGACTCCAGAATACGATTGGGAAGTCATTGGATTTGATGTAAACGAGGGACCTGCAATGATAAAAAATGATAAGAAAATTTTCATCGCTTTCTCGGCAAGTGAAACAGATGAAAATTATGCAATGGGATTATTACATGCTGATATAGACAGTGATTTATTAGATCCAAATGCTTGGACGAAAGAAAAGGAACCAGTGTTGGTTTCCAGTGATAACACTGGTGAATATGGGCCAGGACATAATAGCTTTTGCGTTGATGAAGATGGTTATGAGCTACTAGTTTACCATGCTCGTCCATATAAAGGATTTAATACAGAGAATCCTTTATATGATCATAACCGACATGCGCGTATTCAGCGTCTGTTTTGGACAAAAGATGGTTTTCCTTACTTCGGAGAACCAGGCTATCAATTAGATTTTTCTAACCATAAAGCAAAAGCAAAAATTACATTGAGATAGAAGGAAAACCGAGTGCAATGAAAAAAGAGCACTCGGTTGTTTTACTTGTAAGGAAAGTATATAATCCTCGGTATCAACGCCTTTGTTATCAAAGTAGCCATTTTGAAATAAACCGTATAGGAAACCATCGCTGCGGGTGTCCACTTCCCTTTCCACGGGATTTTCGACTAAGCTAACTTTTCCAAGCAAAAACCCGCTTGAAAAAGTGGATCTTAGTCGAAAATCATCCCGTAGGAGTGGAAGCGGACGGCCTTCGCTATGGAGCTGTTCTACAACGTTAGTGACAGCTAATTTTTCGAGCTTTCTAAACATGTGTAATAAAACAAGTATGTTAGCAAATACATTCATTGTAAAGCATTACTTAGCGTAGGCGCCCACTTCGACTCCTGGGGGATCAGCGTGATCTGAAGATCCACTTTGCAAAGCGATCTTCTTTGCAAAGTTAGCTGAAGACACGCCCCCTGGAAAGCGAAGTGGGCAAGCCGAAGCGGTTGTTAAGCCTATTATTCATGTCAAAATAACTACTTTGAACAGAACCGGGTGGGTTTTCCCGGTTTTTCTTAATACCTGTTTCGAATGTACTTCACTCGATGACATATTCAATTTCGTCGTATTTTCTCGAGTATTTGATATGGAAGTTCTTATTATCGAAGTACCAGATGTCGGATTCTTCGACAAAAAAGTGAATGCCTTCCTCCGTCACTTCAGCTCCAAGATTGTTTGGCTCTGCTTTCTCCAATGCTAAGGAAAAACCTTTATGTACACCACCGAATCCGCCATATCTTGCTAAGAAGCGGATAGCATCTCCTTCTTCTAAATCTAATTCTTTTATAAACCATTTTGCTGCTGGTTTTGTAATGGACATTTCCATAGTGTTCATCCTCCTTATCATCTATATACTAACGAAAATATCGTTTAGACGCTAGCAGTAGCAATTGTCAGATAATTTACTGTCAGATTATCTGACAAAACTTTGTGCAACGCTGGGTTGTCATTGTATACTTTTATTAAGGTCAGCTTATAACGGTATACGTGATTAGGTGGTGTATGACATGGCAGAAAGTCCTTCCTATAAAGAACGAAAAGTTATCACTATTGGTGTCGTAAGTGAATTAACCGGGTTATCAGAACGACAAATTCGTTATTATGAAGAAAGAAAACTAGTATTTCCTGAACGTTCTCCAAAAGGAAACCGTAAATACTCTTTTGCTGATGTGGAGTTATTAATTGATATTGCGAACAAGCGAGAAGAGGGCGTTCAAACATACGAAATTAGACAAGATATGATTCGAGAAGAGAAGAAGAAAGAAAAGAGAATGCGCAAGCAATTATTACGTGGGGAGATTAACGCACGATTTGGTATCCAAAAAGAACGATAAAGAAACAAGGGTGGGCTTATCATACAGGCACCTCCCTTGTTTAACAGTTGGAAAATATAAAAAGAAGAGAAGCTTAATGGAAATCGGGCTTCTCTTCTTTTCTTTCGGGATTATAGCGAGTGAACTTTAACGAGTTTTGTTTCTCAAATTCCAAGCAAAATTTTTCGTAATCATTGACAATTTCACTAATAGGTTTGTTGTAGAGCTCTTGATCATTCTTATCCACAATTCCATTGGCCATCAACTGTTGAATCAAGTACACTTTTTGTTTTTCAACTGCTTCTCGTAAAAAAGCCATTTGACTAGCCTCCTATTTATTTATGTCACTAGGTCTTGCATTTTAAGAAAAGTATTACCAATTTTGTTATATGTTATACAGAAATAGTTCATGTCATTTTATTAGAATTGTAAAAAGTTTGAAATATATATAAATAAGATGGATGATTTCGCTAAGGTAATAAATTGATATATAATTAAGTAAATAGTAGAAGGAATAGTAGGATATGCCTTTACTATATGCCATAATTTTAACTTTGTCATGGCTAATGTCAACAAAGTTTACATACTTTTAATGAAATTTATTGAGGAGTTTACAAATGCCTAAACCATACGTGTCAATTATCATCACAACTTTTAATCGCAGAGTAGCGCTAGCAGAGCTATTAACAGCACTTGTAGAGCAAACATATCAAAATTTTGAAGTAATTATTATTAATGATGCTGGAGAAAAGGTCAACGATGTGGCAGCATTGTATTCTGAATTAGATATAACCATCATCGATTTACCAGAAAATCGTTATCATGTGTATGCAAGAAATAAAGGAATAAAGAAGGCAGAGGGCGAGCTAATTATGTTAATGGATGATGATGATCTGCCGTTACCAATACATTTAGAAATAATGATAGCGCAAATGGGAGCTGCTGATCTCGCTTATTCAGATGTAGAGATTGTTAATTATCAGGAAACCAATAAAAAAAGAACACCTATTAATCATCATTTATTTGCTTATCATTTTGACGTTGATGCAATGAGGAAATTTTCTACTTATGTACCATCCGGCAGTGTTTATCGCAAATCGATACATGACGAGATTGGTCTTTTCGATGAAAGTGTGCGTAATTACTGGGATTGGGATTTCTTTCTGCGGGTAGCGGAAAAGCACCGTATTAAAAGAGTTCCAGTAGCAAGTATTTTATACGAATTTTCACAGTCAGGAAATAATCAATCAAAAAAACTAGGAAACATGCGTTATTATTTGGATCAGCTTAGTGCTAAACATCAATTAGGAAATTTACCTACCAAAAATTTTTATTTACTATTGGAAGAACCTGACGTGAAGAAAAGAGAGGCACCAAGTGATCGGATTTGGGACGGTGTGACGATGCCAAAATCTAGACTGTAAATATAATGTGCTAAGTTTTTTTGAAGATGTAGGGGGATTTTTCTTGAGTAGACACCGTGACTTCACTAGAGGAAATATATGGATCGATTTGTTTTATTTCTCCACTCCAATTATGCTGGCCCAACTCTTGCAAGTATCTTATCAATTTATTGACAGCTTGTGGGTGGGTAATCTGATTGGAGCCAATGCATTAGGTGCTGTAAATATAGCAGGCACTGTTATTTTTACGGTACTATCTTTTATTATAGGAATTAATAATACGACGTTAACGGTACTATCTCAACAAAAAGGAAAGGGAAATGAAGAAGGGGTTCAAACTTATGTCAATGCTTTCGTTGTAACATTGTCAGCTTTAGCGATTGTGATGGGAATTTTGGGTTTTCTATTTGCCCGGCCAATATTACTCTTGTTGGGAACACCAGAAACAATGATGCCGGAAGCAATGACATATTTGCGCATTAATGCGATAGGGATCCTTTTCTTAGTAGGGTATAACTTCATTAGTACTGCTTTACGTGCTGTAGGAGATAGTAAAACACCACTCCTATTCGTAGCGATAGCCGTTGTGTTAAATATCGTACTTGACCCCCTATTTATTTCAGTGATTGATCTTGGTGTACAAGGTGCGGCATTTGCGACGATTTTATCTCAAGGTTTTTCTTTTATTTATGGAGTTATTTTTGTTATCAGAAAGAGAATTATACCATTGAAATGGCTGACATTACCATTATGGTCAGAAGTAAAGTTGATTCTTAATCTCGGAATTCCGTCTGGTTTACAAATGGCGGTTATTTCTGCTGGTGCTGCAGCTATTATGAGTGTTGTTACTTCGCACGGTGAAGCGGCTGTTGCTGGTTATAGTGCCGCTCAGCGTTTAGATAGTCTGTTTTTATTACCGGCACATGCGCTTGGTGCTACTGTTAATAGTATGTCTGGCCAAAATATTGGTGTAGGTAAATGGGATCGTGTCAAACAAATCGCAACGTATGGAGTTGTCTATAATACCGTGATTATGTTTTTGTTTGCCGGTATCATTGTATTATTTGCCGAATTTGGTATCAGCTTGTTTATCCAGGAACAAGCTGCTATTCAGTTTGGTGCCAAATATTTAATGATTATTGCCTTCTTTTATCCATTTTTGGGTATTAATTTTGTCTTGAACGGGATTGTCAGGGCTTCTGGAGCGATGTATCAGGTTTTAATTCTGAATCTGCTTTCCTTCTGGGCACTTCGTTATCCATTAGCACATCTTTTTTCTGAAATAATAGGGGAAGATGGCATTGGATATGGAATTGGTGTAAGCTTTATGTTAAGTAGTGTCATTGCCTTTTTATATTATCGTTTTGGAAGATGGCGTGAAAAACGTATCTTTTCCTAAGGCTCCTCCCATTAGAGGAGGTTGCACATAAAATGTAATTGCTTAATTTAAGAGAGGGAGTGAATGTGAATGATTCGCGTTGGTTTTATCGGTACAGGAGGATTTACGAGGCATCATGTGGAGATTTTACAGGAAATCGAAAATGTGAAAGTTGTAGGGTTTGTAGGATCCAGCCAGGAAAAAGCTGAGCTTTTTGCCGAAAGATATTATGAAACAACAGGTTATCAGGATTTGAAAACGATGATTGCTCATGAACAATTAGATGCAGCGTATATTTGTGTCCCACCTATGGCACACGAAAATTACGAGGAAATCCTGATTGAACACAATATCCCTTTTTTAGTAGAAAAGCCGTTAGGAGTAGATGAAGATAAAGTACGCCAAGTAAGGCAAAAAGTAATCGAAACTAATCATCTTACAGCAGTCGGTTACCATTTTCGTTATGCGGATACGGTGAAGAGGTTTCAAAAAATGCTAGAAGAAGCGGATGTTGGTACGATATTGGGAAAATGGATGGGCTCTATGCCTGGTGTTTACTGGTGGAAAAATCAACAAGAGTCAGGTGGGCAATTTAATGAACAGACGACACATATCGTTGACTTAATTCGTTTTTTATTTGGTGAAGTGAAGTCTGTTTATGCACAAGAAACCAATAAAGTTACAGAAAAACAAGATTCGTCTGTAACAGTAGCAGATGTAGGGTTATTTACATTAACATTAGAAAATGATTTATTAGTGCAAATAGCTAATACATCTGTTTTACCAGGTGGGACGGGTGATGTTGGCATTACTGCTTATACAGACCAAGGGATTATCGAATGGCAAATGAGTCATATAGAAAAGAAAATGCCTGAAAAACTAGAGAAATATATCGCAAGGCAAAATCCTTATAAACGAGAAAATGAAGCCTTTCTGCATGCTGTAAAAACGGGTGATCGTTCTAAAATTCTGTCCAATTATGAGGATGGCTGGGAATCCTTTAAAGTCGCATTAGCAGCCCGAAAATCAGTTCATGAAAAACGGCTGGTAAATCTCGATGAATTGGACGAATAAATAAATTTGTTTCGTACATAGTAAACCTACAGGGCAAAAAAATTCCTTGAGGTGATATATATGTACAAACGTATGGTTTATTTATTCATGCTTTTAATGATTGGTTTCATGGTTGGCTGTAACGAGACTTCCTTAGAGCCGGAAGATCAAAATATTCAACCAGAGAATGTAGGTTTTGGTGGTCAAAATGACGGTGGAAATCAAGGGGAAATACCGGTTAACCCCGGAAGAGAACAAAATATCTTCGAGAATGCTAATCCGAACAATTGGTACCGTCAGGAAGATCGTAATTACGGCGCAGATAGTAAACAAAGACAAACAACACAAGAAAAACAGCAAACAACGGAAGAAAACCAACAAACAGAACTACAAGATGATGACTATATAGATCGAAATGAAGAGCCGGAATCTTTTGACAGAGAGTCTTTAGATGGGCTTATTCAAAAAGTGGTCGAGCTAACCAATGAAGCACGTAATGAAAATGGTGCCGATTCCTTAAAATTTGATCATGAATTGGCAAATGTAGCACAGACCAAATCAGAAGATATGGCTGAAAGAGATTATTTTTCCCATACTTCCCCAGAGTATGGCTCTCCTTTTGATATGTTACAAGAGTTTGGCGTTGATTATACAAAGGCTTCAGAGAATATTGCTGCAGGCCAAGAATCAGCAGAAGAGGTTGTACAAGCCTGGCTTGATAGTGAAGGGCATCGCCAAAATTTGTTGGATCCAGAGGTAACACATATTGGAGTGGGTTTTGCTTCAGATGGGAACTATTGGACTCAGCTTTTTATTAAAAAATAAACGGAACCAGAAGTATTTGGTTTGTGAGAAGAGACTGGAACATAACTAAATAGGTAGAACGAGAATCCGAACAATCTGAACTAAGCGTAGGCAAAATACGCAGACACCTGTAGGAACAGCAAGAGCCTCAGCTAACTGTGTGAAGTGTTTTTCTTCACACAGTTAGCTAAAGGTCGCCCGCGGAAAGCGAATTATTTTGCCGAATCGGTATGTATACTCAGACCTTCATGTTCGGATTTTTCTTTTCTAATTACTCTTTTGTCCCAGTCTTTTTTTTATCAGGGAAGAAGTATATAACCATTGGTATTACAACTTTTATAAATAAGCAAGAAGGAAAAGTTTGATTAAAAAAGCAAGGATAGTTATACAGATGGAGTTACCATTTTGAAAGCTAGCTAGTGCAGTCAACCATTAAGGCTGACTTTTTCACTTTCTGATATTTTTGGGATAAATATACCTTTAATTTAAGTACCAGAAATTACAAGTATGATGTCGAAATGGTACTAAACAGTCAATTAAGTGCCAAAAATAGAAATCATACTATTAAATTGGCACTAAATCATAAAACACCCACCGATTTCCTATTTGATCCTCGTGCGTATTTGTATCTGTAAGAATTTTCAGTTTTTGCTCCGTATTCTCTTCCTTGGATAAAAGATTATATTTCGGTTGCCAGTCTCTTGTTGACATTCCAACCTTTCATTTAGTTCTATTTCGCTTTATAATAAAAAGTTATTCATGTAGTTACTAAAGGGAGTTATATTTTTTTTATATCCTTTTTATTGATATGTTGACTTCCTGATAAGTTTCGTAGTATCGTGTTACGGGTTATATGAAAAAATCTAATAATGGAACATGGTGGGGAATTATGGAATTCATTGGAGTTTTAGTCCCGATCTTTAGCATTTTTGCAATTGGATATATCGGGATAAAGTTTTTACGTATAGATATTAAGCCTATTTCAACGATGACTTTATATTTAATGTCACCTTTTCTGGCTTTTCGAACCTTTTACCAAAATGACTTGAATATGGATTATCTATATTTAGGAACATTTTTAATCGTTTTATGTTTGATCAGTTTACTATTCTGCTATGTTGTTGGGTATTTTCGAAAATGGGATCAGCCAGTTCAAAGTGGTTTTATTCTGGCATCAGTGTTTATGAACAATGGTAATTATGGTGCGCCACTAGTATTATTAGTGTTCGGAGAAGAAGGATTCCATTATGCTATTATTTTAATGGTTTTACAGACGTTGATTATGTGTACGATTGGTATTTATTTTGCGGCAAAAGGTGGCACTTCTGGACGCAGAGTAAAGATTTCGCCGTTGAAAGATGTAGTCAAAGTACCAATCGTGTATGGCGCGATATTAGGAATTATCCTTAACTTAATCGGCTTTCATATCAATGAACAAATGATGACAGCGATCGATATGGTATCCGATGCGACAATACCGACTATTATGATCGTACTAGGAATGCAGTTGGCTAAAATCAAGCTTAGTGATCTAGAATTGGGACGGGTTAGCTTAGCGGTTGTGTTTCGATTGGTACTAGCACCCATTATTGCTTTCTTTCTTACCTTGCCATTACCGTTGGACGAAATGGTAAAGGATATTCTTATCATAACTGCAGCAATGCCAACCGCGGCAAATACAACTATGTATGCATTGCAATTTGGATCAAGGCCAGGGTTTGTTTCGAGTGTCACATTAATTACAACATTATTAAGTATTATTACGTTGCCGCTACTGTTAATTTTTTTAGTTTAAAATTAGCAGGAATGTCACGTTATAATTATGTTAATATTCAGAATTGTTTTAACTTTAGAATTTCTGACAAAAGTATTGAATTTAAAACCTGAATACTATATGATAATCGTTATAAAATGTATAAATAATAAACGGAGTGAATATTTATGAATAAATGGATGATAAAGGGATTCGCTGTTTTATTGTTAGCGATTCTTGTAGCCTGTGGCACAGATGACAATTCAGAGCAAGCAGAAGGAACGAATGGTTCGGATGATAAACAAACCTTGTCTGTTGTCACAGAAGCCGGATTTATGCCTTTTTCTTATTTAGATAAAGGAGAAGTAGTTGGCTTTGATATTGATTTACTATCTGCTGTCATGGAAGAAGCAGGTTATGACTATGAATTAGAGAACGTAGGCTGGGATGCCATGTTACTTTCTGTAGAAGAAGGTGACGCTGACCTTGCTATTGCTGGAATTACGGTGAATGAAGAACGTGAACAAACATATGATTTCTCTTCACCTTATTTTGAATCTACACATAAGGTAGTGTTCCGTGAAGGAGAAGGAATTACAAGTGGGGAAGAAATAAAAGAATTAAAAGTAGGCGTCCAATCAGGGACAACTGGTGCAGAAGCCGTTGAAAAGATTTTAGGAAAAAATCATGAAAACATCTCCAAATATGATTCCAATACATTAGCGTTAATGTCACTGCAATCAGGTGATGTGGATGCAGTTGTGACAGATAATGTAGTAGCGGATGAATATGTTGCGAATAATCCAGATGCAAACGTTGAAATGATCACAGATCCTGATACGTTTGAATCAGAATTCTACGGTATCATGTTCCCGAAAGGTAGCGAAATTCAGGAAGATATTAATGAAGCTCTTCAAACTGTAATTGACAATGGGACATATGCAGAAATCTATGAGGAATGGTTTGGAGTAGAACCAAACACCGAATCGCTAACCCAATAATTCACTAATCATAAAGCGTAGCGACCCCGTTACGCTTTTCCTTTGTGTAGAGGAAGAAGAACGGATTCCGTTTTACAAGGAATAAAAAAGGGAAACAAAAAGCAAAGTAATAAGTAAGAAAGGAGTTTACAACATGGACTTTAGATCTGATATTATCGTCGAGTACTTCCCATTTTTTATGGAAGGTATGGGCTTAACCATCCTTATGTCAGTAGTCGGTGTTTTAATGGGGTGTATACTCGGTTTTTTTATTGCATTAGGGAAAATGTCACCAATTCTGATCGTTAGATTGCCATTTATTTGGTATATTAACTTTTTACGAGGTACCCCTCTACTTGTGCAATTATTTTTATTTCATTATGCTGCTTTACCAGCAATACTAGGGTCAACTACCCCTGTCATCTCCGTCATGGTGACATTGTCACTGAATTCTTCTGCATATGTTGCAGAGATATTCCGGGCAGGATTACAATCAATTGATAAAGGTCAGGCTGAAGCGGCCCATTCTTTAGGTATGAATAAGTTCCAAGTGATGCGTCATGTTCTCCTGCCTCAAGCGTTTAAACGTTCCATTCCGCCATTAGGAAATGAGTTTATCGTTTTGTTAAAAGATTCATCACTAGGTGCAATGATCGCAGCACAAGATATATTATACTGGGGAAGAGCAGCATCCGGACAATATTTAAGAGTATGGGAACCGTACTTAATGGTTGCGTTAATTTACTTAGTGTTGACACTTAGCTTAACATACTTATTAAATTATCTAGAAAGAAGGTTAGATGTAAAATGATTTCTGTCAGACATTTAAAAAAATCTTTTGGCGATTTAGAAGTGCTGAAGGATATTAATGTAGATATCAAGCAAAAGGAAGTTGTCGTTGTAATCGGGCCTTCTGGTTCAGGTAAGTCAACATTTTTACGCTGTCTTAACTTAATTGAATCGGTAACAGATGGAACAGTAACGATTGATGGTGAGGAGTTAACGGACAAAAAAGTAGACATCAATAAACTAAGAGCAGAGGTTGGCATGGTATTTCAACAGTTCAACCTTTTT
Organism: Gracilibacillus suaedae; assembly: GCF_017599345.1. Classification (GTDB taxonomy): domain Bacteria; phylum Bacillota; class Bacilli; order Bacillales; family Amphibacillaceae; genus Gracilibacillus; species Gracilibacillus suaedae. Next base: position 346,189 of record NZ_JAGFVL010000062.1, read on the forward strand.
CCTCATAAAACCGTTTTGGAAAACATCACGTTGCCAATTGTCACAGTAAAAAAATGGAGTAAACAAGATGCAGAAAAAAAGGCAAAAGATTTACTTCAAAAAGTCGGCCTCTTAGATAAAGCGAAGGTATATCCAGAATCACTTTCAGGTGGTCAGAAACAACGTGTTGCCATTGCAAGAGCTTTAGGGATGGAGCCGAAAGTGATGTTATTTGATGAGCCTACTTCAGCATTAGACCCGGAAATGGTTGGAGAAGTGCTAGGCGTTATGAAGCAGCTTGCTGAAGAAGGAATGACAATGGTCGTTGTTACCCATGAAATGGGCTTTGCCAAAGAAGTTGGAGACCGCGTTATTTTCATGGATGAGGGCTATGTTGTAGAAGAAAACGAACCGAAACAACTATTTGACAATCCGCAACATGATCGAACAAAAGCATTCTTGAGTAAAGTGTTATAACCATAACTTCAATACAAAAACCCGTTTCTTAAGTTAAAGAAACGGGTTTTTGTATTGGTGCAATCGGGTCGTTACGGACATTTGTTTTGAGGTGGAAAGCATATAACCATAGGTATCACAACTTTTATAAGCAAATAAGATAGGAAAAGGTTGATTCAAAACCTGCCACGGAAAAATACTTTCCTTCACCCAAGCGCAACTTCTACTCAAGCAAAGATTGCTTTAGCTTTCTTGTGAGCAAATAACGCTTATTCTATGATAGAATGATCTTAAACTAGAGGAGGGATACAGAATGAAACTTGTTCATTATCAGTTAAAACATCCTTATGCACAAAGCCGAATTGGCGTAATCGAAGATAATAAGGTTATCGATTTACACGCTGCACAACAAGAGCTACTCGACCAACATATCATTGTGGCAGATAGTATTATCCCGGCAAACCCGAAAACATTTTATCAACAGGCAAAAATACATATTAAACATGCTGAGAAACTTTTGGAACAAATAAAGCACCATTCTACAACACACGTTTTTGAACGAGATGAAGTTGTCCTACATACACCGAGCCCTAACCCGTCCAAAATTATATGTATTGGAACAAATTATGCAGATCATGTAAAAGAAATGGGCGGTCAATTGCCGGAATATCCAGTCTTATTCTCTAAATTTAACAATGCGTTAATTGGCCCTGAAGATGAGATTCATAAAGCAGAAGCTACAGATAAACTAGATTATGAAGTAGAACTGGCGGTTGTTATTGGTGAAAAGGCATCAAAAGTAGCTAGAGAAAAAGCATTAGATTATGTAGCAGGCTACACAATTGGTAACGATATTTCAGCACGTGACTTGCAGAAGCGTACACCACAATGGTTGCAAGGTAAATCATTAGATCATACTACACCAGTAGGACCTTGGCTGGTAACGACTTCCGAGTTAAACGACCCTAGCCATTTAGCGATCAAATCCTATGTTAATGGCGAATTACGCCAATCTTCTAATACAGAACATTTAATATTTGATATCCCATATTTAATCAGTTTTATTTCCGATTTAATAACATTAGATCCAGGAGATATCATTTTAACAGGAACACCTGATGGAGTAGGGGTTGCGATGAATCCACCTAAACTGCTTCAATCAGGGGATATTGTTACGCTGAAAATTGACCAAATTGGTACGTTAGAAAACAAAGTCATGAAGAAGTAGTGAGGAAAAATGTCCACAGATCTACACTCTGTGGACAATTTTTCAGTACGTCAGTCCACATGTTAACAAAGCTATATCTGATTTTAACGACTATACACGTACGGACAAATTTAAATTGACGATTACATAGGCTAGATGGTATGATGTTTAAAGAGATCAATAACATTAATTATTTGTACAGATAAGTTGAAGTCGTTTTTAGATAAAGGGTAACTAGCTGTAAAGAAGGAAAATCCCCTTCCTAATACGAATTTCAATGAAAGCGCTAATATCTAATTCTACATACTTAATTTTAAAATATTGGGGGAAAATTGATATGAATGATGTGCATAATGTAATTGAAAATGGTAAGACAGTACTTGGTATTGAACTTGGCTCAACCCGGATTAAAGCAGTTCTTGTGGGAAAAGATAATGAAGTGCTTGCATCTGGTAGTCATGACTGGGAAAACAGTTATGTAGATAATATTTGGACGTATAGTTTGGATGAAGTTTGGAAAGGGCTTCAAGACAGTTATCAAAAGATGGCGGCTGACGTGAAACAACAGTACGGCGGCATCACGCTAAAAAAAATAGGTGCTATCGGTTTTAGTGCGATGATGCATGGCTACATGGTTTTCGATAAAGAGGAACAGCTGCTTGTTCCTTTCAGAACATGGCGAAACAATATTACGGAACAGTCTGCAACAGAATTGACCAAACACTTTAATTATAATATTCCGCAGAGGTGGAGTATTGCCCATTTATATCAAGCTATCTTAAATCAGGAAGATCATATTCAGGATATCCACTTTCAAACAACGTTGGCCGGGTTTGTTCATTGGAAACTAACAGGGAAGAAGGTACTTGGAGTGGGTGAGGCATCCGGTGTTTTTCCGATCGATCTAGAAACCAAAAGCTATAATCAAAAAATGGTTGATCAGTTTAATCAATTAATTGCACCACAAAACCTCTCATGGAAGCTGGAAGATATTTTGCCAGAGGTTTTAGTGGCTGGTGAAAACGCAGGAACTCTTACAGAAGAGGGTGCGAAATTATTAGATGTTAGTGGTGAATTGGAGGCAGGTATTCCACTTTGTCCGCCAGAAGGTGATGCAGGGACAGGAATGGTTGCAACAAACAGTGTGGCACAGCGTACGGGTAACGTTTCTGCCGGTACTTCAGCATTTGCAATGGTGGTATTGGAGAAGGATTTATCGAAGGTACATCCGGAGATTGACTTGGTGACAACACCATCAGGTGACCTTGTAGCAATGGCACACTCTAATAATTGTACATCTGACTTAAATGCATGGGTTGGTTTATTTGAAGAATTTACGCAAGCTATTGGTTTCGAAGTGGATAAAAATAAGTTGTTTGAAACGTTATTCAGAAAGGCACTAGAAGGAGATGCTGATGGAGGAGGATTATTGTCCTACGGCTATCTTTCTGGTGAGCATATGACCCATTTCGAAGAAGGGCGTCCATTGTTTACCCGTTCTTCTGAAAGTAATTTCACCCTTGCTAATTTCATGCGGACGCATTTGTACACATCATTTGGCGCAATGAAAATCGGAATGGACATTCTAACCAAAGAAGAAGGGGTAAAGCTGGATGAAGTTTTAGGACATGGTGGAATTTTTAAGACAGAAGGCGTGGCACAAAGCATGTTAGCAGCCGCTTTTAATGTACCTGTTTCTGTTATGGAAACAGCAGGAGAAGGTGGAGCATGGGGCATCGCATTGCTCGGATCTTATATGTTGAATAAAGAAGCGAATGAAACATTGGAAGATTATTTGAGTGAGAAAGTATTTGCTGGTCAAGATGTTAAGACAATATCACCAAATGCTAATGATGTAAAAGGTTTCGAACAATTTATGGAACGTTATAAGAATGGACTTGCAATTGAAAGAGCGGCAGTAGATAATCTTAGATAAGAGAGATAGAGATAGGGGATGGTCATCTCCTATCTTTTTTTTACTGCAAAGGAACGTTTGCTGAGCTATTTATCAAGGTGCTAACCGTCTGTAACCCCCACTTCAAGTTGCAAGTAACACAAGGGTAAGTTTAGGGATTACAGACGCAAACACACTGATCATAGTCTTACTTTATTAATGAAGGAGTTTGATGATTGATGCTATGCAACTGCCAAAAAATATCACATTTAAAAATAGAAGCAGATTTTGGAGCAGATCCGATTTGGTGTTATCAATGCGGGTGTAATTTAGATATCGAATTCATACCTCTATCAGACAGTCTTAAGCAGGAGCTGATGGATTGGGTGCTAGATCTAGGAAAATGGTATGACTGGGAGCGTGGGCAGCTGATAAATTCGAAAAGGCACTTAGCATATAAGCACCAACAATTAGGGGAAATATTAACCGAAAAAGTTAAACGAGAACTTGCTCCTTCTTTGACTGTAACCTTTGTTTCTTTTCGACTGTAAATTAGCTTTTTTCTGAAAGGATATGTGCGATAAACCAAACTCGAAAGAAGTCGATAAGTATAGCAAACGTGATAAGAAAGATTTACAGATTGATAAAGTAGAGGTATCTGTATTTAAAAGAGTCGGAGCTTTTTATTGGATCCTTGTCTTTCTGTATATTATATGTTCTGAAATGTGAATAAAAGTAAGGGCTTGAAAGCAATGTATGATATTATGAAATTTGGTTAGCTGAACGGATTTGGTGGAAGAAAATTTCTTTACCAATTAAAAAACATAAATAATTATGTCAAAGAATGTTCAATATTTCACTTGGATCTTATAGGTAATAATGGCGAAGGTTGTCAATTCCTGTAACTCTGATAAAATAAAACTGAATATATTGTAGTGCTAAGAGATTATTAAGGAGAGAAGAGGATATGGTTATAAATGACTTTATGGATAAGAAAATGCCTCGAGCTATCCTGTGTACGCTTTTGATAATGCTCCCTTTATTTTCCGTTGATAATCAATTGAACCTTTGGGAACTATACATCCTTGTAACGATTTATATCGCTATACAATATCTTAGAGATTTTGTCATGCAGGTTAATTTATATAGTAGAAAAGGTTTGTTTTTTCTAATAGGTCAATTGATTTTACTTAGTGTAATCATGACTATTGACCAATCCTTTATTTCACAAGTATATTTGTTAATTTTAATTGGTGAGATGGTATATCACCAATCATTATACTATAGTATACCGTTTGCAATTACTTCGTACGTTGCTTTCGTGACAGGAAAATGGATTGCCTTTGACTTTCCACCTTTCTCAACAATGTCATTCATCATCCCACGTATAACAGAATTTTTAGTGATTATGGCTTTTAGTTACCTAGTTAAAGTATCTATTAGTCAAAAGCAGCAGCTAGAAAATGCATATGAAAAAATGAAGACAACATCATTGAAACTAGAAGAAAAAATCATAATACAGGAACGGAAGCGCTTTGCCCGTGAGATGCACGATTCGATTGGCCATTCCTTTTCAACCTCATTAATTGGATTAAATGCTGTTCAAAAGTTAATCGAAAAAGAACCTAAAGAAGCAATGAAATTATTGAAACACATACATGAAAACCTAGAAACCGGTTTGTATAAAGTAAGAAAATCTGTACGCGAATTACAGGATAGCCATTTTTTTGTAGATTTTCAAAATGCAGTAGAGGCATTACTAGAAGAAACTATTCAGCAAACAGATGTCGAAATAGATGTCAAAATCAATGTGGAAGAGAAGTGGATGAATCCCCTTCAAGAAATTGTCGTTTATCGTGCATTGCAAGAAGGGTTAACAAATGGGTTGAGGCATGGAAAAGCAACAATGTTCATGTTTCGGTTATTTGCTGAGGATAATTCATTAGTATTTTATTTGAGTGATAATGGTAAGGGCTTCAAAAATAACGATAATACACTAGGGTTTGGCTTGATTGCGATGAAGGAAAGAGTGGAGGAGTTAAATGGAGAAATAAGTTTACATTCAAATGATTCGCATTTAGGCGGAGTAGATATTGTAATAAAGTTACCAAGAATGGATAGTAACATTAATAAAGTGCAAAGTATAGGGTGAAGGTGATGAATAAGATAAGAGTAATGATAGCGGACGATCAAAAGATTGTTTGTGATGGACTTACGGTGATGTTAAATCAACATCATGAATTGGAAGTTGTAGCAAAAGCATATACTGGTGAAGAAGCAATTGAGAAGGCGATGGAATATCAGCCGGATGTTATATTAATGGATATTAAAATGCCGGATATCAGTGGTATTACAGCAACGAAAATATTAAAAGAAAAAAATCCTAAAGTGAAGATATTGATGCTCACGACATTTTCGAATCATGATTACATCTTAAGGGCATTAAAAAATGGGGCAAGTGGTTATCTATTGAAGGATACAGATGTAGATCATTTAATTGAAGTGATCTATCAGTCAATAAAAGGACAAATATTAATACCTGAGTCAATACAACCGAAGTTAATAGAACAATTAAAAAATGGTAACGATGAAGTAAAATCTTCTTTTGAATCTGTTGTGGATGCGTTAAAGGAACGGAATATTCATATAACAAGAACAGAACAGCACGTTATTAAAGGATTGTTGGAAGGGTATTCAAATCAACAGATTGCTGATTCGTTGCACCTATCGATAGGGACTGTGAAAAACTATGTAAGTAAAGTTTATCGTAAATTGGGTGCCTCTGGGAGAACAGAGGCGATTTTGTTGTTAAAGAATTTATGAATATTTGACCATTTTCGACTCAAGTAAATGATCTATTAATCGCTTTACTTCTTTTTTTGTAGAACCTGTTTCTTTTGCTAAGTAGATTAATCGTACCCATTCTGGATCTAATTGTTGTTGATTGTTTGATATCACTTGTTCATCCACCTTTTCCATTCAGTATTGCTAGGATAAATTAATCATATCGAAGAGATTATCTTTTGAGAAGGTAACGTGAGTAACTACTTTCATCTAAGAAGTAATAAAAGTAATAAGTCATAAGAACTTATTTTAGAATCATATCCATACTTTTAATAATGTTCATCAGGTGGAAAAGTTGTAATACAAGAGTAATTGTCTATTTATTACTGTTACTATCCACCTATTTTTTATAGGAATCAAAAATGGGCATGTATTGGATATTTATACGAGAAAATGCATATTGACAGCAGAAGTAACTATACATTGATCAAAGAAATTGAGTGGCTAAAAAAACAAACTGGTGAAGTCTCATTATGTATTAATTGTTTGTGGAGGAACAAAATATATCTATTATATATACATGAAAGTACATTAAAAAATTTTCATAAACATTATTGCATGAAAATACAAAATGCAGTATAATTATAAACTAATCATACACGGAACTTAGGGGGGAATATTGTGGATGTAGCAATTATAGGTGGAACGGGTTATGGAGCGGTGGAGTTATTACGATTTTTGCATAACCATCCACATGTTCAAGTAAAAAAAGTTATATCACATTCAAATAGTGGAACAGAATTAGCTGAAGTATACCCGCACGTTGTTGATATAATAGATATCCAAATGGCAGAACTTGATGTAGATTCATTAGCACAAGAGGTAGAACTAGTCTTTTTTGCAACACCGTCTAATGTTAGCAAAAACATCATTCCAACATTAGTCGATAAAGGAGTTCGATGTATTGATTTGTCAGGTGATTTCCGTTTGCAAGATGGGGAGAAATACCAGACGTATTACGGAGAGGAAATCGCATCGCAGACATATATCGAAAAAGCAGTTTACGGCCTACCCGAGGTAAATAAAGAAGCGATAAAGCATGCTAGTATTCTCGCAAATCCAGGTTGTTATCCAACTGCAACGACTTTAGGGTTAATACCATCAATCGAACAAGAGTTGGTTGATCGATCATCCATCATTGTTGATGCTAAAACAGGAGTATCTGGAGCTGGGCGAAGTTTATCCTTGAATGTTCATTTTTCAGAAATGAACGAAAATTTTAAGGCATATAAAATCGGCGTTCATAAGCATATTCCGGAAATTGAACAAATATTATCAGAACGAGCGAATGGTGATATTCAAGTCATTTTTACTCCGCATATTGTACCGATGACAAGAGGAATCATGAGCACGATATATGTGGATATGAAAGACAATTATTCTACGAAACAATTGATTGATGTTTATCAAGCGTATTTTCAAGATCATCCTTTTGTACGTGTGCGTAGAGAAGGAGTATTCCCTTCAACCAAAGAGGTTTATGGCAGTAATTATTGTGATATCGGATTATATGCAGATGAAAGGACAGGAAAACTTATTATTGTTTCTGTCATTGACAATTTAGTTAAAGGAGCATCTGGTCAAGCAATTCAAAATATGAATATTATGTATGGCTGGGAAGAGACAACAGGCTTGGATCAGTTACCTATTTATCCTTAAGGAGTGAAAAACAGACATGGAAGTTCAGCTAGAACAATTCAAATTAATGAAAGATGGAAATATTGCATCTGCAAAAGGGTTTCAAGCAGGTGGTTTACATTGTGGACTACGTAAAAAGAAAATGGATTTAGGCTGGGTATATTCAGAAGTGCCGGCACAAGTAGCAGGGGTGTATACGACGAATGTCTTTCAAGCGGCACCACTTAAAGTAACACAAGAAAGTATCGAAAAGGAACATCAATTACAAGCAATTATTGTCAATTCAGCTATTGCCAATGCTTGTACAGGTGAACAAGGGTTGCAAGACGCTTATGATATGCGCAAATTATTCGCAGAAACAGTCGGTGTGGAAGAGCACCTGGCGGCAGTAGCATCAACAGGCCTTATTGGTGAATTGTTACCAATGGATAAACTGCAAAAGGGCATTAGTCAAATCCTTGACAATAAACATATTGGTGCTGGGAAATTTGAATCAGCGATTTTAACGACAGATACAAAAGAAAAAGGAATTGCAATCGAATTGGAGATCGATGGTCAAACGGTTACGATCGGCGGAGCTGCCAAGGGATCGGGGATGATTCACCCGAATATGGCAACGATGCTTGGCTTTGTCACAACTGATGCCAATATTTCCTCGTCCCATTTATCTGATATGTTAAAAGCGATTACGAATCAGTCGTTCAATATGATTACGGTTGATGGAGATACAAGTACGAATGATATGGTTTTAGTCTTAGCAAATGGAAAAGCAGAAAATGAAGAGTTAACACCAGAACACAGAGAATGGCAAAAGTTTTACGACGCTTTAAAATTCGTTTGTGAATACTTAGCAAAAGAAATTGCCCGTGACGGGGAAGGTGCTACCAGATTAGTAGAAGTGCAAGTAGAAGGCGCGTTTACAGATGAATCGGCAACGGCCATTGCTAAATCGGTTATCTCTTCTAATCTAGTAAAAACAGCGATTCATGGTGCTGATGCGAATTGGGGACGTATTATTACGGCGATTGGCTATAGTGGTGAATCTTTAGATCCTGATAAAGTTAGCATATATTTAGGAGATATTTTAGTAGTAGAAAATGGTGTCCCACATCCATTTGATGAGGGTGCGGCAAAAGAATACTTATTAGAAGATGAAATTAAAATACTTGCCAAATTGGGCGATGCGAATGGAAAGGCAACTGCATGGGGTTGTGACCTCTCCTATGAATATGTCAGAATCAACGCTTCTTATCGAACGTGAGGAGGAACGAATGTGAACTATGTAGTAATTAAATGTGGTGGTAGTGTATTTGAACAGCTGCCTCGTTCTTTTTACCAAGATGTTGTGACGATTCAGCAACAAGGAGAGTGGCAGCCAATCATTGTTCATGGTGGAGGACCGTTAATTTCGCAATTGTTAGAGCAAACAGGTGTGAAAACAACGTTTATTAATGGATTGCGTGTAACCACTAATGAAGTATTAGATGTAGTCGAAATGGCTCTTAGCGGTTCTATGAATAAAGCCATTGTCCGTAAAATAGCAGAAGCAGAAGGCAAGGCAATTGGTGTAAGTGGAATTGACGGAAACTTATTAGAAGCAAAGCAGATGAAGGGTGATACCACTCTTGGTTATGTTGGAGAAGTGATACAAGTGAATACAAATTTGGTGAAAAGCTTTGTCGAGCAAGGACTCATCCCTGTAGTTTCACCTATTGGTAAGGATAAAACAGGACAACGCTATAATATAAATGCCGATATGGCAGCATCAGCAGTTGCGCAAGCATTAGAAGCAAAATTATGTTTTATTAGTGATATTCCAGGGATATATCATGAAGTAAATGGCGAGAAGCAAGTATTCCATCAGTTAAATGAAGCGAAAATCAAAGAATTGATCCAACAAAAAGTAATTTTCGGTGGTATGATTCCCAAAGTTAAATCTGCATTATCCGCTTTGCATAAGAATGTAAGGGAAGTATCGATAGTGGATGGTACAGCAAACCATGGCTTAGTAGAGTTTATGCAAGGGAAACCAGTTGGAACGAGAATTGCTTTAGAACAGGAGGTGCCGCATGTATAAACAAACTGTAAGTCCTGTCATGTCTACTTACGGACGTTTTCCGATTACCTTAGTCGAAGGGAAAGGAAGTTATGTTTGGGATGATCAAGGGACAAAATATTTAGATTTTTCTTCTGGTATTGCAACGTGTAACTTAGGCCATGTGCCGGATGTGGTGGAGCGTGCTGTACAGGAACAACTGTCGAAGCTATGGCATTGTTCCAACCTTTATCATATACCTTCTCAGGAAAAATTAGCACATGCCTTAACGGAAAATAGTTGTGGTGATCAAGTATTTTTCTGTAATAGTGGTGCTGAGGCTAATGAGGCAGCAATCAAAATTGCCAAAAAATACGGGCATGATGTACTAGAACAGGATCATCCACTCATTATCACTTTTAACAATTCGTTTCATGGTCGGACGATGGCTACACTATCGGCAACAGGGCAAAAGAAAATTCAAGACGGATTTACCCCTTTAACACCAGGTTTTGCGTATTTGCCTTTTAATGACGATCGTTCACTTGATGAGTTAGTGAAGCAGAAACCAGCTGCGGTATTATTAGAACTCGTTCAAGGTGAAGGAGGGGTCATCCCTGCTGATCCTGCCTGGTTAAGCAAACTGTCTGCGATCTGCAAAGAACATCATATTTTATTGATGATTGATGAAATTCAGACAGGTGTGGGGAGGACAGGTAAACTGTTTGCCTACCAACATTATGGGATTGAACCAGATGTAATCAGTGTGGCGAAAGGTCTGGGTTCGGGTTTTCCGATTGGTGCTATAATCGCTAAAGAACATGTTGCTAACGTTTTTTCTCCTGGTACACATGGAAGTACATTTGGGGGGAATCCGATTGTAACAACAGCAGGGCTGGCAACAATGAATCACATTACCCAAACAGATATATTAGATCATGCTAATCAAATAGCGGACTTTTTGTGGAATGGATTGCTAAGATTAGTAGAAGATAAGAAGGAAGTGAAGTCTGTTAGAGGTAAAGGCTTGTTGATCGGTCTTGAAGTCGAAGGAAAAGCGATTGAATATGTCAATAAAGCAAGAGAGGAACATCAATTATTAATGGTAGTTGCCGGGCCACAGATCGTCCGTATACTGCCACCTTTAACGGCGAATCAGGAAGAAGTAGAACAGTTTTTGACTATTATAAATAAAATATTTTCATAAGACTCTTGACCATCATCTGTAACGTGGTAAAGTAGTAAAGAACGATTATAGTAAAGAGGGATCAAGATGAAAAGTTATATAGATGAAAAGATAGCAGCATTTAAGAAAACGAATAAAAACAGAGCGCGATTATTAATCAACTGTGCCGATCAGCCCGGTATTGTGGCGGCAGTGTCTCAGTTTTTATATGAGCATAATGCTAACATCATCGAATCCAATCAATATTCTACTGATCCACATGGTGGTGAGTTTTTTATTCGGATTGAATTTGAAATGGATGATCTAAAAGCTCAAGCTGAAAAATTAGAGGCAGATTTTCAACAGGTTAAAGAAGCATTTAATATGGAAGCAACATTTAAATATGTCGATCAAATAAAGAAAATGGCGATTTTCGTTTCCAAGGAGCCTCATTGCTTGTTAGAGTTGCTTTGGGAGTGGCAAAGCGGAGATTTAATGGCAGATATCAGCCTGGTGATCAGTAATCATGAAACATCCCGTGAATTTGTCGAACGGCTTGGTATCCCATATTTTTATATTCCAGCCAATAAAGATATTCGTAAACAGGTAGAGGAACAGCAAATTCAATTATTACAAGAATATGAAATAGATGTGATTGTGTTAGCACGTTATATGCAAATTCTGACACCTAAGTTTGTGGAGACATTCAAAAATAAAATTATCAATATTCACCATTCCTTTTTGCCGGCATTTATTGGTGCAAAGCCATATGAACGCGCCTATCACCGCGGGGTAAAATTGATCGGTGCTACATCCCATTATGTTACCAATGATCTTGATGAAGGGCCGATTATCGAGCAGGATATCAGCCGAGTTGACCATCGTGACAATGTCGAAGCAATGAAAAAAATAGGACAATCCGTGGAGCGTAGTGTGCTAGCAAGAGCAATTAAGTGGCACCTCGAAGACCGCATTATCGTATATGGAAATAAAACAATAGTATTTTAGCTGAACAAAGCATTCTTATCGGAGACCGGTAGGAGTGCTTTTTACTTTGTGCTAGTTGATAGTAAAGATCCCGAAGTTGTTAGAAAATCTCAAAAGTTGATAGTAAAAACCCCGAAGTTGATAGTAATCCCTAATAAAAATGGGCACTTACCGCTGTGCCTTTGACCTGGTTTTGTCATATCCTATGGTGAGGTGGTTTGTAATGGGGTTTTTTGATGTGTGGATTCGGAATGGTTTATTGTATGTGAAGCCACGTATAGAGAGTGTCAGTTTTAAGGTGTATGAAAATGATGTATGGCTGGCTAGCGGTCGGGATGGTGTGTTTGTTCAATTACGTGATCGGAAGCCCAATACGATGATAACGATAGAATACTTGTTTCATAACCAATTAGCAGGAGAACAATATCCTTTAAAAACTTATTATGCAATGAGGGAGCGTAACTATCAAGCTGGAGATATTTTAGTGGCCAGTGATAATGTGAAATCAGCATTGACAGGTTACATGGGACATTCCGCACTGGCCATTAATGAGAAGGAATTAATCGAATCACCGGGCCTTGAGCCTGCGATTGTACGCAAATCAATCCAACAGTTTCTTGATAAGCATCCAGTACACGCTCAATTTCGTCCGATAAAAACTGTATTAGGGGATAAAGCAGCACAATATGCAATTGATTATTATCAGGAATACCAAAGTAATTTGGAGAAAGGTATTCACAAGCCTACCTTTTCCTTTGATCTGTCTCAGGAATTAGATGAGCCGTGGGAAAAAATCTATTGTTCAAAATTAGTTTGGATCTGTTATCACTTTGGAGCAGATTATACTTTTGAAAATGACCATTTATGGTTCTCGCCGGAGGATTTATACCATCAGTTGTTGGAGAATCAAGATTTTGAGTTGGTGTATCAGCATCAAGATGTCAAGTTTTTGATTGATACCTAATCATCCGTACAATTAGTTGACTTATATCTGTCATCGAACTAACATGAAAAATATGTTAGTTCGATGATATAGGAGGAGAATAATGGTGTATTTCAATTGTAATGCAAACACGGTAATTACTGGTACAGATGAAGCAAGTCGAGCTGTTCAACATGCAGTAGATATGTTGAAAAGAGATATTGCCAATGTTTTTAGTGATAGCACAGGGGAATCTCATCTAATTCAAATTTCTTATGACAAGTCGTTAACAGAACCAGAGTCATACCGCATTTCATTTTCTACACATGAGACACCTGTTATGCATATTTCTGGTAGAGATGACTTAGGAATTATTTATGGACTATTATACATAAGTAGGGAATTTTTAGGTGTTGACCCCTTTTGGTTCTGGGCAGACATTTTACCGGACAAAAGAGTAAGCGTTAGCATACCAATGGAAACCGTGCATTCTCCAAAGCTTAAAGTAAGATTTCGTGGCTGGTTTGTGAATGATGAAGTTTGTCTGCTTGGTTGGAAGGAAGCATATCCACCAACGAAAGAAGTTTGGTTACCGGTTTTTGAGACATTATTACGGTGTGGCGGGAATATGATCATTCCTGGAACAGATTTACCGAAACATGGTATTCATTTTGAATTAGCGTCTGAAATGGGACTGTGGATTACCCATCATCATGCTGAACCACTTGGTGCGCAAATGTTTAAGAGAGCATATCCGTACGAAGCAGCCAGCTATGCTAAGAATAAAGCATTATATGAACAACTATGGGAAGATGCGATTCAAAATCAAAAAGATCAAAAAGTAATTTGGGGATTATCATTCCGTGGACAAGGAGATCAGCCGTTTTGGAGTCATGATCAGTCATATAATACACCAGAAAAACGAGGCAAGCTCATATCAGATGTATTAAAAAAACAAAAAACGATGATTGAACAATATGTGGAATATCCTGTCTGTTGTGTAGCATTATATGGAGAAATATCTGAGCTGTATAAAGAAGGGCATATCGATCTGCCGAATGGGGTTATTCGAATGTGGGCGGATAACGGATACGGGAAAATGGTTTCAAGGAGAAATGGTAATGAAGATTTCCGTGTCCCTTCCATGCCTGAATCAGATGTACAAGCACAGCAAGGTATTTATTATCATATCACTTTTCATGATTTGCAAGCATCTAACCATTTGACGATGTTTCCATCTTGTCCCTCTTTAATTGAAACAGAATTAAAGAAAGTATTGGAAGCAGGTGGTGACGATTTTCTATTATTAAATGCAGGTAATATCCGCATGCACTTATATACATTGGATATTGTAAGTGAAATCTGGAATAAAGGTGAAATAGAACTGGATCAGCATTTGACTCGCTTTATATCTCGCTTATATTCCTCACATATGGAGGAACTAAAGTCAGTATATGAAGCCTATTTTGTAGCGACAATTCCATATGGAAAACACAAAGATAATAAGGCAGGAGAACAATTTTATCATCATCCACCAAGGAAGATAATTGGTCACTGGTTACAAGGAAAAACAAATACCCCCATTGAATCTTTATTTTGGGCAACAGGTAAGCAAAGTATCGATGACCAAATCAACTATTTTAAAGAAAAATGTCAGCAGTCCTATCAAAAATGGCTTTCCTTAAAGAGAGATTGTGATCAATTGACAAATAAGTTAAATCAGAATGATCGAATCCGTTTTTATGATTTATTTGTGTTACAAGTTGAATTGCACCTATCTGGGACTAAAGGCTTTATTCACTTATGTGAAGCATTTGAGTATTACAAAAAAGCAGATTTTCCAAAAGCGTTTGTGCTTGCTTCTCAATCCTTATGGGATTATCAAGTTGGTTATCAAGCAATGAGAAAATCAGAACACGGTAAGTGGCACAACTTTTACCGAGCAGATTGGCTTACTAATGTAGAATGGACGATGCAAAGCATTATAACTTTACGGAAATATTTGCGGATGCAAGGAGACAGCCCAGACTTTTTCATTTGGTACAAGCAATACATTATGCCAGAAGAAGAAAAGCATATTTACTTAGAAAACACGCATCGAAATCCACTACCAGATGATGAATTGGCCAAACAGCTTCAAGATCGGTTTAAAATGAGGTCATAATCGTCTTTGTATGATTCAAGTGATATAGTTCATTCACAATGGTCTTTGTAATAAAAAGTAAGTATTTTGTATTAAAATAGATAAAATTAATATTTTTATATTGAATGTACGTACGAATTGTATTATGATAGAATTAATTACTTTTACACATACGTACAAGGAAGAAATATAAAGAAAAGGGTGGATGTAAGCATGCTTGAAGAATTAAAACAGCAAGTATTGGAAGCAAACCTGGATCTACCCAAGTATGGTTTAGTAACATTTACTTGGGGTAATGTAAGCGGATACGATAAAGAGTCTGGTTTGATGGTTATTAAGCCTAGTGGTGTACCATATGAAGAGCTAAAGGCTGATGATTTAGTGGTATTAGATTTGGAGGGGAATATTGTCGAAGGTGATTTGAAGCCATCTTCAGATACACCGACACATCGCTTGTTGTATCAAAAATTCCCGGGAATAGGCGGTGTTGTGCATACACACTCTCCATGGGCGACAAGCTGGGCTCAGGCAGGTAAGGGCATCCCGGCGCTCGGTACAACGCAAGCAGATTACTTTTATGGTACTATCCCGTGTACACGTCGTATGACAAAAGAAGAAGTAACAGGAGACTATGAATGGGAAACAGGTAATGTGATCGTGGAAACATTCAAGGACATCGACCCGCTGCAAGTCCCAAGTGTGTTGGTACACAGTCATGCACCATTCAACTGGGGAAAAGACCCACATGAAGCACTGCACAATGCAGTAGTGTTAGAAGAAGTTGCTAAGATGGCGTTGCACACGTATCAAATTAACCCGGATGCACAAGATATGGACCAATTTTTGTTAGATAAACATTATTTAAGAAAACATGGTGCCAATGCGTACTATGGTCAGGATAAAAAGTAATAACTATTCAAGGATAAACGATGATTAATGAAAACACATAGAGGAGGAAATATCATGTTAGAAGTACGTCCTTATACATTTTGGTTTGTAACAGGTAGTCAACATTTATATGGGGAAGAGACCCTGCAAGAAGTAGCGAATAATTCAAAAGAGGTAGTAGCTGGATTAAATAAAGAAGGTAACTTACCATTCGAAGTAGCATTTAAAGAGGTATTAACTACTGCTTCAGATATCCATACTTTAATGCAAAAAGCAAATGCAGACGAAAATTGCGCTGGTGTGATTACATGGATGCACACATTCTCTCCAGCAAAAATGTGGATTTCAGGTCTAAAAGCATTACAAAAACCATTATTGCACTTGCATACACAGTTTAATCGCGATATTCCGTGGGAAAGCATTGACATGGATTTCATGAACTTAAATCAAGCAGCACATGGTGATAGAGAATACGGTTTTATCGGTACTCGAATGGATGTCTCTCGAAAAGTAGTCGTAGGTCATTGGCAAAACAAAGAGGTGACAACTAAAGTTTCAGACTGGATGAAGACAGCAGTTGCCGTTGCTGAAGGAAGCAATATTCGCGTTGCTCGTTTTGGAGACAATATGCGTAATGTTGCTGTAACAGACGGGGATAAAGTCGAAGCACAAATCAAGTTTGGTTGGACAGTCGACTATTATGGTATTGGTGACCTGGTTGAAGAAATGGACCAAGTAACAGATGAAGAACTAGATGCATTATACAAAGAATATGAAGAGCTTTATGAATTACCTTCAGAGGCAAGTGAACCAGGTCCAACCCGGGACTCTATTTTATATCAAGGAAAAATTGAGTTAGGATTAAAATCCTTCTTGAAAAAAGGGAATTATACAGCATTCACGACAAACTTTGAAGACTTACATGGTATGAAACAATTACCTGGTCTTGCAGCACAACGTTTAATGGCAGAAGGTTACGGTTTTGCTGGTGAAGGTGACTGGAGAACTGCAGCATTACTTCGTTTCATGAAAATTATTTCTGGTAATGAAGGTACATCCTTTATGGAAGATTATACGTATCACTTAGAACCAGGTAATGAAATGATTTTAGGCTCTCATATGTTGGAGATCTGCCCAACTGTATCTGCAACAAAACCTAAAATCGTAGTTAACCCATTAGGTATTGGTGGTAAAGAGGATCCAGCTCGTCTTGTATTTGATGGACGTGGTGGTGATGCTGTTAACGCATCTCTTGTTGAAATGGGAGGTCGTTACCGCCTGGTCATTAATGAAGTAAAAGCAGAACAACCTGAGATTGATACACCAAATTTACCTGTTGCGAAAGTGTTGTGGAAGCCTGAACCATCCCTAAGTGAAGCAACGGAAGCATGGATTTATGCAGGTGGAGCACACCATACAGTATTCTCGTTTGATGTGACAACCGAACAATTATACGATTTTGCTAATATGGCAAAAATCGAATGTGTAGTCATTGACGAAGACACGAAACTACGCCAATTCCGCAATGAACTAAAATGGAATGAAGCAGTTTATCGCTAAAATCATCATGAGATAGCATGAAAATATACACGCGTTTCCATCACCATTAAGTGAAACGCGTGTATACTTTTAGTTTTTGTATTATCACAGTTTACATAAACTACGAAGTAACTTGGACTTCCAAGTAAATCTGGACTGAGTGCGGACATTAATTCCGCTATTTGTGACAAAAGTGCCGTTTTGCGGGTGGTCGCGGACATCTATTCCGCTATTCATCGAAAATAGTGCTAATGGAGGTCGAAATGAACCAAATAAGGGATTCAATGTCCGCTAACATGGAAAAATAGGTGATTTTCATTCAAATAACGCACTAAATGTCCGCTCAATAAATTGTATCAACTGCCTGCCTATTTGCTTTTTATGTGAATATAGGTCTACTCGATTGAGCTGAGGATCATATTCTTATTCCGAAAGAGCTTGACAGAGTTAGTTAAACCTTTATCCTTATAGTAGATAAGGTAAAAAATGAGGTGCGAGGAATGCAGACAAAATATAGTATAGTAAAAGAAGCAATTAAGTCCCGAATATTAGATGGTACATATCAACCACATCAAAAAATCAGTTCTGAAAGTGAACTGATGAAGGAATTTGGTGTAAGCAGACATACAGTGCGATTAGCAATTGGTGATCTGGTTAACCAAGGGTGGCTCTACCGGGAACAGGGCGCAGGTACTTTTTGTGCTGATCGTTCAAAGAATAATTCACAATCGATGGTGGACCAGAACAACATTGCACTGATCACAACGTATCTATCCGATTATATTTTCCCCTCCATTATCAGGGGAGCTGAATCTTATTTAAGTAAGCAAGGCTATCAGGTAAGTCTGTTTAGTACGAATAATGATCATGATAATGAGCGAAAGTTTTTGGAAAAAATCCTCATGCAACATTTCGATGGCGTTATTATTGAACCAACACGAAGTGCGATAAGTAATCCTAATATTAATTATTACTTGAATCTAGAACGTGAAAACATTCCTTATTTAATGATCAATGCATATTATGACGAATTAGAGCCTTTTCACATTGTTGTGGATGATGAAAAGGGTGGATTTATACAAACAGAGCACTTAATAGAGCTTGGTCACCAGAATATTGTTGGCTTTTTTAAGAATGATGATATCCAAGGGACGAAACGGATGAAAGGTTATTTAAAAGCGCATCGTAAGCATAATATCGAAATATTTCCTCATAATATTGTGACCTACAATACAGAGGAAAAGTCATCAAAACCTGTTGAGGTGTTAAAACATATATTAAGTGAACCTGAAGAAAAACGACCAACAGCAATTGTATGCTATAACGATGAATTAGCAATTAAACTATTGGATGTCTTAAGAGAATCACAATTAAAAGTACCAGAAGATATTTCGATTGTAGGATTTGATGACTCCTTTATGGCTGAAATAACGGAAGTAAAATTAACTACTGTAAGCCATCCTAAAAGTGAAATGGGAGAATTAGCAGCAAAAGTTATCCTAGATATGGTGAAGCGAAATAAAGGTTCAAAGAAACAACAAAACATGGAAAACGATCTGATTCGTTTTGACCCTGAGCTGATAACCCGTAACTCGACCGCGCCACTACAAAAGAAAAGTAAATAACCTTGTTGTATGGGATTATTGCCGAAATGTATACACGCATCTTGAAAAGCCAATGCGTGTGTACTTAATTTAAAAAATTAAAGTGTAACCGTTTTCTGACCGAGGATAGTTGATGCTAGAATACGAGAAGGGTTTAAACGGTGCTAACCGTCTGTAAGCCTCCCACTTCAAGCTTTAAGTAACAGAAGGATAAGCTTAGGGATAACAGACGCTAACACCCTGATAAGTTTCACTTTATTTAGTGAGTTGTAGTTTGTGTACAGAAAATTAGGGGGATCCGAAAATATGGAGGCTAAATATAAACAGATTAAACAATCGATAAAATCAAAAATCCTGGAAGGGCTGATTCAGCCACATGAAAAAATCAGCTCTGAAAGTGAACTTATGCGGCAGTTTGATGTAAGCAGACATACAGTCAGAGTAGCGATAGGAGAGTTGGTAAATGACGGGTGGCTGTACCGTGAGCAGGGCGCAGGTACTTTCTGTGCTGATCGCTCACAGAGAGAAAAAAGTTCTTCAACCATTCTACCAAACAAAAATATTGCTATTGTAACTACATATATTTCTGATTATATCTTTCCTTCGATCATTCGCGGAGCGGAAGCCTATTTGAGTGAACAAGGGTATCACGTTAGTATTTTTAATACAAATAACAAGTATGAACAAGAACAAAAGATATTAAGTCAATTGTTAACAGGTAATTATGATGGAGTAATTATTGAGCCAACACATAGTGCTTCAGCAACTCCTAATCTAAAATATTATTTGAATTTGGAAAGAGCTAAAATTCCATATGTAATGATTAATGCCATTTATGAAGAGTTGGAACCAGTTTACTTTATGGTGGATGATGTAATAGGTGGTTATTTACAAACTAGACATTTAATTGATTTAGGTCATCAACAAATAGCTTGTATGTATAAGACTGATGATGCACAAGGTCAAAAACGGTTAAAAGGTTTCATTAAGGCCCATAGAGAATTAAATATACCTTTGAATACAACAAATATTGTGACTTATAGCTCGGAAGATCAATTGGTAAAACCAAAAAAGGAATTACAACGATTGCTTAAGCTAAAAGAAGAAAAACCAACTGCAATTGTTTGTTACAACGACCAATTAGTATTGCAATTAATGGATGAAGTAAGACAAGCAGGTATTAAAATTCCCGATCATTTATCCTTAATCGGATTTGATGATTCCTTGCTAGTTGAAATTTCAGAGGTTAAACTGACGTCCGTTAAGCACCCTAAGAGTCAATTAGGTCTAGATGCAGCAAAAGCCATTATCCAAATGATTAAGAAGAATGAAGTGAATCAATCCTTTGATCGATTATCCAAATTATATGAGCCTGAGTTGGTTGTAAGGCAATCTACTACAAATCCAAAGACAACGGCTTAAGGCTGGGAAAAAGCGTCATAGATTGATAGATAGAGTGTTAGGATGATTAACGCGACTAACATACCAAAAGATTCCTTATACAATAAATCAATTCTAAATGATGAATCAAAATGGACGACTAGGCAATAACCCTACACTGGTTATTGCCTTTTTTAGACAAAAAATATAAATTCAGTGCAATGACCGTATTAAGTGAAGTAGTATTTATGTTTTATGTGTCATTTAGTGACAAGGAAGGACTGGGCGCAGGTTTGTCTGAATAATGTCAACTGGTGATGCTCAGTCGCTTCTTTCGCCCGGTCTAATATCCCGCCTTTTTCCATATCTCCAGTTCTCCCTTATAAACTGTGTATTCTAAATAAATAACTTATTTTTTCTTATTCATCTATTTTATTAACAATTATGTTGAATAGACCCTAAAAATATTTGTTTACATTAATAAAAAAGTGTTGAAAAAACAATAGCCATTCGATATACTAATGTCAAGTCATCTCATACGTACAATTTTTTGCAGAGCTACATATGTTCGTGTGTATGGTAATAACATCATTGGTATGAACGGATCTAACCTATCAATTGCTTCTAAGTAGTGAAAAGGAGGCGAATAAT
Organism: Gracilibacillus suaedae; assembly: GCF_017599345.1. Taxonomy (GTDB): domain Bacteria; phylum Bacillota; class Bacilli; order Bacillales; family Amphibacillaceae; genus Gracilibacillus; species Gracilibacillus suaedae. The sequence continues at coordinate 367,521 of NZ_JAGFVL010000062.1, forward strand.
GTAAGCGTTTAAATAAACTGTGCCGAGAGATAGATATTTTAGTTAATCATTCAATAAATGGAGGGGTTAATGTGAGAAAAGCATTAATGGCGATGTTAACTTTGGTGGCGGTATTGTTAGTGGCATGTGGAGGAAATGATGAAAATACTATTCAATTTTGGACACCATTAACAGGTGATGATGGTGCATATATGGACCAACTTGTTGAGGATTATAATGCAACAGAACCTGAAATAGAAGTGAAGCACATAATTACATCAGATATGTACACGAAGATGTACACAGTATTAAATTCAGGTAATGGTATTCCGGATTTATCTATAATTCATGCGGATCGTGTACCAAGCTTTGTAAACCAAGATTTGTTAAAGCCTATGACAGAAATAATGGAAGCGCAACCAGAATTGAATGCAGATAATTATATTGAAGAAGCTTGGTCCGCTGGGGAAGTGGATGGTACACAATTTACTATTCCATTAGATATTCACGGTAGTGCAATGTATTATAATCAAGATTTGTTAGAAAAGTATGGTGTTGAACATTGGCTTGATGACAACGTAGTAACATTTGACGAAATGCTTTCATTACAAGGTCAATTAGAGGAAGGTGACTATGTATTAAATGATGCACTATTGAGCTGGGTTTTATTAGCTCAAATACAAAACTTGGGTGGAGATATTCAAGAAAACGGCGAGCCGGCAGTTAATACGGATGCAATGCGTGAGTCCATTGAAGCGGTAAAAGAATTAGCAGACGCAGGCCTAATGACACCTTATGGAGAAGATGGATATTTAATGTTCCAATCAGGTAATGTTCTATTCTCTACTGACGGTACTTGGAGTTCAACAGGACATGCACAAGTAGAAGACCTCAACTTTGGAGTAACAAATATTTATGCTTTTGAACCGGACACTTTCCATAACCGTTCTTCAGCTCACTTATTTGCAATGCTAACCAATGAAGAAAGATCAGAAGAAAAAGAACAAGGGATTGCAGACTTTTTAGAGTTTGTTCGTGCCAATTCAATTGAATGGGCAGAGGCTGGACAGATTGTTGCCAGTCAAGACGTTATTGAAAGTCCTGACTATGAAAATTATATGCAGTCTTTCTTTACCTCTAGTCAGGAACAAGAGGAATCGCTTCACATTTATACGTACGAACACTATCCATATGTACAGGAAGCAATGGATAACTATGTAGCAGACCTTGTACACGGTGAAATGGATATTGATACAGGACTGGAGGAAATGCAAAAATTTGTAGAGGATAAAGTAGCTGAAGGTTCGTTGGATATGGAGAATACAGAACTATTAGACGAAGATGAACTTGAAGAAGAATTATCAGAAGAATAATGCAAAAGAAAGTAATGTGTCAGCTTTTTTGGCACATTACTTTTAAAAAAGGAGGTCATATGATTGAAAGAACATGGTAAATTTGCTCCGCTGTTCTTTGTTGGACCACACATAATCTTATTTATCGTATTTATTTTGATACCATCCATCTATGGTATATATGCTTCGTTTACGAATTGGAATTTGATTGGAAGTCCTGAATGGGTAGGATTAGATAACTATAAAACTATATTAGCTGACACTGACTCTACTTTCTACAGTCAATTTTTCAACGGGATGCTGAACACCTTAATTTTTGTCGGATTAAGCGTTCCACTGATGATTATTATACCTTTAATGATTGCTGTAGCTTTAGAACATAAAGAAGTGAAATTTACAAGTCTGTTCCAAACATTGATTTATATTCCTGGGTTAGTTTCTATCTCAGCAGCAGCCTTGATATGGTCATTAATCTTTAATAAGCAACTAGGTGTAGTTAATAATATGTTTGGTTCGGAGCATGTATGGGCAGCAACTCAACCATACGCTTGGATTACAATAATTGTCATTACGGTTTGGGCTGGGATTGGTGGAAATATGATTATTTATCGAGCTGGTATTAATGGTGTTTCTAAGGATCTATATGAGTCTGCTGAAATTGATGGTGCGGGCCCGATACGTAAGTTTTGGAATGTCACACTACCTTCCATTAAATTTCCTTTAATCTACACGATGGTCATGACTACAGCTGGTGCTTTCAATGTCTTTGCCCAACCATTAATGATGACCGATGGTGGGCCGCGTCAGAGTACAACGGTGTTAATGATGTATATACGTGATTTAGCATTTAGTCATGGTGAATCAATTGCGGGTGTCGCATCAGCAATGGCAGTTATGCTGGGGCTGGTACTACTTGTTATCTCAGCAATTCAATATTATATCATGAATAAAAATGCAACGACATAATGAAGATTAATGGAATTTAAAGGTAGGGGTGATAACATGTTTGAGAAGATAAAAGTATCAAAATATTTAGCGTATCTTTTCTTAATAATTGTCAGTGCTATTTGGACGATACCAGTGTTATTTGGTGTTGTAACTTCCTTCAGATCACAGACAGAAGTGGTTAACGAAGGATTTAGATTATTACCTGTAAATTGGATTGTTGAGAATTACGTGAATATATTAGAAAACACTTCCACAGCTCCAATTATGCAATGGCTTTGGAATTCTATATTTATTGCGACGATGCATACTTTGCTTGTTGTTGTTGTTATTTCCATTACAGGATACGGTTATTCGCGTATGAAATTTAAGGGAAGAGATCTGTTATTTTTCACATTATTGGGGATTTCTTTCTTTCCTAATGTTGTAAATTTAATTCCTTCGTATAAAATTATTGATATACTTGGGTGGGTAAATACTCCATGGGCCATGATTGTTCCTGGACTAGCTGGTATGGGGAATATCTTTCTTGTCCGTCAATTTATGAAGGGTATCCCCATGGAGTTGGATGAATCAGCCAGAGTGGATGGAGCAAGTGATTTTAAAATTTTTTCCAGGATTATATTGCCATTAATTCGACCAGTGTTAATTGTTTGTGGTTTATTTTCTTTCACGGGTTCATGGAACGACTTTTTATGGCCTGTCATTGTGTATACAGACGTTAATAAAATGCCGGTTACAGCTGGTTTATTGTTACTACAGGATGTATATGGCAACTATCGTATGATTGGGCAATTAATGGGCTCGGCCATCTTAGCGATCATACCAACCTTGTTATTATTTTTCTTTGCGCAAAAATATTTTGTTTCAGCAATAAACTTAAATTCCGGAATCAAAGGGTAAACGAAAAAACCAAGATAGAAATGAGGCGAGAAAATGAAAAGAGGATTAGAAAGAAAGTTGTTGATAACAGGTGCTGTTTGGAATCTAATCACAGCATTACTGACCATATTCAGCTATAATTCCTGGTTTAATCGTCAAGGTGAAAAACAACTGAAACACGCTGATATGGAAACGATGATAGCTGGTTCTCAGATGGTTAATAATATCTCTAGCATTATTTTTATCTTTGGTTTGTTTACATTAATAGGTGCCTTAATAAACTTTCTGGTTGCTGTAAAGTTAAGAGATAACAAGATTCAGAAGCAAGTGATGATATGGGTTGGAATTTGGGCTGTTATACAGCTCTTATCGATGGATATACTTGGATTTCTAGTATATATGATTGCCTTTATTATTTATGTAGCAAAAAATAAAGCTATTAGACTATCTAATCCCAAAGTCAAAGATGCAGTAAGCAATTAAAGAGAATAAAACCGTATTTATTTTATTCTAGCTCATCATACATAAATAGATGAAAGAGATGATAAAAGAACCAAAAATAACTCTTAAAGATTGTGACGTGATATTGCTTAGTTACTCATTTATAATATTGATTAATTCTGCTTGTTATAAACTTGACAAACTATTAAATATACCATAATCTAAATGTACGTACATGTTTAATGAGAATTCTAAATTATGCACGTCCGATATTTTGTGTAAGCGTATTAATTCATGAGAATATAGAATCTTCTAAGAAAGGATGAAAGAGAGAGATGGTAAACGAAACAGTAAAGGCAAAAATGGTAGTAGACAAAGAGTTTCAAATCTCGGAGATTGATCCAAGAGTTTATGGATCATTTATCGAACACTTAGGCAGAGCTGTATATGGTGGAATCTATGAGCCAGACCATCCAACAGCAGACGAAAATGGCTTCCGACAAGATGTTATCGATTTAGTTAAAGAATTACAAGTACCTATTGTCAGATACCCAGGTGGAAATATGGTATCTGCCTATAATTGGGAAGATGGAGTTGGTCCAAAAGAAGACCGCCCAAAACGTTTGGAGCTTGCATGGAGAGTGACAGAAACGAACCAAGTTGGTACGAACGAGTTTATGGATTGGGCCAAAGCAGCTAATACAGATGTAATGATGGCAGTTAACTTAGGTACACGGGGAATTGATGCTGCTCGAAATCTATTAGAGTACTGTAACCACCCTGGTGGAACATATTGGAGTGACTTACGTAAATCTCATGGATATGAAAACCCTCACAAAATTAAAACATGGTGTCTTGGTAATGAAATGGACGGACCATGGCAAGTTGGGCAAAAAACAGCCTATGAATACGGTCGTTTAGCTTCCGAAACAGCTAAAGCAATGAGACTAGTAGACCCGGAAATCGAATTGGTAAGCTGTGGTAGCTCTAATTCCAATATGCCAACATTCCCTAGCTGGGAAGCAGAAACTCTTGAGCATACTTATGAGGTAGCTGATTACATTTCATTACACCAATACTATGGAAACCGTAGTGATGATACTGCTAATTATTTAGCGAAATCGATGGATATGGAAGACTTTATTCAAACTGTAATCGCTACATGTGATTATATTAAAGCTAAAAAACGAAGCAAAAAGAAAATGTACTTAAGCTTTGATGAATGGAATGTTTGGTTCCACTCCAATGAGCAGGATAAAGAAATTGAGCCATGGACAGTTGCACCACCTCAACTAGAAGATGTTTATACTTTCGAAGATGCTTTATTAGTTGGAAGTATGTTAAATACAATGCTCCGCCACTCTGATCGAGTAAAAATTGCTTGTATGGCTCAGCTTGTAAACGTTATTGCACCAATTATGACGGAAAATGGTGGAACTGCATGGAAGCAGACCATTTTCTATCCATATTTCTATACGTCAGTATATGGACGTGGTGTAGCGCTTAATCCAGTAGTAAGCTCACCTAAATATGATAGTAAAGACTTTACAGATGTTCCATATCTTGATTCATCTGTTGTATACAATGAAGAAAAAGAAGAGTTAGTAGTATTTGCTACAAACCGTCACTTAGAAAAACCATTAGAAGTAGATATCGATGTCCGTTCATTTGAAGGTTATGATGTAATAGAACATGTGGTACTTGAAAATGAAAATGCGAAAGCCGTAAACCTTGCTGGTCAAGAGAATGTCAAACCACATGCTAACGGCGAGTCTAACGTGGATGATGGAAAACTGACAGCTGTTTTCCCTAAATTTTCATGGAATATGATTCGTCTACAAAAGAAAGCTTAACAGAGCTTTGAATATGGAGAAAGCTTTTAAAGTGAGACTTCTGCCAGTAGGGAGTTAACTGCTGATAGTTAGATGGATAAGCTTCTCCATTTTCCAATTCATATAAGGAAGGTAGTTGTTACGATGTGAAACACCATCAGTATGCAATAACACCGCCAATGGGTTGGAATAGCTGGGATTGTTATGGCGCAACAAGAAGAGAAGAGGAAGTAAAGGGCAATGCTGATTATATGGCGGAACATCTAAAACAATTTGGCTGGGAATATATTGTAGTTGATATTCAATGGTCAAAGCCTGGAGCAGTATCCTCTGCATATCGACCATTTGTTCCTTTGGAAATGGACGAGTATTCCCGTTTAAATAAAGGAACACGATTAAATTTATAATGAGGTGATAAGTATGACGAAAAAAGTAGTTGTCAACGCAGATGTTGGAAAAGGCACGATTAACAAAAATATTTATGGTCATTTTGCAGAACATTTAGGTCGATGTATTTATGAAGGCTTCTGGGTTGGTGAAGATTCTGAAATACCAAACACAAACGGGATTCGCAATGATGTAGTTGAAGCATTACGTAATCTAAACATTCCGGTACTTCGCTGGCCAGGTGGTTGTTTTGCTGATGAATACCATTGGAAAGATGGTATTGGTCCGAGAGAAAATCGTAAGCGTATGGTTAATACACACTGGGGTGGCGTAATTGAAAATAACCATTTCGGTACACATGAATTTTATATGCTATGTGATATGCTTGACACAGAACCATACATTAATGGAAATGTCGGAAGTGGTACTGTTCAAGAGATGTCAGAATGGGTAGAATATATGACATTCGATGGTGAGTCTCCAATGGCTAACTGGCGTAAAGAAAATGGTAAAGAAGAGCCTTGGAAGTTAAAATACTTTGGTGTAGGTAATGAAAACTGGGGTTGTGGTGGTAACATGCGACCACAATATTATGCTGATTTATACCGACGTTTCCAGACATATGTAAGAGATTACGGCGATAATAAAATTTTCCGTATTGCTGGTGGAGCTAATGTTGACGATTATAATTGGACAGAAGTATTGATGCGTGAAGCTGCTCCATTTATGGATGGTTTAAGTCTTCACTATTACGTACATCCAGGTGGTTTTTGGAACAAAGGTCCAGCAACAGGATTTTCAGAAGATGTTTGGGATATTACGATGCAAAAGACGGTGCACATCGAAGAATTAATTGAAAAGCATGGTACGATCATGGATAAATATGATCCAGAGAAACGAATTGCGATGATTATTGATGAATGGGGTGCTTGGTATGATGTAGAACCAGGTACAAACCCAGGTTTCTTATATCAACAAAACACGATTCGAGATGCATTAGTTGCAGGTGTTTCCCTTAATATCTTTAATGAGCATAACGACCGTGTTCAAATGGCAAATATTGCGCAAACGATCAACGTTATCCAATCTATGATTTTAACAGATAAGGAAAAAATGATTTTAACTCCTACTTATCATGTGTTTGAAATGTATAAAGTACATCAGGATGCTGAGCGTTTAGATCTTAACATGGAAAGTGATTCTATTAAAATAGGAGATAAAGAAATTCCACAGGTTTCCGCATCTGCTTCTAAAGCGGCGGATGGTGCTGTTACCATTACTTTATGTAACTTAGATAAAGCAAAAACTGCAGATTTAGCGATTGATTTACGAGGTAAAGATCTTGCCAATGTTTCTGGTCGTATCATTACTGCGGATGAAATGGATGCACATAATACGTTTGAGAAGCCAGATAATGTAAAACCAGTCGCGTTTGATGACTTTCAAACAAGTGGCAGTGAATTAACACTAGTATTACCTTCGAAATCAGTTTTAAGTATTACAATTAAATAATAAAGCTATTAAAGTCGGTAAGGTTAGCCTTATCGGCTTTTTCTGTAAAAATAAGAATCAAATATAAAAACAGATGTATAAGTACCAAAATCAACAATCATAATAACAAAAGTAGCGCTTAAGGAGAAAATAAGTACGGAATCAAGAGCTATCTAAAAAATGTATTTATATTTTAACAGATCCTTTGATATTAACTAAACATAATCACATACTCTGTCACTTGTTCTGAGGGAGGAAAGTATATAATCAGTGCAATGACTGCGTTAAGCGAAGTAGTTATTTTGAAATGTTTGAGGTGGATTGGTAACGCTCCGACTAATTACTTCGCTTTCCGCGGGCACGGCCTCCACTAACTTTGCAAAGTTAGCTAAAGGACAAACCCCACGGAAAGAGAAGTGGGCAGCCGGAGTGGTGGTCAAGCTGTTCAACTATTTCATCATTACTACCAAAGTAATCGATATCCAATTAGTATTTATATCTGTTGTGTTATTTAATGTTTGTAGGATAAAATGCAGATAAGTATGTGAAAATGGAGGAGAAAAAGAATGACAAAAACATTGTATTTTGACTGCTTTTCCGGGATAAGTGGAGATATGACCATTGCCGCATTATTGGATACAGGTATATCTTTAGAGTGGTTGGAGAATCAGCTTAAAGCATTACATTTAGAAAAGGAGTATCAATTAAAGTTAGGTAAAACAGTGAAAAACGGTATACATAGTAATCAGTTTGATGTGATTTATGAAGAAGAGCATTATCACCATGCTCATAGTCATCATCACGACCATTTCCATCATCATCGACATTATAAAGATATTGTCGATCTTATTGAGAATAGTGAACTGAACGAATCAGTCAAAAATATGTCTTTAGATATGTTTCGTGTGATCGGAGAAGCGGAAGCAAAAATACATGGAATGAGTCTGGAAAATGTCCATTTTCATGAAGTTGGTGCAATAGATTCGATTATTGATATCGTTGGTACTGCGATATTAATAGATGAATTAGAGATAGATCGAATTGTGTCTTCTCCAATTCCAGTTGGATCTGGCCATATCCATATTGATCACGGAGTTTATCCGGTGCCTGCCCCAGCAACACTGGAAGTATTGAAGGGTGTCCCACTAAAAGAAAGCACTATAACAGGAGAATTAACAACCCCTACAGGAGCTGCCATCATCAAGACATTAGCAATGGAGTTCTCGACGATGCCAAACATCATAGTAGATAAAATTGGCTATGGTGCTGGTACGAAAGCATTTGATCATCACCCTAATGTATTAAGAGTTGTCATTGGTGAAAATGAGCAGTGACAAAGTTCATATATTGATAGAATTTACAAAGCTGTATACTTCTCTTAAGAAAAACCGGCAAACACCGCCGGTCCATTATTACTTTGGTAGTAATGATGAAATAGTTGAACTGCTTGACCATCACTCCGGCTGCCCACTTCCCTTTCCCTAGGGTTTGTCCTTCAGCTAACTTTTTTGAGCAAAACCCGCTCAAAAAAGTGGATCTTCAGGTCAAACAATTCCCACAGGAGTGGAAACGGGCGGCCTCCGCTAAGATCTGCTCTACAACATATGTCAGAGCTAAAAACTTGGATTATTATCCCATGAAAACACTAAAATATAGCATTGACATCTCTAAACAAGTTGTGACACCAATGTTTATATACATTCCTTACAAGTAAGAAAAAGACTGCCCATAAGTTTGTTCTTTGTCGATAACTTATGGGACAGTCCTTCATGCTTCTTTACTTTTATATTGTGCACGATATTTACCAGGGGTGATTTCTTCCATTTTTCTAAATGACCGAATAAAGTTCTGAGAATTGTTATATTGTAGCTTTTCAGCAATTTCCTTTACAGACATATTAGTAGTCGTGAGCCATTCTTTCGCTTTGTTGAGACGGTAACGAAGTAAATATTCACTAAAAGAGTATCCAGTTTCCTTTTGGAAGATACTGCTTAAATAATTTGGATTATAGTGTAACTCGGCAGCAATCACATCGAGCGAAATGTCTTTATCATAATCCTCATGAATAATCCGGATCATTTTATCAGAGATTTTCTTATTCTTTGAATCGTCTTTGGCATCAATACTATCGATTAATGGAATAATAATTTGATGGTTAACCCAATCATGGATCGCTTCAATCGAGTTCAAGTTCTGATAATAGGTAATCATATCTGTTGATTGAAAATCATGTACATTTGCCCCAAGCAATTCTTTTAATTCATATAATTCATATAAGAACCTTGATAAGATAATTTCCAGCTGTTGATGATGAATATCGTTTCTGTCCAAGTAATCAAAAAACTTGGAAAGCTCAGATAACGCTTGTTCCTTATCACTTAATTTAATAGCATCAAAAATCTTATTCTTAATTGCTGTCGGGTAAGGTGCAACACTAGAGTAACGTCTGTTCAAGTTTTCATAGAAAATGATAGAAGAATCGCCCATTTTTAGACGATATTTTAGTGCTTCCTTACTTTCTTTAAAGGCAATATTAGAGTCTTCTAATTCATAGTAACGGTTACTGATACCAATGCTGACTGATAAGTGAAATAACTCCATCACTTTGTTTTGGATTAGTTTTACCTTTTGATTTATGATATGTGTATAATCTGATTCATTGTTGCACTTCGTAATAACTAAAGTGGATTGGGTATCATTAATTACTACTGGAGTAAATCGCTCTTCGCTTGGAATAAGATCCTCAATTAAATTATTGATTGCAAAAAGAATGAGATCTTGATCATTTTCATTAAATTTCTCTTGGTCTATCTCATCTAATTTTAATGAAAAAATTGTTAATCCGGTCCAATCCTCGTTATAGTTAAACGACCTCACTTTAAGTGGTAGTTCGCTGCTCGTTACTTTCCCTTGTAATAATCGGATCATGAAAAGTTGTTTCAACTGCGTGACCTGACTCTGAACACGTTTTTCCAATAAATGATTTTGATTTAATAATTTTTCGATATGTGTCTCGATTAAATCGAACTCATTAGTTGCTTTTTCCGATACGGACTTACCGTCATCTGAGGAAGCGATAACGCTTTTTAATTTTTTTACAGGTTTATATAAGATCTTGCTACCAATAAAAGCAATACATAAAGAAAGAATTAATAATATCGAAACAATTAAGACGGTTAACCAACCGATAGAGCTTGATTTCATATGCAAGTCACTTAATTTCACTAATGAAAGATAAGTCCAGTCATTATATTCGGAAGTTTGGTAAGAGATTTTAAAGTCGGTGTCATTAATTTGATATTCGAATTGACCTTCTAATTCATCCCGGTCAATCTTATCAAATAAATTGTTTGGTATATACCCATCCTCACCTGTGTATTCCGTATTACTGTGGGCAATCGTCCGATTATTCTCGTCCAAGATAATAAAGGATTCACTATCATTACTCTGTGCCATGATTTCAGTCAGTTCGCAAGTCGGAACGATAACGGATATAAGACCATCCGGTTGAGATGACAAGAGCGGCAATTTTTTCACTAAATTAATATAATGAGAACAGCTTTTTTTCGTTGCATTCGGTAAATTTATCTGGCTTGCTTCTTCCATGAGCCAAACAGATTTCTCAGGTATCCTTAAATAATTGGTATTTATTTGTTCATAAGCTTGATTATCAAGGTGTACTAAACCATCGTTATTGATTAGCCATCTGTTATCGAAACTTACTAATATAACATCTTCAATACCAGTCTCAATGGTTTGTAAATGGTTTAAATCTTTTCTTAACTTATGAAAATCATTAAAGGACCTTCCATTCATATCTTCTTTTAAAAATTCCTGCGTTTGGGCTGAGCGTACAAAATAAGTCGTAGATAAATCAATGTATCTTAATACTTGTTCTACGTTTGTTTGTATCTGATAAATATTTTGCTTTTTTTCATCATTGGAATAATCCACAATAGCATTAGACGATTGCCAATACGATAACCCACCAGTAATGATAACAGGTACGGTGCTTAAAATAACTAAAAATGCAATCAGTTTAAAATAGTGTTGAGTAGATAATTTTTTCATAGACATACTTCCTTAATCGTTATATTTTAAACAAATGTTATAGCGCTAGGAAGTGGATATAGGTGTTTGTTCCAGTTGTTCTTGTTGTTTTTTAAGCAATTGACTAAAACCGATGTGAATAATAAACATCGTTACGTAAGCGCTAACACTAAAACTGAAGAAGAGTGTAATACCAGGTAATTTAAACGAAGCAAAATAAATTCCGGATAATACTGTAATAGTACATATGGAGTAGTGTAAATTTACTGCACCAATCGATACTGCGTAACGAATATATTGCCAAAAACGAAGCTGATAGTGAACATAAACTGGTGCAATATACAGTAATAGCATCACGTAAAGGAATCCTGCAATAACAAAAATTCCGAGCAATACCGGATATAGACTCGAATCATTCATTAATCCTGTATACTTTAAAAAGACGGATAAAAAATAACCGATAACGTAAATGACTAAGCTGAATAGGTTAGCGCGAAAAAAATTAGATTTATATTGTTTGAAGAAGGTTTCAAAAACAGGAATATCAAATTCTTTTAAAACCCACTTACGTACGACAGCAAACATCGCGATTGTTGCTGGCATGATACCAAAGAAAATTAAACCTAATAAAGTAAAAGCAATCCATAGCATATTTAACCATGCAAACCGGGTAACCCATACACTTATGCGGTAAATGCTAGCCCACATTCCTGAAAGTTCCATCATAAAAACCACCTAATCTGTAAATTAAATGCTACTATATATAGAATACCTTGTAATTGATGTGCCGTAAATAGGTATTGTGAAGCGCTTTCACCACATAATCATCTTGTAAGGAGGCATGAACCCACGTCCATAAAGGACTTTAATGCGATACAATGAGTAAAATAATCATTTTTTAATATTATTTTCCCCAGCACGAAAAAATGATCATTTTCTAGAGAAAGACGATATTTTTTTCTTTTTGCAGTAAGCGTTTTCAATAGCTGTGAAGAAGTGATTATATACAAATACTTATTTATTTTTTACTATTAGATTGTGCACGGCAGACATTGCTGTACAAAAATTAGATTCTGGAGGGTGGTTAATTTGAGTAATTGGAAAAGATTGATGGGCATCATGTTATTACTATTATTTGTTTTATTAGCAGCATGTAGTAGTGATAGTACAGATGGTGGAGACAATAGCGGTGGTGATGACGCTAATACAGAAGAAACAAATGAAGAAGAAGGATCAGATTCAAATTCGGATGAACCGTATGCGTTCACGATGATGGCAAACTTACACACACCAGAAGTACCTAATGAAAAAGTATTGGAGAAAATTGAAGAAGCAACCAATACTGACATTGAAATTCAATGGGTACCTGACAATAACTATGAAGATCGATTAAACACAGCATTTGCAACTAATTCTTTACCTGAGGCAGTATTCCTTAAAAATCAGACAACATTTATCCAATTCCGTGATGCGATGGAGGATGAACAGTTTTGGGAAGTAGGGCAATATTTAGATCAATTTGAGAATCTGTCTAAGCTGAAGGATAATGTTCTTGATAATACAAGAGTAAATGGGAATTTATACACACTATATCAAGGTCGCCCATTATCGAGACAAGGTTTAATCTATCGTAAGGATTGGGCAGATAATCTAGGTTTAGAAGCACCTACAACTACTGACGAATTTATGGAAATGGCAAGAGCATTTACAGAAGATGATCCAGATGGAAATGGTGAAGATGATACATTTGGTGTTACGGACCGTAGTGACTTAGTTTACGGCGCATTCAAAACAGTATCTTCCTGGTTCGGAACTCCGAATGAATGGGGCGAACAAGATGGTCAGTTATTACCTGAGTTTATGTTTGATGAATATAAACAAACGATGGATTTCTTTAAGGAAATGCATGAAAACGGATACATTAATCAAGACTTTCCTGTGACTAGTAAACCGGATCAACAAGAATTCTTCAAGAATGGTACTGCAGGTATGTATGTAGGTTCTATGGGAGATGTCGGTAGTCTTCATAATGATGCAGTAGCAATTAATCCAGATGTTGAATTTGACGTACACAATCAGATTGCAGGTCCAGATGGCGAATTTGGTGTATGGGCAATCCCCGGTTATGGTAGTTTAGTGATGTTCCCGAAAAGTTCTGTAGAAACAGAAGAAGATCTGCTTAAAATTCTAGGATTCTTTGACCAAATGATGACACCAGAAGTAATAAACTATGCATACTGGGGAATTGAGGGAGAGCATTATGAAGTGATGGAAGATAAAGCATTGCCAACGGATGATCAAGCATTATTTGATCGAGAAGTAAAACCATATCAAGCTATAGAAATTGGTGAACCTGAAACAAACGGTCGTTATGAAGGTTATTTCGATTATGAAGTAAAAGCTAAGTCAGAAGAATTATTTAAAGACAATGAAAACTATTTAATTGAAAATCCTACTGTACCACTTTATTCAGAAACATATGTAAATGATGGTGCAAGACTTCAAGAAATTATTACAGATGCAACATATAACTATATTATTGGTCAAATTGATGAGGCAGGATTTGATGATGCGGTAGAAAGATGGAAATCAGAAGGCGGAGAAACGATTATCGAAGAATTTAACGCATCTGAATGATCATAATAAATGGGCACTTAAAATTAATATTTTAAGTGCCTCACCTGTATTTGAAGGTTATAAAAGCCGGAGATGATCATTATGTTATGTTAGTTGCTTCAACTAAGCAAGTATAATAAGAAACCCTTTCCACCAATGTAAAAAAGTAACTCGTAAGATAATGATTATTTACGTTATAGAATCATTGAAGTAAGATTTTTTTAAGGCAACAATGCTTGGCCAGATAGAAAAAGATAAGGACTTTGTTGGTTATCGAGGCATTGTTGTATAACAATAGTAAAGGGTGGTTTACTTGCTTAATTGGAGAAAATGGAAGTTAATTACAATCTTACTTTTATCACTTTTAATGTTTGTTGGTTGTAGCAGTAATAGTGAATCAAGTGAAGGGACTGGTGGTTCAGGAGATGGTGATTCATTTACCATTATGGCGAACTTGCATACACCGGAAGTACCTAATGACAAAATTTTAGAAAAGTTACAAGAAGAAACAGGTAAAGATTTTGAGATCCAATGGGTACCAGATAGTAATTATGAAGATCGATTAAATACTGCATTTGCAACCAATTCATTACCTGAAGCGGTTTTCTTAAAAAATCAATCATCATTTATTCAATTTCGTGATGCAATTGAAGATGAACAGTTTTGGGAAGTTGGACAGTATTTGGAGGAATTTGAAAATCTTTCGAAGTTAAAAGACACAGTTTTAGATAATACCCTGGTAAATGGAAAGCTATATACGTTATACCAAGGTCGTCCTTTATCAAGTCAAGGTCTGATTTATCGTAAGGATTGGGCAGATAAACTCGGATTAGAGGCACCGACTACAACAGATGAATTGATGGAAATGGCAAGAGCGTTTACCGAAGATGATCCAGATGGGAACGGAGAAGACGATACTTTTGGTTTAACAGATCGTAGTGATTTGATTTACGGTGCGTTTAAAACGGTTTCTTCCTGGTTTGGAACGCCGAATAATTGGGGAGAACAAGATGGCAAATTGCAGCCAGAGTTTATGTTTGATGAATATAAACAAACGATGGATTTCTTTAAGGAAATGTATGACAACGGTTATATTAATCAAGATTTCCCTGTAACCAGTAAAACAGACCAGCAAGAGTTCTTTAAAAATGGTACAGCTGGTATGTATGTCGGTTCCATGGGCGACGTTGTTAGTATTAACAATGACGCTGTAGCAATTAATCCAGATGTGGAATTTGATGTGCAGAACAAAATCAAAGGCCCCGGAGGAGAATTTAATATTTGGTCGATTCCTGGTTATGGAAGTTTAGTGATGTTCCCGAAAAGCTCTGTTGAAACAGAAGAAGAATTATTGAATATTTTAGAATTCTTCGATCAAATGATGACACCAGAGGTAGCGAATCTATCATATTGGGGTATTGAAGGAGAACATTATGAAGTTTCAGAAGATCGCGCGCTACCAACAGATGACACTGCATTAAAAGATCGAGAAGTGAAACCATATATGTCTATTGGGATCGGGGAACCTGAAACGAATGGTCGTTATGAGTCTAAGTTTGACTATGATGTGAAAGAAAAAGCAGAAGAATTAACAAAAGAAAATGAAGAATATTTAATTGAGGATCCAACAGTTCCACTATATTCAGAGACATACGTTAATGATGGTGCGAGACTTCAGGAAATTATAACAGACGCAACCTATAACTATATTATTGGCCAAATTGATGAAGCAGGATTTGATGATGCAATAGAAGATTGGAAATCACAAGGTGGAGATGCGATTATCGAAGAATTTAACGCATCAGAGTAAATGTAGTATAGGGGCTCTTAAAGTGAAATAGTTTAAGAGCCTGACTATATCTACTGATAAGAAAGTTTAAACGAGCTGCCTACGTAAGCGCCAAAAACTAGGCGATTTCCCGAGAGCGCCCTACGATAAAGAGGACTTGCCGATTGGTGAAACCAGAGGCTTTGTCGCACTTTCATCGACTTAACTTTTCTAATCAGGTTGTATGAATAGGAGATGATCATTATGTTATGTTAGTTGCTTATGTAAAACAGATATATGGGAGAGAAATTTGCTCCACCATTACGAATAGTAACTCTTAAGATAATGATTATTTACGTTATATAACCTATAACGTAGGATTTTGTTAAGACAATTATTGATAATCGAATTTTAAAAGAAAGGATTCTGCTTATGGAAACGACGACACTAACTGCAAAAGAAGAAGCGAAACAAGTTAAAAAAATGAAACGTTCCGAAACATGGCGAAGAATCAAAAGGAATAAGATGATCTATCTAATGATTCTGCCAGGATTAATTTATTTCCTTATTTATAAATATTTGCCGATGTATGGACTAATCATTTCCTTTCAGGACTATAAGCCATATCTTGGGATTTTAGGTAGTGAATGGGTTGGATTGGAACATTTCAACCGATTATTTACGAGTTCTGAATTCTGGATGATTTTTAAGAATACGCTCGTTTTATTTGGATTACAAATATTTATTTATTTTCCGATTCCAATTATTATTTCGCTTATGCTGAATGAAGTAAGGCATAGCTTTTTTAAACGGGGAGTCCAAACGCTTATCTATATCCCACACTTTATGTCATGGGTAGTTATCGTATCGATTAGTTATGTCATGTTAACTTTAGATGGCGGTATTGTAAACGCTATCTTAGAGTCGTTAGGATTACAGAAGATTAATTTCCTTTTAAATGAAGATTGGTTCCGTCCCATGTATATTTTACAAGTAATTTGGCGGGAAGCCGGTTGGGGAACTATTATCTTCTTAGCAGCTATCACAGCGGTTGATCCGCAATTATATGAGGCTGCCAGAATGGATGGAGCCAACCGTTTTCGTCAAATGTGGCATATCACGTTGCCGGCGATCCGTAATGTAATTATTGTTTTATTAATTTTGAAGATTGGGGATGTTTTAGAGTTAGGTTTTGAACACGTTTATCTATTACTGAACTCATCAAACCGTAATGTAGCTGAAATTTTTGATACGTATGTATATGTTGCCGGTCTGCAACAAGGGCAATTTAGTTACAGTACCGCAGTCGGTTTCTTTAAAGGGGCGGTCGGGCTTGTAATGGTTGTCTTTGCTAACTGGTTAGCGAAAAGATTCGATGAAGAAGGTATTTATTAAGACAGACAACAATAGGTGAGGTGAAAAAAATGGCACAACAACGAATTTCTGCAGGTAGCAGAGTCTTTGATTTCTTTAACTATTTCTTATTAGCGCTTTTAGCATTGATTACCGTACTCCCATTTATCCATGTGGTTGGTAGTTCCTTTGCAACAAGTGCAGAAATTGCAAGAACGAAATTTTTGCTTTTTCCAACTGAGTTTTCATTACAAGCGTATAAATATATTTTCTCCACCGATACCATTTTTAGAGCTTTAGGAGTTTCTATCATTGTAACGGTAGGGGGAACACTGTGGAGTATGTTCTTCTCCATTTTAACAGCATATGGTCTGTCACGTAGAGATCTTGTAGGACGTCGGGTTATTAACTTTTTAATCGTATTTACCCTTCTGTTCAATGGCGGGATGATCCCGACGTTCTTAGTTGTACAACAAACTGGATTATTAGATTCGTTATGGGCGCTTATTATTCCGGTAACGATTAATGCTTTCAATATGATCATTTTACGAAGCTTCTTCCTTAATTTACCACAAGGACTGGAGGAATCAGCGAAAATTGACGGGGCCAATGACTTTAGTATTTTGTTTCGCATCGTCATCCCAATCTCTTTACCTGCAATTGCGACGATTTCTCTATTCTATGCGGTAACCTACTGGAATACTTACATGCATGCGATTCTTTATTTAGCTGATGCAGATAAATGGCCAGTACAAGTACTGCTAAGGCAAATTGTAGTATTAGCTAGTGGTATGAACTATGATGCTGAAGCATACACAGATGTTCCACCGCCAGAGGTAACGGTGAAAATGGCAACGATCGTTGTTGCAACTGTTCCAGTCCTATTAGTATACCCATTCTTACAGAAGTACTTTGCTAAGGGCGCGCTTTTAGGATCTGTAAAAGGTTAATTCTATTCAAGAGGAGTAGTTCTTATGACGAATTGGCGTGAGACATTAAGTGACAGGCTGGATAGTTTATTTGATGGGGTATTCTCCTGGTTATTAGAACAATTTGATCCACTTACAGGCGGATTTTATTATGCAAGAAGTTCTGTGCTCGATGACCGGTTTACCCCGGACATCGAGTCTACATCACAAGCAATCAATATTTTACGCAGACATCAGCTCTTAGATAGTCTTCCGCAAACAATGAAAGAAAAAATGATCGCCTTTTTCCAAATGAGGCAAGATCCTGCCTCTGGTTATTTTTATGATCACGATCCCAATATGAAAAAAGATGAAGTGATGGTGCACCGAGCACTCCATTATTCACTGAATAGCCTTAAACGACTCGGGTCATCACCGTTATATCCATCGCCTGTAGAAAATCAGGTGGCTCCTGATTACACAAAATCCCTATCCTCATATCGAAAGAAATGGGAAAGCATTGACTTACGTAACAGCTGGAGAGGCTGTGACTTGCTTGTTTCTTCTACCGTATATTTTGCCCAAATAGATGAAGTAACGCAACGGGAATATGTTGATGCTTTCTCTGAGTTTTTAGTAGAAAAGCAAGATTTGGAAACAGGTTTATGGGGAGAGGGGGCTTTATATGTTCAACTATCAGGTGCGTTTAAACTACATACCTTTTACCGGAGATATCAAATCTCGATGCCGAATCAAGACCGTATTTACCAGACCATCTTAAAATGCCTAAGAACAGAAGAAGCGGTAGATATGTGCTACATCCGCAATCCGATTGACCTGTTAAGTTATATAGAACCGGATCTTTCAGAGGCAGAACGGAGAGAAGTATCAGAAATAACCATTAGCAATATGAAGAGATTAAAACAACAAGACGGTGCCTTTTCACGAGAATTAACTACTTCCCCAAAGGCACCAAATGTAGCTCAGGTTAAACAAGGAGAATATTATCCGAATATGCCTGAGGCAGTGGAACTAGGACTTGGATTAAAAGAAGGCGATATGAACGCAACTACACAAGCAACACTTATTCGAAAACAACTACACCGCCTTTGGCAGATAGAATCGAAATCTATTCCAGCTAATTTCTGGAAAGGTATGGCAGAAGGCAAATTATGCGACCAGAAAGAAGTGTAAAGCTTGATTCGACCGATGAAACTTAACAAGGAAAAGCGTTTATCATCACACGCTGTCAATATTTTGATTAATCATGCGATATTTCAATTTGGTGGATCTTTATCAATTATCTTTGTGAATTTATATTTATGGAGGTTGACCAATAGCCTTTGGGTAAATGGTCTTTATAATTTAATTGCTATTGTATCACAAGCGGCGACAACCTTCTTCATTGGAAAAATGTCAAAGAAAAAAGGCAGGACAACTATATATCGTTACGGGATATTGATGACTGCCATTTTTTATTTATTGATTGTTATTGTACAAGAAGAGATTGTTGATTACTTTTATTTATTTGCGCTTTTGCGTGGGGTAGCACAAGGGCTTTATTGGGTAGCGTATTTTACGATAGTTCATGAAGTCTCATCAGATCAAAATCGTCACCGTTATTTAGGTTGGAATCAGATCGTGATGGGGTCTGCTAATCTGATAGCACCAGCTTTAGCAGGTTTTATTATTGGCTTATTTACAGGATTGTCGGGGTATCTAATGGTATTCTCAATAGCTTTTCTCATGTTTCTAGCTGCAACGATTGGCAGTTTTCGAATTAAGAAAGAATCGATTCGTCATCGTAATTATTATATGAAATATTTAGGTCAGATTTTGGAGCGGAGAAAAGCATTCCGAAATGCCTTAGCAGGATGGTTTATTATTGGCTTTCCACAGGGAATTTTGATGTATATTCCGCCAATTTTAATCTATAGCATCTTTGAAGATGAAGGTGTTGTTGGTTACTTGAATGCAGGTTTTCTCGCCGTATCGATACTAGCAAGTTATGTCATTTCACGCTTTGCCGATATTGAACAAACGAAAAAATACCTATGGGTTGCTGCTATTGGTTTTTTTGTATCTGGTTCCTTTTTAGCTTGGGAAATTGCAATGTGGAGTGTCATCTTGTTTATGGTAACGCAAAACATGTTTAAGCCACTACAAGCGAATGCATATGCCGCCTATTATTTTCAATGGATTGATCGGATTCCATTAGGTTCGGAATTCCGTGTTGAATCGGTAGTTCTGAGAGAAACCATTATTAATGTTGGTCGTGGTCTAGGAATTATTGTGTTTATGCTATTTTCTAATGAAATTGATACAAACACGGTTGCCTATGTCATTATGGTAGCGATGGCAATTCAGTTCATTTTACCAACCGTAACGAAATTAAAGGAGGAGTCGTAATGGCTGTTAACAAGTGGGAACAAGCAGAGCCGGGAGTTACAAGAAAAATACATGAACCAGGTGATCAATTAATGATGATGGAGGTTTCTTTTGAAGAAGGTGCAGAAGGTTCAGCACACAGTCATCCACATGAACAATTAACTTATTGTTTAGCAGGTAAGCTAGCTTTTCATGTCGATGGCAAAGAAATTATCGTAGAACAAGGGGATTCATTAAGGATTCCGTCCAATGCTGTACACGGTGTTAAAGCATTAGCTAAATGTAAACTATTAGATGTATTTACTCCATTAAGAGAAGATTTACTAGATGAGAGGTGAAGGCAATGAGTTTATTCGATGTAAGAGATTATCAAGTACAAGAAGATATCGATAGTACGAAGGCAATTCAACAAGCAATTGATGACTGTGAAAGCGCTGGTGGAGGTACTGTATATCTTCCATCAGGAATATATGATACAGGACCTATTGCGTTAAAAAGTAACATGACATTGTACCTTGATGCTGGTGCAGTGCTAAATTTTACTGATGATTTTGAACGTTATCCTGTCGTAAAAACCCGTTGGTCTGGCTATGTATGTCATGGCTTTATGCCATTAATTTTTGCTTCAAATGTAACAAATGTAGCGATAAAAGGGGATGGTGTAATCAACGGTAACGGAAGTGCATGGTGGAAGGTAAATAAGCAACTGAGACAAGGAGAAGAATATCAATCTTCTAAAACAGAAGAAATTGCCGAAGCGAATAAAGAGTTTACCGAACCGGCTGATACTAATTTAGTAGAATGGCCTTCGCAATTTCTAAGGCCACCGCTTATTCAATTTTTTGAAGCAGACCATGTCACGATCTCGGGAGTTACTGTGAAGAACTCGCCATTCTGGAATACACACCTTGTTTTTTGCAATAATGTATCGATCCGTAATGTGACATTCCAGAATCCTTCCGATACGCCAAATGGGGATGGCTTGGATATTGACTCCTGCGAGAATGTCAGAGTAACAGATTGTCATTTTGATGTCGGAGATGACTGTGTTGTCTTGAAGTCAGGAATTAATCAAGATGGTCGCCATTATGCTGTACCTACCAAAAATGTAACAGTAGCTAATTGTACGATGCATCACGGACATGGTGGTGTCGTATTTGGCAGTGAAAATTCTGGTGGGATTGAAAATATTACCGTATCTAATTGTATATTTGATGGTACCGATCGTGGAATTCGAGTAAAAACAAACCGTGAACGAGGAAGCTACATCCGTAATATTTTAGTGCAAAACATTATGATGGATAATGTTCTTTGTCCGATAGCAATCAATTCGTTTTATCGTCATGGTGTAAGTAAAAATAATCCAGAGTTACTCGATGCTACTCCTGTAGCCGTGACAGAAAAAACACCTGTAGTGGAACAGATTAACATCAGTCATGTTACTGCAAGAAACTGTCGTGCCGCAGCAGGGTTTATCTATGGATTACCAGAAATGCCGGTTAGAAAAGTAAGCATAGAGCATGTCACAGTAGAGATGGCCCAAGACGAAACAGTTCCTGGCGGTGAGCCTGATATGGTCCGTGAGGTGATCGAAATGGCTGGTGAAGGTATATTTGCAAAATATGTTGAGGATTTACGTTTCCATCATGTCGAAGTGATGCCTAGAAAAGGACCGGCACTTCAATTACATCATGCGAAGCGAATCAAAGTGGAGGAGTTAACGTCAACTAATCAGCGTGAACAAGAAGCTGTTCTTATCTATAAAGATACAGAAGAACTGTACATTAATGGAGAGAAAAGTAAACTACAAAAGCAGGTGAACTATAGTGAAAACATTTAAAAATCCAATTATTCCAGGGTTCTATCCGGATCCTTCGGTTTGTCGTGTCGGTGAAGACTACTATTTAGTTACGTCAAGTTTTGAATATTTTCCTGGTGTCCCGATTTTTCACAGTAAAGACCTTGTCAATTGGAAGCAAATTGGTCATGTACTCGATCGCCCGGAGCAACTTAATTTAGATCAAACACCCAATTCAAGAGGTATCTATGCCCCAACCATTCGTTATCATGAAGGTGTGTTTTACATGATTACAACCTTTGTGGTGAGTAAGACAGGGGCAAGGCGCAATTTCTATGTAACCGCTACAGATCCAGCAGGGCCTTGGTCAGACCCAAACTGGTTAGAAGATGCACCAGGGATCGATCCATCCTTACTATTTGACGATGATGGCAAAGTCTATTACACAGGAAATCGGAAGCCACCATTAGGTCAACAATATAAGAAGCATAATGAGATTTGGCTACAAGAATTAGATTTAAAGAAGAAACAATTAGTTGGTCCGAAGTATAGCTTGTGGGATGGTGCATTAAAGAATGCCCATGCACAAGAAGCACCACATTTGTATAAAATTGATGACTGGTATTACTTAATCATAGCAGAAGGTGGAACAGGTCATACACATGCGGTTACTATTGCTAGAAGTAAAGAGGTAACAGGACCATACGAAATGACGGAAACAAATCCAATTTTAACCCACCGTCATTTAGGCAACAACCATCCGATCGTAAATGTTGGCCATGCTGATATCGTAGAAACACAAAATGGTGATTGGTGGCTGGTTGCGCTAGCATCACGTCCGTATGGCGGCTATTACCGTAATCTAGGTCGTGAGACATTCCTTGCGCCATTTATATGGGAAGACGGCTGGCCGATTGTTAATCCTGGAAAAGGGATCATCGAACCAGAAATGGAATTTCCCAATTTGTCAGAGCATAAATGGCCTGCATTGCCACATGCCGATTCGTTTGAATCTGAGCAATTAGATGATAGATGGAATTTCATCCGGACACCACGAGGAGATTTCTGGTCTTTAAGCGACCGCCCTGGCTTCTTACGGCTCAAAGCAAAACCGGAAACAATCATGGAAGAAGAAAATCCTGCTTTTGTCGGCAGAAGGCAGCAGCATATTAACTTCTTCGCTCAGACAGTGATGGAGTTTGAAGCGAAAAAGGAACATGAAACGGCAGGAATGGTTCTGTTACAAAATCATAATTATCAATTCCGTGTAGAAGTGTTGTTAGAAGGAAGTCAAACCTTCGTACGCTTAGTAAGAAGAGAAGCAGGTGAAGATAAAGTCATTGCAAAAGAACAGATTGATAAGAATAAGGTGTATCTAAAAGTAGAAGCTTATGGTCAAGACTACTCATTCTTCTTTACAACCCAGCCGTTTGATTGGCGAATTTTAGCTGAAAATGCGGATGGCAGAATTTTAAGTACGGACGTTGCTGACGGGTTTGTCGGTGCGTATATTGGTATGTATTGCTCTGGAAATGGAAAGCGAACCGATAATTATGCAGACTTTGATTGGTTTGAATATCACGGATTAGAGGAGTGAAATGGTTGGCAGCCAAACAATTATCTGTCTCGAATTGGAAGGGAAAAGCATGTGATACATTAATGAATCAATGTGAACCAGTGCAACTACCTCCAGTAGAACGTTGACATTACCATCGCGGAGTTTCCCTTTACGATATGCATGGTGTATCTATACTTGCCAGTGTACAACTTGAAACAGGAAAAGAGGTAAGCTAATGCCAAAACATTTATTTTTAGCAGGTGATTCAACCATGGCCGCTGCTGAAAAATCTAAATATCCACAAATGGGCTGGGGCCAAACTCTCGGATATTATTTCAGTGATGAGTTAATCGTTCATAATCATGCGGCATCTGGTCGTAGCACCAAATCCTTTATATCGGAAGGTCGATGGGATGCGATCGAAAAGAAATTTCAAGCCGGAGATTATGTTCTTATTCAGTTCGGTCATAATGATCAAAAGCCTGACGAAGAACGAGCGACGAAACCATTTACAAGTTACCAGGATAATTTGCGATTTTTCATTCAGCGTTCACAAGCTTTCGGTGTTACCCCTATTCTTTTAACATCGATAGCACGTAGGCATTTTGATGATTATGGTGAATTAAAAGAAACACATGGTGATTATCCGCAAGCTGTAAGAGAACTTGCAGAAAAAGAAGATGTTGTTTGTGTCGATATGCTCGCTCTTACAAGAGAGGCGTTGCAGGAATTGGGAAATGAACAATCAAAAAAATGGTTTATGAGACTAGAACCTGGTAAATATTCGACTTATCCGGATGGTCTAAAAGATGATACTCATTTACATGAAAGAGGTGCCCACCAGCATTGTCTTTTATTTGCGAAAGCGTTAATTAGTTTGAATCATCCTTTAGCTTCTTATATGAAATCTGAATTAAGTCTCTCTACTGAGTAATTGAAACCATTCAGTAAATGTGTGAATTAAGAAATTAGCTGATAACATTACGAGGGGGAATACAAATGGAAGTACGTTATGCCAACCACCCGGAGGAAATTAGAAGATATAATACCGACGAGTTACGTGAAAAGTTTTTGGTAGAGAAATTATTCGAACCAGGAAAAGTTCATTTAACCTATACACATGTGGACCGAATGATCTTTGGTGGTGCAACACCTGCATCTGAGGAATTGACGATTAAACTTGATAAACAATTAGGTGTTAGCTATTTCTTAGAGCGTCGCGAACTAGGAATTATTAATATCGGCAATGATGGTTATGTCGTGTTAGATGGAGAGCGTTACGATATGAAACGTCATGATGGATTATATGTAAGCCGAGGTACGAAGGAAGCATGGTTCGGTTCCAATGATCCAGCGAACCCAGCGAAATTTTATACGTTATCATCACCAGCACACCATACTTATCCAACAGTAAAAATCGATATGAAAGACATTAAGCCATTGGAGCTTGGCCAATCAGAGACTTTAAATGAAAGAAAAATCCATCAATATATTCACCCCAATGTATGTGAAAGCTGCCAGCTACAGATGGGCTTAACTATGTTACAACATGGTAGCGTATGGAATACAATGCCAGCACATACTCATGATCGCCGTAGTGAAGTGTATCTATATTTTGATATGGAAGAAGATACTCGTGCCTTTCATTTTATGGGTGAGCCAAGTGAAACAAGACATTTAGTATTGAAGAATGAACAAGCTGTTATTTCTCCAAGTTGGTCGATACACTCTGGGACGGCTACAAGCAACTATACCTTTATTTGGGGTATGTGTGGCGAGAACATTACGTATAGTGATATGGACCATATCAGCATGGATCAATTACGCTAGGAGGAAGCCACATGGGTGAAGGTTTACAAGATTTTTCACTAGATTGTTTTTCGTTGAAAGGTAAAACAGCAATTATTACTGGTGGAAATACCGGCCTTGGCCAGGCATATACTATTGCACTGGCTAAGGCTGGTGCCAACGTGTTTGTCGTAACACACGGTACCAATTGGGATGACACAAAAGTATTTCTACATAACATGAAGGGAAAGGCTGAATTTTTCCAAGCTGATCTTTCGGATCGTGAACAATTACAAAAGGTTGTTCCAGCTTGTGTTGATGCTTTTAGTACAGTGGATATACTCGTCAATAATGCTGGTACGATTAGACGGAATTCGCTCCTTGAATTTAAAGATGAGGACTGGGATGATGTTATCACATTAAATCTTGATGCAGTTTACTTCTTAAGTCAGGCAGCAGCAAAGGTGATGGTGGAAAAAGGCTCTGGAAAGATTATTAACATTGCATCCATGCTTTCATTTCAGGGTGGTAAATCTATTCCACCTTATACCGCTAGTAAGCATGCTGTGGCTGGGTTAACAAAATCTTTTGCGAATGAATTGGCGGAACATGGGATACAAGTAAATGCCATTGCACCAGGATATTTTGCAACGAAGAATACTGCGCCAATTCGTTCTGATGAAAAGCGTAACGCAGAAATCTTATCGAGAATCCCGGCCGGCTATTGGGCTGATCCAAGCGATTTAATGGGCACAGTAGTTTATCTAGCAAGCAAAGCATCTGACTACATGAACGGTCACATTCTAGCAGTAGACGGTGGCTGGTTAGCAAGATAAGCTAGCAACAAAGACAGTGGTCATTGGCATAAGTATTATCATGCAATGAAACGGTGTTTAAGAAATTTTTATTAGTTCAAGTTTTGATCTTAGATATGGATGATAGTATTTCAATATGCACACTAAAAATATCAGTAAGGTGAAGTATATTTAATATGAAAGAGAAGAGACTATTATATTGATTCGTCTCTTCTTTTTTTGTTTTAAATAAGACGTCATATAATCAGCAAAATCATTTGAAAAACAACACATTACTACTGGGGGTTATAACATGAAAAAAATAGATTTTTTTATTCTGATTATAGGTTTACTTGTTTTACTAGTAGCTTGTGGAACTGCTGATCAAGAAGAACAAAATACAGGTGATGAGCAAGACACAACAAATGAGGAGAATCAGGAAGATACAGAAACGAACTTATATGAACAAATTCAAGAAGATGGTGTGATTACTGTAGGTACTGAAGGAACATACGCACCATTTACTTTCCATGATGAAGAGGATAATTTAACAGGTTATGATGTGGAAGTAATGCGTGAAGTTGCTTCTCGTCTAGGGTTAGAAGTAGAATTTAATGAAACACAATGGGATTCCATGTTTGCTGGTTTAAATGCAGAACGGTTCGATGTGATTGCTAATCAGGTGGGGATTAATGAAGAGCGTTTAAAAAAATATGACTTCTCAGAACCATATACTTATACAGGTGCAGTAGTAGTTGTTCCAGCAGATAAGGAAGAAATTACATCATTTGAAGATTTAGAGGGAAAACAATCCGCGCAATCCTTAACAAGTAACTTTAATGATATTGCAGAAGAAAATGGAGCGGAGGTTATTGGTGTAGAAGGACTGGCACAAGCGATTGAAAATATTAAGTTGGGACGTGTTGATTTAACAGTGAATGACAGGTTAGCAGTATTGGAATATATCAACCAAACAGGGGACGAATCAGTCGAAATTGCAGCAGAAGAAGATAATGTATCGGAGACAGCTTTTGCATTCCGCAAAGGAAATGAAGAACTCGTAGAAGCTTTTAACGAGGTATTGGCAGAAATGAGAGAAGACGGTACATTAGCGGAAATTTCCGAAGAATGGTTTGGTGAAGATGTTTCTAGCCAGTAATCTGCTGTTCACTGTCACCAATGGGTCAGGTAATTGGGATTTAATTGTTCGAGCACTCTGGCCGATGGTGGAAGGGGCAATCAAATATACGATTCCCCTTGCACTCGTTTCTTTTTTGATTGGGGTCATTATTGCTCTACTTACAGCCGTTATGCGTTTGTCATCAATGACGATTGTACGTGCACCAGCTGTTTTTTATGTTTCAGCTATTAGAGGTACACCATTATTAGTGCAGTTATTTATTGTGTTTTACGGGCTTCCATCAATTGGATTAACGATTGCTCCATTACCAAGTGCTGTTATAGCTTTTTCATTAAACGTCGGGGCATATGCATCAGAAGTGATTCGTGCGTCGATTTCTTCGATTCCAAAAGGACAATGGGAGGCAGGCTATACTGTTGGTATGACATATGGGACAACATTGCGACGAATTATTTTACCGCAAGCAACAAGAGTTTCCATCCCGCCTTTATCCAATACGTTTATTAGTTTAGTCAAGGATACATCACTAGCCTCGTTGATTTTAGTAACTGAATTATTTCGAAAAGCACAGGAAATTGCCGCAAATACCTTTGATTTTCTGCTTTTATATACAGAAGCTGCGGTCTTATATTGGATTATTTGCTTTTTATTATCCATTATACAAGAAATCATTGAGCGGAGGCTAGAACGTTACATAGCGAAGTAGAGGGGGGGATATCATGCTTTTATCAATCCAAGGACTTCAAAAAAGCTTTGGTGAATTAACAGTTCTAAAAGATATTGACTTAGATGTAGGAAAAGGAAAAGTCGTAACAATTATGGGGCCGTCCGGTTCTGGTAAGACGACTTTATTGCGTTGTTTAAATGGGCTGGAAATCCCTAATCAAGGATACTATCAATTTCACGACGGCTTCACATTAGATTTTAACCAGAAGCTAAGTAAAAAAGAGATGCTCCAATTAAGAAGGAAATCAGGAATGGTTTTTCAATCATATAATCTATTTCCACATAAGACGGCATTGGAAAACGTGATTGAAGGTCCTGTTGTTGTACAGAGAAAAGATAAGCAATCGGCAATTAGTCATGCAAAACAATTACTATCAAAAGTTGGCTTAGAGGATAAGATGGATTTATATCCACATCAACTCTCAGGTGGTCAAGAGCAGCGTGTTGGTATTGCACGTGCCCTTGCGATCGAGCCGGAATTAATGCTGTTTGATGAACCGACATCTGCACTAGATCCGGAGTTGATTGGCGAGGTGCTGGGGGTTATTAAAGATTTGGCAAATGAAGGCTGGACAATGGTCGTCGTAACCCATGAGGTCTCATTCGCTAAGCATGTTTCCGACCATGTCATTTTTATGGATGGTGGTTATATTGTAGAACAAGGTAATCCAAAAGATGTACTGGAGCAACCACAAAAGCCGAGAACAAAGCAATTCTTAAAACGTATTTTACCGGAAGTATAAAGACGTTTAGCACCGTGATAAAATAGGATCATCATCATTCTCATTTTTTAAATGAGTCTTTCTTTCGTTCTTTCAACATAGAGTGCTGTGAAATATTGCGCTTGCATGATTCCACGTATACACGGTATATTTGTTTTGTGGACATCGAGTGCGCTATTGAAAGGAATTATACCTATTTTTCGATGTTGGCGGACATTTAATCCTTTATTCGCTTACTTTCGGTAAAAATTAGCGTTATTTTCGATCAATAACGGAATAGATGTCCTAAGGGCTCTAAATTCGCCACTATTGGTCATAATTAGCGGAACAAATGTCCGACCTCGCCTGTCATGCCTGAGTGGAATGCTTAGACTCCTGTAAAAAGAACTGACCACAGTAAAACTACACTAAGATTATTTCACTGTGGTAGTTATTGTAAAAAGTAGTATTTTTTTTAAATCTTGAGGTGAAGTTAATGAGCAAACACCCGCCAGATTACGAACATACGGATCAAAATATGATGAAAATAGAAGTGAATTTGGATGATACTCCGGGTGAGTGGCTTGGCTATGTGATGGACAAGTTGTTCGATGAGGGGGCCAATGATGTATATTACACACCGATTTATATGAAAAAGAATCGTCCAGCTGTTCAATTACAACTTTTATGCAGTGAAGCTTTGCTACCAGCTATCAAGGATATTCTTTTGTCAGAAACAACCACCTTGGGAATTCGTTATTATCCGTTGACCGTTTATCGGATGGAACGGAGCATAAGGTCAATTGAGACAGAGTGGGGGCCAATCACCGTAAAAGAAGGGTTGAAGGAAGGAAAAGTTGTTAAAGTCTCTCCTGAATATGAGGATTGTAAAAAGATCGCGGAGCTGCATAACATTCCACTTAAGGATGTATACCAATCAGTTTGGAAACTATTAAACTAAATACTAGTCGCCATAGTATCCTTTTTGATACTATGGCACTTTAAAGTGCGTACTATTGATTACACCTATTATAGAGTATAATTATCGTGGGAAGTTAAAGGACAACATTAATATGCTCACAAATGAGCATATTAACCTATGAAATTAGCAATAAAGGAGAGTTTTAACATGAATATATTAATAGTAAAAGCAAATAACCGTCCTTCAACAGAAGCAATTTCTAGTAAAATGTATGAAGCCTTTATGGCTGAATTGGAAGGTAAAGACTTAAATGTATCTACTTATGATGTGTACGAAGAAGATACACCGTTCTTTGGACAGGATCTGTTCAATGCATTCAGTAAAGTAGAAAATGATCAGGAATTAACAGATATTGAATCGCGACTGTTAGCTGCAAAGCAAAAAGCAATGGACGCTTTTTCTGCTGCAGATGTAGTTGTATTCACTTTTCCGCTATGGAATTTGACCATTCCAGCAAAATTACAAACATTTATTGATTATGTATATGCTGCAGGGTTCTCATTTAAGTATGGTGCTGAAGGTAACCTAATTCCACTAATGACGGATAAGAAGGCAATCTTCTTAAATGCTCGCGGAGGAGTTTACTCCACACCTGATGCAGCTCCTATGGAAATGGCTGTGAACTATATGCGCAATGTATTCGGTGGAATATTTGGTATGGAAATAATTGATGAAGTAATTATCGAAGGACATAACGCGATGCCAGATAAAAGGGAAGAAATCATTGCTAAAGGAATCGAAGAAGTAAAAGCAACTGCACAGCGTCTAGCAGATCTTACTATAAAAGTGTAACGATATGGTATAAGTCAGCCCGCTTTCGGAAATGTTTCGAAGCGGGCTTTTGGTTGTATAAAAATGTATCCAACTTCGTTTCTCACTGTTTTCTCATTTTTCTCTTAGGGTATCCTCATCTTCCTTGGCTATGATAGTGGTAACAACAAACAAGGAGGAATAAAAAATGGAAAACAAAACTTTTTTTACTATTGTATCAGGATTGATTACAACCGGAGTGGTACTAGCAGCCTTACAGTTCTCATCAACCTCAGCTAGTGCTGAACTTTCAAAAGAAGAGGCAAAGGAAAAGGTCGCTGCTAAGTTCTCAGGAGAAATTGTCGAGTTTGAATTGGATGATAATGAGAAAATATACGAAGTGGAATTAGAAGAAACAGATCACGAATATGAATTGAAAGTAGACGCTGAAACTGGAGAAATTATTAGTTTGGAAGAGTCCGAAAGTAAAAATGATAAGGATCAAGAAGTTACAACGGTATCACTTTCTGATAACCAGCGAGATAGTAAAAGTGATGCCAAAAATCAAGAAAGTTCTTTTATTTCAATGGAAGATGCAAAAACAATCGCTACGGAAAAATACTCTGGTACAGTTGTAGAAGCGGAGCTTGATGAAGACGATGGAAGTTATTATTATGAAATGGAAATATTGACTGACAAAGGGGAAGTGGACTTAAAAATAAATGCAAGATCAGGGGAAATAGTTTATATTTCAGTCGATGAAGACGACAAACTCTCATCAGAAGTTACGATTTCAGCAGATGAAGCGCGTTCAATGGCGAAAGAAAAATTCGAAGGAACCATTCAAGAGTTTGAATTAAATGAAGATGATGGCCAATATATGTATGAACTTGAAATGAGAACAGATAAAGGGGAATTAGAATTAGAGATAGATGCAAGTAATGGAAAGCTCATTAAAGTAGAATAAGATAATTAATATTTAAAACTAATGACAGTAACAAACCAGAGATTATTCCGATGACTAATCTCTGGTTTTACATTCGATCTTTCGGGTAACGATTAGGTATAATATTTAAATTCTTCTCTCATTAAATGATCTTAGTCTAACATTTTCATAGTGTTCCATTAATATTTTCTTTACCTTATCAAATTCTCCGGCCTTGATTACCTGTAATAAATTTTCGTTTAATGGGATTGCAGAATAATGTGATTGTTGCGGATTTAAATTATAATTAATGGCAGCAATAAGCAAAGAAGAATCATCATGATGATTGAATATTTGTAGCATGCTACTGTTGTTTGCAGCTTCTAAAATGACCTTTGTGAAAGAATGGGAATGTTGAACATAAGAGATATAATCATTATTTGCTTTCGCCTCTTTCTGGCAATTTAAATGATGCTGTAACTTTTCCAAATCAATTACTAAATGTTCTGTTGAACGTGTTTCAAAAATGTATGTAATCAGTGCATATGTTAATTCGAGTCCATCTAGCATTTCTTTTCTAGACAATTCCTTAACAAGTATTCCTTTATTTTTATATGATACAAAAATCCCTTGGTCTTCTAACTTTGCGATAGCTGACCTAATTGGCGTTCTACTCATCCCTAGTTCCTTTGCTAGTTCATTTTCAGATAACATATCCCCAGGTAAGTACTTTCCTTCGATAATTTTTTCCGTAATTTTCTGATAAGCAAGTTCGGCGAGTGACATATGGAATTTGTTCTCCCTTATTTAATCTATTTTGTTCATACTTTTAAAATATTTTACCATATTTTACGAGATAGTTTAATGTATTATACCAAACGTATAAATTTACAATTTATTAACGTTCTATTTATGTTTCCTTCATAAATATATCATATAATACAAGTTGTATACAAGATGTACACAATAAAATGAAAGGGAGAATAATAAAATGATGAAACACTTGAAATTGTTATTGTTATTAATGTTAACGGTAGTTGTAGTGAGTGCTTGTGGAAATTCCGATGAGGCAGCAGCAAATGAAAACGCGGCAAATGATGGAGCATGGCCGGAAGTGTTGAAAGTTGCGAAATTACAAACAGAAGGTGATGAGAGCCTTGAGAGAACGAGTACGGAATTTTGGGAGGACCTCGGAGAAGAGCTAGAGATTGAAATAGAGTTTTTCGAAGGTTCAGATTATACGAGTATGATAGAAGCAATGCGAGCGGAGCAACTTGATCTTACAAATTTTGGACCGTTTGGCTATATTATTGCAACTGAAAGAAGTGGTGCAAAGCCAATAGCGATTATGGGACAAAGTGAAGAGGAAGCATTTTACACAAGTCAAATTGTTACACATGCAGATTCAGGTATTGAAACATTAGCAGATCTGGAAGATAAGTCATTTTTATTTGTTGATCCTGCTTCAACATCAGGTAACTTATTCCCTCGATCATTATTACTTAATGAATTAGGTCTTACGAACGATGATTTAGAAAATTATTTCAGTAGCGTATCATATTCAGGCGGACATGATAAATCAGTTTTAGCAATTGCTAATGGTGATGGAGATGCAGCTGCAGTAGCGCCAATGGTCTTGGATATGTTAGCTGAATCAGGTCTAGTTGACAAAGCTGATTTCAAAGTTATCGGAGAAACAGCGGCGATTCCAAGTGCGCCTTTAACATATCGTGAAGGATTACCGGAAGATTTAATAGAGCAAATAACAGAATTTTCCTTGAATTATCATGAAGTGAATCCAGAGTACTTTGAATTACAAGGTTATTCCGCGTATTACCCAGTAGAAGATTCTGACTATGATGTTGTTAGAGATGTGGCAGAAAATCTAGATATGTCTCCAGAAGAATTATTAGAATAATCGAAAGGGGTACAAGACAAATGACATTATTGCAAGTCAAAGGCTTAGAGAAAAAGTATCCAGACGGTACAGTTGCACTCAAAGGTATTGATTTTGAAGTAAATGAAGGTGAATTTATTGTCATTATTGGGCCAAGTGGGGCAGGGAAAAGTACACTTCTTCGCTCGGTTAATCGGTTGGTTGATGCAACAAATGGAGCAGTCATTTTTAAAGATCGAGACGTCGTTAAGGCTGGTACGCGAGTACTTAGAAAAATTAGACGAGAAATTGGCATGATCTTTCAAGGATTTAATCTAATTGAACGCGCATCTGTTTTAAATAATGTCTTACATGGACGGTTAGGATATATGAGTGATTTTAAAGGAATGTTCTATTTATTTAATCAATCACAGAAAAAAACAGCATATGAATTACTGCACCGTGTTGGATTAGGAGAACAAATATATAAACGTGCTGATGAGTTGAGTGGTGGCCAACAACAACGGGTTGGCATTGCTAGGGCACTTGCACAAAAGCCAGCATTAATGCTAGCAGATGAACCGATTGCAAGCCTTGATCCGGTTTCTTCCAATGTTATTATGGATTATTTATATAATATCTGTCGTGAAGAAGGTATTGCTTGCTTATGTAACTTACACCAAGTTGATGTTGCGAAAAAATATGCGACTAGAATTATTGGTATTCACGCAGGAGAGAAAGTCTTTGACGGGAAGCCAGAAGAGTTAACAGAAGATATCATTAATCAGATTTATCACAACAAGAAGAAGGAGCTTGTTGCAAATGAGTGAGAAGCAATTACTGCAAGTTCGCAAGCAAAAGAGACTCCAGGTATTCTTGTTTTTTGCAGCGATGCTTGCATTATCTGTTTGGTCTGCCATTAGTACAGGTTTCTCTTTTTCAGGATTATTTACGGGAACAGTTGATTCTACTAAATTTATTATCTTTGATTTGTTCCCACCGGATTTTTCTTACATAGCAAGTTTGGTTGAACCTGCTTTAGAGACGATTTATATGAGTTTTGTTGCTATGGTGATAGGTGCAATTGTTGCAGCATTCTTAGCTATTTTTGCTTCCGCTACAACAGCACCACATCCAATTGTACAGGTTGCGGTTCGAGCCTTTTCATCGCTATTTCGTAATATACCTGTTTTAATCTGGACTATTTTATTAGCTGCTGCTTATGGATTAGGTACACTTGTAGGAACGATTGCTTTAATTATGGTGTCAACCGGCGCATTAACACGTGCTTTTGCCGAAATTCTGGAAGAAATTGATATGGGACAAGTA
This sequence comes from Gracilibacillus suaedae, assembly GCF_017599345.1. Lineage (GTDB taxonomy): Bacteria > Bacillota > Bacilli > Bacillales > Amphibacillaceae > Gracilibacillus > Gracilibacillus suaedae. Next base: position 402,281 of record NZ_JAGFVL010000062.1, read on the forward strand.
GAAGCAGTTCGCGCAACAGGTGCCAGCTATGGTCAAGTATTAGCACAAGGTGTGCTCCCTCAATTTTTACCTGGATTTTTTGGCTGGTCCTTATACATGTTAGAAATCAATATACGAGCATCCACCATTATCGGTATGGTCGGAGGCGGTGGTTTAGGGTTTGTCATACAGACGCAAATCAAATTATTTCAGTATGAACAGGTAAGCATGGCGGTACTATTAACATTAGTTTTAGTCCTTATTATGGAATGGATTACCAATCAAATAAGGGAGCGTATAATATGAGGATAGAGTCTACCTATAAGCAAAATATCCAAGATCGTTTAGAGATGCCTATCAAGCCGAAAAAAAATATATTTTTACAGATTGCCTTATTAGTTGCAGTTCTTTTTTTCTTTTTTTCGCTCTATCAATTGAACTTTGATTATGCCCGTCTGATCTCTGGGACTGGAGCTTTCTTAGAAACACTAACGTTAATGGTGCCTCCAGATATCTCACAATGGCAACATGTGCTGGCTGCAGCATTAGAATCATTCCAAGTAGCAGTGCTAGGTACTATATTTGGTATTATTATCGGTTTTGTCTTAGCATTTCCTGCAGCGGACAATATAACACCACACCCAACCGTTGCCTGGCTGATCAAAGGGTTTGCCTCATTATTACGTGCGATTCCAACATTAATTTGGGCGTTAATCTTTATTGTGGCTGTTGGTTTGGGTCCGTTCACAGGTATTTTGGCGATTACCGTTGGAGCAGCTGGTATGTTAGTCAAAGTATTTACACAGTCAATTGAAGAAATTGACTATGGAGTGATTGAGGCATTGAAAGCGACAGGTGCTGGCTGGTTTTCTATTGTTAGTCAAGCTGTGATTCCAACGGTTTTAACCGCATTTCTTTCATGGTGTATTTTACGCTTTGAAGCAGATATGGGGGAGTCGACGATTTTAGGAGCAGTTGGTGCCGGGGGCATTGGTTGGGAATTAACACATGCAATGCGTGCGTATAAATTTGACCAAGCTTTTTTTGTAGCTGTTGTGATTTTCCTGATGGTATTTAGTGTAGAACTAGTAAGTAATCGATTGAAAATGAGAATGAAGAATATAGGTTAGGAGTGTTGAATTTTGTCAGGATTAGAAGTAGATAATAGAATTGAAATTGATGGTTCGATCAATTTTAGAGATTTGGGTGGTTATCAAACAGAAAGTGGCCATCAAGTGACTTATGGAAAAATATACCGATCAGGAGATTTATCTAAATTAACTGCCAAAGGGGTAAAGCAACTTCAACAACTAAACATCAAACAAATTTGTGATTTTCGTAGTGAAAATGAAAGGATTGAATATCCAGATCCTATTATCCCTAGTGTTCGAAACGTGCACATGCCAGTGATGCCAGAGCAGGAGGTATTACTAGATCCAAGAAAAAGCATGGATTATTTTGTAGAGCAATTGGAAGAGGGGAATCCAGAGAATATACTTATAACCATGAATCGTAGAATGGTAGAACAAACAGATGTATGGAAAAATTTATTACAGGCATTACTAGATGATTCAACTGTACCATTAGTGTTCCATTGTGCTGCAGGGAAAGACCGAACCGGAGTAGGCAGTGCGGTTATACTAAGAACATTAGGTGTATCTGAAGAACTTGTATTAGAAGATTATATGAAAACGAATCAAGCGATAAATCAACTGCTACAAATGAACAATACTAACTTTCCAACAGAGTGGATAGAGAAATATAAGGATGTCGCACAGGTGATGATGGAAGCAAGAAGCGCTTATTTGCAAGCCTTTTTTGATGAGATAAATCAGCAGTACGGATCATTTGATAATTATTTGCATAAAGGATTGAGTATTAGTTCATATCAACAGGAAAAAATCTGGAGTAATTACTTGAATTAATGCGAAGTGTTTGATAGGTTTCTGACATTAAAAGATAGCCTTTACCTCTTGTAACAAGGGGGAGGGTTTTTCTTTTTCTGATAAGGTAAGAAAACATATAATCATTGGTCCACAACTTTTATAAGCAACAAATCAAGCAAAGAAGGTATAAGATTTGTTGAATAAATGAAGATAAGCAACAAATCAAGCAAAGAAGGTATAAGATTTGTTGAATAAATGAAGATAAGCAACAAATCAAGCAAAGAAGGTATAAGGTTTGTTGAATAAATGAAGATAAGCAACAAATCAAGCAAAGAAGGTATAAGGTTTGTTGAATAAACGAAGATAAGCAACAAATCAAGCGAAGAAGGTATAAGATTTGTTGAATAAACGAAGATAAGCAACAAATCAAGCAAAGAAGGTATAAGATTTGTTGAATAAATGAAGATAAGCAACAAATCAAGCGAAGAAGGTATAAGATTTGTTGAATAAATGAAGATAAGCAACAAATCAAGCGAAGAAGGTATAAGATTTGTTGAATAAATGAAGATAACCAACAAATCAAGCAAAGAAGCCACAATCTCTATAGGCGTACTGCGCTTTTCTTACACCTTCTAATGGACGTAGCACGTCTTTTTTTAAAAGCGATTAGTTAGTCCTCAATCCACCGACTGATGGAAGGATTAATCAGAGAACCAGATGATCCCTACTATCATAGCGAACGGATATCATCTCCGATTCTCTATTAATTGCTTGTCATTCCTTGATTTCATTTCAAACATATTAATTAGAAATGAAATCTCCTGGAACTGGTCCGGTACTTTGGCGTTCTGTTAGAGATGGGTTCAGTTTCTTTACAGCATCATTTTTTTCTTCTGATTCAATGCGTTGAATAACCGCCTGCACAATCTCTTCCGCAAGCTCGTCAACTGGTACCCCGATACATGTCATCGGAATTTCTGTTGTTTCCATTTGTGGAATATTATCATAGCTGATTAAAGAGATTTCATCTGGCACACCTACTCCTTTTTCTTGTAGGGATCGTAATATACCACCACTAATATCATAACTGCTACCTATGATAGCGGTTGGTCGTTTTTCTAAATTTAATACATCATCGACTGCCAAGTAACCATCAAACCAGTCTAATCCATTTGTAGCGATACTTTGCTCTAGTAGTCCTATTTTTTTCATGGCTTTTTGATATCCTTCCACTTTCTCATTTTGCAGGGCATCATTTGTATTCATTAACCCAACATAGGCAATATTACGGTGTCCTAAATCATATAAGTATTGTACTGCTTTTTCCATTGCCTGTTCATGATTGGCATCGATGATTGGATACGTTACCTCGCGTTTTCCTGATACACCATAGGCAACAAGCGGAATATTTTCCTCAGGAATCATCTGCTCTGATTCGGCAAAAACAATCATCCCATCCACTTGAAATTTTTTAAAGGTTTCCATCGCTGTATCAGTAGAATCAACAGATAAAATCATCGAATAGCGAGTAGATTCAAATGCTTTACTAATATTGGTTACTAATGTTGCGAGTACAATTCTTTCAATGGTAGGCCAAATTAAGCCGACCACCTCAGTCTTTTTCCGAACTAATTGTTTGGCGGCTAAATTTGGTTCATAGCCCATTTCTTTGGCGACACGGAGTATTTTTTGTTTCGTCACTTCTTTCACAAGCGGGCTGTTATTTAATGCTTTGGATACAGTGGAGTAGCTGACATTCGCCTCTTTTGCAATATCTTTAATGGTCACATTCATGATTAATCACCTTTAACTTTCTGAAAAATTTATTATTTATAGTTGTGTTCTATTTTTAAATAGTATATCATAAAAATAACAACGTTGTTATTAATTTTATTAAAACAATGGAACCGTTAACAGAAAAGGAGTGGAGATAATTGGAACAATTTCAATCAGTAGTGGAAGCGTTACAGGCAGGGAGATTACCGGTGTCGTCGGAAGCAATACAAGTTTATGAGCAGTCGTTCGAAAAGAAAGATAATGCTTCTGTTGTGATGGTGATGTCGGATACAACAAAATACTTAGTAGTAGCAGGGGAAGGTCCTTTATATGATGCTTTACAAGGGAACATAGTAGAAAACGGAAAAGTGTGTCCATTAACACATGACAATAGTAAAGTATTGAATCAGTTCTTTGATTATACGAAACCACAAGCATTTGGTACAGAAATTGCGACAATGGGACTGGGTGATCGTTTAGGTATAGCTTCACCTGGACATATTGAAACAGTCAAAGGAAGAAAAGTAAAGCCAATTCTCGCTCAGCAAAGTGTTCGTGAATTAACCCTACTAAATCGTACCATGACAGATATTTTAGATGCTGCAACATTCGCTGTTTTCCAAGAAGGCTATAAAGATGGATATGGAGCAGATGCTGATCATATTAAATTGGAAAAAGATATCGAGTATGCGTTAGGTCTAGGCTTCTCTTTCATCACTTTAGACTGTTCCGAACAAATTCGTAATGATGTCGAAGGTATGGTAGAAGGCGATATTAATAAAGAATATGCAGGTTTACCAGTAGATCGTAAAGAATACTTTAATAGCCATTATTTAAACAAGACGTTTAACGTACAAGGTATGGATATATCTTTCGATGAAGTAAGTCTCCATAAGAATGTACTTGTTTACGGTGAAGCAATTGATTTTATGGAGCATGTGTATAATGAGTATATTTCCAAAGCTGAAAAAGCGATCGATTTTGAAATCTCCATTGATGAAACAGAAACAGTTACAGCACCTGAAGCTCATTTTTTCGTAGCAGAAGAACTCCGCAGAAGAGGTGTTACGGTTCAAAGTTTAGCGCCTAGATTCTGTGGTGAGTTCCAAAAAGGAATTGATTACATCGGTGACCTTACTCAATTTGAGAAAGAATTACAGGAGCATGCTGAAATCGCTAAGTACTTTGGCTACAAGTTAAGTATCCACTCTGGTAGTGATAAATTCAGTGTCTTCCCGATTATCGGAAAGTACACAGAAGGCTTACTGCATATTAAAACGGCAGGTACTAACTGGTTGGAAGCAGTTCGTGTTATTGCACAGGTAAATCCTGATCTTTACCGCCGTATGCATGTCTATGCGGAAGAGCATTTTGAAGAGACATTAAAGTATTATCACGTTACACCAGACTTAGAAAGTGTAGCACCATTAAATGAAACAAAAGATGCGGATCTTCCAACATATATGGATCATGACGCCTCCCGTCAATTATTCCATGTTACATATGGAATTCTTTTGACTGCTACTGATGATTCTGGTGATGAGTTGTTTAGAACAGAATTCTTCGATACATTAATGAAGAATGAAGACGCGTATCGACAAGCATTAGTAAAACATATCGGACGACACTTGGATTTACTAGGTTTATAATATCTGTAAACTCTGAAGCTATGATAATATGATAATAGCACTTGATAATTTAAGGAAAGTGGGGATATGATGAAGTCCTTTATGGATGATAACTTTGTATTGAAGAACAAGACTGCTGAAACATTGTATCACAAGTATGCCAAAGATTTACCCATTATTGATTACCACTGTCATTTAAGTCCGCAAGAAATTTATGAGAATACGCAATTTGAAAACATTACAAAAGTATGGTTATACGGAGATCATTATAAATGGCGTGCCATGAGAGCAAATGGTATAGAAGAGAAATATGTGACAGGCAATGCCAGTGATTACGATAAGTTCTTAGCATGGGCAAAAACAGTACCTCAACTGATTGGTAATCCACTTTACCATTGGACACATTTAGAATTAAAACGCTATTTTGGTGTCGAAGAAACACTCAACGAAAATACAGCACCAGCTATTTGGGAAAAGGTAAATCAGCTGCTTAACAGCGGAGAATGGAATGTTCGAGACTTCATCGTGAAATCTGGAGTAGAAGTTATTTGTACAACAGATGATCCAACCGATTCTTTGGAATACCATGAAAAAATTAAAGCGGATTCTGATTTTCATGTAAAAGTATTGCCAAGCTACCGTCCAGATAAAGGATTGGAGATTAACCGCGATGGTTTTACAACCTGGGTAGAAAAACTAGCGGATGTTTCAGGTGTTGCGATTGAATCTTATGATGCTTTCTTGCGAGCGCTGCAAAAACGGATTGACTTTTTCCATGAGATTGGTGGCAGAGTTTCCGATCATGCATTAGACGAAATGATGTATGAAGGGGCAACAGAAGAGGAAGTTACTGCTATTTTTGCTAAAGCATTAAAAGGCGACAAAGTATCTATTGAAGAAGAGAAAAAATATAAGTCATTTACACTCACCTTTTTAGGGAAAGAATATCATAAAAAAGGTTGGGCGATGCAGTATCATATCAACGCTCACCGTAACAATAATACTCGCATGTTTAACGAGCTTGGTCCTGATACAGGATTTGACTCGATGAATGATAGTTTATTAGCACAACCACTGGTAAAACTGCTTGATTCACTTGATAAAGCAGACGCTTTACCGAAAACGATTTTGTATTCATTAAATCCAAGAGACAATGTGACAATCGCAACAATTATTGGCAGCTTCCAAGGTGGAGGCATACCAGGAAAAATGCAATTCGGTACAGCGTGGTGGTTTAATGATACGAAGCTAGGTATGATCAATCAAATGGAGACACTCGCTGATATTGGTGTGTTTAGCCGCTTTATTGGTATGCTTACTGATTCGCGGAGCTTTTTATCCTACACACGCCACGAATACTTCCGCCGTATTATGTGTAACCTGGTCGGCGAGTGGGTAGAAAATGGTGAATATCCAAACGATGAAGAAACACTAGCAGAAATTGTACAAAACATTTCTTATTACAACGCAAAAAAATATTTTAACTTTTAAGAAGGAGCGCTCAGATACTTGTCTGAGCGCTTTTTGACAACTAAAGAAAGTATATAATCTTTGGTATAACAACTTTTATAAGCAAGTACGATAGGAAAAGGTTGATTCAAAACATATCTTTTAAAAAACAAGGATAAGTCGGCTTCCGCTATATTTTTTCCTCTACAACGAATAACAGAGGAAGCATATTTGTCTTAACATCACTGGGGTAATAACCCAAGTTGCCAGGTCTGACATATGTTATAGAGCAGATGTTAGCGAAGGTCGCCCACTCCAACTCTTGTGGGAATCGGTTTATATAGAATTAATGGAATGATAGTACCAGCCAATGCCCCGATAATTAAGGTAATCAATAAGGAATTGCCTACTACTAATCCTAGCGTCATATTTCCTCTCCATAAATAAGCAATCAACCCGATAATTATCCCAACCCATAATTCACGGAGAATCAGCTTCAGTACTTGATTGAAATTCAAGTCTGCCGATAGTAATCCACGAACAACCACTGCTAATGATTGTGTACTGGCATTTCCCTTCATGCCGGCAATGAGCGGCATAAAGAATGCTAAGGCAACTACAGACTCTAATGTTTCTTCAAAGCTACTAATAATACTACCTGATATAAGTCCAATAAATAGTAATAAGTAGCCTTTTATACGCTGCTACAAAAGGTTTTGTGTTGAAGCGGATTGCTTTTACCAGATGCCGATAATTTTTCCATGTCTTTATTTGCTTCTTGCATGACTACATCGATAACATCATCAACAGTAACCACACCTACTAATGTATTATCGCTTTCCACAATAGGCAAAGATACGAAATCATAGCGGCTAATCAGTTTGGCAACCTCTTCCAGATCTGTATGTGCATCTGCCTTGAGATTTCATTTTCAGTCATATTTAACGACATTTTCAAACCCTCCCTTTCCTAAAGGATTCTACCGAGAATAGCAGATATGTAAGGGGTTTATTGATCATAATGGAGCAACTTATCAGTGCGGTAAAATCCTCCACTGATGGTAGTCTTACTTTATCAAGGTGCTAAGTCTGTGTGCCCCACTGACCATAGTCTCAATTTATCCTTCGATTACTTTGACGTGGAATTTTCGATGACGCGGTCCATCGAATTCACAGAAATAAATACCTTGCCATGTTCCCAAGACAAGCCGACCATTGGAGAAAACCATTGTTTGATTATGACCAACAGTACTCACCTTTAGATGTGCAGCGGTATTGCCCTCCATATGTAAATCCTCTGGGTGCTCCCACGGATAAACTTCACGTAATCTGCGCAAAAAATCTGTTTTCACATCTGGATCAGCATTTTCATTTACGGTGATTCCTGCTGTTGTGTGCAATGATGAAACAATGACGATACCATTTGAAACATTTTGTTCACGAAGGTATTGTGCCACCTCTGATGTAATATCGACCATTTGATCATGGTAACTCGTTTTTAAAGAAAACGTCTTTTCCATTATTTATCATCCTTTTTAAAAATATAGTGTTATAATTATTCTACTAAAAATCAATTATATGTTAAAATTTTCTGTAAATAAAAGTATGGAAAGGATGCAGTAAAAATGGTTAAAGCAATACATACAAAGAAAGCACCACAAGCAATTGGCCCTTATTCACAAGCGATTGATACGGGAGAATTAGTCTTTGTTTCGGGGCAAATCCCACTTAATCCGGAAACAATGGAAGTAGTAGAAGGGGATATCGCAGCTCAGACAAATCAAGTAATGAAAAATTTAGAGGCAATTTTAACAGAAGCAGGCTTAACGTTTACCAATGTTGTCAAGTTCACGATTTATATTACCAATATGGATGACTTTGCTACCATCAATGAAGCATATGCAAAATTTCTAGAAGAGCCCTATCCGGCAAGGGCAACAGTAGAGGTAAGTAAATTACCTAAAGGTGTTGGTGTCGAAATGGATGTTGTGGCAAAAAAATAAGTAAAAGAAACTTCCAGTTTTCCTATTAGGCTGGGAGTTTTTAATTTCCAAGGAAGATACCGTGATATCAAAGTATTGTGAAGTGATGATAAGCGCCACTGGATAATAACCCAAGATGCTAGGTCTGACATATGTTGTCGAGTAGATTTTAGCGAGGCCGCCCACTTCAACTCCTGTGGAAATTGTTTGACCTGAAGATCCACTTTTTCGAGTGGTTTTTGCTCAGTTATTCTTATAACACAGTGCTAAATCGTAATTCCCCACTAAGACTCAAGTAAGTCAAAGAAGTTTTTTGGCTAAGCGCTATAGAAGAAAAACACACTTTAAAGGTTTAACCGCTTTCGTTTAAGGAAAAAGTATAGAAAAAGACATAAATTTCTTTCCATAATTATAAAAACCTATCATAATATAAGAGTAAGTACTATGGAGAAAAGGAGTAAATCTATGAAAAGAATAACATGGATGCTTATTGTAGTGACCTTAATTGGACTAGCTATCGCACCTTTTGCTTTCGCAAGTGATGGCGATGATAATGTCATTGATGAGAAATATGGTAAACCGAAATTAGTTCTCGGTGAAGCTCTGTCAGATTCACAAAAAGATACAGTAAGAAACTTATTGAATGCAACAAATCCTGACCAAGTAGATGAATATATTGTTACGGCTGAGGATCTTGTCAACTTTATCGGAGGAGATCCGGGCTCTAATATGTACTCCTCTGCCAAAATTACTCGAAAAGATGAAGGTGGAGTAGTTGTTAATGTTGTCAATCCAGAAAATATAACAGAAGTCACGAATGAAATGTATGCTAATGCCTTATTAACAGCGGGCGTGGAAAATGCAGTAATTGAAGTTGCATCACCATTAAAGGTATCAGGACATTCAGCTTTGACTGGTATTTATAAAGCTTTTAATGTCGATGGTGAATCATTAGACCAAGATCGAATGGAAGTAGCCAATGAAGAATTAGATGTTGCTACAGATTTAGCCGAAGAAGCTGGCATTGACCAAGAAAAAGTAAGTGAGCTGTTAAGTGAAATAAAACGAGAAATATCAGAACAAAATCCAGCAACAAAAGAAGATGTCGAACGTATTGTCAGTGAGCAACTGGATCAATTAAACATTGAATTGAGTCCAGAAGATAGAGAGATGCTAACGAATCTTTTTGAGAAAATGCGCGACTTAAATATCGACTTCGGAAAAGTTACCGATCAATTGGAATCAATTGTTGGTGATTTGAAAGGTAAATTAGAGGAAGTTACCGGGGGCGACACGGAAGGTTTTTGGCAAGAAGTCAAAAATTTCTTCCAAAACCTTCTCGACTCGATCAGAGGCTTATTTAATTAAAATAAGTGAAGATCAAATAAAACGTAAACCGTCATTGTTTTTTTTATATGGCGGTTTATTTCGTATCGAAAGAAAAAGTAGGTAGTTGGAGTTGTGGTATTTAATGAACCAATATGTCAAAATTACCACGGCGAAGTTTGTGTGCACCATCTTAATAAATTCAAAAAGAGTGAGCCAACTCAGCTCACTCTAATAATACCAATGTTATAGTCCCTAAACCAACCGCTTACGAATAAAACCTGATATTTGATCAATAATGGTAACCGTTATAATAATTACTAGCAGGATCATCCCTACTTCTTCCCAATTTCGGTTCATATAGGCAAAGGTAATTAATGTACCAATACCACCCGCACCAACAATTCCTAGTACAGATGAAGCACGAACATCGATTTCAAATCGATAAATTGCGTAAGACATAAATTCAGGTAATACTTGTGGAAAAATCCCGTAAAATAAAATTTGAAGTTTATTTGCACCACTGGCTTCCAAAGCTTCAATCACATTCATATCAATCGATTCAATAACCTCGGAATATAATTTTCCAAGCATCCCGGTTGAGCCAATGGCAATCGCCAACACCCCGGCAAAAGGATTCGGTCCAACAGCTGCCACGAAAATAATCGCAAGGACAATTTCAGGAAAGGCACGCACCGCACCTAAAATCCACATCCCGATATTATTAAGAAATTTGTTGCGCACCATATTTGAAGCACATAAAAATGCAAGTGGTATGGCAATGATGGCTGCTGCTAATGACCCGGTATAGGCGATAAACAATGTTTCGAACATCTTCTCCATTATACTTCCAGTTTCTTCAACAGCTGGCTGGAAAAATTTTGGTATAATCCGATCGATATTAGCTAATGTTCGTTCACTGAAGATATTGTCCCATCGAATTTCAATACTTGTAAACGTCCATATATAAATTAGCGCAATAATGATGAAAATGAAAATTCGTTTAACTAATGTAAGCTTACTTTTTGGTTTTTCTGGAAGGGTCAATTGTTCTGCCATTATACGAGTCCCTCCCTTAACTTACCACTAATAATATCAATGACAACTACAACGGCAAATACAATAATAATAATGGTACTAACAGCCGGATAATTCATGAAATTGATCTGTGTGTTTAACAATTGACCGATACCACCGGCACCAACCAATCCTAATACGAGCGAGGCACGGATGTTAATTTCAAAGACGTATAAACTAAATGAAATAAATTGTGGCAGTACTTGCGGCACAATCGCAAAACTAATCGTCTGTAGCCCATTCCCACCTGATGCCCGAATTGCCTCGGTTGGGTTCATGTCAATCGTTTCAATTACTTCACTCATTAGTTTTACCAGAATTCCGACTGCAAAAATAATTAAGGCAATAATCCCAGAAAAAGCACCGATACCAAACAACCCGACAAAGACAACTGCTAAAATAATATCTGGAATGGTACGGATGATATTTAAGATCAAACGCATCCCTTGATAAATCCAGGAATTGGTTGTCACATTATTAGCAGTTAATAACGAGAACGGTATACTGATAATCACTGCAATAGTAGTTGCAATAATAGCTATATGTATCGTTTCAAAAAGCTTCGGCCATACTTGATTGACATAGCTCCAATCAGGGGGAAAGAAATCACCAACTAACCCGAAGACATTCGGTAACTTTACAAAAAAGTGAACAATAAATGATTCTGTTTTGATCGAGCTAAGTAAATAAAAGCCGAAGACAACAATTAAAGAGATTGTAATGATCAACTTGGTTTTAAAGGGATATAACCCTTTAGGAACGAAGGAAGATTCTTTACTCATCCTCCAACCCTCCTCGACGGTCTTCATCTCGGATCGAACGACCATAGATTTCTTCAAATGTTTGTTCCGTCACTTCACTTGCAGGTCCATCAAACACCACTTCACCAGCACGCATACCTATAATTCGGTCGGCATATTCCATTGCCATATCAATGAAGTGAAGATTCACAATCGTAGTAATTTTGTCTTCACGGTTAATCTGTTTTAAATACTTCATGACCTGATGAGAAGTTGGAGGATCAAGGCTTGCTACCGGTTCATCTGCTAAAATTAATTTCGGTTGTTGTGTTAGCACACGAGCGATACTAACACGTTGCTGCTGTCCGCCACTCAGTTCATCAGCACGGTTATATAATTTTTCTTCTATGTTTACACGTTTCAAATTTTCATAAGCTAATAACTTATCTTCTTTAGAAAAAAGGTTCATGATACTTTTTAATGTTCCTGTATAACCTAATCGGCCAGAAATAACATTTTTGATAACGGTGGATCGCTTAACTAGGTTATAGCTTTGAAAAATCATCCCGATTTTAGTACGGAGTTTTCGTAAGTCTTTACCATTTGCTTTTAGGATATCTTCATTATTTACGATTAAAGAACCACTAGTAGGTGTTACAAGTCGGTTAATACTACGGATAAAAGTTGATTTACCTGCCCCAGAAAGGCCGACGATAACAACAAATTCTCCTTCATTGATTTTTACATTTATATTTTTTAATCCTTCTGTCCCATTTGGATAGACAAGTGAGACATCATTGAACTCAATCATGGTCTTGCCCCTTTCCTTCATATCGAAACAGGAGAGAGCATGCTCTCTCCTGTTTACTTAATCTTATAGGTCATTAATGTCAATGTCGCTGAATTTACTATAAGTCTCACGGACGATATCATACTCGCTATCTTCAGCTTCAATGATTGCATCCCAGCTGTACACATCATTCATGATTTGAATCATATCTTCATCTTCGTTAAATGATAGGAAGGAATCCTTAATCGTTTGAACAAGCTCATCACTTAGTTCGCTCGTTACTGAAATGGTGTCATTTGGAATTTCATCTGTATATCCAAGAACTCTTGTTTTTTCCATGATATCCGGATATTCTTCTTCTAAATTGGTACGAACATCATCGAATGTTGTTGCTACATCTGCGCGACCTTCATAAACTTCAATTGCTGAGTTATCGTGTCCACCAGTGAGATAAGCTTCAGAGAAAAATTCTGTTTGTGGATCGTCTACATCAAACTCATCCATAATTTGTGCTGCCGGGAATAAGTAACCACTAGTAGATGTCGGGTCACCATATGCCCAAACTGCGCCTTCTAAATCAGCTAATTCTTCATACTCAGAATCTGCGCTGACAAGATATTGTGCTACATATGTCCCGCTTCCATAACGTTCAGATTTTAGGATAACTTCAACATCATGTTTATCATTTGCTAATACATAAGCAAAGGCAGGAATAAAACCAATTTGTACTTCGTTTGTCCCCATTGCTTCTACTAAAGCAGTATAGTTTGTCATAACTTTTCCTTCTACAGGAATGCCTAATTCTTCAGAAAGCCTGTCCGCTAAAGGTGCAACGGTATCGGCAATAGTGTCAGAATCTTGAGATGGTACAAATCCCATAATAAGCTCTTCAGGTGCATCACTTTCTTCACTAGCTTCTGCTTCATTTTCCGCAGTTTCTTCTGCATCAGCATCCTCGGTTGTATTTTCTTCTGTGCTCTCACTGTCTTCATCGCTGCTTCCATTTGTCTCATCACTAGACCCGCAAGCAGAGATGACAAACATTGTTAATAATGCAACTAACAATAAAAGCCATTTTTTCATCTCTAAAATCCCCCTTAAAATCTTAGTTTTACAAGAATATTGTCTATGGATTAACTAATAAAATCTATTATAGTGGTAAAAAAACTTACAGTATCTTTGGATTCCATAGTATATTCTTACTATGTCATTATCTATCGAAAGTTGTTAAAAATCTAGATGATTTACCGAAATATAACAATTTTATCGATAGCTTTACAAAATTTACACTTTCTTAATCAGAATCAATGGAGGAAACGCTTTATCTTCGTTATAATTAAGTAATAGAGAGATAATGGAGGAAAACGATGAAAATTATTTTCAAATATGCAGATACATATAGAAAAGCTATGATTCTAGCACTTATGCTAATGGTTGTAGAGTTAATGGTAGGACTTGTGCAGCCTATCATTCAGTACTAACATGTTGCTTTGCTGCCCGCCACTCAATTCATCAGCAAGGTTATATAATTTTTCTTATATGTTGACACGTTTCAAATTTTCATAGGCCAATAATTTATTTTTTTGAGAAAATGTTCATGATACTTTTTAATGTTCCTGTATAACCTAATTGGCCAGAAATGACATTTTTATAAACAGTCTATCGCTTAACTAGGTTATACCTTTGAAAATCATCCCGATTTTTTTGTAAGGATTCACCATTTGTTTTTAAGATAGCTTCTTCATCTGCGATTAAAGAGCCACTAGTACTTATTATCAGTCGGTTAATGCTGCGGATAAAAGTAGATTTTCTTGCACCGGAAAGGCCGACGATAACAACAAATTTCCTTTCATTTATGTTTAAATTTATATTTTTAAGTCCTTTTCTCCCATTTGGATAGACAAGTGAGACATCATTGAACTCAAGCATGGTCTAACCCCTTACCCTCATATTGAAACAGGAGAGAGCATGCTCTCTCTCCTGTTTACTCAATCTTATAGGTCATTGATGTCTATAAGTCTCACGGGCGATATCATATTCGCTGTCTTCAGCTGCAATGATCGCATCCCAACTGTACACATCATTCATGATTTGAATCATATCTTCATCTTCGTAAATGAAAGAAAAGAATCTTTAATCGTTTGTACAAGCTCATCACTTAATTCGCTTGGTACTGAAATAGTGTCATTTGGATTTTCGTCTGTATACCCAAGAACTATTGTGTCTTACATAATATCTGGGTAATCTTCTTCTAAATTCGTTCTAACATCATCGAAAGTTGTTGCTACATCTGTATTTCCTTGGTAAACTTCAATCGTTGAATTGTCGTGTCTACCTGTTTAATATGCTTCAATAAAACCAATTTGTACTTCATTTGTCTTCACTTCTACTAAATCAGTGTAGTTAGTCATAACTTTTTCTTCTATAGGAATACCTAGTTCTTCAGACAGTTGTCCGCTAAAGACGCAACAGTATCAGCAATGTTGTCAGAATCTTGTGATGGTACAAATCCCATAATAAGCTCTTCTAGAGCATCACTTTCTTCACCGCTGCTTCCATTTGAATCATCATTGGTACCGCGAGCTGTTTCATCAATAATCACCCTTCAATTTTTGTGATATAGATTTTACACTTTTACTATTCAAGAGTTAGGATTATTATTTTACAAAATTTACGAATACTTGCTTTAAAATATGAATTAATTTTATTGGTCATTTATTAATCTGTAGTAGAAGAATATATATCTAATAGATATTTTTCATTAATAATTTTATTACTTTCTATCTTTTCTTCAGAGATTATAGACCACTTTTCGTCATTACGTCTTATGGTAAAAATGATGTTATCTCCGTGGGATTTTTTTCTAACTATAAAACCATCATCTTCTTTTATGAATACAATTGGTATGATATCTCCTTCAGCACCACTCGATAAAATTTCTTCGAAACTATTAGAATCTACTTCTATTTCCTCAAAAAAATACGTATTATAATTCTGAATATCTTTTTTATACGTTTTTTCAATGTCTCTTGCTACTTCATCTTGCAAAATGGACATATATAAGTCATCGTTGAATTCGTTAGTTTCATTTATGTTTAAAGGCTTTTCGATACAACCAACTATGAAAAAAATTGGGAGAATAAAGAAGAATTTTAAAAAAAGTCGCATTGTTACACTCCAGTAAAGATGTATTTCAATATAATAGACTATAATAATAAAGCAAGTTAGATCACATAATTATAATTGAAGAGTAGCTTAGGAGCTACTCTTCAATTATAATTTTAGTGATATGCTCTGATATACTTAGATGTAGTATCTTGATCTGTCTTAGTATTGCCATTTGTTAAGTAAGCTCTACCGAAGCTATACATTGTCCATTTGGTAGAAGAATTTGAATATTCATAATCTCGTAGGTTAACAGACCAATTAGCCTGATACTTTACTCCTGATGAACTATCTTTTACTATACCAGCTCTAGATAATTCAAACTTATAATAAACCCTGTTTACTTCATCGGCTCTTCCACCATTAAAGCTACCACTTCCCCTTACACCTGTATCTCCTCCAGCATTAAAAGTATATATGGAAGAGTTAGCTCGAGGTGCTGCACTCACATCAAATGTAGATACGCCTAGAAAAATTGTCGATAGTGTTAACATTAATAGTATTTTTTTCATCATAAATTTCACCCCCTTCCGAAAGATCTTAAATCTAAATTATCATTAAATTATAATTTTGGAAATAGTATCCATAATAAATTTACCAATTATTAACACTTGTAATAAAATCCAAATAAAATTTACACTTTCTTAATCAGAATCAATGGAGGAAGCGCTTTATCTTCGTTATAATTAAGTAATAGAGAGATAATGGAGGAAAACGATGAAAATTATTTTCAAATATGCAGATACATATAAAAAAGCTATGATTCTAGCACTTATGCTAATGGTTGTAGAGTTAATGGTAGAACTTGTGCAGCCTATCATTATGGCAAAAATAATCGACGAAGGCATTGTTGCTGAAGATATGTCAATTATCTATTTTTATGGAGCAATTCTATTGGTAATAACCTTATTGGCATTTGCTGCCGGTATAGCAAGTTCTTTCTTTGCGGCAGAAGTTAGTCAAGGTGTAGGACATGACATGCGGAATGATATGTTTCATAAGATTCAAATGTTTTCTGCGATGAAAATTCAGCAATTCGCTACATCTACTTTATTAACGAGAATGACGAATGACGTGATACAAGTCCAAAATTTGTTATTCGCCTTTATGCGGATCATGTTGCGCGCACCTTTATTTATCGTCTTTGGAATTGTAATGTCCTTTACATTAAACATACCTTTGGCTTTGATTTTACTAGCTACGATTCCGGTCTTATTTGTGGTTATGTTTTGGTTAATGATAAAAGGAATGCGGTTGTTTCGACATGTACAGGAACGGGTTGACCACATTAATAATGTGATTCGTGAGAACCTGCTGGCGATCAAACTAGTAAAAGCTTTTCATCGTTTGACATTTGAAAATAACCGCTTCTCAAAAGTAAATACAAGTTTGAAGGATAAAAATCGCCAAGCACTATGGGTAATGGAAGTTGTTATGCCAATTGTCATGCTCATTATGAATATCGCAATGATGGGATTGTTATGGTTTGGCTTTATCCAGCTTGAAACCGGATCAGCCAGAGCTGGCGAAGTAGTGGGGGTAATTAATTATGCAACAAGAATGCTGGCATCCTTTGGTGTGTTTTCCTTTTTACTTATGAACCTATCAAGAGGCCGAGCTTCTGCAAAACGTATTGATGATATAATTAAACAGTCTGCAGATGATCAGGTTATCGAACAGCAAGAAAGAACTCGGATTAAAGGGGAAATTAGCTTTGATCATGTTTCCTTTACCTATCCCGATACAAGCCAGGAAGTGCTACGGAATATTCATTTTCATGTTAAGACAGGAGAGAAGATAGGTATTTTAGGTGAAACCGGATCAGGAAAGACAACATTATTACATCTAATTCCATATCTGTATCATCCCTCAGCAGGGACGATTTATGTAGATGGTATACCGATGGAACAATTAGGTAATCAAGTAAGACATGATATAACGTTAGTCCCCCAGGAAGGATTTTTATTTTCAGGGACGATTCTTGATAATATCACATGGGGAAATGAACATCTCACGCAAGAACAAGCGGAAAAAGTAGCGAAAGAAGCTCAACTCCATGACTTTATTATGACTTTGCCACATACTTATCAGACATTGATTGGCCAACGAGGTGTCAATCTGTCAGGGGGTCAAAAACAACGGTTATCGATTGCCAGGGCATTAGCAGATTCCCCCCGAATATTACTGCTTGATGATAGTACAAGTGCACTAGACGCCACTACAGAATCACGTGTTTTAGAAGCGATTAGAAAGAGGCGATGTACTACGTTTATTGTTTCGCAAAAAATCAGCTCTGTAAAAGATGCTGACCAAATAATTTTATTAGAAAAAGGAGATATTGCTGGGCTGGGAACACATCATCAATTACTACAAACGAATGCCTTGTACCAAACAATGTGGAATACTCAACAAAGGGGAGGGGTGAAATCGGATGGCTAACAATAAAAGAGAAGTTCAGCCCCTCTCAAGGCATCACCCAATGATAGGAAAAAAACCAAAAGTAAGAAACTTTCGTGCTACATTATCCCGGATATGGAGCTATATGAAACTTGATAAATTGCAGTTTTGGCTCGTTTTAGTTATGGTTTTTTTAGGCGCTGTATTGTCCTTGCTCGGTCCATATTTGATTGGAGTGACAGTAGATGTAATGACAGGTGCAGAATTTGTGCTTTCATTTGAAATGCTTCTTATTTTGATAGCACTTATATTTGTTTTCCAATCTGTAACTATGGCATTACAAAATTATTGGATGATTGATATTTCACAAAATACCGTTTTTGCAATGCGGAAAGACCTTTTTGAACATGTACTTCGCTTGCCAGTCATGCAATTTCAGGAATCCCAAAGTGGGGATCTGATGAGTCGACTGACAAATGATATTGAAAATGTCAGCAGAACATTGAACACAGCTGTTATCCAAGTGACGACAAGCGTATTAACACTTGTTGGCACATTAGTTGTAATGCTTTTGCTTAGTCCATTGTTAACATTGATGACTGTAACTATCGTTCCTCTCATGTATCTTGGGATGAAATGGATTACGAATAGAACGGGATATTATTTTAAGGAACAACAGCGTGAACTTGGTGAAATGACAGGTTTTTTAGAAGAAACCTTTTCAGGTCATTCGATGGTAAAATTATTTCACCAGGAGCACCGCGTAATCGAGCAATATCGAAAACATAATGAACAATTAAGAAAAGTAGGATACTGGGCTCAAGTCTATTCAGGATTCATTCCGAAGCTGATGAACGGCTTAAATAATTTTGGTTTTGCAATTATCGTCGGAGTAGGAGGCTGGATAGTGCTTGCTACAAATGCAGCTACGGTTACAATCGGTATTATGGTGACTTTCACGACATATGCACGCCAATTCACTCGTCCGTTAAATGATTTAGCCAATCAATTTAATACGATTTTGTCCGCTGTTGCAGGTGCTGAACGAGCATTTGAAGTAATGGATCAGGAGGAGGAAGAAACAAATCTAAAGAAGAAGAATATTGATAGGGTAAAAGGAGATGTGGTCTTTCGTGATGTTTCCTTTTATTACCATAAAAAAGAACATGTCCTGCACAATATTTCGTTTCATGCAAAACCAGGTCAAACGGTAGCATTAGTTGGCCCCACAGGATCAGGAAAAACAACGATTATTTCGTTATTGGCCAGATTTTTTGAAGAACAAGTGGGAGATATTTTATTAGATGGTTATTCGATGAAGAATCTAACCAATAAAAGTATTCGAAGTCAACTAGGAATGGTGTTACAGGATTCTTATTTATTTGATGCGACGATTAGAGAAAATATTAGGTACGGAAAGTTAAATGCTACGGATCAGGAAGTGGAAGAAGCTGCGAAAATGGCAAATGCTCATAGTTTTATTGAACAACTGCCAAAGCAATATGATACGGTGCTTAAAGGCAACGGACAAGGTATTAGCCAGGGTCAACGGCAATTAATTGTAATAGCAAGAGCAATACTGGCGAATCCGTCTGTTTTAATCTTAGATGAGGCAACAAGTAGTATTGATACGATAACAGAATTAAAAATAACGGATGCATTAGAAACATTAATGGAAGGGAAGACTAGTTTTGTAATTGCACATCGCTTGAATACGATCGAGAAGGCTGATATGATACTTGTTCTAAAGGAAGGAAAAATAATTGAAAAAGGTACCCATTCATCATTAATGAAAGAAAATGGTTTTTATGCTAATCTAGTCACAACACAAACTGTTCATGATTGATACAAGTTTAGTTGGAATATAATAAAGTGAGACTTCCATCAGTGGGTGGTTTTTACCGACTGATGGATAGCGAAACTTATCAGGGTGTTAGCGTCCGTGACCTATGCTTTTGGCTT
>NZ_JAGFVL010000063.1 GCF_017599345.1 Gracilibacillus suaedae
GAGAACATCGGCAAAGATACAGTGAAGAGTTTAAAAGAGAAACGGTAAAGTTTGCGCAAGAGCAAAAGCAAAAGAAAACCATGACAGAGATTGCGGAAGATATCAAGGTTCCACTAAGTTGTCTGCATGAATGGATGAGTAAATATCGCGAATTTGAAAACGAACCGGTGGTGGTGGAAGAACGTTTAAAGAAACTGGAGCGAGAACTAAAGGAAAAAGAACGGGAACTAAAGGCAAAAGACAAGAAAATAGCGGAGACCGAGGAAGAATTGGCTATCGTAAAAAAGGCGGTGCACATCTTCAGCAGACCAAAAAAATGAAGTTTCTATTCATTGAAGACAATCGCTCGGTGTTTTCAGTGGAGAAGATGTGTAAAGTATTAGAGGTGTCTACGAGCGGTTATTTCAAATGGAGAAAGCATAAGCCGAGTCCACAAGAAATACGTAGGGAAGCCATAAAGAAACGAATTAAATACCATTATTACGATGCTGACAGTATATATGGTAGTCCCAAAATCACAAAGCTATTAGTCCAAGAAGGATATCAAGTAACAGAAAGAACCGTTAGTGTGTACATGAAAGAACTAAACTTACGATCTTGTGTATCTAAGCCATATAAAGTATCTACAACGCATTCAAATCATGATGATCCTGTAGCACCTAATAGGTTAAATCAACACTTTACAGCACCAGAACCAAACAAGATATGGGTAGCTGATATCACCTATATCCCTTGTCGACAAGGGCGCTTATATTTAGCTGCGATTCTGGACTTATATACTCGTGAAATAGTTGGTTGGCGCTTAGATGGACATATGGAAACGTCATTAGTTCTTCAAGCACTAGAAGATGCTTATACGTTAAGAAACCCAGAAAAAGGCTTGCTTCACCACTCCGACCGTGGTACACAATACGCTTCTACGGAGTACCGGGACAAACTGAAAGAATTTGGTATGGAGGCAAGCATGAGTCGTACAGGAAATTGTTATGATAATGCTTGTGCAGAATCGTTCTTCAGCCTAATCAAAAAAGAATTAATGAGAGGTCAACGATTTCAAACGAAGGAGCAAGCTTACGCGGAGATTTATCGTTATATAGAGCTTTTCTATAATCGAAAAAGAATACATGGATCCATTGGTTTTATATCTCCGGTAGCGTTCAAGCAAAAATACGATAGGCAGCATGCGGCATAAAAGAAAGAGCACTTATCGAAGCAGTAAGTTGCCTTTTCATCACTTAGCGACTAGCCAGATGATTCCGTGGAGGGGTCAAGTGGTTTGGGCTTGATGCCTCCGCGGTATCATCTATCATTTGAAAAGTGAAGAAAAGGCTACGGTAATCTGACATGTATTCGTTATTTAGGTGTCCACTTTCTTGACAGAAGTCCATCCGTTCCGTTATTTTAGTAAAAAGCGTTCAATAGAAGCATAATTTCGGTGAATAAAGGAATAGATGTCCGTTACAAGCCTTGAATTCCCCTTTTTTATGCTATTTAACGGAACAAATGTCCGCAAGAAATTCATAGACTTACTTTAGTTGATAAGTCCGTATTCTTTCTTTGCCACTTGCTATTTTTAGAATCTGGGAATCAACCATTTTGTGCAAAAGGCGTCTTGCATGGCGATCACTTATATGAAGATGTTGTGCTATTTCTTGAGGTGTAAAGGGGCGTAATACACGTTGAGCATATCGGATAATTTCTGATTCGACCCAAGTTAAAGAAGAAGGGGTTTCAATTGAAATGAATTTTCCTATGAAAGAAAGGATAAGCTGTTGACATTTTCTAGGTTCATCTTTGATGGATAAATAAGCAATAGGGAGGAATATCCAACCATCTAGAGCTAATAAAGAATGACGCCAACATAAATCTTTAAATCTTCTGACATCTAGGTCTCTAGCATGGGGCCCGTATCCTTGAATTTCGATTCCTCCCTTAGCTCCACCTGGCATATAGGCGAGATCTAGATAGCGATATCCATTATTGAAATCTCGAACTTCCCATTCTGGATATAAATCATCAAAATTACCTACAGTGGGATACCAAATACAGCGGAGAAATTCAACAGTTCCATGTCCCAATCCTTTCTTCAATATTTCTCGTCTCCTGTGATTTTTTTCTTCAGCGATATTCTTGTGTATCCATTCTTCGATAGCTTGATTAAATGGTTGCATGTAAACACATCCTTTTCAAAATAAACATGGGTTTTTAATAATAAGTGTGGGTAGTAGTAGAGAGTAGGGGAACAAAAACTATTAGATATTTGTATAGTACCTTAAGTATGCTTAATAAGCAATAAGAAGTTTACGTAAGGCAGTGCAACAACCAACAATCGCAAAAGTCAACAAACTTATATTCTGTTAATCTAAGAAAAACACATCATTTGTTAATTAATACAGATAATTAACAAAAGATAAAACAGTACAAATTGATTATTTAATAAACGTAAGAAATGCATAATATTTCAAGAATAAATTGAATATTACAACGAACAACTGTATAATTATAGTAGAGGAAAATATACTAGTACAGATGAAAGAATGGTGAAAAGCGATTGGCTACAAAACATGAACAAATTCTATCCTTTATTGAATCCTTAAAAGTAGGAAATAAAATATCTGTAAGGCAAATTGCTAAAGAGCTAAATGTAAGTGAAGGAACAGCTTATCGTGCCATAAAAGAAGCAGAAAACAAGGGGCTGGTTAGTACCATTGAGCGCGTAGGAACCATTCGAATCGAACGCAAACAAAAAGAAAACTTTGAAAATCTAACCTTTGCCGAAATTGTAAGTATCGTAGATGGACAAGTACTTGGAGGAAGAGACGGCTTATACAAAACATTAAACAAGTTTGTTATCGGTGCGATGAAGCTTGATGCAATGATGCGCTATACGGAAAAGGATTCTCTTTTGATAGTTGGTAATCGTACAGAAGCCCATCAATTAGCATTAAAAGAGGGTGCGGCTGTACTTATTACTGGTGGATTTGATACGGATGATATAACCAAGCAATTAGCAGATCAGAAACAGTTACCAATTATATCAACTAGTTATGATACATTTACAGTAGCTGCGATGATTAACCGAGCTATATATGACCAGCTAATAAAGAAAGAGATTGTTCTGGTCGGTGATATTTATACCTCGGTAGAAGATACATATTTCTTAATGACAAAAGATCAAGTTGCCAAATGGTATGAATGGGAAGAAAAAACAACACACAGCCGGTATCCTGTAGTGGATGAAAAAAATAAAGTAGTTGGGATTGTTACATCAAAAGATGTAATTGGACGAAAGATGGATATGTTAATCGAAAAGGTGATGACCAAAAATCCGTTAACCGTGATGAAAGAAACCTCGCTGGCATATGCGGCACATATGATGGTGTGGGAAGGTATAGAAATCATGCCTGTTGTGGATCATCATCATCAATTGGAGGGGCTTATTTCTCGTCAAGATGTGTTGAAAGCACTTCAGCACATTCAAAAACAGCCACAAGTTGGTGAAACAATTGATGACATCGTTTCAAACTATTTTGATCATTCACCTACAGACCCACAACATTCTACTTACCATGCCGAGATCACTCCGCAAATGACGAATCAGTTAGGAACGTTATCATATGGAGTATTTGTTTCCTTTGTTATTGAAGCCGCGCGTAGATTGTTGCGGCATCAGAAGAAAGGTGACTTGGTTGTAGAGAATATAACGGTATATTTCATAAAACCTGTTCAATTAGAAACGACGGTTACCTTTCAACCAAAAATTATCGATGTTGGCAGAAAGTCGGCAAAAGTAGATATCGAGGTATATCATGAGAAAAAAGTAGTCGGAAAAGCGATGCTGATGGCACAGTTAATTGATCGTTAATCAAAGTAGAGCATTGCCCAAACCGTTTTTAGCCATCAATAGGATAAAAACTTTGAACTTGTGAAAATTTTCAGTGACATCACGAGAGAGCTATGTGGTAGGCGGACATTTAGTACCTTAAGTGCCTCGATAATCCCATTTTTTCGATGTGGGCGGACAATCAATCCCTTATTTGATAACTTTTGACAAAAAATAGTGTTATTTCTGATGAATTGCGGAATAGATGTCCGACAACATGACAAAAACGGCACTTTTGTCACAAATAACGGAACGAATGTCCGCCTCATGGCGAGGTTCTTGAAGGAGTATATTGCACCACTAACCAAACTTCGGAATGAAAGAAAAGTACTTCGAAGCTTATCACAGAGCTAATCGCCTTTTAGCCCCCACTTCAAGCTTCAAGTGTTTAGGGATAATAATAGACGTTAACACCTTGAAAAGTTTCACTAAGCATAGTCTCACTTTATTAGAAAAGCAAACTACCTTATGGTAATTTGCTTTCGTTAAAACGTTATTGATTCGTTTGTGCTCTTTTTTGATATTCTTCCTTATAATGAGACAACCGTTTAATCCCGCCGTAACCTTGTACAATTCCAAAGAAAAGAAATACAAGTGTTATAAATAATGCAAGCTGTGTTTGATAAAATAAGTATTGATTGACACCAAAAACGCTGATAAAAATACCCAACGCTATTCGAGCTTTTGCATTTTTAATCTCTTGCATCAGTGGATCACGATCCCTTATTATCATTACTTTATAATAAATATACATCATAAACGATAAGATAATCATGATTGGGAAAATAACCATAGTAAAACCTCCAATAACATAACGAGCTATATCCATCAGTGGGGTATTACGGACGACTAGCACCGTGATAAAAATACCTTTCTATTGTATCGTGACTATAATAGAATTGCTAGTGAAAAAGGATAATAGGTACAAAAAAGGAGTATGTATATGTCAGTAATGTTGCAAATATTTGAGAAAATAAAACAGTACGATACGATTATCATTCACCGCCATGTTCGTCCTGATCCTGATGCATATGGGTCTCAAAGTGGACTTGCGGAAATTATTAAAGTAAGCTTTCCAGCCAAACATGTATATGTAGTTGGTGAAGAGGAAGCCTCTTTATCATTTTTAGCAACAATGGATGTTATCGAAGATGGTGTTTATTCAGATTCACTTGTTATTGTTTGTGATACAGCAAACCAAGAAAGAATTTCTGATCAACGCTTCGAGTTAGCTAAGGAAGTGATTAAGATCGATCACCATCCAGCAGTGGATGCATATGGAGATTTGCAATGGATAGATGTAGATGCAAGTTCTACAAGTGAAATGGTTTACCATTTTTATACAGAACAGAAAGGCAACGGGATAAAAATGACTGATAGAGCTGCCTTTCTTTTATATAGTGGAATAGTAGGTGACACTGGTCGCTTTTTATTTCCGAGCACTACTGAAAGGACTTTTCGATATGCCTCAGAATTAGTTGTTTATGATTTCGACCGCACTGAGATGTACGAAGAAATGTACAAAACAAGCTTAAACATTGCCAAATTGAAAGGCTACATTCTTCAAAATATTTCTGTATCAGAAGCCGGTGTAAGCTATGTTAAATTAACAAAGGATATTTTAAATGAGTTTGAAGTAGAGGCATCGGAGACTAGTTCTGTGGTAGGGGTGTTAGGAGATATTGAGGGGATCAAAGTATGGGTGATATTTGTCGAAGAAGACGATGTTATTCGTGTTCGAATTCGCTCCAAAGGCCCCGTTATTAATCAAGTAGCAGCAAATTACGAAGGTGGCGGACATCCGCTTGCATCAGGTGCTAAAATTCATCAGTGGGAGACAGTAGACAATGTTTTGGCTGATTTAGAAGAAGTTTGTAAAGAGCAATAATCTTAAAAGCCTATCTCTCAAGGTCAATTGTATGACCTTGAGAAATAATTAGGATTCTGCCATTTTAAGTTCAATCGATAAATATACTGTCTCTGTCACAATTATTCTGCGAACTTCTGCTTGAAACCTAAAATCATCTATATTAATGGTTTTGTTTTCAATGGTCGAAATAAGTAAATCTATTGAATTGATAATCTCATCAACGCTTTTTCCGATAGCATGAGATGCTTCAGTTCGAACAGCATCTTCTAATTGTTGAATCATAATTCGATCAGAGTCTATATTTAATTCCTCCAGATTTAGGAATTCAATATTAATTTCTCCAACTTGCAAACCTTTTTTGGTTTGCTGATCGAGTGCCTCGTGATTTTTTCGTAAATTTTCGTAGCTCTGTCTAAGGTCCTGAAGATCTCCGCGCAATGCCAGGTTTTCTTCAATCCACTTTTCTTGTAATTCGCCAAACATGTAAATAAAAATAATATAGCCGATAATCGTGCCAATCGCAACACCGGCCAGAAATCGTTGCCATGATGGACGTTTGTAATACGGTGGAATGTGCATTATTGTATCTCCTCTTGAATAATCCATTCGATGATTAATATTGCAGTATGTGCACCGCCCATTGCAGTAATAATTAGTAAAATTTGTTTGACTAAATCGATAGTAGACCCTTCGTAGATACCCCTTTCAAAATTATAAATGGCATCAAAGGTCCCCCCGATTGCTGCAACAATAGCCCAAATACGTAAATTTTTAGCGATCCGGTTTATATGTGTGAATGGAGCATCACCAGCTACAAATGCACCTATACTTCCAATGATTGAACCACCAATCATTACACCAAAAGCGATAAAATAACATTGAATCATCGTTGCCATGAAGCGTTCTTCCATTCACACCCCTCCCGCGAATTAATTTAATCCTCAATTAAAATATATGGCAAACTTGTCTACTATATGTTTACTAACTTACAAGTTGCACAAGGTCTGATATAATAAAGAAACAAAACATTTGATCGCATTGCATCAGGAGGTGATAATATGTCGCACTTATCTGCACTTCAAGTGAAAACTGGCTACTCATTAATGAATAGTACGATCCAAATTGAACCATTGGTCAAACAGGCGAAGAGCTATGGCTATCAGCACCTGGCATTGACGGACGAAGGAATTATGCATGGAGCGATTCCTTTTTATCAAGCATGTAAGAAGGCAGGCATTAATCCGATACTCGGGCTTTCCTATCGTGTTGAACTCCATGAGCATTCAGTTGCCGTTATTGCCTTAGCTAAAAATGCAACAGGCTACCAGCATTTGTTGCAAATAAGTACTGCACTGCAGCACGGGGAAAAAATAACGATTGATACGATGAAGAACCACGATGAGTCTCTTTTTACCATTTTACCTGCCGAACAGTGGCAAGTAGAACAACTAGAAACGAATCTCCAACAAATTAGATCACAAAGTGGTTGGAACAATATTTATCTTGGTGTATCAGAGCAATTAGTCGATCAGCGAAACACATTGGAACAACTGAATATTAAGAAGGTCGCTTTGTCGGATGTAAGGTATTTGAATAAGCAAGAAGTTGTTGCTTATAGTAGCTTGCGGGCTATGGATCAAGGCGTGAAATGGAACAAGGAAATGCTAGAGGAGTTGGCAGGCACTTATTTAAAATCTGCTGAAGAATTGAACATAGCTTTTCGAGCATGGCCAGAATTACTGACCGAAGCTAATCATTTAGCAGCACAGTGTCATATTGAGCTTCGTTTAGAACAAAGATTATTACCTAAATATCCTGTCCCAGCTGGTATGCATGCCGATCAATATTTAGAGGAATTGTGTGAAGAACAAATACCTGATAAATATTCACATGTGACTGACGAGATTACAGATCGCCTCCACTATGAAATCGATGTTATTCAATCGATGGGCTTTAGTGATTATTTTCTTATTGTTTGGGACTTTGTCAATTATGCAAAAGAAAATCAAATTATGGTTGGACCAGGTCGTGGGTCAGCTGCCGGTTCACTTGTCGCCTATCTTTTAGGGATTACAGATGTCGATCCAATTCAATATAATTTGTTATTTGAGCGTTTTTTAAACCCGGATCGTGTGACGATGCCTGATATCGATATAGACTTTTCCGATGAGAAGAGAGATCAAGTGATTCGTTATGTTGTAGAGAAATATGGGAGTGATCATGTAGCACAAATCATTACTTTCGGCACATTTGCGGCACGATCTTTGTTAAGAGAGCTTTTTAAGGTATTAGACATCCCTGATAACGATCAGGCTTATATTTTAAAATCATTGCCAAAGGATAGTAATAGTAGTATTGCGGCATTATTAAAGCAAACACCGGAGTTAACGGAGTATGTAAAACAATCGGATCAGTTGAAACGTTTATTTAAAATTGCTAATCAGCTTGAAGGGCTCCCACGGCATGTATCGACACACGCTGCCGGCGTTATTATCAGTGATCAAGAGATGACACAACACGTCGCAACGATGCCGTCTCAAAGTAATGTCTCGTTAACACAATATCCAATGAATGATCTGGAGAAAATCGGTTTATTAAAAATTGACTTTCTTGGGTTACGTAACTTGACATTGATTGAAAAGATTTTAAAACAAATTGAATATCATCAAAAGAAATCTGTTTCTTTAAAAAATATTCCTTTTGATGATGAAAATACCTATAAGCTATTACAAAAAGGTGAAACAAATGGCATCTTTCAATTGGAATCACAAGGGATGCAAAAAGTTTTACGGGAATTACGCCCGACTAATTTTGAGGATATCGTAGCAGTAAATGCTCTGTATCGACCAGGTCCAATGGAGTTTATCCCAACCTATATCGAACGTAAACATAAAAAGAAGGAAATCCCCCACCTTCATCCTGATTTAGCCTCGATATTGGAAAAAACATATGGCGTGCTCGTCTATCAGGAACAGATTATGCAAATTGTTCATAAAATGGCTGGTTTTACATATGGTGAAGCAGATATTCTTCGAAGGGCAGTCAGTAAGAAAGATAAAACTCTTTTAATGGAGAATAAACAAAAATTTATCAATGGAAGTTTGCAAAATGGGTACGATAGCCAGACAGCAGAAGAAGTGTTTGATTGGATTGTCCGATTCTCTAATTATGGATTTAACCGAAGTCACGCTGTTGCCTATAGTGTTATCGCCTATCAATTAGCATACCTAAAAGCAAATTACCCTGTTGCCTTCTTTATTGAAATGTTGAGTATGCATATGGGGAATGCTGAAAAAATCCAAAATTATTTACGAGAAGCGAAAAACAGAAATATTGTGGTTTTACCACCATCGATTAATCACAGTATAGGTAAATTCAAAGCAGAAGACGGTGGTATCAGAATTGGCTTAAATATCATTAAAGGAATAGGATTTCAAGCTGTACAAACGATATTAGATGCCCGTAAAAATCAACGGTTTAAAAATTTATTTGATTTTTGCTTACGTGTCCCGTTGCAAAAAATCAATCGGACAATTATTGAGTCACTAATATTAGCTGGAGCATTTGATGAGTTACATGACAACCGTGCCACCTTGTTAGCTAGTCTTGATGAGGCAATGGAACAAGGCGAATTATTTAGAGAATTTGATGATCAAATTCATTTCTTTGAGGGGGATTTAGCGTTAGATGTTTCTTATACCGAGACAGATCCATATCCAATTATGAAGCAATTGATGATGGAGAAAGAAGTGATAGGATTCTTTGTATCTACTCATCCATTAGCCCAGGTACGCGATAAAATTCGCAAGTATGGATATATTTCGATTCAACAAACACACCAACTCAAGAAGAAAAAGATAAAGATAGCTGCAGTAGTCCAATCGCTAAAAGTTATCCGAACTAAAAAAGGCGAAACAATGGCTTTTGCAACGATCTCGGACGAATCTGGTGAAATGGAGACAGTATTATTTCCTAATGTGTTTCGACAAGTAAATCATTGGCTTGAAGAAGATAGTTTTGTTTTTGTTGAAGGGAAATTAGAAGAACGAAATGAAAAAAAACAACTGATTGTGAATGATATTCAACCATATCAGTTGGAGGAGAAGCAACTAACCACAGACAGTGTATATATTAAAGTACTAGACGAGAAAGAAGAATCATTAGAGAAACTGCAAGAGTTAGCAACGAAGTTTCCTGGGTCTTCAACTGTTTACCTTTATCAAGAAAATCAACGACAATTGTTTAAGTTATCAACTAACTATAATTTGGATAGTGCGTGGAATGTTGTAAAAGAGTTAAAACAATATTTTGGGGAAAATAATGTAGTGATTAGGCATTCTTCATAAAAGGGTGCCCCTTTACATCATTTATTGATCTGATATAATGTAATAGTTAATTGGTCTGACCAGTAAAGACTTTAACAGGGGGAAAGTGATGTCAGAGCGCAGTAAAGTATATCAGCAAGTGCTAAGTGAAATTCAGCGCCTTATCAAAGAAGATGGGTATTTACCTGGAGATAGACTGCCGTCAGAAAGGCGGTTATCTGTGCAATTAGATGCAGCTAGATCCTCTGTTAGAGAAGCTTTAAGAGCTATTGAATTATTGGGAATAATCGAGACAAGGCAAGGGGAAGGTACGTATTTAAGGGATTATCAAACGTTCCAAGCCGTAGAATTGTTAGCATCATTTGTCTTACAAGATTCCCGAATAAAAGAAGAATTACAGCAAGCGAAAAAAATATTAGAAAACCATGTATTATCCGTTGATTCGCTTTCAGATCAACAAATAAGACAGTTAATGGAGATTTTAGCTGATTCATCTTTATCGACAGAGGAAAAACATCATCGTTTTTTTCTTGTCTTTTTTAAAGCAAACGGCAATCAGCTTTTGTTAAGAATATGGCGTCTTATGCAAGACTTTTCAGAGAATATTGAGCAAGATGCTTATTCTGATCAATATTATTATGATATGTTAAAAAAATACAAAAAAACAATTGAATAAGCAATTTTAGATTTGAATACATTGTAGTGTAATGAAGAAGGAGGAATCTTCCTTGTTGAAAGATTTGTTCGGAAAAAAGAAAAAATATGCATCCATTCCTGGTGAGAATGCCAAAAAAGATGTCCCCGAAGGTTTGATGCAAAAATGCGGTGGATGCAAAAAAATATTTTATCAAAAAGAGCTTATTAAAAATTTAAATGTTTGCCCGGAGTGTGGACATCATCATCAAATTTCTGCCTATGACCGTATTCACATTCTATTTGATGAAGGTAGTTTTGAGGAATGGGATAAAGACTTGTTATCGCAAAATCCACTACAATTTCCTCAATATGAAGAAAAATTAGAAAAAGATAGAATAAAAACAGGATTAAATGAAGC
The DNA here is from genome assembly GCF_017599345.1 of Gracilibacillus suaedae. Lineage (GTDB taxonomy): Bacteria > Bacillota > Bacilli > Bacillales > Amphibacillaceae > Gracilibacillus > Gracilibacillus suaedae. Next base: position 11,133 of record NZ_JAGFVL010000063.1, read on the forward strand.
TGTAGTAACTGGTGAAGGTAAAATTCATGAGAGCAGAACGGCAATCGCAATAATGGATTCACGTTTTCGAATGGGAAGTATGGGATCTGTTGTAGGTGAGAAAATTGCTAGAGCGATAGAACGTGCTCGTGAAGAAAAAATGCCGATTATTATTTTTACTGCATCAGGTGGCGCACGTATGCAGGAAGGTATATTAAGTTTGATGCAGATGGCAAAGACATCCATTGCCATTCAGCGCTTGCATAGGGAAAATGGTTTATTTATTTCTGTGATGACAAATCCTACTACAGGTGGAGTATCTGCTAGTTTTGCTTCGATCGGGGATTACCATTTCGCAGAACCAGGTGCACTAATTGGTTTTGCTGGTAGACGAATTATCGAACAAACCATTAGGGAAAAACTACCGAAAGATTTTCAAACTGCTGAATTTCAGTTGAAACACGGACAAGTCGATAAAGTAATCCCTCGTGGAGAGATGCGAGATACACTAGGAACGATACTAGACATCCATGGATTTGGAGGTGAAACAGTTGAATCAAGTGCTGGAGTTTGAGAAACCTGTTATTGAATTACGTGAGAAAATTGAAGAATTAAAAGCTATGACAAAAGACAGCGATATAGATTTATCTGATGAAATAAGTAAAATGGAAGAACGGTTAGCAAAACTAGAAAATGATATTTATGGGAAGTTAAAACCTTGGGATCGTGTACAAATCGCTCGTCATGCCAACCGTCCCACTACATTACAATATATTGAGCAATTATTTACTAATTTTATTGAATTTCATGGTGATCGCCTCTTTGGTGATGATGCAGCAATGGTGGCCGGTATTGCAAAATACAAAGGTAAACCTGTTACCATAATTGGGCATCAAAGAGGAGAGAATACAAAAGAAAATTTAAAACGTAATTTTGGAATGGCACATCCTGAAGGCTACCGTAAGGCATTGCGTCATATGAAACAAGCAGAAAAGTTCAACAGACCGATCATTACTTTTATAGACACCAAAGGTGCTTATCCAGGTAAAGCGGCAGAAGAGCGTGGCCAAAGTGAGGCTATCGCAAGAAATTTGATGGAGATGGCTGGAATTAAAGTTCCTATTATCTGTGTGGTAATTGGTGAAGGTGGAAGCGGTGGTGCTTTAGGTATTGGTGTAGGAGACCGAATTCACATGCTAGAGAATTCAACTTACTCCGTTATCTCTCCAGAAGGTGCTGCAGCATTGCTTTGGAAAGATTCAGGACAAGCAGAGAAAGCTGCAAAATCGTTAAGAATAACCGCTCCTGATTTAAAAGAATTAGATGTTATTGATGAGGTGATACCAGAACCACTTGGTGGAGCACACCGTGATATGGTTACCCAAGCATTAAGCATCAGCAAAGTATTAGATAAATCATTAAGAGAGTTAGAAGAGGAAAATGAAACCTCCTTACTCGAAAAACGATGGGAAAAATACAAACAAATCGGCGAAGTTCAATCATCAATAGAAAAAGTAGAAGTCTAAACGCACATAAACCTCTCCAACTTCAGGAGGGGTTTTTCTAACTTGTAAGGAAAGTATATAAACATTGGTATCATAACTTTTTTAGAGGTTTCAATGCTATATTTTAGCGTTTTTATGGAATAATAATCCAAGTTTCTAGCTCTGACATATGTTGTAGAACAGTATTTAGCGTAGGCCGCCCACTTTCACTCCTGTGAGAATTGTTTGGCCTGAAGATCCACTTTTTCGAGCGGTTTTTGCTCGAAAAAGTTAGCTGAAGGACAAACCCCACGGAATGGGAAGTGGACAGCCGGAGTGGAGGTAAGCAGTTGATATAACTCCATAATGGCCGCTAGAGGAAGCGTGAATCTTGAGCATTTAGTGATAAGGATGGAGCGAATTTTGCTCAGTTTTTCTTCATTGCACTGGTGAAAATAGTGCATACATATACTACGACGTAAAGTGACATAGATTTGCTCTCTTTAGATGAGTGGATGATCGTCGTTGCGGAGTATTCTGTCTCGGTATTCTAGTACTTCCTATGGAAAGAATGGATGAAAGTCTCACTTTCAAAATTTTCACCTGATTCCCAGTATGTATCTAATACGATTTATTATAAAGATAAATAGAGAGTTTTTTTGTATTTGATAAACGATAATAAACAAAAAAACTTTCAATGTGAAGAGAAATGCGCTAAAATTATAATGTTTAGGGGTGAGTTTCGTTTTTATTTCATGTATAATCTTAGGTGGAATTCCTATATAGTTTAAAAGACAAAAAAGATGGAGAGAAATGTTGTAGGACAATTTATTTTGTTAATGAGGTGATTTATTTGAAAAAAATTGGTGTATTAACAAGTGGTGGAGATGCACCGGGAATGAATGCAGCGGTTCGTGCGGTTGTTCGTAAAGCAATCTACCATGAATTAGAAGTTTATGGCGTTTATAATGGATATGAAGGTCTTATGGAAGGTAATATTAAGAAAATGGAACTAGGTTCTGTTGGGGATATTATTCAACGAGGTGGAACGATTCTATACTCTGCTCGTTCAGAAGAATTCAAGACAGATGCAGGGCAGCAAAAAGCAATCGAACAAATGAGAAAAATTGGAATAGAAGGACTCATTGTTATTGGTGGAGATGGGTCATTTCGTGGTGCAGAAAAATTGACTCAAAAAGGTTTTCCATGTATTGGTGTTCCAGGTACTATTGATAATGATATTCCAGGTACTGATTATACTATTGGATTTGACACAGCTTTAAATACTATCGTTAATGCAGTGGATAAAATTCGAGATACAGCTACCTCACACGAACGTACATATGTAATTGAAGTAATGGGAAGAGATGCTGGTGATTTAGCGTTATGGGCAGGTCTTGCAAATGGTGCGGAAAGTGTCATCATTCCAGAACAAGAAGAAAGCTTCGAAAGCGTTGTAGGTAAGTTGAAGCGTGGTCAGGAACGAGGTAAAAAACATAGTATTATCATTCTGGCTGAAGGTGTTGGCAGTGGGGTTGATTATGGAAAACGCATTGAAGAAGAAACAAATATGGACACACGTGTAACAGTACTAGGCCATATTCAACGTGGTGGTTCACCTTCAGGATATGATCGTGTATTAGCAAGCCGTTTAGGAGCAAAAGCTGTCGACCTATTAATGGACGGAATCGGTGGTCGTATGGTTGGTGTTGAAAATAACATTGTAGTTGATCATGATATATCAGATGTTTTAACTAAAAAACATGCTGTTAACATGAATATGTATAAATTAGCTAATCAACTGTCTATTTAATTTACTATATCGAAACGTTTAGTCATAATAGGGTTTAGAGATTGAAGGAGGAAGCAAAATGAGAAGAACTAAAATCGTTTGTACGATTGGACCAGCATCAGAGGCAGAAGAAAAGTTAGAACAATTGATTGAGGCAGGGATGAATGTTGCCCGTTTAAATTTCTCTCATGGAGATTTTGATGAGCATGGAGCAAGAATTAAAAATATCCGTAGTGCTGCAAAAAAATTAGGGAAAACAGTTGCCATTTTATTAGATACGAAAGGTCCTGAAATTCGTACAGGAACTTTGAAAGATGGAAAAGCTGATATTGTTAAAGGAAATACCGTGTATGTTTCAATGGATGATATTGAAGGAAATGAAGAACGTATTTCAGTAACTTACCCGCAACTAATTCATGATGTCGAAGTCGGATCTAAATTACTATTAGATGATGGATTAATAGCTCTAGAAGTTACAGAAATCCTTAAAGATAGAAATGAATTAAAAACAGTAGCACTAAACTCTGGATTACTTAAAAATAAGAAAGGTGTTAACGTTCCGAACGTAAGTGTAAACCTACCAGGTATCACAGATAAAGATGCAGCAGATATTAAATTTGGAATTGAGCAAGGCGTTGATTTTATTGCCGCTTCTTTTGTTCGTCGCGCATCAGATGTGTTGGAAATTAGAGGATTATTGGAAGAACATAATGCAACACATATTCAAATTATTCCTAAAATAGAGAACCAGGAGGGTGTCGATAACTTAGATGCCATTCTCCAAGTAAGTGATGGTTTAATGGTTGCACGTGGTGACTTAGGTGTTGAAATTCCACCAGAGCAAGTTCCACTTGTTCAAAAAGAAATGATCTATAAATGTAACAATGCTGGTAAACCAGTTATTACAGCAACTCAGATGCTTGATTCTATGCAGCGTAATCCAAGACCAACAAGAGCTGAAGCTTCAGACGTTGCCAATGCGATTTTAGATGGAACAGACGCAATTATGCTTTCAGGTGAGACTGCTGCTGGTGACTATCCAATCGAAGCGGTAGAAACAATGAGTAATATTGCGAAGAAAGCAGAAACAGCGATTGATCATAAAGCAATGCTAGACCTTCGCTCCAAAGCGTCTGATTTAACCATTACCGATGCGATTAGTCAATCTGTTAATCATTCAGCGATGAACCTAAATGTTGATGCCATTTTAACACCAACGGTTAGTGGCTTTACAGCTCGAATGATCTCGAAATATCGTCCGGAATCACCTATTATTGCCGTAACTTTTGATGAACAAGTAAGCAGAAGGTTAGCGTTAGTATGGGGTGTTGAAACAATTGTTGGTACACTAGCACATACTACAGATGACGTGTTGGAAGAAGCAATTGAACAAGGATTGAAAACTAATCATTTCAAACGTGGCGACCGTGTCATCATTACTGCAGGTGTTCCGGTTGGTGAAAGTGGTACAACTAATTTGCTGAAAATCCATGTAATTGGAGATGTATTGGCTAAAGGACAAGGTGTTGGTAAAGGTAGTACTTACGGGCGCGCTGTAATTTGTAAAGATGCAGAAGAAGCCAAGTTAAAAGTAAAGCAAGATGATGTTATTATCACTTATGGTACAGATAAAGACATGATGCCATCGATCGAAAAAGCCAGTGGAATTATTACAGAAGAAGGCGGATTGACTTCTCATGCAGCAGTTGTTGGTCTAAGCTTAGGTATTCCGGTTATCGTTGGGGTAGAAAGAGCGATTGAATTAATTAATGACGGACAAGACATTACGATTGATGCTCAAAAAGGTGATATTTACGCTGGTCATGCTAGTGTATTATAAAAGTGAACCAATAGAGAAGAAGGCTGCCTTCTTCTCTATTTTTACACTTCGAGAGATGAAGAATGTTAGTATAAGAAAACGAGATTTTGTGTACATGTCGGTAAGCCAAATTTTCTTGATAAGTAGAAGATGTCTAGCTCTAATCCCCAAAAACTAGGCGACTTCCCTAAACGTGCTACAATATCGGTTCGCTTATCTTCGTGATTCCTTTATCTCATTTGCTTCAGTTCATTCACTAAGTTTGTCTAATTGGAAAAGGGTGATATTATGTTTCGTTTGTTACTTTTATTTATTTTGGTAGTCCCGGCTTTAGAAATTGGTATTTTTGTTTGGGCTGGTGGCTATATAGGGCCATGGTGGCTTATTGTATTGATTATATTCACAGGAGTGTTGGGTGCTTGGTTAGCTAAGCAACAAGGTTTAGAAACATTACGAAAGGCACGAGAATCCATGAGCATGGGATATGCACCGCAAGAGACGGTTTTTGACGGTATTTGTATTTTGATTGGTGGCATCGTACTGTTAACCCCAGGATTTATAACAGATGCTATCGGTTTTTGTCTATTAATTCCTTTTACGAGAAGACCGTTTAGAAATATGTTTCAAAACATCGCACGTAAATGGATGGATAGTGGGAGATTTACGATTTATCGACGCTAATTCGATTATGCTTAATGTATTGCCAAAGTATATGGAACAGCTTGGCTTCACTACATGCTTTTCCGATAAATAGGATAGCAGGTCCTAGCCAAATTCCTTTCACACCAAATAGTTGAAAACCTAAGTAAATGGTTATAATAGTTAAGATTGGATGAATCCCCAAAGCATTGGAAACGATTTTTGGCTCCAATAGTTGTCTTTGTAGAATAACGAACAAATAAAGTGAAAATAAGCAGATTGCCAAAGTCGTTTCTCCTGTCATAAACAAATATAAACTCCATGGTACAAAGATGATTCCAGTTCCTAATATAGGTAACAGATCTACTAATGCCATTAGAAGAGCTATTGTAAAAGCATGTTTGATTTGAAATAAGCTTAACCCTATCAGGATAATAATGAAAGTAATGGAAATCAGTATTAATTGCGCTTTTATATACCGAATGATCTTTGTCCGTATTTGTTTAGAAACAGTTTGTGTAATTTCGATGTATGGTAAAGGTACTCTTTTCAAAACATATTGATAGAACTTGTCCCAGTCTTTGCAGATAAAAAAAGTACACAAGAAAGAAAAGATTAAAATCATTACAGATCCGGGTAAACTCGATATTTGGTTTCCAAGCCAGTTCAATATGATTTCTAATAAGTAGGCGATTTGATCGGCAATACTTATACTTATTTCGGCTAATTGTTCTTCAATAACAGTATGTTGTTCTTCAGGAAGACTATGGATATATTGATTAGCTTTTTGAATGAGTGGTTGGATCCATTGATTAAAATGATTCATAGACTGTTCCAGTAAAAAGCGGAGATTATCCGGAATCCATTTTGCTAAATAAATAATTCCTTGCAATAATTCTACACCAATAAAAAAAAGCGACATAATCGTGCTAACGATGGCGATTAATATTCCTAATAGACAGCTGAGAACATAAGGAATTTTTAAATGAATATGCATCAATTGAATAATGGGATATAAAATAACGGCAAATATACAAGCTAAAAAAAAGGGAAATAGAAATTGGATAATCAGATAAACAGTTAATAATAACGCAGAAAGAATAGCAATCAGGTAAAAGGTCCTTAATAACATTTGCTTGTTCAGCATATTGAAATCTCCTTTGAAGTTAGAGGTTATTTTTTTCAAAATTTAGCACTTTGTGATAAGATATGCATTGGTTAGAATGCAGTGGAGGACATGTTATGTTAAGTAGTTCAACAATATTTTTACTCATATTATTTTTGCTAGGATACATTGCAAAAAATCAGGCTATTATGGTAGCTGTATACATACTTTTTGGCATGAAATTATTAAAAATCGATGACAAGCTTTTTCCATACATACAAGACAAAGGAATTGGCTGGGGTGTCATCATTATCACAGTTGCTGTGTTAATCCCGATTGCAACAGGCGAGATTGGATTTAAAGATTTATTACAAACCGTGAAATCATACCATGCTTGGGTCGCTCTTTTTGCTGGTATCTTTGTAGCAGTCGTTGCCAGACATGGACTTTCATTGTTAGCAAATGATCCCGAGATCACAACTGCATTAGTAATAGGTACTATTATTGCTGTTGTAGCGTTTCAAGGTGTTGCAGTAGGTCCGTTAATCGGCGCAGGAATTGCATATGTTATTATCAGAATGCTTGATGCACTTCCATTTCTTAAGTAAGGAAAGGTAATACAAGCTATGAGAGAAAACAAGATTATATGATAAATTTTAATCGTTTTCATTTACTATCTTTTTTTGTTTGTTTATAATAGGCATGGGGATGTTCAAAAGCACCATTATTTTTGTCGCTTGGACGATAGAAATAAAAGCAATTTGGATAAGAAAAGGAGAGGGATGTTATGTCAACAACGAAAGGACTGGAAGGGGTAGTAGCAGCAGAGTCAAAGGTAAGTTCCATTATTGATGACCAGCTCACATATGTCGGTTATACAATTGATGACTTGGCAGAAAATGCTAGCTTTGAAGAAGTTGTTTTTTTATTATGGAATAAAAGGCTACCAAACAAAGAAGAGTTAGCTGAGCTGGAAAAAGACTTAACTGAAAATATGACACTACCAGATGGGGTAGTAGAACATTTTAAGTCTTATGATATACATAATGTTCATCCAATGGCTGCTTTAAGAACAGCTGTTTCGCTACTTGGATTATATGATCCGGAAGCTGACGAGATGACTGATGAGGCAAACAAACGTAAAGCTGTACGATTGCAAGCAAAGGTAGCTTCTGTTGTAACTGCTTTTTCTCGTATTCGCGATGAAAAGGATATCATACAACCAAAACAAGGCTTAAGCTATGCAGCAAACTTCCTTTATATGCTGAATGGAAAAGAGCCAAGTGAGTTAGAAACAGAAGCGATTAACAAGGCATTAGTGCTTCATGCAGACCATGAATTAAATGCATCTACATTCACTTCACGTGTATGTGTTGCGACATTATCTGATATTTATTCAGGTATTACTGCTGCAATTAGTGCACTTAAAGGGCCGCTCCATGGTGGTGCTAATGAGCGTGTAATGGAAATGCTGCTTGAAATAGGGGAAGTCGATAATGCGATTCCATATGTAAAAGAAAAAATGGCTAATAAAGAAAAGATCATGGGAATGGGCCACCGAGTTTACAAGACGGGCGACCCACGTGCAAAACATTTGAAAAAAATGTCCAAAGAACTAACTGCACGTCAAGGAATGGAAAAATGGTATGAAATGTCTGAAAAGATTGAAGAATACATTAAATCGGAAAAAGGCTTGCCTGCCAATGTTGATTTCTATTCCGCTTCGGTGTACCATAGTTTAGGGATTAAACATGATCTTTACACACCAATTTTTGCGATGAGTCGTTTCTCGGGTTGGATTGCACATATTTTAGAACAATATGAAAACAACCGTTTAATCAGACCACGTGCAGAATATGTAGGTCCACAAAAACAAGTATATGTGGATATCAATCAGCGTTAACCATTTTCTTTTGAAAATGATATAAATATTAATGAATCTAGGAGGAATTTGAATTATGGGTGAAAAAATTACTGTAGAAAATGGTGTTGTGCAAACACCTAATAAACCAGTTATTCCTTTTATCGAAGGGGACGGAACTGGTCCAGATATTTGGGCTGCTGCTAGCCGTGTTTTAGAAGCTGCTGTTGAAAAAGCTTATAACGGTGAAAAGGGTATCGAATGGAAAGAAGTTCTTGCTGGTGAAAAAGCATATAACCAAACAGGTGAATGGTTACCAGAAGAAACACTTGATGTAATTCGTGACTATAAAATTGCAATTAAAGGACCTCTTACTACGCCAATCGGTGGAGGTATCCGCTCCTTAAACGTAGCACTACGTCAAAAGTTAGATCTATTTACTTGCTTGCGTCCAGTTCGCTGGTTTGAAGGTGTACCATCTCCTGTTAAGCGTCCTGAAGATACAGATATGGTAATCTTCCGTGAAAACACAGAGGACATCTATGCTGGTATTGAGTGGCAAGAAGGATCTGACGAAGTGAAAAAAGTAATCGACTTCCTTCAAAATGAAATGGGTGTTGAAAACATTCGTTTCCCTGAAACTTCTGGACTAGGTGTAAAACCAGTATCCAAAGAAGGTACTAGCCGTCTTGTGCGTGCTGCCATTGATTACGCAATTAATGAAGGACGTAAGAGTGTTACGCTAGTACATAAAGGTAACATTATGAAATTTACAGAAGGTGCTTTCAAAAACTGGGGCTATGAATTAGCCGAAAAAGAATACGGTGACAAAGTATTCACATGGGCTGAATATGACAAGATCGTTGAAGAACAAGGCCGTGACGCAGCTGATAAAGCACAAGCTGACGCGGAAGCAGCTGGTCGTATCATCGTAAAAGATGCGATTGCGGATATTTTCTTGCAACAAATTCTTACTCGTCCAAAAGAATTTGATGTAGTTGCAACAATGAATTTGAATGGTGACTATGTATCAGATGCACTAGCTGCACAAGTTGGAGGTATCGGTATTGCGCCTGGTGCAAACATTAACTATGAATCAGGTCACGCTATTTTTGAAGCTACGCACGGTACTGCCCCTAAATATGCTGGTCTTGATAAAGTCAACCCATCTTCAGTTATTCTTTCTGGTGTATTAATGCTTGAACACCTAGGGTGGAGAGAAGCTGGTGAGTTAATCCTTAAATCTATGGATAAAACAATCGGTTCTAAAGTAGTAACATATGATTTCGCACGCCTAATGGATGGTGCAACAGAAGTGAAAACATCAGAATTTGCTGATGAATTAATCAAAAATATGGACTAAGAAAAAAGCACCGGATAATCGGTGCTTTTTCTATGTTAAAAGGTAAGGAAGTATATAATCAGCGCAATGACCATGTTTAACGAAGTAGTTATTTTGATATATTTTATGTGTGTTAGCCAACGCTCCGACTAATTACTTCGCTTTCCGTGGGCACGGCCTCAACTAACTTAGCAAAGAAAAACACTTTACAAAGTGGATTTTCGACTCGCGCTATTCCCGCAGGAGTCTCCGTAATTAGTCTCCGCTATGAGGAGGTGCAGCAATTCTTGTCAGAAGTAATAGGTTGACTTTTTTTTACAATGGACCGCTATCCGTGAGTATAAAAGCAGCTGTGTTACTTCATGCTAGCGTTGTAGAGCCTGATAATAGCGAAGGTCGCCCACTTCAACTCCTGTGGGAATTGTTTGACCTGAAGATCCACTTTTTTGAGCGGGTTTTGCTCAAAAAAGTTAGCTGAAGGACAAACCCCACGGAAAGGGAAGTGGGTAGCCGGAGTGGTGATCAAGCAGTTGATATTATTCCATAATACCACTAGAGGAAGCGTAAATCTGAGCATTTTGTGATAAGGACTGAGCGAATTTTGCTCAGTTTTTCCTATTTCAATTGAAAGAAAGCTATTAATTAGATATATCTGCGACTTTTACTAATAGTTTCCCGATGTTGTTGCCTTTGAATAGATCTAGGAATGCGTCGGGAATATTTTCAAAGCCTTCTTTGATTGTTTCTTGATATTGTAATTTCCCTTCATTTAGCCACTTCGCAAGTTCAGCTGTACCATCAGGGAATTGATTGGCAAAATCTCCTACAGTAAAACCTTGCATGAAAGCACTTTTCTTAATAAGCGTCGTTTGTACACGTGGACCAACATCCTCGCCTTCAAGATTATAACTGGATATGGCACCACAAACTGGAATGCGTGCGAATTTATTTAAGTGTGCATGTACTGCATCAGAAATCTCTCCACCAACATTATCAAAGTAAACATCTACTCCATTCGGACAAGCACTTGCCAAATCATCCTTAAGATTAGATGTTGTCTTGTAATTAATCGCTTCGTCGAATTGCAATTCTTCTTTTAAGTATTGAAGCTTCTCATTTGAACCAGCAATTCCAACAACTCGTGCACCTTTGATTCGGGCAATTTGTCCAACTACAGATCCAACAGCTCCTGCTGCGCCAGAAATCACAACCGTTTCGTTCTTTTTTGGTTTACCAATATCAAGTAATCCAAAGTATGCCGTTAACCCAGTCATGCCTAAAATTCCTAAATGAGTAGATATTGGAGCAATATCTTGATCTATTTTTCTAACTTCAGTTGCTTTTGCGGTGTAATATGTCTGCCAACCAAATCCACCGATAACAATATCCCCTTGGTTCAATTGGTCTGTTTTAGATTCCAGCACTTCTCCTATTACTCCACCTTCTATAACTTCATTTAGTTGAAAAGGAGCTACATAAGAAGGAGCATCAATCATTCTTCCGCGCAAGTACGGATCAACAGAAACATATAAAGTACGAATAAGCACTTCGCCGTTTTCAGGCTGTTTTATATCTGATTCTATGACTTGAAATGAGTCACTATCAGGCGTTCCTTTTGGCCGTTTTACTAATAAAATTTGTTTATTCTTTTCGTTCATTCTCATCCCTCCAGTCAATTTCTTACTTATTCAACATAACAAAATAGGAGAGCTGTATGAAATTAGATGCTCACTCGTTGACTATATTTATTTAATTTCAGTAACAAGTGGACATTCTAACTTTTATTGTTAAAATAAAATTAATAATGTTAAGAAAAATTTACATGTAAATGGAATTTTTGTAGTATAAAGCTATTCACATTAGATACACGTACATGTATGATTAAGGTAATATAGATAAAATAAGATGGGGTGCTTTATTAATGGAAGAGAAAGTATTAATCGTTGATGATGAACAATCTATTGTAACTTTATTGCAATATAATATTGAAAAATCTGGTTTTAAAACGGATACTGCTTTCGATGGAGTAGAAGGCTTACATAAAGCGGCTACAGGAGAATTTGATTTAATTGTTTTAGATTTAATGTTACCAGGTATGGAAGGTACGGAGGTATGCAAAGCGCTGAGACAGAAGCAAATAGATACCCCTATTTTAATGTTAACGGCAAAAGATGACGAATTTGATAAAGTATTAGGATTAGAACTTGGTGCTGACGACTATTTAACAAAGCCATTTAGCCCGAAGGAAGTAGTTGCGAGAATTAAAGCAATCCTACGAAGAACAAGAAAACAAGAAGGGGCGGCAGACCAGCCGTTTATTAAAATTTCTGACTTACTTATTTATCCGCAACAATATGAAGCTACAATCAAAGGAGAGCAGTTAAGCTTTACTCGCAAAGAATTTGAGCTATTACACTATCTTTCTAAACATAAGGGTAAAGTATTGTCACGTGACCAATTACTTAGTGCAGTTTGGAATTATGATTTTGTTGGTGATACAAGAATTGTAGATGTGCATGTTAGCCATTTGCGTGAGAAAATTGAACCGGATACGAAACATCCAGTCTATATTAAAACGATTAGAGGGCTCGGTTATAAAATGGAGGAGCCTTATTAATGGACGCCAAAAAAAGAATAAATTTGTTTTATCGCTACATTTTAATGACTGCTTCTGTATTTATTTTAATAGGTATTGTTATTCTGCCTCTTACATCTGGGGAAGAACAATTTTTTGTACTATTTTCTTTAATTATTGGATTTATCATATTATTAATATTAATATATCATATGTTTGAAAACTATGTGCGTCCAATTCGTGCTTCCATTAATGTTACAAATGAACTTGTTAAAGGGAATTATAATGCCCGAACATATGTAAAGCCGTATGGAGAAGCACAACAGCTGAGTAATACAATTAATGTGCTAGCCCGAAATTTACAAGAAATGTCCATTCAAGAAAAAATGCAAGGAAGTCAGTGGAAAACAGTGATGAATAACATGGAGAGCGGCTTGATGTTAATTGATGAAAGAGGATACGTCCATTTGATCAACCGCAAATTTATGCAAATGTTTGGGAGAAATTCTGTTGACTATATTGGATTCTTATATTATGACGTGTTAAAGGATAAGACGATTCATAAAGTAGTGCAGGAAACTTTCTTGTATGAAGAAAAAATGACCGGTAATATTACCAAGACTATAAATAGTGAAAAACACTATTTTGAAGTAGTAGGTGCACCAGTTATTAATGATGTAAAGGATTTAAAGGGAGCAGTCCTTGTTTTTCATGATATAACAGATTTGAAGCGAGTCGAAGAAATGCGAAAAGACTTTGTAGCAAATGTGTCTCATGAATTAAAGACACCGATAACATCAATTCGAGGTTTTGCTGAAACATTATTAGAAGATGAAATGGCAGACGACGGAATTAAAGAACAATTTTTAACGATCATTTTAAAAGAAAGTACTCGATTACAATCGTTAGTACATGATTTACTAGAATTGTCCAAAATAGAAAAAGAAGAAATGAAGCTTTCAACCAAACTCATTGAAGTGGACGAATGGTTGCACAATAGTTTGACGTTAATTGAGCAACAAGCAAGTAAAAAATCACTGGAATTCACCAAAGAAATAAAACCAAACATTTCCTTTCATGGTGATCCTGACCGCTTACAGCAAGTGGTACTAAATTTAATGTATAACGCGATTAATTACACTGCTGAAGAAGGAAGTATTTTCCTTCGAATTGATGAAAATGATCATGAAGTGATAATCGAAGTGGAAGACACTGGGATAGGCATACCGGATGAAGCCAGACAACGTATTTTCGAAAGATTTTACCGTGTAGATAGAGCAAGAAGCCGTAATACCGGAGGTACGGGATTAGGCTTAGCCATTGTAAAACACATTATCGAAGCACACCAAGGCACGATAACAGTAACAAGTGAAATGGGAAAAGGATCGTGCTTTACCGTGAAAATACCGAAAAAGTGGTGAGGGAATAGAGGAGATTCTTTCATCACTTTTTTACTATTACTTTATATAAGATTTTAGTGAAAGTAAATTATTTGTTAAGAAAATGAAACCTTTCTGTAATATATTACGTATGTACTGAATATATGGTAAAGTTGCAAAGGAAGTAAGGGGGGGAATAGAATGACTTTAAAACAAATATACAGCTGGATCGGGATTGTGATAGCTGTAGTTGTCTTAGGTTTATTTGCGGCAACTAGCTGGTATACCGTAGATGAATCAGAGCAAGCTGTTTTAATTACATTTGGTAAAGCAGAAGAAGGAACAACTGAACCAGGTCTGCACTTTAAATTGCCTTGGCCGATACAAACAGTAGAAACCTTATCAAGGGAGACTTTCAGTTTGAACTTTGGATATGATTCAGAAAACGAAGAAAATGCTGATGTTGTTCGAATGATTACCGGAGATGAGAATATTCTTCAAGCAGATTTAGTTGTTCAGTGGAAAATCATTGAACCGGGCAAATACTTATTTAATTCAGATGATCCACAACAAGTGCTTTATAATGCGACATCGGCATCTTTAAGAAGTATTATTGGATCTTCTACGATTGACGATGCACTTACAGACGGGAAAGCAGAAATCGAGAACGAAGTATTGGACTTATTAGTAACGCTTATGGAAGATTATGAAGTTGGAATTGCGATACAGGATGTCAAACTGCAAGAAGTTGATTTGCCTAATGAAGAAGTGCGTCAGGCTTTTATGAAAGTAACCGATGCACGAGAAACGATGAATACCAAGAAAAATGAAGCAGATAAGTATCGTAATGAGATTTACGAGGAAGCTCAGGGGGAAAAGGATGCCATTATCTCAAGAGCTGAAGGTGATAAAATTGAAAGAATTGAAACAGCGAGAGGAAATGTAGCAGCATTCAACGCATTATATGATGCATATGAAAGTAATCCTGATATAACAAGGCAGCGGTTAGTGTTAGAAACACTTGATCAAGTCTTGCCAGATGCCAACATTTATATTATGAACGATGATGGAAATACATTGAAATATTTACCGTTAGGAGAAAACACATCATCCACAATACCACCAGCAACGGACTCCTCCGAAAATAATCAATCAGATAGTGACACTGAGGATAGTGAGGAGGAAAAAAATAATGACAGATCAGAATAATGTCTACGAAATGAAGAAAATGACACCGAAAGAAATAAGAAGATTAATCAAGATTGGTCTTGCCATTTTACTAACAGTTGTGCTAATAATCGTTTTTATGAGTAGTATGTTTGTTGTCAAAGAAGGAGAATACAAAGTTGTTCGTCAGTTTGGCGAAGTGGTTAGCATTAAAGATGAACCAGGCCTGAAATTTAGGATACCAATATTACAATCAGTTACAACACTGCCTAAGAAAAAGCTAATATACGATGTAACGGAGCGTGAAATCAATACGTTAGATAAGAAACGTATGATTATTGATAATTATGCGATTTGGGAAATTACGGATCCTGCTTCGATGATTGCAAATGCTCGAACAGAAATGGGTGCAGAAGCAAGAATGGGAGAGTTTATCTTTTCAGTAATTCGATCCGAACTTGGATCCATGGATTATGATGAAATTATTAATGATGAAGGAAGCACAAGAGGTGACCTTAATGAAAGAGTTACGGATCGTGTTAATACGCTGTTAGAAAGGGATAATTATGGGGTTCAGGTAGATGATGTTCGTATCAAACGGACGGATTTGCCAGAAGAAAATGAACAATCTGTATTTAACCGGATGATCTCTGAACGTGAATCACAAGCTCAGCAATATTTATCCCAAGGGGAAGCGGAAAAAAGCAGAATTACTGCCAATGCTGACCGTGATGTAACAGAAATGTTATCGAAGGCAAATGCTGAAGCAGAAGAAATCCGCGCTGAAGGTGAATTGGAAGCTGCCGAAATGTATAACGAAGCATTCTCTCAAGACGCAGAATTCTATCAGCTATATCGAACACTTGAATCATACAAAGAAACAATTGGTGACGAAACGACTATCATTATCCCACAAGGATCACCATATGCTGATTTATTGCTAGGATATATCGATTAATTAATACTTAGACCAACCTGTGTCCACTTATGTGGAGTCGGGTTGGTCCTATTTTTAGTGAATTTTAAATTGATGAACAAAATTTATAAACTACGAAGTAAAGTGGACATGGATTTACTCTCTTCCGATCTGTTATTTTGAGAAGTGTTGTCATTCGCTACAGCAGAATACTGCGCTTTCCATGGGCACGGCCTTAGTCTCCTCGGAAAGCAAAAGTCACTTTCCTGCGGGGTCTTCGGCACGTGCTGTTCCCATAGGAGTCTCCGTATTCTGCCTCCGCTATTTTTGTTCACTGATTATAGAAAGCATTGAACTCATGGAACTAAACTTTTCTGTTTTAATCGGCTGTAAATCCCTCTTGAGCATAGTCGCACCCTATTGCTCATATGGTGGAGAAATCGATTGGTTGATTACGGATTAGTGTTGTGGAGCAAATATTAACGGAGGCCGCCCACTTCAACTCCTGTGGGACCTGTTTGGCCTGAAGACCCACTTTTTCGAGCGGTTTTTGCTCGAAAAAGTTAGCTGAAGGGCAAACCCCACGGAAAGGGAAGTGGGCAGCCGGAGTGGCGGTTATGATCACGATACATGTCAAAATTATTTCATAGGTGACTGTACATTTAGTTTCGAACAAACAGTGTTTTCATTACTTCGCTGTATATATCTATTTTACATCAGTTAATTGGACTAGACGTAAGACGTTTAAGAGGAGTTACGAAAATTTTTATTATCACTTGTAATCATGGTAAAATATAAGCAATGTATTGAACCAAAAAGGAGATCGGTAAAATGACGAATAAATTAATATTAATTGACGGCAATAGTATCGCCTATCGTGCATTTTTTGCATTACCATTGTTAAATAATGATAAAGGCGTATACACGAATGCGGTATATGGCTTCACCACCATGTTATTACGAATCTTGGAAGAAGAACAGCCTACACACATGCTAGTTGCGTTTGATGCTGGGAAAACGACATTCCGCCATAAAACATACAAGGAGTATAAAGGCGGACGCGAGAAAACACCTTCTGAATTAAGTGAACAGTTTCCCGTTTTGCGCCAACTATTAGATGCCTTTAACATTAAACATTATCAACTAGAAAACTATGAAGCAGATGATATTATTGGTACGATTGCTAATCAGACAAAAGATAAGGATTGGGAAGTTAAAGTAATTTCAGGTGATAAGGACTTGCTACAGCTAGTTTCAGACAAAGTCGATGTCAAGCTAACGAAAAAAGGTATTAGTGATGTCATGACCTATACACCAGAAACATTGAAAGAAGATATGGAAGTTACACCGAAACAAATCATTGACCTGAAAGCATTGATGGGAGATAAATCAGATAATATCCCAGGTGTTCCAGGTGTTGGAGAAAAAACAGCTGTCAAACTAATCAAACAGTTTGAAACAGTGGAAAATTTATATGAACATTTGGATGCAGTATCTGGGAAAAAATTAAAAGAGAAGCTAGAAGCAAATAAAGAAGAAGCTTTTATGAGCAAAGAGCTTGTAACGATAAATCAACAATCACCAATCGAAATAGTAGCAGATGATACAGTGTACGAAGGATACGTCGATCAAAAGGTAAAAGAAATCTTTCTAGACTTAGGCTTCCAGTCATTATTAAATCGGATAGACGGGGATGTGGAAGAGGCTGATCAGTCAGAAGCATTAGAAGATATTACATATGAAAATCTGACAGAAATTAAAAAGGATATATTTACAGGGTATGATGCATTTGAAATAGAAATATTAGATGAAAATTATCATGCTGAGAAGATGATTGGTGCTTCATTGGTGAACGACAATGGCAAGTATTTTATTCCGATTTCTATACTTGAAAATTCAAAAGTGTTCAAAGAATGGGCAGAAGATGAAGCCCAGAAGAAATATGTGTTTGATGCTAAGAAAATTACCGTTCTATTAAATCGATTATCGATTTCAATCAAAGGTATTGCCTTTGATACCCTGTTAGCATCCTATTTAATTAATCCATCTGAAAATAATCATGACATTCCTGCGATAAGTCATCGATTTGGTCAAAAAAACGTATTGTTTGATGAAGAGGTCTATGGTAAAGGAGCAAAGAAAGGTTTACCTGAAGAAAGCAAGCAATGGGAAGAGCATATTGTCCGGAAAACGAATATGATTTATCAACTGAAAGAACAGATGGAACATGCATTAAAAGAGAATAAGCAATTGGCATTGCTCATTGATTTGGAGTTACCACTTGCGCTTGTCTTAGGTGAAATGGAAGCAACTGGTGTAAAGGTGGACAAACAGCGTCTCATTGATATGGGTGAAGAATTAAAAGCAAGCCTCGCTACTTTAGAAAAAGAAATTTACGAGTTAGCAGGGGAAGCATTTAATATAAACTCACCAAAACAACTTGGTCCGATTCTTTTTGAAAAATTAGAATTACCTGTGATTAAGAAAACAAAGACGGGATATTCTACAGCCGCTGATGTATTAGAGCAATTACAAGGAAAACATGCGATTATTGACAAGCTCTTATTATACCGTCAATTGAAAAAAATAGACTCTACGTACATCGCAGGGTTATTAAAAGTAATTCATGAAGACACTAGTAAAATTCATACTCGTTTCAATCAGGCACTAACACAGACTGGAAGACTAAGTTCAATTGATCCTAACTTGCAGAATATCCCAATCAGAATTGAGGAAGGTCGTAAAATCCGTCAAGCATTTATTCCATCTACTGCAGGTTGGAAGATGATTGCAGCAGACTACTCGCAAATTGAATTACGAGTGCTAGCACATATTGCTAAGGACGAAAGATTACAGGATGCGTTTAAACAGGATAAGGATATTCATACCCAAACCGCGATGGATGTATTCCATGTGACAGAAGAGGAAGTCACTTCCAATATGCGGCGTCAAGCAAAGGCGGTAAACTTCGGTATTGTTTATGGTATAAGTGATTATGGGCTATCACAAAGTCTAGGGATTACAAGAAAAGAAGCAAAATCGTTTATTAACCGTTATTTGGAAAGCTACCCAGGTGTAAAAGAATACATGGATGAAATTGTCCAAGAAGCAAAGCAACATGGTTATGTAACAACGATTATGAACAGAAGAAGGTATTTGCCTGACATTACGAGTAGAAACTTTAATCAGCGAAGTTTTGCAGAGCGAACAGCCATGAATACCCCAATTCAAGGAAGTGCCGCTGATATTATCAAGTTAGCAATGATTGAGTTAGATCAGCAGCTCAAAAAAGAAAACTACCAAGCAAAATTGTTATTACAAGTACACGATGAATTGATTCTGGAAGTACCCGAAGAAGAATTAAGAGCGATATCCGAGCTTGTTGTGGATGTCATGGAAAATGCGATTGAACTAAGTGTCCCTTTGAAGGTGGATGTTGAACAGGGAGACACTTGGTATGATGCGAAGTAAGGAGTTATAGAAAATGCCGGAATTACCTGAAGTAGAAACGATTAGACAGACCTTAAAACAATTAGTAATAGGCAAAACCATTCAATCCGTTGATGTATTTTGGCCGAAAATCATTCAAGAGCCAGATGATGTCGAGCAATTTATGGCATTAATCCAGAAACAAACGATCTATGATATTCGCAGGAAAGGTAAATTTTTATTGTTTGATTTGGACGAATATGTCTTAGTATCTCATTTAAGAATGGAAGGGAAATATGGTGTGCATGATCGTAAAGAAGAAGTTGTGCCACATACACACGTTATTTTCCGTTTTACAGATGGAACAGATCTACGCTACCAGGACGTTCGTAAATTTGGAACGATGCATTTGCAGGAAAAAGGAACGGAAATAGGAAAGAAACCACTTGTTTTGTTAGCAAAAGACCCACTAGAAGCTGATTTTTCCTTGCAAGTATTTCAAGAGAAAGTGCAAAAGAGTGAGCGTAATATTAAAAATATATTATTAGATCAATCGGTTATTGCAGGTTTAGGTAATATTTATGTAGATGAAACCTTGTTTTTAGCAGGAATTCACCCATTAACCAAAGGTATAAGTCTAACAAATGAACAAATCATTAAAATTAAACAAGCAGCTGTTCTGACATTAGAGGATGCTGTAAAACAAGGCGGAACAACGATTCGTTCGTATGTCAACTCTCAAGGGCAAATTGGCATGTTTCAACAAAAGTTAAACGTGTACGCGCAAAATGAAAAGCCGTGTAGTAAATGTGAAGATACCATTATGAAAATAAAAGTAAATGGCCGTGGGACACACTATTGTCCAACGTGTCAGCCGATTTAGCTTTCTCACATCTTCTTTCCTTACTCCATATAATACAGAAACGACGTATGAAGGAGTAATGAAAGAAGATGATGTTAACCATTCTTATAATAGCAATTAGCATTGATAGCTTTTTAGTAGCATTTACGTACGGATTAAGAGGATTGACGTTACCTGTTAGAGCGTTGCTGTTAATTTCGGCAACGGTCGGGATAACCTTTACCATATCAATGCTATCAGGTTCGATCTTATCTTCTGTCATCTCGATGCGTTCCACAGAAATAGTTGGAGGATTTATTTTGGCGCTCGTAGGTGTTGTCTTATTAACTTCACTATTTCAGGAAAAAAAGAAGAAAGCACCCTCTTTTCTAAGCAGAAAAGAAAGTGGATATCTGTCTAGCTCCGGTCTCATAGAAACTAGTCGACTTAGTGAATCACCCTATGAGAGGTCATTATCGATTCGTAAATTCACCGTGATTCCTTTAAATCAGTTGATTCGCTCCAGTCGCTACGTTTGCGCATTTCTAATTAAAATTCTAAAGAAGCCAATGGAAGCTGACATTGATCGTTCTGGAAAGATTAATGGTGTGGAACCAATTTTAATTGGAATCGCCTTATCCTTAGACTCATTTGGTGCTGGAATCGGGATTTATATGCTGGGAGCTTCCCCGATTTTTACACCACTATATGTCTTCTTCATAACTATTGTCTTTTTGTTGTTAGGTGTGAATGTTGGTAAATATTGTGCAAATATTAAAGGTTTAAAGAAAATGTCGTTTATCCCAGGATGCCTACTTATTATTATTGGGATATGGAAAATGGTCGTTTAAAAAAGACACACCATTCCATATGAAAAGGGTTTTTAGTTTTATTCTGCAACTGGGATATACGAAACTGAAATGAAAGTGCGTATATCCTAGTGCACTAGCTATCTTAACCCTTTTGATGGATAAAGTTGGACAAGGTGTCAGTAAAAAAAGGGTGAAAGAATTGATTATTGGATTAACAGGTAATATAGCAACAGGGAAGTCAACTATTAGTAAAATGATACAGGAAAAATATCAGATTCCCGTTATTGATGCTGATATCGTTTCGCGTGAAGTAGTAGAACCGGGAGAACAAGCCTTAGAAGAAATAGTAGCAACATTTGGTGAAGAAATCTTACTCGAAGATGGTACGCTAGATCGTAAGTTGCTTGGATCGATCATATTTCAGGATCTGAGCAAGAGAGAACAATTAAATGCTATTGTCCATCCTGCTGTTCGAAAAAGAATGCTTTCCAAAAAAGAAGAGCTGCTTCAACAGGGAAACCAGTCGATAGTAATGGATATCCCGCTATTATTTGAAAATAAGCTTACATATTTAGTCGAGAAAACGATAGTAGTTTATACAACAGAGGATGTGCAACTACAGCGTCTTATCGAACGAAACCAGCTGACTGAGAAAGAAGCGAGAGATCGGATGAACAGTCAAATGAATATGGAAAAAAAACGGGAACTTGCTGATGCGATTATTGATAATAGTGGCTCTATAGAAGAGTCAGAAAATCAA
The DNA here is from genome assembly GCF_017599345.1 of Gracilibacillus suaedae. Lineage (GTDB taxonomy): Bacteria > Bacillota > Bacilli > Bacillales > Amphibacillaceae > Gracilibacillus > Gracilibacillus suaedae. The sequence continues at coordinate 33,033 of NZ_JAGFVL010000063.1, forward strand.
TTAATAAACATCTTTGAAAAATGGGGATTAGCCGATTTACTATTGTAAAAAATACAAAGACAACTAAATTTGTCTTGTCAAAGTCGACAAAAGTAGATATAATCTTTTTGCAGCTAAATCATTAAAAGGAATGATTAGCTAGAAACAAGAACTTTTGAATAATGGCAACCGAATGAGTGCTTAAAGGGTTAGGACCTCTTTGGACTAACTTTCCCCCGAGGCATATCAGGCATTATTATTTGAAAGAATTAGTGAACAAGGGGGAGAAATATATGGATACAATGGGAAGACATGTAATAGCTGAATTATGGGAATGTAATATTGACATGTTAAATAATATGGAACTTCTCGAAAGAACTTTTGTGAATGCTGCACTTAAAGCAGGAGCTGAGGTGAGAGAAGTTGCTTTTCATAAATTTGCACCTTTTGGCGTAAGCGGTGTGGTCATTATTTCAGAGTCCCATTTAACGATTCATAGTTTTCCGGAGCATGGTTATGCAAGTATTGATGTATATACTTGTGGTGATATTATTGATCCTAACGTTGCGGTTGCATATATTGAAGAACAATTAGAAGCCAAATCGGCAGAAAAAATGGAAGTGCCTAGAGGTATGGGTGCTGTCCAAATGAAAAATATAAAAGTACAATAAGCAGGCTGAAAACGAGAGAACCCGTTTCGAGAACCAATGAAACGGGTTTTTACTTTTGAAGAATGATGAACAACATTTATATACTGCGCAGTAACGTGCATGGATTTACTCTTCTCCCGTACTGCATTTAGATGAGTGCTGTCATACGCTTCGGCAGAATACTGCGCTTTCCGTGGGCGGTTTTTAGCTAACTTTGCAAAGAAAACCACTTTGCAAAGTGGATCTTCAGCTCTCACTGTCCCACAGGAATCTCCGTATTCTGCCTACGCTATTGTTGTGCTCTGGTTATAGAAAGGATAGAACTCATGGAAATACATATGGTGGAGAAATCGACTGGTTGATTTCGGATTAGCGTTGTGGAGCAAATATTAACGAAGGCCGCCCACTTTCACTCCTGTGGGAATTGTTTGACCTGAAGATCCACTTTTTCGAGCGGTTTTTGCTCGAAAAAGTTAGCTGAAGGGCAAACCCCACGGAAAGGGAAGTGGGCAGCCGGAGTGGCGGTTATGATCACGATACATGTCAAAATTACTTCATAGGTGACTGTACATTTAGTTTCGAACAAACAGTATTTTCATTACTTCGCAGTATATATCTACTATCTATTAGAGAACGGGGTAGGGGCGTATATTATTGTCATGGTCATTTAATGAGAGTTGTAATCATTAGGTAATTGGCTGTTTCTAATGGAGATTAATCGTTTTCTTTTTAAAAACATGTTACAATTAAAAGTAAACAATAATACATAATGAGGTGTAAGTTTATGTCATTTCGTAACACGTTGAATAAGAATTTTAATAATCATTCAGAAACGAGAGACAAGCATTGGGACCCTGCACTGCAAACACACTATTTTAAAACAACAAAAGATAAAGCATTCGATAAATTAGAGCCACTTTTCCGTAATATGAAAGAATGTCAAATTGTTGGTATCTCAAAGGATCATGGGGAAATTAGCTTTAATTATAAGGCAGGTAGAAAAGTGTTTGTAATCATGACTATTATTATGGTAAAGCCTTATCGTACGGCCATTGATATTTCAGCTACAACAGAATCAGCCATTCCATTTGATTTTGGATACAGCCATAAATTAATTCCTAAACTTTATGATAAAATAAAAAAAGAGCTAGACTTTATTGGTACGAAAGAATAATGTAACGAAGGATGATTGAGATTGCGCTGTCCACATTGTCACTATAAAAATACAAAGGTTTTAGACTCCAGGCCAATTGAAGAAGGACGTTCGATTCGACGAAGAAGAGAATGTGAATCATGTAATTTTCGTTTTACTACTTTTGAACGTATCGAAGAAGTACCGTTAATTGTAGTTAAAAAAGAAGGTACAAGGGAAGAGTATAGTCGTGATAAGTTAATGCGCGGCTTAATACGAGCATGCGAAAAACGTCCTGTAGCACTTGAACAGTTAGAACACATCGCAGTGGAAATTGAAAAGGAATTACGTAACAGAGGAACATCCGAGGTGAAAAGTGATGAGATCGGTGAAATGGTAATGGATCGCTTGGCTGATGTTGATGAAGTAGCTTACGTGCGATTTGCATCTGTATATCGTCAGTTTAAAGATATCAGTGTATTTTTAGATGAATTGAAGGACCTAATACGTAATGATAATAATGATAAGAACGATTAATGGATAGGAAGGGGCTATGTATATGGAACTCGGCGACATCGGAAAAATACTACCATCAGAACTATATATAGTCGAAATGTCTCAGGAACTGCCACTATCCTATACCAATGCATTAACACACTTGTATCAACCTCTTATCGGTATTGATGCGCTATCCCTTTATCAAACACTGTACACTGAGTCGACATTATCTACTACCTTCCAAACACATCATATGTTGATGAATTATATTGGTTTACCACTCGATCGTATTTATAGAGCGAGAAGAAAACTAGAAGCAATTGGCTTATTGCAAACATTTGAACAAGAACAACAAGAACATAAGGCTTATCATTATCTGTTACATCCACCTCAATCACCAGCTCGTTTTTTTGAGAATGATTTTTTAAGTCACTTATTATATCATCAGCTTGGCAGTGATAAGTTTAAAAAGGTAAAACATGCTTTTGTTAAACAAGAAGGTGAAAGAAGAGAAGAAAAAGAAACGACGGCAAGGTTCGAGGAAGTATTTCAACTTGTTGATCAACAACCAAATCCGTCTGATTTGCAAGCGGGAGAGCAAATTGTGGAAGTGCCAATACAAGAGAAAGTGGACTTTGAATGGTTAGAGCAAATGTTAAAACAACGGATGTTGCCTGTTCAATCGATCTTAACTCCGGTAGCAAGGAAACTGATTAATCAAATGTATGTTGCATATGATTTACACAATCAAGATATAGAAAAAGCATTGCTTTGGTCTATCAATGACGCAAACGAGTTACAAACTGAAGAATTTAAAAATGCTTGTATGGATCTTATTAGCGGATCCAACAAACAAGTGTCTATCCAAATTAGTTCTGACAAACAAAAAATACCTAAAAAATCGTCAAAAACAACGAAAAAATCAAAAGAAGAACAATTCATTGAAATGCTAGAACACATTTCACCAAGACAACTATTAGAAGATCTTGCAGATGGAAATCAGGCATCACAACAAGACTTGAAAGTGATCAGTGAAGTTATGACAAGCCAGGGCTTAAACCCAGGTGTCATGAATGTTCTAATTCATTATGTTTTATTAAAAACAGATATGAAGCTTTCTAAAAGTTATTTAGAGAAGATCGCCAGTCATTGGGCGCGAAAAAATGTAAAAACAGTCAGACAAGCTATGACACTTGCCAAGTCTGAAAACAAGAAATATCAGCAATGGACCAATAATTCAAAAAGTAATCAAAGATTTTCATATAAAAATACCAAAAAAGACATTGTACCTGATTGGTATAAAAAACAAAAACAGCAAACTAAGCAACAGACAAAAAAAGAAACTTCGACAGAGGAAAAAGAACGCCTTGCTAAAGAAACGGATGAAATGCTTGCACAATATTTAGCGCAGCAAGCGAATGAAGAATAGGGTGATAATCATGGAACCAATTCAATCTGCCATGAAAAAATGGATGAAAGAAAATAAAAAAATGAAAGATAATTTTACCGAACAACGGAATAAAGTTATCAATGATCCAGAAATCAAACAAAAATTAAGTGAACATGTTGAAATAGATGAACAAGATATTAACCGCAATTTAATGAAATTATACGAATATCAACAGGCATCTAAAAATTGTGCGGATTGCCCTAACCTAGAAGGTTGTAAAAATATCCTAAAAGGTTATACGCCTCATTTAGATATTGACGGCAAAGATATCTCTTTGCGATACGACAAATGTAAAAATAAAGTCCATGAGGAAGCACAGCTTGCAAAAGAATCATTGGTTCGTAGTTTATATATACCGAAACAGATTAAAGAAGCTGACTTAGCAAATATGGATCGTAATGCTTATGAGCGCCAGGAAGTCATAAGAGAGATTATTGAGTTCGTACAAAATTACTCTAAAGGGGAATTTCGTCGAGGCTTATATATTCATGGACCTTTCGGAACGGGGAAATCTTATATACTTGGTGTTATTGCTAACGAGCTCAAAAAACAATACATTCAATCAGACATTATTTACATGCCGGAGTTTGTAAGAGAGATAAAGGCCTCCATTGGAAATGACAGTTTTCAGTCGAAAATTGAAAGTTTTAAAAAAGTACAGGTTCTCATGTTTGATGATATTGGGGCTGAGTCGATATCACCTTGGTTCCGAGATGAAGTGCTTGGCGCTATCTTGCAATATCGGATGATGGAAGAACTACCTGTTTTCTTTACTTCAAATTATAATTTAGAACAATTAGAGGATCATTTATCTACTTCTAACAGAGGAGATGTAGAAACGATAAAAGCAGGAAGAATCATTGAGCGAATTACCCAGCTTAGTAAACCAATGGAATTAACGAATCGTTATCGAACGAATGAATAACCATGACTTCTGTCTAATCCTTGGACAGAGGTTATTTTTTTTCATCATCATCCATATAATATACCAGTTCGATGGTGGTGAGGGTGATGATATGTGTTAGAAGTATATTTTGAGCATGACAACGAAGCAGAGGTGTTTTATCAGTTAGCAAAACAAAATGACAATTGGAAAGCTACACGTAAACGAACCAAAAAAAATCTTGTAGAGCTTAACCTGTTGCAAGACTTGAATTGGGAGGAAACAAAAAAACATCTTGCTCCGTTGTTAAGTATGGTATTTATTCAGTGTCGCGAAACTTCTATGATTCAGCATATATTAATGAAAAAGTATTATTTTTCAAGTGAAGAGGAGATCGAGAGAATAACAGCCATTGCCAGATCTTTATTGGAAAAAGATGAATCTGTTTATGAGGACCGAATCCATCAACATGAATTGCGAGACACGTTAACGACGATTTTCTCCTTACAAATAGACTCTTCTTTTATCCGCTTTGATTCGATTGTTCATTTCAGATTACATCACTATATCGACCAATTAACGGAAATGGTCGGTCTGGCAATAGATGAATTTAAGAGAGAGGAAGAGTATCAAGATTTTATTCACTCGATTAGAGAGTTTGTCAGACGCAAGTCACCGGAAGAAGAGGTTGTTCATGTATTGCAAGGTGAAAGGTTCCGAATTTTCAGGGATAATGGGGAAGTCTATACAATGGAAGATTTACAACAAGTAAAATCACGCTTTCCGTTATTTATTTTCGGTTTAGAACAAGAAGAATGGGATATTTCGCCACTAATTATGTTGGCGCCAAGCCATATTTATATGTATGGGGAAGATCAGGCAGAATCGAGAACTCATACGATAATCACTATATTTCAAGAAAGATGTTCGTTTTATCCGACTGAATATTTTCCTTTTTATCATGCTGATGAAAAAGAATCTTGATTTTTTCGTCGACAATCGTTATAATAAATCGCATAACATTAATAAACATGCGAAGATGAGGACACAATAGCGTGTATGGCATACGGATAAGAGAGGGAAGCCCTGGCTGAAAGCTTCCTGTATGACCGCATTCTATTACCACCTCTAAGCACTACTAAGGAATGCTTGAGCTAGTAATTAGTAGCGATTCATCATCGTTATCGATTGTCAATGAGCTACACGTTTAAGTGTGGAAAATTGGGTGGAACCACGGGTATAACGCTCGTCCCTTTACTTTTTTCGTAGGGGGACGGGCGTTTTTTAATGTTCAAAAGTTTTGAGTGATCAACACTTGAAGACTTGAAGGCCCACAATTACTTATATCAGTTTAATATAAAAAGGAGAGTGTACAAATGAGTAAGATTCATATTACGTTTCCAGATGGAACTGTAAAACCCTTTGATCATGGAACAACTGGTGAAGAGATTGCTGCATCGATTTCACCAGGTCTAAAAAAGCAGGCATTAGCGATTAAATTGGATGATACGCTTTACGATTTGCGTACACCATTAGCGACTGATGGTGCAATCGAGATCATTACCATAAAAACGGATGAGGGCCTAGATATTTTAAGACACTCGACAGCTCATCTTATGGCACAAGCAATTAAACGCTTGTATGATAATGTTAAGCTAGGTGTTGGACCAACCATTGAAGATGGCTTTTATTATGATATTGATATGGACGAAACCATTACACCTGAAGACCTTCCACGTATTGAAAAAGAGATGAAACGAATTGTTGATGAGAATTTAGAAGTAGTTCGTAAAGAAGTAAGTCGTAATGAAGCAAAAGCCATCTATGAAGAAATCGGCGATGAATTAAAGCTGGAACTGCTGGATGCGATTCCTGAGGATGAAACAGTAACTATTTATGAGCAAGGAGAATTCATTGATCTTTGCCGAGGTGTCCATGTACCACAAACAAGTAAGATAAAAGTATTTAAATTACTTAGCATTTCCGGTGCCTATTGGCGTGGTGACAGTAATAATAAAATGCTGCAACGTATTTATGGTACAGCGTTCGAAAAACAAAGCCAGCTAGACGAATATTTACGCTTGCGTGAGGAAGCAAAAGAGCGTGATCACCGTAAACTAGGTAAAGAACTTGGTATTTTTACAGTATCCCAAAAAGTAGGACAAGGATTACCATTATGGTTACCAAATGGTGCAACAATACGCCGTACTATTGAACGTTATATCGTTGATCTTGAAGAGCGTCTTGGTTATAACCATGTTTATACACCAGTACTTGGTAGTAAAGAATTATATCAAACAAGTGGACACTGGGATCATTATAAAGATGATAATTTCCCCCCAATGGAAATGGATAATGAAGAATTAATCTTACGCCCAATGAATTGTCCGCACCACATGATGATATATAACCATGAGTTGCACAGCTATCGAGATCTACCAGTGCGGATTGCTGAATTGGGTATGATGCACCGCCATGAAATGTCAGGTGCATTGGCAGGATTGCAACGTGTTCGCGCTATGACCTTAAATGACGCACATATTTTTGCTCGACCAGATCAATTGAAAGAAGAATTTATTCGTGTTGTGAAATTAGTGGAGAATGTTTATAAAGACTTTGGTATTGATCAATACTATTTCCGCTTGTCTTATCGTGATCCTAAAGATACAGAAAAATATATTGATAATGATGAAATGTGGGAGAAAGCACAAGGATTATTAAAAGAAACAATGGATGACATGAATCTTGAATATGTAGAGGCTGAAGGTGAAGCGGCTTTTTACGGGCCGAAGCTAGACGTTCAGGTGAAAACAGCACTTGGTAAGGACGAAACCTTGTCTACTGTACAGTTAGATTTTAACTCACCAGAAAAATTTGACTTAACCTATATCGGTGAGGATGGTAAAGAACACCGTCCAGTGGTCATCCACCGTGGAGTTGTATCGACTATGGAGCGTTTTGTTGCCTTCTTAATCGAAGAATATAAAGGTGCCTTCCCAACATGGTTAGCACCGATCCAAGCACGTGTGATCCCAGTTTCTGCGGAAGTACATGCTGACTATGCGAAAAAAGTAGAGGATGAATTACGCATGAGTGGTGTTCGTGTCGAAGTAGATCACCGTGATGAGAAAATTGGTTATAAGATCCGTGAAGCACAAACTGCCAAAATTCCGTTTGCTTTGATCGTTGGTGATAAAGAAGTAGGAGCAAATGCCGTTAACGTCCGTCGCTACGGAGAAAAAGATTCAGAAACAATTGAGCTTGATACATTTAAATCATTGATCACTGATGAAATTCAAAATAAAAAATTGCGCAAGTAGTTATGGGAATGGTCCAAATCGAGAGTGATTTGGGCTATTTTTTTGAATGTTGGGCACGATTACGGAGAATTCATTGGATTTATTACGGTGCTAATCATTCTTCACTTTATTTGGCGATCATCAGTGAACTTACCAGTTGGATCACTCGGATTAAATCCTATATTTACCGAACAGAATTAGATTTCTCGCACCTCACTTTTGACATGCGAAAAACAGATGTTGAAGTTTCTATTATGGTATTTTATGTTAAAATAAAGAGGTATGTAGTTGGTGACAGGTCGAAGTAGAAGAATGGAATTAACAGTAGCTGCTTCAAACAGATCGGCGGTGGCACTATATAAAAAAATAGGTTTTGAAATAGAAGGAACAAAGCGAAAAGCATTGTTGGTTGAAAACGAATATCTTGATGAATATTACATGGCCAAACTACTATAAGTCTGAATCGCCCCTCAAATTTTCACTGACGGAAGTCTCATTTTATGCTACACAAGGAGGAGGAAAAACTTTTGCAAATGGATAGAATAAAAGGGAATAAAATTACTTTGGAGCAGCCAACTAGTAGTGACATAGATATACTTTACTATTGGAAATACGTCGAACCTAACCAAGAAGCCAAGAAGTGGAATGGACCATATATTCCAGAAGAGAACATACCTAAAGAAGAGTACCGAATGAATTGGAAACAAGAGATCGTGCAAGGAATTCCAGCGGCGCTAGTGATCAAATGTGATGACAAAGCAATTGGGTATGTTGGTTCCTATTGGATAGATAAACAGACAAACTGGCTTGAAACAGGAATTGTCATATATGATAGCAACTATTGGAACGGTGGTAATGGCAGTGACGCGTATAAACGTTGGATTGATTATATTTTTGAGTCTGTGGACATACATCGTTTAGGTATGTCTACATGGTCTGGAAATACAAGAATGATCAAAGTTGCTGAAAAAGTTGGAATGAAAGAAGAAGCAAGAATTAGGAAAGCACGTATAGTGAATGGGGAATATTTTGATGCTATTAAGATGGGCATCCTGCGTGAAGAGTGGGAGGAAATCCAAAATTATTAATTGGATTTTGTCTTGAGCTAACTATTGACATGGAATATTTCAGATGATAATATGTATAAAGTGAATTAAATATGATCACAAGAGACAAGTAGAAGCACCCGCTTCTCACCTGATTGACGCACAACTGTAGTTGACAGGTACAAATCCGACTTATTTGTAATGAAATTTAGGATGTGTGGGTGCAGTATGTGTACCGACACTTTTTTTATGAATATTTTAAACTTGTCTAGTTAAAATGATCATGTTTCATTACGCTTTTTATTAAATTTCGGAGGTGGCTGATTATTAGCAAAGATATGAATGTCAATGAGAGTATTCGTGCACGTGAGGTGCGTCTCATTGATTCAAATGGGGATCAATTAGGAGTAAAATCTCGTCAAGAAGCGTTGGACATTGCTCAAACACGAAACCTTGATTTAGTATTGGTGGCACCAAAAGCAAAACCACCTGTATGTCGTATCATGGACTACGGTAAATACCGTTTTGAGCAACAGAAGAAAGAAAGAGAAGCACGTAAAAAACAAAAAGTAATTAACGTGAAAGAAGTACGTTTAAGCCCAGGTATTGAAGAGCATGATTTCAATACGAAGCTTCGTAACGCGCGTAAATTCTTAACAAAAGGAGACAAAGTAAAAGTCTCTATTCGCTTCCGTGGACGTGCGATTACCCATAAAGAATTAGGTCAAAAAGTATTAGAACGTATGGCAGAAGAATGTAAAGACCTTTCCACTGTTGAACAGAAAGCAAAAATGGAAGGTCGCAGTATGTTCATGATGCTTGCACCTGTAAACGAAAAGAAATAACTAGCTCAAGCGGTGAGTTAAATAGATTTAGTTTCAAGGAGGAAGTAATAATGCCAAAAATGAAGTCACACAGCGGAACAGCTAAAAGAATGAAAAAGACAGGTTCTGGGAAGGTAAAACGTTCCCACGCATATACAAGTCACATGTTTGCAAACAAGTCTCAAAAACAAAAGCGTAAACTTCGTAAGTCCGCTCTTGTATCAGCTGGAGACTACAAACGCATTAAACAAATGCTACCTAAATAAGGTCGATTATTTACTAAACCATTTACAACAGATTCGTTGATTTATAGGAGGGAATTATTATGGCACGTGTTAAAGGTGGAACAGTTACACGTAAACGTCGTAAACGTATATTAAAGCTAGCTAAAGGTTATTATGGTTCAAAACATTCATTGTTTAAAACTGCAAAACAACAAGTAATGAAATCAGGTCAATATGCATATCGTGACCGTCGTCAGAAAAAACGTGATTTCCGTAAACTTTGGATTTCTCGTATCAATGCTGCGGCACGTATGAACGACCTTTCTTACAGCCGTTTCATGCACGGATTAAAGCTTGCTGGTGTTGAAGTAAACCGTAAAATGCTAGCTGACTTAGCTGTAAATGATGAAAAAGCATTTGCACAATTAGCAGACCAAGCAAAATCTGCTTTAAAATAAGATAGTTACAGATGATTACGGATAGTTCTGATAACGGAGCTATCCGTTTTTAGTACTATAAAAAATTTAAACCGTGATATAGAAACAGAAATCGATCAATTATATCCATAATTACAAACAGGCTAAGGTTGTGAAGCAAATGTTAATATATTTAGCAATTATTAATATCATATCGTTATTTACTATGTGGATAGACAAAAGGAAAGCAAGAAAGAATAAATGGCGTATACCGGAAGGACGAATTTGGTTCTTTGCTATTATTGGTGGAGCACTGGGAGCGACTATCGGGATGTATGTATGTCGACATAAAACGAAACATCCATTATTTCTAATCGGTTTACCTTTTATTGCGATTATTCAATGGATATGGATCATCATCTTTTTCATGTAATGGCTGTCATAAAGGCTCGTCTCTTGTCATATAGTTTTGTAGAAGGAGCTGATGAATGATGCCAATTGAAATGCTTAGCCAAATAAAAGTAATGGAAAGCTATGCATTTGTAGCCCCTGTGCTTTTTATTATGGTTCATATCCTTCGCCCACTATTTTTTATTCCAGTCTTGCTGCTGTGTATTACCGGTGGGCTTGTGTTTGGCTTGTTAGCTGGCACGATATATTCCATTATTGGTTTAATGATTTCGAGTATTATCTTTTACCTGATCATTCATTTGTTGCCTGCCATTGAAAAACGCTGTAAACGGTTGGAAGAAAAGTTGTTAGGTAATGAACTATCGTTAAATACCATTCAAATTATGTTATTAAGAATGCTGCCATTTATCCACTTCCACCTTATGTCCTTCTGCATATATAAAAAATCCGTAAGTTTTTCCTCTTATTTAAGGACAACATTTTTAACGGTTATACCTGTAGCTTGTTTTTATACTACTTTAGGTAAAACGATCCAAGAAATATCCATCTATTATGCGATTCCACTTGTAGTAATGGTATTAATTCTTGCCTATTTAGTCAGAAGAAAACAGGTAATTATTAAATGGCAAACCTTTTTTCAGCAAAATACAGCATAAGAATACATAGGTGCAATTTGTCTGTAAATCAAAAAATAAATGAGGCTAACACTTGATAAGTTTAGTAGATCACTGATGGAAGATTCATCTAATAGAGAAAGCATCAATAAAGGAGTCCATGCTAGATCAACGGTTAGTGTGGATCCTTAATTTTTATCAAGATGTAAACGTCTGTACTCCTTCCACTTTAAAAATCTGGCATAAGCAAAGAAGCTAAGTGGGGGAATAAACAAATGCTAACTTCCTGCTATTCCGCTATTGCTTGATCTACACTGGTTTGTTAGAGGCAGGATATTGATTTTGTATCTATTATTTGTGATATTAAATGATAAATTGCCTTCTCCATGGTAGAGTAATGCAAATGGAATTATCATATTATCACCATCTAAGGATTTGAAAGATCATACGAATGATGTAACACAGGGGGCAAGGGATTATTTCCTTGCCTCTACTAGGTGATGCTCAAAAGTCCAATAAAAAAGGTGCACTGAGTTCCACATTGGCGATATGATAGGACGTAATCGTTACATTGTAGCAAAAAAATATCGATGGGACGAGCAATTGCTGTCCCAGAACGTTGCAAATTTAACCGAGTTGATCCTTTTTATCGAACTTTTGGTACGACCACTATATAATGTTAATTTAACTATCTCAGAAAAATTTTAAGAAATGTCAATAAATTGACCGTTGCAACGGTCAAAGACTAGTGAAACGTTTTCTATAAATTGAGTTATTATAAAAAGTAGGAAGGAGGGGGGCTGTGAGTTCAAAAGATAATCGTGAACAAAAGCTATTACTGTTTCTTTCAAAAAATCAAGATTACGTAAAATCAGAGAATTTAACAGAAATATTAAATGTTTCTCAAAAAACAGTATATCGTCTTATTAAAAAAATAAATGATGATCATGAAGGAGGTTCATTAATTCTATCTGAAAAAGGGAGAGGGTATAAACTAGATTACGAAAAATTCATTAATTATCAAAAAATCAATAAGAAGTACAAAGAGAATCAGTTTTCTCCTTCAGAGAGACGTAAACGAATTATGGAAGAATTATTATTGTATTCACCTAAACCTATCAATATATATCGCTTATTTAACAAATATTATGTAGGTGATTCAGTTATCTTTAATGATGAACAAGTAATGAGTGAAGAACTGAAAAAGTACAATTTAACTTTAGAACGAAAAAACAAAACGCTAGCAATACTAGGGGAAGAGTTTAATATTAGGAAGGCTATAAAGGACATTATTGAGATATTTAATATTATTGATATTGATGATTTAAAGAATAATAAAGAACTTAATTTCAATAAGTACGACGTTTTGTTTATATTGGATCAATTAAGAAATATTGAGGAATATTTAGCTATTACCATTCCCTATCCATATAATGTAAACATTTTCTCACACTTGTATATATTACTAAGTCGTTCAAGAAAAATTCCTGCTTGCAACTTTACTGATGAAATGGCTAAAGATGGAATAAAAAATATGGAAAATGATCCCGTTTTGTATGGGGTTGCAAAAGTCATAGTCAATAATATTAAAAAATATCTAAACAGTGATTTACCAGATATTGAGATTTATTTTCTTTATCAATACTTAGTTTCATCAAGGATGCAAGGATCTTTTGTACAAACAACCACTCTTTCATCCGAAGTTATTCAAGTGACGAAAGTATATATTGAAGAAATGAGTATTAAATTAGGGATTGATATAGAAAAACAGTCTATATTTATTGATTTAGCCAACCATATTAAACCAATGCTTAATAGGTTAGAACATAAAATTCGAATTAGAAACAACTTATTAAGCGAAATTAAGACAACCTATGAAGAGATATTCGTGGATGTAACGAACGTATCTAAATTTGTAAGTGAAAAATTCAGCTTACCGACGATTAATGACGATGAAAACGGTTTTATAACTCTGTATTTTGCTAAAATTATTGAAACGAGCCAATATCAACGGCCTATCAAAACACTTATCATGTGTACTACTGGAATTGGAACCTCAGACCTTTTAAAAGTAAAAGTATCAAAAAAATTTCCTGAATTAGAGATCGTTGATGTAATGGCAACTCGTAATATGCAAATGATTAAAGAGAAACACGCCGATGTTGAATTGATCTTAAGTACAGTTCATATGGAGGCTGAAGTGCCTATTCATTATTTATTGGTAAGTGCGTTATTTACAATGGAGGATCAAAAGAGACTTCAAAAAAAGATAGAGGAGATTTACCTTGAACGATAATTCATTCTATCAAGTTTACTTTAATTGTGAGTTAGAAACAAAGAAAGAAGTACACAATTTTATTTCTAACATTGTATGCCAAAATAACATTTCTATCAAAGAGGAAGTTGTCAATCAACTTATTAGAAGAGAAAAAGCAGGTAGTACATTAATAGCTGAACACGTAATGTTACCTCATATCGAAAGCGATCATGTAAAGAATAGTCAAATTATATTCATTCGCTTAGCTAAGCCAATATTGACTTGGGATGATCATATAGAAGATATTCGCTTATTAATTGTTCTTTTATTGAAGAGAAGCGAAAGTGAGCATATAAAGAAAAAAATATCCCTATTTACTAGGACATTAGCAGATGAAGAGTATTTAAACCGATTATTGAATAGTAAGGAAAAATATAATTTTGAACAAGAAATTATAAGAATATAAGAGTTGTTGTAAGTACTGTTGGAAACGCACACATGTGTATTGCACTAGAAAGGTATCAAATATCACAATTAAAAGCAGGAGGAGAGAAAAAGGTGGAAATAGATAATATAGTAGATTTAGAAACGATCAAAACCAATATGCATGCGAAAAATAAAGATGATGCATTAAAAGAATTAGCAGAATTATTATTACAAAATGAATACATTAGCGATGTTAATGGTTTCATGACAGACATTTATGCGAGAGAAGCAGAGGGCCAAACTGGTATCGGTAATTATATTGCTATTCCTCATGGAAAAAGTAGTTTTGTGAAAAAAATAGGAGTAGCTATAGGGATTAATGAGGATGAAATCCCGTGGGAAACCTTGGATGGAAATGGAGTAAAAGGGGTCATCCTTTTTGCTGTTGGAAATGACAATGATGGAGCACAAAATCATTTAAAATTATTATCATTATTTGCGAGAAAATTAGGAAATGATGAAGTAGTTGAAAACTTGTTACAGTCAAAAAATGCTGAAGATGTAAAAGAAGCTTTCGGTCAATAAAAAGGAGGAAATATTTATGAATATAGTAGGAGTTGCTGCTTGTACTGTCGGAATCGCACACACATATATTGCTCAAGAAAAATTAGAAAATGCCGCAAAAAAAGCAGGTCATGAAATTGCCATAGAAACACAAGGAACAATAGGAACAGAAAATGAGTTAACTGCAGAACAGATTGCTGAAGCTCATGTTGTTATTCTAGCAATCGATGTTAAAATCTCAAATCGAGAACGTTTTGAAGGAAAGCGGATTATTGAAGTTCCCACTGAAGTTGCTGTGAAATCACCGAATAAACTGATTGAAAAAGTAGAGAAAATTGTTGAACAGAGTTATCAAGAGAGGGAAAGCAAATGAAAAAAATCAAAGAATTGAATCTTAAAGGTCATTTACTGACTGCGATTTCCTATTTGATTCCAATTGTGTGTGGAGCGGGTTTTTTAATAGCAATTGGGATGGGCTTTGGAGGTACTAGTCAAGATCAATTAATACAAGGTGAATTTTCCTTTTGGGATGCTTTAGCAACAATGGGGGGAGCGGGTTTAGGTTTACTACCCGTAGTCATTGCTACAGGTATCTCTTACTCCATCGCAGGAAAACCCGGGATAGCTCCAGGTTTTATCATTGGTCTAACAGCTAATGCAATTGGTGCTGGATTCATCGGTGGAATTTTAGGAGGATTCTTATCGGGGTATCTTGCGGTTGCCATTTTGAAATATTTGAAAGTTCCTAAGTGGGCTAAAGGATTAATGCCAACTTTAATCATACCTTTTTTAACATCCATCATTGGTGGGGTAATTATGGTTTACATTATTGGTTCGCCAATTGCTGCTTTTACTTCGTTATTAACCAATGCATTAAACAGCTTAGGCTCTTCTTCATTATTAGTATTTGGTGGAGTGGTAGGTTTATTGAGTGGAGTTGATTTCGGTGGTCCAATTAATAAAACTGTGTTTGCCTTTGTTTTGACCATGCAAGCAGAAGGTATTAATGGACCAATTACAGCATTACAATTAGTCAATACAGCAACACCAATTGGCTTTGGATTAGCTTATTTTATAGCAAAATTGTTTAGAAAAAATATTTATACAACATTAGAAACGGAAACATTGAAATCAGCAGTTCCAATGGGTGTTATTAATATTGTTGAAGGTGTCATTCCAATTGTGATGAATGATATTATTCGCTGTGTGATTGCAACAGCTGTAGGTGGTGCGGCAGGTGGTGCTGTATCGATGTTGTTAGGAGCAGATGCAACCGTACCATTTGGTGGAGTATTGATGTTACCAACTATGACGAATCCGTGGACAGGAGTTGTAGCACTACTAGTAAATATTCTTGTAACGGGATTGACCTTGGCTTTAATTAAGAAAAATAAGACTCAAGAGGAAATGTCGACGCAAACAGAAACTGAGGAAGACGATATTGATTTAGATGATATTAAAGTCTATTAATTATAAATATGAGTGTATTTAACTGAATTTTTTGTTGCAGTAAAAATTGAAGATATTGAAAGATAACAAACTTAAATAAAATTAAAAATTCTGATTAAGTTTAATAGTCGCCTATATTGCTATTGGGTTAGCTCTATCTTGTTTCGTTTCGGGGCCATTAGCAGTAAAAAATCAAATTGCATAGAAAATTGTTAAATATAATGAATAAAAGGAGAATAAATAGAATATGAGAAAAGTAGAATTTTCACCTTCACTGATGACAATGGATTTAGATAAATTTAAGGAACAAATTACTTTTTTAAACAGTCATGTAGATTCTTATCATATTGATATTATGGACGGGCATTATGTTCCAAATATAACCTTATCTCCTTGGTTTATCGAAGAAGTACGAAAAATAAGTGATTTACCTTTATCTGGTCATCTTATGGTAACTGATCCTAGCTTCTGGGTTCAACAATTAATTGATGTGAAGTGCGATTGGATTTGTATGCATGCAGAAGTACTTGATGGTTTGGCTTTTCGATTGATTGATCAGATACATGATGCGGGATTAAAAGCAGGAGTAGTATTAAATCCTGAAACCTCAATTGAAGCGATTTTTCCTTATATTGAATTAGTAGATAAAATTACGATTATGACAATTGATCCAGGCTTTGCCGGACAACGATTTATTGAAAGTACACTAGATAAAATTGTAGTTTTAAGAGAATTACGAGAAGAAAAGGGTTATCACTACGTCATTGAGATGGATGGATCTTCCAATCGAAAAACATTTAAGAGAATTGATGCAGCAGGTCCTGATATTTATATCGTTGGTCGAAGCGGATTATTTGGGTTAGATGAAGATATCAAAAAATCGTGGGAAATCATGAGTAATGATTACGAAGAAATGACTGGAAAAGTAATATTATAAAAATGAAATCATGGTGGTACAAGAACAATAAAAATTTGGTAGCAAATACCTTAGTATATGGAGGTAATGATATAAATGCGAATTGATTCAACGTCTTCAGCAATTTTTTTCGATTTAGATGATACGTTATATGATTTAATGGCACCATTTGCAAGCGCACTGCAAAAAGAACTGCCTCATATATCACAAACACTGGGCAATGAAATTGATTCATTCTTTTCAGCCACTCGACAATATATTGATGGTTTGTGGAAAGAATATCTTAAAGGAGAAAAAACACTTCAAGAAATTAGAATCGAGAGATACCAGCTTGCTGCCAGGGACTTTAACTTAATAATATCAACGGATGAAGGCAAGCGACTGCAAGAACAATATGAGGCAGAACAAGCTAAAATTTCACTCCCACCTGATGTTGAAGCTCTTTTGCGTGAATTGAATGACAAGGACGTGTGCATTGGAATAATTACTAATGGAACAACTGAAGGGCAGACGAACAAAATAAAGACGTTGGAGTTAGATCAATATTTCTCCGATAACCATATTTTTATATCCAATGAAATAGGTCTCGCTAAACCGCAACCTGAAATTTTCCATTTTGTACATGAGCGCTGTCAACTAGAGAATTATAGGTGCTATTATATAGGCGACTCATGGAATCTAGATGTGGAAGGTGCTCTTCATACTAATTGGTATCCGATATGGTTCAACCACCGCCATCGAGATCCACAACGTCATACAGAAGGTTACTTAGAAATTACTAATCTTAGGCAATTAGATATTGTTTAACATGGTACTATTTGTATCTTGAATCCTGTTTAATATTCCAGTTGTTATGCTAGTTGTTTAAATGGATTAGTATTCGCTACCTTAATAAACGGGGTTTTAAAAATTAAAAATCCCGTTTATTTCTTGTCAAAGAAAGTATAAACAGACAGATGTATAGCTCCAAGCGCCATAAACTTGGCGAATTCCCTAAGCGTGCTACGATAAGTCATAATCGGTTCGCTTTTTTCAGTGATTCCTTTATCTCAGTTGCTACAGTCCAGACACTACGTTTTAAGAGGGCACTTTGCGCTTTTCATATCTTAGAGGGGTTATAGTTTCTCAATTTCGCTTTTCATGCTACCTAATGCTTTGAGACCAACCTTGTTATGATTTAAAATGTAGTTTGTTAATAGGATATTTCCAATCAATGTTAGCGTGAGGATATCGAATCAGTATCTCTTCCTCTAAGAAATAGAGATCCTTGCGCTCAAATCCTTTCAATTTCTCTGGATTTCTCGTGTGCATCACGATGTTAATCACTTCAAAGGCATCTTCTGTTGTGCCTAAATACTTTTCCCCTTCAAATAAAAAGCCTTTGTACGTAATAAAAAAGTTTTTCTTAATATTATCATTGTAATCAAGAAAATAGAATTCATTTTTTTCCTGCGCAACTTCCAGTTTCCTCTTTGGATTAACGATATATTTATAGGCAGTATATATTAATACAATCATAGCAATTACTACTAAAAAACGAAAAAGAATAACGATCACGAACATCAACTCCTAAAATACAAGACTTCTAAATAGGCTTACGAATTTATCGATGCTTTGGTTTCAAAAAAATAAACCAAACATGCTATAATATGAGAATAAATCCAAAAACTAGAGGGAGAACTATATGAATTGGCAAACACTTTTTGATATGCAGCGAGAATTAGATAACTATATTTTAGCACAACATGATTTGAAAAACGAAAATGTTTTTGATAAAAAGGTATTAGCGCTCTTGGTAGAAGTTGGCGAATTAGCAAATGAAACAAGGTGCTTCAAGTATTGGAGTGTAAAGCCAGCTAGTGAGAAGGCTGTTATCGCCGAGGAATATGTGGATGGCATTCACTTCATCTTATCATTAGGATTGGAATTAGGAGTAGATCAATATGAGTCAAGTAATCAAGCTAGTGATGAAGATTTGACATCCTTGTTTCATCACGTTTTCCGTTCCATTTCTGTGTTAAAGGGAGAACAGTCGGTTGAAGCGTATAGAGCTGTCTTTGATACATATTTAATTTTAGGCGAAAAATTAGGCTTTTCTGCAAATGATATAAAAAAAGCTTATGTGGATAAAAATAAAATTAACTTTGAAAGACAAAATCAAGGTTATTAATTTCTAGGAGGAAATTTTATGTCAAACTATGAGCAATTAACGATGTTAAAAGAACTAACAGATGCACGGGCTATTCCAGGAGATGAAAGAGAAGCACGTGAAGTCATGAAGAAATGGATTTCACCATATGCTGATAAAGTCTATACCGATCATCTTGGAAGTTTAATCGCCGAAAAGAATGGGGACGAAAACGGTCCAAAAATAATGGTAGCTGGCCATTTGGATGAAGTTGGTTTTATGGTAACACGGATTGATGATAAAGGTTTTGTCTATTTTCAAACAGTTGGTGGCTGGTGGAGTCAAGTGATGCTGGCTCAACGTGTCACTATTCTAACTAAAAGTGGAGATGTTACAGGGGTAATTGGTTCAAAACCTCCTCATATCCTTTCAGCGGAAGCTCGCAAGAAACCAGTGGATATTAAAGATATGTTTATTGACATTGGTGCATCAAGTAAAGAAGAAGCAGCTGAATTTGGTGTTAAACCTGGCGATTCTGTTGTTCCATACTTCGAATTTACTCCATTGAAAAACGAAAAATTATTACTTGCCAAAGCATGGGACAATCGTATTGGTTGTGCAATTGCGATCGAAGTATTACGAAGATTAAAAGGAGAAGATCACCCTAACCGTGTTTATAGTGTTGCAACCGTACAGGAAGAAGTCGGATTACGAGGCGCAAAAACCTCTGCATATACAATTGAACCTGACATTGGTTTTGCAGTTGATGTTGGTATTGCAGGAGATACACCAGGCGTTTCAGATAAAGACGCAGATAGTAAAATAGGTGATGGCCCGCAAATAATTCTGTACGATGCCTCTATGGTATCTCATAAAGGATTAAGAGATTTTGTTGTTGAGACAGCAGATCAGCAGCAAATTCCATATCAATATGGCCATTTGGCTGGTGGAGGAACTGATTCTGGTTCGATTCACTTAACTGCAAATGGGGTACCGGCTTTATCGATAACCATTGCTACAAGATATATACACACACATGCTGCAATTTTGCATCAAAATGATTTCGAAAATGCTGTACAATTAATTGTCGAAGTTATTAAAAATTTAGATCAAGATACGGTAGATAATATTACTTTTTCTTAATTGTGATCAATCAAAATTGATATACGACAAGCACGAACATCAATTTTGATGTTCGTGCTTTACTTTAGAGTTATCAGTAAGTTATTTATGTTTTGTTTACTCATTCTAGTTATGCTAAGTATTTGCCCAGTACTTTTTGTACATAGGATTGTGTTTCTGAGAAAGGGGGAACATCATTATATTTATCAACATTTCCTGGACCTGCATTATACGCAGCTAATGCTAAAGTTTTGTTGCCATCATACCGATCCAACATTTGTTTTAAATATTTTGCTCCGCCTAAAATATTTTCAACTGGGTCAAATGGGTTTTGAACCCCCAATCCTTTAGCTGTTTCAGGCATTAATTGCATTAAACCCTGAGCTCCAGCATGGCTGACAGCCTGTTGGTTATAATTTGATTCTGTTTGGATAACCGCATCAATTAATTGTGGATCGACATTATATTGGTTTGCTGCTTGTTCAATGATAGCAGAAATATCAGAAGTAAATCTCGTATTATCTGATATATCTGTAACTGGGTTGGCATTTAATTGTGACCTTATTGACTGGGCCGTCTCAGGATTATTAAGAAAGTATTCAGCAGGTATCTCACTCTTGTTAGATGTATCGGAAGAATTTCCGATTAAGGATTGCAATAATTGACTAAAATCAGTCTCTGTATCATTGGTATTAGAATTACCTGTCAAAGTAGACATCGCCTGCATTTGCATTAAATGATAAATCGATTGTACGTTCAATGAAACGCTCTCCCTTTTTAGTAAAATATATCTATTATAATAAATATACAATTTATCAGTTGAAAAAGCAATATCTTGAAAAGGAAAGAGCTAAGCTTATGGAAATGTAGAGAATGACTGATAAATATTTGAAAGTGACTGATAAAATGAATGGAGCCATTGCTAAACCACGATACCAACACAAAAGTTCCGATCATCGTTTTAGGATGATCGGAATTCTTTGGGTTTTATTGATTAACTGCTTGTTCTAAAGTATCAAGAACCTCTGATTTTTCTGATTCGTCTGCTTGTTGCCAATATAATTCAAACAAAACACCAAGACCAGGAAGCATCTTTTCTTCCCCACTTTGAATCGCATCGACAATAGTAGCTTCTAAATCATTAGCTGAATTACCTGATACATTGGACATGATTGCTTTTCGTAAATTTAAATCCATATCATCACCCCACATCTTTTACATTTTTCATTATAGTTTGACCTTTATAAAGGATAATATGTATGATAGAAACATCAAAAAAGAGGAATGAGTTAAATGCTAACATCTGTTAAGAATGAAAAGGTAAAGAATTGGCGAAAATTAAAAAAGAAAAAAGAGCGAGATATCGAGTCGAAATTCATAATTGAAGGCTTTCATCTCATTGAAGAAGCACATAAAAGTAATTGGGAAATAACAGAAATTATCTACCAAATGGGAGTAGAGGTTAATCCAGAATGGCAGCATTACCCATTATATGAGGTTTCAGATAATGTAATGATTGCTCTAACGGAAACGAAAACACCTCAAGGAATATTGGCAGTGGTGAGGAAGAATGAATCAAGAGAAAGACATCTTCAACGCGCTTTGTTGGTAGATCGTGTTCAAGATCCAGGCAATCTTGGGACAATGATCCGAACTGCAGATGCTGCAGGATTTGACACCATCATTTTAGGAAAAGGTACCGTTGATTTGTTTAATGATAAGGTCATTCGATCTACCCAAGGTTCTATGTTCCATCTTCATATTTATGAAGCAGATTTACATGAGGAAGTCGATCGATTACAGCAGGAAGATACTATAGTATGGTCAACAGGTTTGGACAATGCGACTTTTTATCATGAAATAGATGTACCGGATAAGCTTGCAATAGTGGTTGGCAATGAAGGATCTGGTGTTGATCCTGATTTAATGAAAAAAGCCACTCAAAATGTTAAAATTCCGATATATGGGCAGGCAGAGTCATTAAATGTCAGCATTGCCGCAGCTATTCTTATGTATGAAGTAGCAAAAAATTAAACAGTTGGACTTGCAACATTTGCAATGCTTGCTTATACTATATGAAGTAAAAACATTTATAAAAGCGTCGAAAGAGCTAGTAAATGTGTGACATATCGTTTCAAGGGAAGAAGCATCACAGACTGGAAATGCTTCTAACGATCACATGTTGAAATTTCACTCTGGAGCTGGCACTTGGACCTTAGTTGATAAGTAAAGGTGTTCCGGTTTATACCGTTATCTTTTAACTTGAGTGGATATAGTGAACTATATCAACAAGGGTGGTACCGCGATACATACAGTCTCGTCCCTTTTTTTAGGGACGGGACTTTTTTAATTGCTTTCCTTTAGGTATACATGCCAAAAAAGCAGACTGTAATGAGTTTTGAATAAAAGAAGGAGGTTCACAAAATGAAAGAACAATTACAAGCATTAGAAAAAGAAGCACTAGAAAAAGTAGATGATGCAACATCGCTCAAGGAATTACAAGATGTAAGAGTTGCCTATTTAGGTAAAAAAGGTCCGATCACAGAAGTGTTGAGAGGTATGGGTAAATTATCGAAAGAAGAACGCCCGGTAATCGGTGAATTAGCTAATAAAGTAAGAGGTAATATTGCAGACGCTATTGATAGCAAAAAGGCATCAATTGAAGCTGCAGAGCTCGAAAAACAATTGGAAGAAGAAACAATTGATGTTACTTTACCAGGACGACCTGTTCCAACAGGGGGCCCACACCTATTAACAAGTATTGTTGAAGAGATTGAAGACTTATTCATCGGAATGGGATTCGAAGTGAGTGAAGGTCCAGAAGTGGAAACAGACTATTATAATTTCGAGGCATTAAACTTGCCAAAAGGACACCCTGCACGTGACATGCAAGATTCTTTTTATATAACCGAAGAAATATTGATGCGTACGCATACTTCACCTGTACAAGCAAGAACCATGAATGCGATGGAGGATAAACGTCCTGTAAAAATGATTTGTCCTGGCAAAGTGTATCGTCGTGATACCGATGATGCGACACACTCACATCAATTTACGCAAATCGAAGGGCTTTATGTAGACAAAAACGTGCGCATGAGTGACTTGAAAGGTGTACTGGACCGGTTTGCGAAGCAGATGTTTGGCCAAGAACGCGAGATTCGCTTACGTCCCAGCTTCTTCCCTTTTACAGAACCATCGGTTGAGATGGATATTTCGTGTAAAGTATGTAACGGAGAAGGATGCAGCGTATGTAAGCAAACTGGCTGGATCGAAATTCTAGGTGCCGGAATGGTACATCCCCGTGTATTGGAAATGGCAGGGTATGATCCGAAAGTATACAGTGGTTTTGCATTCGGTATGGGGCCAGAGCGAATTGCGATGTTGAAATACGGTGTGGACGATATTCGTCATTTCTATACTAATGATATGCGATTCTTGAAGCAGTATCATCAAGCATAAGGAGGAGGCTGAAACATGTTTGTATCATTAAATTGGTTAAAAAATTATGTAGATATCGATCAATTATCCCCGGAAGATTTGGCGGAACTTATTACCAAATCAGGGATTGAAGTAGAAGGGTTAGAGCGCTTTGCAAGCCCAGCAAATAATGTCGTTGTTGGTTATGTGGAAAGCTGTGAAAAACACCCGAATGCAGATAAATTAAATCTATGTCAGGTGAATGTAGGTGAGGAAACACTGCAAATCATCTGTGGTGCACCGAATATAGCCCAAGGTCAAAAGGTTGCTGTAGCAAAGCCTGGTGCCGTTTTACCTGGAAACTTTAAAATAAAAAAAGCAAAACTACGTGGTGTGGAATCCAATGGTATGATTTGCTCCCTGCAAGAATTAGGAGTAGAAGAAAAGTTTGTACCAAAAGAATTTGCTAGTGGCATTTTCGTATTTCCGGAAGATGCAGAAATTGGTGCAGATGTAAACGAACTATTGAACCTCGATGATATTATTATGGAACTTGGTTTAACACCAAACCGTTCAGATGCATTAAGTATGCTAGGTGTTGCATATGAAGTAGCGGCTATTTTAGATGTACCAATTCGTTTGCCACACACGAATTACCATACTGAAGAAGAGAAAGTGGAAAATTATGTTTCCGTCAAAGTAGAAGCTGCAGAGCAAAATCCATACTACGGTGCGTTTTTATTAAAAGATGTAAAAATTGGTCCGGCACCACTATGGATGCGTAATTACTTAATGGCAGCAGGTATTCGACCAATAAATAATGTGGTAGATATTACGAACTATGTGTTATTAGAATATGGTCAACCATTGCATGCATTTGATTTTGATAAGTTTGGTTCAGATGAAGTAGTTATCAGAATGGCGCATGAAGGAGAAAAACTTGTTACACTAGATAATCAGGAACGTACATTAACAAGTGAACATTTAGTGATTACCAATGGAAAAGAACCGGTGGCACTTGCAGGTGTGATGGGTGGTGCCGATTCAGAGGTTTCTGAGCAAACTACCACGGTATTATTAGAGGCAGCATATTTTGAAGGGCAAACCGTCCGTAAAGCAGCTAAAGATTTTGACTTACGTAGTGAAGCAAGCAATCGATTTGAAAAAGGAGTAGATCCTAATCGTGTTCAGAAAGCTGGTGAAAGAGCTTGTAAATTGCTACAAGAATATGCAGGAGCAACTGTGTTAAATGGTGTTTTTGAGTATGATCATTTAGATTATTCAGAGAAAACTGTAACGATTTGGACATCTACGATTAATGATCGCTTGGGAACAAATATTTCTAATGATGATATTGCTGATATTTTACGAAAATTAAATTTTAATTATGAGCAGGACGGTGAGACATTTACTGTTTATGCACCAACTCGTCGTCAGGATATTGTTATCTTTGAAGATATGTTAGAAGAAGTAGCACGAATTTATGGCTATGACAATTTACCTTTCACATTACCAAGTGGAGGTGCACAAGCAGGAGGTCTTACAAAACAGCAAGAACTAAAACGCTATGTTAAACGATTCTTAGAAGGTGCCGGCCTATCTGAAACGGTAACCTATTCATTAACAAGTAAGGAGCGAGCAACTGAACTTGTTAGTCCTGAAGTAGCTGAAGCAATGGTTTCTTCTGTCTCCCTAGCAATGCCGATGAGTGAAGAGCACAGTACTTTACGTTTAAGCATCTTGCCAGAAATGCTATCATCTGTTGCCTATAACCTAGCTCGTAAGCAAGTAAATGTAGCTTATTATGAATTAGGTAGTATCTTCATTTCAAAAGAAGAAAAAGTGACACGACAACCGGATGAAAAAGTAAGATTAGCTGGTGCGCTAACAGGAGAATGGCTCACACATCCATGGCAACAAGAGAAAAAAACAGTAGATTTCTTTGTTGTGAAAGGAATTGTAGAAGCTTTATTTGAATCATTAAATCTTAATGTTACTTTTGTTCAGGCAAAAGTGGACGGAATGCATCCTGGTAGAACAGCTCAATTATTCATAGGTGATCAGGCAATAGGTTTTGTTGGACAGGTGCATCCGCAATTACAAAAAGAATATGATTTGAAAGAAACATTCGTGTTTGATATCGATTTTGATTACATTCTTAGCATCCATGAAAATGAACCTAGCTTTGCCAAGATACCTCGTTATCCAAGTGTAACAAGAGATATTGCAATAGTTGTCGATGAATCTGTCCAGGCAGGTGCATTACAAGCAGCGATCGCACATGCTGGCGGAGAATTGGTGAAAGATATTCAAGTATTTGATGTGTACCAAGGCGAGCATTTAGCAGAAGGTAAGAAGTCGATTGCTTTCAGCTTATTCTACCAAGACCCTGAACGAACGCTAACAGATGAAGAAGTAGAATCTTCTTACCAAGCGATTCTAGATGCAGTAGCAAACGAACATAATGCGGAATTAAGAGGGTAAATAAAAGGCTGCAACGTTGAATAGTTGCAGCCTTTCTCACTTTGTAAGGAAAGTATATAAACATTGGTATCATAACTTTTTTAGAGGTTTCCATGCTATATTTTAGCGCTTTTATGGAATAATAATCCAAGTTTCTAGCTCTGACATATGTTGTAGAGTAGTACTTAGCGTAGGCCGCCCACTTTCACTCCTGTGGGAATTGTTTGGCCTGAAGATCCACTTTTTCGAGCGGTTTTGGCTCGAAAAAGTTAGCTGAATGACAACCCCCACGGAAAGGGAAGTGGGCAGCCGGAGTGGTGGTGTTACTGTATAAAAATCTCAAAACTATTACATAGGTAAATTGATATCATTTAGAATAAAGCAACTTAACTTTTTATATATTTCAAAGCTTTATCCGTATTAGCAAAGTGCATTTTCGCGACTTGAGATAATGTATCTAACCCATTTTTTTTAATAAAGTATGCTGCAGCTTCATCGACTTTACTGGAAGCCCCTTTTGGAATCGTGAAGCCGTACTGCTTGGACATTTGATCCATCTCTTTCACAAACTTAGCACGTGCAATGATCGAGGCAGCGGCAACAGAAGTGGAATAACTTTCGGCTTTCGTCTTAAAAAAGGTGTTTTTCTCTAATTTCATGCCCTCTTGACCGATATGTTTTAGGTAGGAGGATGGCTGACAAAATTGATCGATTAGGATACCATGGCTAGGTGCTTGCCCGATTTTTGTCAATAATTTTTGGATGGCATGCTGGTGGAGCATGGCCTTCATTTTGCCTTGATTCCAGCCTTTTTTCTGCAATTTATTATATTTTGTATTATCTAATGTTAACAAAGTGTAAGGAATCTTCTCTCGGACAATTTCTTTCGCTAGTAAGGCTATATTGGCATCTGTTAATGTTTTGGAATCGGTAATGCCCAAGGATTGGAGTAACTGGACTTTTTCCTCTGGGACATAAACAGCACTAACAGTGATCGGGCCAAAATAGTCACCAGTGCCTGCTTCATCTGTGCCAATATGTGCATGTCTATAAAGTGTTTCAGGTGGCTGATATTCATGCTCGTTAACCGAATCTTTAGCGCGGTTGGGGGAAGATTGCTGTATAGACTGTGCATTCCATTTCCCTGCTTCTTGTTGAGCATGATCACCTTGAAACATAACCTTTCCGGATTTGTAGGCAGTAACCGTTACATGGTTAACTTTTGCTAAGAAAAGACTATTTGGCGGAATTTTGGTAATATATTTTTCGTAGTATTCTTTAACCTTAGATAACTCACTTTTGGAAAATTGTAATACGATATTTGACAACAACATTCGTCCTTTCTTTAACATAAGAGTATAAAAGAGGAGGCTGTAACTGGGCGCACTCCTTTTTCTATAAGTATAACAGAGATAGGTTTTATCAGAATAGTTTTCTATTTGGTTGCTTCATGTTAATATTAATTTTAAGGTTATTTGTCTAGAAGGGGGAATCATGGTGTCCCAGCCAGAAAAATCACGAACAACCGTTGATATATATGGAAGATCATATAATATTGTAGGAAATGAAAAACCTGAACAAATCCGAGCTGTAGCAAATTTAGTAGATGAAAAAATGCGTGAAATTCATGCTGTGAATAAATCATTAGATTCCACTAACTTGGCTGTTCTGACAGCTGTAAATACAATGAATGATTATATGAAACTGAAAGAAGAGTTTGAAGTATTACAAAAATTACTAGAGGAGAAAGAGGAATAATTTTGTCATGGTGAACTTTATATTGATTGTTTTATTAATTATCGGGGTACTTGTTGGTCTGAGAAGAGGTTTTATACTGCAAGTACTTCATCTTACTGCGTTTATTATTGCTTTTATTGTAGCAGCTACATATTACGATGATGTTGCTTCAAAATTAGAATTATGGATACCATATCCTGAGGTAATGTCTGATTCTTCATGGGCTGTCTTTTTAGAGTCATTACCTTTAGAAGCAGCCTATTATAATGCGATTGCGTTTGGTGCTTTATTCTTTGTAACTAAAATTATCTTGCAAATCGTAGCAACTATGCTTGATTTTGTTGCGGATTTACCACTGTTGAATGTTATCAATAGTTGGCTTGGAGCTATTTTAGGATTTATAGAAGTTTATTTACTTATTTTTGTTACACTTTATATTTTAGCACTTGCACCTGTCTCCGTTATTCAGGACTATATTGATGGTTCAAGTATTGCCACTTATATTATTGAACATACACCAGTATTAACGGATAAATTAACAACGTATTGGTTTGAAAATGATCCATTCAATAATGGTTAATCCATCATATACCCTTGCCATTGGAGTAAGCAAGGGTATTTCACATGTAGAATAAAAAAAGTGAGGGAATCAAGATGTCTGTTAACAAAAAAGATGTCATCAAGCTACTAGAAAAAATAGCCACTTATCTCGAATTAAAAGGTGAAAATCCGTTTAAAATCTCTGCTTATCGTAAAGCAGCACAAGCACTGGAACGAGATGACCGTTCTCTAACGGAAATAGACGACTTTACTAAATTACAAGGAGTCGGCAAAGGAACGGCAACGGTTATGAATGAGTTTATTGACAAGGGTGAATCAGATACTTTAAAACAGTTAGAGAAAGAGGTACCGCAAGGGTTAATCCCGCTGTTAAACCTACAAGGACTTGGGGGTAAGAAATTAGCTAAGCTGTATCAAGAACTAAATATTATCAATGAACAAACATTAAGAGAAGCATGTGAAAAAGGGGAGATTCGTGGGTTAAAAGGTTTTGGTAAAAAGACAGAGGAAAAAATTTTAGAAGCATTAAATAGCGCTGGAGCTCGGCCGGAACGTTTACCAGTATCAATAGTAGTAGCCATTGTTGAGAAGATTGAAGCGTTTCTTTATACGATTGAAGAGATTAAGCAGTTTTCTATTGCTGGTAGTATGCGACGTTTTCGGGAGACGGTCAAAGATCTGGATTTTATCATTGCAACTGATGAACCGGAAATTGTACGTGAAAAGTTATTACGTTTTGAAGACCTCATTGACACAATTGCCGCTGGAGATACGAAGGTTTCGATTGTTGTGGAAGGGCGTTTCGATATAAGTGTAGATTTCCGCTTAGTTACAGAAAAAGAGTTCCCGACAACACTACATCATTTTACTGGTTCGAAAGACCATAACGTCTTGATGAGACAGCTGGCAAAAGCACAAGGTAAAAAAATTAGTGAATATGGTGTAGAGGATGTAGATACAGGTGAAGTTGAAACATTTGATACGGAAGCAGCATTTTATGAAAGTTTTGGACTTCACTACATCCCTCCAGAGATCCGTGAAGGAAAAGATGAAATAGAACTAGCGAAAGCAGAGATAGACTTAGTGGATGAAGCAGCGATTCGCGGAGATCTGCATATGCACACCACGTGGAGTGATGGTGCACAATCTTTAGAAGAGATGGTGATCCGTGCAAAAGAAAAAGGCTATGAATTTATTGCCATCACTGATCATTCCAAATATCTTCGTGTTGCAAATGGCTTAAACGAGGAGCGCTTACGATTACAGCGGAAAGAAATCGATCAAGTACAAGCAAAACATCCAGATATTCATATTTTTGCTGGTATTGAAATGGATATTTTACCTGATGGACGCTTGGATTTTGATGATGACTTTCTACAAAAACTTGATTTTGTGATCGCGTCGATCCACTCTAGTTTTCAGCAATCACAAGAAAAGATTCATGAACGTTTACTAAATGCGTTAGAGAATCCGAATGTCGATATGATTGCTCATCCTACAGGAAGACTTCTAGGCAGAAGAGACGGATATCCAGTTGATGTAGAATGGTTGATCGAAAAAGCAAAAGAAACCAACACCATATTAGAATTAAATGCGAACCCAAATCGTCTTGATTTAGCAGCTAAGTGGGTGGAGCTTGCCCAACAACAAGGTGTTCCTATTGCGATCAATACGGATGCCCACAGCTATGCTATGTTAGAAGACATGACAACAGGGGTAGGAACGGCCAGAAGAGGTAAACTAAAAAAACAAACCGTCGTAAATACATGGACGAAAGAACAATTAATCGAATTTTTAACGAAATAAACAATAAGGAGGTCCGTTTATGAACGAAAGAATTCTTCATGTTTTAGAATTTCATAAAATTATCGATCAACTAGCTGAAAAAGCTGCTTCGTCTCTAGGTATCGAAAAAATACGTAACTTGAAGCCATCAACGGATCTCGATCAAGTTGTGAATTGGCAAGAGGAAACAGATGAAGCCTATCATGTCATTCGCTTAAAAGGCAATGTCCCACTCGGTGGCATTTCCGATATCAAACCTAGTGTACAAAGAGCTGTTATTGGAGGGATATTGACTACCCATGAATGTCTGGATGTCGCTAGTACCATTTATGGTGGTAAACAGTTAAAGCTTTTTATTGATAAATTAGAAGATATCGAAATACCAATTATTCAGAGCTTAGCAGATGAAATTGTCCCCTTAAATGAACTAGAACGAGAAATCAAAAGCTGTATTGATGATCATGGACATATGATGGATGGAGCAAGTGATAAATTACGGGGATTACGATCTAAAATTCGTACTAATGAAAATAAGGTGAGAGATCGTTTAGATAATGTTACAAAAACGAAAGCAAAAATGCTGTCAGATGCCATTATTACAATTCGTAATGATCGTTATGTGCTGCCAGTAAAACAAGAGTATCGCTCTGCTGTTGGCGGTATTGTTCATGATCAATCTGCATCAGGGCAGACATTGTTTATGGAGCCACAATCAGTTGTGGAATTAAATAATCAACTACAAGCAGCACGAGTCGAAGAAAAAAGAGAAATGGAACGAATTTTAAAAGATTTGTCACAAAGAATTGCTGCTGATGAAGGATTCTTAATACAAAATGTTGAAGCACTTGCTAAGATTGATTTTATTTTTGCGAGAGCAAAATTAAGTCATCAAATGAAAGCGAGCAGGCCAGCTATGAATGATCGTGGGGTCATCAAGATGAAACAGGCGCGCCATCCGCTGATTCCCGCAGAAGAAGTCGTAGCAAATGATGTGGAATTAGGTGTAGACTTCACGGCAATTGTCATAACAGGTCCCAATACGGGTGGTAAGACCGTTACCTTAAAAATGGTAGGACTCTGTACCTTAATGGCCCAATCGGGATTACAGATTCCCGCACTAGACGGTTGTGAGTTAGCCGTGTTTTCGGATGTATTCGCAGACATAGGTGATGAACAGTCGATTGAGCAAAGCTTAAGTACTTTTTCCTCGCATATGACGAACATTGTAGACATCTTGAATACTTTCGACGAAAAATCATTGCTATTATTTGATGAGCTTGGTGCTGGTACAGACCCGCAAGAAGGGGCAGCATTAGCCATGTCTATTCTTGATCATGTCATGAGCAAACAAGCTCGGGTTATCGCAACTACCCACTATCCGGAATTGAAAGCATATGGATACAACCGCGAAGGCGTGACAAATGCATCTGTTGAATTTGATATTCAAACATTAAAGCCAACTTATCGCCTGCTAATTGGTGTGCCAGGACGGAGTAATGCCTTTGAAATTTCCAAGCGTCTAGGCCTAAATGAAGCCATTATTGAAGATGCTAGAGGACATATCGGAACGGATTCGAAAAGTGTGGAAAATATGATCGCTTCTCTAGAGGATTCGCGTCGAAAGGCGGAAACCGATTATGACGATGCACAAGCTATTTTAGAAGGAGCAGAACAGTTAAAACGTGATCTGGAAAAACAATGGCAACAGTTCGAAAAAGAGCGAGAAGCATTATATAAGAAAGCAGAAGAAAAGGCAGAAAAAGCAGTCGCTAAAGCACGAGAAGAAGCTGAAACCATTGTATCTGAGCTGCGCAATATGCAGACAGAGGCAGAATTAAAAGAGCATGAATGGATCGAAGCGAAGAAATTATTAAACGAAGCAAGGCCTGAGTTAACGAAAAAACAGGAAAAACATGCACCGTCCATTGATGAAGACAAAGCAAAAACGTTGAAGCCTGGTGATGAAGTACGATTATTAACACTGGATCAAAAAGGAACCATTATAGAACAGACAGGTAAAAATGAATTCCAGGTCCAAATTGGTATCATGAAGATGAAGGCAAAACGAAAAGATCTTTTATTTATTAGAAGAGAAGAGCCGAAAATGGAAAAACCATTAGCAACAGTCAGAGGTTCTGCATACCATGTCAAACCAGAGTTAGACTTGCGTGGGGAACGGTTTGAAGATGCTGTACAACAACTAGAGAAATATATTGACGATGCCTTGCTTGCAGGTTATAACAAAGTATCGATCATCCATGGGAAAGGAACTGGAGCACTAAGAAAAGGAGTTAAAAACTTTGCCCGGAACCATTCTAAAGTTGCCAGTGCGCGAGATGGTGATATGGGTGAAGGTGGTCTTGGTGTCACAGTAATGGAATTAAAATAGAAGGAGGCCATGACATGTCTGATTTTTGGGAAAATATCTTTGTCGAAACCGCAGCCCGTTATAGTGTAGCAGTGTTATGTTTAGTTTTATTTCTTGTTATATTTGAATTAGTCACTTCTTATAAAAATTGGGAAGAAATTAAACGGGGTAACTTCAGTGTTGCGATGGCAACAGGTGGGAAAATTTTTGGGATTGCTAATGTTATCCGCTATTCCATACAACATAATGATACGATTTTAGAAAGTATTGCATGGGGTGGATATGGGTTTCTGTTACTGTTGTTTGGATACTTTATTTTTGAATTTTTAACACCCACCTATAAAATCGATCAGGAAATTGCCAACGATAATCGAGCTGTAGGCTTTATATCGCTAGTGATTTCCGTTGGATTATCTTATGTTATTGGGTCAAGCATTCAGTAAAGGAGTGGCGTCGTGAAAACATTAGCCTATGTTTTACTTGTTATAGCAGTCATCTTTTTAGCTGTAGGAATCTATTATGTCATGACTGTATAGCATTATTTTGGCAACATATAATAACGATAAGCAAAGTATTAGGCTGATTATTTTGTCAATGTTATACTTGTAAAGAAATCGGAATAATGAAGGAGGAATTTCATAATGGCAATTGTAGCAGCTAGCGATAGCACTTTTAGTAATGAAACTAGTGAGGGATTAGTATTAGCTGATTTTTGGGCTACTTGGTGTGGACCATGTAAAATGATTGCACCAGTTCTAGAAGAAATAGATGGTGAAATGAGTGATCAAGTTAAAATCGTAAAACTTGATGTAGATGAAAACCAAGAAACAGCTGGAAAATACGGTGTAATGAGTATTCCAACACTTCTTCTTTTCAAAGATGGAGAAGTAGTTGACCAAGTAGTTGGTTATCAACCAAAAGAAGCACTTGTAGAACTCATCAACAAACATGCTTAATAAAACAAGATTATCCCTTATTATAGAGTACCTATAATAAGGGATTCTTTACGTCAAGCGTCTTTTTTTGTACTATAATAATATTTAAACCGAAAAACAAAGACTAGAGAGAATCAACTTGAAATACAGGGGGTGAAATGGTGAACGACCATATTAAGGAGAAATTAGCAGTGTTGCCAGCGCAACCTGGTTGTTATTTAATGAAGGATAAGCATGGAACGATTATTTATGTTGGCAAGTCAAAGATCCTTCGTAACCGGATCCGTTCTTATTTTATTGGGGCTAATGATCAAAAAACACAGCGTCTTGTCCGTGAGATAAGAGACTTTGAGTATATTGTCACGAGTTCAGAGATTGAAGCATTGATTTTGGAAATGAACTTAATTAAAAAATACGATCCAAAATACAATGTACTATTGAAAGATGACAAATCCTATCCTTTTTTAAAAATTACCAATGAACGACATCCGCGTTTAATTATTACGAGAAAAGTCAAAAAGGATAAGGGGAAATATTTCGGACCGTATCCTAACGTGTTGGCAGCAAAGGAAACGAAAAAATTGTTAGATCGTTTATATCCATTGCGCAAATGCAATAATCAAAAAGGACGTCATTGTCTCTACTATCATATGGGGCAATGCTTAGCATGTTCTGACCATCCGCCTTCTCAAGAAGAATATCGAACCATTACCCAAGAAGTCACGAGTTTTTTAAATGGTGGACATAGAAAAATAAAAGCGGAATTAAAAGAAAAAATGCTAGTAGCTTCTGAGGATCTAAATTTCGAGAGAGCTAAAGAATTTCGTGATTTGATCCAGCATATTGAGTCAGTCATGGAACAACAAAAAATGACGATGAAGGATCAGGTCGACAGAGACGTCTTTAACTTCAGCTATGATAAGGGCTGGATGTGTGTACAAGTATTCTTTATCCGTCAAGGTAAATTAATTGAACGTGATGTATCATTATTTCCGTTTTATGATGAAGCAGAGGAAACCTTCCTAAGTTTTATCGGCAGTTTTTACATGCATCACCATCATCCAAAACCAAAGCAAATTCTCGTACCGATTCCAACGGATGTCAATCTGCTAAAGCAATTATTAGATGTAGATGTGCATATTCCTATGAGAGGTCGAAAGAAGGAATTGGTAGAATTAGCGAAGAAAAATGCAGAAATTGCTTTACAGGAAAAATTCAGCTTAATTGAACGAGATGAAGAACGTACTATACGTGCTGTCGAAACATTAGGTGAAAAACTCCATATTGAGACACCACATCGGATTGAATCCTTTGATAACTCGAATATTCAAGGGACAGATCCGGTATCAGCGATGGTCGTTTTTATTGATGGTAAACCCGCAAAAAAAGAATATCGAAAATATAAAATTAAACAAGTGGATGGTCCTGATGACTATGAAACTATGCGTGAGGTTATCCGCAGGCGATATACGAGAGTACTAAAAGAAGGAGCACCACTGCCTGATTTAATTCTTGTCGATGGTGCTAAAGGCCAGATGTCAGCTGCTATAGACGTATTGGAGAATGAATTAGGTCTAGATATTCCACTATGTGGCTTAGCAAAAGATGATAAACACCGGACAAGTGAATTATTGTATGGAGATCCCCCAGAAGTAGTCGAATTAGATCGGCGTTCACAGGAATTTTATTTTATTCAACGGATACAAGATGAAGTACACCGATTTGCAATCACCTTCCACCGTCAGCTCAGAGGAAAAAGTGCTTTCCATTCTAAATTGGATGAAATTGATGGTGTAGGAGCCCAACGGAAGAAATTATTACTTACTCATTTTAAATCAATTAAGGATATCGAACAGGCATCTGTTGACTCGATTGTAAAACTGGGAATACCAAAACCTGTTGCAGAGAATATTTTAGAACATCTTCAGGAAGATGAATAAAACCCCGTTCCTAAAATCAAATGTCGGCATTGGCCACGTCCTGTGGCCAATGCCGACTAATAGGAATAAGGGGCATTAATTATGTAGGACGTGAAAAATAACATGGTCTTTATTGACTTCAGGCACACACTCACAGTTTTTGTCCGTTAAATGGAACATTGTTTCTGCTAAAAACCCCGCTTCCAGTTGAAAATCAATTTCTTTTAAAGTTTGCAGTCGTGCTTTAACCAAGCTACCACCCAATTCATATATAAAACCACGCCGCTTTTCGTGAGCTAAAGCTAACTCTCCCCAGCCAACATGTTGAAAAAATTCCTGTATTTCTTCTGTTGTTGCACATTCCGCTTGTCTGGCCAAATTTTTACCCATGACATATAAAATAAGATCGGATTCCTGTCCCAACATATCAGGTAGTCCGACATAGCGAAGTAAATCATAGCCACTGCTTGTTGTTTGAAGGTTGGCAAGTACTGTAGCGATGTTTGTCTTTTTATTTGTCACTTCATTGTCCCCTCTCTTACCTCAATCAAAACCTAACGCTTTACAACTATTATCACCTTTTTTACTGTTTTCTGCAATCGTTCAAAAGTAACTTTCTCTGTTTTTCCATTTATAATCGACAAATATTTGAAGAAAAAGAATTCGTTTTCTTGACGCTTTTTCCTGATAGAAGTACAATAGTTGTGGTACCAATATACGAAATTCTTTGGATGGGATGTCTCGTCAGAGGTAGGAAATGAAAGATAGAATCCGTACAACGAGATGTAAAGCGCTTTAAAATTTTAGCGCAAAAAAAGAGTCGTATGTTGAATTTATGATGAACTAGAGGGGGGTACACAAAAGGTGGAGAATAGGGAATTTTTTTATCGCAGGTTACATTCACTATTAGGGGTTGTGCCAATCGGGATCTTTTTAATTCAGCACTTGGTTGTCAACCATTTTGCAGTTTATGGTCCTGAGAGCTTTAATAAAGCGGCACACTTTATGCATGATTTACCATTCCGTATAGTGCTTGAAATCTTTATTATTTTTCTTCCTATAATATTCCACGCAGTATTGGGTGTGTATATCGTATTTGTTGCCAAAAACAATGTCAGCCGTTATGGTTTCTTCCGTAACTGGATGTTCTATCTGCAACGTATCACAGGTATCATTACACTCGTATTTATTGTGTGGCACGTTTGGGAGACACGAGTTCAAATTGGAATGGGTACAGAAGAGTTAGATTATAGCTTAATGGAAAACATTTTGGCTAATCCTGTCATGTTCTGGTTTTATGTACTTGGTGTAGTTTCCACTACATTCCACTTCGCAAATGGATTGTGGAGCTTTTTAGTAAGCTGGGGTATTACCGTTACACCACGTTCACAAAAAATTGCTACATATGCAACACTTTTAGTTTTCTTAGCAGTAACATATATCGGTATTCGCGCATTGTTCGCGTTTGTTTAATAAGTAGTAGGGAGTAAAGGGAGTGAGTATAAATGAGTGATCGCAATATTGTTATTGTTGGTGGTGGTCTGGCAGGTTTAATGGCCACAATTAAAGCAGCAGAAGCAGGCGTACACGTTGATTTGTTATCAATTGTACCTGTAAAAAGGTCTCACTCTGTTTGTGCACAAGGTGGAATTAACGGTGCAGTAAATACGAAAGGGGAAGGAGATTCTCCTTGGGAACACTTTGACGATACAGTTTATGGTGGTGACTTTTTAGCCAATCAACCGCCGGTAAAAGCAATGTGTGAAGCTGCACCAGGAATTATACATATGCTCGATCGTATGGGAGTTATGTTTAACCGTACGCCAGAAGGATTACTTGACTTCCGTCGTTTCGGTGGTACACAACATCACCGTACAGCATATGCCGGTGCGACAACAGGGCAGCAGTTATTGTATGCATTAGACGAACAGGTTCGTCGTTATGAAGTACAAGGACTTGTAACGAAATATGAAGGATGGGAATTCATTTCGGCTATTATTGATGATGAGGGTGTTGGACGAGGTATCATCGGCCAAAACATCAAATCTCATGAACTAAAAGCATTTAAAGCGGATGCCACTATTTTAGCGTCTGGTGGACCTGGTATTATCTTTGGGAAATCTACCAACTCTGTTATTAATACTGGCTCAGCCGCTGCAGCTCTTTACTTACAAGGTGGAATTTATGCAAATGGTGAGTTCATTCAAATTCACCCAACTGCAATCCCGGGTGATGATAAGCTTCGTCTTATGAGTGAATCTGCTCGTGGTGAAGGTGGTCGAGTATGGACTTATAAAGATGGAGAGCCATGGTATTTCTTAGAAGAGAAATATCCTGCATATGGTAACCTTGTACCACGTGATATTGCAACACGTGAAATTTTCGATGTCTGTGTCAACCAAAAATTAGGTATCAATGGTGAAAACATGGTTTACTTGGATCTATCACACAAAGATCCAAAGGAATTAGATGTAAAACTTGGTGGTATCATTGAAATTTACGAGAAGTTCGTTGGGGAAGACCCTCGTAAAGTACCGATGAAAATATTTCCAGCAGTACATTACTCCATGGGTGGTCTGTGGGTTGATTATGATCAAATGACTAATATTCCTGGTATTTTTGCTGCTGGTGAGTGTGATTACACACAACACGGTGCCAATCGTCTAGGTGCTAACTCATTACTATCATCTATTTATGGTGGTATGGTTGCCGGACCTAATGCGATTAAATATATGGATGGCCTGGAAAAAACAGTTGAAGACGTATCATCCACTTTATTTGATAACCAATTAAAAGAAGAGAAAGACCAATTTGAAGCGTTATTGAATATGCGTGGTGACGAGAATGCGTATCAGATCCACAAAGAGCTTGGGGAATGGATGACAGATAACGTAACCGTTGTACGTGACAACGAAAAACTATTAAAAACAGACGAAAAAATCCAGGAATTATTAGAACGATGGGAAAACATCAATATGGACGATACGTCACGTTGGAATAACTCGGGTGTTATGTTTACTCGTCAATTGAAAAATATGCTTCATTTAGCACGCGTTATTACGCAAGGGGCATATAACCGTAATGAAAGCCGTGGAGCTCATTACAAACCAGAATTCCCTGATCGTAATGATGAAGAATGGTTAAAGACAACGAAAGCATCTTTTGACAAACAAAATAAAGCACCGAAATTCGAATATGAAGATGTAGATGTGTCATTAATCAAGCCAAGAAAACGTGACTACAGTAAGAAAAAATAAAGGGGGTAGCGCGAAATGGCAGAGGAGAAATTAACACTAATAGTAACTCGTCAAGATAGTCCAGATTCAGCTCCCTATGAGGAGACTTTCAAGGTAAATTACCGTAAAAATATGAATATCATCTCCGCATTAATGGAAACACAAAAAAATCCAGTCAATGCAAACGGAGAGTCTGTAGCACCAGTTCAATGGGAATCAAATTGTTTAGAAGAAGTATGTGGTGCTTGTTCGATGGTAATTAATGGGGAACCACGACAAGCTTGTTCAACGCTTGTAGATAAATTGGAACAACCTATCCGTATCGCACCGATGTCGACATTCCCGGTTGTTCGTGACTTAGTCGTTGATCGTAGTCGTATGTTTGACTCCTTAAAAAAGGTAAAAGCATGGATTCCAATCGACGGAACACACGATCTTGGCCCTGGACCAAGAATGCCAGAAAAGAAACGTCAATGGGCATACGAATTATCCAAATGTATGACATGTGGTGTTTGTTTAGAAGCATGTCCAAACGTGAACAGCAAGTCCGATTTCATCGGACCTGCACCGCTGTCACAAGTACGTCTGTTCAATTCTCATCCAACTGGTGAGATGAACAAGAGTGAACGTTTAGAAGCACTAATGGAAGATGGCGGTCTAGCAGGATGCGGTAACTCACAAAACTGCGTACAAGTTTGTCCAAAAGGTATTCCTTTAACAACTTCCATCGCAGCACTAAACCGCGATACCAACATCCAATCATTCAAAAACTTCTTCGGAAGTGACAACGCACACTAATATCATTGTTCAAAACCCTTCTCCAGAGATGGAGAAGGGTTTTCTGTTGCTTTTAGGAGCTGTGAAGTTGCCAGTAAAGCCCCCGGAGTTGCCAGTAAAATCAAAAAGTTGCCAGTAAAGTCCCCGGAGTTGCCAATAAAATCAAAAAGTTGCCAGTAGCCCCCGGAGTTGCCAGTAAAACCATAAACTTGCTAGTAAAAATCCTTTAGTTAATAATAAATGGGCTACAGTTGATTGCAAAGTTCAAGTGTCAATCATAAGTTATTATGTACCAGTAGAAGGTGTGAGGGAATAAAGATAACGATCTAGATGTCGCATGTACCTTTTTAAGCTAATAACTATCCATAAAAACTTGTAGCCAATTTAGACGTTTGTAGAGCACAACTTCACTGTGGTTGACATATTATAAGATTGACTAAGTAATTACCCTCTTATTTTCAACGCCCTAAAGTTAGCAAGGAGGGGTTCACATTTGAAAGATAATGACTACAAGCCGAAGCAATTACTAACGAAAAGGGAAAGAGAAGTATTTGAGCTACTAGTACAGGATAAAACAACAAAGGAAATCGCCGAAGAGTTATTTATTTCGCAAAAAACTGTGAGGAATCATATCTCAAATGTAATGCATAATGATTGCAAGTAAAAAAACCTGGAATATTAATCAATTCCAGGTATAAAATGATTAGTAATATTTTTTGAAATATTCCTTTATTTCATCTTTATTCTCTATATTGGAAGCTTCAACATAGGCATTCAAACTTTCTATAAATTCTTCTCGAGTGATATTTGCATCCGCGATAATTGTATTTAAAATAAAATCGATTCTCATCTCGTTTGCTTTGATATACACACTTTTTTCCACAGTCTCTATATCATTATATAAATTTGAAATATAATATAGTCTTATAGTATTTCCGATTAGACTAATTGCATAGAAAATCACAAAGAATAGAAAATACGTAAGAACTGAAAAAATAAGATATAAATTGAATTTACCAACTAGCTGTATTTGTGAATATAAACTTAAATGCATAATTAAGAAAAGTAGAATTCCTATACCAGTATTGAAGGCGAGAAATTCAAAGCTGATAAGAATTTTATTAATAAAATCTTTATCTTCCCCAATTTCTTTAATTTTTTTAAGGGTATTTTTGTTAAAGACACTGATTATAATTGCTACTCCAGCTAAAATAATCCCTAGAAGCCCTAAAAGTGCTTGAACAATATAAATTGTTAAATTTTGAAACGCAATAATATAATTATTAAAGTTATCGTAAATATCAATATACATTGAAAATATCAGTAAAGATAATGTTGCTAATAGAGCAGCCTTACATTCAAACCTTTTAAAACTAATGTAATCCTTCCATTTTTTATTAGCTGCGAAACGATCTAGAATCTTTTGTTTCATAATACCTCCTAAGTAAAGTAAGTTAAAAGTGCATTAACTTTATCTTTGCATGCAAGAGCAAAATCACGTTGACTTGACGGTTTTTCAGTGAGCGTATCCTTTACAGGTCTGCTGTCTTCAGTTGTAAAAGTTCTTCCGTTTTTACTTGTTGCACTAAGATGAATGTATCCTCGTTGAATTGCAGTTTCACTTGATATAGATGAATGAACATTATCTACCCGATCTAATTCTTGATTTACCATTTTTGAGTTTAATTTAAGCCCCTGTGGAGCCTTAGAGTTAAATAAAATGCTTCTTTGAGTGATATTTCCTTCCTTTATACTTTCAAGATATTCCTCTCCGTTTTCTTGTATATTGTCTAATATTTCATCATCAGGATTTGGTGGAGTAATATCTATTTTTAAAGATTCAATGTTACCTATCTTTTTAAGTTGCTTTTTAATATCATTTAATTCTAGACCTTCCCTCCACAAAGAAACCTTAAAATAATATTCTTCATCTTCTGTAAACATACTTCTGTTAATAAGTTCCTTAAATACATCATTGAATTCCTTGAATCCAAATCGGTTAGTAGTGTGAAAACAAACTATCTCTTTAAGAATATCAAAATAGAAATCAATAACCTCTGTATGACTTGTTGGTTTATTTATCATTTCACCAGTTTCTTCATCTAAATCATTTATAAAAATTGTCATCTTCTTTACTATTTTACCTGTTATAGTGTAGTCTAAATCAGAAAATTTCAAAATAGAATAAAATTTGTAAACAGTAGTATCGTGGTATTCCTTGCCACTTTCATCAAAACCGACAGTTTCATTTCCATATAATATACCATCTTTAATATTTATGTATAGTTTTTCAAATATTTTTTGCATTTCTTTTCTGTCATTATAAACATTGAATATATGAGAATTGATATTTATTTTAGAAAAATATAGAGTTATTGACATATAAAATAATCCTCTCCTACAAAATTATTAACTATGATACAATTTTACTATAAATAGAAGAAGTTTACATTAAATATTTGGAAATATTTAATTAATTATGAAATAGTGTGGAATTAATAACTACCATGTTTCTTGCTATACCGTTCAATCTCTCTTTAACAATGTATAGATCTAAATTGAAAGCCTCAGCCATTTCGTTTACAATATATTCGCTTTTTAAATCAAATAATTTTAGCATATGGAACGGAATAGCTGCATAAAGTGTAAATCGTTTTGCATCCCATTCTTGGAGATCACGAAATGCTTTAGGCATGATTAGTTGCGATCCACAGTGTCTTAGAATATGACAGAGCTCATGAAAGAATTGTTCGTGTTGTTCCTCGGTTGTTAACCTAGAATCAATACTGATGATTTTACTTCTACCATATGTAAAAGAATAAGAACGTTTCTCCCTAAATCCTAGCTGAATTTCAAATGATCTAGCAATCTTGTGAATATCCATTTGTGAAGGGGTAGTAATTCCTTTCTTTAAATAATGATTAGCTATCCATTTTTCTAGATCGAATGGCTTATATGTGTAGGACATTTTAATCACCTCCGTTACATTATACGAACAAACGTTCTTTTTATCAAGACAAAAAAGAAACAGCAAAATTTACTGTTTCAAAAGATTTTGGATTATATGTATTTTTTCTTCTTAGCTTCTTTTGTTCTCCATGGATCAAGATTCGATTTTACCCAATGAATGCTATTAGTTGTAATTCCTCTGTCACCAGCTTCAACCATTGCAGGGTTTGTAAAAGTAGATGATGTTATAAATCTAGCTAGCATACATTGTTTATTTTTCTTTGCCGAATCCAATTCTCTAATTGGTTTTACATCAATTTGATTACCTGAATTAATATAATGTTTTATTTGTACAGCTTCATCTGCTTGATCTTCTTTAGAATATATAATTAAATCTACTCCTCCGTCAGCACCTTCACCAGTTCTTCTTGGTTTGCAACCTTTTGCTTTAAAATAAAGGTAGCATACTTCTTCAAACTCCCGCCATGATATTTGTTCAATAGGCAATGTAAGGATTTCTTTTTCTGATCTAAATAAATTATGTGGAATGTCTTTTTTATGTATGGTTTTCTTGCCTTTACTATTGGACTTGTTAATTGGAGTTTTCTTTTTCTTTGTTTGTTTTTTTATAGGGATTTGTCTTATTATTAATCCTCCAATTACTGCAGCTACTATTGGAACTGCAAAAACATATATGTAACTCGGAATTACAGAAGTTAACGTATCCCATAGCAGAAAGTAACCAATTAATATAATAGAACAACTTATAAGTCCATAAATTGTGTCTCTATCACTTTTTTTCAAACTTTAATCACCTCTCTCCTGTTGCGCTTTCCACTTCACATAATCGATATGACGTTTGATGTCGTCAATTTCTTCTTGTGTTAAGCCTTCCATATCAAAAAAGAATAAACTTTCTTCATTCTCCTCTTTTTTATGTTTTTTTCCATCTACAAGATAGCTAATAGAAACATCAAAATACTCACTAATTTT
The DNA here is from genome assembly GCF_017599345.1 of Gracilibacillus suaedae. Lineage (GTDB taxonomy): Bacteria > Bacillota > Bacilli > Bacillales > Amphibacillaceae > Gracilibacillus > Gracilibacillus suaedae. Next base: position 76,461 of record NZ_JAGFVL010000063.1, read on the forward strand.
AGTTAATAATTCAAACGAAGGTTCTCTCTCATTTCTTTCATACATTCCTACTGCACTTTTACTAATATTCAAATGCTGAGCTAAATCTTTTTGATATAAGTTTTTAGACTGTCTCAATTTTTTCAATCGGTCACCGAATTTTTCCATTTTATCACCTTCTTAATTAAAGAATAACACAAAATGTGTGCTTTTTTATTTAATCGCACGAAAAGTGTTTACAAAACACGAATTGTAGTTTATTATTAAAAATATAGAACACATTACGTGGACAGGAGGTATCTTATGAACAAAGCATTAATTGCAAAGCGTTTAATTGATTTAAGGGGAAATCTTACTCGTGATGAAGTAGCAAAGGATCTTCGAATAAGTATTAGTGCGCTTCAGATGTACGAAAATGGACAACGTGTACCAAAAGATGAAATTAAAATTAGAATTTCTAATTATTATGAAGTTTCAGTTCAAACAATTTTTTTTGAAAATCAAGAACACGAAATGTGCTCTTGAATTGATGTGAGTGAAGTACATTTCTAGTCAGTAGTAGTATAGCTAATTTACTACATTTTTAAATTTCTACCAATAACAAAAATATGGTTAGTCCACATATTACTGCTGCATATGTTAAGAACAGGGGTGATGCAAATGGCAAAGCAAACAACCAAGAGAAAAGTCACTTATAAGATCAGAAAGGTTACTTATGGCGATATGCCAAGAGAGGAAGCATTTGAAAAAGCTTTAAAGCCGTATTTTACACCAGAAGTTATTCCAGATAATCCACGTGAAAAGGTGATGAATGCTTAATGCTAGAATTTCAAAAATATTTATATACTGTAGTTGCCGAAGTTGATGAATGGACGATAGAGAAAACTTTTGAATCAGATGTGACCTTACCGAAAAATGAAGTTGCGAGAAGAGGTTTTGATTTATTCGGTCTAAACGCAAAGCTAATCGGCTATAAAATGAAAACAATTTAACTAAAGCGGTGAAATATATGAAATTAGAAAACTGTCAGAAAAAACAACATTTAATAAATTTAGTGAAAGATTTAAAGAAGCAAGGAGTCAAAATCGATTTTGCAGTGAAGTTTATCGAAAAGTAGGTGAGAGGGTTGAATGATAAAGAAATAAAAAAAGTAGCAAGTGCGGACACACTTACTACAAGGTAAATTAGTCACTATTACTTTATCATTCTTCTCCTATTTTTAAAAGTCTTTTTACTAGTTTTTTACAAAGAAAGGGGAAAAACATGAGTTTAGCAATTGCACCATTGAATGTAACAAGTCTATCAACACTCTTTCCATCAGCAGAAAAACCATTCAAAGTCATTAAGCTGATTGGTTATTCCTATATAAATAAAAAACAAGAATATAGCGTTGCAAAACGTCCCTTTATGAAGAAATGGCAAGATTTGAATGTGCCAGGTTTAGATGAACATGAAACAACTCAATGGCTTAATCAAAAAGGATGGACAGGCTTAGTTATTCCAGATGGATATGATGTGATTGATATAGACGATCCACAGGAAGGACAAGCTATCTTCGAAGCACTTAATGCAGCTGATTTTCAATTTCATGCGATTAAAACTGTTAGAGGTTATCAGTTCTTTTTTAAGTCTACAGGTAAAGTGAGAGGTCAAGATGCAAAGGTACTAATGGCAGGTGGCTTTGTAGGTGATTATCGCCTTTCTGGTAGGGGACAAGTTGTTTTACCTAGTGAAAATACAGAAGGTCGTGAGTGGGTACATATTGCCAGTGGTGAGTTAGACGAAATGCCAATCTTTTTTGAAAGATTAAAAAAGTTAAGTAATGAAAACGATCGTCCATTCTATTTTCCAGTTAATGAAGGTTCACGTAATAACACACTTTATAGTCATTGCTGCCGATTGATTGAATTTGGGTATTCGCAAAAAGATGTATTATACATTGTTAGTTTTTTAAATCGATACTTCTTTATTCCATCTATCGATCAATCAGAATTTACAGATACATTACGCAGCGCATTTCAATTTGAACCATCCGGAACGAACTATCAAACTAATGGAGCAGCACCTCCAAAAGACTATCCATTACAGGCTGTAACTAATGAGAATAAGCCACGATTTAATCTAACGGAGATGGGGAATGCTGAACGGTTGGTTTATCGGAATGGTGAAGATTTAAAATATTGTGTTGAGTTTGAAGAATGGTTGATCTGGAATGGATCTACATGGATTGAAGATCGAAAGAGAAGGATAGAACGTATTGCTATTAAGACATTTCGTGAAATGTATGGAGAAATTCAAGACTTAACAGATACGGATGAACGGAAAAACCTATGGAAATGGGCGCAAAGCAGTGAGCGCAGTTCTGTTTTTCTTAATAGTATCGCTAGAGCACAAGCAATGTTGCCAGTATCACAGGAAGAATTGAACAAAGACAAATTTAAATTAAATTGTGCTAATGGTGTTGTGGATCTAAAAACGGGGCAACTACTTAATCATGAGCGAGATATGTTAATAACGAAAAATACACACATTACTTATGATCAGAACGCTGAATGTCCGAACTGGTTAGCTTTTTTACAAAGCATTTTCAAAAAGGAAAATGACGAGATCAAATTTGAATTGATTGACTTTATTCAAAAATCAATAGGATATGCCTTAACTGGAGACACAAGCGAACAAGTAGCCTTTTTCTTGTGGGGAACAGGTCGAAATGGCAAAAGTACGCTAATTAACATTGTAAAGGACTTACTTGGAGATTACAGCAAGCAAACAAATGCCGATACGTTTACTACTCGTATTAATGAGGGGGGCATTAATAACGATATAGCTAGGCTGCATGGCTCACGTTTTGTATCCGCAGTAGAAAGTGAGGATGGTCAAAAGTTATCGGAAGCCCTAATTAAGCAATTAACTGGTGGTGAACCGATCACAGCACGTTTTCTAAGAAAAGAGTTTTTTGAGTTTATGCCTGAATTCAAGATTTTCTTTACAACCAACCACAAGCCAATTGTAAAAGGTGATGATGAAGGGATTTGGAGAAGAATTAGGCTGATACCTTTTGATCGTACTATTCCTAAAGAAGAAGTGGACAAGGATTTACCAGAGAAATTACATGATGAACTTCCAGGCATTTTAAAATGGGCTGTTGATGGCTGTTTGAAATGGCAACAGGAAGGGTTAGGAGAACCAGAAGAAGTTAAGAACGCAACAGACGAATATAAAGAGGAAATGGATCTCTTAGCTAGTTTTTTAAATGAATGTTGTGTAATTAATTCAGAAGCTAAAGTCCAGGCTAATGAATTGCACAAAGAGTATTTAACTTGGGCTGAATCAGTAGGGGAGTATCCCATGAAAAAGCGTTCGTTTAATAATCGTTTAGTCATGAAAGGTTTTCAGAAACGTAAGTCTACAGGTAATAAATTGTATTTTTTTGGTGTTGGTTTACGTTCTGATTTTGATGAAGATATCATCTAAAGTTACTTAGTTACCTAAAGTTATCTATTTTACGATAACCACCAATAGAAAAATCTATTAGAGAGTAACAACAAATTAAGTAACTATTGGTAACTAAGTAACTCAAAAGTAACTAGAGGAGGTAAATATATGTTAAATACCCTCTTAGATGAACTATATGTAAATAATATACAAATAATACTACATGACAATAAAAAATTAAAACTAATATATAACAAAAATAATAACATAGAAAAATTAAAACAAAAAATAAAACATAATAAATTAAAAATAATCACTAGATTACAAGAGAACAAAAAAGCATATGACATTGGTTTCAATATCTATGGTCATGGCGATCTTTATGAGTTTCGCTATGGCTATGGCTCTTATTTATATATAGAAAGGCATGAGAATGAATTGGTTAGCGTCTATAGGCTTAATTACTTTAAAGGGGGTGTAAAACCCTACAAGGCTAAAATTATCCGCGAAAACTGTTCTTTTGAACGAGGTTTTAATGATGCAGCTGGATTTATCCAATGGCTAAAGAAAAGACGAAAAATAGGTTAGGAGTGATTCAAGATGTTTCTTGGTAGAGTGCGAGCAAAAGGAAAAACGTATTTATATTTGAAAAAGTATTGTATAAGAGAAAACTATGAAGCAAATGCAACGATTATTTACGCATTTGGAAGAATAGATAATGCTTTAAGCAAGATGTATGAATGGAAAAATGACTTTTCTAGCTTTCCATTAGAATTAAAACAACAAGGTTGCACCAAAAAAGATTTATTAAATTGGATTGACACGTTAGAATCTGGCATACATAAAAGGTCAGGGAGATCATTTATTCATCAACAAAATATCTATGAATTCACAAAGTGATTTCCATTCAATTCAAATGAAACCGTGCTGTTTATTAATATAAATATATATATTAATTTTTGCACGCCTTTTTGAATGAGTCACCAAGATAATGCACCTTATATTTTTGTTAAATGAAATAAAAATCGCTTCTGAGTTTGGAGCGATTTTTTTGTTTTGAAAAATATTTTTAGAAAAAGTTTTATCATACATATGTTTGGTTTTATCATATGTAATGCTTAAAAATCGTGATAACTTTGAATGTAGTTAAAGCAATTTAATCTCATTGCTTTAGGAAGGTGAACGCATGAATAACGAAGAATCCCAAGATGACCAAATAATAGATTCTATGTCTAGTGATCCACAAGTAGTAGTTCCAGTAGATACACGTGAAATGACGTTGTTTGAAACAGATTCAGGTGTTATTCATATCATTCATGAAATCACACTAGGCGAATTAATAACGTCGACATTAATTATTTTGCTACTGATATTTATGTTAATTAGTCACGTTATCAGGAGGTTTTAAAGGTGTTTGAGGTCGTAGACTATTCCGTTTTAGAAATAGTATTGGTTTACATAGCTTTTTTATCAGCTTGCCTTTTGATCTTCCCGATTGTTCGTCTAGTATTAACAGCATTTGAAAGGGGATCTGGTCTATGGAGGTAGGCGGTTTAATGGCGCAAGCCTTCAAGGTTTTACTAGGAAACCCGGACATAATGGCTGTTATTATAAGTTGGGCTGTCTTTGTTGCTCTCCTTTTCACAGCCGTTAGTATATATAAATTTATTAAAGGTTAAAGGAGGTAACAAACTAATGCAAGGTGTTTGGGATTGGTCGTTTTTTTGGGACGCTTTCGAGTTTTTTATGAAAACAGTAGCGCCGTTCCTTATGTTAATTGTGGCGGTGGTGGCAGTTGGTTTATTGCTGTTAGTAGTTATTAGAGCCGTCAGAAACGGAAGGGATTCATAATGTTTTATAGCATTACCTTTTGGACTAATGAGAGCATGTCAGAGTTTTGGGGATACGTTAAGATGTTGCTCGAAACTATTCAACCAGGCATTATGCTAACCGTTGCAATTGTTTTAGCCGGTGCATTGGTCGGGGTTGTCGTAAGGTCTTTCAAAAAGACCGAAGATGACGAAAACAACGATCGAGATTATGAAATAAGGCGCTATTAATCGTTAATAATCGGGGTTTACCCGGTATTATATAATTTTAAATTTTAATAAGGGAGGAATTTTATAATGAGTATCGATTGGTCAGGTCTTTCATTACCGTTTGATGTAGGTGATTTAATTGCAAGTGGTAACGGACTATTGGGAATGATCGGGGGCTTTGTATTAGTTGCACTAGCTTTCATCTTTGTTCCAAAAGTTATTACACTTATTCGTCAGTCATTTTCAGCAGCAAGAGGTAAATAATCCTTTAATTCTATTTTAAGAAAGTGAGGTAATACAACATGGAAGAAGGAACTACAGGCATTGATTGGTCGGGTCTTTCCTTACCGTTTGATGTAGGAGATTTAATCACAAGTGGTAACGGACTATTAGGAATGATCGGGGGCTTTGTGTTAGTTGCACTAGCTTTCATATTCGTTCCGAAAGTTATTACACTTATTCGTCAATCATTTTCAGCAGCAAGAGGTAAATAGTTTTAAGAGTGGATGGCAAAAAGCCGGGTAGATAGTTTTAAATGCTATCCTCCCGGCTTTTTGCTTTGGAAGGAGGTTTAATGTAATGGGAATTGATTGGTCAGGTCTTTCGTTACCTTTTGATGTGGGGGAACTAATAACAAGTGGTAGCGGTCTTTTGGGGTTTGTAGGTGCTTTTGTGTTGGTTGGTTTAGCATTTGTTTTTATTCCCCTAGTTATTGAAATGATTTTCGTTAGTATTAGGACATTTCAAGATAACAAAATAAATAAGGATAGCCCTAGACATAAAAGAAGATATTCAGAGGCTATATATACAAATGTGTTTGAAGATAGAATTTATTCAGCAAAAAAGAGGTTTCGGAGGTAATAGATCATGAAAAAGATTTTACCTTTGTTTCTATTAATATTTATAGCTTTACCAGTTAATGTTTTTGCTGCCGGAATAACTAGCAGCGAATACAACAGCAGCGAGGATATTTATTATGTGTACCTGGACTTATCCGGGGTTTCCTCATTCAATATTACACACAATGATACCGGAGCAAGTTTTGATTATGACGTTGTTCCAGGCGGTGACTATACAACGCTAACTTGCAACGGTTCATATACTTATACGTTTTACGATTCATCCGAAAATGTGGTGGCAACGGAAAGCGTAGGGGCTTCATTAATCCAAAATGAGAATGCGGATTGTGAAGGTGACGAGGACGACGGTAGCAACAATGATGGAAGTGGCAGTAATTGTGGGTGCATATTCAATACACCAGGATGGCAAGAATACCTGGATAAAATAGACGACGTTATAGGAGCGATTCCCCCGGCTCCCAATTGGGGAAATGTAGCCGATACGTTTAGGGATTCGATTGTGCCGAGTTTAATAGGCGGTATAGAGAACATGCTAGGAAGCCCGCCCGGACAAATGTCTGCTCCTGGTTATCCGTCAGACATGGACGACGGTAATTTACAAGAGCCAACCGGACAAGAAAACTCAGGGCTTGAAGGTTTCGACGATAGCGATATTAAAGACCAAGCGCCGGACGTAGATTTCAGAGAAGACGATAGTGGAGGGTTTGATATTGACAATCCTATAGACGCTATGCCGGAGCAAGAAGTATTTGAGCCGGAAGAACCCGACAACCCAAGACCAGGAGAACCGGAAGAGCCGGAGAACCCAACACCAACACCTGAGGAACCGGAAAACCCGATACCAGGAGAACCGGAAGAACCCGAAAACCCAGCACCAACACCAAGCGAACCGGACAACCCGGCTCCTGTACCGGAAGAAGGAGGCAACCCAACACCGATACCGGAGGAAGGGGAAAACGAAGCCCCAACACCAGGAGAAACAGAAGGAAACTTCCCAATGCCTGGAGATAGTGATGGGGGTTATCCAATGCCGGGAGGAAATAACGGGGACTTTCCTATGCCGTAAAAGAAAGGAGCGAACCTATGAGAAAAATAATGTTTATGCTTGCGGTGGCATTAACACTATCACTTATTCCATTAAGCAACGTATTTGCAAGCACCTATGACTATCATGATGGCTTGCTAGACGATAGCGAAAACATTGCAGACACCGACCTTCCAAAAGGCGGGTATGATAACGACCTAAACACCGGAACAGGTACAACATACGGCGGTAAATGGTTTATTGAATTTGTCAACCCGGTTGATATTATTGCTTATTATATCGAAGGTACTGGTGGTAATGGTGCGTGGCGGTTTTACTTTCATGACGGAACAGAAATAGTTTTGAATGATTATGCAAAGTATGGTTATTTTGAATTTGATCAAGTCTTTAGTGGGGTTGAACGAATAGAGATTGAACACGATGGTAGCTCTTATAACCTGATTAAAGAAGTTGATTTCTTTTCTGCTCCTACGGACGATTTAACACCACCAGGAGAGGTTAGTAATTTAACAATAAATGAAGGATACAACAGCTTAGATTTAAGTTGGTCAAACCCTAATGATGATGATTTTTCCGGTGTTAATATTTATCAAGATGATGTGTTGATCAAGGAAGGATTAAAAGATAATCAATCCTATAAATTAAATGATTTAGGAGATAACACAACCTATCAATTTAAAATTACTACTGTAGACATATTCGGGAATGAATCAGAAGGAAAAACAATAGAAGGAACAACGCTAGAAATTGTGGATAGTGACGGCGACGGCATACCCGATCATGAAGACGAATACCCGGACGACCCGGAAAACACACCACCACCGGAAAACGCCGAAGAAGTGCCGGAAGTAGAAAACTTAGAAATTGAAGCAACACCGGAAAGGGTAGACTTGTCCTGGAACAACCCACCAAAATATTTTGGAAAAGCGACGATCTACCGGAAAACGACCGGAACCGTTACAAGTTTCAATATAAATGATCTGAATCCTTTTGCAGCACAAACGGTTTATGCTGCCGAAGATTACGAACCGTTATTTGAGACAAATGGAACAACCTTTGCCGATCTTAGCGTAAACGAAAACGATCAATACGAGTATAAAGTGACTAACACCTATGAAGGCATAGAAAGTAGTGGGGTAACGGTGCAAACAACTATCCCGGAACCTCCACTTGTTGACACTTCCGATATGACGCTGCCTTTTGGTGTAGAGGGATTAATAGAAAGTGGTAACGGCTTATTACTATTGATCGGGGGCTTTGTGTTATTGGCATTAGCTTTTATCTTTGTACCGAAAGTAATAGCAGCTATAAGGCAATCCTTTTCCGGTAGTAATGGAGCAGCACAAACAGCAGCACCAGGAACCAGGTTAACCGAAAGACAACAAAAGATAGTGACCGGTCAGAAACAACGAGAACCGAGAGCGCCACGTATACCGAGGGAACCGAGACAAGGGAGGACATAACTATGAATAGCGATTTATTACAAGCGACAATAGAAGTGGTTTTTATGGGGCATATGATGTATGTTGCCCCCTTTCTTCTCCTTATGATGTCGATTTTGTTTATTGATAGGATTGTAGACTTTATTAAATCGATCGTAGCAAGCAAAAGGACAGGTTACTAATGGGGATTATAGGTGATGTTTTATCCTGGATAGGTAATTTAATATGGGGCGCTATTCAATGGCTGTTAGAGGGCATAGGAAACTTTATTCAAACGCTAATAGATATTATCGTAGCCTTTTTCCAAGTTATTTATGATCTTATCCAGGGCTTGCTTTATTTGCTCTATATGATTGGTGTAATAGCCGTTAAGTTGTTTCAAGTGTTACTAGAAGCCGGAGGGCTATTGTGGTCGCTTGCGGTTGGCTTTGCTCGAACATTAGGAAGTTTAGCTTATAGTCCACAATCTAGTGGCGGTCATGGTTATTCCGATATGGTGGGGCGATTATTTGATAATCTCACACCGTTACAGCTTGAGCCGATAGCTTACATTTTATTATTTGCTATATGGTTTACTACAGCAATCGGAGCAATGAAATTAATCTCAAGTATACGAGTTGGGGGCGATTAGATGGACGTATTAGAAACCATTAAAAGCTTTATAGATAAGATATTCCAACCCCCTATAGGCTTTCTTGATCTTGCTATTGAAAGAATCCAGAGCGTTCAGTTAGTGACAGCCCAGGGCATAGATATAGGTTCATATTTTGCAGTATTTGGAGACTTGCCTGGTGTATGGCAAATGGTAGTCTCTTCTATTTTGCTCTCCACTGTGCTGTTAGGCACACTATTAATCTTTAGGTCAGTTATGAGAATGTACTATAGCGTGAAAGAAGGTGTTAAGTGGTGGTAGGCGTGTTGGAGCCTATTTTTATAGCGTTGAAATTTGCGGTTATTTGCATGTTTGTTTATCTAATGTTTGTTATCTGCGTCAAATTGACTTATCAAATCAAAAAAATAAAGGAGCGAAAATAAATGGTAGACGCATTTTTCTATATGTTTGTTGTTGGAGCCGGGACAAGTGCCGGGGTTGCAAGTGTTGTCTTTGTCTCCTGGAAGGTATACCAACGATCAGCCAATAAACAACCAAAAAGAAAACGAAAGGTAGTGTAATAAATGGGATTATTTAACCGGAATAAGACGGAAGACGAATTTAACCTTGAAACGGATGACTTACTAATAGTTTTCGATAACGATAAGAAAACGAGTGATATTAAGCATGTAACAGATATTACAGACGATTCCGTTATTTGTATGGGGTATTATAAAGTGCCCCTGGCAGATTGTGAGATTACAGTAGGCGAAATGGGGCGCAATTTCTTTTATCGTGCTCCTTCTCGATCTGTCGAAGAAACAGAACGACTTGCACAATTAGAAATGAATACCGTACTTAGTCAGATTACAGCATATCAGCCCCCGGCTTTACCTAGTAGCCTAGATTGGACGAAAGGATTATTAATAGCTTTGATCTTTATTGCATTTATCATTATTGCAGTTGTAGCAACTTAATAACCAGGAGGGAAAAACATGGACGAGACACAAAAGTTATATTGCATGATCTATGAACTAAAAGGAATTGTAAATAGTTTAAGTGACGCTGCAAGTTATGATGAACAATTTGATAACCCACTTTTGGAAAATGTGCAGTGCCAAGTAAACGAGATTGTAAATCACATAGAAAAACCGAGTAAAAGCGTGTTGCTAGAAGGCTCTTAGGCTTAACGAAATCGAAATAGAAAGGTAGTTGGTCACTCAATGCAAAATACAGAGCAACAAAATGCACATTCAAATGCCGATAAGCTGCAATCTGTTATAAGTGATGATCTTTTCCCCCAGGTGCAGCACATATCAGACGTAAAACAAGTAATCGAGGAAATGCAAGGCAAGTCACAGAACTTACGAGAACCGCAAGTCAAGGCTTTGCTTTTCCTGGAACGATTAGGACAAAACGAATATTTACACAAAGAAGGCAGCCCCTATAAAGAACTAATTGAATATATCAAGAAACAAGGTAAGACAGACGTTGCAAACCCGGAATATTACCTGGATACGATCGAGGCATTAATACCGAAACCACCGAAACCGATCGTAATGGCTCCGGATGGAAAGGGGGCAAAACGATAATGGCGCACCACTTTTTCATACAAGGACCACTTGGGGGCGGTAAAACCTTTTTAATGTCGCTCCTGGCACATCATTGGAAAGCGAAAACGGAAGCCCAGGGCGGTCATGTGGAATTGTTTAGCAACTATGAACTTGCAGACAGTTACCCCATGACACACTATACAGACTGGTACAAGGTAGCCGAAGCGCAAGGCTCTATATGTTGTTGGGACGAAGCGCAAATGGCTTTCAGTAATCGTAAGTGGAGCAAATACGGTCAAGGAATAGCCACAGAAACTATGATGTTTACTAGAAAAATGCAATCAGTGCAGTTTTATTGCAGCCCTTCTATAAACAACGTAGATAGCCGTATAAGGCAGATTGTAGAAGTGTTGATTACAACTAGAAAGATTGGAGATAAAGGATTCTCATTGCATTTCATGGACTATCAAACCAGGGAATTTTTACACAAACAATTTATACCTATGTGGAAGGCTAAAAGATTTTTTAAATTAAATTTATATGATTCCTGGAACATGGTGCAAGGTTTTCCTTTGCCTAGCACTGAAAGAGAAGGAAAAGAATTTTTTGAAACGTTAAACGACATTCACGACGAAGCAAGGGGGAAAATACGTGTTAGAAGTTAAAGAGATTAGCATAGTTCCGAAAGGTTACAAGAAAAAAGACCCTAGAACGCTTCCGTATTTATACCCGGAGACATTAAATGTTGTTGCTTATGCTAGAAGTTTACAGCGGTTTACGTTTTATCAGACTTTAGAAGTAGCCGAGGATTTAGCAAAGCGCCAGGGTTTTATCTTGCTTCCGTTTGGTTGTATCCATTGGCAACGAGCCAAAAATTACGGTGCAGATCGAAAAATTAAAATTGGCAGAAGATCATTTTTTCTTATGAAGCCGGATGAACTTACAAAAGGCGAGAAACGAAAATTAGTGATGTATATAGAAGATTTAAAAGCATAAGGAGGATCTTTATAGATGTTATTAAGACTAGATCAAGGCGAGACAGCCTTATTATTGGCTCATATGGCTATGACAAGAAAAAGTGCTAGAAACACTTTCAAAAGAAACCATAAGAATGAAAAGAAAGAGTTGTTGCAATCTTTTGACGAGGTAAAAGCAAACCTGGAGCACGTCATAGAGAATTCAGAAGCAGCAAGCGACCAAGTGTACGATTTTTATTTTAACGTAAGAGAAATAAAGATGATCTATTCTTTTCTCGCCAGTTATATTCCTTTGATATCCGATACAGTCAAGAAAGCTGGAGTAAAGGACGGAGACAAGGAACAAATAGAAGCACTAGAAAAGATCAAAGAGCAAACTTACAAGCTGTTAGAAGGTGCTAGCGTTGTATAAAACATTTCTTCTTTCTATTATCGGTTTTTTGTTGTATGTTTTCCCAGTTGCTGCTACTGATCTACACGACCAGGAACAAAAATATAAAAGAGAACTGGAAGAGATTGAAAAGCAAATAGACCAGACGAAAGACAAAGAGGAATCAATAGAGTTAACCAGGAAAAAAAGCGAAATAGCAGCTTATAAAAGGGCTTATAGTAAAGCAATAGAATATACGCAAGAAAACACGTTTACAGCCGTTTATAATCCCAATACTAGCCAGGATCTGCAATACATTGATTTATACAAGCAAGCAGCAGCACAATACAACATAGATTGGACTTTACTTGCTGCTGTTCACGACCAGGAGACTAACTTTTCTAGTCATGCAACTATGATAAGCAGCGCCGGGGCATTAGGGCATATGCAATTTATGCCTGGAACGTGGGAGCATTACGGTGTAGACGCAAACAGAAACGGTAAAAGAGATCCTTTTGAGATAGAGGACGCTATTTTTTCGGCTGCCAATTACTTAGCAGCAACCGGAGCAGCCAAAGGAGATATAAAGAGTGCATTGTGGGCTTACAATCACTCTACACAGTATGGTTTAGAAGTGATGTCGAAACAAGAATACTATAAAAACAATTACCAGGAGGAAAGAGAATGACTATAGGTAAAATAAGAACGATCTTATACAAGCTAGCAAAGTTTTTAGGAGATGTTAATGCAATACGAAGAGGAAAAGTAAAACAGCGTATCAAAAATAGAGTTGTTGGTAAGTTTGCAGCAAAAAGATTATTTAAATAGGGCTAGAATTAGCCTTTTCTTTTTTATTAGTGGTGTCATAACTTACAAGTATTGAACCAATTATAAAGTGGTTAATAGATCGGTATTCTAAGAGGTATCAAAACTTAGTGTCATAAGTGGGGGGATAAAAATGAAATACGGATACGCGAGAGTATCTACTGTTCATCAAGATTTAGAAGGTCAGATCCAAAAGCTAAATGAAGAAGGTTGCGAGAAAATATATAAGGATAAATTTACTGGAACTAAAAGGGATCGTCCGGCATTTAGTGAATTGCTCCAGGTCTTAATTAAAAATGATACCTTAGTTGTTACGAAATTAGATCGGTTTGCTAGGTCTACAGTAGATGGAATCAGTACGATTAAACAGTTATTTGAGAAAGGTGTTAAGGTACATGTGTTAAATATGGGATTGGTGGAGGATACCCCAACAGGAAGGCTTATTTTTAATGTGATGAGTGCTTTTGCAGAGTTTGAAAGAGATATGATTGTTGAACGTACACAAGAAGGAAAACAGGTCGCTAAGCAACGTGATGATTTTCGGGAAGGTCGCCCAAAAAAGTACAGCAAGAAACAAATTGAACATGCTCTTATGTTAAAGAAATCTTACTCATACAAACAAGTTGAGGAAATGACCGGTATAAGTAAGAGTACATTAATACGGTCTAAATAATTTTTGAATAAAAGGAACAAATGTTCTATAATTATTTTGTTATCACATTAATATGATATGTATAAAGCGAGGTGTTATAAGTGGAGAAGGATGAACAACTTACAACTTATCGTGAATACCCTTATTTAGTTTATGCCAGGGTATCTACAGATAAAGACGAGCAAAAGGATTCATTAACCAATCAAGTTGATATTTGCCGCTACTGGTTAGAACAAAATCATTTTGAATGGAATGACAGATCCATTTTAGAAGATAAAGCAAAGTCAGGTACAATGTTTCTCGAACGAACAGCTATGCAGCTAATACTAAAAAAAGCACGAAACAGAGAAATTAAAATGGTTGTGTTTAAATCAATACATAGGCTTGCCAGAGATTTAAAAGACGCACTAGAAATCAAAGAGGTTCTATTAGGTCATGGTGTACGTGTTGTAACTATTGAAGAAGGCTATGATAGCGAATTTGAAGGCAAAAATGATATGAAATTTGAAATGTTCTCTATGTTTGCAGCACAATATCCTAAAACACAATCGGTATCAATCAGTGCTGCACTTGCTGCCAAAGTAAGAAAAGGGCATCATATCGGTAAAATTCCATACGGTTATGACCGAGTTGATCAGAAACTAGTTATAAAAGAAGACGAAGCAGCAGTTATAAGGAAAATTTTTGACTGGTACAATAACAAAGGGTATGGACAGAAAACAATTACAAATAAGTTAAACGAAGGAGTAGAAAATGGATCAATATTACCTCCGAAATCAGGTGGAGCATGGCAGCTTACAACTGTTCAAAGAATATTGAAAAATCGTACATTTTGTGGCGATTTTATTTTAAATCAATATACCAACATAAAAGTGGACGGAAGGAAAAAGCAAATAAAAAATCCAGAATCAAAATGGACTGTAATTAAAGATCATCATCCTGCTATTGTATCCAGAGAAGAATTTGAGAAAGCGAATAATAAAGAAGTTCTGAATAAAAGGCAAAAAGTAACACCATGGAATGAGTTTAGGGGGCTTCTCAAATGTGGCCATTGTGGTAGTAATATGGTTATAATGCAAAGTTGGAAAAAGAAGAAGGACGGATCAAAAACTCACTGGAAGTATCTAAAATGCAGCAAATATAGACGATCCAATAAATGTGTGAATCATCCACCTATTACGTATGAGAGCTTTCGTGAATTAGTGCTACATAAATTAAAAGAAGAAACAGAAATAGCAAGCTTTAATCTAGAAAATAACTTAACAATAAACGATCAAGCAAGAATTAAAAAGCTAGAAAAAGAAATTGATAACTTTAAACAAAAAATAGATAGGTTATTAGATATTTATTTAGAAGGCATTTTAAATAAATATGAGTATGAAAGTAAAAGAGAATTGATAGAGAAAAAAATAGAAAGATTAGAAGACGATTTATTTTTGTTAAACACTAAAGAGAAACGGGAAATGAATATTGAAACAATTAAAGAAGCAATAGAGCAGTTGAATAATAAAAATCAAGATTTGTATAATGTTTTCAATACATTAATTGAAAATGGGACTATATATAAAGATGGATTAATTGAATTAAAATTTAGCTTCAATAGTTTAAAGTAAATAACGCTTGGACAAAAATTCAAGCGTTATTTTTCTTTGAATAATATGGTAATATTAGCTATATATTCTATAATAGGGGTGAGAAATAATGAATTTTGTAAGTTATGACTATAAGGAAAGAAAAAAAAAGGTAGAAGAAATACTTGATAACACTGACAAAATAGAAGAGGTTGACAAGCTTCCATCTGAAGATAATTTTACCTACACAAATGGATATAAAGCTTGGGTAAGTGCTATATTTATTGATTTGAGAGATTCTACTAACTTATTTACTAAACATGAAGAACTAGACATAGCAAAAGTGATTCGTGGATTTACATCTGAAATAATAGAGATATTGAGAAAAGATACTAATAATCAGTTGAAAGAAATTGGTATAAGGGGAGATTGCGTATTCGCAATTTATTCTACTCCAGTTTTAAACGACCTATATGATGTTTCGACTAGGGCTGTTTATGTCAATACATATATGAATATGTTAAATAAGTTATTAAAAAAAAGAAATCTTCCTACAATTAATGCTGGAATTGGATTGGGTTTAAATAAAATATTGGCAGTAAAAGCAGGAAGAAAATCTTCAGGAATAAATAATTTAGTATGGATTGGTGAAGCAGTTGCAAAAGCATCAAAACTTTCTGATTTAGGTAATAAAAATGGTATTCGACCAATTGTTATGTCTGACATTTTTTTCACAAATTATATTGAAATTGAAAAAGAAAAAAATAGCAATAAAGATGTTGAAAATTGGTGGAAACAAGAATTTGATTTTAAAATAGGTAGTTATTATCATGGCAACATTATTGTAAATGAATTTAATGATTGGATTACTAATGAACTCTAAACTTTTATAGAAAATTTGAAAGTAAAATGAATAATAATAATAAAAAGATTGATAGAAAAAGAATGTTTAATACAAAATTGAATTTTTCAGATTTATAAGCCATTATACGGGAAATTTCATGAATTTGGGAAGAAAGTTCTTTTTGTAGTGTATCTTCTAAGTCACTTTCTATTTCTGGCAACTGTTTAATATGATCTAAATATTCGTTTTTCTTTAGTGTTGATATATGTTTATAATAAATAATTGAATTTTCTTCTTGTGTATAGCCTATCGCTTCCCGTGGTTTTATTACTTTGAAAATTACTATATAAACTTGATAAGTTAATAAAATGGTAAGTGAAAACCCAACAAGGAATGTAAAAATCGATATAACTATCTTAAAATCGTTACTATAAGTAAAGGGATTTATAAAATCTAAGTTCTTTGCAAATTCAATAGTAGCTGTAAATAAAAAACCATATACAACTAATAGTGCACCAGCCTTTTGATCCATAAAACGTATAAGTTCCTGTATGTTAGTGTAATTATATATTAATATATCAAGCTTACTCATACTTACCTCCATTCAGATCACAAAACTGACTTAATTATAGCATTAGTTCTAACTAATAAAAAGTTTAAATTAAAGATTGAAATTCATTTATACTTTAATTCACTATAATGATGGAAGAAAAGTGAGTTAGTCAAAAAATATTCTTTTTAGTTCGCAATAACAACATATCTCAAATGCCATGCAGAAGCTGGGTGTAAAGGGGCGCTCACAAGCTGTAGTGGAGTTATTGCGAATGGGCGAGTTAGAGCTTTAGATGAAAACCAGTTATTCTACAAAGGAATAACTGGTTTTTCTGTTGGTGAAAAAGAGTGAAATATTGAAATTCTCCTCAACTGAATATTTTATAGGTAAAAAATACTAGAAATAGAAAAAAGAAAATGATAAGATGAACTCAATAATTAAACAGGGATAGGAGTTTACTATGCGTTTTTTATCAAAAATATTAGGCAAGAAAGAAAAACAGGGTAATAACGACAGAGTTCAGACAACTAAAAAAAATCCAACTCCAAATAGGAAGGATAAGGAAAAAGTAGCAGTCCGAAAAGGTGAAATTGGAGAGTATAAAATTAATATTCAGTTAGATCAACTTCCAAATGATTATAAGCATTTAGAAGATGTTATGGTGAAAAATTCTAAAGCAAAATCAGGGTATTCTCAAATTGATCACGTAGTTGTTTCACCATACGGGATTTTTGTAATCGAAACAAAAAACTATCAAGGTACAGTATATGGTGGAAAAGACAGGAAAGTATGGTCAGTGAATGGTAAGTTTAAAATGATGAATCCTTTTATTCAAAATTATGGTCATATACAAGCATTGCAAACGTTTATTAATAAAAAATATCATTCATTGTTTATCTCAATGGTCTCTTTTACAAAACGCTGCACTTTCAAAATTGAAGATATGGATCTAAGGAAGATTACTTCCAATGAATTACTTGTCTATGATGTTGAATTATCGGATTATATTAGCAGAAAAGTTGCTATTAATAAACATCAAAATGTAG
Organism: Gracilibacillus suaedae; assembly: GCF_017599345.1. Classification (GTDB taxonomy): domain Bacteria; phylum Bacillota; class Bacilli; order Bacillales; family Amphibacillaceae; genus Gracilibacillus; species Gracilibacillus suaedae. The sequence continues at coordinate 94,244 of NZ_JAGFVL010000063.1, forward strand.
AACCTTTTTTAACAGAAGATGAAGTCCTACAGATTTTTGATCAAATAAACAATGTTAATATAACCGATCCAACTCTCAGAAAGCAGCATGTAGAAACATTAAAGAATGGAAATATAACGGCAAATACAAAATCTTCGACATCATCGACGGAAAAGGCAAAGTGTATAATTTGTGAAAAAAACGTTTCAGAAAAAGTGAAAGCGTACTGTTTATCTAATAAAAAATTTAGTGGAAATATATATTGTTTTGAACATCAAAAAAATATAAAGTAAGTGATTGGCGCTAAAGGATCTAAGCGTCTTTTTTCTGTGGTTAGGAATTGATTTGAGAAATAGTAGTTGGTATTTGTGGTTTATGATAAATATTCCAAATCCACTTTATGACAAAATACATTAACATTATATTTGCAATGAACGCGAACATGTTAACTGAGTATGAATTGTTTATAGAAAGATGTTGTAAAAGGAAGCCAGAATTATTTTCACTGTATATTGTAATAAATGGAAATGGAACACCAAAAGTATAAGCATATTTTGTTGTATGAAGTAATGTGGGTGTTTGATCCGGTATTATCGTTGATAAAAATAAAAATACAGCAGCTGCTATTAATAGAATTAATTTATTTAATTGATGTCTTTTTATTACACGGAATAAAAAGAATCCCAATAATATAAATACAACAGAGTACAAGGAGATGTTCGTGAATATAGAATTGAATTTTAAAGCAATAGAACTTATTTGAATAAGAGTATCAATGCCAGTTAAAAGAAGAAAAATAAGGAGCAACTCAATTAATGATTTTATAATGTCTCGCAACAATCCCCCTCCTATTCTTTTTGAATAAAATGGTATAATTGTATTAAATTATAACAAATATTACTATTTTCATCAATCAAGTATGATAAGTTGTCCAAAGGAATGCTCATGTAAATGCAACGAGTTTGAGCTTGTACTGAAAACCGATTATTTCCCAAAAGAAATTATAAATAGAAAACGCAGGGACAAGCACTTGCCTGTCGGTAATCAGGGAAATTTTGCTATGTTGAATTACTCTGCTTTCGTGTGAAATAAAAACCAGTTATTCGCTCAAAACATAGAATAACTGGTTTCTTATTCTAATTTTTAAACCAATCCGCCTTTTCCATATGTAAAAACGGAATATCTGTATCAACATTTCCTTCGATTCGTACATTGGAAAAATCGGTTCCAGTTAACCACTCAGCAAAATCAAACTCAATCGGCTTTTGATCACCACCTAATGCAAGCCATGAAGTTAATGACCGAGGAAAGTAAGCCGATGTATGAATCGTTCCAGCCCAGCTGCGATATTGATTCGAAAACAACTCTTGATCAGAATCGTTCAACATCCGGAAAGCTTCTAGTCCGGATAAATCATGATTCCGTTTGTTATTCATTGCATCTAATCTTTTGTTGGAATCATCTAAAAAATGGCGGTTTTCTTTAGTCATCATTTCAAAATGATTGGTACAAGTATTTCCTTGACGTACTTTTACACCTCGAGGTGACGTTTCTATAATCGAAGTCGTATTACTTTTTCCATCGTAGAGTACATAACTAAATGAACCACGATGCGGAAGTTCTTTTAATAAGGAAACTGCTTCTTCCACATTAGCGCATAATTCTAGAACAAGTCTTCCAACCATATGACAAACAAATCCGTCACCAGGACGTTTTCGGTTAATAAACGTATAGCCTAAAGTAAGTCCCTTTTCGTTCATTCCGTCCGATCTTCCTGAAACACGTTGACTGACACCGATTGTCGCATAACCATGATCTGTTGGTTGATATACTACGTAACGTCCATCATAGGTTTTCGGGTGATAATCATAATTACGGATCATATAATCTTTTCCGACAAAAATAGAACAACCGGATTGCTGTACTTTCAAGCGATAGCCGCCAAACTCTAACAAAACGCGTTCCATTGGCCAGCCAAGTGCATCTCTTAACCCTTCCATTTCGTCCCAAATAGAGGAATTAAAACGTCTAAATATGGCTTTTGTTGCATTCTCGTCAATCCGAAATCGAGGAATTCTTACTTTCCATTGTCTATTTCGATTTTGCACAAGAAAAGAGTTTTTTAATTTTTGACCTTGCATATACCCTAGATCATAATGCGAACCACGAAATTGGATCACATCTGTATAAATTTGTTTCATTTTATTGCACCTCAATAAGTATGTAAATTTCAATCAATACTTTTCATTATAATCTAATATAAGATTATTGAAAATATAGAAGAACTGTATAATAATGGGGGAGACTATTCCAACAAAACTTAAGCTTAGGGGGGATTAGTTGCAGTTTACATTTAATCCTGATGTTAAATGGAAGAAATACAGTGTCAATTGGTTTCTATATGTAATCGCGGTTGTTGTGACTGTGGTGAGCACATTTTCTAACATGTTAGAGATAGGCATTATCCAGTTAATTATCGTCCTTATCTTGCAATTGTTAATTATTTTATTCGGTATAACTCGGGTTATGTTTTATTATAAAATGCCAAATAAAGTATATTTACGGTTGGAAGAAGACTATATCTCATTGTACCGACCAAATTTGTTAACCAGAATAAAAATTGAATTTCTTAACGTTGAGCGTATAGTGGAGATGGACGATATGTTTTTATTGGTGCAGAATAATGGTAAGGAAGAGCATATAAATAAAGCGTGGTTAACGGAAGAGGCGATCATGATGGTGAAAAAAGAATTAAAATTTATCTTGAGTGACAAGACGATTTTCACGTGAAGAAAATGGAAACTATTTTAACCTGCAATGAATAAAAGGAGTTTGATGTGTATTGAAAAATGAATTGTTATTCAGGAAAGCAGAAGAAAAAGATGTTGATAAAATTGTAAAAATGTTAGCGAATGATCCATTAGGTAAAACACGTGAAAATTATAGACATCCTCTACCAAATCGATATATTAAAGCGTTTGAAGCGATACAATCAGATCCAAATAACGAGCTAATTGTAGCTGTTTTGAAAGAAGATATTATTGGCGTATTACAAATTACATTTATACCTTACATAACTCATCAAGGTGGATGGCGAGCAACGATTGAAGGGGTGCGGACTGATGAGTCTGTAAGAGGCAAAGGGATCGGAACGAAGATGATTACATGGGCAATTGAGCATGCCAAAACCCGAAATTGTCACTTGGTTCAGCTAACAACAGATAAAACAAGAACAGATGCTTTAAGGTTCTATGAAAACCTTGGTTTCAAAGCAACACATGAAGGCTTAAAATTAAAACTTAACAGTCGTTAAAAGGAAGGTGAATACAATTGAGTAATTGGCCATATGTCTTGTACGCTTTGGTGCTTGGAATCATATCGATTGTAACAGGTGAAATAGTCACTTTTGTGATGTTAGGCTTAATTTTAATCAGCCTGCAAAATATCCACCGTGTACTGAAGGAATTAGTTAAAATAAATCAAACGGATACTAAATAACTACCTACATCATTTATCCGCTGTATATATGGGTTACCTTTTTTAGAAAAAAGATGATTTCCTTGCACATACTTTTTAATTAGTCATTAACTTATAACAAGTTTACATGCAGTGTAGGTATTATGTCGAATCTGATACCACTTTAATTGTGGTATGCCATATTTATAGGATATTATCACCATATCAACTTCGTCATCTGGGTGATGTTTTAAATCAAATTGTGAAGGAACAGGTTTAGTTGAAGGGTGGGTATGGAAAATAGCTAAAACCTGTTCCTTCCTGTTTTGAATCTTCTTAACTGTTGAAGTAACGATTTCTTTAGGAACAAAAAAACGACTGCTTGATTTTACTTGATTTTGCAATGGCCAAAATGACGTTACTTGTTTTTGAAAACCAGCTAATAGTCCACATGCTTCATAAGGTAGCTGACTTTCTCCTTCTACAATCAACGCTTGATAGAGGCTACTTGGTAAAGTAATTATTTTTTCCATAATGATTTTGCTAATAACCATGTTTTTTTAATGCCGCTTGGAGTGCTATTTTCTTCTTGAGTAGTTTTTGTTTCTTGTTTGTGTGAAACACTTTTTGGTTCTGGCTCAACTGTGGCTGGTTCTGGTTTACTTGGTTTAGGCTCAACAATTGGCTCTTGTATTTTTGGCTCTTGAGAACCGGCTGATTCTTGCGCTTTTGGTTCAGAAGGAAGATTGGATACTCTTGTTTTTTGTTCTTCTACTTGCTGATCTTGTAGGAGGATGTTTTTCTCTTCAGTTTCGACTATATTTTTATTCTCGTTTTCTTCTTTAACCTTTTCTTTATTTTTCGTTTCATTTTTTGGTTCCTTATTTGCTGTTTTCTTTTTGACAATGATATTTTTGTTTAGTTCGTATTTGGCATTGTGGAATATCTTCTTACCATTCTGGACAGTGATCATATTCGTATCAGCAGATGGACGGCGCCGTTTTGGGTTTGTCATCGTACTATTACTTGGTGGTGGAGTTACATGGCTTTTGGGCTTTGCTGCTTTCAACATGTTATGCAATCGCCGGTATTCACTCGTATGTCTTCTTGTTCGCTGCTGTTGTTTTTCAGGTTGCGGCTGATTTTTAACTTGAGTAAATATATTTTGCTGCTCATCTATTTGTTTTTTTACTTCATGTAATTCTGTATCTGTATTTCCGATTATTTGATCTACTTTTTCGAGTAATTCATTAATACGTATTTCTTTCACATCATCCTTTATACTGTGAACGTCTTTTTTTAATTGTTGGATCGAGTGGTTAATTGCATGAATTTGAGCAGCTATTTTCTGTTCCTTCTGTGCATAACCTTGTATTTGCTTTTGATAGGTTTCTTCCATAGCCTTCATTTCTCCTTTATATTTAGCTAATTCTTTCTTCGTTGCTTCTAGCTCTTGCTGGGCTTCCATATATAAAACGGATTCACTTTGATTCCATGTTTCTATTGCTTTTTTATAAACTTCTAGATCACGATTTAATTTTTCAATTTCTTCATAATTATAGAGCCTATATTGATACATGACGATTCACCCTTTTTACTGCACATTAATATAATATTGGTGAAACACCAATTCGTGACAAATGTGCTGTTTTATTCAGATTTTATAACTGTTACTGATGAAACTCACACTTGTTTTGCGATTGCGGACTCTTTTTATCATATGATATTCGCCTAACTTCCCAAATATCATGATATTTCCGCAAATTCACTAAAACATTTTTTGGTGTGTTGTCATAGGCTATATGGACAGTAATCTTATTTGGAGGTGTTTGCTCGATGCAAATGGATAATCTTACAGGAGGGCAGGAGCTTCTGTGTATTAATACAGAGAAGGTATATGACTGGATCTTAAACGAAGCAACTTTCGATTTGAATTTGCCAGACTTAGAATTACCGATCAACCCTGTTACAGGTGATCAGCTAGAATGTGATGATATTGACTTAGACACAGTAACTTGTGAAGTTGCTCCTGCTGAAACGGATCCAATCGTTGTATTGGACCGAGAAGATCAAGTATTTATCGTGGATGATGAAGAAGTAACATTACAAATTGTTAACATTCGTAAAAATTTCGAGGTAACTGTTTTCGTTAATTTGGTACCAGCACTTGGTGGTACTCAGGTAGAAGTTGGTACGGCAGAATTTACTCGTTGTGAGCAAGTCATTCTTTGTGCACCAGAAGGAACAGACATAGATGTATCGTATACAGATCTAGATTGCTTTGTGTGTACTGCTGCATGTGATGCAGGTACTACTACAGAAGCAGATGAATTAGATGTTACGGTAACTGTACGTCTATGCCAAAGTATCCAATCTACTTTTGATGTAACATTAGAACTTGTAGCAGAGTTCTGTCAACCACGTGACATTTTACCATTCCCACCATGCCCAGCACCAACTATTCCAGCACAATGCCCTGTAGTTTTCCCTAGTAACGGGAATAACGGATAATTCAACGACATAGGGATAAAGAGAGGGAAAATCCTCTCTTTCTTTTTTTTTCTCAACCAGAAAGGCATACGAAAGAGGTGTATTTATGTCTGATCATCAGGAAATACAACAAAAATTAATTGACTGGCAAGAGGAGCAGTCATCTTATTTAGACCAAATAAAAGGTTTAATTCAAGATTTAGGTGTTACGGAACATTTAAAGATTATTTGCTATTTTACCTCTTCTTTTCAACTGGCACACCAAGAGGATAGAGAGAATTATGGCATAGGTTCCTTTCATGTTCAGAATGTTGGAAATAAAGCCTTAACTAACCCACATATAGGACTGAAGATCACAGCCAACATTGACTTTCAATTTTCGGGAAAATACCTCTACCAAAATTCCAAACAAGCAAGAATGCTCTCAAATGCATGGGAGCGAATTAATGAACCATCTGACAAAAATGAAATTTGGCTAAGGCCGACCCAACAACAGACAATTGAACCAGGTGAGACATTAACATTTTCCAATTTCCAAATTAAATGGATTCCAACAGGTAAATACTCAGGAACGATCCAGGGATTCACTTATGGTAATGAGTTACCTGATGGTGTGAATGCATTGAATCAGATTAACTTGAACGGTTCGGTAGCAGATCGGCAACAGGAGGGCGATCTACATGAAAAAAAGTAAAAGAGACCAACAATCATTCGATATCAACCAAATAATAAGCCAATATATGAAAGATTATATCGACCGTATCCATAAGGAGGATTATAAAAAGAATAATAGTTTTGTATATTTGGAAAACGAAACATTGCATATGCTGCTCATGTTTTTGTTTATGAATAATAACAGTAAACATATCGATAGTACTCATGTTAATTTATCAGAGCTGACGGAGATATTAGATCGTCATATTGAAGAAAATCGTCAAGGTTATGAAGAATTGATTCAATTATTAAAAGATCGGGTACAAGGAAGTAGCGAAAATGACTAATCGATGGTTATATTTACCGATAGAAGTGAAAGTGCGTGAATTGGATGCCAAATTACTTCTTTCTTATTACGCAGTACGCCAAGGCTATCAAGTAATTATTGGTGACCTTCTATTAGTAGCGAAAGCAGCAGCTAATAATCCGTCAGGCATTTATTTCGCAAAAGGTGGACCAAAAGGATTTCGGAAACGAATGGTCACCAATGCTATTGAACATGGCCAAACTGTTGTCGAACTGGATGAAGAAGGATTATTAATTGAAAAAAATCAATATATACGTGACCGAATGAGAAAAGATACATTAAAGCTTGTAGAACAAGAATATTGCTGGGGTGAGCACCAAAAACAAATCATTAGTGATACATATCCTGATATGGCTGATAAATGTCATGTTGTAGGTAATCCACGACTTGATCTACTAAAGCCTAAATTTCGATCTCTGTATCAGGATGATGTAAAAAGCCTGCAACAACATTATGGAGATTTTATTTTAATCAACACCAGGTTCTCTTTATATAATACCGTAAAAGGCAAAAACAATACGTTCTTTGCCCAACATATCAAAGCACTTTATGAAGCTTTTTTAAAAATGATTCATCAGACTGCAAGAGATTTCCCTCATGTGAATTTAGTTATTCGTCCTCACCCAGCTGAAAACTTTAATTCGTATCGTCGAGAGTTCCGAAATATATCAAATGTACATGTGGTTCATGAAGGCGTCATTATTAAATGGATATTAGCAGCAAAACTCGTGATCCATAATGGTTGTACATCGGGTATTGAAGCATTTCTTCTGGATCAGCCAGTGATTGTCTATCAACCTTTTGAAACAAATGAGATAGAGCTGCCAAATCTATTAGGTTTTAAGGCAACAAGTCTGACTGAGTTACGTGATAACATTGATCAGCTATTAGATCATCAAGCTGTTATTCCAGGTGATGATAGGTTGTATCATTATTGTAGCTGGGAAAAAAATAGTTATGCTGTTGATCATATTTTAGATTTATGTAATACGATTTCGTTGCCATCACCACCTGATAGCCGTTCGAATCATAAGATTCAACAGAAAAAAAACCTTCGAAAGCAAAAGCGAAAATTTTCATTGTCTGTAGAAGAAATTACATCCTTTTATCAAAAGTTAGATGATATAGAGGATCAATCGCCAAAGCGGACGATCAAGCAAATTTCGCGAAATCTCTTCCATATTAAACCAATATGAATTATTTCATACAGCAGCCGCCTTTGCTTCTTCTTATAGCTTTTCTTTTAATCTGAGAGGTGATCACGATTGGTTCATTTGATGATTTAAAATAATTGCCTACTTTTTTTGTGATTTGTTTAGCTTTCATTAAGACATCTCCTTTATTTATTGTCCATTTCAGTATATTGGTATGTTTTAAAAAAGGTTTGGACGAATGAAAGTGTTGGCGAAAAACTAGGTATTTATCGTTTATTACTGTGAATAGCTGTTATCTCAGTCGTTGGGTTATTCCACTTTCTATTTGTATGGTTAGAGCTATCTTTTTGAACTGATTGGAGCATTCTTTGCAACTTACTGTATTCTGATGACTGATAATTTGTCTTTTTAGATGTTGCTGGTTTTCTCATCTCGGTTAAGCCTTTCTGTAGCTGATCGACGTTCTGTTTGACACCATTCATTTCATTAATAAATAGCTCTAACCTATCAATCAATTTCGCTATTCGTAATTTCTCCACGTCCCCTTTAATGGACTGTACCTCTTGTTGTAGTTCCACAAGCACTTCGCTTAGGCTTTCGATATCTAATTGATCATTTTTTTCGTTCATTTTTTGAAACCTCCTTTTGTGATTATCGCCTAATATCTAATGTATGATGCTTTCGATAAACCGTGAAATAACATTAACGTTTTACCTATTAGTTTCATAGTCTATAGGGAGATGACGATCATATGGAGGTGTGAAAGTGAAATGGCAATTAACCACATAATGGGTGGGCAGGAGTTATTGTGTATCAATACCGAAAAAGTATATGACTGGGTTCTAAATGAGGCAACATTTGATTTAAATATAGATGGATTGGAGTTGCCAATTAATACGGTGACTGGTGCCCAATTAGAATGCGACGATATTAACCTAAATACCATATCTTGTGAGGTTATTCCAGCGGAGGAAGATTCAATTGTTGTGTTAGATCGTGAAGATCAAGTATTTATAATAGACGGAGCAGAAGTCACTTTACAAGTTGTGAACATCCGTAAATGCTTTGATGTCATCGTGTATGCACAATTGATACCAGAGCTTGGTGGGGGAGCAATTGAAATTGGTACTGCTACTTTTTCGCGTTGTGAGCAAGTGATACTTTGTGCACCAGAAGGAACAGATATTAATGTATCCTATACAGACTTAAATTGTTTTGTGTGTTCGGTAAATTGTGATACAGGTACAACGACGGAAATCGATGAATTAAATGTGGCAATAACAGTTCGGATATGTCAAAGCATTCAATCAACACATGAGGTTACAATTGAGTTAGAAGCTGATTTTTGTCAGCCGCGTGATATGTTACCAGTTCCGCCTTGCCCAACACCAACGATCCCGGCACAATGCCCAGTTGTTTTTCCTGCAGTAGAGCCTGAAATAAGTAAAAAGAAAAAACATGTACCAAGTAATAAAAATTCGCTCGGAATGATGAGCACAGAACCACAATCAGTAGAAGAAACGACACATACCATACAGGAATCAAACGAAATAACGGCTGTTGAAGACGAGTCAAATGAACTAACAAATCAGGAATTAACATTAAATGAAGAACTATTAAATGAAGCAACTCACTCAGAAGCCCCAACAAATGAAGAAGCAACAGAGACAAAAGGAGAGGAATAACCCTCTCTTTTTTGTTGTCTAGCCGTACTATGTCAATAGTAAATATATATTTAATTTTATGTTTTTAGGCATGCCGAATAAGCTTGACCTTATGGAAAAAATTACATAATAGTTAAGCAACTTGCCGGGTTGCTTTATTTATATTTTTATTAGGTAACGTTACCGGATGATACGCCCCTCGCATATTGTTCTATATTGATGCTCCCTGGCTAGTTCGGAAATATTACCAGGAAATTATAAATTTTTCGGATGTGGATAACATGTAGGCAACCTGTTTAGCCGCGTCCAGCTTCGAGTGCCAAAAACTAGGCGACTTCACGAATCGCCCTACGATAAAGAAGACTTGCCGATTGGTTAAACCAGAGGCTTAGTCGCACTTATACCTTTAGGTGAAAGTCATCATCGGTACGCTTTTCTCAGTGATTCCTTTATCTCAGTTGATTCTAAAGCCGCTACGTTTTTAAGCGGGCGCTCTTCTTCTAGCTATTATATAAATGGGTAGTTCTGAATAGGCTGCGGTCGTTACTGTTTTCCGACTATTCAATATACATATACAAGTACCATTTAATAAAGCCTTATGTAAATAGGAAAGAGGGACAGCTGTGTTTTTTAAAGATAGGACGATTTTAGTTGTTGGAGGTACTGGCACAATTGGAACAAGTATAATTGCAGAACTGTTAAAAGACCAACCAAAAAAAATTAAAATATTTAGTCGCGATGAATACAAGCAAAATGTCGTAAAAGAACAATTCAACCATCATAACACACTTGAATTTGTAATCGGAGACGTTCGAGATGAAGATCGAGTAGAAGAGGTAATGACAAATGTAGACTATGTGCTGCAACTAGCTGCAATGAAAAGAGTTGATGCCTGTGAGCAAAATCCAATCGAAGCTGTTCAAACGAATATTATCGGAAACTACCATGTAATGAAAGCATCGATAGCAAACAAAGTGAAAAAAGTCATTTTCACCAGTTCAGATAAGGCGATTTCTCCAACAAATGCATATGGTGCTACTAAACTAATTGGTGAACGTTTAATAACAGCAGCAGGAGAAAGTAACACCGTTTTTGCAAGTGTCCGTTTTGGTAATGTAATGGGATCAAGAGGTTCAGTTATACCACTTTTTCAGGAACAAATACGGTCACATCAGAAAATAACTGTAACCGATCCTGATATGACAAGGTTTATGATGACTGTATCACAAGCAACTAAACTGACCATTAAGGCATTAAAGGAAGCAAAAGGAGGAGAAATATTTGTTTTGAAAATGCCTGTTATTCGATTAGGAGATTTAGCTGAAATATTAATCAAACAATCGCAGCAACAAGTGACGACTGAAATTATTGGTTTAAAAGCAGGTGAAAAAATGTATGAAGAACTTATGACATATGAAGAATCATTACACGCATGGGAATTTTCTAATATGTTTGTGATTCCGATAGATACAGGTGTCAGCTATGTCAATGCAAAAAAAACAAAACAAGGTACCTACAGTTCTGCAGATCAGCAGGTAATAAGTCAAGAGGAGCTTTATCAACTGTTAACTGGAGCAAATCTGATTTAAGAGGAGGAAATCATGGACAAATTCCTAAAGAATTATTGGTCAATGTATCTCGATTTTCTTCATGATTTTGAATCCTTAACTTACCGAGATTATGAGATTGTTCATTTTTGTCATTTGCCAGCTTATGTCTTGCCTAACGAAAATTTAATGAATCAACTGAAAGAGGGCTTCTATACAAAATATGCGAAACGAGAAGTGATGTCATCGAAAGATATTCAAGATAAATTTAATGCTTTTACGGCAAAGCATAAAGCGAACCAACCTAGATCCGGTGGTAAAATTGCAATACATGTAGATAAATTACTCCGGTTTCCTAACTTAAGTTTACAAAAAAAATTTTCACCGGCTAATACGATTATGATAACGAATGGATCCAATCAGAAAAATAAAAAACGTTCTGCAAAAAAGAAAATTCGTGCTCGACCACTCAACCAAACAGTAGTAATGACAAAACAAAGAAATAAGATAACTCAAATTCAACACATCCCGTTATATTATTTTGGTGAAATGGAAGTAAATGTAGAGTTAGAAATCAAACAAGTACAGCAAAAAGCGAGAGAGATATTAGCTAATCATAAAGACCATCCATTATACAGCAGATCTACTTTTCAAAAATGGTTACTGCAAAATATTTCATCTGTCATCATCTATATGGAAAAGGTAGAAAAGTTGCTGGAACAGGTGAAAATCTCATGTATTGTTGTATCGACTACGCATAGTTTCATCAGTCGGATTCTGGCGGTTGTTGGTTCAAGTAAAGGCATACCTTCGATTTGTATGCAGCATGGTATTATATCAAGCGAGCTAGGTTATATTCCCAAAATCGCTACCGTAGATGCGCTATATGGCCAATATGAGAAAGATTGGTATCAACAGCTTGGAATAGATGAAAATGCGCTCGAGATCATTGGCCACCCCCGATTTGATCAAAAATACAGACAACCTAGAATAAAACGAAATTTATTTTATCAACAATTAGGTTTAAACCATAATCGAAAAACAATTATGATTGCTGTCAGGGGAAATGATGATATTGCTCAATGGCAGAAATTAATTCAAACTCTAAATAATAAGCAAACGTTTAATATTCTCATTAAAAACTATCCTAGTAAGCAACCACATCAATTAACGAAAGAGTTTTCTAATGTCTTTGATACGAAAGGTTTTGGAATCTACGACTTGTTCCCACATGTGAATGCTGTGATAACTTATTCTTCAACGGTAGGCTTAGAAGCTATGTTAAGTAATAAGATAACTTTTGTGCTGAACAAAGAATTCCCTGGAGCAACTGGTTATTATCAAGGACTAGGAGACCTTATGCAATATGAGCCTCAACAGTTAGCTGAGAAAGTGATTGCGTATTTTACAAAAGCTGACTCCCGGCATTACGCAGAGAAAAAGCGAATAGAATTTCTTCACCATGCCTATCCAAGTACGCAGAAATCGATCGATCGTCTGAATGAATTAGTTAATCGGATAATAGTAAAGGAAGGATAATGGATGAATATTTACAGGGAAAATTATTGGTCGCTATATTTAGACTTTGTCGAGGATTTTAAAGAAATAGTCTATCGAGGCTATCGACTATCTTATCTCGTTCATTTTCCTAGTCTTATCCGTCATCACACAGATATATGGGGGAGAATGTCAAAGCAATCTTTCAAACAAGTATTGCATCATGATGTAACAAACCGTGAGCAAGTGCAAGCTGTTTTCACCAATTATCTAGCAACATGGCAGACACCACAGAAGGTGAGAAATGGGCAGATCGCTTTCTTAGCAGATTCACTACTTCGAATACCAACGGAAGCATATGAGAGATATTTCGAGAAAGACAAAACTATATTTATAAAAACCTATAAATATCCTCATGATCAAGCTCAATCAAATATCTACTATTTGCAGGATTTTTTATCACGTCATATAGATAAACCCAAAGCAAAAATTAAACAGCAAATACAAACGTTCTTGCAGCGATTCTCGGCTCACCATCTCTATCAGGATCAGGTGTTTCAATATATGTTTCATAAAAAAATCAACTTTGTCATCGATCAAATAGATAGGATGGAAAAATTGATTAGAAAAACTACTATTTCTGTTGTAGTTATGTCAAGTCCGAATCATTTTGGCAGAGTGATGGCTTTTGTAGCGAAAAAGCATGGCATTCCTACAATCTGTATGCAACATGGCATTATTGGCAATGAGTTCGGTTATTTACCAAAAGTAGCAACAGTTGATGCTGTTTATGGTCAGTTTGAAAAAGATTGGTACGTGCAAAGCGGAGTTCCGAAAGGTGATGTAAAAATAATCGGTCATCCAAGATTTGACCAAAGCTTACAAAAACCTGCTACTACTAAAGCGCAAATGATGGAACATTTAGACTTAGATAAACGAAAAAAAACATTACTGCTGATTGTTCGAGGTCAACGCGATATAGAGGAGTGGAAAATGGTAGTAAATCAATTAGAAGAAACATTAAATCTTAATCTCATATTGCGAGATTTTCCGAATGATGAACGGCATCCATTATTACTCGATTATTCTACAATAAAATCTACCAAAAACCTTACACTTTACGATGTTCTTCCAAATGTTGATGCCGTTGTTTCTTATGCATCTACGGTTGCATTAGAAGCGATGCTTTTTGGAAAGCCAGTCTTTATTTTGCATACAAAGCTACCAAGTTATACGGGATATTACAACAAGGTACATTCGCAAGTCCATCACGATCCAATGAAATTAGCAGACATGATTCAATTGTATTTCAAACAGGCTAAATGGCAAAAATTTGTCCAAAAGAATCAAACTCAATTTCTTGCTTATGCCTATCCAGATCAAAGTTCTTCAAGTCAACGACTGCGAGATTTAGTGGACCAATTAAGGAGAGGAGATATAAAGTGAAAAAATCATTAAGCGAAATTCATGAGTACTGGAAGCAAAATAGTCATCCAGAAAAGTACAATTTAAAAACAGAGCGAAGTAGCTTTTTATTAAGTTATGTTGAGAAGTATATACAACCAAACGAACGTATTTTGGAAATTGGATGTAATGTAGGGAGAAACTTGCATCATTTATTCGAAAATGATTATCAAGAGTTAACAGGTATTGAAATTAGTCAGGAAGCAGTAGAAGAGCTCCATAGAGTTTATCCAAAACTAGCGGAAAATACAGATATTATTCATGCACCTGTTGAATCTGTTTTAAAGCATATGGAGAAAGATCATTATGACCTTGTTTTTACGATGGCAGTTCTGGAACATATTCATCCAGACAGTGAATGGATATTTAATCATATAGCTAGGATAACTAAATCTTATTTGATCACACTTGAAGCGGAGACTGATGAACATTGGCGTATTTTTCCCCGTAATTATCGTGACATATTTGAAGGGTTAGGTTTTAAACAAATGGAAGAATCAACCGGCGAAAGCATCAAACTACCCAATTATACACTGCGTATTTTCAAGAAGAAATAGTTTCATACGGTCTGAATGGATCCATTGAAGTAATGATGGAAGTTTGTAAATGAATTATTAATTTTATCCAGTTATTCTAGAAACGGTAACAAATGTCGAGAAATGGCCAGAGTCATCGATTGATGTCATTGACTTATCAGGTGGCTCAGGTAAATTAGATTTTTATAAGAATATTGATTTACACGTAGGACTTTCGATTACACGTATATATTTGGTTTTTGCGTAGTTTGCTTTTAGCTGAGGATGGACGATCAACAGGATATTTTCGAAACGATCAATGGACTGGAGTATTCTGTTTCTCCGATATCAGCAAGTGTTCTTTCGGAATTTTTCCTATTGAAACGGATCAGTTGAAGTCAATTTTTCAACGAGAAGAACCAGCTAATGCGATGGATCAACGATAGAAGAATTAACTTCAGTTTTTAAAGCAACTAAAAATTCCTTAGCAAAAATTGATGTTTTATGACAGTACAAAATGAAGCCAATGTTGGATATGATTCCTTAAATGTTGAAGGAAGGTGATGAATTTGAATATTCTCGTTACAGGCGGAGCAGGCTTTATCGGTCGCTGGGTGGTAGCCAAACTAATAGAGGATCAACATCATGTGTGGGTGTTTGATGATTTGTCTAACGGCAGAAAGGAAAATGTAATGGAGTTTGAGCAACATCCACATTTTCATGGATTAATAGAAGGTGATATCAAAGATAAGCAGCTATTGGAGGAGCTGTTTAAGGAACAATTTGATATATGTTACCACTTAGGAGCAAGTATCAATGTGCAGGACAGTATTGATAATCCAGAAACGACTTTTCATAATGATGTGATAGGCACGTTTCACGTTTTGGAAGCATGCCGAAAATATTCCGTTAAAATCGTGTTTATGAGCACATGTATGGTTTATGATAAAGCGAGTGATGACAACGGTATTAGTGAAACCAACCTGATAAAACCAGCTTCTCCATACGCGGGCTCTAAATTAGCTGCTGAGAATATGGTGTTATCTTATTATTACGCCTACAGTCTGCCAGTAACAGTGATTCGTCCGTTTAACACGTATGGCCCCTACCAAAAAACAGGTGGCGAAGGTGGGGTAGTTGCGATCTTTATAAAAAATAAATTAACTGGCAAGTCTTTATCCATTTTCGGAGATGGAACACAAACACGAGATTTACTCTACGTCGAAGATTGTGCTCGGTTTGTAGTGGAATCGGGTTATGCAGATGAAACGAATGGCGAAATTATCAATGCAGGATTAGGAAAAGATATCAGTATCAATGAGCTGGCACTATTAATTACTAAAGATCAAAGCCGCATACAACATGTAACCCATATTCATCCGCAAAGCGAGATCCCAAAATTACTATGTAACTATGATAAGGCGAAGAAATTATTAGGTTGGCAGCCAATGTTCAGTTTGGAAGAGGGGATTCAGAAAACAGAAGAATGGATTCAATCAACAAATCTTATTTAAAGGGAAGGATGATTTATGTCTGAGCGTACGTTAGCAATCTATGGTGGAAAGCCAGTTAGAGAAAGTTATTTGCCCTATGGGACGCAATGGATAGATAGCTCTGATGCACAGGCAGTTCTAAAAGTTTTGAAGAGCGACTATCTTACAACTGGCCCAACGATCGAGCTGTTTGAACAGAAGATTGCAGACTATGTTGGTGCTAAATATGCCGTTGCCTTTTCGAGTGGGACGGCTGCACTTCATGGAGCATGTTTTGCAGTAGGGATTCAACACAATGATCAAGTAATCACGACCCCCCTTACTTTTGCTGCTACAGCGAATACCATTCTCTATCAGGGTGGCAATGTGATATTTGCTGATGTTGATCCCAACACCTACAACATTTCTCCTCAGAAAATCGAGGCAGAAATTACAGAGAATACAAAAGCGATTATAACGGTGGACTTTACCGGTCAGCCAGTAGACTATGGCCGAATACGGGCGATTGCAGATAAGCATTCTATTCCGTTTATTTCAGATGCTGCTCATGCTCTTGGTGCAAGTTACCATAAACAAAAGGTAGGATCGTTAGCTGATATGACGATGTTTAGCTTTCATCCAGTAAAGCATATTACAGCAGGTGAAGGTGGCATGATTACGACGGATAATCCTGTTTATTATCAAAAACTCAGAGATTTTAGAAACCATGGTATAACACGGGATCAGAAACGATTAGCGGTTTCAGATCAACCTTGGTACTATGAAATGCAGTCTCCAGGATTTAATTACCGAATGACAGATTTGCAAGCAGCTCTTGGGTTAAGTCAGGCGAATAAAATTGATAGCTTTTTAAAAAAAAGAAGAGCTATTGTATTGAAATATAATGAAGCTTTTCGTGAGGTTGATCAGATTACTTTACCTTACCAGTTAGCTGATACTAACTCGAGTTGGCACCTTTATGTCATGCAACTACAATTGGATAAACTAAAAGCGACCCGAACAGAAATTTTTCAAGCATTACAAAAAGAAAATATCGGTGTAAATGTTCATTATATTCCGGTATATTTTCACCCTTATTATCAACAGTTAGGGTACCAAAAAGGCCTGTGCCCGCATGCAGAAACGTTGTATCAAGCCACGATAACTTTACCACTCTTTCCAAAAATGACTGACGAGGATGTAGATGATGTGATTGCTGCTGTGATGAAAGTCCTATCTCATTACGAGGTGCCATTATGAAAATTGTAGCGATCATTCAAGCTAGAATGGGTTCTACCCGGCTACCAGGAAAGGTTTTACGAACAGTACTTGGAAAGCCAATGATCAAGTATCAGGTAGACCGGATTCGACATTCGTCTTATTTGGATGAAGTCGTGATTGCGACAACTGACAACAGAAAAGATGATGTTATTGTAGATTTTTGCAAGTCAGAGAAGCTTCATTATTTCCGAGGATCGGAAAAAGATGTGTTGAGCCGTTATCATCAAGCAGCGAAAAAAACAGAAGCTGATGTAATTGTTCGTTTAACTGCTGATTGTCCGGTCATAGATGCGCAAACAATCGATCATGTTATCAAAGCTTTTGTAACAAATAAACATGTCGATTATGTTGCAAATGTTCTCGAGAGGACATATCCGAGAGGCTATGATATCGAAGTGTTTACGAGGCAAACATTAGAGAAAATAAACAAGGTAGCTTGCCGTAATAGTGATCGTGAACATGTTACTACCTATATCAGAGATCATCCAGAACAATTTGATATCGTTAATGTTCTTCATCATGCTGATTATAGTAACTACCGTTTAACTGTCGACACCATAGAAGACTTTCGATTAATCAAAAAAATCATCCAATCACTAGAACCGAAAAATCAATATTATATGTTAGAAGATATAATTAAATTATTAGAGAATCATCCAGATTGGCTAACAATCAATGCGAACATTAAGCAAAAGGGCTGGAGATAACTTATGCGAATCGGTATTCGTGCTGATGCATCTAATCAAATTGGTACTGGTCATGTCATGCGTTGTTTAGTATTAGCAGAACAGTTAAGAACACATGGTGTAGAGATTATTTTCTTTTGTTACCATTTCCCAGGAAATTTAATTAGCCATATTGAAGCGAAAGGGTTCCCAGTCCATGTTTTATCCCATTCTACGACGATCGACAATTTGCGAGCAAATTGGAGAAAGGATGCAGAAGAAACGATTGAGTTCATTCGACAAAATCCTTGTTTTGATTACTTTGTAGTAGATCATTATGATTTAGATTATCGATGGGAGGCTGCAGTAAAAGCATTTGTAGACCAATTGATGGTAATTGATGATCTAGCAAACCGTAGACATTACTGTGACAGTTTGCTAGATCAAAATCTGCTTCCAAACAAAGAGAAACGCTATCAACAATTGGTTCCACCAAATACGGATCTGCTGTTGGGTCCCCGATACCTTTTATTAAGAGAAGAATTTGTGATGACGAAACTACATGAGAGGAAAAGAAGTACCATAGGTCGTATTCTTGTTTCTTTTGGTGGGAGTGATCCAACTAATGAAACGTATAAAGCATTAAAGGCTATCACGCAGCTTCGTGATGAGCGTTGGCAGATAGATGCAGTTACGGGGACGTCCAACCAACAAATCAAAGAGCTACGGCATTTTGTCGAGCAGCATGAAAATATTCAGTTATATGAACAAACCAATCGTATTGCAGAATTAATGACGGAAGCGGATATCGCAATTGGTGCAGGAGGAACAACAACGTGGGAAAGATGTTATATGCAATTACCTGCCATCACCCTTGAGGTAACGGATAATCAATCTAAAATATTACATCATTTGCATACCAAAGGGTTTGTGTATCATTTAGGTAAAAATAGAGAGGTAAAACCTGTAGACATAAAAGAAGCATTAAGGCGATTAAGCGATACACCTGAACTATTACAGCGAATGACAGACCGGCTAGCAAACTTCAGAGAAAATGTTGATCATTGTTCTGTTTCACGTTTTATGCTGAAGGAGGGAACTGATGACTGATAGTTTTTTGAGAAAACTGGAAGTAAATGATCTGGAACAAGTGTTAGCTTGGCGAAATAGTAAACATATTAAACAGTATATGTATACTGGTAAAGAGATTACTTGGCAGGAACATGTAAAGTGGTATGAGAAAGTGTCCACTGATCCTCATTATGATGTTTTCATTTATGTCCAACATGACAAACCACTTGGACTTGTACAATTTTTTGATAAACAGAAGCAGCATCAGCGGTGTTACTGGGGGTTCTATATTGGAGAACTAGATGCACCAAAAGGTTCCGGAACAAAAATGGCTTCTTTAGCATTTGCTCACATTTTTGATCAGGGTATACGAAAAGTTTGTGCGGAAGTAATGGAAACTAATAAACCAAGCTTTCACTTTCATCAAAAGCTTGGTTTTAAAATAGAAGGTATCTTACGTAAACATGTTAACAAAGAAGGTCAATATTATGATGTGTGGGCACTAGGTTTGCTTAAGGAAGATTGGAAAGGGGGAACCCAATGAAGGAAGTAACGATCCACAATCGAAAAATTGGTACAGAATATGAGCCGTTTGTCATTGCAGAAATGTCAGGGAATCATAACCAATCGTTAGAACGTGCTTTGGAAATAGTAGAAGCAGCTGCGAATGCTGGGGCAGATGCACTCAAGATTCAAACCTATACTGCTGACACGATGACACTAGAAGTCGAAAAAGGTGACTTTGTTATTTCAGATCCAAATAGTCCATGGAAAAACAAATCATTATATCATTTATATCAGGAAGCTTATACTCCTTGGGAATGGCATCAGTCGATTTTTGACCGGTGCCAAGAGTTAGGGATGATCGCGTTCAGCTCACCGTTTGATGCAACAGCTGTAGACTTTTTAGAAAGCTTACATGTGCCTTGTTATAAAATTGCTTCTTTTGAATGTACGGATATTCCGTTGATTCGTAAAGTCGCCAGAACCAAAAAACCGATGATTATTTCAACTGGTATGTGTAACGTGGCAGAAATTGAAGAAACAGTTCAAGCAGCCAAAGAAGAAGGCTGTAAGGAGCTCATTTTACTAAAATGCACAAGTACGTATCCAGCAACCCCTGAAAATAGTCATATTAAAACAATTCCACATATGAAAGAATTATTTCAATGTCCAATCGGCTTATCAGATCACACGTTAGGAAGCGGTGTTGCTGTCGCAAGTGTAGCATTGGGGGCTTCGGTAATCGAAAAACATTTTACCCTTTCCCGACAGGACGGAGGAGTAGACGCACAATTTTCATTGGAACCAGAGGAATTTCACTTACTAGTCCAAGAAACAAAAAGAGCCTGGCAGGCAATGGGGAAAGTCCAATACGGACCGACGAAAGCAGAGGATCAATCTAAAAAATATCGAAGGTCCATTTATGTTACGGAACATGTCAGGAAAGGGGAACCATTAACCCGTCATAATATTCGCATTATTCGTCCCGGATTTGGATTAGCTCCAAAATACTATGAAATGTGTCTGGGTAAAACCGTAAATCAGTCTATTGAAAAAGGGACCCCATTATCATGGGATTTTATCTAGCAGTTTTTACAAGGCTGTCTAATTAAGTTTGGCAGCCTTGTAAAATTATTGCGGTTTAACTTCTAATCACATATATTATTTGGAGTGATTTTGTGTGAACGAGTGCTTATTCGATTTGTTTTCGCTTCGCCCATTCATAAATGATAGCATTACATTCGTGGAAATATTTGGTTGGCACTTGATGCTTAGAACGATGAACATAGGCAACTTCAACATCTTTTAACCTTCTGCGAAAGATGTTTTGATAGGAATGTACGTAATGATCGTTCGCACCATAGATAATTAATAGTGGTACATTAATATTATGTAGTTGCTGCTCATTGTCATAATCCAAGCCTAATTGATATTGTTGTTGCAACATATCAGCGTTTGTTTTCTTTATTTCCAGTTCTATTTCTTTTGCTGCTTTTTTATCTGAAAAATGATTGAAAGCAAGTGCTTTTGCTAGTAATGGAATCCAATTGTTTCTAGCAACTGTTATGCCTATTTTATATTCCGTACGAAGCATTAAGCTTTTCGGTGAATGGTAAGCTCCAATCATAATAAGTGCTAATGTATGCTCTGGATAAGCTATAGCGAATTGTTGTGCAATTAAGCCACCGTTAGAATAACCACAAACAATGGCTTTAGAGATTTTATTTTCATCTAACACACTTTTCACGTCATCTACAAACTGAGAAAAAGTTAATTTTGTCTCTGAATAGCCACTACGGCAATCCCCTCTGTTATCAAAAGTAATAACGGTAAAGCTATGTTGAAGCAATGTTTGATAACGGAATGTTAAGTGGCCCATTCCTGGCGGAGCGATAAATATGACTGCTGTTCCACTACCGACTTTTTGATAATAAATTGCAGGATGATTCGTTGTATAAGGCATAATACCATCTCCGAATTAAAAGTATAGGAGGTAATGATGATGAGTATGTTTCTAATAGTTGGAGTTTTAGCAATTATTCTTTTTTTATTCTTTCGAAAACCAATTGTCGAAAAATTAGAATCTTTCGGAACGTTACAGTTCGACAGTGAAAAACATAAATGGTTAAACAGCACGTGTTTAATCGTGATTGGTACAGGTAATAATCGCTCCTATCAAAGGTTAACAACAAGGTAATTGGGGTATGGTTCGGAGGGGATGGAATTAATCTTTGCAAACAATAGATAAGGCAAGATACCATGCTTGTAACATCCAACATATGCGTGTGATAGGCAATAATGTTAGTAGAGCGGACATTTAGTACGTTATTTTGTGAGATAATACCCATTTTTCGTTGGTGACGGACATTTAATCCTTTATTTAGTTATTTTTGGTTAAAATGAGTGTTATTTCCGATGAATAGCGGAATAGATGTCCTCGGGGGATTTAAAAACGGCACTTTTGATACAAATAGCGGAACGAATGTCCACCCTATGCTAGGTTTGATGAATCGTACAAAGTACTCATTCCATTCAACCCTTCGCAGTATATACTTTAAGCATATTATTTCGAAAGCGTTTAGTCTTGGCTAGACGCTTTTTTGTCAACCTTAGAAGATTCCGTATAACATTTAATCGAGAAAAAATGTTATAGTAAACATATGTATTTTTATCACGGTGCTAATCGTCTGTTACCACACATGTCACTAAGTGGGGGATAACAGACGCTAACACCTTGATAAGTTTCACTAATGATCATTGAGGGTCAAATCTCACTGCTCATAGTCTCACTTTATGTACGAAGGGGCGTTTTGATTTGGGTAAAGAAGCAGAGCAAATTGCAGATATTGAAAGAGAATTAAGATTTTTATCAGGGATCATCAAGCAAAAAGGTCGTGAAATATTAAATAATTATCCAATTACAACCCCACAATTCATTGCCTTACAATTTTTATTAGAGCAAGGTGATTTAACATTAGGTGAATTATCCAAAAAAATTAACCTCGCTTTTAGTACCACAACAGATTTAGTTGACCGTATGGAAAAGAACGATATAGTGGAACGAGTGAAAGATACTAAGGACCGGCGAGTGGTTCGTATCCACCTATTAGAAAAAGGAAGAAAAATTATCCAGGAAGTAATTGAAAAACGACAGAAATATTTAGGTGAGGTTTTAACGAATGTTAAAGCAGAGGATATGGAACAGTTGTCAAGACTATTACATCTCCTTCACCAGGAAATGAGACAACAAACAGAAAATGCAAAATTGTAAAGAGGCGATGATAGTGAAGCAACCGATTGGAGTTATTGACTCAGGCGTTGGCGGACTAACAGTGGCAAGTGAATTAATCCGTCAATTACCGAAAGAATCGATTATTTACTTGGGTGATACGAAAAGGTGTCCATATGGACCGCGCCCGAAGGAAGAAGTGATCCAGTATACTTGGGAAATGGTCCACTTTTTATTAGAAAGAGATATTAAAATGTTAGTTATTGCTTGTAACACAGCAACGGCATTTACGTTAGAGCAGTTAAGAGAGGAACTGTCGATTCCGGTAGTAGGAGTGATTCAACCAGGTGCACGTGCTGCTATTACAAATTCCCGCACGGATGAAATAGGTGTGATAGGGACAGAGGGAACGATTACAAGTAGAGCATATGTCGATACATTAAGGCAAATAAATAGGGAAATTGAAGTTCACGATTTAGCTTGCCCACGATTTGTTCCCTTAGTGGAAAAAGGAATGGTACAGGGAGAAGAAGCATGTCAAGTGGTGCAAGAAACGTTACAACCATTGAAAAAATTTTCTAATATGGATACACTTATATTGGGGTGTACGCATTACCCAATGATTAAAGCATTGATTCAAGAGGAGATAGGATCAACCGTTACTGTGATATCGTCAGGGGAAGAAACCGCACGGGAAGTCAGTACCATTTTAGAATACCAAAATAAGCTTTATCAAGGTGAACAGCCACCACAACATTATTTCTACACTACTGGTGATGTCGGTGTTTTTCATGAAATCGCATCACGGTGGTTAAATCAGAAAATAGATGCAGTCGATAAGATTGAATTAAATACAGTTAAAAGTCTGGGAAAAGGTGCTATCTACTAGCGATATTAAATGGTAACGTGTAAAAAATGTTCGCAAAATGCAGAAATAAACAGATAGAAAAGCCAATAACTTGGCATTCTATCTGTTTATTTTTGTCTATTTGAATCTCCATTCAACGAAGATTCTATACTACCAGAACAAAAGGGGAGTGGCAGCCGTACAGTTGATAATGGTCACTAAAACAATAGCAAATCCACACTTAGTATTTAGTGAAAATAACTGGATGCGGGAGTTGTCCAGATTTTCTTATAATAATTGATTTTTAGATTATTTTGGTTGGTCTATTTTAATAATAAGCTCGTATACATAGTAGTACAAACCATCGTAGGAGGTATCGGTTATGAAAATCGATTTAGCTAAAAAGTATGCAGGGGTTGTATTATTATGTTTGCTTTTGTTAGTGGGTTGTGGTGTTTTTGAAGGAGAACAGACATTAGATCAAATAGATGCACCACCCGAAGATGCAGAATTAACAGATGACTTGGAAAACATGCCAGAAGGTGCAGATGATTCAGAAGCAAATCCAGAAGAGAGCGAAGGTGAAGCAGAAGGTGAAGGAGAAGATCCAGTGGAAGAAGGAGAGGCAGAAGGAGAAGATTCAGCGACGGCTACAGAATCAGTTACAAGAGTTTTATACTTGTTAGATCAAAATGGTTTAGTCGTGCCTCAAGAAGTACAAGTGCCAGCTCCAGAATCTAAAGAAGTGGCGAAGCAAGTATTAGAATATCTGGTACAGGATGGACCTGTCACGTCTCTATTACCTAGTGGATTTCAGGCAGTTTTACCTGCAGGAACTGAAATTATTGACTTGAATTTAGAAGCTGATGGAACATTAGTGGTAAATGTTTCGGAAGAATTTACAACATATGAGGCAGAGAATGAACAAAAAATTCTAGAAGCCATGACACATACATTAACACAGTTTGAAAATGTAAATAGTGTTAAGTTATGGATCGAAGGAGAAGCACAAGATTCCATGCCAGTAAATGGTACACCATTAACGGAAGGGTATTCTCGAGCTAACGGAATTAACATTCAACAAACTGACGGAGTTGATTTAATGGAAAGTAAGGCGACTACGCTTTACTTTCCAATGCAAGGTGATGAAATGGTCTACTTTGTTCCTATTACACAACATGTTCCAATGAATGAAGAGACCCCATATCAATCTATTGTACAAGCTTTAATGGATGGCCCTTCATTTGATTTACCATTACAGCATTTTGTTAATACGGGCTCACAACTTGCGTCAGAACCTGTTTTTGAAGATGGGGTCCTTTCATTAAATTTTAATGAAAATATATTAGCAAATAGTGCGAAAAGCGTGATCGCCGATGAGGTGATGCAATCGATTGTACTCACATTAACTGAACAAGAAGACATCGAGGCTGTTGAGGTTTCTGTTGAAAATCATCAAGAAGTGATAAGTGAAAGTGGACAACCATATTCAGAACCAGTATCAAGAGATATGGTTACGCCAACTGAAAGTATTTAATCCATTCATTGAATCTACTTGTTTTATTATTCATTATTAAAAACTCGGCACCCGTTTCATTTTGATTGGAGCGGGTGCTATCTTTTTAGCTAAATTTCTTATGTATGAAAAACCCATGTACTGAGAAAATATGTTAAGATAGAACAGTATTGTAAGGAGGAAATAGAATGCGTGAAACAGGGAGAGACATAGATCAATTAAGATCAATTGATATTCAAACTAATTTTACTAAACATGCCGAAGGGTCCGTTTTAATTACTGTTGGTGATACGAAAGTGATATGTAATGCCAGTGTGGAGGATCGAGTTCCGCCATTTATGAGAGGATCAGGAAAAGGCTGGATTACGGCTGAGTATGCGATGTTACCTCGAGCAACAGAAACGAGAAACATCCGAGAGTCATCAAAAGGTAAAGTCTCCGGACGAACCATGGAAATTCAACGTTTAATCGGACGATCACTACGTGCGGTTGTAAACTTAGATGCTATCGGAGAACGTACGATTTGGGTTGATTGTGACGTGATTCAGGCAGATGGCGGTACACGAACTGCATCGATTACTGGAGCATTTGTCGCGGTTGTACATGCATTAGGAAAATTATTAGAAGAAGAAAAAATTAAATCATTACCAATAACAGATTATCTTGCAGCTATCTCTGTCGGGGTACTACCAGAGGGAACAGAAATTTTAGATCTAGAATATTCTGAGGATGCCCAAGCACATGTCGATATGAATGTGGTGATGACTGGTAAAGGTGAATTTGTGGAACTCCAAGGTACGGGAGAAGAAGCAACATTTACAAGTACACAACTAACGAAAATGTTAGCTCTTGCTGAAAAAGGTTTAAAAGAGATTTTTAAAATTCAAGCAGAGGCAATCAAACCTTATCAAGATAACACAGAACAATCCTAGGGGAGCTTTTTCATATGAAAGAATTAATAATCGCAACAAAAAACGAAGGAAAAATGAAAGATTTTAAAAGCTTATTTGACCTGTTAGAAATAGAAGTATCTTCTTTATTAGATTTGTCAGAGCCAATTGATGATATTGAAGAAACAGGTACAACCTTTGAAGAAAATGCGGCAATAAAAGCAGAAGCGATTTGTGAAAAATTCAATATACCGGTCATTGCAGATGACTCAGGAATAGAGATTGATGCACTTCAAGGTGCACCAGGTGTATATTCAGCCAGATATGCTGGTGAGGAGAAAGATGATAAAGCCAATCTGGAAAAAGTACTAACTGAAATGGAAAATGTACCACAAGCTGAACGTACAGGTCGTTTTGTGTGTGTATTAGCTATAGCCCAACCAGGAAAGCAAACGGTATTTAAACGTGGAGAATGTGAAGGAACGATTGGTTACCAAGCAATTGGTAAGAAAGGTTTTGGATATGATCCGATCTTTTACCCTACTGGCAGCTCTAAAACAATGGCAGAAATGACTCCAGAAGAAAAAAATCAAATTAGTCACCGCAAAAAAGCGTTAGATAAAATGGAAAACTGGGTAAAGCAGTTGTAAAAGGGGTGGAGACATGCCAAAAATTTTAATACTTAGTGATAGTCACGGTTGGACAAGTGAAGTTTCTGAAATAAAAGCTCGGCATCAACATGAAGTCGATGCGATGGTCCACTGTGGTGACTCTGAATTAGAAGCAGACAGCGAAGAACTTGCAGATTTCCAAGTAGTTCAAGGAAACATGGATATGGATTTCCGTTTGCCAGAAGAAATTAATTTTCAAATAGGGAAATTACATTTTTTTGTTACACATGGTCACTTATTTCAAATTAAATCAACGTTAATGCCAGCATCCTATCGTGCAGAAGAGTTAGGCGCCAATGTTATTTGTTTTGGTCACTCACATGTCGCTGGTGCTGAAAAAGTAAAGGATCAATTATTCATTAATCCAGGAAGTATTCGCCAACCGCGAAGTGCACACCCTGGATCATATGCAATCCTGACAGCAGATGAACAATTAGAAAATATTGATATCCGTTTTTACACAAAGGATCAGCAGGAGATTTCCAGTCTTGCCTATCAAACTTCATTAACATAAATAACAAGCCAGCAGATATTAATTCTGCTGGCTTGTTACGAGTATGTAATAATAAATTTATAATTTTATGTTGACAATCATAGCTTAAGTTTATATAATGGTACTTGTCCGTTAACGAGATACATAATAAAAATACATAGAAATCCGGGTGTAGTTTAGTGGTAAAACCTCAGCCACGAGCAATACATCCACCGAATAATCTTCGAGTTGTTCCGAAGCATTTGCTTCTGTGAAATAGCTAGTAGATGCAGGAACATGGTAGTGCGTAGTTTAGAAAACATAGATATAACGTTACATAATGCGGGTGTAGTTTAGTGGTAAAACCTCAGCCTTCCAAGCTGATGTCGAGGGTTCGATTCCCTTCACCCGCTCCATGTCCCAGTAGCTCAGCAGGATAGAGCAACAGCCTTCTAAGCTGTGGGTCGGGAGTTCGAATCTCTCCTGGGACGCTAGTAAAAGCCTTGCAACGACAGTCGTTGTGAGGTTTTTTTAATTTTTAGTAGCAAATATTAAGTGGTGGGTGTTTCATTATTATGTTATAATATCCATCAAGGGAGCAAGTCTTCCTTCATTGTGTTCGGTCCTCATCACGATTAGTACGATCACTATTACCCTAACGTAGTAACAATGTGAAGAGGACTGTGTCGTTTTGTTTTAAGTGGAAAACTCCCCGTTTACAAAACACACTTTATAACTTAGACTATAATCAACCAAAGTGGCTAGGTGAAATGAGATATGTTCTTTTTAAGTGTATTAATTGTGTGTTTCATAATATTCCTATTACTTTCTTCTTTATTTAACTCGAATCATAAAGTAATCGTATCGTTAGTCGGTGCACTAGTTGTTAGTGTACTGGTTCAAGTTCTAGAAGATCAATTTTATTTGACCAGTATCATGATTGCTACTCTAATTATTTATTTTATTATAGCGAACGTTAAGGTATTTAAAAATGAACAGCTTAAGCTAATGGTTGCTGTGCTATTTAGTACGTCCATCGTGACGCTCGTGCTAACTTTTACATACTTCAATCAAATTTCTAATATATCTGATCGTGATGAGACCTTGAGAGTTATGTTTATCTATTATCCGCTGTTAATTATATTTATCGCTTGCTATACATATATGCTTCTTACTCTCTTCAATTTTAAAGTATTACAAACACCTAACCCCCTTCTATATATCGTGAATAAAATTCGTGGTTTCATGCGCATGATTCAACTTTTGTGGATTGCTTCACGAAAAGGTTTAAATCATTTGATTCAACAAGATCATGCGAAGCTGCCGCATGTAATTGCTGAAATTCTGGATAACATGGGTGGGATTTTTGTTAAGTTTGCGCAAGTATTATCAACAAAAAAAGATATTTTACCTAGTAACTACATCGATGCGTTTTCTAATTTACATGACCAAGTACAACCTCTCCGAACAGATGAGCTTAAAACAATTATTGATAACAAAATTGGTAACATTGATGATATTTATGAATCATTTGATATGCGACCAATCGCTGCAGCTTCTATTGGACAAGTCCATCTAGCGACACTTAAGTTAACTGGAGAGAAAGTGGTAGTTAAGATTTTAAGACCTAATGTTAAACAAAAGATGACAGTGGATTTAAATTTATTAATTCAATTTGTGTCATGGCTTTCAGAACGCTCGTCTAAAATTAAAAGAATTGGTTTAATAGAACTCGCAAAAGGGTTTAAAAAGAATCTTATGGAAGAAACTGACTTCGATATCGAGGCCCTGAATACAAACCTGTTAAGAAAAGCATTTAAGGAATACGATATTCATATAAGAGTGCCTAAAATCTATTCTGAGTATTCGAATAAGCATATATTAACGATGGAATATATAGAAGGAGATAGTTTTACAAAAGAAGTGACAACCGACGTTTCAGAAATGATCATGCACGCTTTTTTAAATCAAATACTGATGATTGGTATCTTTCATGCTGATCCACATCCTGGGAACATCATGTTAACAAAAAGTGGAGAAATTGCGCTAATTGATTTCGGCTCAGTTGGTTATTTATCAGATGATGAACGAGATGGGATGTTAAGTTTCCTATTGGGTTATAGCAATAATGATACGAAAGAGATGACACATGGTTTGATGAGGATTTGTGAAGGAGAAGATTCACGCGATGAAGATACTATAGAACGACGTCTCAGTAGACTTTTATCAGAAGCATCTTTTTCACATGATCCAACTAGTGTGATGATGAAACGACTGATGTCAATGATAACCGAGATGGGACTATCATTAAAACCAACTGTTGCCGGTGCTTTTAGAGCAATCGTTACTTTAGATGGGACATTGTCATCTGTAGATGAAGAATACTCCTTAACAACAGTGAGTGAATCATACGCGAATCATATTGATAAAGGACAGTTGGCTGAGAAGCGTCTAAGTAAAGTCAAGGGACAGTTAGAGGACTATATCCCGAAATTATTAGAATTGCCTATTCTTAAGGGCGATAAAATCACGATAGTTCATGAGAAAAATCATAACTTGAATGATTTTATAGGGATTTTAACAGTCAGCGTCTTTACAGTGATATGTCTGGTTGTCATGCTTACGAGCTTTTTCGTGCAAGGTGAGTTAATGCAATTTTTACTTGCTCCTTTATCTATGTTAGGCTTTGGAGTCGGTATGATAATAATTATCATGTCTGTGATTAGGTATCTGAAACCAAAAATATAAGTGTGATGACAATCTTACACATAGTTGATAATTAATAAAAAACATTGTGGCAGTTACCTACTTTCATTTCAACTCCTCAAGAATAGTCAACACTTTTTTCCATATAGCCTAATCTCGATAACTTGTTAACTAAAAAGGGCTAAGATGATATTTTTTAATTTTATTAGAATGAAATCAACGATCTTTGCCGGTGAAGTCGAATATGGAAAAACAATGTAAATAATGGATGCTACCCAACCTATTATTGTTATGGTTGCGAATGCAACTTTTTCTTTTACCTTGGTTGATTCTATTTTAGGCCATTGATAAATAAATATTAACAGTACTACTGCTGTTATACTGAGTATGTAGATCCCTTTCATATTCTTCACCTCTTACATTAAGGTATACTTCCTTGCCCTGTTCTTAAAACACTTGCCTTAATTTCAAATGTCACTTCTACAGAAGGAAATCTTTCTTTCCAATCTCGTTTTATTGACTTCCATTTGTCAGGGTGTTTTTGTCGGAATGTTTCACCAAAATCTATTATATCTACTTCCATCTCTTTTTGGACCATTTCTAGCGTGTCTGTTAGCCGCATTTCAATCTTTTGTGCTAACTCCTTTTCCAACATTTTATGTTTCTCCATATTTTTCAAGTCCCAATTTGTCTTATTCTGAATAACATCATCTATCGTTTCTACCTTTACCGTCATTTTTAATTGGTTGCCGTCTATTTTCGGGATCAGCTCTGTCCTTCCTTTAATTAATTTCATAGAAATAAGTCCATCTGCTTCTTCAGGTTTTACTGTAACGGTAGATTCTTTGATTTCATTCCTAAACCAGAGCACACCTCTAGTTAACCGATCGGTAATCGTTCCAATCATTCTTCCGTGTTCTAATATAGCTGAACGATTAATATACGCAATCGTTTCTAATGGTTGCTTTCCTTCTTCAGGAGGCAATATATCAATCATAGGAAGAATGGAAGCGCCTGATTCTCCCTTTAGCATTTCCATTAAGTCGAACAACGTCACCTTCATTAAAATTTCAGATTTAGCTAATTCTATTAGTACCTCGGACGAGCTTCTTTCCAAAGGAGGAAGTAATGCCATGATATCTTTTGCATTTCCTTCACTGATAAACACGTAACTTCTCAAACGTGGCTCAGGATGACGGATAAAGAAATCTAATTCTTCACGAATTCCTGTCTCAGCTAATTCCTTATTGATCACTATCGCTTCCGTGTGACTCCAAAGAATTTCCCGTGGAAGTTTTGTATCAAGATCCTCAATGGCTTTTGGTATAGATACACCTTTTCCCGTTTGAAGAATCGTTTTATTTCCTCCCGCCTGATTACCCTCTCCTCCTGCTCCGTCCCCTTCATTACCACTCGGGGAGTGTATTTCAACTGTTACTTCTACTTCTCCACCTTTTGTTTGATCCAGACCGACTCCGGTTACAACCCACAGATCATTGGTTTCCTTCCGATCCCAACAACCAGTGAGCAAAAAAAAGATGATACCAATGAAATAAATTACTTTCGTACATCTCACCGTTCTCGTCTCCCTTTCTGTTTGAAAATTCTCAGTTTTCGTATGTAGGCAACAAAGAAGAGAAACATTGGAATTATTACTCCATACACTAAAGTATCCATAAACCCTTGAGAGACTATACGAAAATGTTCGGCTGCCTCTGCTGAATTAAGGAAGGCCTGCATACCAAACACCCCGATCAATAAACCAACTGGTAATACAAGCGAGTGATAGTTTGAAAGGTTGAGCCATTGGGCAGTCCCCAACACCACTGCATAATAAAATACACAGATTTTGATAAATGTCCCCGCAAGCCAAATCGCCATAACAAGTGCTTCAAGATGAGACAAAAATTCAGCTATGCTAATATATCTCGTGGCGCTCATGAGGGGGGCATTAAAATTCTCCGTTACATTTCCAAAGACCAATATAATGATGATATTGGTTAACATCAACGTGAACGTAACAATTAGTACCGAAAACATTCCTGATTTCATTCCTTTTTCACGATTTGTTAAAAAAGGAAGAAAGAAGTAAATGATTCCGAATTGAGCAAACCATGTGTATAACGTAACCGAACCTTTTATGGAAGGCATCATCCCGTTTTCCATCACTGGCAGCATTCGCTTTATCTCTATATCTGGAAGGAGTAGAATGATGATGATAAAAAATAACAAGAAAAAAATCGGAACAACCATTTCAGCCAGTCTACCTATAACCTCGAGCCCACCGTGAACAGCAAATGCGCACAATAGAACCATCATTCCTATTATTACGAACTTCGGGGTGTGCGGGAGAAATTCACTAACAACGAATTCTCCATATTGCCAAATCATTACACTAGCAGAAGTATATAGTAATAACAACAAGACGAATCCAAGTAGCTTACCTAATAAGGTGCCGAGAATATGTTCACTGTATTGTATAATTGTATTATTGGGATAAAGTGTGTGTAACTTGTATGCGATATATACACTTAACAAACCTAAAGGACAAGCCCAAATTGGTGAGATCCAAATATCCTGTTTAGCAGCTTCATAAACTGTACTCGGAATAAAAAGAATCCCCGTTGCTATAATAGCGTGATACATTAAGATCCCCATCTGTAAGGCAGATATTTTTCCTTTTTCAATCATTTATTTCACCTCTACTTTACTCTTTCTCACCTCCCTTGTCGGCGGAAGGTTTTCTGATCGGAATCTTGCCGATATTCATTATATTCTCCCGTTAAATGGGGACGCGTATTTAATTTCCATAAAGGTGCTCGTATTAAAGTATCCTTCATATCCTTTCCTTTCATCGGTGCCATTGGAGAAAGGTAAGGCACACCGAAAGAACGTAACGTGCTCATATGTGTCAAAATAGCCAATAGTCCCATCATGATTCCTACCAGACCGAATGTTCCGGCGAGTAACATCATTGGGAAACGTAACATTCTAAAAGGGATCGCAATATTGTAACGTGGAATGGTAAAGGAAGCGATACCGGTAAGAGCAACGACCATGACCATAGGATCGGAAACTAAGCCAGCATCCACAGCTGCTTGGCCAATAACTAATGCTCCTACAATACTAACAGCAGCTCCTACTTGTTTAGGAAGTCTAAGTCCTGCTTCCCGTAATCCTTCAAATGTAATCTCCATAAGCAAAGCTTCAACTAGAGCAGGAAAAGGAACAGCTTCACGTGAATCCACCATAGTAAGTAGCAATGTAGTTGGCACCATCTCTTGGTGATAGGTAATAATAGCAATATAAAAAGATGGCAACAGAAGAGAAATGAACAAAAATAAAAAGCGCAACCAGCGAGTTGCCGTGGATATCATAAAATGATGATAGTAATCTTCTCCAGATTGAAATAAGGAATAGAACGTCGTTGGAGCAACTAAAACAAAAGGTGTACCATCTACAATAATAACTACACGCCCCTCAAGTAAATTAGAAACTGCTGTATCTGGCCGTTCCGTAACAAGTACTTGTGGAAAAGGTGAGTAAGAATTGTCTTGAATTAATTCTTCTATATACCCAGATTCTAATATCCCATCAATATCAATTCGTTTTATACGTTGACTAATTTCTTCAATCAACGTTTTATCCGATAGACCTTCAATATAGGTTATCATAATCGTAGTTTGTGTATAACGTCCCACCTTTAACGTTTTCATTTTTAATTGGGGACTTCTGATCTTCCTTCGGAGCAAAGAGGTATTTACCCCCGCACTTTCAGTAAACCCTTCGCGTGGACCTCTAACAACCAACTCACCAGACGGTTCCTCAACCCCTCGCTTCTCCCATTTAGCTAAACCCAGAGCAAATCCCTGTTGATTACCTTCCAATAACAAAATCGGATTACCAATGGATAACTGATCGATACAGGCATCAAAAGATTCAATTCTTGTGACCTCCGCAACAGACAGCCTCTGTTCAATCAAGGTTTTAGGATTGATAGATTGCTGATCAGCTTTTTGTATAAGTGGAGTTAATACATTACTATCCATTTCTTCAATATTTGACATGCCTTTTATATAAATTAATTGAGCCTTTGTCTGATCAGCAATTACAAATGAACGGAAAACCATATCTGAGCAATCTTTATAAAGAAAATGCAACACTTCTAGATTTTGGTCCAAATTAGGATAAAGAGGTTTTGGAACTAGTTTATCATCCTGCTGTTCTTTATTCTTTTGATTGAATTTTAACTTTCTTCGATTAAACACACGGCTCACACTTTCTCATGGTAATAGGGATATAAATCACATTTTCTGCCAATATACGTAGTATCACCTTATCAATCAAAAATATACCATTGTTGGAAATGTCTAAGTGTATGTGCCAGGCTTCCAATATTAAGGCAGTTTTTTTGAGAACGGTTTGTTTTTCTTTGTTTCTCACTCATTATTAATGGTTCAACCCAATATATCAAATTCTCTTGAGAGGAAGGAAGAGAGGCAACTATCCCAGTCATCTTAAAACCGGTTGAATAATTAATAATACCTTTTAATTAAGACGAGAAACTGCCTATTATATATAGGGGGCTAAAGGGCGTATGACAAGGTTAAATGGAGCTAAACAGATTGTTCCTGCTGCTAAAATGAAAGATGAAAAATGGCCTGAAAGTAAAGATTAAGTTATACAACGAACTTTTAAAGTGAAGAAAGGAAAGATTTTCACCATTCATTTTAATTACAATAAGAAGAAGCAGTTTAATGATTTTAAATTCACCAAAAAATAACAACAAAGAGGTGATAATATGGAAAAAGCAATTTTGGAAATTTTTGAGGATTGGGAAAAGAAGTTAGAAATCGATGAATGGTATTTTCAAAATTCATATGAGAGTCTGGTAGATGGGTTGAGTTCTGAAGAAGCATACAAGAATATTCCAGCTGTTATAAGGGTTTTACTTAATACAAAAAATAACTTTTTAATAGGTGAAACGTTGGAGATATTAATAGGTATATATAACATTGCAGATACTACAGAAATCCATCCTTATTTGCGAGAAAATAAAGTAGAAATAGGCATTCATATTCATACCTATGCAGATGACCAAGTTAAGGAGGTTTATAATGAATTAAAGTCGCTTTTGAGAATTAGCTAATTATATTTATTTTAATTTATTGTCGCTAATATGTCGCTTATTCGTTATGAATCAATGTTATTGATAGTGTATAATTTCTGTGAATGGACAGCAGCTTTCTAATTTATGGGGAAGGAGTTCAATTCTCTTTCGGATTGCCATCCTACTCCTTGCTACTACAGTCTTTGTTAGTCTGATCATTCAAGATTGAATGCTGATGATAAGTAGGATAAAAATATGTAACTTATGTAATGAGATACAGACGGGCGCCCATCTGTATCTACAAAGGAGGTTATAAACTGTGCGATACACTAAAAATCACATTAATAGCCGTAACCACCAGCGTAGGAAGCACCAATGATAATTAAGAGGATGAACAATACTACAATTAATGCAAAACCTCCACCGTAACCAGCTCCATATCCACTCATCGTAAGAAAACACCTCCTTAAACTCAGATAATGCATATTATGTAATATTTTCAAAAGTTGTAACGGACAGCTGCCATCCAAATTCGAAATAAACTGATTAATTAAGGACTAGAAAAGATATAAGAAGTGATCTTAAGATATCGTTTTTTAGACAGTAACAATTTTCTCGTTTATTTAGAGGACCTACTAAACGTGAGGTCCTCTAAATAAGTTATTGTCTACCTTGATTGCCCATATTTGTTACATTGGAAAGTAATCGTTGAACTTGTTGTCCTTGCCCTCGACCATTCATCATACTATATGCAGCAATACCGACTCCGATGGAACCAAGTACAGATAGCCATTGAATATTTCTCACCATAAACACCTCCGAAAGATATGTTGGCTTTATATAGCCTCTAATATTTTTTGGAGATTGGATAAAAACATGTATGGGAATCATTTCTCATTAATAAAGAAAGCATGGGAATGATGGAAGGGACATACAGATACTATATTTTATAAAAAGAATGGAATAAGTGGCTTTTTAAGGAGTATCAATTTGCTAAGTATCTGTGTGGGGAATACATGACTATTGCATTATTTTTTATTTTTCGAGGGATTGCGCAGATCCTTCACAACTAATAGGAAAGTAATAATAATAAAAATAATCATGCTTATTTGCGTGAAAGTGTGTTCCAAAGCTTGATGAATGCCAATGGAGAATCCTGTTAACAAAATAAATAGGTACGTTAATTGTTGTAATTTCATTTTTAGAATGGTGTTGAAGCAACACCAAATTCACCTCATTTCGGTTTAAACTTTATTTGTTGTATTTGTTATAATAAGAAGAAAAAGGCTGGTGATGATCAATCAAAGCTGTTTTATTCGATTTAGACGGCACTTTGTTAGACCGGGACTCGTCGATAAATATTTTTGTTGAAAATCAATATAATAAATATTATAAAGCTTTACAACATATAGATAAAGACCTGTATATAAGTCGTTTTATCGAACTAGATAACAGAGGAATGGTCTGGAAGGATAAAGTGTATCAACAGTTAGTTAAAGAATTCGCCATTATGGATTTAACATGGAAAGAGTTGTTAGATGATTATATAGGTCGGTTTTGTCATAGTTGTAAACCATTCCCAAGTCTGCATCAGATGTTAAACACTTTACAGAATATGAACATAAAACTTGGGATGATCACAAATGGAAAAGGCACATTTCAAAAGGATAGTATTAATGCTTTAGAAATTGATAAATATTTTTCGATCATTTTAATCTCAGAGATAGAAGGGATAAAAAAGCCAAACCCTCAAATTTTTGAAAAAGCTCTACAACATTTACAAGTACAACCGAATGAATGTTTTTTTGTTGGAGATCACCCCGAAAATGATATAAATGCTGCCAAACGAGTTGGCATGCAAACGATTTGGAAATACACATCTGATATTACATCAGGCAGTGCAGACTTTGTTATCGATCATTTAAATGAGATTCCGATTATCATTAAAAACTTTCAAGTATCAAACTAACCCGGATATTAAAAAGATCCTAATCACGATCATCATTACCAACCAATATTCATTCAGTCCTTCGCTGCACATCTGATGCTTGAGTAATATTAAAATAAACTTTATAATAGTATCTACTATCATAAGGAAAAGGCAGGTGAGACAATGGAAGAAGAAAGGGAAAACATCATTATTTTTCCTAAATGGAAAGATAATCTAGAAGGTAAAGCGAAAACAGCCATGCAGGAAAATCATTTTCAGGAAGCATATGACTTTTTTCATCAATTAACGGAAAATGGTGTCCGGTCACATGAAGTAATGACAGGTAAATTAATATGCATGATGGAACTTAACATGCACGATGAAGCGGAAGATTTGTGTGAAGAACTAATCACTAAAAAAGACGATTATTTTGCTTCTTATGTACATATTTATGCCACATTGTTATTTCAGTCAAGTAAGTATAATGAAGTGATGCTTCTCGTTGATGAGGCTTTAACGCAAAAAAAGATTCCTTCTCATATTAGAGATCAATTACGACATATGTATCAACTAAGTAAAGAATTACAGCAACAGGAAGATAGAAAATCATACATAGAAGTTCAGAAACAATTAGAGGAAGCAATTGAACAGAAAAATGATCGTCAGCAATGGTATATGGTGAAGCGCTTACTTCAGTTGGGAGTATATCACGATAAACCTTTTTTCAGAGAAATGTTAAAGAATCCGGAAATTCATCCAGTGGTAAAGACGGCATTATTAGAATATTATCAGAAAGTACAACCAGACCAACCGATACATATTGAAAAGTTTCAATTGACAGATGAAATACATATAAAAGAATTAAACGACCTTTTACCTGTTTCCTTTATAACAGGTGTTACCTATTGGTTAGATAATATACAACAGCAAGACCCAACTAAATACCAAATGATTCAATTCATAATAGAACGCTTTGCATATGTATACACCCCTTTCTTACCACAAAAGGAAAACTATCAACTTTTAGCTGAGTCGTTGTTGTATTATGTAAGCAGAAGTTTCCAACTCCTCGATCAGGAAGATGATCGCCAGGTTTCTGTTATCAAGGAACATTATTTAAAAATGATTGATATATCAGAGACACTTTATGGATCAATTTTAGATGTTTAATGCCTGGTGATAAAATTCATTGCAAAAAAAATACTACATACGTTATTATTATTGAAAGCAAATGCAATTATGTTATAATAAGATGGTTGCAATTTGCGTTCGGTCTATTATAGGATGGTATATTGAATGAACGTCAAATATACAGATTTTTTTATGTTGGAGGGAATTTAGAATGACAGCAAAGTGGGAAAAGCAAGAAGGTAATGTCGGCGTCTTAACGATAGAGGTAGATGCAGACAAATTCGATAGTGCTTTAGACCAGGCCTTTAAGAAGGTTGTAAAACAAGTACAAGTACCTGGGTTCCGTAAAGGAAAAATGCCGAGAGGAATGTTCGAAAAACGTTTTGGTGTAGAATCATTATACCAAGATGCTGTAGATATTATTCTTCCTGGTGAGTACACAAATGCAGTGGAGGAAACTGGCATCGAACCAGTAGACCAGCCAGAAGTGGATATCGAACAAATCGAAAAAGGTAAAAATCTTATTTTTACTGCTAAAGTTACGGTAAAGCCTGAAGTAAAACTTGGCGATTACAAAGGACTTGAAGTAGAAGAAGTAAGCACAGAAGTTACAGATGAAGATGTAGAAGAAGAAATCAAAAAGCAACAAGAACAACAAGCTGAATTGGTTGTAAAAGAAGAAGGCGAAATCGAAAATGGTGATACTGCTGTAATCGATTTTGAGGGCTTTGTTGACGGAGAAGCATTTGAGGGTGGTCAAGCGGACAATCACTCATTAGAAATTGGTTCAGGCTCTTTCATTCCAGGTTTCGAAGAACAACTAGTTGGTAAGAAAGCAGGAGAAGAAGTAGCCGTAGAGATTACTTTCCCTGAAGAATACCATGCAGAGAACTTAGCTGGAAAAGATGCTACTTTTAAGGTGAAAATCCATGAAATTAAAGCAAAAGAACTTCCAGAATTGGATGATGAATTTGCTAAAGACGTGGACGAGGAAGTAGAAACACTTGATGAGCTAAAAGAAAAAACAAAGAAACGTCTTCAAGAACAAAAAGAAAACGAAGCTGATACCAACAAACGTGAATCTTTAGTTCAACAAGCGTCTGAAAATGCAGAAGTGGAGATTCCAGAGGCAATGGTACAATCTGAATTAGATCGTATGCTTCAAGAATTTGAACAAAGATTACAAATGCAAGGCATGACATTAGACATGTACTTCCAATTCTCTGGTCAAGATGAAGATGCGTTAAAAGAGCAAATGAAAGAAGATGCTGGAAAACGTGTTAAAACGAACTTGACATTAGAAGCAATTGCTGCTGCTGAGGATGTTGAAGTAACAGACGAAGATGTTGAGAAAGAATTAGAGTCTATGGCTTCTATGTACAATATGGAAGTGGATCAAATCAAACAAGCGCTTGGTGGAAACACTGCAGCACTTCAAGAAGACTTAAAATTCAAAAAAGCAATTAATGTCCTTGTAGATAATAGCAAATCAAAATAAACAGTATAAGAAAACAAGGTGCGAAATCTCGTACCTTGTTTTCTATAAAGTGAGACTGTGATCAGGTGGGGGGTTAGGCCTCATTGATCATTTGTAAAACTTATCAAGGTGTTAGCATCTGTTATCCCTAAACATGTGCTTGTGTTACTTGGCGCTTGAAGTGGGTCTTACAGATGGCTAGCAACGAGAAGACATATTTAACCTTAATCCTTCCTAACAATACAGCCCCAATTTTTTTACACAAATAATAGATGAATGAAATAGAAGGATATACATTTGGTAAGACTAACATATACATAAAGAAAACTCTTCTCCTAAAAAAGGCAAACTATTTGTAATCGATGTGAAAGACTGATACTCTTTACAAACGTGAAAAAGTGTATTACTTTTTTATTTTGGAACAATTTGATATGATTGCCTAAAGACGAAAGGTGTTCAATCGTTTTTATGAATCATAGGAGATATTTTTGAACAAGGGGTGAATGTCATGTATAAATTTAATGAAGAAAAAGGTCAATTGAAATGTTCATTCTGTGGAAAAAGCCAAGACCAGGTTCGTAAGTTAGTCGCTGGACCAGGTGTTTATATATGTGATGAATGTATTGAACTTTGTACAGAGATTGTGGAAGAGGAATTAGGTACAGAAGAAGAAGTGGAATATAAGGATATTCCAAAACCACAAGAAATCTGTGAAATTTTGGATGATTACGTTATCGGACAGCAAAAGGCAAAGAAAAACTTATCAGTAGCCGTATACAATCATTATAAACGTATCAATTCACCAAAATCGAAAGATGAGGTAGAATTGGCGAAAAGTAATATCGCAATGATTGGTCCTACGGGTAGTGGTAAGACATTGCTTGCGCAGACACTTGCACGTATTTTAAATGTGCCGTTTGCTATAGCGGATGCAACATCATTAACAGAAGCAGGTTATGTAGGGGAAGACGTTGAAAATATCTTATTAAAGCTTATTCAAGCTGCTGATTATGACGTTGAAAAAGCGGAAAAAGGTATTATCTATATTGATGAAATTGATAAAGTTGCTCGTAAATCAGAGAACCCTTCTATTACACGTGATGTTTCTGGTGAGGGTGTGCAACAGGCATTATTAAAAATTCTTGAAGGCACAACAGCAAGTGTACCTCCACAAGGTGGAAGAAAGCACCCGCATCAGGAATTTATTCAAATTGATACCACTAATATTTTATTCATTTGTGGTGGAGCATTTGATGGTATTGAACAGATCGTGAAGCGTAGACTTGGTAAGAAAGTTATTGGTTTCGGTGCTGACGCTGACAACCAGGAATTAGATAAAGCGACCCTGCTTTCAAAAGTACTTCCAGAAGATTTATTACGCTTTGGTTTAATTCCAGAATTCATTGGGCGTCTGCCAGTTATCGGAAGCTTAGAGCCACTGGATGAAAAAGCACTAGTGGATATTTTAACAAAACCAAAAAATGCTTTAGTAAAACAGTTTAATAAGCTTTTCGAAATTGATGACGTTGAGTTAGAATTTGAAGAAGGTGCACTGGAAGCTGTTGCTCAAAAAGCAATTGAAAGAAAAACAGGTGCTCGTGGTTTAAGGTCTATTTTGGAAGGGATCATGTTAGATGTTATGTTTGAACTCCCTTCACGTGAAGATATTAAGAAGTGTATTATTACAAAAGAAACAGTTACTCAAGAGAATGGTCGACCAAAACTAGTCCATGAGGATGGAACAGTTCTTGACCTTGAATCTCCAAAAGAAAGTGCTTAATAGGTAAAAAAAATCCCTTGTTGTTTCAACAAGGGATTTTGTATTGTTTCGTAACCATAGGTAAAACTAATAAAAAAGTACTTTTAGATTTACAAAAAAACGAAACTTCTTTAAACTTATAACAACAGAAGAAACATTCAATGGTACTAGGTATTAATTATACTGTAGGTTTGTATACAATATAAACGAACAAAGGCTTTCGCCAAAAGGTATGGTGATTACAATTTGTTTGGATACATAAAAACTAGTAGCTTTGACGGAGGTGCCATATGACAGAATCAAAATTTATACATATTCCATTATTGCCATTACGGGGGTTAATTGTATTTCCTGGTATGGTGATACATCTGGATGTAGGTCGAGAAAAATCGATTCAAGCATTAGAGAAAGCAATGATGAATGATCAGCACATATTTCTTGCTGCTCAAAAAGAAAGTGCCATAGATGAACCGAAAACAGATGATATTAATACGATTGGTACGGTTGCAAAAGTTAATCAAATGTTAAAATTACCGAACGGAACGATGAGAGTCTTAGTAGAAGGGTTGTACCGTGCTGAAATTCAACAATTTATTAATGAAGAGAAGCAATTTTTTGTTGAAATTGAAGAAGTAGAGGATATACATCAGAAAAAAGCTGAAGAAGATGCGTTAATGCGTTCATTGTTAGAGCAATTTGAACATTACACTAAAATTTCAAAGAAAGTCAGCAAAGAAACGTTGGCAAGTGTGACAGATATTGAGGATCCAAGCCGTTTTGCTGATCTTGTTGCTTCACATATAACCTTAAAGATGTCAGACAAGCAAGAAGTACTTGAAACGTTAGATGTTGCGAAACGTCTCCGGAAGTTACTGGAAATCATCTCTAACGAAAAAGAAGTATTAGAATTAGAACGAAAAATCGGACAACGTGTTAAAAAATCGATGGAAGAAACCCAAAAAGAATATTACTTACGGGAACAGATGAAAGCCATCCAAAGTGAACTGGGTGATAAAGATGGTAAGACAGGTGAATTAGCAGCCTTAAGAAAAAAGCTAGAAGAAAAAGACTTGCCTGAACGTATTGTGGAATTGGTAGAAAAAGAATTAAATCGATATGAAAGAGTGCCACAAAGCTCAGCTGAAAGTTCTGTGATACGTAATTATATTGATTGGGTACTGTCATTACCTTGGGCAGAGGAAACAGAGGATAACCTGGATATAAACCATGCTGAAAAAATTCTAGATGAAGACCATTATGGATTAGAAAAGGTTAAAGAACGCGTTCTTGAGTATTTAGCAGTTCAACAGCTAACCAATTCATTGAAAGGACCGATTCTTTGTTTAGTTGGACCACCAGGAGTTGGTAAAACGTCTCTAGCCAGATCTGTGGCCAGATCGATTGATCGCCATTTTGTCCGGATATCACTAGGGGGTGTCCGTGATGAAGCGGAAATTAGAGGTCACCGTCGTACTTATGTTGGTGCAATGCCAGGCCGCATTATCCAAGGTATGAAAAAAGCTGAAACCATTAATCCAGTCTTTTTGTTAGATGAAATTGATAAAATGTCTAATGATTTCCGTGGAGATCCTTCTGCAGCCATGTTGGAAGTATTAGATCCTGAGCAAAATAACACCTTCAGTGACCATTACTTGGAAGAAACGTATGACCTTTCTAAGGTTATGTTTATTGCTACAGCCAATAACTTGGCAACTGTACCACGACCTTTACTTGACCGTATGGAAGTTATTTCGATCGCAGGCTATACCGAATTAGAAAAATTACACATTGCTAAACAACATTTATTACCAAAACAGTTAAAAGAAAATGGTCTAAAGAAAGGGCATTTGCAGATGCGTGATGAAGCCTTCTTAAAAGTTATTCGTGTGTATACGAGAGAAGCGGGTGTACGAGGTTTGGAACGTCAACTAGCTTCTATTTGCAGAAAGGCAGCTAAGATCATTGTTTCTGGTGAAAAACAACGTGTCATTGTTACGGAAAAACAATTAGAAACGATTTTAGGCAAGCCGAAATTCCGTTATGGTATGATGGAGGAAGAAAATCAAATTGGTGCTGCCACAGGATTAGCTTATACCGCTGCGGGTGGCGACATTTTATCGATTGAAGTTAGTATCTCAAAAGGAAAAGGTAAACTAACGTTGACTGGTAAATTGGGCGATGTCATGAAGGAATCAGCACAGGCTGCTTTCAGTTATATTCGTTCAAGAGCAGATCAATTAAAAATAGATCCGGATTTCCATGAAAAATATGATATTCATATTCACGTTCCAGAGGGTGCTACACCAAAAGATGGACCATCAGCAGGGATTACTATGGCAACGGCACTGATCTCCGCTTTAACGGGAAGAGCGGTTCGAAAAGAAGTAGGGATGACAGGAGAAATTACTTTAAGAGGGCGAGTACTGCCAATTGGCGGGTTAAAAGAAAAATCATTAAGTGCACATAGAGCAGGTATTACAACCATTATTATTCCAGCAGATAACAAAAAAGATTTGGAAGATATACCTGAAAGTGTTCGGGAAGGTTTAACGTTTGTTTCGGTTGATCATTTAGATACAGTATTAGAGTATGCATTATTGGGGGAGAACGATGAAAGTTAATAAAGCTGAAATTGTGATTAGTGCGGTTTCCGAGAAACAATATCCAACAGACCGGTGGCCGGAAATTGCTTTAGCGGGTCGTTCAAACGTAGGGAAATCCTCTTTTATCAATAAATTGATCAATCGTAAAAATTTGGCACGAACATCTTCAAA
The DNA here is from genome assembly GCF_017599345.1 of Gracilibacillus suaedae. Classification (GTDB taxonomy): domain Bacteria; phylum Bacillota; class Bacilli; order Bacillales; family Amphibacillaceae; genus Gracilibacillus; species Gracilibacillus suaedae. The sequence goes on from NZ_JAGFVL010000063.1 coordinate 138,536, forward strand.
GCCTGGAAAAACACAAACACTTAATTTTTATAATATTAATGATGCTTTTTACTTCGTGGATGTCCCTGGTTATGGCTATGCCAAAGTATCAAAGAAAGAGCGAGAAAAATGGGGTAAGATGATGGAAGAATATTTCTCGCTCCGTGATACGTTGAGACTAACTGTGTTAATCGTAGATATCCGTCATAAACCTACAGAAGATGACGTGATGATGTATGAGTTTCTCAAGTATTACGAGATCCCTGTATTAGTGATCGCAACCAAACTGGATAAAATCCCTAAAAACAAAAAAGCAACCCACTTAAAAAGAGTGATTGACACGCTCGAACTAGATGCAGAGGATAGTGTCATTCCTTTTTCCGCTGAAACTAGCGAAGGAAAAGAGCACGTGTGGAGTTATTTATCTAATTATCTCAAGTAAAATTAGAAATCGCAAAAGTGTCCATCATAAAGCTGATGAAAGACAAAAAACATAAGAAACCGAAAAAAGTGTCTAGCAAAAGGTTGATAAAAGTCAGAAATATAAGAAATTAGAAAGTCTCTATCAGTACTTAAACAAAAAACCGAGCGTTATTGCTCGGTTTTAGTAACTTTTCTTTGCTTATGGTAAACAGTCAGGAATGCTGCACTGATTACTAATATTATTCCAACAACTTGTAAAAACTTTAAGTTATCATTAAAAATAATCACACCAATCAATACGGCAACAATCGGCTCCATTGCTCCTAGAATGGCAGCTTTACTCGATTCGATGCGAGTAAGCCCAAACGTATAAAGGGTATAGGCTCCAATCGTGGATATCATAGCGATTCCACCAATATTTATCCAGACTTCAGCTGATTGAAAAGCCTCCGACTTCTCCCATAACTTACTAGTTGGCAGAATAAAAATACTACCCATACATAACGCATAAACAGTTGTTGTAAGAAAATTATAGTGCCTGCTAACCTGTTTACCAATAATACTATATAAACCACAGAAAAAGGCAGACAATAAACCTAATACAATACTAAGGAAAGGAATTTGCATATTTCCAATCGGTATTAGTTGAATAGCCAGCGCACAACCAAAAATCGTCAATACTAGTGAGGTGATTTTCCTGCTCGTAATGGCTTCTTGAAAGAAATATTTAGACAATACGGTAACAAAAACAGGAGCAGTGTACAGTAATACGACAGCTATGGAAAGTGACGTCTGTTTCATCACTGTAAAGTAACACCAATTGAAAAAAACAATACTACATACCCCTAGTCCAACAAAGTGAGGGATATGTTTCCATTGAATCCGTAACTTCCTTGGAGCAAGAATGGCGATAAGCGGCATTAATATGATGGTAGAAACAGTTAAACGGATTGCAACGATTTCCCAAGCAGTAAATCCTTCATTATACAATCCATCGACAAACAAGCCTGTCAAACCCCAAAAGCTCGCTCCAATTAATGTAACGAAATAAGCAAAATAGTTCTTCATACTTTCACCTTCTTTTCTCTCTATATTTTCAAAGGCTTCTGTATTCAGAAAGCATAGTAATCATAGCACATATTATTTTTTTTTCAACAGCATATACAAACCTAACCCAATTAAAACTACTGGCCAAAAACGTTCAATCCAGCCCATGAGCTGATTGATCCAGCTAAACCAACCTGGCTGATTATCAGCGAAAATGGCAAAACCAGAAATAATTAATAGTATGATACCAGGAATAAATCCCTTTTTCGTTTTAGCAGCACGAGCTAAAAAAGCTATACCGATAATCATGGTATACATTCCCCAGTGATCAATCCAAAATCGATAATGGGTAAGAGCATGGAAATGGATTCCTAGACCAAGTAATAGGATGCCAGGAAAGACATTTTTAAAATCTTTAGATGAAAAAGCATGAATGAGAAAAGCTGCCCCTACTAATATTAATAAAGTAGGCCATGAGTAAAAATCAGTAAATATAGGAAGCCGTAATTCCCTAAGTAAGAAAAATGCTCCAATTCCAATCAATAAATAAGCTACAAGACCATTATTTTTCAAAAACAAACACTCCTAGATTATAATTATTATTAATTTAGATTTATTTTCTTGATAAAATATATTGAATATGATAAAGTGAGAATATCATCAAACGGTAGGCTTACAAACGTTCAGCACCGTGATAAAGTACTAATGAATTCAAAATCACATAACAACAAGTTTCATTTTATCATAGATGATTAATAAACTGTTCATAAAATCATCACGATTTCGAAATGAAAACATGTTATAATAAAATTACTTATGTGTTAGGCTTTTGCTTTTTTGGGGGTAGATACAGTGCATATTTTAGCAGCGAGTATAAATTATAAAACAGCTCCTGTTGAAGTTAGGGAAATGCTCGCATTCCGTGAAGATACGATTACTGATGCAATGATAGAATTAAACAGCAGAAAAAGCATTTTAGAGAATGTCATTATTTCTACTTGTAATCGCACGGAAATTTACGCGGTAGTTGATCAACTTCATACAGGAAGATATTTTATCAAACAATTTTTGGCCGACTGGTTTGATATCGAAAAGGATACATTCGCACCACACCTGATTATGTATGAAAATGAAGCAGCAGTGGAACATCTATTCCGCTTGAGCTGTGGATTGGAATCCATGGTAATGGGTGAAACGCAAATTCTTGGTCAAGTAAAGCAAATCTTTTTAGATGCACAAAAACAAAAATTGACTGGTACTATTTTTAATGAGCTATTTAAGCAAGCAATAACGATCGGTAAAAAAAGTCAACGGGAAACATCAATCAACGAGAATGCCGTGTCTGTAAGCTATGCAGCGGTTGAATTAGCAAAAAAGATTTTCACAGATTTGAAAGAAAAGCATATTGTCATTATTGGTGCTGGTAAAATGGGTGAATTAGCTGCCAAAAACATTTATGGTTCCGGGGCAGAACAGGTAACAGTTGTGAATCGTACGATGGAGAAAGCAAAACAACTGGCAAGCCAATTTAATGGTGTTGCAAAATCAACTGCTGAGCTTGAAAACACTTTGGTGCAAGCTGATATTGTAATCAGTTCTACTGGTGCGAATGACTACATGATTACCAAAGATCTTTATAAACGTGTAGAAAAAAAGCGTAGAGGTCGTCCGTTATTTCTTGTTGATATTGCTGTACCAAGAGATTTAGATCCAGCTCTGGAAGCTGTAGATAATGTGTTCTTGTATGATATCGATGATCTCCAAAATGTGGTAGATGCTAATCTAGAGGCACGAAAAGAAGCTTCCGAAGTCATTGAACTGTGGATTGAAGAAGAAATTGTTGCATTTAATGAATGGTTACAAACACTTGGTGTTGTACCTGTTATTACTGCATTACGTGAACAAGCATTATCGATTCAACAAGAGACTATGAAAAGTATTGAACGCAAAATGCCTAACCTGACAGAACGTGAACGTAAAGTGTTAAATAAACACACAAAAAGTATTGTCAATCAATTATTAAAACAACCTATCTTGCAGGCGAAGGAATTTGCTGGCCAAAAGAATGCAGAGCAAGCATTAGCCTTATTTATCCAAATCTTTGATATTGAAGACCTCGTAAAAGAAGAAGTGAAAAAAACAGAAAATGACAAAGTGATTACTTTTGAAAAAAATAAGGATAGCATTATACAGAAACTACAAAATGTGTCGACACATTAATCGGGTGGTTTTCCCAATATGTTTGCAGAAAGATTTTTACAAGAGAGTGTATTATTACTCTATGGCTTGACCGTAATTATTTATTTTATAGATTTTCTGTACCATAACCGGAAAGCGAATCGAATTGCTTTCTGGTTGCTTGCAATGGTTTGGCTTTTTCAAACCATTTTTTTGTTAACAGAAATTTGGCAAACATCAAGTATACCAATTCAGACCCTAAATGATGGATTATATACGTACACCTGGATTATTATTACGTTTTCGTTAATCGTTCACCGAATGTTCCGCCTTGAATTTTTTATGTTCTTTATAAGTGTATTTGGTTTTTTTATCATGATCATTCATACCTTACGATCGATGCAAATCACAGATTCTACCCAGATCCCATTGGTATTAGATGAAATGCTTTTTGCGCATATTGTACTTGCACTCGTATCCTATGGTCTGTTTACCATTTCGTTTATTTTAGCATGTCTATACTATATGCAATATAAATTTCTTAAACAGAAAAAAGGGTATAAATGGTTAAGAAGATTCCAAGACTTAGAAGGATTGGAGAAAAGAGCATTTCAATTGATTGGTTTGGGTGAACCGCTACTACTGTTATCAATTATTTTAGGTGTCGTATGGGCTTACATGACGGGTGCGGAGTTTTACTGGGGTGACAGTAAAACGCTTGGTTCCATCATTGTGTTTGTCATTTATGCCGTCTATTTATACATGCGAATTCAAAGGGGTTATCAAGGTAAAACTATTTTAAGCTGGAATATATTCGCATTTCTCGTTTTATTGATTAACTTTTTTCTGTTTAACAGTTTATCGAATTTTCATATGTAACAAAACACAAAGGAGGCAACTAGCTTGCGTAAAATTGTCGTAGGTTCAAGAAGAAGTAATTTAGCATTGACTCAGTCTGAATGGGTTATTGAGCAATTAAAGAAACATGTGGGTGATAAATACCAATTTGAAATTAAAAAGATTGTAACAAAAGGGGATCAAATTCTTAATGTGACACTTTCGAAAGTCGGGGGTAAAGGTCTTTTTGTAAAAGAGATTGAAAAAGCAATGTATGACAAAGAAATAGATTTTGCTGTACATAGTATGAAAGATATGCCCGCAGTTATGCCAGAGGGGCTGTTGATTGGTTCCATTCCTGTGCGGGAAGATCATCGGGATGCTTTTATATCCAATGATCATATCAAATTAACTGATTTACCGGCTGGTGCGGTTGTAGGAACAAGCAGTTTGCGCAGAGGATCGCAAATTCTAGCAGCACGACCCGATCTCAAAATTCAATGGATTCGTGGAAATATTGAAACAAGAATGCGGAAGTTAAAAGAAGAGAATTTTGATGCGATTATTCTGGCAGCAGCAGGATTAAAACGAATGAACTGGAGTGAGGATATTGTGACGGAATATCTAGAACCAGATGTTTGTGTACCTGCTGTTGGACAAGGTGCCTTAGCGATTGAATGTAGAGAAGATGATCAAGAACTATTAGCATTATTAGAAAAAATTAATGATGCTTACACGGAAAAAACAGTAACAGCGGAACGTACCTTCTTGCATTTGTTAAATGGCGGTTGTCAGGTACCGATTGGTGGATATGCATATCTTGATGGTGATGAGGTGGTATTAACAGCATTAGTGGCAAGTAGTGATGGTAATACGATATTAAAAGAAATAGTAAGAGGGACTGATCCGCAACAAGTTGGGAAAGAAGCAGCGCAAAAATTGCAAGCTCAAGGTGCTCAAAAATTGGTAGACGAAGCAATTAAGGAGAATCAGGGATGAGTCTGCCTTTAGAAGGTAAGAGGGTATTGGTGACAAGGGAAGCGAGACAAGCATTACCCTTGATCCAATTACTTGAAGGGTATGGTGCTAGTTGTGAGCGTGTACCGCTCCTTTGCTTTGAGGCAATATATGACGATAAAAATCGCAGTCAATTGATCAATATTGCCTCATTTGATTGGCTGTTCTTTACGAGTGTAAATACAGTACGCTTTTTTCATCAATATATAACAACGCTTGGGATTCAAGTGAAAAATAAAATTGCAGCTGTCGGTGAAAAAACAGCAAGGTCATTAATGAATTATGGTTATACTGTTAATTTTCAACCTTCTACTTACAATGGTAAAGCTATGGTCGAAGAGTTTTTAAATGAAAATGGTACGAAACGGATTGCGCTTATTTGTGGTGAAAATGCCAGAAGAGAAATTCCTGAATTGCTCAAGGAAGCTGGTGTACCTTTTGAAAAAATCGTGGTTTATCGTACAATAAGAAATGAGAAGTCTAAATCATTGCTTAATAAAGCAGTATCTGAAGTTGATGCGATTTTTTTTACCAGTCCATCGACTGTTACTGCTTTTCAGCAATTTTTAGCCCCAGATCTGTATGAGCACGCAATCCATTCGATGGTTACAGTTGCAATTGGGGAAACAACAGCCAATGCTTTACGTGAGCGGTCGTTCCGTCATATTCTATATCCAGAAATATTTACTATTGAGAGAATGGTAGAAGTTTATCGTGATTACATAAGAAAAGGTGATGCATAATGGCAACAACACATTTTGATCGTCATCGTCGCTTAAGAAACTCTAGTGTTATGAGACGATTTGTACGTGAAACAAATTTAAAAGTAGATGATCTAGTATACCCGTTATTCGTCGTCGAAGGGGAAAATGTTAAAAAAGAAGTTAGTTCAATGCCAGGTGTTTTTCAAGTATCACTTGATCACCTCGATGAAGAAGTAGAAGAGTTATTATCACTAGGTATTCCGTCTATCCTGTTATTCGGAATTCCGAAAGAGAAAGATGAAGTTGGTTCAGGTGCCTATGACCGAAATGGTATTGTTCAACTAGCCATTCGTCAGATCAAACAGAAGACAGATCAACTACTAGTTATTGCAGATACTTGTCTTTGTGAGTACACATCCCATGGCCATTGTGGTGTGATTGAAAATCAGGATGTCGATAATGACAAATCATTACCACTGCATGTGAAAACGGCGATTACGCAAGCTGAAGCTGGAGCAGATATTATTGCACCATCAAATATGATGGATGGATTTGTAGCTGAAATTCGTAAAGGGCTTGATGAGGCAGGATTTAAGCATATTCCTATCATGTCTTATGCGGTTAAGTATGCTTCTGCTTTTTATGGTCCATTTCGTGATGCAGCAGAAAGTACACCACAATTCGGTGACAGAAAGACCTATCAAATGGACCCTGCAAATCGATTAGAAGCAACCCGTGAGGCTGTATCTGATATCGAAGAGGGTGCAGACTTTTTAATTGTTAAACCAGCGTTATCCTACATGGATATCATTCGCGAAGTCAAGGATCAACATCCTGTCCCAGTAGTTGCTTATAATGTAAGTGGGGAATATTCGATGGTCAAAGCGGCTAGTCTTAATGGTTGGATTGATGAACAGGCGATAGTTCTAGAGAAGCTGACTTCCATGAAACGAGCTGGAGCGGATATTATTATTACGTATTTTGCAAAAGATGTGGCCAAATGGCTTCAAAATAAATAAGGAGGCAGCTCTTATGCGTGAAAATCAGAAATCGGTAGATGCATATAAAGAATCGGTAAGCTTAATGCCGGGCGGGGTTAATTCACCTGTTCGAGCATTTAAATCGGTTGGAATGAACCCCATTTATATGGAGTCTGGTAAGGGATCCAAAATATACGATATTGATGGTAATGAATACATTGATTATGTTTTAAGTTGGGGGCCATTAATTTTAGGTCATGCGGATGACCGAGTAGTCTCCAAGTTAAAAGAGGTTACAGAAAAAGGGACGAGCTTCGGTGCACCAACATTGCTGGAAAATGAACTAGCGCAATTAGTAATCGATCGTGTTCCTTCCATTGAAATGGTACGTATGGTTAACTCAGGTACAGAAGCAACAATGAGTGCTTTGCGACTAGCTCGTGGCTATACAGGGAAAAATAAAATTCTTAAATTTGAAGGAAACTATCACGGTCATGGTGACTCATTGCTGATAAAAGCTGGTTCAGGTGTCGCGACACTAGGTCTTCCAGACAGTCCTGGTGTACCGGAAAGTGTTGCTCAACATACGATTACCGTACCTTACAATGATTTAGAGAGTGTTCGGTATGCTTTTGAACAATTTGGTGATGATATTGCAGCTGTTATTGCCGAACCTGTATCAGGTAATATGGGAGTTGTACCACCACAACAAGAATTTTTAAAAGCACTTCGAGATATTACTACGCAACACGACACTTTACTTATTTTTGACGAAGTAATGACTGGTTTTCGTGTTGGTTATCATTGTGCACAAGGTCATTTTGAGGTGACACCTGATTTAACTTGTTTAGGAAAAGTAATTGGTGGAGGTTTACCGGTTGGTGCTTATGGCGGTAAACGTGAGATTATGGAACGTATTGCTCCTGTCGGTGATATTTATCAAGCTGGAACATTGTCGGGTAACCCGCTTGCAATGACAGCTGGTTTAGAAACGTTAAAGGCAATGGATCGTGCTGCCTATGATGAGATTAATAAGAAAGTAGATCGACTTGTGGAAGGTTACAGATTAGCAGCGGATAAACACGGTGTGTCATTACAAATCAATCGTGCGGGATCGATGGTTGGAGTCTTTTTCACAGATGAACCGGTTATGAACTATGAAACAGCAGTGAAATCAGATACCGAAGCATTTGCAACATACTATCGAACAATGGCAGAAGAGGGGATCTTCCTACCTCCTTCTCAATTTGAAGGTCTATTTATGTCTACGGCCCACACGGATGATGATATTGAAAAAACAATCGCAGCAGCAGAGAAAGCATTTCAAAAGTTAGCTTAAACTAAAAGCTTGCAAGCCCCATAAAGGTTTGCAAGCTTTTTTTAAATAATTTGAATGGGATACCACAATCTATATGCTATACTAGAAAGAAAACTAGGGTGATAAAGTTTATGGTTCAAAAAAGACTATCTGATAGTGTAGCAGACGATATAATGTCAATGCTTGCTATTGAGAAAAGATTTCTTCCAGGTGATAAACTCCCGAACGAAAATGAGTTATCAGAGGAGCTAAATATTAGTAGAACAACCCTTCGGGAAGCAATCCGAATCTTGGTTACTAATGGCATTTTAGAGATTAGAAGAGGGAAGGGTACATATGTAAAGGAAGACATTGATGTAAATAATCTAGAAGCATTGGGCTTTCTTGCAGATGCTAAAATAAATGCGAAAGATTTGTATGAAATGCGCTTGATATTTGAACCCGAAGCTGCCTATTATGCGACGATTCGAGCAAGTGATACTGAATTAAAGCGTATTTTAGATTATGGAATCCAAATAGAACAAAAAATTAAGCACAACGAGGATCGAACAGCTGTAGAACAGAAGTTCCATAAATCCATCGTAAAGGCTACCCATAATGAATTTATGGAAAAGCTGATGCCAGTTATTTACCAAGCTATCGACAAGGGAGTCATTTTATCAAAGAAAAAGGAACTTGCAATCAAAGATACGATCAACGATCATAAAATGATAATGGAATTTATGAAAAATCGTAATCCTGAAGGTGCAAGAAGCGCAATGAAAATTCATATTTTGCATGCAATGGAAGAGTTACGAATTGAATAATAGTCCATTAAAGGACATCTTGGATTTAGCCAAGATGTCCTTTTTGGTGTGCCGGGCATGCATCTAAACTCTAGGGTTCAAGTCCCGAACTGGGAAGGCAGTAGTACCAGTTAGCCAAGGACAAGGGTGTCTAGGGCGACCTAGAATCTGAAGGAAGTCGGAGGCAAATTCCCGCCTTGAGGAACACGAACTTCATAGAAGGCTATTTATACTTGGATGAGACTGCCAAACACATCAAAGTCCATACTGCCGAAGGGTATAGGTAGTAAATGAAGCAAGGATATGGGGAGGAAGTGTAGATGCTTACCCCGGGAGGTCTGATAGCAAAGCGGTACACTTACCGTAACCGGATGTGTGAACATTCACTGAACTATCAGAAGTCAGCAGAAGCCATAGTACCTGTTTCTTCTAGAGGAACAGGGAAGGGCGGAATCAGGAAAGGAACATGATCACTTGGGATACGTATGGTTTGATGAAGCAGAAACACAAGTTCCTTCCTCATGGAGGAAACGGTGAATCCCGTGGGGGACATGAGAAGGGTGGAGAACACATACCACATAAAGAGAACGATCATGTACGTAGGAGAGAGAACGAATGTTAAAACAAATACTGTCACGAGAGAATCTACTACAAGCTATATGGCGTGTAGAAAAGAATAAAGGAAGCCACGGAATCGACCAAATGCCCGTACAAAACCTACGAGTGCATTTGAAAGAGAACTGGACAATCCTCAAGCAACAATTGGAAACAGGAACCTATCAACCTCAACCGGTCCGTCGAGTCGAAATCCCGAAACCAGACGGTGGAAAGAGGAAGCTAGGGATTCCAACCGTGACAGATCGCTTTCTACAACAAGCGATCGCACAAGTGTTGACCAAAGTATATGACCCGCAGTTTTCGGACCATAGTTATGGATTTCGTCCCCAAAGGCGAGGTCATGACGCGGTGAGGAAAGCAAGAGGGTATATACAAGAAGGCTGTCGTTGGGTAGTAGATATGGATCTAGAGAAATTCTTTGATAAAGTACATCATGATCGTTTAATGCGCACCCTGAGCAAACGGATTAACGATCCAAGAGTGCTGACATTAATCCGTCGCTATCTACAAGCAGGAGTCATGGAGCAAGGACTTGTTCAGTCGAACACAGAAGGAACACCACAAGGTGGCCCGTTAAGTCCTTTACTCTCTAATATTGTCTTAGATGAATGGGACAAAGAATTGGAGCGCAGAGGACTGCACTTCGTCCGTTATGCGGATGATTGTCAAATCTACGTTCGTTCCAAAAGAGCAGGACAGAGAGTCAGACAAAACATGACGGAATTCCTGGAAGGAAAACTAAAGCTGAAAGTGAATCAACAAAAGAGTGCGATTGATCGTCCATGGAGACGAAAATTTCTAGGATTCTCCTTCACCAGTCACAAGAAGAGACCAAAGGTTCGCATACCAAAAGAGAGTATTAAGAGGCTCAAAGATCGAATCCGTTCCTTAACATCAAGGAAAGAAAACATCAGTATGGAGACCAGAATCGAACGATTAAATCGGTACTTAATCGGTTGGATAGGATATTACCAATTGACCGAGGCACCAAGTGTTCTGAAACAGATAGATAGTTGGATCCAACGTAGACTCCGCATGATTCGATGGAAAGAATGGAAGTTGGTCAAGACAAGGTATCGAGAATTACAAAGGTTCGGTGTGAAGAAGGAGAAAGCGTGGGAATGGGCCAACACAAGGAAAGCCTATTGGCGGATTGCGAACAGCCCCATTTTACACAGAACCCTCGGCAACCGATATTGGGGAAGCCAAGGACTAGAAAGTTTGTTTATTCGTTATCAATTTTCACGTATGACTTGAATGAAATCGCCAAATACGGAACCGTATGTTTGGTGATGTGAGAGGGTCGGAGGTTAGTCACCTCCCCCTATCTCGATT
>NZ_JAGFVL010000064.1 GCF_017599345.1 Gracilibacillus suaedae
TGCCCCCGGAAAGGGAGTGTTTTTCCGCAGCGACAAATGAGCACTCAACTTCAGAAGAATGGAAGAAAGCTCACTAAACAGAGTTTTCACTACTTCGCAGTATATATCTACTGCGAATCAGATGACGTTTTTCTTTATTGAAGGAAGTAATTATTATTCTTTATTTTTTTGAAAAAGTGCCGATAAATTAGGAAACGAGGTTTTTAGCGATGGAGAAAAAATGGACGATTAATGAAATTAAAGATTATTTAACAGAAGAACCTACTGAAGAAATGTTACAAGTACTGTACCAAGATCAACGCAAAGGCGTGCAAACATTACTAAAGCAATATGAAAAAAGACAACAAGAAGCCCAAGCTCAACAGGAACTATTTAAGACGATGTGTCAAAACGAGAAAAAGTTATGGAATAAAGATATTACATATATTGCAGGTGTGGACGAAGTCGGCAGAGGACCATTAGCAGGACCAGTTGTAGCAGCTGCTGTGATTTTACCAAGTGATTTTAAATTACTAGGGATAAATGATTCTAAAAAATTATCAAAGAATAAACGAGAGTTATTTTATCAATATATTACCAAGCATGCGATTGACTATGCTGTAGGAATTGTGGATGCAGATGAGATTGACCAGATCAATATTTTACAAGCATCTAAAAAAGCGATGTATCAAGCGTTAAATAAATTAAAACAAATAGATTATGTGCTGATAGATGCAGTGAACCTAGAGCAATTGGAAGTACCTAGTGACGCAATCATAAAAGGAGATCAAAAAAGTATTTCGATTGCTGCTGCCAGTATCATTGCCAAGGTAACACGTGATGACATGATGGGAAAGTTACATCAGAAGTATCCTGTATACGCTTTTGACCAAAACAGTGGATATGGAACGAAACAGCACTTAGGTGCAATAAATAGTCATGGTTTAACACCATATCACCGAAGAAGTTTTCTGAAATCCTATTCGTAGAGAGGAGGTAGCCATATGAGAAGTATTGCTTCATTTTCAAACGTATTGCGTTCTGAAAATACACGACTGAAAATGACACAAAATGCGTTAAAACCTGGGCAAATGCTAACCGGAAAAGTACTCGAATTGTATCCTAATCAAAGAGCAGCGATCCAGTTAGGTAGCTCACAAGTGGTGGCCCAGTTGGAAACAGCATTAACCTCCAAGCAGGATTATCTCTTTCAAGTAACTTCTATTGGTGATGTGATAAGGCTAAAAAAAATAAGTGATTCACCTTTGCAAAGTAATAGGCCAGTAAGTGATCAAATAATGCAGCAACTCGGATTAAATAATAATCAACAACTAAAAAATTTGATTCAACAACTCGTTAGTCAAAACATACCGTTTACCCATAAAGATGGCCAAGCATTAGCTAAACTTCTAGAGCAATTTGGTGGGAATAGTGCCAATCGAGAGTTACTTTTAATAATGACAAAGCAAAACTTTCCGTTAACAGAACAAGTATTTCGAAGTTTACAAGTATTTCAATCGTCACAATTAGGTACACAAATTAACCAACTTTATCAGCAATTAGCACCATTTAATCAAAGTAATTCCTTATTATCACAGTTGCAACAACAACTTTCATTGTTTGCTGCTCCATCACTGCCACAAGAGCAGTCGATGTTACAACAGTTTGTGCATACTAATCAGCCAGCACTTGAACAAGTATTGTCAAAGGCGACACCTGATCAACTGTCGTCTTTACAACAGTTAACAAATGGCGAGCGTTTAACGAATAATCAAACACAGGATTTCACACAACAACTAAATCAAATATTAAAGCAACAATTGCCATTTCAAAAGGGGGAGCGCCAAGCTTTTCAATTATTTTTACAACGTTTTGAACAAATGTTGCAGCAAGGATCGGTGACTAACACCTTTAAAAGTATTGTGCAGCATCAAGGCTTTTTTCAAAAGGTAATGCAAGTAATCCCAAGCCAAGACCGGCAAATGCTTCAACAGTGGTTACAATCTTCATCACAGCCAAGTGTGAGTCAAGAGCGGCAAGTTCTCACCGTGTTACAACAACTACATGCACAACAATTGCCACAATCCGGGCAAAATATAGTCCGAGCTCTTTTGTTACATCTAGGTACTTCAAACCCACAGTCGCTACAAGTTAAAGATCAATTTTTGCATGTAATGAAGCACTTTGTACAAACTAGCGGAATCCAAGATGAAGCACAACTAGCGCAAGCTAATCGTTCCAATAGCACGCCACATAGTGCTAGTCAATTATTACAATCCATGATGACGGGAATGTCACCACAAAATCGGCAAGTAATGGAGCGGTGGGTTGCTCAAGCGCAACCTACCATGACACAAAATCAACAGGTAGCTGAAGTGTTACAGCGAATCAATTTACAACAAATACCTCAGTCTGAGCAATCTCTAGTTCGACAGCTGCTGTTATCATTAGAAGCAAGTGATCAAGTTATAAACAAAGAACAATTCTTGCAATTGGTTCGTCAAGTAATTCAACAGGCGGAAGTAACGATCCAAACAAGAGAAATGGAACATTCTTTAAAGCAAAATCTATTATTAGCAAATCAACAGCATCCGGATACAGCCAATAATCAGATGCAACGCTTGATTCAAAGTTTAACAGGAATGCAATTAAATATGCTACAAGATGAACAAGCAATTACTCAGCAAAGCTTTCAAATTCCTGGTGAACGCTTTGGTTTAGCAAAGGATATTCGTATGCAATTTGAAGGAAAAAAGCGCAAGGATAGTGAAGAGATTGATCCGGAATTTTGCCGTGTATTGTTTCATCTTCATTTGCATACATTAGGCGAAACAATGATTACCATGTCCATTCAAAAAAGAATCGTGCATATTGCGGTCTACAATGACCAACAAGGAATAAAACCTTTAATGGATAGTTTCACGCCATTATTAAAAGAGAAACTATCCAGTTTAAATTATCAATTATCTTCTGTAACACAAAAACCATTATCAGATAAAGAACAGCACGCAATAAATAGTAACCGTACAGCGTATAAACCTATGCAAAGAGAAGGGATTGATTACCGGGTATGACGAAGCAGGAAAGATACCGTAAACGAGCAGCAGCCTTACAGTTTGATGCGGAAATGGATGTAGCACCAAAAGTAACCGCTACAGGTAAAGGTTATGTGGCAGAGGAAATTTTGGATAGAGCAAAAAAGAACAATATTCCGATTCAATCAGACCCGTCTCTTGTAGAATTATTATCCGAATTAAATATCAATGAACAGATACCAGAGGAATTATACCAAGTAGTGGCAGAAGTGTTTGCATATATATATCAAGTAGACCAAAAAGCAGCTAAAAAATAATCATCTCTATCATTTGTAAGAAAAAAGCTAGAATATGCATAGTCTTTTCTAGACAATTGAAGGCACTTTTTTATACAATGAGAATGCAGTGATTAATTGATGGGAGGATGAAAGATGAATATTCACGAGTATCAAGGCAAAGAGATTTTGCGCAGTTACGGTGTTGCCGTACCTAACGGAAAAGTAGCCTATACAGTAGATGAAGCTGTGGAAGCTGCGGAACATTTAGGTTCAACGGTATCGGTTGTAAAAGCACAAATTCACGCTGGGGGAAGAGGTAAAGCAGGCGGTGTGAAAGTAGCTAAAAATATCGATGAAGTCCGTACATATGCTGATGAAATTTTAGGAAAAACGCTGGTAACACATCAAACAGGACCAGAAGGCAAAGAAGTAAAGCGTTTACTGATTGAGGAAGGCTGCGACATTCAAAAAGAATACTATGTCGGCCTTGTTTTGGATCGTGCTACTTCACGAGTGACCATGATGGCATCTGAAGAAGGCGGTACAGAAATCGAAGAAGTAGCAGAGAAAACACCTGAAAAAATCTTTAAAGAAGTGATTGATCCAGTTACTGGTCTATTACCATATCAAGCGAGACGTCTTGCATTCAATATTAATATTCCAGCTGAATACTTGTCGAAAGCGGTTAAATTTATGATGGGATTATATCAAGTATTTGTCGAAAAAGATTGCTCTATTGCGGAAATTAACCCACTTGTTACGACTGGTGACGGTGACGTTTTAGCATTAGATGCGAAGCTCAACTTTGATGATAATGCCCTATTCCGTCAAAAAGATATTGTCGAGTATCGAGATTTAGATGAAGAGGACGAAAAAGAAATTGAAGCATCTAAGTATGACCTAAGTTATATTGCACTCGATGGTAATATTGGATGTATGGTAAATGGTGCTGGTCTTGCAATGGCAACCATGGATATTATCAAGCATTATAATGGAGATCCGGCTAACTTCCTAGATGTTGGAGGCGGAGCAACTGCAGAGAAAGTAACAGAAGCGTTCAAGATCATTCTGTCGGACGACAATGTAAAAGGTATTTTTGTAAACATTTTCGGCGGAATTATGAAATGTGACGTTATTGCAGAAGGTGTCGTCCAAGCAACGAAGGAAGTTGGTTTAACTATTCCTTTAGTAGTACGTCTTGAGGGTACCAATGTTGATGCTGGTAAGAAGATATTAGCTGATTCCGGCTTGAATATTACACCAGCTGAGTCAATGGCAGACGGTGCAGAAAAAATTGTGGGACTTGTTAATGAAGCATAAAATTATCTCTAAGGGAAAAAGGAGGAGCCATTTACATGAGTGTTTTTATCAATAAAGATACCAAAGTGCTTGTTCAGGGTATAACCGGTTCAACAGCACTTTTCCATACCAAACAAATGTTAGAATATGGGACAAAGATTGTCGGTGGGGTAACACCAAAAAAAGGCGGTACAGAAGTTGAAGGTGTACCTGTATTTAATACAGTTGCAGACGCTGTAAATGAAACAGGTGCTAATGCGTCTGTTATTTATGTACCAGCTCCATTTGCTGCAGATGCTATTATGGAAGCAGTGGATGCTGAACTTGACTTGGTTATTTGTATTACGGAGCATATTCCTGTTATGGATATGGTCAAAGTAAAACGATACATGGAAGGTAAGAAAACTAGATTAGTAGGACCAAACTGTCCAGGTGTTATTACACCAGAAGAATGTAAAATTGGTATTATGCCAGGATATATTCATAAGAAAGGTCATATCGGAGTTGTGTCTCGTTCTGGTACTTTAACATATGAAGCAGTACATCAACTATCAGAAAATGGCTTTGGTCAATCCACTGCTGTAGGTATTGGTGGTGACCCTGTTAACGGTACTGACTTTATTGATGCGCTTAAAGCATTTAACGAAGACCCTGAAACAGAAGCAGTAATGATGATCGGTGAAATTGGTGGTACAGCAGAAGAAGAAGCGGCGGAATGGGTAAAAGCCAACATGACAAAGCCTGTAGTTGGCTTTATTGGTGGTGCGACTGCACCTCCTGGAAAACGTATGGGTCATGCAGGAGCAATTATTTCAGGTGGTAAAGGTACAGCTGACGAAAAAATTAAAACTATGAACGCTTGTGGCATACAAGTAGCTGAAACACCTTCTGTCATGGGTGAGACGTTAATAAATGTATTAAAAGATAAAGGTCTATATGATAAATGTAAGACACACTAATTTACTGAAATAAGCTGAGAATCTTCTCAGCTTATTTCTTATATTGAAAGAGGTGTATTTATGAATGAAAAAGAAAGAATGGCGATTAGTTCATTTACATTATATTATAGGTACGAATCGTAAGCTGATATGGAATGTAATGAAAAAGGATCCAGATATGGAACAGATCTATCGATGGGACAAACAACAATGGAAAGAATTTTTTCATATTAATGACAAAAATGCCTCTTTCCTAGTAGAACAGTTACAGGATAACTCATCAAAACGAAAAATCGTTCGTTACGTAAAAGAATACCATGTAGTAACCCTATTTAGTGAAGAGTACCCTGTTAGTCTAAGAGACATTCCAGATCCTCCATTAGTATTATACCTCAACGGAAATCAAAGGCTGCTTTCACATTCACCTAACCTCAGTGTTGTAGGAACAAGATATCCTTCAAAATTCGCAAAGCCCATCATGGCTAATATTCTGACCCCCTTATTCAAAAATGATTTTCTGATTACGAGTGGCATGGCTATCGGTATCGACGGATTTGCCCATCAGCTAGCCTTACAACATAGGAGTCCAACAATTGCTGTACTCGGTAGTGGTTTCGAACATATCTATCCAAAGCAGCATTTATCTTTATATAGTCAATTAGCAGCAAAAGATTTAATTATATCGGAATATCCCCCAGATCAACCTCCAAGAAAATATCATTTTCCTGAGAGAAATAGAATTATTAGTGGATTAAGTTTTGGAACATTAGTCATTGAAGCAAAAGAAAAAAGTGGTACACTTATTACCGTTGATCAAGCCTTAGAACAAGGGAAAGAAGTGTTTGCAGTTCCTGGATCAGTGCTGGCAGAAACAAGTACAGGGTGTAATCAACTGATTAAAGATGGAGCAAAATTAGTTCAAACAAGTCGTGATATCTTAGAAGAATACCAGCTAAAGCAGGGGATTTAAGAAGAAGGATAAATGAATTTTATGCAATTTTGTTATTGCTTTGTTTGACAAACACTAACAAAGTATTTAATAATAGGGAAGATTTATCATATCTAATAGCAAACATTTATTACGGTGCTAACCGTCCGTAAAATCCCTACTTCAAGATTCAACTAAATCAAGAAGTGGGGTTAAGGACGCTAACATCCTGATAAGTTTCGCTTGCCATCAATGATGGTCACAAATAACCCTAGTGATGGAAGTCTTATCTTATAATATGAATGAATACGAATTGATTTTGCCTCTTGGGAGGGTGTAAGTAATATGGCACAATATCTAGTAATTGTTGAATCACCGGCAAAGGCCAAAACTATTGAAAGATATTTAGGAAAAAAATATAAGGTGAAAGCATCGATGGGGCACGTAAGGGATCTTCCAAAAAGTCAAACAGGTGTGGATGTTGAAAATGGCTACGAGCCCAAATATATAACCATCCGTGGAAAAGGTCCTGTATTAAAAGAATTGAAAACCGCCGCTAAAAAAGCAGATAAAATCTTTCTCGCAGCTGACCCTGACCGTGAAGGGGAAGCAATAGCATGGCACTTGGCACATAGTCTAAATATTGATTTAGATTCTGAGTGTCGGGTAGTGTTTAATGAGATTACCAAAGATGCCGTAAAGGACTCTTTTAAACACCCAAGAACGATCAATATGGATTTAGTAGACGCACAACAAGCGCGAAGAATTTTGGATCGCTTAGTTGGTTATAATATCAGTCCACTACTATGGCAAAAAGTAAAGAAAGGTCTTAGTGCCGGACGTGTCCAATCTGTTGCGGTTAAAATGATTATTGATCGCGAAAATGAAATCAAAAATTTTAAACCAGAAGAATATTGGAGTATCGAGTCGATCTTTAAAAAGGGGAAACAATCTTTTGATGGTGCTTTTTATGGGATAGATGGCAAGAAAAAAGCACTTCATTCCAAAGATGATGTAGATAGCATTTTATCTACTTTAGAAGGAAAAGATTTCTTAGTAGAAAAAGTATCGAAGCGGGAAAGAAAACGCAATCCATCTCCAGCTTTCACAACGTCTTCATTACAACAAGAAGCAGCAAGAAAACTTAATTTCCGAGCGAGAAAAACGATGATGGTAGCACAACAATTATATGAAGGTATTGATTTAGGTAAACGCGAAGGCGGTATTACAGGTCTCATAACATATATGCGTACGGATTCAACAAGGGTATCAGATACAGCTAAATCGCAAGCAAGACAGTTTATCGAAAACAAATACGGAAAAGAATTTAACGGTTTCACAAAAAAATCTAAAAATGCTGAAGGTGCACAAGATGCTCATGAAGCGATTAGACCAACAAATGCCCTGAGAGCTCCACAGTCACTAAAATCAGTTTTGTCCAGGGATCAATTCAGGTTATATAAGTTGATTTGGGAACGATTTATTGCCAGCCAAATGGCACCGGCTGTTATGGATACCATGACTGTCCATTTAACAAATCAAGGTGTAGAGTTTAGAGCAACTGGTTCTAAGATTAAGTTTAAAGGTTTTATGGAAGTATATATCGAGGGTTCTGATGATCAGCAAAAACAAAAAGATAAATGGCTACCTGATTTAACAGAGGGTGAAACTGTAAAAGCTGAAAAAATCACACCGAATCAACACTTTACCCAGCCTCCTCCAAGGTATACAGAAGCAAGGTTAGTAAAAACAATGGAGGAAAAAGGGATCGGTAGACCATCGACATATGCTCCTACCTTAGATACGATTCAAAGACGAGGTTATGTTGCTCTTGACAATCGACGGTTTGTCCCGACGGAGCTAGGGGAAATTGTGATCAAATTAACAGAGGAATTTTTCCCTGAGATTATTGATGTCACATTCACGGCAAAAATGGAAGGTGATTTAGACGCTATTGAAGAAGGAAAAACAGAATGGGTTAAAATTATTGATCAATTTTACTCAGGGTTTGAGCAACAATTACAAAAAGCAGAAAAGGAAATGGAGAAAGTTGAAATTCGTGATGAACCCGCTGGCATTGATTGTGAAAAATGTGGTCATGAAATGGTTTATAAAATGGGCCGCTATGGTAAATTTTTAGCTTGTTCGAATTTTCCTGACTGTCGAAATACGAAACCAATCTTAAAAGAAATCGGAGTAAAATGTCCGAACTGTAAAGATGGAAATATTGTAGAAAGAAAAACAAAGAAACGAAGAACATTTTATGGTTGTGACAATTACCCTGACTGTGAGTTCATTTCTTGGGATAAGCCAGTCGGGAGAAACTGTCCGAAGTGTAACAATATGCTAGTCG
The DNA here is from genome assembly GCF_017599345.1 of Gracilibacillus suaedae. Taxonomy (GTDB): domain Bacteria; phylum Bacillota; class Bacilli; order Bacillales; family Amphibacillaceae; genus Gracilibacillus; species Gracilibacillus suaedae. The sequence continues at coordinate 8,811 of NZ_JAGFVL010000064.1, forward strand.
AGAAGAAGTCCAAGAAGAAAGTACAAGTTCAATGTGCATCATGTGACTATAAAGAAGAAGCACAAAGCTAAGCAAGCCATGCAAAAAGGTGATTCCGACAAACGAACCGGAATCACCTTTTTTTAAAAGTTCTAAGAATGTTACTATAAAAATAATATAGTGTATTGATAACTAAAAGGCTTCATTTGTATTGGTTTAAAGCATCTAATAAAAGGGAATCAATGTAATAATGGAGAAAGTAGTGACAATTTTGCAAATTTAATTGCAGACTTGAATCTATTGTGTTAATATTTTAACGCATTTAGAGGTGACTTATGAACTTTTTTAACAATTGGCTAGCTTATTTAGATTACTTACAAATCGAAAAAAATGCATCCAAACTCACCATTGAAGCGTATGAAAAAGATATAGCTGATTTTTTTAATTTTTTGACTTCTGAAAATATTTCGTCATTAGAGGATGTAGAGTATAGTATCATTCGTACATATTTAACTACTCTATATGATAATGCTTTATCTAAAAGGTCGATTAACCGCCGTATTTCTACGTTAAGGTCGTTCTATAAGTTTTTGCTGAGAGAACAAATTGTATTAGAGAATCCCTTTGTTCATTTACATTTACCCAAAACTGCTCATACCATCCCTGAATTTGTCTACCAAGAGGAAATGAAAATACTAATGGAATCGATCGATCAAAGTACTATGCTTGGCAAACGAAATATTGCTATATTAGAAGTTTTATACGGTACCGGGATTCGTGTTAGTGAATGTGTTCAACTAACATTAGACAGAATCGACTTTGATCTTCAAACCATCTTAGTAACAGGCAAAGGTAACAAGGAAAGATATGTTCCATTTGGGGATTATGCAAATCAGGCTTTACAATCTTATATCAAGGAAAGCCGGCCATCATTAATAACGGAAAAAAGCCAACCGCAAAATATTTTATTTCTTAATGCAAGAGGAAATCCATTGACAGCCAGAGGCATAAGGTTAATTATTAATAAATTGGTGGAAGAAGCAGCAATAACGTTACATATTCATCCGCATAAATTACGACATAGCTTTGCTACGCATTTGCTTGATAATGGAGCAGATTTAAGAGCAGTGCAAGAGCTATTAGGGCATTCTCATTTATCATCCACTCAAATTTACACACATGTTTCAAAAGATCGATTAAGTAATGTATACAAAACAGCTCATCCGAGAGCGAAACGGTAGGAGGAATCAGAATGGACTCATTTCATGCAACCACGATATTTGCTATCCAACACAATGGAAAATCTGCGATGTGTGGTGATGGGCAGGTGACATTTGGAAATCAAGTAGTGATGAAGCATACTGCAAAAAAAGTAAGAAGGTTATTTCGAGATCAGGTTTTAGCAGGTTTTGCAGGCTCAGTAGCAGATGCATTTACCCTCTTTGAAAGTTTTGAAACAAAACTTGAAACGTTTGATGGCAACTTATCAAGGGCTGCTGTTGAGCTGGCAAAAGATTGGCGAAATGATAAATATTTACGAAAATTGGAAGCGATGTTAATCGTAATGAATAAACAGGAAATACTATTAGTGTCAGGTACTGGTGAAGTAATAGAGCCTGATGATGGTATTCTTGCAATTGGTTCAGGTGGTCATTATGCTTTAAGTGCAGGAAGAGCGTTGAAAAAGCATGCTTCGGATATGGAAGCAAATGAAATTGCAAAAGCCTCACTTGAAATTGCAGGAGAAATTTGTGTTTTTACAAATAACCAACTTGTGTTAGAAGAATTGGAATAAGAAAGGATGGATGACTATCGTGTCTATCAATTTAACACCAAAGCAAATTGTTGAAAAATTAAATGAGTACATCATTGGACAACAAGATGCCAAAAAAGCAGTCGCAGTTGCTTTAAGAAATCGGTACCGAAGAATGCAATTACCTGAAGAACTAAAAAATGAGATTGTTCCTAAAAATATATTAATGATAGGACCAACTGGTGTCGGTAAGACAGAAGTAGCTAGAAGGTTAGCGAAACTAGTCGGGGCTCCGTTTATTAAAATTGAAGCTACTAAGTATACGGAAGTAGGCTATGTCGGTCGTGATGTAGAATCAATGGTTCGTGACCTAGTTGAAACATCTGTTCGAATGGTAAAAGAAGATGCAATGGAAGAAGTAAAAGAAAAAGCTGAACAGTTAGCAAATAAACGGCTAGTAGAAATCCTTGTACCATCCAAAAAGAAAACGACTACGTCAAAAAATCCATTTGATATTTTTATGAACCCGAATCAGCAGCAAAACAATACAGAAGATACGAATGATTCACAAGAAAAAGAAAATATTAAACAGCAAAGACAGCAAACAAAAAAATTATTAGACCTTGGTGAATTAGAAGATCGTACAGTAACGATAGAAGTAGAGGAACAAGCATCAAATATGTTTGATATGTTACAAGGTTCTGGCATGGAACAGATGGGAATGAATATGCAAGATGCATTAGGACAACTATTTCCTAAAAAGAAAAAGAAACGAAGCTTAACAGTAAAAGAGGCAAGAAAAGTTTTAACCCAGCAGGAAGCACAGAAGTTAATTGATATCGATGATGTGACTCATAAAGCGATAGAAAAAGCAGAGCAAACGGGTATTATTTTTATCGATGAAATGGATAAAATTGCTGTTAAACAAGAACAGTCTGCAAATGTATCACGTGAGGGTGTACAGCGCGATATACTACCGATTGTAGAAGGTTCTCAGGTTGTTACTAAATATGGTCCGGTTAAGACAGACCACATGTTATTTATTGCAGCCGGAGCTTTTCATATGGCAAAACCTTCTGATCTCATTCCTGAGTTGCAAGGACGTTTTCCGATACGTGTTGAATTTGACAAGTTAACGGTGGCAGATTTTAAACGAATTCTTTCAGAGCCTTCAAACGCACTATTGAAGCAATATAAAGCATTGTTGGAAACAGAAGGAATAACTATTTCGTATACAGAGAAAGCAATCAATCGCTTAGCAGAAATTGCTTATGAGGTAAATCAGGAAACCGACAATATTGGGGCAAGGAGATTACACACTATTTTAGAAAAACTATTGGAAGAACTATCATATGAGGCTTCTGAAATTGGAATTGGAAATATTGAAATAACAGAAAACTATGTTAATGAGAAATTAAAGTCAATAGCAACGAACAAAGATTTAAGTCAATTTATTTTATAATATGGATGGTGAAAAATATGCAATTATTAGAAAAAACAAGGGAAATTAATGCAATGCTCCAAAAAACGAAAGGGAAATCAGTTGATTTTTCAGATATGTCGAAAACGTTAAGGGATGTTATTGGAGCAAATATATTTATTGTAAGTCGAAAAGGAAAGCTATTAGGTTTTGCGATTAATCAACAGATTGAAAATGAGCGAATGAAAAAAATGTTGGAAGAAAGACAGTTTCCTGAAACGTATACCGATAATTTATTTAATATCTCAGCTACAACCACAAATATTGATATCGATAGTGAATACACGGCTTTCCCAGTAGAAAATCGTGATTTGTTTGCGCAAGGTTTAACAACCATTGTACCTATTATTGGTGGCGGTGAGCGACTCGGGACCCTTATATTAAGTCGTTTGTCAAATAGTTTTGATGATGGTGATCTAGTACTGGCGGAGTATGGTGCAACTGTAGTTGGTATGGAAATATTACATGAAAAAACAGAAGAAATAGAAGAAGAAGCTCGTAGTAAAGCAGTGGTACAAATGGCAATAAGCTCATTGTCATACAGTGAATTGGAAGCAATTGAGCATATTTTCGAAGAATTGGATGGTAATGAGGGATTACTAGTAGCTAGTAAAATAGCTGATCGTGTTGGGATTACTCGCTCTGTCATTGTCAATGCACTTAGAAAACTAGAAAGTGCCGGTGTCATTGAATCCAGATCATTAGGAATGAAAGGAACATATATCAAAGTTTTAAACAACAAATTCTTAAACGAACTCAAACATCATCACATCTAAAAATGGTCTCCTCTAAATAATGAGGAGATCTTTTTTTGTAGGCTTTGCACAGTCTTCTGATTGTTGAAAGACCACCCCCTCTGAACTTAATTCCTAAATATTTACGGTTTTTAAATGTTTGAACATTCTAATTAACGACAGAATACATAGGCTCCTGAGGACTCTCAAGAGCTGAAGATCCGCTTCGTCAAGTGGTTCGCTTTACCAAGTTTGCTAAAAAACGAGTATTCTGAATTTCACTAATTCGTAGTTTGGATAGGTGCAGGTCGTTTTTTGTATTATTTCTCGATTTAGCATGAATTATGAATTAAGTCTTTAGGTTTAATCCGACATAAAAACACATAAAATAACAATTTCATCCACGAGAAAGTAAGACTAAAGTCCTGTTCGAATAAAAAAAATACCCTACTTTAGTCAGAATATGACGATAAGTCATAGACAGTGTAGATCATTTACTTTACAATATTCGATAGATAAATGATTTTTATGGCGGTAAAAATAAAAAAGAGAGGAATTTTTTTAATGTCTTTATTTAGTGGGACTATTCAGACCCTAGAAAATTCACTTGACTATGCTTCAGTAAAGAATAAAACGATAGCACATAATATATCGAATGCAGACACAGCCAACTTCAAAGCGAAACGAGTTCAATTTAATGATGTATTGAAAAATGAATTATCAGAACAATTTCAAGCAACAAGAACGAATGAACGACATATTCCTTTTTCTTCTAATAAATCGAATATACATATAACAACAGATCGTAGCACAATGTATAACCACAATGGAAACAACGTAGATATCGATAAAGAAATGACAGAATTAGCCAAAAACCAAATCTACTATCAGGGATTAGTAGATCGAATCAATGGCAAGTTTAATAGCTTACAAAGTGTCATTAGGGGAGGTAACTAATAATGTCCATATTTAATGCGATTAATACAAGCGGAAGTGGTTTAACCGCTCAACGTCTAAGAATGGATACGATCTCTTCCAACATTGCGAATGCAGACACAACAAGAGCGACAGTAAATGCAGATGGAGAATATGAACCCTATCGAAGAAAAATGACAGTGTTCAGTCCTAAAGATCAAAGTTTTTCATCCATTCTCAACCGGACTACTCAAAGAGGAGAAAGCGCTGGGGATGGAGTGAAAGTATCTCAAATTGTGGATGATGAAGAACCATTCAAACAAGTGTATAACCCTAATCATCCTGATGCAAATGAAGATGGTTATGTAGAAATGCCTAATGTCGATCCATTAAAAGAAATGGTTGACATGATGAGTGCTACAAGGTCCTACGAAGCAAACGTCACCTCTTTAAATGCTTCAAAAACAATGTTGATGAAAGCACTGGAAATTGGCAAATAGTAAGAAGGATGTGAATACATAAAATGAATATTTACTCATTAGAAAACATACAGCCAAATACGGCTGAAACTATAAATAAAAAGCAAACCGTAGGAGAGTCACAACAACAATTTGCTGATAGCTTTAAGCAAGCTATCGACAATATTAATAAAGCACAGCATGAGTCAGATCAAAAAACACAAGCACTTGCCAAAGGTGAAATCGATGACTTACACGATGTTATGATCACAGCACAAAAAGCAAGTGTTATGCTACAAACTGGTGTACAAGTTCAGAAAAAAATGGTGGATGCATACAACGAAGTAATGAGGATGCAAGTTTAATACATTGATTGTTGTAAGCAAGTAATGATTTTTGGGGGCACAAAATGAACGAGAAATTCAAACAATACAAGGAAAAAGTATCTAGCTATTATACATCGATGTCAAAAAAGCAAAAAGGGTTACTTTTCGGTGGAATTGCAGCACTTATAGCTATCATCGTTCTCGTCACAGTAATGACATCTGCTAAAAGTGATATGGTAGCACTGTATAATGACCTTTCCGTACAAGAAGTAGGTCAAATTAAAGAGGAACTTGATGCCCGTGGCGTAACATATGAAATTACGGATGCTGGCTCAGGTGTAAAAGTACCGGAAACAGCTGCAGATTCGCTGTTAGTAGATCTTGCTGCACAAGGAATACCAGATAGCGGAAGTGTTGACTATTCTTTTTTTGCTGAGAACAGTTCCTGGGGAGTAACTGACAACGAATTTGAAGTAATGAAACTAGATGCAATGCAAACGGAATTAGCAAATTTAATTACGCAAATAGATGGGATTAATGGAGCAGAAGTAAATCTAAATATACCAGAGGAACCTGTTTTTATTAGTGATCAACAACAACCATCCACAGCGTCTATTGTCATTGAAACAGCACCTGGATATCAGTTTGAAGCAAGTAATGTGAATGCTTTATATAACCTTGTTTCTAAATCAGTTCCTAACCTTTCGACAGAAGACATTGTAATTATGAATCAAAACTTCGAGTATTTCGACTTAGATAATCAACATGCTTCCGGAGATGGTAATACTTTTACTTCACAACAACAAATTAAAAGCGATATTGAGAAAGATATCGAGAGAAATGTTCAAAAAATGTTAGGTTCCATGATAGGAATGAATAAAGTAGCTATTTCAGCGACTGCTGATGTTGATTTCACTCAAGAACAGCGAGTGGAAGAACTGGTAGAACCGGTTGATGAAGAAAATGACACGTTACCAGTCAGCGTTGAAACGATTACTGAATCATTTACAGGTGCACAACCAGAAGACGGTGCAGTTGGAGTTGAAGAAGGGGAAATTGCTAACTATCCGGCAGGTTTAGAAGGCAACGTAGGAGACTACGAGCTTGTCAAAGAATCTGTGAATAATGAATTCAATCGAATTCAAAGAGAGATTGTAGAAAGTCCGTATAAAATCAGAGACCTAGGTATCCAAGTAGCGATTGATAATACGAGAGTGGTAGAAGATGGAGAAGTTGAAGAATTGACTGCACAAGAGCAAACAGATGTAGAGGAAAGTGTAGCTTCTATTTTGAATTCTATAATATCTACTTCTATCGACAAGTCATATGGTGAAGTTGCACCAGAGGAAAAAGTATCAATTGTATTCCAGCCATTTGAAGGAACGGACACGATAGCGAACCCTACGGTAAGTCCAACTATTCCTGCATGGGTATACATAGTTGGAGGCTTGTTGCTATTAGCTATTATTGTTTTGATATGGATGTTAAGAAGAAAACGTTCAGCAGAAGAAAAAGTGATTGAAGAGGTAGAAACCTCGGAGATTCGAGAACAGGAAGTTCCGCCAATCACAGATACGGATGACTCAGATTCATCTATGAGAAGAAAACAACTAGAGAAATACGCTCAGGAAAAACCAGAAGAATTTGCGAAATTATTAAGAAGCTGGATTACAGAGGATTAAAGGAGGTTAATAGACATGGCTAAAAGACAACGACTGACAGGAAAACAAAAAGCTGCTATTTTATTAATCTCTCTAGGTCCTGATGTTTCTGCCCAAGTGTATAAGCATTTAACGCCAGAAGAGATTGAAAAACTAACATTAGAAATTTCATCTGTTAAGAAAGTAGATGGAACTCAAAAAGATGAGATTTTGGAGCAATTCCATGAAATTGCGATGGCTCAGGATTATATTTCTCAAGGTGGTATCAGTTACGCCAAGACCGTTCTTGAAAAAGCATTAGGAGAGGAGAAAGCAGGTGATATCCTAAACAGATTGACTTCCTCCTTACAAGTAAAACCATTTGATTTTGCAAGGAAAGCTGAGCCTAGTCAAATTATAAATTTTATTCAAAATGAACATCCTCAGACAATTGCACTTGTTTTATCTTATTTAGATTCTGAACAATCTGCTCAAATCTTGTCAGAATTACCACAAGAAATGCAAGCTGATATCGCAAGACGAATAGCAGTTATGGATTCTACATCACCGGAAATCATTTCTGAGGTAGAGCAAATTCTTGAACGAAAGTTATCTACTACTGTTTCACAAGATTATACTCAAACTGGTGGTATCCAAGCAGTTGTTGAAGTGTTAAATGGTGTGGATCGAAGTACGGAGCGAACTATTTTAGATACGCTTGAGATTGATGATCCAGAATTAGCAGAAGAGATCAAGAAAAGAATGTTTGTATTTGAAGATATTGTTACTCTGGATAATCGAGCTATCCAACGCGTTATTCGTGAAGTTGAAAATGATGATTTACGCTTATCCTTAAAAGTTGCGAGTGATGAAGTGAAAGAAATTGTCTTTAATAATATGTCTACTCGAATGGCAGAAACATTTAAAGAAGAAATGGAATTTATGGGGCCAGTTCGATTACGTGATGTAGAAGAAGCACAATCACGTATTGTATCTGTTATAAGAAGATTAGAAGAAGTTGGCGAGATTGTCATAGCTAGAGGTGGAGGAGATGATATTATTGTCTAATCGTTCCTTACCACCTAGGCAAATCCAATTAAGAAAAATAGAAGCACCGAAAACAAAGCAAAACTCATCTGAACGAGATAATAAAGAAACATTACATAATATCTATCAGCAAATAGAGAATGCAGAGCGGAAATATAAAGAAACATTAAACAAAACAGAACAAAGGAAAGAAGAAGTACAAGCAGAAATCAATCAATGGCGTCAAGAGTGGGAGCAAGAAAAAGCAAACTATATTGAGCAGGCCCAGCAAGAAGGGTATCAACAAGGTTTTAAGCAAGGACAAGAAGATAGTATCCAACAATTTCAGAAGATAGTGGAAGAAGCTAGAGATGTACTGAAAACAGCTAATCAAGAATATCACAGAATTATTGCAGAGAGTGATGAAACAGTTTTACAAATTGCGATGGCCGTAGCGGAGAAGGTTTTGAAACAGTCAATCCAACAAGAGCATGCGAAATTTGTTGGAATTGCGCAATCTTTGATAGAACAGGTGAAAGACCAATCAAGTATTAAATTATTTGTCTCTAGTAATTATTATCCTTTCCTAATAGAAAATAAGGATGAGTTAAGTTCGATGATCCATGATGATATCGAATTTAGGATATACCCATCGGTTGAACTGCAAGGAGAACAAATTATGATAGAAACACCATCTGGTAGAATTGATGCTTCTGTTGATAGCCAATTAGAAGAAATTAGAACAAGACTTTTTCATGTAGTGGAGGAGATCACACGTGAAAACACAAATGATATTGAATGAAATATATGATGTAGATGCTTATAAACGATATGGAAAAGTAGACCGTGTGATTGGTTTATTAATTGAAGCAAGGGGACCCGAAGCACGCATCGGTGAAGTGTGCTACATCCACACGAAAAAAAAGAACGAAAAAATAATGGCAGAGGTAATTGGTTTTTATGAAAGAAAGGTCCTTTTAATGCCTTATTCAACAGTGCATAATATTGCAGCAGGTTGTTTAGTAGAGGCGAGCAAGAATGCTTTACAAGTAAAAGTAGGTAGAGCATTAATAGGAAAGGTAATCGATTCAACTGGTAATTTACTAGATGGTTCTCATTTACCCAAAGGATTAAAAGAATATCCAACAGAGCAAGCTCCACCTAATCCGATCGAGAGACCTAGAATAAAAGAACCAATTCAGATTGGTGTAAAAGCAATTGATACGATGCTAACGGTTGGAAAAGGTCAAAGAATTGGGATTTTCGCAGGAAGTGGCGTAGGGAAAAGTACCTTGTTAGGTATGATAGCTCGCAATAGTAATGCTGATATTAATGTAATTGCTCTGATTGGGGAGCGTGGACGAGAAGTAAAAGAATTTATTGAACGCGAGCTAGGTACTGAAGGTTTACAGAAGTCAATTGTAGTGGTGGCTACCTCTGATCAGTCTGCATTAATGCGAATTAAAGGTGCTTATACAGCAACTGCAATTAGCGAATACTTTCGTGATCTAGGTTATGATGTGAATTTAATGATGGATTCTGTAACAAGGGTTGCAATGGCACAACGAGAAATAGGGCTTGCCATTGGAGAACCACCGACAACAAAAGGATATACACCGTCAGTGTTTGCAATGCTACCTTCTCTACTAGAAAGAACAGGTACAAGCAAAAATGGTTCCATAACAGCTTTTTACACTGTTCTGGTTGATGGAGATGACTTTAATGAACCGATAGCTGATACAACAAGAGGTATATTGGATGGTCACTATATTTTGGATCGCAAACTAGCAGAAAAAGGACAATTCCCAGCGATCAATGTTTTGCAGTCTGTAAGCAGGGTAATGCCTGAGATTGTTTCAAAAGAAAGGCTGGAATTAACACAGAAGATTCGTTCAATTCTTTCTACTTATGATGATAATCAGGAGTTAATTCAAATAGGTGCTTACAAAAGAGGGTCTAATAAATTCGTTGACCAGGCGATTCAACTTCAACCAGGAATTCTAAACGTCTTAAAGCAAGATATGAATGAAAACGCAGATGAAAATACGGCGCTACAACAATTACAAGAACTGGCAAAAAGGAGTAGTTCCTGATGATGAATCAATTACACGGGTATGAAAAAATCAGAATGATAAGAGAGAATGAAAAAAATGACGCCCAACTTAAATTTCAAGAAGCCACAGCGGAATTTGAAAAGCATGCCAGTCACTTATATGATTTGCTCAAAAAGAAAGAGAAGATAGAAGAAAGCTATAAGCAATCATTGTCAGACAAATCCCAAATTGAAACGATTAAATCCTATCATCAATATTTAGATTTTCTTATGCCCAGCATCATCAATGTTCAAAAAAAAGTGGATGCGGCGAGAAAGTATATGGACCAAGTACAAGAGTATGTAACTGATCATTATATCGAAGTGAAAAAAATAGAGAAAATAATCGACAACAAAGAGCAGCAGTATAAACAATTGGAAGATAAAAAAGACTTAATGCTGATGGATGAAGTTTCCATTCGCAAGTATCTAGAAAAGTAAGGATAGGTGAAGAAATGGCAACCAATCCAAAGAAAAATAATGAAAAAAAACCGAGTGTTTTTCAATGGTTAATAGTAATACTTGTATCGTTAATTTTTGCATTGCTGATAACGGTATTAATCCTATACGTGATGGGCGTGGATGTTGGTAAATATACAAAGGAAACATTAAATAAGGTTCCATTTATAGACGAGCAAGTGACAACGGACCAAGAAGAATTACACGCTAATCAGTTAGAGGAGAAAGATCAACAAATTGATAAGCTTCAAGAAGAGCTTGACGCATTACAATATGAAGTTCAAACAAAAGACGGAACTATTTCTGAACTGGAAGAAGAAATATCAGATTTGTCTTCACAAATTGTAGAATTGGAAGATGCTCAGGAGAACGATACAGAAAATTCAGACTCAATTGATGAGCTTGCTGCTTCTTTTACTGCGATGAAACCGAAAACGGCAGCACCTATATTGGAAACGATGGAGGCTGATATCGCTGTACCATTATTACGTCAATTAGATTCAGAAGTTAGAGGAGAAATCTTAGGTGGGATGGACCCGGAAATAGCAGCTGAATATTCAGATTTATTAGTGAATGAATGATGAGGCAATTTGAAAGGAGGTGAAAAAATGATTGTAGCACCTGAATGGTTTGCGAATGGCTCAGCCGTGCCTACACTTAAAACTATAAGAGATAAAGTAGAAGGAAAAGGTTTTTCTGATCTTATGTCAGCCAATATGGCAAGCAATAGACAACAAGCAAGTCTAACAGAACCTGATGGTGACACAAACACAGTAAAGCTAATTGATACAGAATCGTTACGAGATACCTTAGGAAGTTTATCGGAAGAACAATTGAATGGACTAACAGAATTAATCAACATGATCAACAATAATTCGGAGCATACTGACAATGAAGGTTTATCACAAGAGGAATTAATGACATTTATCAAGGAGAACCTAAATGATGATCAAATAGAATTATTAGAAGGACAACTTGAAGTATTAGCTGACTTGATCAAGAAATTGCTAGAAGTCGATCACATAGGTAAGAGTACAGGAGGGCAAGACACTAATCTTTATTTTAAGGATGCCTATCTCGTGCAAAATAGTATAGTCCAACAAAGCCAAAATACAGAAGTTGTTTTAGGTGAAAAAACAACAACACTAGTCGAACAAACAGAAAAAATAGTACAACAAATTCAAAACCAAACTATTAATAATCGTGATTACAAACAAATTTTACAATTGTTAAAGCAATGGTCACAAATGAATCATCAGACATTGCAAGCAGCACAGAATCTTCTATCAGAAGCTACCAATGAGAAAAGTAGTGAAATATGGTCGAAGTTGTTAGCAAATTTTCAAAATCGCAGGTCTATGCAGCAGCATTATGGAAGTACGCAAAAGGTTACGCAACAAGATGTAAAGCGTTGGATTGAAAGTGCAATGGAAAGAATAGAACCTATAAGTAAGCAGGAGCAATCGCAGGTCGTTAGAAATGATACCGGAAGTCAACAAGTTCAATCGAAAATACAACAATATGTGATTCACCTGTCCCAAACAAATAGTGATCAACAGTTAGCTCAGAAACAACTTATTGATCAATTTCAGCAAGTCATGCAAAAAAGTAATTTTATGAAGCTATCAAGCGGAGCTAACCAACTGATGATACGACTTCAACCGAAACACTTAGGGGATGTTACCGTTAAATTGACCCAAATCAATGGTGAAATGACAGTTAAAATGATTGCTAGTACACAAGGTGCTAAAGAATTGTTAGAGGGGAACCTGAAGCAGCTTCGTCATATGTTCTCGCCACAACAAGTAATCATTGAAAAACAAGAAAACTTTACTCAGATTAACCAAGAAGAATTAACGGATGACAACTTGAATTCTCAAGAAGAAGAAAAGCAACAACAGCAGGACGATCAGAAAGAGGAGGAATCCTATTCTGATAACCAAAATTTAAGTTTCCATGATATGTTGATGGATGCGAAAGTGTAGGTGATAAACAATGACTTCTATTGATCCATCCTATTATTTATCTAACCAAAATCAATCAAGAGAGGTTAATAATAGTTTAGGGAAAGATGAGTTTTTAAAAATTTTAATGACACAATTGCAAAATCAGGATCCATTAAACCCGATGGAGGATAAAGAGTTTATCTCACAAATGACAACTTTTTCATCATTAGAGCAAATGATGAACATGTCTAATTCTATTGATACGCTAGTACAAAACCAAACCGTTTCTCCTGTTATACAATATAGCCATTTAATCGGAAAAGAAGTTAGTTATTATCGTATAGATGAAGAAACTGGTGAAGTAGCAGAACCGAAAGAGATTGCTACAAGTGAAGTGAAGGCAATCTCACAAAATGGAGGTTATGCCGTAATAGAATTAGATAACGAAACGAAAATATACACCGATGAGGTACTCAGAATCAATGATCCTTCCGCGGAATAAAAGAGGAGGGATACTATGGATAATCGGATCCATGCTTATCATCATCCACTTGTTCCAAAAAACTTAAAAGTTCAACAAAATAAATCTAGTGATTTTGCTAAAGTCTTAAAAGAGCAACAGGAAATTGAAATAAGTAAACATGCTAGTGACAGAATGACTCAGCGAGATATTCATTTGAGTGATACAGATTGGAACAAGATGAACGAGAAATTGAATCAAGCTAAGGACAAAGGTGTAAAAGAGTCATTAGTGATAATGGGTGATGCAGCATTTATTGTGAATGCAGAAAGTAAGAAAGTGATAACTGCATTGGATAAAAGTGAGTTAAGCAGTAAAATCTTTACCAATATTAATGGAACGATCGTAATGGATTAGGCTGGACCCACAAGGGAGGCTTACAAGCTATCAACCGACAGCGATAGCTTAATAAATAACGGAAAGGAAGTTTATAAATGTTACGTTCAATGTATGCTGGTATTTCAGGTATGAAGAGTTTTCAAACAAAATTAGATGTGGTAGGTAACAATATAGCCAACGTAAATACAGCAGGCTTTAAAAAAGGCCGTGCAACTTTTCAAGATATGATGAGTCAAACTGTCTCTGGCGCAAGTGCTCCAACTGCTAATCGTGGGGGGATCAATCCTGCCCAAGTGGGGACAGGCTCTCAGTTAGGATCGATTGACAATGTTCATACACAAGGAAATCGCCAAACGACAGAACGCCCATTAGATCTTCAATTAGAAGGGGACGGCATGTTTGTTTTTCAAGAAGGTGATGAATTACAGTATTCACGTGCAGGTAATATGTACCTTGATGATGATGGTAATATCGTAAATGCTAATGGTCAATATTTAATGGGTTTTCAACCACAAGGTGCTGAACCTTCGTCACTTGATGATATTGACCATACGCAAGTTGGAGTTATTAATATCCCTGATACTGCATCAAGTTTCAGTATTGAAGGGAATGGAGTGGTTAATTATGTGGAAGATGGTGAAACGAGAGTTGCGGGCCAAATTGCTTTAAGTAAATTTGCTAATGAAGGCGGCTTAGAAAAGGTAGGAGCGAATATGTATCAAACTACTGTTAATGACGGTCAGTTTGATACTGGAGAAAATGACTCGATTTATTTCCAACCAGAAGAAGGCGGAACTGCTTCTATTGTTGCTGGTGCATTAGAAATGTCTAACGTAGATCTTTCAGAAGAATTTACTGAAATGATTACAGCTCAACGTGGTTTTCAAGCAAATACAAGAATTATTACAACATCTGACGAAATATTACAGGAACTAGTGAACTTAAAACGATAAGAAGGAGGAAGAGGGTTAAGGCTCTGTCCCTTAACTCTCTAAATCTATGATTACATTAACAAAATTAAAAGGCGACACGATTACTATTAATGCGATATACATAGAACGTATTGAATCTTTTCCCGATACAACTATCACTATGACTAATCAGAAAAAAATATTTGTGAAAGAGTCAGAAGAAGCAGTGAAGGAAATGGTGAGAGAGTTTTATAAGGAAATTGGTCTCTTTCAACTTCAAAGAGAAGTAGGTGAACAAGGTAATGAATCCTAAGTTAATCAAAATCCTAGTTGTCGTTTTATTAACTATTACGATAGCAGGAGCTGTAACATTATATTTTCTATTAAACAGTACCTCTAATGAAGGAGAGGCTATGTCAATAGATGATATGGTGAAAAACTCTTATACAACTGAAGAAATAAGAACAGATTTAAATGATGGTAATTACGTTCTCATACAATTTCAATTTATTACGAATAGTAATGATGCTTTAGATGAAATTGAAAAGAGAGAATTCCAAGTGAAAAATGAATTTATAAAATTATCAGTTGATCTGACAGCAAAAGATTTTCAAGACAATTTATCGGAGTTAGAAAGTGATATGAAAACAGCTATGAATAAACATATGACGGAAGGTCAAATCGTCGATGTCTTAATTATAAGTAAAGTTATCCAGTAAGTATACTCCGAATGGAGGTGGAAAAATGGCAGATGAAGTTCTTTCGCAAAATGAGATTGACGCCTTATTATCAGCTTTATCATCTGGTGAAATGGATGCCAATCAATTAAAAGAAGAAGAAAAAGATAAAAAGGTAAAAGTATATGATTTTAAAAGAGCATTAAGATTTTCTAAAGATCAAATTAGAAGTATTTCCAGAATCCATGATAACTTTGCCAGATTGTTATCAACGTATTTTTCAGCACAGTTAAGAACCTATGTGCATATTGCTGTTGCTTCTGTAGATCAAATTCCTTATGAAGAATTTATTCGATCGATTCCAAGCCAAACGATTTTAAATGTCTACAGTGTTGAACCATTAGATGGTAGAATTATTTTTGAATTCAACCCGAATATAGCTTATGCTATGCTAGACCGTATGCTAGGTGGAAAAGGAAGCAGTGTTAATAAGATTGATAATTTAACCGAAATTGAAACATCACTTATGTCACAACTGTTTGAAAAAGCTTTAGACAATCTTCAGGAAGCTTGGAGTTCAGTAGTTAATATTGATCCAATGTTGGAGGACTTTGAAGTAAATCCACAATTTCTACAACTAGTTTCTCCTAACGAAACGGTTGTTGTAGTTTCTCTAGATACTACAATTGGTGATAGTAGCGGTATGATTAACATTTGTATTCCTCATGTAGTACTTGAACCGATTATACCCAAATTATCTGTTCATTATTGGATGCAAAATGAAAATTCTAAGGAAAGAAAGCCAGAAGAATATGAATCTATTTCACATAACATCAAACAAACGACATTGGACATGACCGCTGTATTAGGTGAAACATCGATTACATTAGAAGAATTTTTATTTTTAGGTATAGACGATACCATTGTATTGGATAAGAATATCGATCAAGCTTTAACATTACAGGTTGGTCAAGAGCCTAAGTTTCTTGTACAACCGGGAAAGAAAAAACAGAAGATTGCAGTGCAAGTAATAGACGAAATTAAGGGAGGGGATCACGATGATGAATGATGGAATGTTATCCCAAGATGAAATAGATGCACTATTAAATGGTTCTGATGATACCGATGAAGATGTGAATGCAAATGAGGCTCCTTCCACAGATGATTGCCTATCATCTATCGAAGAAGATGCTTTGGGGGAAATTGGGAATATATCATTTGGAAGTTCGGCAACTACTCTTTCTACTTTATTAAATCAAAAAGTAGAGATTACAACACCTATCATCAGTGTTCTTCACAAAGGTGAATTAGAGGAAGAATTTCCGGTACCGTATGTAGGGATTGAAGTGAAATATACAGAAGGCTTTAGTGGAGCTAACTTATTTATACTAGAATCAAAAGATGCAGCGATTATTGCTGACCTCATGCTTGGTGGAGATGGTAATCCTGAAACACAGGAATTAAATGATATCCATTTAAGTGCTGTTCAAGAAGCAATGAATCAAATGATGGGAACTGCAGCCACTAGTATGTCTACTGTTTTTAATAAGAAGGTAGATATTTCTCCACCGACAACATCTATTATGGATGTAACAGAAGAAGAAACACAATTCTTAACGCCAGATGATGATGTCTTAATCAAGGTTTCGTTTCAATTAAAAATTGGAACATTAATAGATTCAAAGATTATGCAGTTATTACCTGTAACATTCGCTAAAGATTTAGTAGATCAATTGCTGAATTCATCAGAGGAAACAGATAGATTAGATAATGAAACGACAGATGAAGCTGAAATCAATCAAAAAAATGAAACGACAGTATCAGTTCCTAATTCACAAACCATACAGCAACAAGCACATAGCAATACCGGGCAACACCAGCCAAAACAATTAGGAACTCAATCAGCGGGAACAAATCAAGAGGTACAAGCGGCTGCATTCTCTAGTTTTGAGGATGTACCTATACAACAAAGCGAAAAGCGAAATCTAGACTTATTAATGGATATTCCATTACAAGTTACCGTCGAATTAGGAAGAACGCAACGAACGGTAAAAGAGATTTTAGAACTATCCTCAGGTTCCATTGTAGAATTAGACAAGCTCGCAGGTGAGCCAGTTGATATATTAGTCAACCAAAAACTAATAGCCAAAGGGGAAGTAGTAGTCATCGATGAAAACTTTGGTGTGCGGGTAACAGATATCGTA
This sequence comes from Gracilibacillus suaedae, assembly GCF_017599345.1. GTDB lineage: Bacteria > Bacillota > Bacilli > Bacillales > Amphibacillaceae > Gracilibacillus > Gracilibacillus suaedae. The sequence goes on from NZ_JAGFVL010000064.1 coordinate 26,270, forward strand.
AGTAAAGAAGATAGATTAAAGCAACTAAAATAGGTTATCGAAAGGATGGATAAAACATGGCTAAAACAGTATTAATCGTAGATGACGCTGCTTTTATGAGAATGATGATCAAGGATATTTTAACAAAGAATGGGTATGACGTAGTAGGTGAAGCGCAGGATGGACAAGAAGCTGTTGAAAAATATAAAGAATTGCAACCTGACCTAGTAACAATGGACATTACCATGCCAGAAATGGATGGAATTGCTGCTTTAAAAGAAATTCAAAGTATCAATGGAGATGCTAAGGTTATTATGTGTTCTGCTATGGGACAACAAGCGATGGTAATTGATGCAATCCAAGCAGGTGCCAAAGACTTTATTGTAAAACCATTTCAAGCTGACAGGGTAATCGAAGCCATTTCAAAAGTTTTAGGTTAATGAGGTGATTAGCATTAACCTGAAATTATGTATAAGTATATTATTTATATCGCTTCTAGTATGGCTTTCACCTATTAATCTAGAGGCAAGAATGGTAAATGAAATATTGGATAATCAAGAAGAAATACAACTAGAAGAAGAGAATGAAGTGAATGATAGTGAAGGAGTCACAGAAACAGATGATCAGCTTACTGTTGAGTCCCCTACTTTTATTGGTAGTTTCATTAAACTCATTCTCGCCTTAGCTATTGTGATTGGTTTGATTGTACTGATCTCAAAGTATTTGCGCAAAAAAAACGGGTTTCTCAAAAAGCATCAAGTAATTGAGAATTATGGTGGTATAACCGTTGGATCGAATAAATCGATTCAAACGATAAAGATAGGGGATCGTTTTTATGTCATTGGTGTTGCAGAGAACATTGAATTATTAATGGAAATAACGGACCCTGTTACAATCGAACAGTTAATCAAACAAGAAGAAACAAGTGATTCTTTAGATAAACTCAAGGCGAAACTGACAAAACAACCATCGGAGTCAACGAAAAGTAGCAATCAAAACTTTACTTCGCTATTTAATAAGGAGCTTAATACAATGAAAGAAGGAAGAAAAAAAGTATATCAAAAACTAAAGGAAAGTAGTCAAAAAAATGATGATTCATCTCATTGATGTTTTCTCCGGTACTGATCCTGAGAGTATATCTACATCTGTCCGTTTACTTTTATTATTAACTGTTCTTTCATTGGCTCCTAGTATATTGATATTAATGACTAGCTTTACTAGAATTTTGATTGTTTTATCATTTGTGCGGACGTCTCTGGCGACACAGCAAATGCCACCAAACCAAGTATTGATCGGTCTCGCTTTATTTATGACATTTTTTATTATGGCACCTACATTTCAAGAGGTAAACGAGGAAGCATTACAGCCGTTATTCGAGGAAGAGATACCGTTAGAAGAAGCATATGATAATGCAACTATTCCGATTAAAGAGTTTATGTCCAAGCATACAAGGGAAAAAGATTTAGCGTTATTTATGAATTATGCAGAAATAGACAGGCCGGAAACTGTTCAAGATATTCCATTGACAACATTAGTTCCAGCTTTTGCAATTAGTGAATTAAAAACAGCTTTTCAAATGGGCTTTATGATATTTGTTCCATTTCTAGTGATTGATATGGCAGTAGCAAGTGTCTTAATGTCTATGGGAATGATGATGTTACCGCCGGTGATGATTTCATTACCATTTAAAATATTATTGTTTGTTCTAGTAGATGGGTGGTATTTAATTACACATTCATTATTAGATGGTTTCTTACCACTTTGACATAGTTTGAGAGGAGATACTGATAGTGAGTGGAGAATTTGTTGTTTCATTAGCCGAACAGGGGATATTTACCATTTTAATAGTGGCAGGGCCAATCCTTATATTGGCGCTAGTAGTAGGTTTATTAGTAAGTATTTTTCAGGCTACTACCCAAATTCAAGAACAAACACTTGCATTTATACCGAAGATTGTTGCTGTTTTATTAGGTATTGTTATCTTTGGCCCATGGATGTTAGCGACAATGGTAGAATATGCAACAAATTTATTTCAGAATATGAATCAGTTTGTGAGATAGATTATGTTTGAGTTAATTGATATTAATCGTTTTCCAGCATTTATTTTAATTTTAGTCAGAGTAATATCATTTTTTGCCACCGTACCGATCTTTTCTTATCGTAATATACCAACACAATTAAAAATTGGTATTGGTGTTTTTATAGCATGGATTATGTTTTATACACTGGAGATTCCAGAGCTTGCATTTGATGGCATGTATATCTTACTCATTATGAAAGAGGCAGTCATCGGATTGTTATTAGGATTAATTGCTTATGTAATTTTATCAGCTATTCAGATTGCAGGTGGCTTCATCGATTTTCAAATGGGTTTTGCGATTGCAAATGTTGTTGACCCACAAACAGGAGCTCAAAGTCCGTTAATAGGACAATACTTTTATACAATCGCTATACTATTTTTGCTATCGGTTGATGGTCATCACCTGTTGCTTAATGGGATGATGTATAGTTTTGAAGAATTGCCGTTAGATCAGTTATTTCAATTTAATAATCTAGATTTGATTCTACAAACGTTCAGTCAAATGTTTTTAATGGCATTTCAATTAGCTCTTCCAATAGTTGGTTGTTTATTTTTAGTGGACGTAGCATTAGGTATTATTGCCAGAACCGTGCCACAGCTCAATGTTTTTGTCGTGGGACTCCCATTGAAAATTCTTGTTTCTTTTGCTGTACTATTTATGTTTGTACCTTTTTTTATGATGATTGTGCAGCAACTTTTTCAATATACTTTAGAAACGATGCAAAGTCTTATTCAAATGTTCGGAGGTGCTTAATAGATGGAATTACGGCTTGATCTTCAATTTTTTGCAGGCGAAAAAACAGAAAAAGCCACTCCGAAGAAAAGACAAGACGCTCGTAAAAAAGGCCAAGTTGCCAAGAGTCAAGATGTAAATACAGCGATTTTACTATTTTTTGTGTTTATTATTTTGTTAGTGACAGGTGATAACCTGAAAAGCACGATGTCAGACATGTTTAGCAAATCATTCACGGAATATATCCATCATGATGTAACAGAAGAAGAACTATTCAGCATGTTCTTAGATGTTTTGTCCCAAATAAGTATAGCTATCGCACCCATTATGCTTATAGCAATTGTTGCTGGGCTTGCTTCGAATTTTATGCAAATAGGCTTTTTGTTTACAACTGAACCGTTGAAAATGAAGTTAAATAAAATTGATCCCATTCAAGGTGCGAAGAGGATATTTTCCGCCAGAGCACTAGTGGAGTTAGTAAAATCTTTACTAAAAATTGTCGTTGTAGGTGTGATTACATTCTCTATCATATGGATCAATCGAGATGAAATGATGATGTTAGCGGATAAAGAGGTTCATGGTGCATTAGCTTTCTTTGGACAGATGACGATTCAAATGGGAGTTGCAGCAGCAATCGGCCTGCTAATTATTTCGGTGATTGATTATGCTTATCAAAAATATGATTTTGAAAAACAAAACAGAATGTCTAAAAATGATGTTAAAGATGAGCATAAAAATATTGAAGGAGATCCATTGATCAGATCAAAAATAAAAGAAAAGCAAAGACAGATGGCGATGCAAAGGATGATGAGTGAAGTACCTAATGCAGATGTTGTGATCACTAATCCAACTCATTATGCAATTGCGATTAAATATGATGAACGAAAGGCAGATGCGCCATATGTTGTTGCCAAAGGTGTCGATTTTGTTGCGATGCGAATCAAAGATATTGCTCGAAATCATGATGTGGTGATGGTAGAAAATCGACCTTTAGCAAGAGCATTATACGATCAAGTCGAGATTGATGAAATCATAAGTGAAGAATTCTTCCAAGCTGTAGCAGAAATTTTAGCTTATGTTTATCGAATTCAAAAGAAGATTTAAGAACGTTTGTGTGTTTTACGTAAAGGAGTTGTAAGAAGATGAAAGCTAGAGATTTTTCCGTTTTATTTGGTGTTATATCTATTATTATTATGTTAGTTATTCCTCTTCCAGGGTGGTTATTAAGTATATTAATTTTAACCAATATATCTCTAGCATTAATCGTGATTTTAGTCTCCATGAATACAACAGAGGCTTTGCAGTTCTCTGTTTTCCCTTCTTTACTATTGCTACTGACATTATTTCGGTTAGGTTTGAATGTATCTACTACCCGATCTATTTTATCAGAGGCAGATGCAGGTGGCGTAGTGGAAACATTTGGTACTTTCGTTATCGGTGATAATCCTTTGGTAGGTTTTGTTGTGTTCGTTATTTTAGTTATTATTCAATTTTTAGTTATTACCAAGGGTAGTGAGCGTGTATCAGAAGTAGCAGCTCGCTTTACATTAGATGCAATGCCAGGTAAGCAAATGAGTATCGATGCTGATTTAAATGCAGGAATGATTAATGAACAGCAAGCAAAAGAGCGACGAGAAAAAATTGAGCACGAAGCTGATTTTTATGGCGCAATGGATGGTGCCAGTAAATTCGTAAAAGGTGATGCAATTGCAGGTATCATCATTGTACTTATTAATATTATCTTTGGGTTAATAATTGGTATAGCACAGCTTGGATTAAGTTTTAATGAAGCAATTGATACATATATGCGTTTAACGGTTGGTGATGGATTAGTTAGTCAGATCCCAGCTTTACTAATATCGACAGCTACCGGTATCGTTGTTACTAGAGTTGCCTCAGATGGTAACCTGAGTGCGGATGTTAGCAAGCAGCTACTGAGATATCCTATCCTGCTTTATGTTGCGGGTGGTACGATTTTCTTTTTAGGTCTAACACCGATCAATTTTTTTCTGACAACGTTGATCGCTGCAATATTAATTGTTAGTGCTTATCTGTTATCAAGAAGAACACAAGTTGATGAAGCACCTAGTGATGAACAGGTGGATGAGGCAGAGTCGGCAGAAATGCAATCACCAGAAAATGTAGTTGGTCTGATTAATATGGATCCGATTGAATTCGAATTTGGGTATGGTCTAATTCCGTTAGCCGATACTAATCAAGGTGGAGATTTATTAGATCGTGTTGTGATGATTAGGCGGCAATTAGCAATTGAATTAGGTTTAGTTATTCCGGTGGTAAGAATTCGAGACAATATTCAGTTAAATCCTAATGAATATAGGCTTAAAATAAAAGGTAATGAAATTGCTAGGGGAGAGCTACTTCTTGATCATTATTTAGCGATGAGCCCAGGTATTGAAGATGATGAATTAGACGGAATTGATACCGTTGAACCGGCATTTGGATTACCTGCTAAATGGATTACAGAAGATGTTAAAGATGATGCAGAAATGTCTGGTTATACCGTTGTAGATCCTCCTTCTGTAGTCTCTACGCATATTACAGAGTTAATAAAACGTTTTGCACACCAATTAATTGGTCGTCAAGAAACACAACAATTAATTGATCATTTAAAAGAGTCCAATCCAATTTTGGTAGAAGAAGTAACACCAGAGCCATTAGCGGTTGGGGATGTTCAAAAAGTATTAGCTAAGTTGTTACGTGAAAATGTCTCTATTAAGAATTTACCTGTTATTTTTGAAACATTAGCGGATTTTGCCAAAATGACGACTGATACAGATTTATTGACCGAATATGTAAGACAATCATTATCTGTTCAAATCACGAATGATATCGTACAAGGAAAGCAACAATTAAAAGTGATAACTGTTTCAGGAGAAGTAGAAAAGCTAATTGCTGAGCATATACAGCAAACCGAGCATGGAAGTTATTTAGCGATGGATCCTGATACACAGCAACAAGTAATTCACTCTGTGTCGGAAAATGTCGAGAACATGAGTTTACAAGAGGTGACACCAGTCATCTTATGTTCACCGACGATTCGGATGTATTTCAAGCAATTATTGGATCGCTTTTATCCACATGTAATTGTCCTGTCTTACAATGAAATTGAACCAACTGCAGAAATTCAGAGCATCGGGGTGGTGAACGTAGCATGAAAGTAAAAAAATTTAAAGGTGCAACAATGCCAGAAGTGATGCAAGTCGTCAGAAAAGAATTAGGGTCAGATGCTGTTATCTTAAATTCGAAGGTGATATATGATGGTGGATTTTTGGGGCTTTTCAAGAAGAGAAAAATCGAAGTCTTAGCGGCAATGGATCAAACAAAACTGCCGAACAGAAAGAATAACGTGAGTAGACATGCAGCAGAACCTAAATTAGATGCTAAACCTACAGTCAAAAGTCCAAATCAAGAAGAGGTTTTAAAAGAATTGCGGGAAATGAAACAATGGATGCAGAAGAATGCTACCAATGATATGACCTTTAAGCTTCCTTATCAAGTGGTTTACGATCATTTAATCAAGCAAGAAGTAGATGAGACAATCGCTTACGAATTAATCGAATCTATTCAAACAAGATTTGATAATGAGGAGGTAGCAGAAAGTAAAGTTTGGGATCAGTTATCTTTTGAGATAAAACACCGTATCGCAAACAAAGGGACTTTTGGTGGAGAAATATTTGATAAACAATTCATTCATCTAGTTGGACCTACAGGGGTAGGAAAAACGACAACTATCGCAAAATTAGCAGCACATTGTGTGTTAAACCTCCAAAAAAAAGTAGCATTTATAACAACAGATACGTATCGAATTGCAGCGATTGAGCAACTAAAGACTTATTCAAAAATTTTGGATGTCCCAATAGAAATTGCTTATAATTTGGATGATTATCAAAAGGCGAAGCAAAAGTTTCAAGAATACGATTATGTTTTCGTTGATACGGCTGGAAGAAATTTCAGAGATGAAAAATATATTAAAGAATTGGGTAAAATAGTGGATTTAAACCACGAGGTTAATACTTATTTAGTCCTTTCATTAACGACTAGGGCAAAGGATCTAGAAGAGATATATCAACAATTTAATAATATTCCAATGAAGCAACTAATTTTAACCAAGAAAGATGAAACAACCACTTATGGTCCTGTATTAAACTTATGCTTAAAATATCAAATTGGTATTGCATATATAACAAATGGTCAGGATGTACCTGATGATATTGAAGAAAGTTCGATAGACCAAATTGCAAAATTAATAGTTGGTGATTAAAATGGCTGATCAAGCAGCAAAGCTAAGACAAAAATTAAGAGGGGAACACAGTCATTATCATGCAAAAACGATAGCAATAGTTAGTGGTAAAGGAGGAGTAGGAAAGTCAAATATTGCATTGAATTTTTCTTTATCTCTAGCTAATAAAGGAAAAAAAGTTTTATTATTTGATCTGGATGTGGGTATGGGAAATATTGACATATTACTAGGGAAAAGTTCTAACTATTCTATTATAAATCTGTTCGAGAATAATTTGTCAATATATGATATTATAGAAATAGGTCCAAAATCACTGTCTTATGTTGCTGGTGGTAGTGGACAAGATCATATCTTCTATCTAGATGAGGAAAGACTGCAACATTTCATCGGGCAATTAGAACTATTAATGAGAGAATACGACTACATTATTTTTGATATGGGGGCAGGTGTTACACGAGAAACGATCCATTATATTTTAGCTGTTGATGAATGTATTCTTGTAACAACTCCAGAACCAACATCGATGACAGATGCATATTCCATGATCAAGCATGTGTTATTACAACAACCAATAAAGTTTCATTTAATTATTAATCGAGCTAAAAATAAAAAGCAGGGTATCGATATCATGAATCGTATGAATAGTGCTGTGAAACGTTTCTTACATCATGATGTTATCCCGCTTGGAACAATCCCTGATGATTCAGCTGTTACAGACGCTGTATTAGCACAGCAACCTTTTCTTATACATAACCCTAAATCAAAAGTATCAGTGGCAATCGAACATGTCACTAATCAGTACCTAGGGGAACCATCCGAAAAATCAGATGACTCAGGATTTCTAAACAAACTCAGAAGATTAATTACAGAAAGGTAGAAATCTATGAACAAAAAACTTGTATTAGTCGTTGATGATTCAGCATTTATGCGAAAAATGATTTCAGATATTATTCATTCCTCTGCCTATTTAGAAGTGATTGCTACAGCGAGAAATGGTGAAGATGCTTTAAAGAAAGTGATGGAATTAAAGCCTGATGTTATTACTTTAGATGTAGAAATGCCACTAATGGACGGTATATCAACGTTAAAAGAAATCATGAAAAAGATGCCTACTCCTGTTGTTATGCTTTCCAGTTTAACAAAATCTGGTGCAGATAAAACAATAGAGGCAATGTCTTACGGGGCAGTTGACTTTATCGCAAAACCTTCAGGGTCAATTTCTTTAAATATTAAAGACGTTGAATCAGAAATAGTGCAAAAAGTAGAGCATGCGTCACGTGCTAATTACAAGTTACCCATAAATGCGTCCTCCCCTATAAAAAAGAAAAGCTATAAACCTATTTTAAGTAACCGTCCAATTATCGCGATAGGTTCTTCAACAGGGGGACCTAGAGCATTACAACAAGTCATCACCAAATTGCCAGCTGGTTTTCCATCACCAGTTGTTATTGTTCAGCATATGCCAAAAGGATTTACCAAATCATTGGCTGAGCGTCTCAATAAATTATCCAATATCACAGTTAAAGAAGTAGAAAATGGGGATTTAATAGAGAATGGTAAAGTTTATCTAGCGACCGGTGGTAAGCAATTTAGAGTAAAAGAAATCGACAGCAGAGTGTATGCAGAAGTTAAAACAGAACAGCCCGTTAATGGACACCAGCCATCCGTTGATGTACTGTTTGAATCGATTGCCAATGTACAGAATTGTCACCCTCTTGCAGTCATACTGACAGGTATGGGGAATGATGGATCAAATGGCCTGTTACACCTCAAACAAAGACATCCTAGAACCATTGCTATATCTCAGTCGGAAGAAACCTGTGTAGTATATGGTATGCCTCAAGCAGCAGTAAAAACTAGTTTAGTAGATTACGTAGAAGACTTGGACAATATTAGTGACATATTAGTGCAAAAAATCCAAACGAAGAGGTGAAATACCGATGGAAAATAACGAGTATCTTGAAGTATTTATTGAGGAAAGTAAAGAACATATTCAATCTTTGAACGATCAACTATTAATTTTAGAAAATGAACCAGAAAACATGGATACAGTAGGCGAAATCTTCCGGTCTGCACACACGTTAAAAGGTATGGCTGCGACAATGGGTTTTCAAGACCTAGCAGATTTAACCCATAAGATGGAAAATGTCCTAGATGCAGTCCGAAATGATCAAGTGAAAATAACTTCTGAGATCATTGATGTGATATTTCAGGCGGTTGACCAACTGGAGGGAATGGTTTTAGATATCGCTGAAGGTGGCGATGGTTCCTCAGATGTACAAGAGCTTGTGAATACATTACAAGCAATCGAAAGTAATCAAGGTTTTGAAAAGATAAATGAATCAACTGCCAAGATAACCGATAATGTAACAAAAGTAGTGACAAGAGATCAAGCACATTTTGACCAACTAGATCAATTTGAATTAGCAATATTAGATCAATCAAAAGAAAATGGTTTCGAGAACCTAGAAGTTACTGTGAAATTAAATGACAATTGTTTATTAAAAGCTGCTCGCGTTTATATGGTGTTCGAAGTCTTAGAACAAATTGGCGAAGTAATTAAGGCCGACCCGACCGTTCAAGAATTAGAAGAAGAAAATTTTGATCTGCAGTTTCATGTGTTACTAGTAACGAAAGATAGCGCTGAAGATGTAAAACAAAAAATTCTTAAAGTGTCTGAGATAGAGGAAGTAATTGTATCAACATTTGAACAGGGTGAGAACGTACAGGAAGAGAATGATGAGAAAGACAACGTTGAAAAACAATCAAATGAAGTTAAGGAATCATCTAAGAATAAAACTGCAGATGATAGCAAGAAAAAAGCTGGCAAAGGTGTTGCAAATAAGACGATTAGGGTTAATATCGATCGTCTTGATGGCTTAATGAATTTGTTTGAGGAATTAGTAATCGACAGAGGCCGCTTGGAGCAGATTTCAGCAAATCTTAAACATGCAGAATTACAAGAGACTGTAGAGCGCATGTCGAGGATTTCGGGAGATTTACAAAATATTATATTAAATATGCGTATGGTTCCAATTGAACAAGTGTTTAATCGTTTTCCAAGAATGGTGCGTCAGCTTTCAAAAGATTTAGGCAAAAAAATTAATCTTGAAATTGTTGGTGCAGAAACGGAATTAGACCGAACAGTTATCGACGAAATTGGTGATCCATTAGTACACTTGATTCGCAATGCATTAGATCATGGAATTGAAACACCTGAGAAACGACAAGAAGCAGGAAAAAATGAAGAAGGACACTTATTATTAGAAGCTTATCATAGCGGAAATCATGTCTTTATTGAAATCTCTGATGATGGAGCAGGAATTAACAGAGAAAAAGTGGTAAACAAAGCAGTGTCTAATCACGTTATTACAGAAGAGGAAGCTAAACAATTAACAGATAAAGAAGTATACCAACTGATTATGTCTAGCGGCTTCTCTACTGCTGATAAGATTAGTGATGTTTCAGGTCGTGGTGTAGGTTTAGATGTAGTAAAAAATACTATCGAGTCACTTGGTGGAACGATTACGATTGAATCAGAAGAAGGAAAAGGTTCGCTATTTTCTATTCAATTACCATTAACACTATCTATTATATCTGTTCTATTAGTAGAAGTAGAGAAAGAAAAATACGCGATTCCGTTATCATCTATTATTGAAACAGCAATTATAAGCAGGTCAGACATTCTAAATGCTCACAACAAGGAAGTAATAGATTTTCGAGGAAAAGTAGTCCCATTAATAGACCTGAAAAATGTATTCGAAGTACCATCTGAAACAGAAGACGATGAATTATATTCAGTGGTTATTATTCGTAAAGGGGACAAGATGGCAGGTCTAGTTGTGGATACATTCATTGGTCAACAGGAGATCGTTTTAAAATCATTAGGGGACTATTTAGGAGATGTATTTGCAATATCAGGTGCGACTATTTTAGGTGATGGACAAGTAGCGTTAATTGTTGATACGAACACATTAATAAACTAGGAGGGGTAGCATGGAAGAAGTTACAAGCAATCATCAATCGATTATTATTGAATTGGATAAAGAAGAATATGCGATTCCTGTAGAAGTCGTCGGAGCTATCGAACGGATGCAACATATTACAAGAGTACCAAAGACAGCTAATTTCGTAAAAGGTGTTATAAATCTTCGTGGTGTAGTTACACCAATTATCGATTTGCGTGAGCGATTCGGAATGGAAAAGGCAGAGCATACAGAAAGTACAAGAATCATTATTATTCATATGGAGAATTATGATGTTGGTTTTATTGTAGATGCTGCTTATGATGTATTATATATTCCTGAAGATGCAATTGAACCTGCTCCACAGGTAATTGGAACGGTTGACGCAGATTATATAGGTGGAGTAGCAAAAGTCGACAAAAGGTTGATTATGCTTTTAGAATTGGAAAAAGTATTATCCAAAGAATCATACCAGGCAGCATTTTTGGGACAAGAAGGTTAGATACATGGTTCAGATGGAAAATTTATCTCAACATCATTTAGACGTATTAAAGGAAGTAGGCAATATTGGTGCCGGGAACGCTGCTACAGCACTCTCGAGCTTATTAGGGAAAAAGATAGAAATGTCTATTCCATCAATTAAGATTGTTGATTTTAATGAATTAATGGATTATGTGGGTGGGCCAGAACAAGTCATTGTAAGTGTATTTTTAAGAATACAAGGTGAAGCACCTGGGAGTATGTTTTTTGTACTGTCACCAGAAGAGTCAAGTTCATTAGTGGAACAATTGACAGGTTCATCAGGGGATAATATTGAAGAAAATGATCTTGCGATTTCAGCTATTTCTGAAATTGGCAATATTCTTTCTGGATCTTACTTATCTGCATTATCAGATTTTACATCTATTAATATGCAACCAACCGTACCTAATTTAACGATTGATATGGCAGCGGCTATTTTGATGCAAGGGCTTCTTGAGATTTCGCAAGAGAGTGATTATGCCATCATCATTGATACGATGATAGAGGAAGAAGAACAGTCAAACGAGTCGGTGAAAGGCCATTTCTTTTTATTACCAGACCCTGACTCATTTGATGAAATTTTCAAAGCACTAGGGGTCGAACAGGAATGACAATCATAACAACTGTTGTAAAAGTTGGCATAGCAGATTTAAAAATAACACAAATACCAAACACCTTAAAAACATCTGGATTAGGATCTTGTGTAGGTGTTGTCATCTATGAACAGAAGATAGCAGGACTCGCGCATGTCATGTTACCAGATTCAACTGCATCGAAGAAAAGTCTAGTAAACGAAATGAAGTATGCAGATACATCGATTGATTTATTATTGGAGCAACTCTTAACGGAAGGTGTTAGTAAATCTAGGTTGAAAGCCAAAATAGCAGGTGGAGCACATATGTTTTCTTTTCAGTCAAACAACAATATGTTGAAAATTGGTGAACGAAATGTCGAAGCAGTACTTGCTAAATTAAAGGAACATAAGATTCCGGTGGTTGCGCAGGATGTTGGCGGTAATAAAGGGAGAACAATTGAATTCGATATCGAAACAGGAATGCTCGAAGTAAGAAAGGTAAATAGTGGTATTATGCAAATTTAATTACGGTTCATTATTTTTGAGATGAGGTGATTCGATGGTCAAAGATACGTCAATGGAAAAAAGCCTGTGGAATAAGTGGTTAAGCAACAAAAGTGAAGAAAATACGAATGAATTAATAGAAAACTATATGTATCTTGTACATTACCATGTCCAACGAATCGCTGTTAATCTGCCTAAGAGTGTTAACAAAGATGATATCAAAAGTTTAGGGTTATTTGGATTGTTTGATGCATTATTAAAATTTGATAATAGTCGTGATTTAAAATTTGATACCTATGCTTCTTTTCGGATCAAGGGAGCCATAATTGACGGATTAAGAAAAGAAGATTGGCTACCTCGAACGACACGAGATAAAGTAAAAAAAATAGACCATGCAATGGAATCGTTAGAACAATCACTTCAACGAGAAGTAACAACAGAAGAAGTTGCTGAATATCTGGGTTTGACTGTGGAAGAAGTAGAGGATTCATTAAAGGATAGTTTTTTTGCAAACTTGTTATCAATGGAGGAGAAAAGTAAAAACAACACTGAAGAATCAAAAGAAGGAATTGGCTATCTTATTCGAGATGATCGGGAACCATTACCTGAAGATAATATTGTACGAAAAGAAAACTATCAAGAATTATCAAAATGCATCCAACAATTAAACGAAAATGAGCAAATGGTATTAAGTTTATTTTACGATAAGGAATTAACATTTACAGAAATAGGTAAAGTATTAGGATTAACAACATCAAGGATCTCACAAATTCATAAACAAGCTATAGTAAAAGTTCGTCATTTATATAAAAAAATATAAGAGTATAGGCGGGGCTTGATCATGAATGAAATAAAGGAAAAAGTTGATATTAATGTCTCGAAAAATCGATTAGTGGCAACGCTGTATGTGAAAGATCCAGATGCAACAGAAGACATAACAGAAGAAGATATTCAAGAGTTAATCAAAAGTTATGACATCGTATTTGGAGTTATTAATCTAGCTGAGATAGAATGGAAACAAAAACTAATAGAGGATGAGGAATTTATCATCGCAGAAGGAAAAAAACCGGAAAACGGTACAGATGGTAAATTAATAGTAAAGCAATCGACAGACAGCTCTTTAGCCGAAGAAGAAAAAACGAATTTTAGAGATATTACTAGAATCCCAATGGTTGAGAAAAATGACATTTTAGCACAATTAATACCACCAACTGATGGTGAACAAGGGGTTGATATCTATAATAACCCGGTTAAACAAAAGAAGGGGAAGCCTTATAAGTGTAGGTCGGGAGAAAATGTTTCTTTTGATGAATCAACATATACTTTTATTGCTACTTCAGATGGACAATTATCCGTTGGTGATCAAGTAATAAATGTGTATCCACTCTATGAAGTAAATGGTGACTTGTCCCTTAAAACTGGTAATATACAATTTAATGGTTCTGTAACAATTAAAGGTAATGTTCCCACTGGCTATAGTGTAACAGCAAACGGTGATGTAACGGTATATGGAATTGTAGAAGCCTCATATATCCATGCAGGTGGTAATGTCTTAATAAGAGAAGGTATTGCAGGTATGGAGAAAGCCATTGTAATGGCTGGTGCGGATATTGAAGTAGGTTATATCAATCAAGCAGAAGTAACTGCAGGTAAAGATCTGAAGGTAAAGAAATCGATTATGCATTCCAATTGTGTTGCGCAGCATAATATTTTCTGTACGAACGGAAGTATCATTGGAGGCAGTTGTTCGGCTGGAAAAATCATTGAAGTAAAAAATTTAGGGAATTTGGCAAATTCAAAAACGGAATTAGCGTTTGGAATCAGTAGAAAAACCTTAGATCGTGTAAGCGATTTAAAACGAAACCAGAAAGAGTTAAAAGAGAACCAACAGAAATTACGAATTTTAGGTGACCAATTGAAGCAGAAGAAAGATGCTGTAGGGGAGCTACCAACGAAAGAAAGAATTATGTTATTAAAACAGCGTAATATGTTTGATAAAATTAATGAAAAATTACAGTTAATTCAAGATGAATTAAGTGAATTACAATTAGAAATTGGTAATTATGCTAGTATGAAATTAATGGTTAAAGGAAAAGCGCATGAAAATGTTGAATTAATGTTTGGTAAATATAAACGGGTCTTATATCAAGAGCATCAATACTTTCAAGCTTTTTTAGAAGAAAAAGAAATAACGATTCAATCTTTATAGCTAAACTGTTATACTGGAAACAAATGAAAGTGCGGATATTTATTTCATATATTGGAGGTATCCCATGAGTTGGAAAGCAGTAGAAATGCAGGTTGCGTTACCTAGAACACAAGATGCTGGTAAAATTCAGGATCAGATGCAACAACAAGGTAGGATTGATCAAAATCAACTAGCACAGTCAATGGCTAAAGAAGACTTGAGAAGACGAAAACAGGTTTTAGAACAAGAAGCAAGTGAACAACTAAAGAACAACAAGCAAAAAAGGGATAACAACTTCAAAGAAGCATCAGAAGATAAGAAAAAAGAGAAACAACACCAACATCAATTCAAACATCCTTACTTAGGAAATAAAGTGGATTTTAGTGGTTAAGAGGTAGATTATGTTATATATATTATTATTGTTTAGTTTTATTATTCATATTGTAACTTTTGTTATCATCCGGCAACTAAAATTAAAACAAGATACATTGGCTGGGGTAGAAGATAATGTTAACCAGCAAGTGAAAAATATTGAAGATACTCTTGCTGTTTATTTGATAGAATTAAAAGAAGAAAACGAGAAATTTGTACAACAAGTGGGACAGTTTAATAGTGACACCTCAGATCAGCATAGTCATAATCAAATGCAAAATGAAGTCAGAAAATCTGTTGAAGAAGTTAATACACCTAAACAGACAACAAAAGAATATCAAGCCATTTCACATGTTGAACAAGTCGAAGATGTTGTTGAACGTTCAACTACAGCTTCTGTGTTACATTTGAATGAAAAAGGTTATACAGTAGATGAAATAGCAAAAGAACTGGACAAGGGTAAAACAGAAGTTGAGCTATTATTGAAATTTCAACAAAAAAAATGAAATATCGCTTGATTGCAACTATACATTATGGTATATTTGTTTTCGGTGTTAAATACACACGTTTGTGGAAGGTGCAAGTGGTGCTATTTTATTAGTCCTTGTATCGTATGAAACAAATGGAGGAATAAAAACCAATTTACAGGAGGAAAAAATTCATGGCAGTTATTTCAATGAAACAACTACTAGAAGCTGGTGTTCATTTTGGACATCAAACACGCCGTTGGAACCCAAAGATGAAGAAATATATCTTCACAGAGCGTAACGGTATTTATATTATTGACTTACAAAAGACAGTGAAAAAGGTAGAAGAAGCGTACAATTTCGTAAAAGAAATCGCTGAAAATGATGGAACTGTTTTATTCGTAGGTACAAAGAAACAAGCACAAGAATCCGTAAAAGAAGAAGCAATCCGTTCAGGAATGTTCTTTGTAAACCAACGTTGGTTAGGTGGAACATTAACTAACTTTGAAACAATTCGCAAACGTATTAATCGCTTAAAAGATATCGAAAAAATGGAAGAAGACGGAACTTTCGATGTATTACCGAAGAAAGAAGTTGTAGGTCTTCTTAAAGAAAAAGAACGCCTAGTGAAATTCTTAGGTGGTATTAAAGAAATGAATAAAATTCCTGATGCTTTATTTATTATTGATCCGAGGAAAGAGCGTATTGCTGTTGCAGAAGCACATAAATTAAACATTCCGATCGTAGGTATTGTTGATACAAACTGTGATCCAGATGAGATTGATTACGTAATCCCAGCGAATGATGATGCTATTCGTGCTGTGAAACTTCTTACAGGTAAAATGGCAGATGCTATTTTAGAAGCGAAACAAGGAGAAGTAACAGAAGAAGCTGCTGAGCAAGCAGAAGCTACAGAAGAAGCAGAAGTTGAATCTGTAGAAGAGTAATGAAAGGTTTTGGTGATAAGAGGGAGACCTTTTATCACCTTTTTTTCAGCAATATATGATATTAAAGGAGGAAATTCTAATGGCAATTACAGCAAAATTAGTAAAAGAACTAAGAGAAAAAACTGGTGCAGGCATGATGGATTGTAAAAAAGCACTTCAAGAAACTGATGGTGACATCGAGCAAGCTATTGATTATCTACGTGAAAAAGGTATCTCTAAAGCTGCGAAAAAAGCGGACCGTATTGCTGCAGAAGGTTCTGCTCATGTAGAAGTTTCTGGAAACGAAGCAGTGTTATTAGAATTAAACTGCGAAACAGACTTTGTTACCAAAAACGACCAGTTTAAGACTTTAGCACAGGATCTTGCTAAACATATTCTTTCTCAAAAACCAGAAACTGTTGAAGATGCTCTAAAACAGCCGCTTAATGGCGATGGTGAAACACTAGAAGAATTTATCAACTCCAATATTGCTAAAATCGGCGAGAAAATTTCTTTGCGTCGTTTTACATTATTTAACAAAACAGATAATGATGCGTTTGGAGCATATATCCACATGGGTGGTAATATTGGTGTAGTTACAGTTCTTGAAGGAACTACTGATGAACAAGTAGCCAAAGACATTGCAATGCACGTAGCAGCTGTAAATCCTAAATATTTATCTCGTGATGCTGTTTCAGCAGAAGATGTTGAAAAAGAACGCGAAGTACTTAAAACACAAGCATTAAACGAAGGTAAACCAGAACATATTGTTGAAAAAATGGTAGAAGGTCGTCTTAATAAATTCTTTGAAGAAATTTGCTTATTAGAGCAAAGTTTTGTAAAAGATCCTGATCAAAAAGTAAAACAAGTTGCAAAGAATCACAACGCAACAGTTAAATCTTTCGTTCGCTATGAAGTTGGTGAAGGAATTGAAAAGCGTGAAGATAACTTTGCTGAAGAAGTAATGAGTCAAGTAAACAAAAAATAACAGTGATGAAAAAGAGGGGCACTTGGTGTCCCTTTTCTTTGAAAAGTAACGATAATAAACCAATTTATATTTTAGAAATTGGAGATTCTTACCCTTTTACTTGGCTAAAATCTTCGTTTTCTTTATAATATTTACATATATGGAGGTAATTATGGCTACTGCTAACTACAGAAGGATTGTTCTTAAATTAAGTGGAGAAGCTCTGAGTGGTGAACAAGGATTTGGTCTTGAGCCATCTATCATTCAATCAGTGGCAAAACAAGTAAAAGATATAGTTGAATTAGGTGTAGAAGTTGCAATTGTTGTTGGTGGTGGCAATATTTGGCGTGGTAAAGTAGGAAGCGAAATGGGCATGGATCGTGCAAATGCTGACTATATGGGAATGTTGGCTACTGTCATGAATTCCTTAGCTCTTCAGGATAGTCTTGAAAATGTAGGTATTCCAACACGAGTCCAAACTTCCATTGAAATGCGTCAGGTAGCAGAACCATATATTCGCCGTAAAGCAATTCGACATCTAGAGAAAAAGCGTGTGGTTATTTTTGCTGCCGGAACCGGTAATCCGTATTTCTCAACTGATACAACTGCGGCTTTAAGAGCAGCAGAAGTGGAAGCTGATGTTATTTTAATGGCGAAAAATAACGTAGATGGTGTATACACTGCTGATCCAAAAGTTAATAAAGAAGCTAAAAAATACGATGAGCTATCTTATTTAGAAATTTTAAATGAAGGATTAGGTGTTATGGACTCAACCGCATCATCATTGTGTATGGATAACAACATACCTTTACTTGTATTCTCCATTTCAGAGGAAGGAAATATTAAGAAAGCTGTAATTGGCGAAAATATTGGAACTATTATAAGGGGGAGCTAAAAATGTCTGAACAGTTAATGAAAGAAACTCGCGAGAAAATGGACCAAGCGGTAAAAGCATATTCTAAAAACCTAGCAACAGTAAGAGCTGGAAGAGCAAACCCAGCTTTATTAGATAGTGTACAAGTGGAGTATTATGGTGCATTAACACCATTAAACCAATTGGCATCTATTTCTGTGCCGGAAGCTCGGTTATTAGTTATAACACCATTTGATAAATCTACCGTTTCTGATATCGAGAAGGCTATTCAAAAAGCTGATCTAGGTTTATCACCATCAAATGACGGAAATGTAGTTCGAATCAGTATTCCTCCACTAACTGAAGAACGTCGTAAAGATTTAGTGAAAGTAGTTGGTAAGTATGCGGAAGAATCAAAAGTGCAAATCCGTAATATTCGCCGTGACACTAATGATCAGTTGAAGAAAGATGAAAAGAATGGTGACCTTACAGAAGATGAATTGAGAGGTTTCCAAGATGATGTACAATCCATAACAGACACACACATTCAAAAAATTGATGAATTAACGAAAGAAAAAGAACAAGAAATTATGGAAGTCTAAGCAAAAAAAAGGTAGAATATATGATGAGTGTAGAAGCCCTCTTAATAAGAAGAGGGTTTTTCCACTTTACATGACAGCCATATATATTATGGAGTATTGAATAGAACGGTTTTTTTAATGATGGAGGATAATTATGCGTTTGTTTAAACTTCCTTTTAAGAATAGT
Organism: Gracilibacillus suaedae; assembly: GCF_017599345.1. Taxonomy (GTDB): domain Bacteria; phylum Bacillota; class Bacilli; order Bacillales; family Amphibacillaceae; genus Gracilibacillus; species Gracilibacillus suaedae. Next base: position 45,429 of record NZ_JAGFVL010000064.1, read on the forward strand.
AAAGACAATACTGTAGAAGTATCACAAACAGTGTCTGAAAATATACCTAAGCACATTGCTATCATCATGGATGGGAATGGCAGATGGGCACAAAAAAGAGGATTGCCACGTGTTGCAGGTCATCGAGAAGGAATGGATAATGTCAAGCGAATTGTAAAAGCAGCCAATCAATTACAAGTTGAAATATTAACATTATATGCGTTTTCAACTGAGAATTGGAAACGACCATCAACTGAGGTAGAATATATTATGAAGTTGCCTATCGATTTCTTACAGCATTATTTACCTGAATTAGTTGAAGAAAATGTTCGGATTCAAACAATCGGTGAATTCGATGACTTACCAAAAAATACAAAAGCAGCGATTCAGAAAGCTAAAGATCAAACCTCTGATAATAATGGATTAATATTAAATATTGCTATTAATTATGGTAGTAGGTTTGAAATGATTCGTTCGATCAAAGAGATTTGCCAAGAAGTACAAGAAGGTAAGTATGGAATTGAAGAGATTACAGAAGCTACGTTAAGTGGCCATTTATATACTTCTCATATTAAAGATCCTGATCTATTAATCCGCACGAGTGGTGAATTAAGACTTAGTAATTTTTTACTTTGGCAATCCGCTTATACAGAATTGTGGTTTACAGATACATTGTGGCCTGATTTTAGTACAGCAGAATTTGAAAAAGCTATCAACGATTTTCAGAAACGAAAACGTCGTTATGGTGGAATATAAGGTGTGAAAATAATATGAAAACAAGAATTATTACTGCGATTATTGCAATTTTGCTTTTCTTCCCATTTATATTTTTAAGTGGTTTACCCTTTCAAATAATCATGTATATCATTGCCACAATAGGTTTTCTGGAACTTTTACATATGAGAAGGATGATAAAGTATCCAATCCCCACTGTTCTAAGTGTTATTTTATTATGGTCTTTGTTATTTCAAGATGAATATTTATTTTTTTCTACACGTTTAGAGTTGCTCATGTTTTTTGTATTAGTTTTACTAGGGTATACAGTGTTAGTTAAAAATAAATTCACTTTTGAAGATGCCGGTTTTTTAATTTTAGCTTCGATCTACGTCGGTTTGGGCTTTCACTATTTCATCCAAACTAGGGAAGTAGAAGATGGACTAGTTTATATTTTTTATGCTATTCTAGTAATATTGTCAACTGATACAGGAGCTTATTTCTTTGGAAGAGCATTCGGCAAGCACAAACTTTGGCCGCAAATTAGTCCAAAGAAAACAGTCGAAGGAGCACTTGGTGGCATATTTGTAGCTTGTATAGTAGCCATTATTTTTCAATACTTTTTCCAAGTGCATGAATCGATGTTGTTAGTTGTTATTGTTACAATTATCGCTTCTATATTTGCTCAGATAGGTGATCTAGTCGAGTCTGCTATCAAAAGGCATTATGATGTGAAGGACTCTGGAAAAATACTGCCTGGTCATGGCGGGATACTAGACCGCTTCGATAGTTGGTTATTTGTTTTTCCTTTATTACATTTTATTCATTTTATATCATAGATATTTATTAATAGGAGTATCAGTTATGAAAAACATCACTTTATTAGGAGCAACAGGTTCTATAGGTTTACAAACATTAGATGTTGTGAGGGAGCATCCTCATCAATTTCGGTTATATGGGATCGCTTTTGGTCAAAATGTAGACAAGGCTAAAGAAATTATAGCGGAATTCAAACCTGAAAAAGTTGTAGTTCAAGATGAAAAAATCCGCAACGAGCTGTTAGTTAATACTGATCAAATCACGATATTAGTTGGTAGCGAAGGGATGGAAGAAGTTAGTGCTGATCCAGAAACAGATGTATTAGTGAATGCTGTAATGGGTAGTGTTGGACTAGGGGCAACTTTAACTGCGATCAAACACAACAAGCAAATTGCGATAGCCAATAAAGAAACATTAGTGACAGCTGGTCATCTAGTTATGGAAGAAGCGAAAAAATATGGTGTTGACCTATTACCTGTAGATAGTGAGCATTCTGCTATTTTCCAAGCGTTAAATGGAGAATCATATCAAGACATTAATAAAATCATATTAACAGCATCAGGTGGTAGTTTCCGTGATAAAACCAGGGAACAGCTTAAAGGTGTCACCGTATCAGATGCTCTTAATCACCCTAATTGGAGTATGGGCGCTAAAATCACAATCGATTCTGCTACGATGATGAACAAAGGACTAGAAGTCATTGAGGCGCATTGGCTATTTGACGTACCTTATGACAAAATAGAAGTTATTCAGCACAAAGAAAGTATTATCCATTCAATGGTTGAATATGCTGATAAAAGTATTATCGCTCAATTGGGAACACCAGACATGCGTGGACCTATTCAGTATGCTCTCACGTATCCAGATAGGTTGCCGCTGTCATCATCTAAAAGCCTTGATTTTGTAGAAATTAGTGCACTTCATTTTTCGATAATGGACATGGAACGATTTCCGTGTTTAGCTTTTGCTTATCATGCAGGCAATAAAGGTGGTTCATTGCCTACTGTGTTAAATGCGGCAAATGAAGCTGCAGTAGATTTATTTTTGCGTGAAAAGATTACATTTCTAGAGATTGAAGATGTAATTGAGAATGCAATGGAGAATCATAGTTTTATTGAACAGCCTGATTTAGAAACAATCAATGCGATCGATCAGGAAATAAGAAATAAAACGTACGAAAAATACTAAGGAAGTGTTAGTGGGAAGGAGTGCTTCAGAGTGACAACTGTTATTGCCTTTATTTTAATGTTTGGACTGCTTGTATTCGTTCATGAGTTTGGTCACTTTTATGTTGCTAAAAAGACCGGGATGCTTGTACGAGAGTTTGCAATTGGTTTTGGACCTAAAGTATTCTCTACTGTAAAAAATGAAACGTTATATACCATTAGATTATTACCAATGGGTGGATATGTACGAGTTGCTGGAGAAGACCCAGAAATCATTGATATTAAACCCGGTCAACATATCGGGTTAACTTTTAATAATGATGGTGAAGTAAAAGAAATTATTGTAAACAACAAAGAAAAACATCCCGATGCTTTTGTGATAGAAGTAGAACATATTGATTTAGATCATGCTTTAACCATACAAGGCTATGAAATTAATGGAGATGAAAAGTATTCCTTCCGTGTCAATAGAAAAGCATCCTTTATTATGGATGAAAAGGCAACTCAAATAGCTCCTTACGATCGCCAATTTGCTTCCAAAACAGTTGGTCAAAGAGGATTGCAATTGTTTGCTGGGCCATTTATGAACTTTGTACTTTCTATAGTGATCTTTCTGGTGTTAGCCAATTTACAGGGTGTTCCAGTAAAAGAAATGCAAGTTGGATCTGTCGCAGATAACAGCCCTGCCCAAGAAGCTGGTTTTCAAGCTGATGATAAAGTAATTGAGATTGAGGGTCAAAGCATTAGCAAATGGGAAGAATTTCAAGAAATTGTCCAAGAAAGTCCGAATGAAACGTTGGAAATGATTGTTTTACGTGGCGAACAACAAGTTCCACTTGAAGTCACTCCGGCATTAATCGAATCACCTGAGGGAGATTTTGGACAAGTAGGTGTAATTCAAGCGACAGAGAAATCGTTTGTACGAAGCATTCCTTATAGTTTAGAAGAAACATATCGTTGGTCGACGATGATCTTAACCAATTTAGGAAAATTGATAACTGGGCAATTTTCTATAGATGTATTATCTGGACCAGTGGGAATTTATGATGCTACAGATCAGGTCATTAAAACGGGCTTTTTAAACTTTTTAATGTGGACAGCAGCATTAAGTGTTAATTTAGGAATTATTAATTTATTGCCGTTACCCGCATTAGATGGAGGAAGGCTCTTGTTTGTTGGGCTAGAAGCAGTTCGAGGTAAACCGATCGATCCGCAAAAAGAGGGTGTCGTTCATTTTATTGGCTTCGCATTATTGATGTTACTGATGATCATCGTTACATGGAATGACATCCAGAGACTATTTTTATAAAAAAGCGAAATATGTATTCATAAAATGCGAGAAATATCGATATTATCGAGGTGAGTTGAGAAGATGAGACAAAGTCAAACTTTAATTCCTACATTAAAGGAAACACCTGCAGATGCTGAGATTAAAAGTCATCAGTTGTTAGTGCGTGCAGGATTTATTAGACAAACAGCTTCAGGTGTATACAGCTTTTTACCAATGGGCAATAAAGTATTAAAAAATGTCGAAAAAATTGTACGTGAAGAAATGGAAAAAGCAGGAGCTGTCGAGATGTTAATGCCCGCTCTGCAACTATCTGATCTGTGGAAAGAAACAGGAAGATGGTATACGATGGGCCCAGAATTGATGCGATTAAACGATCGTCATGAAAGAGAGTTTGCTCTTGGAGCGACACATGAGGAAGTTGTTACAAGCCTTATTGGTGATGAAGTAAAAAGTTACAAAAAACTACCCCTATATGTGTACCAAATTCAAACGAAATTCCGTGACGAAAAACGACCTAGATTCGGTCTTTTAAGAGGACGAGAATTTATTATGAAAGATGCTTATACGTTCCACACTGATCAAGAGAGCCTTGACGAAGCGTATCGAAAAATGTATCAAGCATATTCAAACATTTTTACTCGTTGCGGCTTGAATTTCCGAGCAGTTATTGCTGATTCTGGTGCAATGGGTGGTAAAGATACACATGAATTTATGGTACTATCAGAGATCGGTGAAGATACGATCGCATATTCCGATACTTCTGATTTTGCCGCTAATATTGAAATGGCACCGGTCCATGTTACATATGAACAAAGTGTTGAAGCTGAACTGGATTTAGAAATGGTTGATACACCGGGCTATAAAACTATGGTGGAAGTCTCTCAATTTTTAGGACTACCATTAGAACAAGGAATCAAGTCTTTACTGTTCAAAGTAGATGAACGATTTGTTTTAGTTTTATCCCGTGGTGACCATGAAATCAATGATATTAAGTTGAAGAATGCGTTAGCGGCTACGAATGTAGAATTAGCAACAGGGCAAGAAACCAAACAATTATTGAATGCAGAAGTAGGCTCGATTGGACCAGTTGATGTACCTGAAGATATCGAAGTTATGGCTGATCATGCCGTTGCCGTTATTCGTAATGGTTATTGCGGTGCTAATAAGAATGACAAGCATTACCAAAATGTAAACCCAGTTCGAGATTTTAAGGTATCTTCTTATCAAGATCTTCGTTTTATTCAAGAAGGGGATCCGTCTCCAGACGGTCAAGGAAAGATTAAGTTTGCTAAAGGAATTGAAGTTGGCCATATATTCAAATTAGGGCAATTCTATGCAGAAAAATTAGGCGCACAATATTTAAACGAACAAGGTAAACAAGAAACGATGACAATGGGTTGTTATGGTATTGGAGTGTCTCGGACTCTAGCTGCAATTGTAGAACAATATCATGATGATAATGGTATTAAATGGCCAAAAGAAATTACGCCATATCATGTCCATCTCATTGCAGTAAACCCAAAAAATCAGGAGCAAACGGATCTAGCAGAGAATATTTATCAACAACTGCAAGAAAACAATATTTCCGTATTATTTGATGATCGAAAAGAACGACCAGGAGTTAAGTTTGCTGATAGTGATTTGATCGGATTGCCAGTTAGAATAACAGTTGGTAAAAAAGCTGCAGAAGGATACGTAGAGTGCAAGTTAAGAGAGAACGGGGAGCAAGAAGATCTTCACGTGTCAGAATTAATTGATAAAATCAACTCATTACTAAAATAACCGCATTCCCTTGTCTCAACATCGCAGGCAAGGGAATTATCTATTTAACAAAAAGACAACCATTCTATAAACATGTCACAGTTTACAAAAACTGCACAGTAACGAGGACATAGATTTGCTCTCTTCCATACTGCATTTTGATGAGTGCTGCCATACGCTCCGGCAGAATACTGCGCTTTCCGTGGGCGGTTTTTAGCTAACTTTGCAAAGAAAACCACTTTGCAAAGTGGATTTTCAGCTCTCGTGAGTCCCGCAGGAGTCTCCGTATTCTGCCTCCGCTATTGTTGTGCTCTGGTTATAGAGAGGATAAGAACTCATGGGACTAAACTCTTTGGATTTCTTGTCACTTGATCAGAACAGTATACTAAGCTGTGGAAAAATGTGACATTCCTGGAACTACATATGGTGGAGAAATCGATTGGTTGATTTCGGATTAGTGTTGTAGGGCATATCTTAACGAAGGCCGCCCACTTCCACTCCTGTGGGACCTGTTTGACCTGAAGATCCACTTTTTCGAGCGGTTTTTGCTCGAAAAAGTTAGCTGAAGGGCAAACCCCACGGAACGGAAGTGGGCAGCCGAAGTGGCTGTTATCATCACGATATATGTCAAAATTACTTCATAGGTGACTGTACATTTAGTTACGAACAAACAGTATTTTCACTACTTCGCAGTTTGTATCTGTTACGAAGTTTTTTAGGAGAGAAGATGGAACTGGTTTTGCGTGGTTTTGTCTTATGATAAAATAATAGGAAGATTAATAGGTAAAGGAGATCAAAGATGAGTATCTCTAGTCAGGAAAAATTTCAGCTACTAATGAAACAGATTGGTATTGCTGATGATATGAAAAATAAATACTTTCAAAATGGTGCTATTGAAAAGCTGGAAGTTTATCGGTCCAATCCGTTATGGCACTTCTATTTTCATCTGGAACAGACGATCCCTGCTGATATATATCAAGCATTTATTTTGAAATTAACCGAAGCTTTTTCATCCATTGCTAAAGTTTCATGGACGATTAGAGTGGATCAACATGCATTAGACGAACAGGAGCAATCCCGTTATTGGCAAATCTTTTTATCAGAATTGATGAGAGAATCACCCAAGTATCGTACATTTGAAAATAAAAAACCTCTATTTAACGATAATAATATTATGTTAACTGTGAGTAATCAAATTGAAGCACAGTGGAACAAAACCATTCAATCACAATTTGATCAGTTCTGCATGAAAGTTGGTTTACCGAAACAACTTATTCAACTTGAAGTAGCAGCACAACAAGAGGAAATTGAAAAATTCCAACAGGCGAAGGCAATGGAAGACCGTAAGAAAGTAGAAGAGGCTTTTAAAGAACAAGAAAAGCGTGCAAAAGAAGCGAAACCAGAAAATCCATCAGGTCCAGTTCAACTGGGTTATCCTATCAAAGAAAATTCTATTCCCATGAAGGATGTAGTAGAAGAAGAAAAAAACGTTATCTTTCAAGGGTTTGTTTTTGATGCTGAAATTAGGGAACTACGTTCTGGTAGACATTTATTAATACTTAAAGTAACAGATTACACCGACTCTTTTCAGATAAAGATGTTCTCTAAAGGTGACCAAGATGCCGAGAAGTTCAAACAGTTAAAAGAAGGTATGTGGATTAAAGCTAAAGGGATGGTTCAGACTGATAATTTCTCGAATGAATTAACCATGATGGCCAAAGATATTCAAGAGGTAGCTTCGATTACACGAGAAGATCAAGGTTATGATGACGAAAAACGCGTAGAATTGCACGCACATACATTAATGAGCCAAATGGATTCCGTTGTGTCCGCTTCGAAATTGATTGAACAAGCTGGTAAATGGGGACATAAAGCAATTGCCATTACAGATCATGCCGTAGCTCAAGCTTATCCTGAAGCATATGCTGCTGGACAAAAACACGGTGTGAAGGTTGTTTATGGTGTGGAAGCAAATATTGTCGATGACGGAGTGCCGATTGCCTATAATGAATCAAACCGTATATTAGCAGACGATACGTATGTTGTATTTGACGTCGAGACGACAGGATTGTCGGCAATATATGATACCATTATCGAGCTCGCTGCCGTTAAAGTTCATAATGGAGAAATAATTGATCGTTATGAATCTTTTGCCAACCCACATCACCCATTATCTGAAACAACTACTAACCTGACTGGCATAACAGATGACATGGTAAAAGACGCGCCAGAAGTAGAAGAAGTATTAAAAGAATTTCATGAATGGATGGGAGATGCTATTTTAGTAGCACATAATGCTGATTTTGATATGGGCTTTTTGAATACTGGGTTTAAGCGTATTGGTTATGAAGAAGCAAATAATCCTGTCATTGATACATTGGAATTAGCTCGTTTACTGTTCCCTGAATTAAAGAATCACCGTTTGAATACGCTGTGTAAGAAGCTTGATATCGAGCTTACCCAGCACCACCGTGCGATTTATGATGCAGAAGCAACGGGATATTTATTATGGAAGTTTGTTAAACTATCAATTGAGCGAGGTATTGTGAATCATAACCAATTTAATCAGCATATGGGAGAAGGAAACGCTTATCAACGTTCTCGTCCGTTCCATGCTACATTATTAGCTGTTGATCAAGAAGGGTTGAAAAATATTTATAAATTGGTTTCACTAGCCCATATTGATTATTTCTACCGTGTTCCACGTATACCTCGATCTAAATTACAACAATATCGCGAAGGTATTTTAGTAGGCACGGCTTGTGACCAAGGTGAAGTATTCGAAACGATGATGCAAAAATCAAAAGAACAAGCTGAGAAAGTTGCACAGTTCTATGATTTTATCGAGGTTCAACCTCCTGAGAATTTTGTGCATCTTTATGATCGAGAATTAGTTCAGAACGAGGCACAGTTATTCGATATTATTCGCAATATTGTTCAGCTTGCTCAAGAACTAGATAAGCCTTGCGTTGCTACAGGAAATGTCCATCATTTAGAAAAGAATGATATGGTTTACCGGCAAATACTGATTGCTTCTCAAAGTGGTAATCCATTAAATAGACAAACATTACCGAATACGTATTTTCGCACAACGAACGAGATGATGGATGCATTTTCGTTTTTGGGACAAGAAAAAGCAAAAGAAATTGTTATTACCAATCCAAACGCACTTGTCGATCAAATTGATGAGGTCAAACCAGTAAAAGAAGATCTTTATACACCAAATATCGATGGTGCAGAGGAAGAAATTCGTGAATTAAGTTATAACTTTGCTAAATCAGTCTATGGTGAACCAATTCCGGAAATTGTGGAGAAACGGGTGGAAAAGGAACTGAAAAGTATTATTGGTCATGGATTTGCGGTTATTTACTTAATTTCACAAAAGCTAGTAAAAAAATCATTAGATGATGGCTATTTAGTAGGATCACGTGGATCTGTCGGTTCATCATTAATCGCGACTTTTACTGAGATTACAGAAGTTAATCCATTACCACCTCATTATGTATGTCCAGAATGTAAGTATAGTGAATTTTTTAATGATGGGTCAGTTGGTAGTGGATTCGATTTGCCTGATAAGAAATGTCCAAAATGTAATGCAGAATTGAAGAAAGATGGACAAGATATTCCGTTTGAAACTTTCTTGGGCTTCAAAGGGGACAAGGTTCCAGATATTGACTTGAACTTTTCCGGTGAATACCAGCCACGTGCCCACAATTATACGAAAGTGCTTTTTGGCGAAGATAATGTATACCGAGCAGGAACAATAGGTACGGTAGCCGAAAAAACAGCTTATGGATATGTTAAAGGGTATGCAAGTGACAAAGAACTTACACTAAAACAAGCAGAAGTAGACCGATTGGTAAAAGGGTGCACCGGTGCTAAACGGACAACGGGACAACACCCTGGAGGTATCATTGTTGTACCAGATGACAAAGAAATTTATGATTTTACCCCAATTCAATACCCTGCAGATGATCGAAATTCGGAATGGCGGACAACCCACTTTGATTTCCATTCGATCCATGATAACTTGTTGAAACTTGATATCCTTGGACACGATGATCCGACCATGATTCGCATGCTTCAAGATTTAAGTGGTATAGATCCACAAACAATACCGACTGATGACGATGAGGTAATGAAGATATTTTCCGGTCCTGAAGTGTTAGGTGTGACACCAGACCAAATTATGTGTAAGACCGGAACATTGGGCGTACCAGAATTCGGTACAAGATTCGTTCGGCAAATGCTCGAAGATACCAAGCCCAAAACCTTTGCGGAGTTAGTTATCATCTCAGGTCTAAGTCACGGCACAGATGTATGGTTAGGTAATGCGCAAGAACTTATAAATAATGGTATTTGTGGATTGCCAGATGTTATTGGATGTCGTGACGATATCATGGTGTATTTAATGCATAAAGGTTTAGATGCGTCACTTGCCTTTAAGATTATGGAGTTTGTGCGTAAAGGGAAGGGTCTAGAGTCAGAATGGATCGAAGAAATGAAGAAACATGATGTACCAGATTGGTATATCGACTCTTGTAAAAAGATAAAATATATGTTCCCGAAAGCACACGCTGCTGCGTATGTACTAATGGCGATTCGAATAGCTTATTTTAAAGTTCATCATCCGATTTATTTCTATGCAGCATACTTTACTGTAAGAGCCGATGACTTTGAATTAGATACGATGATCAAAGGTTCAGAAGCAATGCGTAAACGGATCAAAGAAATACTGGACAAAGGTAATGATGCGCCACCTAAAGAAAAAAGTTTACTTACCGTTTTAGAATTAGCATTGGAAATGAGTGAACGAGGCTTCCATTTTCAAAAAGTAGACCTTTATCGTTCTTCCGCGACGGAGTTTTTAGTAGATGGTGACAGCCTGATCCCTCCATTTAATGCTGTGGATGGATTAGGAACAAACGCCGCAATCAATATTGAAAAAGCACGAGAAGACGGAGAATTCTTATCAAAAGAAGATTTAAGAGAACGTAGCCGTATTTCTAAAACTGTATTGGAATACTTGGATCAACATGGTTGTTTAGATGGGATGGCAGAGAAAAATCAATTATCCCTGTTTTAATAAGATGGGTAAAAGAACTTCTGTTGGATAATTCCAGTAAACCCCTTGCATTATTCCAACATTCATGCTATATTTTATACAGATTTCATTTGATGCGGACAGAAAAGAGTGGGCCATCCCACTCTTTCTTCTTAGCCATCAACAAAGAGCGATATAGGGTTTTGATAAATCCCTTGCCATTATTGGCAAGGGATTTATCATTCCGACTTCGCTAAATGTGAAGGGTTCCATGAAACTTGTTGGGTTACATAAATTATTTATCAACTTGGAATTTTGAAAATGAATAAAAAATAGAATACACCTAGCAATTAACTTAGTACCAAATTTATCATGGTGCTAATCGTCCGTAAAAATCCCACTTCCAGGTTTGAGCAAATCAAAGAAACCTAAAATGGTGAGTAGGAGAGCTAATCCACAGATAGGGACAACGGACCTCACCAAGGGAAGTCTCACTTTATGCGTGTATCGTTTCATAAATATGGGAAATATATCTTAAAGAACATAATCGCAGAAGAGGAGGTATCAGAATGGCAAACAAGATAGTGCAGCAAACAGAAGAACTAGTTCAACCCATATTAGATGAGCTTTCTTTAGAACTCGTAGATATTGTCTATGAAAAAGAAGGACCAAATTGGTTTTTACGAGTATATATCGATAAAGATGGCGGTGTAGATATTGAAGAGTGTGGTAAAGTTTCGGAAAGGCTAAGTAGCGAGTTAGATGAGAAAGACCCTATCACAGAAGCATATTTCCTAGAAGTTTCTTCACCAGGTGTAGAACGCCCATTAAAAAAAGAGGCTGATTTTGAACAGCATATCGGAAAACATGTATATGTAAAGCTGTATGAGCCGATTGCGGGTGAGAAGGAGTTTACAGGAGATTTGATTGATTTCAAGGATGGTTACGCAACTATTCAATATAAAGAAAAAACGATGCAAAAAGAAGCGGAGATTCCATTTGCCAAAATTGCGAAAGCTCGTCTAGCTGTAACTTTTGATTAAAGGGGGAGACATTTGTGAACAGAGAATTGTTCGATGCGATGAATTATTTAGAAAAGGAAAAAGGAATCAACAAAGAGATTCTGATGGAAGCTTTAGAAGCTGCCTTAATTTCTGCTTATAAAAAGAACTTTAAATCAGCAACTAATGTTAGAGTGGATTTAAATGAGGAAGCGGGAACGATGGGTGTTTTTGCTCAAAAAGAAATCGTAGAAGAGGTAGAAGATCATAATCAGCAGATCTCGCTTGAAGAAGCACATAGCATTAATCCTGCATATGAGATTGGTGATGTAGTAGAAATTGAAGTAACACCAAGAGATTTTGGTCGAATAGCAGCTCAAGCCGCCAAACAGGTGGTAACACAGCGGGTTCGAGAAGCAGAACGAGGGATTATCTACAGTGAATATATTGACCGTGAAGAAGACATCATGAATGGTACGATTCAGCGCATGGATGGTCGTTTTATTTATGTCAATTTAGGTAAAGTCGAAGCCAAATTACCGGAGTCTGAATGTATGCCAACTGAGACATATCATGTTCATGACAGAATTAAAGTGTTTGTAACCAAAGTGGAAAATACCAATAAAGGGCCTAATATTTTTGTATCCAGGACACATCCTGGATTATTGAAGCGATTATTTGAAATGGAAGTACCGGAGATTTATGATGGAACCGTCGAAGTTAAATCTGTAGCGCGTGAAGCAGGAGACCGTTCTAAAATCTCTGTTCATGCGGAGGATCCTGAAATTGATCCAGTAGGTTCATGTGTTGGTCAAAAAGGACAAAGAGTACAAACGATTGTCGATGAATTAAAAGGAGAAAAAATTGACATTGTAGAATGGTCTGAGGACCCTGTTGTTTATGTATCCAATGCGCTCAGCCCTTCCAAGGTGATCCAAGTAAATGTTGATGAGGAGGAAAAAGCAACTACTGTAATCGTTCCAGATTATCAATTATCACTTGCGATTGGGAAGCGAGGACAAAATGCTAGATTGGCTGCCAAATTAACAGGTTGGAAAATTGATATTAAAAGCGAATCTGAAGCAAAAGAAGAAGGTCTCATTTCAGAAGAAGAAATTGAAGAAAGTCTAGAGGCCTTAGAATATGAGGATAGCTTGGAATATGAAGAATCCTACGAAGATATGGACGAAGATCTGTTTAAGTAAGGAGGTATTCATATGGCTAAAAAACGAAAGGTACCATTAAGAAAATGTGTCGTAACACAAGAAATGATGCCTAAAGAGTCATTAATTCGAGTGGTAAAAACCAAAGAAGGTGAAGTTTTTGTAGATCCTACTGGCAAGAAAAATGGGCGAGGAGCTTATGTGTCTAGGGATTTACAAGTAATCGACAAAGCAGAGAAAAATGCTGCACTAGAGAAACAGTTAGAAATAAAGGTTCCGCAAGAAATATATGATGAATTAAGAACACAGATTGAAGGCGAATAATGTGGTTAGTCATAAATCTTATCTTAATATAATTGGATTAGCCAATCGTGCTGGAAAATGTACGTTTGGTGAAGAACTAATTGTCAAAGAAATTCAGTCAAAAAAGTCAAAAATTGTATTAATTGCAAGTGATATAGGCGGTCAGACTCGAAAGAAATTAACAGATAAATGTACGTTTTATAACATACCTTATTTCTTCGTAGATGATCGAGAAACACTTTCACAAGCAGTTGGTAAATCAGGTCGTGTAGCTATTTCCATTCATGAAAATGGATTTGCGAAGAAATTGATTGCATTACTTGATGAAAATATTCGGGGGTGAACGTATGTCAAAAATACGAGTATATGAGTACGCTAAACAAGTAAATAAAACCAGTAAGGAAGTCATTAATAAACTAAAAGAATTAGAGCTACCAGTTTCCAACCATATGTCTACTATTTCTGATGAAATGAAAGCAAAACTAGATCAAAGCTTTCAACCAAAACCAAAAGAGCAACCAAAAAAGACACAGGACCATAAACAATCTAAAAACACAAAGCCAAATAATAATCAACAATCTAACAAGAAAAAGAATAATAATAAACATCAGAAAAAAAACAATCAGAAAAACAGCAAACAAGAGGCTAAAAAGCCAACTAATACCCAACCACAACAGCCTGAAAAAATAACCTATTCAGGTTCTATAACTGTTGGAGAACTGGCAGAAAAGTTAAATAAAGAGACAAATGAAATTATTAAAAAGCTGATGTTTTTAGGAGTTATGGCTACTAAAAACCAAGATCTTGATGAGGATGCTCTAGAATTAATTTGTGGTGAATATGGAGTAGAAGTAGAACAAGAAATTGCAATAGATAAAGCAGATCTTGAAACATATATTGAAGAAGACGATCCAGATAAATTAGCGGAACGTCCTCCAGTTGTAACGATAATGGGGCACGTAGACCATGGTAAAACTACTTTACTTGATTCTATTCGCCATACGAAAGTTACAGAAGGTGAAGCAGGCGGGATCACTCAACATATTGGTGCATACCAGGTTAGAGAGAACGGTAAAAAAGTAACTTTCCTAGACACACCAGGTCACGCAGCGTTTACGAGCATGCGTTCACGTGGTGCTCAAATTACAGACCTTGCTATCCTAGTAGTAGCAGCTGATGATGGTGTCATGCCACAAACTGTTGAAGCGATCAACCATGCTAAGGCAGCCGAAGTACCAATAATTGTGGCAGTGAACAAAATGGATAAAGAAGGTGCAAATCCGGATCGTGTCATGCAAGAATTAACGGAATATGAATTAATCCCAGAAGACTGGGGTGGAGATACTATCTTCGTACAACTATCTGCTATAAAAGGTGAAGGAATCGATGACTTGTTAGAAATGATCCTCCTTGTAGCGGAAGTGGAAGAATTAAAAGCAAATCCAAACCGTCGTGCTAATGGTACAGTAATTGAAGCACAATTGGATAAAGGTCGAGGTTCTGTTGCATCATTACTTATACAAAATGGTACACTAAAAGTAGGAGATCCGATTGTAGTTGGTAATACGTTTGGTCGTGTTCGTGCGATGGTAAATGATTTAGGTAAACGTATTAACTCAGCTGGACCTTCAACACCTGTTGAGATTACAGGTCTTAATGATGTACCATTAGCAGGAGATCGATTTGTTGTATTTAAAGATGAAAAACAAGCACGACAAATCGGTGAAATGAGACAAGAAAAACAATTAGAAGAAAAACGTGGTACCCAGTCTCGCGTCAGCTTGGATGATTTATTCGAACAAATTAAACAGGGTGATATCAAGGACATTAACGTGATTATCAAGGCAGACGTACAAGGATCTGCCGAAGCACTAGCTGCATCATTGCAAAAAATTGATGTAGAAGGTGTAAAAGTCAACATTATTCATACAGGTGTTGGTGCCATTAAAGAATCAGATATTATTCTCGCTTCAGCATCTAACGCTATTGTTATTGGGTTTAATGTTCGACCAGATAATAACGCGAAAAAAGCAGCAGAATCTGAAAATGTTGATATTCGTCTTCACCGTGTTATTTATAAAGCAATTGAAGAAGTAGAAGCTGCTATGAAAGGTCTCTTAGACCCTGAATATGAAGAAAAAGTAATTGGTCAAGTAGAAGTAAGAGAGATCTTTAAAGTGTCCAAAATTGGTACGATAGCAGGTGCATATGTTACAGATGGCAAAGTAACCAGAGATTCTGGTGTTCGTTTAATTCGTGATGGTGTAGTCATCTATGAAGGTGAAATTGATACATTGAAACGCTTTAAAGATGATGTCAAAGAAGTTGCCCAAAATTACGAATGTGGTATCACGATTAAAAACTACAATGATATTAAAGAAGGCGATATAATCGAAGCATACGTAATGGAGGAAATTGAAATTTAATGATTACCTATGCAGAAGTGGAAATCTTTTTGTATGAATGTCATTCTTTAAAGGATAAACGATCTGTATTAAAAAGAATTAAAAATCGTCTTAGTAAAGATTTAAATATTGCCATCTCTGAAATGGATTATCAAGACTTATGGCAACGATCTAAACTGGGGATAGTCACCGTATCGGAGTCGAGCGAAATTGGACAGCGAATTATCCAACAAGCATTAGGTATACTCGATTCCTTTACGGAAATTGAACGGACTATTACAAATACTGAAATAAGATGAAGTAAGATAGGAAAGAGGTGATACAGATGGGAGAATTACGCTCTAATCGAGTCGCCGAACAAATGAAAAAAGAGCTTGGTGATATCATATCCCGTAAAATCAAAGATCCCAGAGTAGGATTTGTTACCATTACAGATGTAGAAGTTACCGGAGACCTGCAACAGGCAAAAGTATTTATCTCGGTTTTAGGTGATGAAAATAAAAGGCAAGATACTTTAATTGGTCTTGCCAAAGCAAAAGGTTTTATCCGTTCAGAGATTGGTAAACGAATCAGGTTAAGAAAGACACCTGAATTAATGTTTGACTTTGACGATACAATCGAACGAGGTAACCGAATTGAACATATTTTGAGAGAATTAAACGAGTCTGAAAAAGAACAGTAAGAATGGAAAACCCTTGTCTTTCAACAAGGGTTTTCTGACTGAAACAACGAAATCAAACAGTATCCATAAACTGCACAGTAACGAGGACAAGGATTTGCTCTCTTCCGTACTGAATTTTGATGAGTGCTACCATATGCTCCGGCAGAATACTGCGCTTTCCGTGGGCGGTTTTTAGCTAACTTTGCAAAGAAACCCACTTTGCAAAGTGGAGCTTCAGCTCTCGTGAGTCCCACAGGAGTCTCCGTATTCTGCCTACGCTATTTTGGTTCTCTGATTATAGAAAGAAAGGAAATCATGATACTAAATTTTTCTGTTTTGTTACAGTGCTAATCGGCTGTAAATGCCCCTTTAGCATAGTCGCACCCTTTGCTACATTTGGTGTAGAAATCGACTGGTTGATTTCGGATTAGTGTTGTGGAGCATATCTTAACGAAGGCCGCCCACTTCCACTCCTGTGGGACCTGTTTGGCCTGAAGATCCACTTTTTCGAGCGGTTTTTGCTAGAAAAAGTTAGCTGAAGGGCAAACCCCACGGAAAGGGAAGTGGGCAGCCGGAGTGGCGGTTATGATCACGATATATGTCAAAATTACTTCATAGGTGACTGTGCATTTAGTTTCGAACAAACAGTATTTTCGTTTGCATAATGTGAGAAAAAAAGGTGATTTATGCTCGTTTTTGTCTACAATATATTGAGTGGAGGTGACGTATGGACGGGATTTTACCATTATGGAAAAGTAAAGGAATGACATCACACGATTGTGTATTTAAGGTGAGAAAGTTACTTGGCACCAAAAAGGTAGGGCATACTGGTACACTAGACCCGGAAGTAGAAGGGGTCTTGCCTATTTGTATAGGGGAAGCAACCAAAATTGTTCCTTATTTAACAGATACGACAAAAACGTACCGAGCAACGGCAACATTAGGATTTTCAACCGATACGGAAGACCAAACGGGTGAAATTTTGCATGATGAGAATGTTGCTAACGAAATATCCAAAGAATCCATTTCTCAAGTATTACAAGCATTCTGTGGGATCATTACCCAACAAGTCCCTTTATATTCTGCAGTCAAAGTGAATGGCAAAAAGCTTTATGAATATGCAAGAGCCAATGAACCGGTTGAAAGGCCATTTCGTCAAGTAAAGATACACAATATTCGTTTTTTGTCTACCACGTATGATAAAGTAAAGAAGAAGCAATCACTAGAATTTGAAGTTAGCTGTTCAAAAGGTACATATATCCGTACATTATGTGTTGATATCGGAAAAGCTTTAGGATTCCCTTCCCATATGTCACATTTAGTGAGAATAGCTACAGGAAATTTATCAGAAGAAGACACTCTCACTCTTGACCAAGTTCAAGAATGCTTGGACCATAATCAACCAGTACCACTTGTATCGATAAACAAAAGTCTTGCTCATCTAGATAATTGGGTAATAGACGAAAAAACAATGGGAAAAGTTTTACATGGACAAAAATTGCCATTACCAAGCCCGATGCCTAAGACAACTTTTTTCCGAGTAACCTGTCACGATAGAATGGTAGCTATTTATCAAGTACATGATAATAAAAAAGAAATAAAACCAGCACGTGTTTTCAGATTGAATGAAAGAAAGTAGGTGAGACAGGTGGAAGTGCAATCACTTGTATATCCCCATGGCTTTAAAAGAGAAAATTTGCCGGATACGGTAGCTGCTATTGGATTTTTTGATGGGGTTCATAAAGGACACCAAGCGGTAATACACCAAGCAATGAATATTGCCAGTCAATCAAAAAAAGAATCTGCAGTAATTACGTTTGATCCGCATCCTTCTGTGGTATTACAAAAACAAAAAGAACAAGTACGGTATATTACCCCCATTGATGATAAAATTAAAAAGATGGAAGCATCAGGGGTGGACCGTTTATATATTATACGATTTGATCAATCATTAGCTAAATTAACACCAAAACAATTTATTGACCATTTTATTGTAAATCTACATATATCTCACTTAGTTGCGGGATTTGATTTTACGTTTGGACATAAAGGTTCAGGAAATATGGAAAATATTCATGATTTTACTGGTAATGAACTGGAAATAACAACGGTCAACAGATTAGATTATCAGGAAGATAAAATTAGTTCAACAAGAATTCGTCGTGAGTTGAAACAAGGGAATATGAAAAAAGCTGAGATATTACTTGGCAGGCCCTATTCTTTAATTGGAGAAGTTATTCATGGTGATAAACGTGGTCGAACAATTGGTTATCCAACTGCTAACATCAAAATAGAGGATTATTATTTTTTACCTAGAATAGGTGTATATGCTGTAGAAGTAGAAGTTGGAGATAAACAATATTATGGTATGGCAAACCTCGGATATAACCCGACATTTACAGATGATCGTGAAAATACAAAACTTGAAGTACACATTTTCGATTTTGATGAGAATATTTATGGCGAGAAAATAGTCGTCTATTGGAAGAAATTTATTCGAGATGAAGAAAAATTCTCCGGAATCGATGAATTGGTAGAAAAGCTTAAAGATGACGAAAAACAAAGTCGTGAATTTTTTGCAATAAATGAATAAAACCACTTGCATTTTAAGTCGAAAAGTTGTAACCTTTAATACGGAAACCATCCACTTGGCAATTCGATTTCTCCGGCGATTGCTAGGGGATAGGGGTTCAAGCTGAAATATTAGGAGGTGAATAGGATGGCTATTACACAAGAGCGTAAAAACGAAATCATCAATGAATACAAAACACATGAGAACGACACTGGTTCACCAGAAGTTCAAATTGCTGTCCTTACTGAGGAAATCAATAATTTGAATAACCACTTACGTACTCATAAGAAAGATCACCATTCACGTCGTGGTCTATTAAAAATGGTAGGTAAACGTCGTAACTTGTTAAACTATTTACGTAACAAAGACGTTTCTCGTTACCGTACACTAATTCAAAAATTAGGTTTACGTCGATAAACCAACAAAAAAGCGGGAGTGATCCCGCTTTTTCTATATGTAAAAAACTAGTGATAACACACAACCTAATTCGGAATCAGTATATTTTTCTTGATGTTGATAAAAGAAATGAATAACATATTGATTATTTCTAGGCAAAATAGAAAATACTAATATTATTCTGAATAATGTTTAATCAATTGAACTAGTTACATATGTGGAAACAACATGCTAAAATAAAAAGTAGTCATGTACAAGCATAGTTGTTTTGAGAGGAGTACTATAATGGTAGAAGAAAAGAAAGTATTTTCAACTGAAATTGCTGGTCAACCGTTCCGAGTGGAAATTGGTGAACTGGCAAAACAAGCAAATGGAGCATGTATGGTGCATTATGGTGACACAGCTGTATTAGCAACTGCAACAGCTTCAAAAGAACCAAAGGATTTGCCTTTCTTCCCGTTAACCGTCAATTATGAGGAACGTTTATACGCGGTTGGGAAAATCCCTGGAGGATTCATCAAAAGAGAAGGTAGACCTAGTGAAAAAGCAGTATTAACGTCAAGATTGATTGACCGTCCGATTCGACCGTTGTTCCCAGACGGTTTCCGTAATGAGGTACAGGTTATTAGTACCGTAATGAGCGTGGATCAGAACTTGCCATCTGAAATTGCGGCAATGATCGGTTCATCGATTGCTCTAAGTGTATCTGATATTCCTTTTGGAGGACCTATTGCAGGTGTTGTAGTAGGAAGAGTCGATGGAAATTTCGTTGTTAATCCAACTTTGGAAGAACGTGAAAAAAGTGACATTGATTTAACAGTAGCTGGGACGAAAGATGCGATTAACATGGTTGAAGCAGGAGCAAATGAAGTACCAGAAGAAATTATGTTAGAAGCGATCATGTTTGGTCATGAAGAAATCAAACGATTAATTGTTTTTCAGGAAGAAATCATTGAAGCATTACAAGTAGAGAAGATGGAAATTCAATTATTCGAAGTTAATGATTCTATTGTAGAAGAAGTAGAAAATAAAGCCAAAGCTCGTCTTGTAGAGGCAATTCAAGTACAAGAAAAGCATGCGCGCGAGGAAGCAATTGAACAAGTGAAAGCAGAAATAAAAGAAGAGTATGAAGAAGCTGAGGTAGAAGCAGATACATTAAAACAAGTTGCTACCGTATTAGACAAGATTGTGAAAGAAGAGGTTCGTCGTTTAATTACGAAAGAAAAAGTACGTCCAGATGGAAGAAAAATTGATGAAATCAGACCATTGTCTTCCAGAATTGGAGTTTTACCTCGTACCCATGGTTCCGGCCTCTTTACTCGTGGCCAAACACAAGCATTAAGTATCTGTACGTTAGGTGCGCTGGGTGATGTGCAAATTCTGGATGGGTTAGATGCAGAAGAGTCAAAACGTTTTATGCACCACTATAATTTCCCATCTTTCAGTGTTGGGGAAACAGGTCCAATTCGTGGCCCGGGACGACGTGAAATTGGTCATGGTGCATTAGGTGAACGTGCATTAGAAAAAGTAATACCAGATGAAAAAGAATTTCCTTATACTATCCGTCTTGTTTCAGAAGTATTAGAATCTAATGGCTCAACTTCTCAAGCAAGTATTTGCGCCAGTACATTAGCAATGATGGATGCAGGTGTGCCGATTAAAGCACCAGTTGCTGGTATTGCCATGGGTCTTGTTAAATCTGGTGAAGACTATACGATCTTAAGTGATATCCAAGGTATGGAAGACTTCTTAGGAGATATGGACTTCAAAGTAGCGGGTACAGCACAAGGTGTTACAGCGCTGCAAATGGATATTAAGATTGAAGGTTTATCACGTGAAATCCTTGAAGAGGCTCTAACACAAGCGAAAAAAGGACGTATGCACATCCTTTCTCATATGTTAGAAACCATTCAAGAGCCTAAACATGAATTGTCTGATTATGCTCCGAAAATTTTAACAATGGATATTAATCCAGATAAAATCCGTGATGTGATTGGGCCAAGCGGTAAACAAATCAATCAAATTATTGAAGAGACTGGCGTTAAAATTGATATTGAACAAGATGGACATGTCTTTATTTCTTCAACTGATACAGAGATGAATAAAAAAGCTCAAAAATTAATTGAAGATATAGTTCGTGAAGTAGAGGTTGGACAAATGTACCTGGGTACAGTGAAACGTATTGAAAAGTTTGGTGCTTTTGTCGAGTTATTTAAAGGAAAAGAAGGATTGGTTCACATTTCAGAATTAGCCGAGGAAAGAATCGGCAAAGTGGAGGATGTAGTGTCAATTGGCGATCAGATTATGGTCAAAGTAAAAGAAATCGACCGTCAAGGACGGATCAACCTTTCAAGAAAAGCAGTACTAATAGAACAAAAAGAAAACAATTAATCAAAGAAGAAGCTGGCCAACCAGTTTCTTTTTTTAAACCTTCAGGTAAAGGATTACATAATCCATAAACTGCGCAGTAACGTGCAAGGATTTACTCTCCTCCATGCTGATTCTAGTTGAGTGCTAAGTCACCGTTGCGGAAAAAATACTCGCTTTCCGTGGGGAATACTTCAGCCAGGGAACTTCTTGATTAAACATCTTTGTTCCCTTGCACCGAGGAAGCCTACTTCGAAGCTTTACTAGGAGACGCAGGTGCATCACGCGGGGTCTTCAGACTGTTCCTTTCCCACAGGAGTCTTGCATTTTTTCCGCAGCTTGGTGTAGCGTTCTGATAAAAAGACAGGAAATCCAAAGAATAAAGTTCCTTAAGTTCCTTTCTTACCATAATCAGAACACTAAAATTAGCGTAGGCAGAATACGGAGACTCCTGTGGGACTCACGAGAGCTGAAGATCCACTTGGTGAAGTGCCTTTCTTCACCAAGTTAGCTAAAAACCGCCCAAGGAAAGCGGAGTATTCTGCCGGAGCGGTATTCCAGCACTCCCTATGGAAAGAATGGAGGAGAGCCTTACTTCGGAAAATATCATTACTTCGTAGTTTTTATCTATTACGCTTTTGGTTAGTTATAAAAGCATTGGAATTTAGGAGGATTTTGATTTGTTACATCGTAAGGAATGCAGTAATGGTATGCGAATTGTATTGGAAGAAATCACTTCTGTCAGATCAGTGACCATCGGTATTTGGGTCAAAACCGGTTCAAGAGATGAATCGACAGAACTAAACGGCATATCTCATTTTATCGAGCATATGTTATTTAAAGGAACAGAAAATCGAACATCACAGGAAATTGCGGAAGCTTTTGATGGCATTGGTGGCGAAATTAATGCGTTCACTTCAAAGGAATATACCTGCTTTTATGCCAAAGTTCTCGATACGCATAAAGAATTGGCAATTGAAATTTTAGCAGACATGCTACTTCACTCTACCTTTGATCAGACAGAGATTGAAAGAGAAAAGAATGTAGTGTTAGAAGAGATTAATATGACAGAGGATACACCAGATGACATTATCCATGATTTATTAGCACAGTCAGCTTACCAACAACATCCATTGGCCAAACCAATATTAGGTGCAAAATCTACCGTTAATCGTTTAACACAACAAGATATGATTCAATATATGCAAAATCAGTATGTTCCTGAGAATATCGTGGTGTCGATCGCCGGTAATGCTAATTCCAATTTTATTAAAACAGTGCAAGATACATTGTCAGTAGAAAGGAATCAAATATTAGCCGATAAGAATAGTGCAAGCAAACCTGTATTTTATCCTAAGCAAATTTCACAAACGAAAGAAACAGAGCAAGCACACCTCTGTCTAGGATATGAAGGTGTAGGGATAGAAGATAACCTCGAATACGCCATGTTGATTGTTAATAATGTGTTAGGTGGCAGTATGAGTTCTAGACTGTTCCAAGAAATAAGAGAAAAAGAAGGGATGGCATATTCGATTTTTTCTTATCATAGTGCATTTGTTGATAGCGGTTTGTTAACCATTTATGCGGGAACATCGAAAAATCAGTTGCATTTCGTTCAAGATAAAATTCATTATATTGTCGATCATTTGAGAAAGAAGGGTTTATCTAATAAAGAGTGGCAAATCAGTAAAGAACAATTAAAAGGACTGTATATGTTAAGTTTGGAAAGTACGAACAGCAAAATGAGCCGGAATGCCAGAAATGAATTATTATTACAAACTCATCCGTCCCTTGATGAAATTATGAAAAAAATTGATGCTGTCAGATTAAATGATGTTCAAGATATTCTTGATACATTACAGACTGATCAAGCTGCAACTGCCATTATTTCACCTGAATAGTAGATGGGAGGTGTTAATGATGCGTTTTAACGATTTAAGCAGTAAAGAGTTAATTGACTTAACAACAGGTTCCAGGCTGGGTGTTTTAGGACAAACAGATCTTGAAATTGATGAGAAAACAGGTCAAATCATTTCATTTACTATTCCACAATACAGTATGTTTGGCTTGAGAAAGTCAGAATCCTATTCACGAATTGACTGGAAACAAATAAAAAAAATCGGGGACGATATGATTATTGTGGAAACAGATGAGGTTTGAAGAACGAAGCTAATCGAAGCTTCGTTTTTTTATTCAATTCAATACATATCATAAAAAATGAAGGTAGCCATTTAGATGGAGAAGTCATTTTGTAAGATAGCTTATGCAAGCAAACCGTTGCGGCTAACCGTTTCGCTTTCACCCATAAGTCAACGTCTGTTTAAGCAAGCTATCTCAGTGTATTCTAAACCTACGGAAGGGAAGAGGGGAGCCGGAGTGATGCTCATACGGCCGATATCTTTCATAATGGATAATTAATAAATTATAGATCTACTTAGCATTTATAGTTTTTCTTATGCAAGCTATCACTAATTTACCTGTTGAAAAGAAAGCAGTCACTACAATTTTTTCGAGTGAGCTAAGCTTTTCTTAATCCCTAGGATATTTGCCTCTTCACTTCTGTTCCATGTTTTCATATGATAATTTTAGATAAGGATTATTGTTTAGATAGAGATTTGGTGAGGTGACAAGATGCAGAAGACTAAACATATTGCTATTATTGGAGGCGATGCACGCTATTTGCCTTTAATACATGCACTTAAAACGATTGATCACTTAAGTATTCGCATATTAGGTTTTGAACAAGTAGAGCAGAGCTATACAGGTGTTATGCAGTCAACAATCGAGAATTTGGATACATCTCAATTAGATGGAGTCATATTACCGATTACAGGTATAGATGAGGAAGGCTTTGTAGAAACAATGTTTTCTAATGAGAAAATACAATTAACAGATGAATGGTTCCAGTCGTTACCAAAACATTGTGTAGTATTCACGGGAATATCTAACCAAAAACTGAATCAGCATATTAGTAACAACCATTTACATTTGATTAAATTAATGGAAAGAGATGATGTTGCCATTTATAATTCCATTCCTACTGCTGAGGGAGCTATTATGCTTGCTATTAAACATACCGATTTCACTATCCACCATTCTAATGTATTCGTATTTGGATATGGTCGGGTTGGTGAAACAACTGCTAACAGTTTTGCAGGCCTTGGAGCTGATATAGCTGTTATTTCCAAGCATGAAACTGATTTGGCACGTGTTTATGAAAAAGGATGGAAAGCGTATTCGTTAGACCAGATCGAGCAATATATAGATAAATGTCAAATTTTAATTAATACGATTCCCGCAAAAGTAGTAGATAAATCACTTATCGAAAAAATGAATAGTCAGGCGATTATAATCGACTTAGCCTCCAAGCCTGGGGGAATTGATTTTGAATATGCGAAAACAAGAGGTATAGAAGCGATCCATGCTTTAGGTTTGCCGGGGATGGTAGCCCCGACAACGGCAGGTGAAATTCTAGCTGACCGCATAACTAAAATACTATTTACCTCCTAAAAGTAACACACAGATAACCTGGGCATATACTGGGCATATAACGTAAGCCCAATTGCTGAACCCTGTGATTTTGTAAAAAGAAGATTACAAGTATAGGAGGTATTTTAGTGGATTTAAAAGGAAAAAAAATTGGATTTGGATTAACTGGATCACATTGTACTTACGCAGCTGTTTTTCCACAAATGGAAAAATTAGTCGAGTTAGGCGCCGAATTAGTGCCAGTTGTTTCATATACATTTAAAGAGACTGACAGTAAATTTGGTAAAGCTCGTGATCATATGGATCGTGTTCAAGAAATTACAGGTAGAGAACCGATCGCAACTATTGTAGATGCTGAACCACTAGGACCGGTTGAACCATTAGATGCTATGGTGTTAGCTCCTTTGACTGGTAATTCCATGAGTCGTCTCGCTAATGCTATAACCGACAGTCCTGTTCTGATGGCAACGAAAGCAACGATTAGAAACGGAAATCCAGTGATTATTGGGGTATCAACCAATGACGCATTAGGCTTAAATGGTGTTAACTTAATGCGGTTAATGTCTACAAAGCTGATTTATTTCGTACCATTTGGTCAGGACGATCCGATTAAAAAACCAAATTCAATGGTATCAGATATGGCACTCATTCCGGAAACGGTAGAGAAAGCTCTTGAATATAAACAAATACAGCCGGTAGTTATAGAAAGAACCAAGTAATTATGATGAAATAATTAAAGAATACTCGATAATATGTTATGATAAAAAAGATAATCAAATTAAACATTGAATCAAATGGAAGGGGACAATAAACATGGCAACAGGACAACAATATAATGTGGCAGTAGTAGGCGCTACTGGTGCAGTAGGAGCAAAAATGCTAGAAACATTGGATAAAAAGAACTTTCCAATCAACGAATTACTGTTATTATCTTCTAAACGTTCAGCAGGAAAAGAAATGGAGTTTCAGGGTAAGACATATACGGTGCAGGAAGCTACACCAGAAAGTTTCGAAGGTATTGATATTGCTCTATTTTCAGCTGGTGGATCAGTCTCTAAAAAGTTAGCACCAGAAGCAGTAAAACGTGGTGCAGTCGTTGTTGACAATACTAGCGCATTCCGAATGGATCCAGACGTACCACTAGTGGTACCAGAAGTGAATGAAGAGGATATCCAGAAGCATAACGGAATCATCGCAAACCCAAATTGTTCTACCATTCAAATGGTAGCTGCTCTTAAACCGGTTCAAGATCAGTTTGGTATGTCAAGAGTGATTGTTTCGACATATCAAGCGGTATCAGGAGCTGGAAATGAGGCTGTCGAGGAATTACATTCTCAGTCTAAAGCATTTTTGGACGGTGAAGAATTAAAACCAGAATTATTACCTGTATCTGGAGAAAAACATCACTACCCAATTGCATTTAATGCATTACCTCAAATTGATGTTTTTCAGGATAATGGATATACATTTGAAGAGATGAAAATGATCAATGAAACAAAGAAAATCATGCATGATGAATCTGTTCAAGTTGCAGCAACTTGTGTACGATTACCATTCTTTACATCTCATGCAGAAAGTGTATATGTAGAAGTTGATAAAGGTGACGTAACTGTTGATCAGTTCAAAGCAGCGATTAGTAATGCGGATGGAATTGTCCTAGAAGATGACCCAGCCAATCAAGTATATCCAACACCATTAGAAGCAGCAGGTAAAAGTGATGTGTTTGTTGGCCGTATCCGTAAAGATTTAGATAATGGGAAAGGATTTCACTTATGGGTAGTCTCTGATAACTTGTTAAAGGGAGCTGCTTGGAATTCCGTGCAAATTGCTGAATCTCTAATTAAAAATAACTGGCTCAATAAATAAATGAGGTGGGAACATGCGGGTATTGGTACAAAAGTTTGGTGGTACGTCTGTTAAAAATAAAGAATCCAGAGAATATGCGATTCGGCATATAAAAGAGGCACTGGCTGAAGGCTATAAGGTAGTTGTAGTTGTTTCAGCAATGGGTCGTTACCCTGAACCTTATTCAACAGATGCTTTATTATCATTAATTGATGGAAATCATTCTAAGTTAAGTAATAAGGAGAAAGATTTATTATTATCTTGTGGCGAAACAATTTCTGCGACGATTTTTTCGCATGATTTATTGGAACATCAAATTCATGCTATTGCAATGACTGGTGGAGAAGCTGGTATTATTACTACTAGCAACTTTTCCAATGCCCAAATTAAAACGGTAGATACCAAGCATTTATACGATATTTTAAGTAACCATCAAGTAGTAGTTGTAGCTGGATTTCAAGGGAAAACGGACAATAACGAAATAACAACCATTGGCAGGGGTGGGAGTGATACCTCTGCCACTGCATTAGCAGCAGCTTTACAAGCGGAATATGTAGATATATTTACGGATGTCAATGGCATTATGACAGCAGATCCTCGGGTTGTTACCAATGCACAAAAATTAGATACTATTTCCTACACAGAAATATGTAATTTAGCGTATCAAGGAGCTAAGGTTATCCATCCGCGTGCGGTAGAAATTGCGATGCAAGCAAATGTTCCAATTAGAGTACGTGCTACAAAACTGAAAGATAAAGGAACACTTATTACCAATATTCCTGAAACTGATTATTCGGAAAGTATACATGATCGCTTGGCAACAGGGATTGCATACGTTAATCATATTACCCAGGTTAAAATTCAAGAGGTGAAAGAACCGCAACAAATACACGTGAAAGTATTTAAAGCAATGGCTGAAGCGGGTATTTCGGTTGATTTTATCAATATATCACCAAATGGTGTAATATATACGATATTTGAGCGAGACGAAGAATTAGCGAAGCAAGTCTTAGAGTCATTAGAGCTTGAACCGATTATTACGAAAGATTGTGCAAAGATTTCATTGGTTGGCGCAGGTATGTCAGGTGTGCCTGGTGTTACATCAAAGATTGTACAGACTTTAACTAGTAAAAATATTCCCATTTTGCAATCAGCAGATAGTCATCGAACTATATGGGTCTTAATTCAAAATGTTCATTTAGAAACAGCGCTTAATGCATTACATGAAGCTTTTCGATTAGAAAAATAAAAAATTGTAATTTTCTATTGATGAAATCGTATATTCATGGCATAATTATGTTCGCCATTTTTCTATATAAGAGCGTATTGTAAAATAAAAAGCAATAAATGAAGCAAAATTATAATAGTTAATGTTTAGTATTTGCAAATCAGGTGAAGGAGATTGGAAAGGAGATGGTGACATTATGGATTTCGGAAGACTGTTAACTGCAATGGTGACACCTTTTGATGAAAATAATCGTATGGATTTAAATATAACGACACAATTGATCGAACATTTGATTGCTACAGGATCAGATGGGCTTGTTGTAGCAGGTACAACAGGTGAATCGCCGACGTTAAGTCATGAAGAAAAGATTACTTTATTTAAACACGTCGTGAAAGTGGTAGCTGGTCGAGTACCTATTATTGCTGGAACCGGAAGTAATAATACACAAGCGTCAATCGAACTAACCAAAGAAGCAGAACAAATAGGAGTTGACGGTGCTTTAGTTGTAACCCCGTACTATAATAAACCAAATCAAGAAGGGTTATATCAGCATTATGCTGCGATCGCTAAAGAGACCAAATTACCAATAATGTTGTACAATATTCCTTCAAGAGCAGTCGTGCGCTTGAATGTAGAAACTGTTGTTGCCCTGTCACAAATCGAGAACATTGTAGCGGTAAAAGATTCTACTGGTGATCTGGACGGAATTGCTTCTATTTTAGAACAAGCAGATGACGGCTTTTCTGTATATAGTGGTGATGACTCATTAACCTTACCAATCCAATCTATTGGCGGATCAGGGATTGTTTCTGTTTCTTCCCATATTATTGGCAAAGAAATGAAAGAAATGATTGAATTATTCGAACAAGGTAAAGTGAATGAAGCAAGTCGACTTCATCGTAAGTTACTTCCGATCATGCGTGCATTATTTATGGCACCATCTCCTTCACCAGTCAAATCTGCCTTGAAATATCAACAAATCGATGTGGGTTCTGTACGTTTACCATTAGTACCATTATCACCATTTGAGGAACAAAACTTATTTAGAGTAATTGAATCATTTCAATGACGGCTAGAACCTGTTTCCATCACCTTGAAACAGGTTCTTTTCAACTGCAAAAAATGAACTGTATAGCAACGTAACCATAGCTTACACCGACCGGACTTAGTGCGGACTTTTGTTCCGTTATTTGTGACAAAAGTTCCCTTTTTCGGTTGCCTGTGGACATCTATTCCGCTATTCACTGAAAATAGTGCTAATTGAAGTCAAAATGAAGAAAATAAGGGATTAGATGTCCGCCAACACCGAAAGTTGGTGATTATTCCGCCCAATAACGCACTAAATGTCCGCTCAATAATTATTTTTCAAGGTTGCAATCAATAGGTTTCAAATGGAAAAATCTTTTTTAGAACTGTTAAGGGTACAGAATGAAAT
This sequence comes from Gracilibacillus suaedae, assembly GCF_017599345.1. Lineage (GTDB taxonomy): Bacteria > Bacillota > Bacilli > Bacillales > Amphibacillaceae > Gracilibacillus > Gracilibacillus suaedae. The sequence goes on from NZ_JAGFVL010000064.1 coordinate 75,068, forward strand.
AAGCTAGGTGGTTTATACTAATTACTACTACGATGTAAAGGGGTAATTAGGTATGAAACAACAAAAACAAGAAACAAAAGAAAAAGAATCGCAATCATCATCACTTGTTGAGAAAATTCAACAGTTAGGACAATCCACCATACCGAATGCACCAGACTCCAATATTCATGTGTTATCCATCATCGGTCAAGTGGAAGGACATGTTCAATTACCACCACAAAATAAAACAACCAAATATGAACATCTTATCCCACAGATAGTTGCTATAGAACAAAACCCGAAAATAGAAGGGCTAGTTGTGGTGTTAAATACAGTCGGTGGTGATGTTGAAGCTGGTCTTGCTTTATCAGAAATGATTTCATCATTATCAAAACCAACTGTTTCTGTTGTGTTAGGTGGAGGTCACTCCATTGGTGTTCCTATAGCTGTATCAACAGATTATTCTTTTATTGCTCCATCAGCAACGATGACGATTCATCCCATTCGTCTTACAGGTCTTGTTATTGGTGTACCACAAACATTTGAATATATCGATAAAATGCAGGAACGAGTCCTTCAATTTGTAACAACTCATTCCAATATCAAGGAAGACAAATTAAAAGAATTAATGTTCGAGAAAGGAAACTTAACAAGGGATATTGGAACAAATGTAGTTGGAGAAGATGCTGTAAAGTACGGTTTAATCAACGAAGTTGGCGGTATTAGTGGAGCAATGTCAAAACTTAATGAGTTAATTGAGGCGAAAAAAGATTCTCAGGAGTTGATCCAATGATATTATATACACCGCTTAGTTATGAGGATGTCCATTACTCAGAACAAGATTACCAGCAATATGAAATTATCAGCTACCATAATAAATCATGCTGTATACAAAGGTTAGAGAACGGGGATATGCGGATTGTTCAATTATTATCTACAGACCCAAACGATTACTTAGTGGGACATTTATCGCCTGGGACGATTATTTCGAGTCATGAAAATCTTCAATAGAATATTCGTTCTCTTTTTGATTCTATGCTATAATAGAAATTAGAAATAGAGCTAATTAGGACACCCTTGCTAACAAACAGCAAGGGTATTTCATACATATTACAAGGGACTTGAGGAGTGTTTATATGGCAAAAAGAAAAAAGAGAAGAAAAAAACAACCCTTAAAAAATAACATAAAGAAAGAATTACTAGGTTTATTACTCGTATTTTTAGCTATTTTTGGTAGTGGAGCTACTTTGATAAGTGATGGAGCTGTTTCATCATTATTGGAAAATATCTTTAGATTTTTCTTCGGAAATTGGTATTTCCTAGTATCACTTTTTTTGTTAGTTGTTGGTATTTTTCTAATGGTGAAACGAAAATGGCCAAAACTATCAACCCGCAAATGGACTGGTGCGTATCTAGTTTTGGCAGGACTTTTGTTACTTACTCATATTCTTACGTTTCAAGAAGCGTTTAGTCGAACAGTTGACTATCCTTCGATTATTGGTCAAAGCTTTACATTTTATACGGATTACATTCAAGGCGATCGAGACACCTTTTATCTAGGTGGAGGAATGATTGCTGCAATCATGTTTGCGAGTAGCTATTTCCTTTTTTCTTTTTCGGGCGCAATGATTGTTGCTGCTTTTCTCATGTTAATAGGGGTTATTGTCTTTAGTAATCTATCAATCGGGGATTTATTTTCAAAGGCTTCTCATAAATTACAAGAAAAGCTGCAGCAAAGTAAACAACGATTTGTAGAATGGAAAGAGAAAAGGCAAGACAAAGAACTGGAAGAAAATAATGATATGTTACTTGAAAGTGATCAGGATACTAATGAAAGTGAACTACCAGCCATTGCATACGCTAATGAAGATTTAGAAGTGACAGAGCAGGCAAATAATGAAGAGGTAGAGACGATAGATGCAGAAGAATTAGAAGTAGACGAAGAGGTTAAAGAAGACTGGAATACATCTGATCCAGAGCAACTACCGACAACTGTATTTGAGAATGAAGATTATCAATTACCAACAATGAACATACTAGAGCTTCCTAAAAATTTTGGTAAACAACAAGAAAAAACGTATATACAACGAGTTGTTCGTAAATTAGAAAAAACCTTCCAAAGCTTTGGTGTAAAAGCACGGGTTACTAAAGTGCATGTTGGTCCATCGGTTACAAAATATGAAGTGTATCCAGAAGCAGGTGTGAAAGTTAGCAAAATTGTTAATCTACATGATGATTTGGCACTTGCTTTAGCTGCTAAGGATATTCGTATTGAAGCACCTATTCCAGGGAAATCTGCAGTAGGAATAGAGGTACCGAATGAAGAGACAGCTATGGTAACACTACGTGAAGTGTTGGAATCTAAAAAGAATCAAATTCAGAATAAGTTAGCATTTGCTTTAGGTAAAGATATAGCTGGTGATTCTGTAATTGCAGAATTAAATAAAATGCCACACCTATTGGTTGCAGGTGCAACAGGAAGTGGTAAAAGTGTTTGTATTAACGGAATCATTACAAGTGTACTAATGAGAGCTAAACCACATGAAGTAAAAATGATGATGATTGACCCTAAAAAGGTTGAATTGAATGTCTACAATGGCATCCCACATTTACTGACTCCAGTAGTAACGGATCCTAAAAAGGCTTCAAGAGCGTTAAAAAAGGTAGTAGCTGAAATGGAAAGACGTTATGATCTGTTCTCAGAAACTGGTACAAGAAATATAGAAGGTTATAACGAATATATCAAGAGACATAATGCGGCAGAGGAGGATCAGCAACCACAATTACCTTATATTGTTGTTATTGTTGATGAGCTGGCCGATTTAATGATGGTTGCATCTAATGAAGTGGAAGATGCAATTACAAGGCTTGCTCAAATGGCGCGAGCAGCAGGAATTCATTTGATTATTGCAACACAGCGTCCGTCTGTTGATGTCATTACTGGGGTTATCAAAGCGAATATTCCGTCACGTATAGCATTTAGTGTTTCATCACAAACTGACTCCAGAACTATTCTGGATTCTGGAGGAGCTGAGAAATTGTTAGGACGTGGGGATATGCTTTTTATCCCAGTTGGTTTATCCAAACCAGTCCGTATCCAAGGTGCCTTCTTGTCTGATGAAGAGGTCGAGCGTGTTGTGGACCATTGTGTTGAGCAACAAAAGGCACAATATCAGGAAGAAATGATTCCGGAAGAAGAAACAGAAGTGGTCCAAGAAGTAGATGATGATCTTTATGATGATGCGGTGCATTTAGTGCTGGAAATGCAAAGCGCCAGTGTTTCCATGCTACAAAGACGTTTTCGAATTGGTTACACTCGGGCAGCTCGATTGATAGACGCTATGGAGGATAGAGGAATTGTAGGTCCATATGAAGGTTCGAAACCTCGAACAGTTTTACAAAGTCAGACGTCAGATGACATGACAACAAATTCATCATCCTAGTATTAAAAATTCTAAAGAGACAAAATAGTCTTTATTATTCGATCTAAAAGTGTTATATTTATTTGTAATAAAAACAATGGATATAGATTGGTTGGGGGAAGCTATGTTATCTAATTTAAATAATGGATCTACCATTTCTGCGGTACATTATATTAAAAATTTAATAGAGGACGGGCATTATAAGGAAAAAGAGAAGTTACCTACTGAGTATGAATTGGCAAAAAGTTTAGGTGTAACTCGTAAAGAAATTCAAGACGCCATTGCCATTCTAGAGGAAGAAAATATCTTGATTCAAAGACCTGGTGTGGGTGTTTTTGTACATACAAAACCGATTCTATCTTCTGGTATTGAGCAACTAGGCAGTGTTACCGAAATGATACAAAAATCAGGCAAAAAGCCTGGTGTACAATATATATCTGCTGAAATTACAGAACCTACTGATGAAGATAAGCGTCGATTTGATCCATTGGAAATTGAAAAATTTGCACAGTTAGAACGAGTACGTACGGCAGATGGTGATCCGGTTGTTTATTGTATAGATAGAATAGATCAACGAATTATGCCATTAGAATTAATTCATAGTCAGGAATCTATATTTCAAGCTTTAAGAACATATGCCAAAAAAGAAATAGATTATGCTGTAGCTTACATTGAACCAATCGGTTATCATGAAAGAATATCGCCCATTTTAAATTGTGAACCAGATCAGGCACTGTTACTATTACGACAAATGCATTATACAAAAGAAAACGAACCTGTCTTATATTCAGCTAACTTTTTTAGAGCGGATGTATTTAGTTTTTACGTTTTAAGAAAAAGATTATAAAGTGAGACTATGATCAGCGAGGGATACCCTCCACTGATCATTAGATTACACTTCAAGCTTAAAGTAACACCAAGAAGCTAAATAGGGAAGGCTTACAGACGTTTAGCACTGTGATAAAGTAGAGAATTCCTTAGAAAAGTAAGATGAGCCATAAAAAAGCTTAAAAATCCGTTTAGACTTAACAAGACGGGTTTTTAAGCTTTTCGTATAGTTCGAAATCCAGTCATCTGGTTTAAAATACTTTGGAGACAACTTCCCCATTTAGCATAATAATTGGATTTTTTTGATAGAATATAGAAGACAACAAAAATAAAATGAAAAGGAGTAGAGTTATGACTGAAACTTTAGAGCAAATCATCCCAAGAGAAGGGTATGATTTACACCTTATACATACAAAGAAGTTTAAAACGATTCATTTGTCATTAAAGTTTACGTCAAATTTAACAAGAGAAAATATTACGAAAAGAGCGTTACTTCCTTATATTTTACAACAAGGCACAAAGAATTATCCTACCGCGATACAACTACGTCAACATCTTGATGAATTATATGGTACCGTATTAGCAGTAGACAGCAGTAAAAAAGGGGAGAATCATATCTTCACGATTCGATTAGAACTGCCAAATGAACAATATATCGCTGGTTCTCAAGATTTATTAGATAAAGGAATTGCTTTTCTTCAAGAAATTATTTATCAACCAAAATTAGTGGATCAGGCATTTGATCCCAAAATTGTTGCTCGTGAAAAAGAAACATTACGTAGCAAGATAGAATCATTAAAAGAAGATAAAATGAGCTTAGCAAATACACGGATGATTGAGGAAATGTGTAAAGAAGAAGCATATCGTTTACGTGTGCATGGTTATGAAGAAGATTTGGATAAGATTACAGCTGAAGACCTTTATTCTTATTATCAGCAAATATTGAGTCAAGATCACCTCGATATTTTTGTCGTTGGTGATATTGAAGGATTAGATGTTGAAGGAAAAATCACAGCACTTGTAGAAGAGCGACAGCAACAACCAATTGAAAAAGCGATGAAAGTAACTAAAGATAGTGAACAAACACTGATAGAAGAAGATGATATCAAGCAAGCTAAATTACATTTTGGTTATCGTACAAATATTACCTTTAATGATGGAGATTATCCAGCATTACATGTTTTTAACGGTTTGTTTGGTGGGTTTCCAAGCTCCAAATTATTTATGAATGTGAGGGAAAAGCATAGCTTAGCTTATTATGCTGCATCCAGAATTGAAAGTCATAAAGGATTAATGTTTGTCTTTAGTGGGATTGCGCCAGAACAATATGAAAAAGCTAAAACGATCATTTTGGAACAAATGGAACAAATGCGTAATGGCGAGTTTAGTGATAATCAACTAAGCGAAACGAAAGAAATGACTGTTAATCAATTAAGGGAAACATTAGATAACCCACAGGGGATGATTGAATTACATTATCAAAGTGTATTGGCAAAATCATCTATTACACCAGATCAATTATTACAAAAGGTAGAAACTGTTACGAAAGAACAAGTAATCAATGTTGCCAATAAAATCAAGCTTGATACGATATATTTGTTGACGAGTAAGGAGGCGGAGCAAAGTGAAGCATAAACATTATCAGCAAATTGAAGAAAATATATATACAGATACACTTTCGAATGGATTACGCGTTTTTATTTTACCGAAGCAAGAAATGGCAAAAACGTTTGCTATCTTTACAACTAATTACGGTTCGATTGATCAAAGCTTTGTTCCATTAAATGAACAGGATGTACAGACAGTTCCTGATGGGATTGCACACTTCTTAGAGCATAAATTATTTGAAAAAGAAGATCGTGACGTATTTCAGGATTTTTCAAAACTGGGTGCTTCCGCAAATGCATTTACTTCTTTTACCAAAACAGCTTATTTATTCTCGGCAACGTCAAAGGTTAAAGAGAGTTTACAAACACTTGTAGATTTTGTCCAGGATCCTTATTTTTCAGAGCAATCTGTTGAAAAAGAGAAAGGGATTATCGCACAAGAAATACGGATGTATGATGACCAACCAGATTGGCGAGCCTTTTTCGGGACGATTAAAAGTCTTTATCACCACCATCCGGTGCAAATCGATATTGCTGGGACAGTGGAATCGATTCATAATATTACAAAAGATGATTTATATACATGCTATCACACCTTTTATCATCCTAATAATATGGTGTTGTGTATTGCTGGAAATGTCGATCCAGAAGAAACAATGGCATTTATAAAGGAAAACCAGGACCAGAAAGACTTTGAAGCGCCTGAACCTATTACAAGGAAATTTCCAGATGAGCCAAAGGAAGTCGCGGAGAAAGAATTAACGATCACCATGCCTGTTTCTGTTCCGAAAGCCTTGGTAGGAATTAAAGAAAGTGTTATTCCGGATAATCCAAAAGCATTTATGGAAAAAGAATGGTTAATGGATATTGTGTTAGATCACCTATTCTCGAAAAGTGGTGTAGCATATGAACGCTTGTATGAAGAAGGGCTAATTGATCAATCATTTAGTAGTGAGTCGCATTTAGAACGAAATTTCGGGTTTAGTATTATAGGTGGAAATACGAAGGATCCAGAAAAATTAGCACAAGGGATAAAACAAGAGTTGTTAAATATTCAATCCACTTCCATGGATTATCAAAGTTTTGAGCGGATAAAACGCAAGAAAATTGGCCAACTATTACGTGCAATGAATTCATTGGAATTTATCGCCAATCAATACACGCATTATCAGTTATTAGGGATTGACTTCTTTGACAGTATCGAGTGGTTGGAAAACCTGACGCATGCAGATATGCAGGATTTCACTCAAAATTGGATTAAGGAAGAACAACTTTCTACTTGTTTTGTCAAAGCAGATGAATAGAGGGTAACAATGGAGAAGAGAACGATCATTACTGGTGCAAGTGGGGAAATTGGGATGGCGATTGCCAACCAATTAGCAAATCAAGGGCATACGCTCCTTTTGCATTATAATCGGAACAAAATAGCATTAGACCAACTACTAGAGCAAATACCGGCAGACCAAATAATCGATGTGGTTCAAGCAGATTTAGCCACTAATGACGGCTTAACTCAATTTATTAAACAAGTACCGCAAGATCTTGATCATCTTATTTATACGAGTGGAAAGGCTTATTTTGGCTTATTTCAAGAGATGGATGAACATGATATGGATGAAATGCTCCAATTACATGTGAAATCTCCTTGGAAAATAACACAGGCATTAATTCCTAATATGGTAAGGGAAAAATTCGGCCGAATCATCTTGATTTCCTCGATATGGGGGGAAATTGGTGCAAGCTGTGAAGTAGCCTATTCCACTGTAAAGGGCGCTCAAAATGCTTTTATCAGAGCTTTAGCAAAAGAGTTAGGCCCAAGTAATGTTTATGTAAATGGGGTTAGTCCTGGTTTTATTGATACCAAAATGAATCAAGCTTTGAGCGCTGAAGAAAAACAGGAGTTGATTCAAGATATTCCATTACAAAGAGCAGGTAAACCAGAGGATGTTGCTGATGCTGTTCAATTTCTTTGCAGTAATCAATCTAAATATATCCAAGGTGAACTCATTCGCGTTAATGGTGCCTGGGGATGATTATTGTTTATCAAGGCGCTAACCCCCTGATAAGTTTAGCAAATGATCAGTAGGGGTCAAAACCCCAACTGATCAAAGCCCCACTTTATCTTCTTGTTGTTAGCATGCATATTTTAATCAAATTATCGAAAGATACTAATGTATGCTGATAAAGGAGGAATGAACATGTCTGTAATTGACAACTTTGAGTCATGGAAGGATTTTTTAGGAGATCGATTGCATGATGCGCAAAATAATGGTATAAGTAATCAAGCAATTTCAGAGCTTGCCTATGATATTGGTAACTATTTATCGACAGAAGTGCAAGCTAAAAACGATCAAGAAAAAATGTTACGTGACTTATGGAATGCAGCAGATGAAAGAGAACAGCATGCCATCGCAAATATTATGGTAAAGCTTGTTCAAAACGAAGGTACGAAATAACGTAGGATGATACCCTATAAAGCATATTATATGTTTTATAGGGTTTTTAACTTCATGGTCTCTTTTTTTAAAATTTCTTTAATTTGTAAGATTTCATGTATATTTTCACTTTTCAATCGTTTTATTTTAAGATATGATTAAGATATGTTGTTTAAAATGAAACATATTGGAGTAAATAAACGTCAACTATTATAGAGTACGTTATCATATACAGTTCGATTAATATAGATTAATGATTGATGGATGGTGTTAAGATGGGAATCGGAGAAAGACTAAAAGAAGAACGTGAAAGTAAAAATATGTCACTAGATGACGTTCAAAATCTTACCAAAATACAAGTAAGATATTTGGATGCGATCGAACAGGAACGATTTAATGTTATGCCTGGGTCTTTTTATGTACGGGCTTTTATTAAGGAATATGCAACCGTACTTGGCTTAAACCCGGATGAATTAATGGAAGAGTACAAAAGCGACTTACCTTTTGAGAAAGAGGAAAGTGTAGCACTCTCTCGTGTGAACAGCAGTAAAAAAAATAAACCAACAACTAGCACACCAAAGATTTTTTCACTTTTACCAAGTGTAATTGTGGTGTTGTTGATCATTGGTATTGTTGTATTAGTTTGGTTATTTAGACAAGGTTATTTTGCCGGAGAGGAAGGAGATCCAACGCCGGCAGATAATGATGATAATGCGGCAGGAGAATCTGTACAATTACCACCATCTCAAGATACGGCCCCAAGTGAAGAAGAGGAAATGGAAGACGGTGAATCCGCAGACGAAGAACAAGTAGAAGAAGATGAGCCAGAAGAGCCAGAGCAGGAAACAGAGATATCCTTGGTTAACTATGAAAATAACGAGTCTTACTATAACTTGACAACAACTGAAGAGAATGTCAATTTAGTGATTACTACTGAAAATAGAAATTGGCTTGAAATAGAAGATGAATCAGGAGAAAGATTTTATTACGATACGTTAACAAATGAAAAAGGTCCATTAGAAATTGATGTTTCTGATACTGAAGAACTGTACTTTACTTTCGGTGAACCACAATATATAAGCATTGAAGTAAATGATGTAAGATTGGAGTTATCAGATAAAATTCCAGCTTCTCAACCACAAAAATTGTGGATTACGATTGAAAAACAATAAACCCTATTTCATAACCCTCTTTTGATTGATAAAGAGGGTTATGTTTTCAGAAGATAAAACAATGTACATAAATTATAAAATACTAAGTAACGCGGGGAGAGCTCGGACATTTGTTCCGTTATTTGTGACAAAAGTGGGGTTTTTAGGCTGTTTGCGGACATCTATTCCGCTATTCATCGAAAATAACGTTAATTTTGGGTGAAAAGACTCGAATAAGGGATTCAATGTCCGCCAACATCGAAAAACGGTTGTGATCTTGTCAAATAGCGCAATAAATGTCCGCTCAATACTAGCTCGCAGTTGTTACCTGTTCCAGATTAGAGATGAGCTAAATCTGGCGGGTTTTGTTTGGTTTTCTTAAAATATGAAGGAGTGTTACGTAATGAATATACCTAATCGAATAACTTTATCGCGCATAATGCTGATACCTTTTTTTATTTTATTATTATCCTATCCATTTGATTGGGGGATATGGAATGTTGCTGATCAGTCCATTCCTGTTGCCCACTTAGTTGCTGTCATTATCTTTGCGATAGCCTCAGCAACAGATTGGCTAGATGGATATTATGCACGAAAGTACCAGTTAGTGACAAATCTCGGAAAATTTCTTGATCCAATGGCAGATAAATTATTAGTCTCTGCCGCGTTTATTTTGTTAGTTGCTTTGGAAATGGCCCCAGCTTGGGTAGTGATTATTATTATTAGTCGTGAATTTGCAGTTACTGGGCTGCGACTTGTTGCAGCAGGAGAAGGAACTGTACTTGCTGCTGGTCAACTTGGCAAATTAAAAACCGTTTTGCAAATAGCTGCGATCATTTTCTTGCTACTGCATAATGTTCCATTTTCTGCACTCGGATTACCAATCGATACTATTTCGTTATATGCCGCTTTAGTCATTACGATTGTTTCAGGAGTAGAGTACTTTGTGAAAAATTGGCATGTAATGGGAGAGTCTAAATAATGACAGAAGTAAAAGCAGAACTTATTTCAGTTGGTACAGAATTATTGCTAGGACAAATTGTTAATACAAATGCAGCCTGGATCTCAGAACAACTAGCGGATAAGGGGATTTCTGTTTATTATCATTCAGCAGTAGGTGATAATTTCAATCGCTTGGCCGACGTTTTTCGAGAAGCTGGAAAAAGATCTAATCTTGTTTTCATAACAGGAGGTTTAGGTCCGACAGAAGATGATCTGACAAGAGAAGCATTTCAACACATATCAGGTTTAGACATCATAGAAGATCAGAGTACATTAGATAAAATGGAAGCTTTTTTTAGTCAAAATAACCGTTCGATGACACCGAATAATCGGAAGCAAGCGCATGTGTTTAAAGGTTCAAAGGTCTTGCATAATTCTGTCGGAATCGCACCAGGGATAATCGTGGACTATAATCAAACACTTTGGGTGTTTATGCCAGGTGTTCCACGAGAAATGAAAGCAATTATGACCGAGGGAGTATTACCCTTTCTAACTGATACGTTAGCTTTAAAAACAGTGATCAGGTCTCGAATGTTACGCTTTATTGGGATTGGTGAGTCACAATTAGAACATAACCTTAGAGATTTAATATCGAGTCAAACTAATCCTACGATTGCTCCTTTAGCATCTGATGGTGAAGTAGCTTTACGACTTACTGCTAAGGCTGAAAACTATCAAGAGGCAGAGCAACTGATAGATCAGATAGAATTAAAGATAAAAGAACAAGTCGGACAATACCTTTATGGTTATGACAATATTGGTATCGAAAAGAGAGTATTTGAATTATTGAAGCAAAAACAGTTAACGATTGCTAGTGCTGAAAGCTTGACGGGAGGAGCGTTTGCCTCTAAAGTAGTGGACCAAGGGGGAGCATCACGAATATTTAATGGTGCAGCTGTTGTATATCAACCTTTCTCCAAAATTTCGGCATTAAAAATGAATGATGAGCTTATTACAGCTTATGGAACCGTTAGTAAAGAGTGTGCGGAAGCTATGGCGTCACAAGTAAAAAAAGTCTATCAGTCAAAAATTGGTATTAGTTTTACTGGAGTAGCGGGACCTGAAGAATTGGAAAATCAGTCTGTGGGCACTGTTTATATTTCTATTTGTGATGAAAGTGATCAGCACTACACGGAAAAATTCCAATTTAATGGTGATCGTCAAGCGATTCGAAATCGGGCAGTCAAAAAAGCATTTGAATTACTTTTCTATTATCTTAAAAAATGAAAATCTTTATTAGAATTAACAGAAAAGCATTTTTTCTATAAAAAGAAAAATGCTTTTCATTGCACGATGTATCCATTATTGTTTTTATTTTTGTGAAAATAACGGGAACATTTATTCGTTTTTTACTTGTGAAACGAGCCAAAAGGTTGTAAGATAGTAGTAGCAATATGAAGGAGGAATTAATGTGAGTGATAGAAAGCAAGCCTTGGACATGGCTTTAAAACAGATTGAAAAACAGTTCGGTAAAGGTTCGATCATGAAGCTTGGTGAACAGGCAGAACAAAAAGTAGCAACCGTTTCGAGTGGCTCCATTGCAGTAGATGTTGCATTAGGTGTAGGGGGCTATCCACGCGGACGTGTAGTTGAAATATATGGACCAGAATCATCTGGTAAAACAACAGTATCTCTTCATGCCATTGCTGAAGCACAACGAGCAGGTGGACAAGCTGCTTTTATTGATGCGGAGCATGCGCTAGACCCGGTATATGCAAGGAAATTAGGTGTTAATGTTGATGAGCTGTTGTTATCTCAACCTGATACGGGTGAACAAGCTTTGGAAATTGCTGAAGCACTTGTACGTAGTGGTGCCGTTGATATTATTGTTATTGACTCTGTAGCTGCCTTAGTACCAAAAGCGGAGATCGAAGGAGAAATGGGTGATGCTCATGTCGGTCTACAAGCACGTTTAATGTCTCAAGCGTTACGTAAATTATCAGGTGCAATCAATAAATCAAAGACAACGGCTATATTTATCAACCAAATCCGTGAAAAAGTCGGTGTAATGTTCGGTAATCCGGAAACAACTCCTGGTGGTAGAGCATTGAAGTTCTATTCTTCTGTGCGATTGGAAGTAAGACGTGCAGAAACATTAAAAGTTGGAAATGACATGGTTGGTAACAAAACACGTATTAAAATCGTAAAAAATAAAGTAGCACCACCATTCAAACAAGCCGAAGTGGATATTATGTATGGTGAGGGTATATCTCGTGAAGGAGAAATACTAGATATCGGATCTGACTTGGATATCGTGCTGAAAAGTGGTGCCTGGTACTCTTATAACGATGAAAGACTTGGCCAAGGGCGTGAAAATGCTAAACAATTCTTAAAAGAAAATCCTGCTGTAGCAGAGGAAATCTATCGCTCTATTCGAACCCACTATGATATAGAGGATGGAAACGCAGAAGAAGAAGAGCTCCAAGAAAGTTTACTAGAGGAATAAGAGAAAAACTCTGCAGTCATTAATAGGCTGCGGAGTTTTTCTTTTAATGGCGTATAGAATCGGTTCAAGGCAGGGAATCCTGAGTTGTTCATTCATCCCTGTAGTGAATGGATAAGATTATAGAATCGGGTAGATATGCCTGATTTCTATTATGTGTGCAAAAACTTTACAATCCTTGACATCCAAGTAATAGAAGATTAAAATTAACATGTATAATTCATATATTATTATACATTTAAATTTCAAAAAATGTATTATTGTACATGCCGACTTAAAAAAATTGTACAAGTTTATAGCAAGAGGAGGTGAAAGTATGGATACTGTAGCGATCATCATCTCCATTTTGCTTACATTTGTCGGTATTGTTGTTGGTTATCTGATTAGAAAGAAAATTGCAGAGAAGAAAATTTCGAGTGCAGAAGAATTAGCAAAACAAATTGTGGAAGAGGGCTATAAAAACGCTGAAGTTGCGAAAAAAGAAGCATTACTAGAAGCGAAGGACGAAAATCATAAAATTCGTCAACAAGCGGATGAAGAGCTTAGAGAGCGTCGAGCAGAAATTCAAAAGCTTGAAAGTCGTCTCATGCAAAAGGAAGAAAACCTCAATCGTAAGGATCAAACTCTAGACAAGCGTGAGTTATTGTTAGAAAAGAAAGAAGGTTCGCTTACAGAAAAACAACAACAAATTGAAGAAATGGAAAGCAAAGTTGGAGCAATGTTAAGCGAGCAACAAGCAGAATTAGAGCGGATATCAGGATATACCACGGATCAAGCAAAACAAATTATTTTACAGCGTGTAGAAAAAGAAGTTACACATGAATCAGCTATGATAATTAAAGAGGCAGAAAATCGTGCGAAAGAAGAAGCAGATAAGAAAGCTAAAGATATCTTATCCTTGGCACTACAACGATGTGCGGCTGATCATGTAGCAGAAACCACTGTTTCCGTTGTCAATCTTCCAAATGATGAGATGAAAGGTCGAATTATTGGGCGCGAAGGGCGCAATATTCGAACTTTAGAAACACTAACAGGTATTGATCTAATAATTGACGATACACCAGAAGCAGTTATTTTATCTGGTTTTGATCCAATTCGTCGAGAAATTGCTCGCATTGCATTAGAGAAATTAGTGCAGGATGGGCGAATTCACCCCGCCAGAATTGAAGAAATGGTGGATAAATCAAGACGTGAAGTCGATGAATATATTCGTGAATATGGAGAACAGACAACTTTTGAAATAGGAGTTCATGGTCTTCATCCTGATTTAGTGAAGATATTAGGACGATTGAAATATCGAACTAGCTATGGACAAAATGTTTTAAAACACTCAACGGAAGTAGCTTATTTATCCGGTCTATTAGCTGCTGAGCTCGGGGAAGATCAAACACTAGCTAGACGTGCCGGTTTATTACATGACATTGGGAAAGCAATTGATCATGAGGTGGAAGGTAGCCACGTAGAAATCGGTAAAGAACTAGCAACGAAATACAAGGAAAATGATGTCGTTATTAATGCAATTGCTTCACACCACGGAGACGAAGAAGCAACATCTGTTATTTCAGTAATCGTTGCTGCAGCAGATGCACTTTCAGCTGCTCGTCCAGGTGCAAGAAGTGAGACATTAGAAAATTACATTAAACGTCTAGAAAAATTAGAAGAAATTTCAGAATCATATGCAGGTGTTGAAAAATCATTTGCAATTCAGGCTGGTAGAGAAATTCGCATCATCGTCAAACCAGACGAAATTGATGATGCAGAATCTACCAAGATCGCAAGAGATATTCGAAAACGAATTGAAGATGAGTTGGATTATCCAGGCCACATAAAAGTAACCGTAATCCGAGAAACTCGTTCAGTAGAATACGCAAAATAGAGAGGCTTTCATAGTCTCTCTATTTTTGTGTTTTATAAGGTGCTAACCGCCTCACTTCAAGCTTCAAGTAACAGAAGGATAAGGTTTAGGAAATAACAGACGCTAACACCCTGATAAGTTTCGCTATTAATTAGTAGGGTCAAGCCACTCTGCTGGTCATAGTCTTACTTTATATTGTTTATTCTTTCCTATACTAATTATAGAATATGTCCCTGAAAGGTTCCGTATCAAACTTTGACTTTTAGAAAATAGTGTGCAAAACTATGGGTACTTAAAATAGAAAGGTAGACGTACATGAAGATTTTATTTATTGGTGACATTGTAGGTTCACCAGGAAGAAATATGGTGCAAGAGTATTTACCAAAATTAAAAGCAAAATATCAACCACATGTAACGATTATTAACGGAGAAAATGCAGCAGCAGGAAAAGGCATTACCGAGAAAATTTATAAAAGTTTACTTGAGTGGGGGGCGCAAGCACTTACAATGGGCAATCATACCTGGGATAAGCGGGAGATTTTCAATTTTATTGATGATGCCACCTACATGGTTCGACCAGGTAATTTACCGCCCGATACACCCGGAAATAAAATTGTCTACATTAAGTCAAATGGACAAGAGATTGCTGTTATCAATTTGCTTGGCAGAACGTTTATGCAACCAGTTGATGACCCGTTTCGTAAAATAGATGAATTGATTAATGAGGCAAAGAAGCGTACTAATATTATTTTTGTTGACTTCCATGCAGAAGCTACGAGTGAAAAGCAAGCTTTTGGATGGTATGCAGATGGTAAAGCAAGTGTAGTTGTTGGTACACATACACATGTGCAAACAGCAGATAATCGCATATTACCAAATGGCACAGGCTATATAACAGATGTTGGAATGACTGGGCCTTATGACGGGATATTGGGAATGGAGAGAGAAGCTGTGATCAAGAAATTCCTTACTGGATTGCCTGTACGTTTTGAAGTGCCGAAATCAGGAAGAGCCCAATTAAGTGGTGTATTAATCGATATCGATAATTCTACGGGAAAGACAGTAAAGATTGATCGCCTGCAAATAAATGATGATCATCCGTTCTTCTCTTAAGCCTTGTCAGTAGCGAAAGATTTGAAATTTCGCCGACTATCCTTCATAATAAAAAGGAATATCTTACAATATCATGAATATAGTAAAAGTGGAATAACAATAGCAATTGAAGGAGGTACCAGGAATGGACATATTAAAAGTTTCAGCAAAATCAAACCCGAATTCTGTAGCAGGCGCACTTGCAAATGTATTACGTGAACGTGGTTCAGCGGAAATCCAAGCGATAGGTGCCGGTGCACTTAATCAGGCAGTGAAAGCAGTTGCGATCGCACGTGGTTTTGTTGCTCCAAGTGGAGTGGATCTCATTTGTATTCCAGCTTTTACTGATATTATGATTGATAATGAAGAGCGTACAGCTATAAAGTTAATTGTCGAGCCAAGGTAATACGGAATATTAGTAACCTGTTTGTTAGTAGACAAACAGGTTTTTAAATGTCTATTTTTAGCAGGGAGTGGAGCACATGATTATCGATTGTCATTGTGATGCATTGTCTAAAATGTGGTCGCATCGTGTCGATTTCAACGATGATTCCATTTTAGACGTGAGTTATCAGAAATGGATGCAAAGTCCAGTAAAAGTGCAGTGCTTTGCTATTTACGTTCCTGAACACACTCCGACAGAATCTAAATTTGCTGTGGCTTTACATATGGTGGATCTTTTTTTTGAGAAAATTATTAAACCGTTTGCTAATATCCACTTTGTTCAAACGAAAGTAGAAATAGAAAGTCTGAAACCGAATGAAAAAGGTGCCATGCTAACTCTAGAAGGACTGGATTGTATTGGGGCTGATCTGTACAAACTAAGAATACTTCTTCAGCTTGGAGTGAAAATGATTGGTATGTCCTGGAATTCTGCAAATTTAGCTGTAGATGGAATAGGAGAACCAAGGGGATGTGGGCTTAGTTCACTGGGGAGAAAAGTTATTGAATTGGCTAATCAACATAAGACATGGGTGGATCTCGCACATATTTCGGAGCAAGGATTTGATGAAGCAGTAGAACTTAGTGATCATTTGATAGTCTCTCATGCAAACAGTCGATCTGTTTGTACACATGCTCGTAATCTAACGGATAAACAAATTCGTAAAATCATTAATCACAGCGGATTAATAGGTATTACTTTCGTCCAATATTTTGTGACAACCAGCCATCGTGCTACAATAGAAGACCTTTTGCGACATATATCCTTTATTTTAAGTGTTGGTGGAGAAAACCACCTCGTATTTGGATCTGATTTCGATGGAACAGACCAATTTGTAGAAAATCTGTCTTCTATCAATCAGTATGGCTCCTTACAAGCTGCGATGAAACAAAAATTTCCTGCGTCCATTGTAGAAAAAATTAGTTATCAGAATTTTATCAACCATTTTCCTGATTAATTGCTAAAATATTAATTAATTCGCTTTGTATTTACACGGTTTTTCCCCTATAATAGATGAAGTAGTTTGTTAAGATTGATTAGGGGTAAGAAAGGAGATAGGTAGCATGAACGAAAAACAACGATTAGAAAGTCAACAAATTAACCAAAAGAGTTCGGCGGACGTAAAATCCGATGCGAACGATAATTTAGATCGTTTAAAAAACATGTCAAGCGATGAGTTAATTTCGAGATATTTCCAAACAACTTATGAACCACCAAACATGCGTAAAGCAAAGAAACGTTTGAAAAAAGATGTAGATATTCATTATGATTTTGACATTCCATTAGAGATGAGAGCGATTGGTAAAGGGAAAAAATTCCTCATCCGAACTTATGGATGTCAAATGAATGAGCATGATACCGAAGTGATGGCTGGTATCCTTACCCAAATGGGGTACACTCCAACGGAAGATACGAATGATGCAGATATCATTTTATTAAATACTTGTGCAATCCGTGAGAATGCAGAGAATAAAGTATTTGGTGAAATTGGTCACTTGAAACCATTAAAAACAGAGAATCCAGATTTAATCTTAGGTGTTTGTGGATGTATGTCCCAAGAAGAATCAGTAGTGAACCGTATCTTGAAAAAACATCCATTTGTTGATTTAATTTTCGGTACACATAATATTCACCGTTTACCACAACTCATTAATGAAGCAATGTTTGGCAAAGAAATGGTTGTCGAAGTATGGTCTAAAGAAGGCGATATTATCGAGAACCTTCCAAAAGCACGTAAAGGTAAAATTAAGGCGTGGGTTAACATTATGTATGGTTGTGATAAGTTCTGTACGTACTGTATCGTGCCATATACTCGTGGTAAAGAGCGTAGTCGTATGCCGGAAGATATTATCCAGGAAGTACGTCACCTTGCCGCTCAAGGATATAAAGAAATTACCTTATTAGGACAAAATGTCAATGCTTACGGAAAAGACTTAGAGTTTGAGTATGGTCTCGGTGATTTGATGGAAGAGATCAGCAAAATTGATATTCCACGTGTGCGTTTTACAACATCACACCCTCGCGACTTCGATGATCGCTTAATTGAAGTACTTGCAAAAGGTGGTAACTTGCTAGATCATATTCACTTACCAGTACAATCAGGTAGCTCAGACATTCTCCGGGTAATGGCGCGTCGTTATACAAGAGAAAGCTACTTAGAATTGGTACGAAAAATTAGAGAAGCCATGCCAAACGCTACATTAACCACTGATATTATTGTTGGTTTCCCTAATGAAACAGACGAACAATTTGAGGAAACGATGACGCTTGTCGAAGAAGTAGGATTTGAAAGTGCCTATACCTTTATTTATTCACCTAGGGAAGGTACACCATCTGCACGTTGGGAAGACAATATTCCGATGGAAGTGAAAAAAGAGCGTCTGCAACGATTGAATGCACTAGTGAACAAGCAATCAGCAGAAGCGATGAAAAAATATCAAGGTGAAACAGTAAAAGTATTGGTAGAAGGCGAAAGTAAAAAAGATCCTGATGTCTTATCTGGGTACACGGAGCGCAATAAATTAGTAAACTTTAAAGGACCAAAATCTGTCATTGGAGAAATTGTTGAAGTGAAGATCACGAACACCAAAACATGGACTCTAGATGGAGAAATGGTTGAATCAGCAGTTGAGGTGAAATAAATGGCAAAATATACGAGAGCAGAAGTGATCGAAGAAGCACATAAATTAGCTAACAAAATGGCTAACATTGAAGAAATCGATCGTTTCAAGCAATTGGAAGCTAAATTAAATGAAAATAATAAAATTCAAAGTTCGATTAAAAAAATCAAAGCCTTACAAAAGCAAGCCGTTAACTTCCAAGCTTATGGTAAGCATGAAGCATTAAAACGTGTGGAAGCAGAAATCGACCGCTTGCAAGAAGAAATTGATGAAATTCCAGTTGTGCAGGAATTTAAGGAATCACAAGTTGTCATTAATGATCTTCTTCAACTTGTAACCAATACTATTGCTAGAGAGATTACAAATGAAGTGATTCGCTCCACAGGTGGAGATGTATTAGCTGGGGAAACAGGGTCTAAAAAAGGACAAAGTCATTGTTAAGAGTCCATAAAAGCATGATCAGCCATTAGCGTTGGTCGTGCTTTTTCTGTATGGGTGAAAGCAGATATCCGATTTTCCTTACACTTACTCGAATGCTAAAATGTCAGAATCAACTAAATTCATAGCAACTATACTCTTGAACAAGTAAAGGAAATAATAGAAAATAAAAAAAGTATTACTTTATCTCTCATTACTATTGTGTAAAATAATGCCATGTATATAAAGGTTGTTCAAATGTACAGATTCAATTAACACAAGGATATGTCTTGTTAGAGTCTGAGATGTATTTATCAAAAGATGTCGCACATAAATTTTCTAAGATGGTTGCAGCTGCCAAAAAAGACGGGGTTAATCATTTTTTAATAAGTAGCGGTTTTCGAGAATTTGAAGAACAAAAAGCTCTTTATCAAGACATGGGGGATGATTATGCTTTACCACCAGGACATAGTGAACATAACTTAGGTTTAGCACTTGATGTAGGTTCAACAGAAACATCAATGTATCATGCATCAGAAGGAGAATGGATAAAAGAAAATGCTTGGAAACATGGATTTATTTTACGTTATCCAGAAGACAAAGTGGACGTCACAGGGATCGAATATGAACCTTGGCATATTCGGTATGTGGGATTACCACATAGCGCGATTATGGAGAAGAAGAATTTTGTGCTAGAAGAGTACTTGGATTATCTGAAAGAGAAGAAGGAGATTTCTATAGAGGTTAAGGGTGTGAAATATACTGTTTCATATTATTCTTTTTCCAAAAACCTAACAATTAATATACCGGAAAATAGCGAGTATGAAATTTCCGGAAACAATATCAATGGAGTTATTGTGACTGTATACGAAAAATAGATAATGGAATAAGATGAGATAATTTAAAAATTCATGAGTTTATAATGAAGTAAAGAATTGAGAAGATTGAATATTATCTGTGAACAGATTTGTCAATAATACTGTTCTTCATGTAAACAGGCTAGCTTGTAACGAATTTATAATCCTTCATTTTACATATGTACACATTCCTAGGCAACTGCATAGGATGAAGTAGGCGCTATGGCTAACATTTTTTATACGAATGAAGGCACTATAGACGAATATCTCGCATATGATGAAATTGAAATAAGAGGGAGGTTATAATTCGATGTCTTATCTAGACCAAGAATACCGAGAAATTATAACAAAAGCGGTCATTGGAAAGGGTAGAAAATTTAAGCAAGAAACGAACACTATCACACCAGCGCATCGTCCATCAAGTATTTTAGGTTGTTGGATTATCAATCATAACTATCATGCAAAATTAGTGAAAAAGGATACAGTAGAGATTAAAGGAACCTATGATGTAAATGTGTGGTATGCATACAATGATAATACAAAAACAGAAGTAGTAACAGAACGAGTAGAATATTGTGATCATGTACCGTTATCAATTCGAGATAAACAACATATTGGTGATGAGTGTGAAGTAATTGCAAAAGTCATTCAACAACCGAATTGCTTAGAATGCAGTATCGATACGAAAGGAAATAAAATTAAAGTGGATGCAGAAAGAGAATTCCTAGTAGAAGTAATCGGTGAAACAAAAATCTCTGTTAAAGTAGACCCTAAAGGTAAAGTCTATGATGATGAAGATTGGGATCTAGCCATTTCAGATGATGAATTCGATGACATTGACCCTGATTTCCTAGACGATCATGAAGAAGAATAACGTATACAGTGTGGGGAATGCTCACACTGTATTTTTTTATATGAAAGCAGTCGTGTTACTTCATGCTATCGTTGTAGAGCGAGATGTTAGCGAAGGCCGCCCACTTCCACTCCTGTGGGAATCGTTTGGCATAAAGATCCACTTTTTCGAGTGACTTTCGCTCGAAAAAATTAGCTGAAGGACAAACCACAAGGAAAGGGGAGTGGGCAAACGGAGTGGTGGTCAAGCTGTTCAAATATTTCATCATTACTACCAAAGTAATTGACATCTACTTTTGCATTTATTGATGGACCGGCAGGAGTTGCCGGTTTTTCTTAATTGTTTATCTGAATTCAGCTTCTGTGCTATAATGTTACAAGAAACGAAAGAAGTTGGGGGATACTAGAATGAGTTATACGCCAATGATACAGCAGTATCTAAAAATAAAAGCAGATTACCAGGATTGCTTTTTATTTTTTCGTTTAGGCGATTTTTATGAAATGTTTTTTGAGGATGCAAAAAAAGCAGCATTAGAACTAGAAATAACACTTACGAGCAGAGATGGTGGCGGCGATGAAAGAATTCCAATGTGTGGTGTTCCATTTCATTCGGCTGAAAGCTACATCAAAGCATTAATTGATAAAGGGTATAAAGTGGCGATTTGTGAACAAGTGGAAGATCCAAAAGTAGCAAAAGGTGTAGTCAAAAGAGAAGTAGTTCAACTTATTACACCTGGTACTGTGATGGAAGGGAATATGCTGGATGATAAAGAAAACAATTATTTGGCAGTAGTGACAGAAACAACAGACCAGAAATTTAATCTAGCCTATACCGATATGTCTACAGGTGAAACCTTCGTTATGGAAATAAAACGTGGATGGAGTGCGGTGTTAGGTGAGTTATATAACCGTCCTATTAAAGAGGTAGTCGTCGAGAAAGGTCTAGCTGCTACATATATTGATGAATTAAAAGAAAAAATGCAACTAACAGTTTCGTATGCCAAAGAAACAACACCTGATCAAGCCATAGCTGAACTTGTTAAAGATATTGCGGATGACCGCCTTAGAGAGACTTGTATGGTGTTATACCAATACTTATACCATACCCAAAAAAGGGCGATTGATCATTTGAAGAAGGCCCAAGTGATTGAGCTTGCTGAATATATGACATTAGATATGTATTCACAACGCAACTTAGAAATTACTTCTTCATTATTGCGAAAAGAAAAGTATGGCAGTTTATTATGGGTAATCGATCGCACTGTAACGGCCATGGGAGCACGGAAACTGAAGAAATGGCTAGAGCGCCCCTTGCTGACACAATCGTTAATTGAAAAACGGCTGGGTTTAGTTAACGGTTTCTACGAACAGTTTTTTGAACGAGAAGAAATCAGAGAAGCGTTGCAATCTATTTATGATATGGAACGGTTATCAGGCAGGGTATCATTTGGAAATGTCAATGCAAGAGATTTAATTCAATTGAAGAGATCACTGGCTAAAGTGCCGTATATCAAAGAGCAGTTAAAACAATTTGATAGTAAGGCAGTACAAGCCCTTTCCGATAGGATGGATCCGTTGCCCGAACTTTACGAACTTCTTGAAAATAGTATAGCTGAAGATCCGCCCATTTCGATAACAGAAGGCAAGCTTCTCAAAGATGGCTATAATCAGGAGTTGGATCAATATCGAGATGCGTCAAGGAATGGAAAGGATTGGATAGCAGAACTGGAACAAAAAGAAAAAGCTGAAACGAATATTAAATCGTTAAAAATTGGATTTAATAAAGTATTCGGCTATTACATTGAGGTAACCCGCCCAAATTTGTCGCTGATTCCAGAAGGTCGTTATCAGCGTAAGCAAACTTTAACGAATGCTGAACGGTTTATTACCGAAGAACTAAAAGAAAAAGAAACATTAATTTTAGAAGCAGAAGAAAAGAGCGTTGACTTGGAGTATCAACTTTTTCTTGAGATTAGAGAAAAAGTGAAAAGATATATTCCGGATTTACAGAAATTAGCAGAAACTTTAAGTGAAATCGATGTATTGCAAAGTTTTGCAACGGTAAGTGAGGAAAATAATTATGTCAGACCTAACTTTACAAAAGATCATCATATTTACTTAGAAGAAAGCAGGCACCCTGTCGTTGAACAAGTGATGAAAGGTGAACAATTTGTTCCTAACACTATTGAATTGGCTGATGATAAACATTTGCTATTAATAACTGGACCGAATATGTCTGGTAAAAGTACGTATATGCGTCAGTTAGCTTTAACCATTATTATGGCTCAAGTTGGTTGTTTTGTTCCAGCTCAATCCGCTGATCTATCGATTACAGATCAGATTTTTACGCGGATTGGTGCAGCTGATGACCTTGTATCAGGCCAAAGTACTTTTATGGTTGAAATGCTAGAAGCTAATCATGCGATTCAACATGCTACGAATGATAGTCTCATATTACTTGATGAAATCGGAAGAGGTACGAGTACATATGACGGGATGGCTCTGGCTCAAGCGATTATTGAATATATTCATGATCATATTAAAGCTAAAACACTATTCTCTACTCACTATCATGAGTTGACAAGTTTAGAAGATAACTTATCTGCACTAAAAAATATTCATGTTAGAGCAGAAGAAATTGAAGGAAAGGTAGTTTTTCTTCATCAAATTCACGAAGGAGCAGCAGATGAAAGCTATGGCATTCATGTAGCACAATTGGCAGGATTACCAGATGAATTAATCAAACGGGCTAATGTTATTTTGTCCCAGTTAGAAGGAAAGTCAAGCGATAAATCATTATCCTCAGTGCATAGGGAAGAGGCTGACGTGACAATGGAGCAGATAGCCTTTTTCGCGCCGGAAGAACCTGTTAAAAAGAAAAAACCATCTGGGTATCAAGAAATCGTAGAGAGTTTACAGAAGATTAAATTATTGGAAATGACGCCGATGGATGCGATCAATGAGCTCTATCAATTGCAAAAGAAAGCGCAAGGAATAAAGGGGCGAGAATAGAATGCAAATCAACGAACTTCCGGATTATTTAGCCAATAAAATTGCGGCGGGTGAAGTCGTAGAACGTCCCGCCTCTGTTGTAAAAGAGTTAGTTGAAAACAGTGTTGATGCAAAAAGTAGCTGGATAAAAATCGAGATCACAGAAGCAGGTTTACAGGAAATTAAAGTAACAGATGATGGGAATGGTATTCCTCATGATCAATGTAAGAAAGCTTTTTTACGACATGCAACAAGTAAGATAAATAATGAAAACGACCTTTTTCATGTGAGAACACTAGGGTTTCGGGGAGAAGCCCTTGCAAGTATTGCAGCGGTTAGCCGATTAGAAATCAAAACATCTACAGGTAATGAAGCAGGAACAAGAATGCTTTTAGAAGGCGGCCATATTAAAGAAGAAGGAAGAAGTGATGCCAGGCAAGGTACGGAAATTACAGTTCAGGACATCTTCTTTAATACTCCGGCTCGGCTCAAGTATTTAAAGACTGTCCATACAGAACTAGGTCATATCACGGATATTATTAACCGCATGGCTTTCTCTCATGCTGACATCCGTTTTGAGTTAAGCCATAACGGTAAGCGAATATTTCAGACGACAGGTAAAGGAGACTTACGTCAAATTGCAGCTTCCGTATATGGGATGTCAGTTGCAAAACAAATGATTCCAGTGCATACCAAAACATTAGATTATGACATAACAGGCTATATTGCAAAACCAGAAGTTAACCGATCTTCAAGAAACTATATTACGACCATAGTGAATGGTCGATTTATTAAAAGTATTGGTCTAGCCAAAGCTATTACAAATGGTTTTCATACCTTTCTTCCAATTGGCAGACAGCCTGTTGTCGTACTGAATATTTCGATGGATCCATATTTAATTGATGTTAATGTTCATCCAACGAAATTGGAAGTTCGTTTTAGTAAAGAAAAAGAGTTATTTCAAGCAGTAGAAAAAATGATTAAAGATGCACTTCATCAACAGACGCTCATACCAGCTGGTCAGAAGAAAAGTACATCAAAAGAAAAATCAAAACAGCCTCAATTTGATTTTGACAGGCATCAACCAACTGCGAATACACCGACTCAGGAACCCTTTCAACAAAAGTCAGATCATGCCCCAATAGACGATGTCGAGATGGTTCGTGAGGCAGAACATATCAGCAGTAGTATGACAATAGCAAATAATGAACATAATAGTAGCAATGACTTGGAAGAAGTAGTAGAAGGAATTTCACCCGAACAGCAACAGGTAGTGTACAATGAAGCGAATCGAGTGCCTGTTATGTACCCAATTGGTCAGCATCATGGTACGTATATTTTAGCTCAAAATGATGCAGGTCTATATATTATTGACCAACATGCAGCACAAGAGCGAATCAAATATGAATACTACCGAGATAAAATAGGAGAAGTAGATGGGCATGTGCAAGATTTATTAGTCCCACTAACCTTCGAATTTACTCAGCAAGAAGCACTCTTTATTGAACAATATAAGGAAGAGTTACAAAAAGTAGGATTATTTTTAGACGCATTTGGCCAAAATGCCTATATAGTAAGGTCACATCCACACTGGTTTCCAAAAGGTGAAGAAGCAGAGATCATCCGAGACATGGTAGATCAATTGATTCAAGATAAACAGCTCAATTTGCACAAGTTAAGAGAGGAAGCAGCTATTCTTATGTCGTGTAAGCGATCGATTAAGGCTAATCATTATTTGAATTTGGAAGATATGCAACGTCTGCTAGATGACTTGCGAAAATGTGAGGAACCTTTTACTTGCCCACATGGCAGACCGATTATTATCCAATTTACTAAGTACGAGATGGAAAAAATGTTTAAACGAATTATGTAATTAGATGAAGAAACAGATAATGTACGGTATACTGTAAGAAAGCATAGTCATCATTGGAAGTGATAACGTGAAAGAGAAATTAATAGTCATTGTCGGTCCAACTGCAGTAGGAAAAACGGCGTTATCTATTGAGGTTGCTAAAAAATTTAATGGTGAAGTAATCAGTGGAGATTCCATGCAGATTTACAGAGGACTTGATATCGGTACAGCAAAAGTAACCGAAGCAGAAAAAGCAGGAGTCCCTCACTATATGATAGATATTTTAGATCCAGTCGATTCCTTTTCCGTTGCCGATTTTCAAAAACAAGTGCAAGAGAATATTGATAGGATTCTAGAGAAGAATAAACGGCCGATTATCGCTGGTGGGACTGGTTTATATATACAATCTGTATTATATGACTACCAATTCGCTGATAGTGAACGGTCTAACGAATATCATGAGCAAATAGAGATTGAAATGGAACGTGAGGGGATTGATTACGTTTATCAACGGTTGCAACAGGTAGACCCGTTACAAGCGGAAAAAATACACCCTAACAATCGCCGTCGCCTTATTCGAGCACTTGAGGTTTATGATCGTACAGGTATGACAATGACAGAGTATCAGCAAAAACAACAGGTAGAATCTCGTTACGATTTTCGCATCGTAGGTTTAGAGATGGATCGATCACTCTTGTACGAGCGAATTAATCAACGTGTTGATCAAATGGTGGAAGAAGGTTTAATCGATGAAGTCAAACGACTTTATCAAGCGGGTCTTGAGAATTCCCAGGCAATGCGAGGTATTGGTTATAAAGAAATACTCCCCTACATAAGAGGGGAACAAAGCTTGGAAGAAGCAATAGACACTTTGAAAAGAAATTCTCGTCGGTTTGCTAAACGACAGTATACTTGGTTTAAAAATAAGATGCCTGTAGATTGGTACTCGATTACAGTAGAAACGAAGAATCAGGTTTTTCAAAATATTTTAGCAGATTTAGAAGGATTCTATAAAGAAACATAGAATATAAAAAATATAGAGAAATTAGAGGAGGTACTACCATGTCTCAATCAGTCAATATTCAAGATCAGTATTTAAATCAACTTCGAAAAGAACGTATCCCGGCAACTGTATTCTTAACTAATGGATTCCAATTACGTGGAGTCATTAAAGCATTTGATAATTTTACAGTGTTGCTTGAGGCGGAAGGAAAGCAACAGTTGATTTTCAAGCATGCGATATCCACCTTTGCTCCATCTAAAAATGTTACGCTTGATAAGGAATAATGAAGCATGAATGGCGCTATTCTTTTAGTAGCGCCTTTTCTATGCATTAAAACGTATGTTGTTGTTACACTAATAAATAAAATAGTAGGTGATCGATATCGAGAAAACTTTATTAATTGCTATTATGCATGAAAAAAAAGATGAAGAACAATTTTATTATTCGTTAGATGAATTAGAAGCTCTAGTGAAAACTGCAGAAGGCGAAGTAGTTGAAACAATCGTCCAAAAACGTCCTGCACCACATCGGAAGTTTTATGTAGGGGAAGGTAAATTAGTCGAGATCAACCAGTTTGTTGAAGAAAAAGATATTGATATTGTCATAACGAATGAGGAATTGTCAGGAGGACAAATCAGGAATCTACAGGAACAGTTAGATGTTCGTGTTATCGACCGAAGTCAACTGATACTTGACATATTTGCAGCCAGAGCACGTACCAAAGAAGGTAAACTACAAGTGGAGCTTGCTCAATATACGTATATGCTGCCAAGGCTGCATGGACAAGGCACAGATTTATCGAGGCTAGGTGGTGGGATTGGTACCAGAGGCCCAGGTGAAACGAAGCTTGAAACAGATCGTCGTCATATTCAAAATAGAATGGATGATATCAGAAGACGTTTAAAGCAAGTGGTCAATCAACGGGAGCAATATCGTGGTAATCGACGTAAACAACAACTGTTTCAAGTCGCTGTTGTCGGATATACCAATGCAGGAAAGTCAACTTTGTTCAACAGTTTAACGAAAAGTGATTCACTTTATGAAGATAAATTATTTGCAACATTAGATCCTTTATCCCGAAGACTGAAGTTGCCGTGCAACCTCGAAGTGTTGTTAACGGATACGGTTGGATTTATTCAGGATTTACCAACCGCACTCATAGCGGCGTTTCGCTCTACACTAGAAGAGGTGCGTGAAGCAGATCTTATTCTGCACGTGATCGATGTTGCTGCACCGAACAGGCATGATCATGAAAACACGGTTCATCGGTTATTATCAGAATTAGAAGCAGACACCATTCCAATTTTAACTATTTATAATAAAAAGGATTTAATTGATGCAGATGAGTTTGTTCCATCTTCCCATCCATATTTGACCATTAGTGCTCTAGAAGGTAAGGATATCTCTGGTGTGAAACAGGAGATCGAAAAATTAATTAAAGAACAGTGGACTTATTTCTCAGGTTTTGTACCGGAGCATAATGCAAGTAAACTAGCAAAAATACGTCAATATGCTATTTTGGAAAAACAGACATATGCTGAGTACAAATCAGGCTATTATGTAGAGGGATTTGTCGATCCAAATCATGCTATAATGAAAGAAATAAAGGAGTTCCATCAAGAATGAATCAATCAATAATAAGGGAAGTCGAGAAACAAATAGAACCAATCTTTCAAAACATACAAGAAATGGAATATTATAATCAAGAAAAAGTGCTAAACGCTTTTCGAACACATCAAGTCAGTGACAGTGACTTTAATCCGACAACCGGTTATGGATACGATGATTATGGAAGAGATAAGTTAGAAGCTGTATATGCTTCTGTATTTGGAGCAGAGGACGCACTTGTTCGTCCTCAAATAACCTCTGGCACACATGCGATAAGTACAGCTTTGTTCGGGGTTCTTCGTCCTGGTGATGAATTATTGTATATTACTGGGGAACCATATGACACGTTAAATCAAGTCATTGGCCATGATAAATTTATCCCGGGATCACTTTCTGATTTTGGCGTACAATACCACTATACGGATCTGATTGATGGTTGTATTGATTTTAAGCGTGTGAAGCAAATGATTAACGATCAGACTAAAGTTGTTGCTATTCAGCGATCCAAAGGTTACGATGACAGACCTTCGATAACGATAGAGGAAATGAAGAAAGTTATCAAGCAAATTCGTCTGCTGAAAAAAGAGGTCATTATTTTTGTAGACAATTGTTATGGGGAATTTGTGGAAATGAAAGAACCAACTGATTTAGGTGCTGATCTGATCGCAGGTTCTTTAATTAAGAACCCTGGTGGCGGTATAACCAGAATGGGAGGTTATATTGCGGGTAAGAAATCATATGTGGAAATGGCAGCAAACCGGTTAACTGCTCCAGGAATTGGGAAAGAAGTTGGTGCTAGTATTGGTATGTTACAAGAAATGTTTCAAGGCTTATTTCTTGCACCACATGTTGTAAGTGAAGCATTAAAAGGAGCGGTATTTACTTCTGCCTATTTGCAAAAACTTGGATATAATACAACGCCTACTTTTGATGCTCACCGAACGGATTTAATCCAATCAGTTACCTTCCATACCGCTGAACAAATGATTGCTTTTTGTCAGGCAATTCAAAGACAATCTCCTATTAATTCACATGTGTTGCCATACCCTGCACCAATGCCAGGTTATGAAGATGATGTGATCATGGCAGCAGGCACTTTTATACAAGGAGCAAGTCTAGAGCTAACAGCAGATGGACCGATAAGAGAACCATATACTGCCTTTGTTCAAGGCGGATTAACGTACAATCATGTCAAATTAGCAGTTTTGAATGCTGCAAACGGGTTGACATCATGAGGATTAACAAAAAAACTTCATTTCAGATTTTTATGTTAACTTACCTAACATCTCTTGACACTATATTTACAAAGTGTATAATAGAATTATAGAAAACAGACGGAAGGGGTGAATGAGATGAGTGATTTAGATAGACGTTCCATGCCCTTGTTTTCTATCGGAATTGTTAAATCACTTACAGGATTAACTGCAAGGCAAATCCGATACTATGAACAGCATCAATTGATACATCCTTCTCGGACAGAAGGAAATCAACGGCTATTTTCTTTTAATGATGTAGATCGTCTATTAGAGATTAAAGAATTAATCGAAAAAGGTCTAAATTTAGCAGGCATTAAACAAGTACTTGAAATGAAAACTATGCCGAAAACAGAAAAGTCCGCTCCAGACGCAAAATCGTCAGAAATATCCGAAAAGGAATTACGCAAAATATTGCATAAAGAATTATTGGATGCTGGCAGATTAGGCAAAACTTCGTTAAGACAGGGAGAATTATCAAGATTCTTCCATTAAAATAATAAAGGAGAGAGTTTAATCAATGGGATTAACTAAAGAAGAGATTAAGCAAAAAATCAAAGAGGAAAATGTAAAATTTATCCGTTTGCAGT
The DNA here is from genome assembly GCF_017599345.1 of Gracilibacillus suaedae. Lineage (GTDB taxonomy): Bacteria > Bacillota > Bacilli > Bacillales > Amphibacillaceae > Gracilibacillus > Gracilibacillus suaedae. The sequence goes on from NZ_JAGFVL010000064.1 coordinate 105,368, forward strand.
TCACAGATTTGCTTGGAACAATAAAAAACGTTGAGATTCCATTAAGCCAATTGGATAAGGCATTAGACAACCAAATGGTATTTGATGGTTCCTCGATTGAAGGTTTTGTACGTATTGAAGAATCTGACATGAAGCTTTATCCAGACTTAGATACTTTCGTTGTATTCCCTTGGACTTCTGAAAAAGGGAAAGTAGCGCGTTTTATCTGTGATATTTATAATACAGACGGTACTCCATTTGAAGGCTGCCCGCGTTATAACTTAAAGCGTAACCTGAAAAGAGCAGAAGACCTTGGTTTCACTGCTTTTAACATTGGTACGGAACCGGAATTCTTCTTATTCAAATTAGATGAAAAAGGTGATCCATCTCTAGAACTTAACGATAAAGGTGGCTATTTTGACCTTGCACCAACAGATTTGGGTGAAAACTGCCGTCGCGATATCGTACTTGAACTAGAAGAAATGGGATTTGAAATCGAAGCATCTCACCACGAAGTTGCTCCTGGCCAGCATGAAATTGATTTTAAATACTCTGATGCTGTTAAGCACGCAGATGATATTCAAACATTTAAACTAGTGGTTAAAACTATTGCACGTAAACACGGTCTACATGCTACATTTATGCCAAAACCACTTTTCGGTGTTAACGGTTCTGGTATGCACTGTAACATGTCATTGTTCAAGGGAAAAACAAATACATTCTTAGATGAAAATGGACCACTTGAATTAAGTGAGACTGCATACCAATTTATCGCAGGTATTATTAAACACGCTCTTTCATTTACAGCAGTAACAAATCCTACTGTAAACTCTTATAAGCGTCTTGTACCTGGCTATGAAGCACCTTGTTATGTAGCTTGGTCTGGATCTAACCGTAGTCCATTAATCCGTGTACCAGCTTCTCGTGGTTTAAGTACACGTGTTGAGGTACGTAGTGTAGACCCTTCTGCTAACCCATACTTAGCGTTATCTGTTCTGTTAGCTTCAGGATTAGACGGGATTGAAAACAAATTAGAAGCTCCAAAAGCTGTAGATCGCAATATCTATGTAATGGATAAAGAAGAGCGTGAAGCTAATGGAGTTAAAGATTTACCTGCAACTTTAGCAGATGCATTAGATGAATTGAAAAAAGATGAAACAATTGTAGAAGCTCTTGGTGAACACTTATTCGAACACTTCGTTGAATCGAAAGAAATCGAATGGGATATGTTCCGTACACAAGTTCACCCTTGGGAAAGAGAACAATATATTCAAGCGTATTAATAAGTGGAAACCCTTGGCACTGTTAGTGTCGGGGGTTTTGTTTTGTGTGATAAAAGTGCTTGATTTTCCTGTGCCCCACTGGCTGCCCCACAAATGCCCCACTTTCAATAGTAAAATCATTTATTGATTTCATCAAAATATGCCTCGTATATAAATGCTAGTTTATAAATGTACATAAATGATCATTTAAGAATGTACAACTCTGATCGATAAATGCATACTGAATTTGGGGTGAGGAGAATGCATTTATCGATTAATTTAACAACGGACTTTAAAGTGGATAGTCTGACAGACTTATCCAAATATAAACTAATGATGGAGAGTCTTGGGATGAAAATTAATAAGAGTGAACTAGCACGGCAACTAAAAGTTGATCGACGAACAGTCGATAAGTATTTAAATGGATATGTTCCTAGTAAGTCAAGAAGTCGGAAATCTAAAATAGATGATTATTATGGTGGTGTGATATCCCTTCTTCTTTCAGAAGATTCACCGCAAGTCTTTTATTATAAACGGGTGCTATGGCAGTACTTAAAAGATAATCATGGATTAGATTGTTCACAATCTCGTTTTAGAAGTTATATATCTAGTAAACCTGAGTTTCAATCCTATTTTTCCAACGGAAAACGCACACCATCAGCTAAGCCTGTGTTGCGATTCGAAACTCCACCTGGAGAACAAGCACAATTTGATTGGAAAGAAAATATGAAGTATATTACGAGGGATGGAGAGATTATCTATGTAAATGTAGCTGTCTTATTATTATCCCATTCCCGGTTCAAGTCTTTTTACCTAACGCTTTCTAAATCGCAAAGTGTCCTCATGTCTTTTTTAACAGAAACATTTGAAGCATTGGGAGGCGTACCTAAAATACTTCTAACGGATAACATGAAAACGGTTATGGACCATTCGAGAACAGCTTATTCAAGAGGAGTTGTCAACGAACGGTTTGATCACTTCTCAAAGGATTTCGGATTTAAACTTAAACCATGTGAGGCCGGTAAACCTCAAACGAAAGGGAAAGCCGAAAATGTCATGAAATTATTAGACGAAATTCATGCTTATCAAGGTCAAATGAACTATGAAGAGTTACATGAATTCGTACAAACATTATGTGAACGTGCTAATCATAGCTATCACCAAGGAACAGGAAAAATTCCTATATTGGCTTTTAAACAAGAAAAGAATCTCCTACAGCCCCTACCTAGGAAGTCTATAAGAGATTCATATAAAATCGTTCATAAACTTGTAAAGGTTAATCCATCAAGCATGATTACTTATCAGAGTAATCAGTATTCAGTCCCACCTGAATACAAAGGAAAAACTGTCGGTTTACAAATTTATGATAACCATATACATGTTTATTATAACACGGCCTTAATCGCTAGACATCCCATTAGTCAAATGAAATTAAATTATGATCCATCACATTATAAAAAGGTTTTAGCTATGAATATGTATGAAGGTATTGATACGGATGAATGGTCAAAAAGAAATTTAAAGGCTATTGGGGAGGTCTATAAAGATGAATAGTAGTTATCAGCAACTCGTTAAGAATCTTGAATATTTGAAGCTAAAACAAATGCATGAACATCTTGATGACATTATTGATACAGCAATATCTAACCAACAATCTTTTGTCGAAACGCTCGTTAAGTGGACAAACCATGAAATAGATCGACGTGAACAAAATATGGTGCGTTCCATGGTCAAAGTCGCAGCTTTTCCTCACTTAAAGGAGGTGAAGGATTTTGACTTTGAGTTTCAGCCGTCGGTTAACAAACAACAGATATTAGACTTTACTACATTGCGATTTATCGAAGATAAAGAAAACATTGTTTTTCTAGGGCCAAGCGGAGTTGGTAAAACACATTTGGCAACCTCAATCGGAATAGCAGCAGCTAAGAATCGTAATAGTACGTATTTCATCAAATGTCATGAACTCATTCAACACCTAAAAAAAGCACGGGTCGAGAATAGATTGGAAGCTCGCTTAAAACATTACAGGAAGTATAAACTGTTAATTATTGATGAGATAGGGTACCTTCCTATTGATCAAGAAGATGCCAAACTCTTCTTCCAGCTCATTGATATGAGGTACGAGAAGAAAAGCACCATCCTGACCACCAATGTTAATTTCAAGCAGTGGGATGAGGTCTTTCAAGATTCAAAACTCGCTAATGCCATCTTAGATCGAGTTTTACACCACGCCACAGTGGTAAATATCATAGGTGATTCTTACAGAATCAAAGATCATTTAGGTAAAGAAAATGATTAAAATTGCACATTCTTAAACAGTCAAAACTGTACATAATTAACTTGACATTTATACTCGTATTTTTCCATCGATTCCTTGTCCAATCGTTTTGAGATATGCGAGTATACGTCTGCAGTAATTTGATAACTTCCATGTCCTAATCTTTCTTGGATGAATTTCATGTCATTGCCAGCTTCTAATAATAAAACAGCGTGGGTGTGCCTTAGAGAATGGATAGGTAAGTTAGGTATACCTGCTTGTTTTAGAATTCTGCTGAAGGCATTGAATAAACTAGACTTCGGCATTATATAGCCATCATCACGGCAAAATACTAGATTTAGGTCATGTCTATAAATATCATTTAAATTTTGCTTATTTGTATTTTGCCATTTCAAGTGTTCTTTAATGTGAAAGAATTACAATGTCAGTTAATGGAACATTTTAAAAAGAAAAAGGACCGTCGTGAAAGGTGGTCCTTAATAAGATAAAAATAAGAAAAGAATAGCTCGAATTGTCGGCTATTCTTTTCGTTTAAATAAATTAAAAATTACCGTTTTCATGGAACTTATTAAATAGGTTAGAGTAATTTTGTTTTAAGTTTGCTATTTTTTCAACATCATTAGAAATGATATCAATAACATCGCTACTCACATATAACAGGAATTTATCGCTAAAAAAAGAAATGTAAGCTTCAGTATGACCTTTATAAATTGCTGAGCAATAATTCGTTATATCTTCACGCTTTAAATTCATAATAGTAGCGTATACTTCACCTTCACCAGTAGTTTCATCTTCAACTACGGTTTCATGCCAGTTTCTTATATTAATTATTTTACCGACTTTAGATTTTGAAGAATAACGCTTTTTGTTATAAATATACTCTGATACAAATATAACACTTATTTTATCCTCTTCTGTAAATACATCTTCAATAATTTTTCGGATTAAATTAATTTTTAAATCTTCCATATCAAATCTAATTCTTTGCTCTGAAGTAGCTTGAAAATAAGGGGTTTCCTTATTACAATCGAAATCTATATTAATATTATTTAATTTAACCAACTTTCTTAATCTCCTATCCTTTTTAAATTCGCATCATAAGTACCTGATCTAGTTTTTTTACTACCTAAATTTTTAATCGTAGTAGCGCCTTTCCAAACGCCTCCATTGTGTCCATCTTTATCTACAGTTATATATTTTGGACCTTTTCCTTTACTTCGTTTAAATACTTTTTGACCATGAGAACGGTATTTAGTTATAGAATATCCTAAATCTTTTGCGGCAGATTTTGCAAGTGTTGGAGAAGATCTAATCATTGAACCTATTATTGATTTACCCCATTTGTTAATTGCTTTCTTTAATCCCTTTTTAGCAATAAATTTCACTACAACTCCGACTAAAGGCCAAACAGCAGCATCAAATTCAGTGGTATCATATATGTATTCTTCTCCAGTTGCTTGGTCAATAAATGATGCTCTAAAGTTATCTGCATCATACATTTCTAAAATTGTTATATTGAAAGTTTTTTCTAGATTATTTCCATAGTCATCTTCCAAAAGGGCATCTACGGAAATTGTATCTGTTTCCTCATCATATTCTAAAAAGCTATTAATATAAACATCCTCATTTTTTAAGGTAGAGTCTACATATTTTGAATTACCCTCAGTATAGGCTACTTCTTCTACATTTTCATTTGAAACTAAATTTGATTCCGTTTCATCTAAACTGATATTTTCAGCTGCATATCCCACACCACCAAACGAAATAAATAATGCTAAAATTAGTGTACAAATAAATAGCTTTTTCATTAATATTCCTCCCTAAATTGTATTAATCCCTGGCCATATGTATTTTTTGAACCTAATTCTATTGAATTTTCTTGTAAGTATTGTATTACATCCTCATTAATCGTTTGTGATTTGAATAAAGAAATTACCCCAGTTGCATAAGCGGCAGCGAAGGAAGTCCCGGATTGATATTCTATTTCACCTTGCATATTTAAAACAGGAACATTAACACCAGGGGCAACATAATCAACTTTTCCTTTACCTGCATAAGAAAAGATGTCCATTTCATTGTCAATTGCAGAAATTGATAATACATCCGGGTATTTAGCAGGAAAGTCTGTGGATAAGCCAATTGTATTTCCAGTTGCAGCAACGATGATAATTCCTTTATCAGAAGCTGTTTTAATCGCTTTTTTAAAAGATGGAATATCGTTGGAGAAGCCATAGCTTATATTAATAATGTCAACATCCTGTTCAATTGCCCAATTAATTCCTGTTACTGTATTCTCTACTTGGCCCTTTGCATCATTATTCAATACTTGAACATCATAAAGTTGTACACTTTCATTAAGACCAATCTTAGTATTTCCTTTGTTCGTTGCTGCCACAATACTAGCAATCATTGTTCCATGTTCATTTACAGGGATAGTTGTGGATGAATTATCAGTAGTATTAAATCTTTTTACAACATAGTCTTTAAGTTCATCTAATTCATAATTAATACCACTATCTAATATGGCAACTTTTACTGGAGTTGAGTTTAATAGGTTAAAATTCATTTCAGGATTTACCATACATATAGCCCAATTGTTCGTGCATTCTTCAGAATCCTTTAAATTATCTTGTGTTTCTTTATCTCTTTCATTACACCCCCCTAAAAGAAAAATTAATAATAGAAGTATCAATCTTTTGTTCATCATTGGTCTCCTCTTTTGTTGTAAAAAGTGATATCTCCAAAATTATAATAGCACAAAAAATGTAAAACGAAAAGAAAAATATGTAAAAATAATGAATAAAATGGAAGATATAAGAGTTATAAGTAATAAGTATAAAAGATCATACTATAAAAAGCAGTACCGTAATTCTAACACTAATACTGCATTTTCCTGAAGCCCACCACTAATAAGGAGGCTACTGAAAAAGCCCACTATATTTTAGTGACTGAAAGTCCAATCCCAAATTTCATACAGAAAATAACATGAAAGTGGGGAATGAAATCTATTTTATGCATATTTTTCGCTATCAAAGTGGGATTGAAAGTTTCCGAAATATGTTTTTCAGTAGCCTTCTAATAAGTGGTGGGTATTTTATTTGATTGCCAATTCTTTAATATTAATTAAATGATGCCGATAATATCTTATGGAGGTGTTGGGTATGCAGACAAAGTATATTTTCTTAATTGGTACTTTAATAATTACAATCTTGGTTTTTTTTAATTCATTTCCAGCAAAACTAATCAAAAGTTATGCCTTATCAGAGGTAGATAGTCTTGTCAAAAAGTCACATAGTGTGTTAGTAATATTTATTTATATACTCTCATTTGGTCTTGCGGGAAGTATAGCTTATTTTCTTTTCGTTTTAATAGAAATTCATTATCCATTAAACCCCATAATTATGAATATAATATTTCTATCAATCTCAATTGTAGCGATTTATGGGCCTTTTTTTCATTATAAAAAATATAAGAGAAAACTAAAAGACAGACTTAAACATATATTTTCTAGAAAAACAGTTTATAAAAAACTTAGTTCAGATTACAATGCAGGAATAAAATTATCTCATAAGATCTTAAGGAGGTATAGCGTTGTACATGGATTATTATTTGCATACTTTTTTAATTCAGGAAATAGCTTTAATGATTTATTATTTCTAATATTTGTAGAGTTTATGCTATTAATAATATTGCTATATCCTGTTGGTTATATTCAAGCTTATGCGGCAACATATTCCTTTGAGAGGTATAAATTTTTCCAAACAAACGGAGATTCAGATCTTTTCTATCTAATAGGAGAAAACCCTGAATACTTTATATTGAAAAAAGAACAAGAAACTGTCAGATATATAAAAAAGGAACTTATAGATTATTACCAAATTGAATAAAAATATAATCAAGCACATGTTAGAATCTAAATATGTGCTTGATTTTTAGTGATCTTAAAAGTATTCTTCCAAAATCAAAAGAACCTTCTTCCTTATCGCCGGATTAAAATAATTCCGTTTTTCCTCTTTGCGGTTAGCGTAAAAAGTATACTCCGTAAACATGTCATTTTTATCTGTCTGTAACACCTTCAAATTTTTCATGTGCATTTGCTGCTTCAATTCGCGTCTTTCCTCAATAGCTTTTCTTTCAACTGATTCCAATAACTTAATATAAGGCTCGTTGATCTTAAATATAGTATTGTTACGCAATGTATCTAAATCCTTCTGAATAACCTCAATGGCCATATCCAAAAACAAATACCGACTAGCAATTTTGAAATCTTCGTCTGTTATATATCTCAGTTTATTCACCTCATAACAAGAACAATTGTTCTTGTTATGTATCCAATATTAAGTTTATACAAATTGTAATTTCTGGAAGGAATTAAATAGTAAGTGTCGAAATTATTATTGAGAAATAGGTACAAGGGAGGTAGTAAAATGTTGAAGAATCCATCCCAACAAGACCTACTTGACGAAATAACAAAAGAGGACATTGATCGGATTAACAAAGAATTAGATCTGCTCATACAAGCAAGAGAAGAAGGAAAAATAATAGGAAGACGAAAAGCACCTACACAAAAATAGGTGCTTTTGAATTTACCCAGAGATCACCCAGAGAAAACCCAGAAAAATATAATTAATTTAATTTTGCTTGAATTTTCAAATAAGAAGAAATGTTAGTATAACAATTATTTGAATTAGCTTAATTGCAATTGATTAATCAGGCATCTAGTCCGTACACAAGTTCACCCTTGGGAAAGAGAACAATATATTCAAGCGTATTAATAAGTGGAAACCCTTGGCACTGTTAGTGTCGGGGGTTTTGTT
>NZ_JAGFVL010000001.1 GCF_017599345.1 Gracilibacillus suaedae
TCAATAAAAGTTGACTTGCGCTCGCTTCTATAAGCTAGCTTGTTTCATGTTTATAATCATACTGGTTGTTTTGTTCAGTTTTCAAAGATCAATGTGATTGCCGTTTTTGCGACAGCTTTTATATCATATCATCTCACCTGATTGATGTCAACAACTTTTTCAAATTCTTTTTTGGTTGTTATTGAAAGATGATATTTTTTGTTGCGCCGTTTCAGCGACGATTAATAATATAACACGCTATTCAATAAAGTGTCAACAACTTTTCAGCATTTTTTATTTTTTAATTCTTCTCCAGGATCATAGCCCTTCTTCGGCATCAACATCAACAGTATATGCCCTCCGTTCTAAAGTGTGAATAAAAAAGGGAGTCCATTATAATGTAGAAAAAAGCAGAAGCATATCAGCTTCTACTTCTTCATGACTTGGTATTTACGATGACGTATTGTTGTACTTTTTGTTTCTTCTAATACTACTTCGATTATATCCTTCGAAACTAAATACTCCACTACACTTACTAAATCATACATATAGGGAGTTACATCCGGATGTGTTTTTAACTCACCGAATCCCCAAGGTGTATCACGTGTTCCCATCACCTCTAACAAATGGGCTGCACATGCTTCTGCTCGTTGTTTAATCGCAAAATCCATTGCTAAAAGCATCAGTTCTACTCTTTTGTTCATTTCTTCTGTACTTCGAACTAATTCTTCATATAACTTATATACTTCCGGATCAATCCGTTTTATTTGATTCCATACCATTACTTCTGGATGGTAGCCTTTATCCAAAATGGTGATTCTCCCTAAATAATGTAGGGAACGCAACAGTCTGCTATATGCATCCAAGTAATTGCCAGATTCGAATAGATCTCGCGATTCTATATAGCTTCTTGTTAGCTTGGAAAATTCAATTGTTAAGCGTAATTTTCTGTTATCACACGGAAATACCCGTAATGTTTCATTTAAATTTGCCAAATATTCGTTACGGTCATAGATGATTCTTCCGTTAATAATCCATTCTACCGCTCTTCTATAGATACTCTTCTCAATCCATTCTTCTAATAAATCGCGGTCAATAACATGTAATGCTGCTGATTTCTCTCCAAACTCATAATGTTTTACGAGCCATTTCTCTTCTAATCCTTTTACAACTACTAGCAAAATCGAATCAAAATTATCTGTCTCTGGGCTGATTTTTTTCTTTTTCTCCATAATCAGTATGCCCATTGTGTTACGGTTACTAGCTCTTTCTTGATAAATAGGACGTAAAATATCCTCCAATTGATTCTCCCCCTCTAATCCTTTCATAAATTAATAATTCGATAAAAATTAGCTAATCCCTTTCAATGATCGCAACTTTTTTGATTTGTTACTTTTTACCCAATAAGCCGGGCTTGCAAACAGGTATTATTTGACATCAGCACTTGGACCGCAAGCATTTTCATCACAAATATGCTATACTACAATCGATATACACTATTGTTTTGGGGGAAGTTCTATGTCGGATATAACATATAAAAGTAAAATAAATAAAATCAGAACCTTCGCATTGTCTTTAGTTTTTATCGGATTCATTATTATGTATGTTGGTTTACTCTTTAAAAATATCGGATGGCTAATGCTCATCTTTATGATTTTAGGGACTATCGCGATTATCTTCAGTTCAGTCGTTTATTTCTGGATCGGCATGCTCTCCACCCGAGCCGTACCTATTATATGTCCAAGCTGTGAGAAACCGACCAAAATGCTCGGGCGTGTCGATGCTTGTATGCATTGTAAACAGCCGCTCACGTTGGATAAGGACCTAGAAGGAAAAGAATTTGATGAAAGCTATAATTCAAAGAAAAAACGCCGCTAAATACATAGCGACGTTTTTTTACTTCACAGATAATCATGGATAAGAAACACACGAGCAAAAATTTTGCGTCGTGTGTTTCTCCTTATACGATTTGGTTTTTCTCTTTTTTACATTCCTGACAAACACCGTATACTTCCATTCGGTGATGGCTTACATCAAACCCAGTAATTTGTTCTGCTAATGACTCGACTTCATCAAGACTTGGATAGTGAAAGTCGACAATCTTTCCGCAAGTTTCACATATAATATGATAATGCTTAGATGTGTTACAATCAAAACGACTTGATGAATCTCCATATGTCAATTCACGAACAAGACCGATTTCGCGAAATACACGTAAATTGTTATAGACAGTTGCAACACTCATATTTGGGAATTTTCCTTCCAACGCTTTATAAATATCATCAGCAGTAGGGTGAGTTTCAGCATTCAACAAAAATTCCAACACCGCATGACGCTGTGGTGTAATTCGAACGCCTGAAGATTTTAATTTATCTACCGCTTCCTGCAGCATATGTTCAGACACCGCCATGCACCTCACTTTCTCCTACAAATTGTAATATCCAAGTGTGCTTATTAGTACTATTTTACAATAGTACCACTATTAACACAATTATTACTTTATAATTCTTATAATTAGTGTACTCTCTATCCACTCGGTCTGTCAATATAAGTATACGAGTTACCAATAATTTTATGCTAGTCCTTTATTAGATATCCGCTTTTAAATGTTTTTCTTCGACGTTTAACTGATGGTTCACTGTTCTCGCCGCAACAAACAAATAATCGGATAAACGGTTTAAATATTTGATCGCCAGTGACTCCTGTAATTGATCCTGTAGTCCGACAGCCATTCGCTCTGCTCTTCTTGCTACCGTTCTTGCATGGTGGAGAGAGCTTGCTGCGAGATGTCCAGATGGCAAAATAAAAGTGCGTAATTCCGGAAGTTCCGCCTGCCATTTGTCGATCTGTTGTTCTAAAGCATCAATGTGACGTTGCTCTAGTTTCCATGTCACTTCTTTTTCTTGTGGTGTTGCCAGTTCGGAACCGACATGGAACAGAAGCGTTTGAATATAATGAAGTTCTTCGATTAATGTAGCTTTTGCCTGAAAATCTTCCTGCTTGATAAAACTGATTGCTTGTCCGATTACGGCATTGACTTCATCACATGTGCCATATGCCTCTACTCTTGTATCATTTTTTGGTACGCGTTTTCCGTATATTAGCGATGTTTCTCCTTGATCGCCTGACCTAGTATAAATACGCATGATATTCCCTCCTTTTATAGTATTGGTTAAGTAAAACTGAGCAAAATCTGCTCAATGCTTATCATTAAATGCTAAGTGAACCTGCGATTATTTTAGTGACCATTTTGAAATATATCACTCACGTAACCTCCACTTCGGCTGCCCACTTCCCGTTCCGTGGGGTTTGTCCTTCAGCTAACTTTTTCGAGCTAAACCCACTCGAAAAAGTGGATCTTCAGGTCAAACAATTCCCACAGGAGTGGAAGTGGGCGGCCTCCGTTAAATAGTACTCTACAACATATGTTAGAGCTAAATACTTGGATTATTGAAAACTATAAAAATGTTGTGATACCAATTTTAATACTTTCCTTACAAGACCAAAAAAGTGCAAGCACTATTCATGCTTACACTTTTTCGGTCTTATAATTCTTCGCGAATGTAGTTTAATGCTTTTTCGACGTGTCCTTTTACTTGAACATTACGGAATTCTTTCTGCAAGACGCCTTCCTTGTCGATAATAAAGGTAGAACGGACAATTCCCATATATTCTTTGCCGAATTTATTCTTTAATTGCCATACACCAAATTGCTCTGCTACTTCCTTATCTTGATCGACTAATAATTCAAACGGTAGATCATGCTTATCGATGAATTTCTTATGGCTTTCTTCTGAATCTGGGCTTATACCAAGAATAACGGCATCTAAATCCTGAAAGCTTTCATAATTATCACGGAAATCACACGCTTCTGTCGTACAGCCTGGTGTGTCATCTTTCGGATAGAAATAAAGCACGACATTCTTGCCTTTATAATCGGAGAGTTTTACTTTTTCCCCTTTATTATTCGTTAATTCGAAATCTTGTACAGCTTGTCCTACTTCAACTGTCATGATTGAAATCCCTCCATCTATCATTGTTATCTTAAGCGTATCTGAAATTGGCGGAAGTCTCAACTAATATACATCACGGTCCCCTTTACCTTGCCATATTTTCAGAAAAAAAGCCGGTGGTAAAATGTAGCCAATTAATGATTCGATTAGTGCCAACAACCTGCCCCAGCCAACAGGTGTTATATCGCCATATCCGACAGTCATTAAGGTGACACCGCTAAAATAAAAAGAATGTGCTAATGTTTCAAATGGCGGTAATCTTGTCAATTTGCCATCATCCAGTAATAAGACACCTTGAAAGGATAATACGAAATATAAACAAGCAAATGAGGTGAGGACAGTGAAATAAACTGCAAGTAGTGTATAAAAAATTTCATAGGAAAAATAACTGCGCTGATGTGCTTTTCCAAAAATAAATGCATTTAAACTTCCTATTAATAAGAAGACAATTAATAGAATCGAAATAATTGCAACCATAACTCCCCTCCCTCACCTGTAAATCACGGACACTAACATCCTGATGAAACTCTCACTTTATATTTCCCTATTTTTAGTATACGATGAAGAAGTAGGAGTGATGACGAATGAGGCGTATTTATATTGTCGAAGATGATCCAAAAATTCGTGATATATTGGCAGATTTCTTGCAAAAATATGATTATGAAATAGCTTCCGTTAACGATTTTGATCAAATCCAAGAAGAATTCCAAGACTACCAGCCACACCTTGTGTTATTAGATATTAATTTACCAAGGTTTGACGGCTTTTACTGGTGCCGCAAAATCCGTGCCATTAGTAATTGTCCGATTATTTTTATCTCGGCGCGTGACAGTGGCATGGATCAAGTCATGGCAATTGAAAATGGTGCAGATGATTACATAACCAAGCCATTTCAACTCGAAGTCGTGCTGGCGAAAATCAAAAGTTTGATGCGCCGTGTATACGGTGAATATCGTGCTGATAAAAACGCAAACTTAATTGATGTAAACGGATTACAGCTGGATGCATCCACTTTTATCTTATCGTTTCAAAATCAACAATGTTTGTTAACGAAAAAGGAATATTTATTAGCCCAAGCACTGATGACACAAACAGAAAAAATTGTATCGCGGGAATTTTTATTAGAACGATTATGGGATGATCAAGACTTTGTTGATGATAATACACTAAGCGTCAATATAACGAGATTAAGAAAGAAACTCGCTGATTTAGGAATAGAAGGCGCGTTGAAAACTATTCGTGGTGCAGGCTATAAATTAGAACAAGTCTGGGAGCGTTGAGCATGAAACATTATGTAAAAGATCAAATAGGTTCGATTATTTTCTTTTATTCTCAAATTATGATCGTGATCATTGTCGCACAGCTTGCTAGTTCTTTTACTGAATCCGGAATTAGTGAAGGCGATGTGTTCTATATGTTTATTATTGTTACTTTTTTTCTGATTGTATATCATATCTATCGCTATACTAAATATCGTGAAATGTATCGCTATACGACCGATGATGCGACAGAGTCTGCCTGGCTCCCGAATACTCCCGATCATCTCACTACTCGGTTAAGAGAACATTATGAGAAACAATATAACAGTTATAAAAAGCAAGTAGAACAACTACATACTGAGAAAAAACAAGAGAATATTTTTATGCAACAATGGATCCATCAAATGAAAACTCCGTTATCTGTAATGCGCTTAACATTGGAAAAAGAAGAACATAATCTGCCGGTACAATTCAAACAAGATATGGATGAAGAACTGGACCGCATCAAACAAGGATTGCAACTCGCCTTATACCAATCTCGCTTACAGCAATTTGAACGTGATTTTCATGTTGAAAAAATTCGCTTAAAAGATTTAGTCCATGCCATCATCCAAGAATATAAATCAAGCTTTATCCGTAATCGTGTTTATCCCAAAGTAGAGATCGATCCATCATTACATATCTATTCGGATCAAAAATGGCTTGGCTTTGTACTCGAGCAAATTACAGGTAACGCGATTAAATATGCCAGTAATACTAACAGCAATATCTTCTATCAAGCAACTGTATGGGAAGGTGCAGTCGAATTAGAGATCACCGATCATGGGATTGGTATACCGAAGCAAGACTTAAAGCGTATTTTTGACCCTTTTTTCACAGGAGAAAATGGTCGACATTATCGTGAATCAACTGGAATGGGATTATTTCTTGCTAAACAAATATGTGATTCGTTAGAGCATCAACTAACAGTAAATTCAGAAGTAACAAAGGGAACAACATTTACGATCCGGTTTGATCCTTCCAAATAGAAGTCTTACAAAAATGTAAGATTTCTTTTTTATTTTGAAAGAATAATCAATAGGTGATCGAAGGTAACCTGTTTATAATTAGAGATATAGTAATGATTCCCTGAAAGGATGAACAAATCATGAGTCTATTAGAGGCAACGAATATTTCAAAAGTATATGGCAGTAAACGTGGCATTGAACATAAAGCAATCGATAATATTTCGCTTTCGGTTGAAAAAGGAGAATTTGTTGGAGTAATGGGACCATCGGGCAGTGGTAAAACAACACTGCTCAATATTCTGTCAACGATTGACCGATTATCCGCTGGAACACTTACGATCAACGATAAAGAGATCACCCGTCTCTCAAAAGGCAAGCTTGCTAAATTCAGAAGACGAGAAATGGGCTTTATTTTTCAGGATTTCAATCTATTGGATACCTTAACGATTGCTGAAAATATTATGCTTCCATTGACATTAGATGGTTGGAAAGTAAAAGATATGGAGAATAAATTAGCGCAAATCGCTAATCAACTTGGGATTGATACGATTTTGCGTAATCGAAGCTTTGAAGTATCAGGTGGACAAATGCAACGTGCCGCTATTGCCCGGGCAATTATTCATGAACCGGCGATTATTTTCGCAGACGAACCTACAGGTAACTTAGATTCAAAAGCTTCTAGACAAGTGATGGACGCTCTATCACAATTAAACAGCCAAAAAGAGGCAACAACATTAATGGTGACACACGATCCTTTCGCTGCTAGCTTCTGTGAACGAATTCTGTTCATTAAAGACGGCAAAATATTCAATGAACTCCATAAAGGTGACAATCGGCAATCTTTTTTCCAAGAGATCTTAAATGTACAGTCCATGCTAGGGGGAGATACCGATGACCTTCAAACAGTTCGCATTTAATAATGTTAAACGTAACTCCCGCCAATATCTCAGTTATTTCTTTAGCTGTATGTTTTCGGTGGCTGTATTCTTTATATATGCAGTGATTATGTTTCACCCGGAGATCGCTAATTATGATTTTCAAGATACTGTCCAAAGTGGTATTACAGCTGCTGAAGTTATCATTTTTGGCTTTTCTTTTTTGTTTGTACTATATTCTACAGGTGCTTTCATTAAATCTCGCAAGAAGGAATACGGTATTTTAATGACACTTGGTATTAGTAAAAGCCAGCTAAACCGTCTGTTAATTTTAGAAAATACGATTATTGGATTAGTGTCCATTATTACAGGGATACTAGTTGGTATGCTGTTTGCCAATCTATTTATTATGGGCTTTTCCAGCCTACTTGGTCTTGAGGATTCATTAGGTTTTCAAATTTCATGGAAAGCACTTGCCTTAACATTTGTCAGCTATTTTATTATGTTTGAATTGAATTCATTAATGGTTGTATGGACATTAAGGATTAATTCGATCGTTCATTTATTCCAAGGTGCAAAAGCGCCGAAAAGAACACCTAGATTTTCTTGGATACTTGCTACCATTGGAATTGCACTCGTTATCGCTGCTTATTATTTAGCATGGACATCGGATATGTTGTCGATCGGATACCGGATGATGCCTATCCTAGCATTGATTATTCCAGGTACTTACCTGTTATATACACAATTCTCGGTGTTATTTATTCATCTTCTTAAGAAAAATAAACATCTTTATTTTAATAAGACAAACCTGCTAACGGTTTCGGATTTAGGCTATAAATTAAAAGATCATGCTCGTCTATTGTTTTTCGTTACCATATTAAGTGCTGTAGCATTTACCGCTTCAGGAGTCATGTACGGTATGTTCGAAAGTGCCGAGACTGAAGCAACAGTTAATATACCGCAGGATACCTCCTTCATCAGTAAAGGGATAGACAATATCGAAAAGATGGATGAGGAAATCAAACCATTTACGACAGCACTTGAGGAAGAAAATATTGATTATC
The DNA here is from genome assembly GCF_017599345.1 of Gracilibacillus suaedae. Classification (GTDB taxonomy): domain Bacteria; phylum Bacillota; class Bacilli; order Bacillales; family Amphibacillaceae; genus Gracilibacillus; species Gracilibacillus suaedae. Next base: position 8,201 of record NZ_JAGFVL010000001.1, read on the forward strand.
AATCATTAGCCGTTGACTTTACCCAAGCAGAGATAACTAACAATGACAGCGAAACATGGGTTAACCTGCTATCCTATTCAGATTATCAATCTTTGTTAGCATTAAACGAGGAAGAAGGAACTCGGGATTTAACAGATGAAGAGGCGATTGTGTTGGCTTTTTCTTACGATATGAGCTTCTCCAATCCGATTGCTGGAGAATTAACATTACAAGCCGAAAATTATCAGGCAACAGTGCAAGCAGAAAATGCTTTATCTATTGTGAATTCTAACCTCCATACCAGTTACACCGTTGTTGTCAGTGATCAATTGTATGATGATTTTGCATCTGTTGCTGAACCAAATGAGCGTTACCGTTATGTTGCCTTAACCATTGATGATTGGGTAGCGAATGCAGAATATATTAGTGAACATGTAGAACAGGTTGATTCTGACATTGTAGAGGAATCGGATAACGCGAGTGCATACCTAGTGCTAAAGAACACATTATCCTATGCATTATTTTTCGGAATGTTTATTAGTGTTCTTTTCTTCCTTGCAGCAGGGTCGATTCTCTATTTTAAAATATATCAGGATCTAGATAAGGATATCAGACAATATCAAGCATTGTACAGGATCGGACTCACTATAAGTGAAATGAAAAAAATTGCGACAAAACAAGTTGCCTATTTGTTTTTCATACCTTTTATCCTAGCGGTAATTCATGCTGGGTTTGCTTTTAAGGCATTACAAAATATGTTGGAATCATCTGTATTACTGCCAAGTGTCACACTGATTAGTGGTTATTTATTGGTATATGTCATTTACTTTTTCTTCATTCGCGGATTGTATATTCGTAAAATTAAACAAGTGATGTAAGCTGTTTTTCCCTCTGTGGTTAACAGTGCTATAATAAAGTGAGACGATGATCTGTGGGGGGAGACCCCACTGATCATTAGCGAAACTTATCAGGGTATTAGCGTCTGTTATCCCTAAACTTACCCTTATGTTACTTGACGCTTAGCACCGTGATAATAGTTGCATTATAATCATGGAGGTTTTTTCATGCAATTTACTCAATCAGTAGCTTTACATAAAGAAGCACAACAACATATTGTCGGTGGCGTCAATTCTCCATCCCGTGCTTATAAAGGAGTTGGCGGTGGCACACCTGTCTATATGGAGAAGGGCAAAGGTGCCTACTTTTGGGATGTCGATGGCAATAAATATATTGATTATTTAGGAGCTTATGGACCAATTATTACTGGCCATGCTCACCCACATATTACAGAAGCCATTAAACGCGCTGCTGAAAATGGTGTGCTATACGGTACACCGACGAAACTAGAAAATATTTTTGCTCAAAAGCTAAAAGCTGCGATTCCATCGTTAGACAAAGTTCGTTTTGTTAATTCTGGGACAGAAGCAGTGATGACAACCGTTCGTGTGGCTCGCGCCTACACCGGTCGTGAAAAAATCATCAAGTTTGCAGGATGTTATCATGGCCATTTTGATACCGTATTAGTCCAGGCGGGGTCTGGTCCTTCTACATTAGGAAACCCTGACTCTGCTGGTGTCACAAAAGCAACTGCACAGGAAGTGATTACCGTACCTTTTAATGATGTTAAAGCATTTAAGGAAGCTCTTAATCACTGGGGGGATGAGATAGCAGCAGTCTTAGTTGAACCAATTGTTGGCAACTTCGGGATTGTCGAGCCTGAAGAAGGCTTTTTACAACAAGTCAATGACCTCACGCATGACGTTGGAGCTTTAGTTATTTATGATGAAGTAATTACCGCATTTCGTTTCACTTACGGATCAGCCCAAAAACTCGTCGGCGTCGAACCAGATATGACAGCGATGGGGAAAATCATTGGTGGCGGACTGCCAATCGGTGCATATGGTGGTAAAGCAGAAATCATGGAACAGGTGGCACCACTTGGTCCAGCTTACCAAGCAGGAACAATGGCTGGGAATCCAGCATCCATGTCAGCTGGAATTGCTTGTTTAGAAGTACTAGAAGAAGATGGTGTCTACGACAAGCTTGATCGGTTAGGTGCGATGTTAGAAAAAGGGATGCTTGATGCCGCTGAGAAACACAGCATTGATATAACTGTCAACCGCTTAAAAGGGGCACTAACTCTGTACTTTGGTTCAAAAAAGGTAACCAATTATGCTCAAGCGGAGGCTTCCGATGGTGATAAATTTGGACAATTCTTCAAATTAATGTTGAAACAAGGCATCAATCTCGCTCCTTCTAAATATGAAGCATGGTTCTTAACGATTGCTCATACGGAAGAAGATATTCAGGAAACAATTAAATGTATTGATCGCGCATTTCGCGAGATGGCCTAAGGTATTGATTTTAAGTGAAGGACAAAATTTGCGAATTTCGCATCTTCTTGTCCTTCATTTGGTTTATTATGGAGAAAGTTGATAGTAAAATAGACTAGCTTCTTTTTTAACTTCTTACACTATTCTACCTAAGAAAAACCGGGAAAACCCACCCGCTCCTGTTCAAAGTAGTTATTTTGACATGATTAATAGTCGTAACAACCGCTTCGGCTTGCCCACTTCGCTTTCCAGGGGGCGTGTCTTCAGCTAAC
>NZ_JAGFVL010000002.1 GCF_017599345.1 Gracilibacillus suaedae
GCGAAGTGGGCAAGCCGTAGCGGTTGTTACGCCCAATATCCATCTCAAAATAACTACTTTATACCATCGATATATTATTTTGGTCAATGAAAAGGACCGGGTGGGCTTTCCCGGTTTTTCTTATTAGGAAAGAAAGTATAAAATTGGGGGCCTGTCTAGCTCCAAGTACCCAGAACCTAGGCGACTTCACGAATCGCCCTACGATAAGTCATCATCGGTTCGTAAACTCACCGTGATTCCTTTATCTCAGTTGATTCGCTCCAGTCGCTACGTTTCTAAGCGAGCGCTTTGCGCTTTTCTAATTAGAACAAACAAAAGCAACATAACCTAAACAATTTATAGATTTTGCCTTCTGATAAGAATTGAATAGTTATTGTGGAAATGGCTAATTGTTTATTTAATGAGATTCGCGATATGATTTTATTGAAGACAAGAAAGGGGGGAGTGCATGGATGGACATATAAGAAGTGAACAAGTAGGGACGCAGAGAACTGGATTTTGGTATCGCTTACTTCAAAATGGCCTTATCAAAAATATACGAAGACATTGGATGTTATATCTGATGATTTTGCCGGGGATTATTTATTACATTGTCTTTAAGTATATCCCACTTATGGGGAGTGTAATAGCCTTTCAGGATTTTCAAATCTTTAAAGGCATATTTGCAAGTCCATGGGTTGGTCTAGAGAACTTCAAAACTTTACTACACTATCAAGATTTTCATGAAGTATTGAGAAATACAGCATTAATTGCTTTGTATCAATTGATATTTCAGTTTCCGGCACCGATTATTTTAGCATTATTATTTAATGAAATAAGGTTATTAATTGTTAAGAAGACAGTGCAAAGTTTATTCTATCTGCCACACTTCTTATCATGGGTTGTTGTAGGTGGAATTGTCTTTGAGTTATTAGCAAATCAGGGGATAGTTAATGCCATTAGAGAGATGTTAGGATTCGAGCCAATTCTGTTCATGCAAGAAGAAGCATATTTTAGAACGATTGTCATTATTTCTGGAATTTGGAAGGAAGTTGGTTGGGGGACCATTATTTACTTGGCTGCAATAACTGCGATTAATCCAAGCCTTTATGAAGCAGCGGTGATCGATGGTGCCAGTCGATTTAAACAAACTATTTACATTACACTCCCTTTACTGTTACCTACTATTTCTGTACTGTTTTTATTAAATATCGGTAACTTCTTGGAGTTAGGTTTTGACCAAATCTTTAACTTGTTAACGCCAATGACCTATTCTGTGGGGGATATTATTGAAACTTATGTATATCGAGCAGGGGTTCTCCAAGGGCAATATAGCTTAACAACGGCAATTGGTCTGTTTCAGTCTGTTATAGGTTTCGCTCTGTTGTGGATATTCAATAGGCTTGCAAGAAAATCAGAACAGGGGTTGTGGTAAATGAAACAATCTGTTGGAGAAAGATTATTTCAAATATTTAATTATACTTTATTAATCGTATTAGCATCGACCATGATTGCTCCATTGTTGCAATTACTGGCAGTTTCGTTTAGTTCGCCGATTGCTGCCGATTCAAAACAAGTTTTCTTAATACCTGTTGATTTTACATTGGCTACATGGGAACACATTCTCCAAAATGAAGTGTTATGGAGAGCTTTTGGTGTAACAGTATTTATTACGATAGTCGGGACATTTCTAAGTATGCTGTTTACAGTTTTGACAGCGTTTCCATTATCAAGGAAAGACTTTCTTTTGCGGAAGCCGATTATGCTAATGATGGTCATTACGATGATTTTTAATGCACCGATGATTCCTTTCTTTTTAACCGTAAGAGAGGTAGGGCTGATGGATTCGATCTGGGCTTTAATCATTCCAGGATTAATAAGCACATTTAATATGGTAATTGTGCGAACGTTCTTTTTAGGGATTCCTTCTGATCTAGATGATGCTGCCAAAATTGACGGCTGTAATGAATTTCGTTTATTGTTTCAGATTTATTTGCAGTTATCAAAACCCGTGCTGGCCACCATTAGCCTTTTCTATGCCGTAGGTTATTGGAACACCTTTAAGACAGCAGTGCTATTTTTAAGGGATCCGACTCTTTGGCCTTTACAAATGCGTTTACGGGCATTTTTTACATCAGAAGAAGAGCTTGCAGCAGTAGATTTAATAATGGGTGACTTTGATTTCAACACAACCACTTTAAAAGCTGCAACCATTATTTTTGCTACGGTTCCTATTGTATTAGTTTATCCATATTTACAAAAGTACTTTGTAAAAGGAGCGGTACTAGGTTCGTTAAAAGAATAATTAATTAAAAATGGGGAGGTAAGACAGGATGAGAAAACGTTATTATCATTTCTTATTATTTTCTGTAGGATTGTTGATTTTGGTGTTGGTAACAGCATGTTCCGATAGTGAAGATACAGCTAGTCAAGATGAAGAAAATGATGAATTGGAAACAGAAGAAAGTGAGGAAGCTACAACTGTAAGCGTGTTTAAAAGCCATTTGGGCAAAGGTACGATCCCTGACAGTGATGATCCACATGTGCAATATATTAAAGAAAAAACGGGTGTGGAGTATGAGTTGCTGTCAACACCACCAGGTTCAGAACCAGCTGAGTATATTAATCTCATGATCGCTTCAGAAGATTTCCCTGATATTTTGAGGCCGATTGGCGGGGTGGAACAAACACTGATCGAACAAGGAGGCGCCTTAGCATTAGATGACCTGCTACCGGAATACGCGCCAAATGTGTGGGAAAGAATCCCTGAGGAGGCATGGAATATTGTTAGATCTGCATCTCCAGACGGAAAAATATATTATGTTCCTAAAGTGTATTTAATCCCTGAGCGTGCAGCTTTATTGAGACAGGACTGGCTAGATGAAGTTGGTATGGATATGCCACAAACACTAGACGAGTATAAAGAAATGTTAATAGCATTCCGTGATCAGGATCCAAATGGAAATGGTGAGCAGGATGAGCTACCTACAACTGGCAGGGAGTTTGGCAGATGGATGGATCATTTATTCGCTATGTTTGGTGTAGCAATGTGGGAAGGTTACCCGGAGTGGGATATTTATGATGGGGAAATTAATTATGCTGGTACTTCAGAGAATATGAAAGCAGCTATTGCATTTATTAGAGAGCTTTATGAAGAAGAATTATTAGATAATGAGACGTTTCTAAACAAGGGGGATGTATGGACGGCTAAAATTAATAATAATTTAGTCGGTAGTTGGTATCATCTCCCAGCCAATTTACATGAGCGGTACCTGGCAATGAAAGAAGGAGCACCAGATGCTTATGTAGTTGGTATGCCTCTTCCTGAAGTAGATGGTTTTGAAGGGTATATTACACAAAAAAGCATGGGTGAACCAGAGTGGATGATTCCTGTTGCATCGGAAGATAACGCTGCTAATGCATTGAAATTACTGGATTTCTTCTATGATCCTGAAAATGCGGATTTCGTTCAGTATGGTATCGAGGGAGTCCAACATGAAGTAGTAGATGGAGAAAAGCAATTATTACCTTCATCAGATGATAAGCCAATTGCCTTGGGAATGCTTAATTTAACAACAGAAGAATCGATGGATGTTAGAATTGATAACTCATTCCCTGAAGATGAGCAGCAAATGGTAAGGGATATTTTTGAAGTAAGTAAAGCAGATGCAAGGAGAATTGCGGGTGATGGATTACCAAGTACGGTTTATGATAACTATCCAGATATTCAGTCCCATAAGTTATTCCAAGAATATTTAACCAAAATTGTAATAGGCGAATGGTCGATCGACAAATTCGATGAATTTGTTGAAAAATGGAATCAATCCGGAGGCGAGGAAGTAACACAGCGCGTTCAGGAATGGTACGAAACAGCTAAATAAAATGTGCTACTCCTCCTCTTCTAGCTGAGGGGGAGTAGAGTTATTTTAAAGATAGAAGTTTCATATAATGAAGAGAAATAAGCTCGGACATAGAAAGCGGGTGGGTTCATGTCAAAGTTTCTCCCGGTTAAAATACAGAGGATACTCAGAAAAAATCTTTCTAATACACAAGTAAGGTTGCTGCTAATCTTAATGGTGCCTATTATTTTTATTATACTAACGGTAGGATTTTCTTCTTATCATACTTCCAAGGACATATTACAACAAGAATTAAATGAACCGCAGCACCAAATGCTAAAAATAAACATGAATTATATTGATGAATATTTAATCGAATCCGATCAAATCGCTGTTAAATTAGCATTAGATAATAATGTATATCGTTTTTTAATGAACCAATCACAAAACTCCTATGAAAATATTAAGGAGATTTATGATAAGCTAGCTACCATTACAAAAAATTCCTCATTTATTCAAAGTATTTATATTTATAATGTGAACAGTGATAGCTTTGTTGCCATTCCGCAAGGCTTCAGCTCTAGCAGTACAACTTTTAACGATGCAGAGTGGACTAGTGTGATTGATGAATTTAATGCTGATACAGCAAGAATTGTTAAATATCGTAATTTGCCAGAAGGTGCGAAGTATAAAGGATCCAATATTTCCTTATTTCGTAAGATAAATTTGCAGGGGGAAACAATGGGGATTGTTGCGATTAACCTTAATCAGCGAGAATTGTTTTCCAGTTTAAGATCATCTATTGAGCCACCATCTAATAGCATGCAATTTATTTTAGATCAAAATAATACGATTCTACATACAACTAAAAATCATACGTTTGATATAGAAACTGTATCGTATGTTAATGAAGAGGTGAGCAAAGGAAATTTAAGTGATATTACGTATAATGATAAGATATTACTTGCTAATCAAATGGAATCGGAATTCACCGGATGGAAATATGTGTCTGTTGTATCGCAGGAGAGTATACTGGCTAAGTCAAAAACAGTACGTGATGTAGTTTTTACCGTATCTTTAATTGCACTTATCATTGGCGCCATCGCTATATTCTTTATCAATTCTGTTGAATTAAAACCTATAAGACGAATGAAAGAACTGTTTTCAGTTGATGATGACCCTCTGTATAGACGAGATTTACTTCATTTAGAAGATATCATAGATGACTTGGTCAGTGATCATGCGCAATTATCCCAATTAATAAAAAAAGTGAAGTATGAAGCGAAATCAAAATTTTTATATGACATATATATTGGCAGATTAACAAACAGAACCGAGCAGAAAGAAAAGTGGCAAGCTTATTTTAAAGAATGGCAAGAAGATAATATTCAATTATTAGTTGTATCGATCGATAATTATCCTTCTTGGAAAGAAAGTGTAGCTGGTAATTATCGTTCCGTGGTCAAGTCGGGGATGGCAAATATTCTTACTGAGGTATTATCGACTCATTTTGCCGTAGAGACGGTTGATATTGGCAATGATAAGATGATTATCATTATCCAGCATTTAGAAGGAAAAGTCGACGTCATAAACCATTTAAAGATAGCGCTTACACACATAAAGAACATCTTAGGATTCTCTGTTTCCATTGGACTCAATCAGACAGGTGTTCTGTTTCAAGAGCTAAAGAATGCTATGAATGAAGCGGAGGAGGCACTGCAATACCGTCTGTTTGATGGGTATGGAAATATTTATACAAAGGTTGATCAAATTCAAGAAGATAAAGAAACAAATATCGAAAAAATGGACTGTCTAGTGAAATCCATTACACTCGAAAATCCCATGCAATCGATTGATGATGTGACTACATTATTTCAGTTATTTTATAAAAGTAATATTAGTCCAGAGCTAGCCTTTTATTTTATTGAACAAGTAAGAAAAGTTATTTTCACCGAAAACAAAAATATTGCACATGCTACTTTCCGTACTGCAGAAGAAATTCGCACTATGAGTCTAGAAGATGTTGCTAACTTATTTAAGGAAAGAATCTCAGAAAGAATTGAAAATATTAAGAAACTAAATGATTCGAAAAGATATGTTATGTGTAGAAAAATGATTCAGTATATGAATGTACATTTAGGTGAACCGATCGGTATTCCAGAAATAGCCGAATCTGTTGGTGTTAGTGTAAGTCTTGCTAGTCAGTGGTTTAAAGAGGAGATGGATGATACTATTTATGGTTACTTTACCAAACTGAGAATGGAGCGTGCGCAAGAGTTATTAACTAAAACAGATAAGAGAATAGCGGATATTGCATTAGAGGTTGGTTATCAGCATGAAAATAGTTTTATACGAAAGTTCCGAGAATATAAAGAGATGACTCCAGGTAAATATAGAAAGTTAAATGCAGAATGACTAGCATATTAATAAGGAGGTAACGGATATGGACAGGAAAAGTGTTGTGCAAAAACATAATCCCAAAATTCATCAAATAGAATCCTTATCACCATTATCGATTGGGAATAGCGAGTTTGGCTTTAGTGTTGATTTTACTGGTTTACAAACATTTCCCCAACTATATGAAACACCTTTAGGAACTCAGTCAAACTGGGGATGGCATTATAGTAGAGGGAAAGATTTATATAACGAAAGGGATATAGAATACCAACTGTTTGAGCATTACGATCGAGAGGTTCCTTATCCTATGAAGCTAGGCAATAAAGAAGAGGCTTACCATTGGTTAAGACAAAACCCTCATCGAGTTCAGTTAGGGCAAATTTCTTTTCGATTTTTAGATGAAGATCAAAATGAAGTGGATGTAGCGGCTGTTACAGATATTAACCAAGAGCTAGATCTTTGGTCAGGAATCATCACCAGTCGATATGTTGTAGAGGATCAAGAGGTGGTCGTCAAAACAGTCTGTGATCCAACTTCTGATTCAATCGGTGTTCATATATCGTCTGCCTTATTAACAACTAGGAAGCTACAAATCGTTCAATCCTTCCCATCGCCCGATGTTAGTCATAATAGTTGGGCAAAAGCAACTAACTTAAATTGGGATCAACCTGAAAGGCGTCAAACTGTTGAAATCGATAATAACGATGATGTCGTTCTTCTAAAACGAGTATTGGATGAGGATAGTTATTATGTCCGATGGGAGAAAAATAATGCGAGTTTTTTGCAACGAAGTGCGTATCAATATCAATTAATTCCACCTAGTGATCGAAGTGAATACAGCTTTACTGTCACATTCAGCCCGAATAAAATTTCAGAAGTGAATTCAGTAACAAAAATGATCAAGGCTTCTCAGCAATATTGGGAAAATTTTTGGCAACAGGGCGCTTTTGTTACTTTTGAGGGAAGTACCGATACAAGAGCAGATGAATTAGAACGTCGAATTATTTTATCTCAGTATTTAACTGCCATTCACAGTAGTGGAGCAATTCCTCCGCAGGAAACAGGACTGATGTACAATAGTTGGTTTGGTAAAGCCCACCTGGAAATGCATTGGTGGCACAGTGCTCATTTTCCACTATGGGGAAGAGCAGACAAATTAAACAAAAGCTTGCAATGGTACGAAGCTATTTTACCAATCGCACAAGAAATAGCCCTTCAACAAGGGTATCAAGGTGCAAGATGGCCTAAAATGGTAGGAATAGATGGTAAGCAAAGTCCATCGCCTGTAGCTCCAGGACTTATTTGGCAACAGCCACACCCAATCATGTTAGCAGAATTAATCTATCGTGATGATAAATCCTTAGCAGTACTGAATCAATATAAAGCGGTAGTTTACGAATCAGCAGATTTCATGGCTGACTTTGCAAGTTGGAATGATAAGGAAGGAGTTTATGTTTTAGGACCACCTCTTATTCCAGCACAAGAATGTCACCGAATGGAGGATTCTAAGAACCCTCCGTATGAACTTGAATATTGGAAATATGGACTGGAAACAGCAATAAACTGGGCGAAAAGATTAGGGACTCCCCCTAATGAAAAATGGATACATGTTGCCGATCATTTAAAACAACCTCGAGAAAAAGATGGCGTTTATCTAGCACATGAGAATTGCGACAATACCTTTACCGAGAAAAAACATGATCATCCTTCAATGGTGGCGGCATTTGGTATTTTACCAGGGAGATTGATAGATAAGGTAACAATGAAAAAAACTTTATTAAAGGTGAAAAACGATTGGCAATGGGATACTGCCTGGGGGTGGGATTTCCCGATGTGTGCCATGACAGCTACACGGCTAGGGGAGGCAGAACTTGCTATCGACTTTTTATTAATGGATGCCGTGAAAAACACGCATTTAGTTAATGGACATAACTATCAACGACCAGGTCTGACAGCATACTTGCCTGGGAATGGCGGATTGTTAATTGCTATTGCGATGATGATAGCAGGATGGGATGGTCATAATGGTGAAATTTATCCGGGATTCCCTAAAAACGGCAAGTGGAATGTTCAGGCGGAAGGTTTTCAAGTCTACATTTAGTGTCGGTCAAAGGAGGGGATAGTTTGTTTCATAATGTGCCTGATCGAAATAAGCTTGTCTTACAATATCCTGCTTCATGGTGGAGAAACTTGTGGCGTGAGGCCTTGCCAGCAGGAAACGGTGAACTAGGGGCAGCGGTATATGGATCGATCAAAAAAGAGACCATTTTAATCAATCACTCCCAATTATGGCATATGGGTGTAAAAGGAGAATTACCTGACGTTAGTCACACTTTAACAGAGACTCGAGCTTTGATGAAGGAAGGAGAATTTCAAAAAGCAAATTGGCATTTAACAAATGAAATAAAGAAACAAGGCTATTATTCTAAGTTAGCATGTCCGTTACCACTTGTAGATTTTCAACTGGAGATGCCGTGTGACAAAGGATTTAGTCATTATAGGAGAGGCATTAACATGGAGACAGGTGAAGTCCGTGTTACATGGTCCGAACGTGATACAACGTTTACGAGAGATCTGTTTGTTTCTCGTTCTGACAATTTGATTGTTTACCAAGTTAGCTCTAATAAAGCTAATGCAATTGATGCAGTATTAAATTTTTCCTTACATCCGACTAATTCACCAAATATGAAGGAAAGACACAATGAATTAGCTGATACAGTGGAATTGTATACAGATGACAATTATCTATTCTATAAAGTTACGAATGAGGATGATACAGAGTTTGGGGCAGTGGCTAGAGTAATAGCAGAGGATGGGGAGGTGATCACAGATCAAGGAAAATTACGTTGTGCGAAAGTTGATAGTCTATTAGTACTGATAAAAGTCTTTGTGCAATCGAGTAGCTCATTACAATGGCCAGTATTAAAAGATGAGCTAGCTAATGTGACTGTAACTTATCAGCAACTATTAGACAATCACGTACAAATTTATCAGCCGCTGTATTTTTCATCCACGTTACAACTTACAGATGATCAAGAGGAATGGTCAAATGAAGTGTTACTTTTAGATACCTATAGTGGGGAAGAAGCTACGGCAAGGCTCTATGAGAAATTATGGTCGTTTGGTCGATACTTATTTATTTCAGGTACTAAAGTAGGTGGTCAACCCTTTTCGATGTATGGATTGTGGCATGGAGATTACCACTTAATGTGGAGTCATCGGATGGCTAATGAGAATATTCAGATGATGTACTGGCATACTTCAGTAGGTGGTTTGTCAGAATTCAACCTTGCTTTCATGGATTATTATCAATCTTTGATGGATGATTTTCGTGATAATGCGAAAAAGTTATTTGGCTGTCGAGGCATCTATATACCTGCAGGGACAACGCCAGGCATTGGGAAACCTAATCAATTGGTACCTGTTATTATGAATTGGACTGCTGCTGCTGGATGGTTAGCGCAGCATTTTTATCAATATTATCAATTCAATAGAGATGAGGAATATTTAAAGCAGAAAGCATTACCTTTTATGAAAGAAATAGCGGATTTTTATCAGGATTTCTTAAAAGTAAGAGCGGATGGCTATTATCAGTATTATCCTTCCGTATCACCAGAGAATACTCCTGTAAATTTCATGCCTGAAAGTAGTGAGCCAGTTGCCCATCCAATGCCAACAGCAGTGAATGCTACGATGGACTTTGCGGTGATGAAAGAGCTATTAACTAATCTGATAGAAGGTAGTTTGATTGTTTCGATGTATCAACAGGAACGACCGGTTTGGCAGAAAATGCTTGAAAAAATTCCGCCTTATCAGGTGAACCAAGATGGAACAATCAAGGAATGGATGAGTCATCAATTTGAAGACAATCATGAACATCGCCATCTTTCCCATATTTATCCGATTTTTCCTGGACGGGAATTAGTAAAAGAAAAAGAAGGACAGCTATTCGAAGCATTTCGAAGAGCGGTTCAACAAAGGAAATTAGGAGCACAAACAAGCTGGTCCTTTGCTCATATGGCAAGTATTTATGCGAGGTTACAAGATGCCGAAAGTGCACATACTTGCCTCGAGCACCTTTCAAGATCCTGTTTATTAAATAACTTTTATACAGTCCATAATGATTGGCGTAATATGGGGTTGACGATGGAAGTCGACTATGCGCCAGTACAAATGGATGCTAATTTAGGTATCGTAAACGCCATTCAGGAAATGTTGATCTATGTGTCGCCAACAATGGTGAAGCTTTTGCCAGCTTTACCCGATGATTGGAAATCAGGGAAAGTGGATACATTTCACTTCTGTACGGGTACTATAAGCTTTCGTTGGGATTTATTAAAAGGTACATTTTCTACCGTCTTAAAAGCAGAGCATGAAACAACTATTACATTAGGGTTACCTTCTTGCCTAAAATATGAATGGGAAGGAGACGGAAAAATCTCAACATCTGAGTTAGGAAAATCATATTATCAGATACAGTTGTCTGCACAACAAAGTTTGCGTTTCTTTTCTAAATAGAAAGGTGATGAACATGCAAAATTCAGGGATAATGGGTAGATTTTATGTGATTGCTGATTGGATCTATAAATTTTCGCTTGCTAATATTATTTGGACGGTGTCTAATATACCAATTTTCTTTATTGCGTTGAATTTGTTAATGGCAGATGAGATAGGGGTGATAGTAGTATTATTTGGGCTACTAATAATGTTATCACCTTTCGTGTTCTTCCCATCTACTATTGCATTATTTTCGGTTGTACATCAATTTATTAAAAAGGAAGATGTCAAGCTCTTAAGTGATTTTTGGCGATATTACAGAGGAAGTTATAAGAAGAGCATGAAAATAGGCGTAATATCTACAGTTTTTTGGGCTGTTTTGTTGCTTGATTTTTTCTATGTAATGGAAACAGGGAACATTACTTTATCTTATGTCTTTATTGTCCTTGGTTTTTTTGCGCTTATTTATAATTTACATGTACTCTCAGGCGCGGTAACGATCGAAAGCAGAGTGCGCCAGTTATTAAAGCAGGTAGGAATTATCATGTTCGGACATCCGCTATTGTCGATGTCACTAGGAATGCTTAGTTTAACCTTTGTGTATGTCATGACACAATGGCTATCCTTTCTCATTCCATTCTTTTCTGGTTCTATATTAGTGTTTTTAGCATTGCTTGTTTTTATAAAGATTCATACAAGTTCGATTAAACTAGAGAAGCACTGACTATAAGGTCAGTGCTTCTTTGATAATCGTTGCTTTTCATTCAACAATTGTTGGAATTCTTTTTCAAGTGCTTTTGATGGTTCGATACTTAACCTGCTTAAAACATCTGTTATTTTTGTCTCAATGATCAGCAATTGCTCTTCATGGTCATCTTTAACAGGTGCCTGTTCCCGATTTTTATACTGTTGCAAATTTCCATCGAAGTAAGTAACCTGCTGTTCTTCGATAGTGATCAATTTTGTTGCTATTTTTTCAACGAATCGACGATCATGAGAAACGAAAATGACGGTACCCTCGTATTCTGTAAGCAATTTTTCCAGTGCCTCCATTGCTTCTAAATCGAGAAAGTTGGTAGGTTCGTCTAAGACCAATGTATTGCTATTACTAAGGAAAAGCTTTGCAAGAGTTACTTTAACACGTTCGCCGCCACTTAAAACACCCACTTTCTTATGAACTTGATCGCGATAAAAATGGAGTCTAGCAAGGACAGTTCGGATTAATGTTTCATTGTGAAACGAACTTTCTTGTACATTTTCCAAAATCGAAAGTTCAGGATCTAAAACCGATAAGTCTTGTTTAAAATAAGCAATTTTACAAGCGGAAGAAAGATGGACACCTTCTTCATCATGAAGAATTTTCCTGATTAAAGTTGTTTTACCAGTTCCGTTCGCTCCAATAATGGCGAGCTTATCACCGCCTTTTATAAGGAAATTGGCTTGTTTCCATAGCAGTTGATTGCCTGCTTTACCATTTAGATTCTCCACCCGAATAAGTACCTTGCCAGACAATTTTTCTTGATTGGGTAAATCCATTTTAATCGGTGTTTCTTCGAAAGGTTTTTCTACTTTTTCAAGCTTTTCCAGTCGGGTTTCAATCGCTTTGGCTGTTTGTTGTAGTTTCTTTTGTTTTTTGGCAAAATAGGGTTTGGCCCCTGTTATTTTTGCTTCAGAAGCACTTGTGTTTTTCGGTTTCTGGGTAGCTCTTTCCGCTTTTTCTGATTTTAGTGTTAAAGCTCTTTCTAGTTGCTGCTTCTTGGCTTGATATTTTTCATATTCCTGTTGATGCTGAAGAAGGACCTGTTCTTTTTGGTCTTTGAATTGTTGGTAGTTACCTTTATATTCATGTAACATCCTCTGATCGATTTCCCATATTTTCGTACAAGCTGCGTCTAAAAAAGCACGGTCGTGTGAGACGATAACATAAGCTCCTTGCCAGTGTTTTAACGTATTTTCTACCCATTCGATATGGTTTGTGTCTAAGTGGGTAGTCGGTTCATCGGCTAATAAGATACTACTTTGATTAGAAAAAGCTCTTTGGATATAGTCTTGGGTAACTTCCCCACCACTTTTATAACCATCAGCTGCTTTTAATTGAGGCAGGAGATCAACTGTCCCGTAGTGTGTAACCGCTCCTTTCTCAGGTGTCCATTCCCCAGCTAGTGTGTGCAATAAGGTTGTTTTGCCAGTCCCGTTTTTTCCAACAAGGCCAATTCGGTCGCCTTCGAATATTTCCAAAACATCAACCTCTAATAGCGTTGTTGCTTCCACAGAGATCATAAGATTCTTAGCTTGTAGTAACATAACATTCACTCCATTTCTGTTCGGAGACAACAAAAAGCCTCCTTATTCACATTCAGAATAGGAGGTAATACCGTATGAAAGGCAAATATGTATAAGGATATTGATGGAAGTATCCTTATGTCTGAGCCGGTCAATGAGTATCAATCCTATCCTGAATATTCCGCATAAAGACATACGTATCCCGTGTGTGGAATGACGTTCTTTATGAAAATATTATGAGAGAATAGGATTATAACTTCATTGGCCCAAGGCTCACCCTTTCGTATTTAGTTAACCAAAGTTTACAAAAATAGGGTGGAGAAGTCAATAGGTAACAGCTTGATTTAAAAATGATATTGAAACAAATTAAAAATAGAATTATAATTAGCGCAATCGATAAAACGTTTTCACGGAGGACGACATGAAATTTTTTTTCCGTTCTTTACCAATTAGAAATAAAATATTTATCATTTTTGCAAGCGTTTATGTAGTTGTTATTACGATTGTTGGTGTAGTCATGTATCTGACTAACGTAAATGAAATGAGAAATCAGACCCAATCGATGTCTAAAGTGTTATCAACACAGTTCTCAAGGACAATTGATATGTATTTTCAGGATATTAACCGTCTTTCATTAGCTATTTTTACAGATTCTTTGATACAAGATACACTCTCTGATTATGAAGAGCAACATATATTGTATAATGATATCAACATTAGAAATAACATGTATCCAAGATTATTTAATCAAGTATATCCACGCTCAGATATCGAAGGAATCACCATTTATACCACGAATGGAACACTTTTTGATTACCATCAGAGTGGAGATATGGAAGTAAGGTATCAAACAACTAAAGAAGTGTGGATGGATGACCTTGACCAGATCGATAAGGACACTTTCATCTTACTCCCAGCTAGAGAGGAGACTCTTTTGGATGGTGAGAGAAAAGATGTGGTTTCATTAGTACGAAATATTTATGGAATTCCCCAAAGAGATAAAATAGGAACAATGAAAATTGATATAAATGTAAACGTTTTCTACCAGCTGTTGGAGATGGAAAATGTTGAGGAATTAGAGGAGCATATGAGGATTTTTGTTTTAACAGAAGAACAGTCTGTCATATTTGACCATAGAAAAGAGTTAATAGGTGAGCATGAGATAGGATTAGATTTACAGGATGTAACAGATGACAAGCCTGAGGATGGCACATTGACATGGCAATCGAATTCATTTTTATATGCGAATGATCGATCTGATTTCACAAATTGGAATACGCTTATTTTGATTGATAATGAATTCATTATATATGAACGGAATCAAATTCTCTCTTTTATTGGGATTAGTGGTTTTATTGCTATTTCTGTAATTGGTATTATATCATATCTTCTTTCTTACAATATTACCAAGCCATTAACGGCACTGGTACAAAAGATGAGGAAGGTTGAAAGAGGTGATTTAACTGATCGGATGAGTCCAACTGCACATCCCGAAATGGATGTACTCACAAGGGTCTATAACAGCATGTTAGATAGCATTAATAAGTTAATTACAGAAGTATATGAATCAAGTATTGCCGAAAAAAATGCTAAAATATCTGCTTTGCAATCACAAATAAATCCGCACTTTCTTTATAATACGCTAAATGTAATGAAATCGATTAGCCGCGTAAAAGGAGTCGAAGAAGTAGCAGAGATATCGGAGTCTCTATCGGACCTATTTAAATATAGCATGAAAGATTTGGATAAAACGGTAACGCTTAAGGAAGAAATCAATCACATTGATAATTATATGCGGATACAGCAGTACCGTTTCATAGATCGTTTCACTTTAAATAAGGAAATAGAGCTTGGAGTAAATAAAGCTTTAATTCCAAAGCTACTAATTCAGCCAATTGTTGAAAATGCGGTTAATCATGGGTTGAGGGATATAAAAGCAGGGGGAATAATTACGCTAAGGGCTTATAAAAAAGAAAATAATGTGATCGTACGTGTAAAAGACAATGGTGTTGGGATGAATGAGAATGTATTGATCAATGCAAGAAAGAAATTAAATCAAAACGTTATGGACAAAGAAACGGAAGGTATAGGTTTACGTAATATTTCTCAACGATTACGTTTAATCTATGGGTACCGCTATCAGATTGATATAGAAAGCAGGGAGAAACAAGGAACTATTGTCACCATTGTATTACCGTATCAAGAGCAATTGGAGGGGGGAACATCATGAATGTGTTTATCATTGAAGATGAATATTGGGCGCTTTTAGAATTACAAACATTATTAATAAGCTATCAATTACACCATAATATCTATTTTTTTGATAATGGTGAGGATGCCCTTGATAAACTGTCAGAAATAACTCCGGATCTTGTTATAACGGATATTACGATGCCAGGAATAGACGGTTTGCAGCTGGTGGAACAAATAAAACAATTTGATCATCGTATTGAATGTGTATTACTAACGGTACATGATACGTTTGAATACGCGAAGAAGGGAATTCAATTAGGTGTAGCAGAATATATTTTAAAGCCAATAAAAAAGAAAGCATTATTTAATACGATTGATCAAATGTTGGAGAAAATTCGACAGAATAAGCAACTAGAAGCAGAAAAACAGCACTGGTCGATTAGTAAACTACTGTTTCAATCTATAAAGCAAAACAATAATAATGTTGAAAGCTTCGATAATCAACCTTTTTTATTTGTATATATCCTACTAGGTAACTGGAAAGCACCAGTTTCTCAAATAAATGATATGGAAACAGAAGAAATCAATGATTTGTTTAGGGCAGATAAGCAATGTTGGTTTCTTTCAATAGACGAACAAAGAAAGGTACTGTTAATACCAAGTGAAAATAACTTATATATGGAAACTACAGCCATTAATGAACTATATCAATATGTAAAACGCTTTGGTCAAGTGCATATTTGTACTTGTATAAAGAGTGATCAAACAAGTTTACATGAAGTTTATCAAGCGGTAGAGAAGCGCATGAACAAGGAGAAGTTATTCGGTGAGTCGACGTTTTTGAATCATTATCATCAACAGCATGAAAAAGATATTCAATCTTTGTGGGATACGGTAAGAATCATGGAAAGAAAGCTTCGAACTTATCAATTTGCGTTAATTCCAGAACAGATAAAAAAACTAATCGATAAAATCCAACAGAAAAAAATTCCGCAAAAACAATTATTTCGATTTTTGGCCGACATGTATTATGCAATTATTTATAAGTTGCAACAATCGACCAGTAATGTAGTTAACATTGATAACATTGATGAGTATTTCGATCAATTGGATGCTTTAGTTTTCTATGATCAATTAGAGAATTGGTTAGTAGATTTAATGAATCATATTTCAAGAGAGCTATCTCACAAAGAAATTGCACCCAAACATTTGATTCCTAAGGTGAAGGAATGGGTTGAAGAAGCCTATTCCAATAATATTACTTTTCAACAATTTGCTGAAGAGCATCATGTTAGTTTGAGTTATTTATCGAGAGAATTTAAAGAACAGACCAACATGACCTTTTCCGAATATCTAACGAATGTTCGTATAAAAAAGGCGAAAGAACTATTTGATAGTGGAGTGAAAAAAACAGTTGAAGTAGGGGCATTAGTTGGCTACAATGATCCGAAACATTTTAGATCTGTATTTAAGAAAATAACAGGGAAGACACCTAAAAGTTATAGAGAACAATAAGAAAGGCTTAAAGTTTTCAGTGCTAGACATATCCATTTATATGTTCTCCAGGAACAAAAGTGCAAGTGCCCGATTAAATGAAAGTGCGACTAGGCCTCTAGCTTCACCAATCGGCAAGTCTTCTTTATCGCAGGGTGATTCGTGAAATCTCCTAGTTTTTGGGCGCTTCGGGATGCGGCTCATCACGCTCACATTATCCGCATAGTCAAATTTTCTAATTTCCTAGACTATAAAAAAGGGGTGATTTTATCTAGTAAAAATCACCCCCTTTAATTGTTAAATGAATAGGTTTTTTATTAATGAAAGCGTTTATATAATGAGGGTGTACTATAAAAACGAGGGGGTAAATAAATGAATTGGTTTAGAAGAAACATGATCATTAGCTTTATGGCACTATTACTATTATTACTAGCAGCATGTAGTGGAAATAACACTGACACAGACTCAAATGAGATGAGAAATAACGATGATCAAGAAAACACAGAAGAGTCTGCAGCAGAAAATTCTGAAACAACATTAACATTTTTAATTGATAATCAAACCGTAACAGATGGAATAGAAGCAGTAGCAGAAGAGGTTGAAGAGAAATTTAATATTACAACTGAACTTGAACTACGGCCTGGCGGAACAGAAGGAGACAATATCGTCAAAACACGACTGGCTACTGGAGAGATGACTGATTTAATGTGGTATAATTCTGGCTCTTTATTTAAAGCATTAAATCCTGAAGAATATTTCTTGGATTTGTCAGGACAATCTTTCATGGATCGTATTGATGATACATTTAAAGAAACAGTAGCTGTCGGTGATGGAGTTTATGGCGTTCCGGGAGAAGCTAGTTCGGCAGGTGGATGGTTATATAACAAAAAAGTGTATGAAGAATTAGGATTAGAAGTGCCACATACATGGAATGAATTAATGGCTAATAATGACAAAATTAAAGAAGCAGGTAAAATACCAGTTATTGCATCATATAAAGATACTTGGACCTCTCAATTAGTTTTATTAGGTGATTACTACAATGTTCACTCAGAAAATTCAGGTTTTGCACAACAATTTACAAATAATGAAGCAAAATTTGCGAGTACACCTAGTGCTTTAAGAGGTTTTGAAAAATTACAAGCATTACAAGAAGCCGGACATTATAATAATGAAGCATCTGCAACAGGCTATGAAGATGGTTTAGAGATGTTAGCGAATGGCGAGGCAGCACATTATCCAATGTTAACCTTTGCTCTAGCAGCAATAGCGGATACTTTCCCTGATAAAGTAGAGGACATTGGTTTCTTTGGTCAACCAGGTGAAAATGCAGACGATCATGGTATGACTACATGGATGCCAGGGGGGATCTATGTGAACAAAGATTCAGAACATGTCGATGCTGCTAAAAAATGGTTAGAATATTTTATATCCGAGGAAGGCCAAGCAACATATATGTCGGTCATGAAAGCTAACGGACCTTATGTTCTGAAAGATGTAGAATTACCAGATGATGCATATACAGCTGTAAAGGATATGACAACCTATATCGAAAGCGGAAACATTGCACCTGCATTAGAATTCTTATCTCCTTTGAAAGGACCGAATCTAGAGCAAATCACTGTGGAAGTCGGTTTAGGTATGGTGTCAGCGGAAGAAGGGGCAGAGAAATACGATAGAGACGTTGAGCGACAAGCACAACAGTTAGATCTTGAAGGATGGTAAGATATGTGAAGAAAGCCCTGTTTACAACAGGGCTTCTATATAATAGGGGTGACAATAATAATGAAAGTAAATAAGGTATATAGTTATGCTTTACTAATACCAGCAGGGTTAATATATGGTTTGCTATTTTTATATCCAACCATTGTTTCCTTCTTCTTTAGTTTTACACGATGGACGTTAACAGACTGGGAATGGATTGGATTAGATAACTTTCGAATGTTTTTTGAAGAGTCATCATTAATGATTGGTTTTAAGAACACATTTATTTTTGCATTTCTGACAGCAGGATTGAAAGTGCTTCTTGGGATGGTCATAGCTGTATTTTTAACTTCTCAGATGAAAACCAAAAGGTTTATCCGTTCTACGGTATTTTTTCCCGTATTAGTAAGTACAATTGCAGTAGGGATTGCGTTTAGTGTATTAATGCACCCGTCAGAAGGGTTAATTAATCAAACGTTAGCTCTCTTTGGGGTTAGTGGTCCGGATTGGTTAGGTAACCCCAATCTAGCAATCTATTCTGTAGCGCTAGTGGATGTATGGAAAGGTGTAGGGATTGCGACTGTGATTTTTATCGCTGGTATGATGTCGATTCCGAAAGACTACTACGAGGCACATCAAATCGATGGTGGCAATAAGGTGAATGCATTTTGGCATATTACACTACCTTTATCAAGGCCGGCTATTAATGCGGTTATTATTTTAGCTTTAATCGGTGGACTTCGAACATTTGATTTAGTATGGGCAATGACTGGCGGAGGTCCAGGTTTTAGTTCAGACTTAATTGCATCCATTATATACAAACAGTATCAAGCTGGATTTTATGGATTATCAACCGCCGGAAACGTAATCTTGTTTGTTATGGTCGCCGTAATAGTTTTTCCCATCTTTAAGTTTCTCAATCGAAGAGAGGTGGATCTATGAGCAAACATGTTGCAACAAAAAAAGCAAAGCAAAAGAGGAGCCTTGGTAGGATAATAGTTGAAGTCATAGCAGTATTAGTATGTGGCGTGTTTTTCCTTGTTCCGTTCTACTTTATCATTGTCAATGCAATGAAAACAAGTTCAGAAGCTACCCAGTTATCAATTACATGGCCAACGGAATTTAGAATGTTGGAAAATATCCAAGAAGTATTAGCTGCACGTGACCATATGTTATTACTAGCTTTCTTTAACAGTACAGTTATTACGGTTTCTTCTATTTTTATTCTATTAATCGTGTGTTCGATGGCTGGATTTGTATTACACCGACGAAAAGGAAAAGCAATATCTATCATAGGCTCTACTTTCTTAGCGGGTTTGATGATACCGCCAGCTGTTGTACCGACAATTTGGGTATTAGAACAGTTTCATTTATTTAAGACTTTTCCTGGTATTATTTTGGTAATGGTAGCCATATCGATTCCTTTTTCTATTGTTCTGTATACAGGGTTTATTGCAACCATTCCAAAGGAAATTGATGAAGCAGCAATTATCGATGGATGTGGCGGATTTCGGCTGTTTTTCAACATTATTTTCCCAATGTTAAAGCCGATTCACTCGACAGTCATTATTTTAAATGCTGTGCAAATCTTTAATGATTTCGTTCATCCGTTATATTTTTTCCCTGGAGCGGATAATGCAACGGTTCAGTTAACGTTGTATAACTTTATGAGTATGTATAACACGGATTGGAATTTGTTATTTACCAATGTTTTATTAATTACGATACCACCATTTATTTTATTTTTAATCTTTAGTGAAAAAATAGTTGCAGGTATGACGGCGGGTTCAGTCAAGGGGTAAATCAAAGGGAGGATTGGCAATATGGTAGAAGTGTATGACGTACGATGTGAATATCGAAGGAATCCAATTGGAATTGATGTAAAAGAACCTCGTATTAGTTGGAAAATTAGATCAGATAAACGAAATGTGAGGCAAGAGAAATTCCAAATACAACTCTCATATGAAAACAAGTTTCTAAATATAATATGGGATTCACAAGAGGTAGTATCCGAACAGAATCTTCATGTTGTATTAACAGGTATAAATCTAGTATCACAGCAGCGGTATTTTGTTAGAGTGAAAGTAATAGATAGCGATGGAAATGAGTCGAACTGGTCTGACGTAACATTCTTTGAAATGGGGTTATTAAATTCGTCAGATTGGAAAGCAAATTGGATAAGCCCTCCAGATGAGATTAATGGAGAGCCTTGCCCTAAAATGGGATATAGATTTTCTTTGTCAGATACAGTAAAAAGAGCAAGAATCTATGTTACAGCATTAGGTTTATATGAACTTCAGCTGAACGGTAAGCGAATAGGAGATGAATTCTTTACCCCTGGCTGGACGAATTACCAAACAAGATTACAATATCAAACGTATGATGTGACAGAATTGTTAGTGGATGGAGAAAATGAATGGACTGGATTATTAGGGAATGGTTGGTACAAAGGTAACCTGGGATGGGAAGGTAGGCGTAATATTTTTGGAGATCAATTAGCACTACTCGCACAACTCTATATTGAATATGTTGATGGTCGAGAACAAATAATTAAAACGGATGAAAATTGGCAAGTGGCGAAAAGTGCTATTCAAATGTCGGAAATATATCATGGAGAAACTTATGATGCTCGGGTAGATGAAAACGAATGGCATTCTGTTCACCTCCTTGAACATTCGAAAGATATTTTAATAGCACAAGAAAATGAACCAGTTAGAAAAATAGAAACATTGAAACCAAAGGAATTAATCACAACACCAAATGATGAAATCGTTATTGACTTTGGTCAGAATATGGTTGGTTGGGTTTCTTTTGATATTGACGGAGAAAAAGGTCAAACTGTGGAAATGAAACATGCGGAAATTTTAGATGCAGATGGAAATTTTTATACCGAAAACCTACGTACTGCTAGACAGACCAATCAATATATTCTTAGTGGTGAAGGGAAAGAAACCTTTGAACCACATTTTAGCTTTCAAGGTTTTCGCTATGTGCAGCTCATCGGATTTCATAAAGATCAATTAAATTTAAATAACTTTAGAGGAGTAGTACTTCACTCTGATATGGAACTGACAGGAGAGTTTCAATGTTCCGATCCAATCATTAATCAATTGCAGCATAATATCTTATGGGGACTAAAGGGGAACTTTCTTGATGTCCCAACAGATTGCCCTCAACGTGATGAACGATTAGGCTGGACTGGGGATGCACAAATGTTTATCCGTACCGCGAGCTATTTAGCAAATGTTGCTCCATTCTTTACAAAGTGGTTACGAGATTTGGAAGTAAATCAAGAGGAAGATGGTGGTGTCCCATTTGTTGTTCCAAATGTATTAGATTCAATGGAAGAACCACATGAACATACGAAACCAAAGCCATATAGTTCAGCAGCTTGGGGAGATGCAGCAGTTATTTGCCCATGGACGTTATATATTGCTTATGGGGATGAACGAATACTAGCAGAACAATATTCTAGTATGAAGGCATGGATTACTTATATTAAAAATCAAGGAGACAATCCTTATTTGTGGAATACAGGCTTTCATTTTGGAGATTGGCTTGCACTCGATTCTAAACCGGATAGTTATATTGGGGCAACCGATCGTCCTTATATCGCGACAGCATTTTTTGCATACTCGACTTCGTTGGTAAAAAAGACAGCACGGATTCTAGAAAAAGAACAAGACTATCATTATTTCTCTTACCTAGAAGAACAAATTATGCAGGCATTTACCGATGAATTTGTTACACCAAATGGTAAATTAGTAGTTCCAACGCAAACTGGCCAAATCTTAGCTTTAATGTTTAACCTAGTAGATAGTAAAGCGAAAGAACGAGCGGTTAAAAAGTTAAAAGAGTTGTTACAGGAAAGTGATTATCATTTGACAACTGGCTTCGTGGGCACACCTTATTTGAATCACGTGCTAACCGAAAATGGCATGAATGATGCAGCTTATCAGCTATTGTTTCAGAAAGACTATCCATCATGGCTCTACCAAATTACTAAAGGAGCCACAACAATATGGGAGCATTGGGATGGTATTAAAGAAGATGGTTCATTCTGGAGTACTGATATGAATTCGTTTAATCATTATGCATATGGTGCAATTGGAGATTGGCTGTATCGTAAAGTCGCTGGGATTGAGTTAGACGAAGAAATGCCAGGATTTAAACACTTTACAATCAAACCTTATGTAGGAGAAGGCTTGGATTGGGTTGAAGCAAAACTGGAATCCATGTATGGTTCTATTCGAAGTGCATGGAAAAAAGATGAGACTGGTAATTGGCACTTAGAAGTAACCATTCCGGCTAATACTACAGCTGTTGTTCAGTTAATAGAGGCAGAGAAAAGGAATATTAAAGAAAGAGGACGTAACTTAGATGAAGTAGATGGGATTATTTCTATCACAGAAACAAATGAATCAATTGATATTGCTGTAGGATCAGGGCGTTACCACTTTACGTATTAAGCTATAGGGTTGTGTTTCGAAATAAGAGTGCAACCTCCCTACGAGGGGTGTACAGATTAATAGTTATTGCCACGCTTGGAGTTGTACACCGACATATTTGTTAAGGACTATTTGTTAACTAATCATGAGAAAAAAGATTAGAATAAAATTATTTTCGCCATATAAAAAATCCCGAACTATCTTGGATATTCTATGATTAGAATTTGAGATAGTTCGGATTTTTCCTTTTGTTAAGATATGTCTTACTAAATTATTTTATCTGCAATTATTCAAATTGCACCTTAAACCGACAATGATTATTCCCCTCAGTTTTACATTGCACTCTCTCTACATTCTTTGTCCCTAACACTTTCTTAAACATGCTCGTTTCACATTGACAGGCAATCTGAAATTCTTTTGCCACTGCAAATATAGGGCAATTATATTCAACAATCTCAAACTGATCATCATCATGCTGAGATAATTCCGCCATATAGCCTTTCTCGTTCTGGATATGGACGATATCTCGCATTTTTTCTAGGTTTGAGGATTGATCTACAAGGTCGGTATATTGCTTAGTCAATCGCTCTTCGCGATTTTCAAAAAGCTGTTCAATCGAGTCCTTTCCATGTATTGCTTGAATATCTTTCAAGAACTCGACACTGATCGATTCATAATTATTAGGAAATAGACGTTTACCCTTTGTCGTTAAAAAGAATTTTTGGATTGGACGACCAATATCCTTTTTCTCATGGTGACTCGAAACAAGACCATCTTTCTCTAATGTAGTTAAATGTTTGCGTATTGCCATATGCGTGATATCTAAATGGTCGATAAGTTCATTGACAGATAAGGAAACTTCTTTCTTTAATAATTCTAATATTCTATCTTTCGTCGTTTTTGTTAATTGTGTCATGGGATTCCTCCTACGTTGGCTTCCCTATTCTTATTATTTTGATTATACAATATATTTGTCCAAACAGAAATAAATGGAAAATTTGAAGTGAATCTGTTGAATTATTGATAAAAGTATTATAACATATAATTATACTTTTTATACTAAAAGGTATAATAAATATTATTGGAGGTTTTACATATGGCAAACTTTACTTTACCTGAGTTAGGTTATGCGTTTGACGCTTTGGAACCACACATTGATCAAAAAACGATGGAAATTCACCATGGAAAACACCATCAAACATACGTTACAAAATTAAATGCAGCACTTGAAGGGCAGGATGCTTTAGCTAATAAAAGTCTTGAAGAACTTCTAGCTGACTTAGACAGTGTACCTGAAAATATTCGTACTGCAGTGAGAAACAATGGTGGCGGACACTTCAACCATACATTGTTCTGGGAAGTGATCGCTCCGGGATCTAAAGCAGATAAACCAGAAGGGGAATTAGCAAAAGCAATTGACGAAGCATTTGGTAGCTTTGATCAATTTAAAGAACAATTCTCTAACGCAGCGGCTACTCGATTCGGCTCTGGCTGGGCTTGGTTAGTTGTCAATGCAGATGGAAAATTAGAAGTAACAAGCACGCCAAACCAGGATAATCCAATTTCCGAAGGGAAAACGGCTATCCTTGGCATCGATGTTTGGGAGCATGCGTATTACTTAAACTATCAAAACAGACGCCCTGATTACATTGCTAATTTCTACAATGTTATTAACTGGGATGTTGTCGCAGAAAAATACCAAGCTACTGTGAAGTAAATATGGTTAGGACTGGATGAGTGGAAGGATGGGAGACATCTTTCCACTTATTTTTCTAGAAAGGAGATGTTTGGTTTTGGCATTTGTCATAACAGCACCATGTGAAACAGAAAAAGCCGGAGAATGTGCAACAGTATGCCCGGTGGATTGTATTGAAGAAGGAAAAGACCAATTTTATATAAATCCTGATATCTGCATTGATTGTGGTGCATGTGTAGCGGTTTGTCCCGTTGATGCGATCGCGGAAGAGTATGAATTGACTGTAGATCAAGAGCCATATTTAGAAAAAGCAGAAGCATTTTTCGGTGATTAGCTTAAACGAAGAAAGCCCTGATAATGGTTGTATCATTATCGGGGCTTTCATTCATTAAAATGGTGGTGAATTTCCGCCCTCTTCTGAATGCAACCTCCTCGATCATATCTGCTAACAATGAATCTACTTCAGTCAGGTGCTGGACAATTTCGATATGATTAAAAAATGGTAAAAAAAGTGATACCTTTTAGAGATTATCTGAAGGTATCACTCTGAATAATACGTTATTCTTTTTCTCCGACAACAGTGAAGCGCTCTTCTATATGTTCGGGATTTTCGCTCTCATCTAGTATAGCGATTGCGTAATCTGCATAGCTGATATAGCTTTCTCCTGCTTTATTAGTGATAACATTTTCTTTCCCCTTTTGATAGGAGCCAGTTCGTTTCCCTTCTGGATCGAACACTGCTGCAGGACTTAAGTGTGTCCATTTGACATCTTTTGTTTGTTTTAATTCGTCTAATGCTTTTCCCATGCTAGAAGCTAATGGATATACGAAATCAGGAAAATCAGGTGTGTCGTATAAATGTGTTGTTTGATCTTCATCGACATATAGGCTACCCGCTCCACCAACAACGATTAGACGTGTATCTGTTCCTCGAAAAGCATTGATTAATACACGATGGGAATCGATATGTAGATGCTCTTCGCCTTGGGGGGAATTATAAGCATTGATGACAACATCAAAGTCTTTAATATCCTCGGTCTTAATATCAAATATATCTTTTTTCACGATATCGACGTCTTTATTGTCCACTTTTTCCGGACTACGTACAATCGCAGTAACTTCGTGTCCTCTATGAAGCGCTTCTTCTGTAATCAGTTTACCAGATTTCCCAGTTGCCCCGATAATTCCAATTTTCATTGTCATTTCCTCCTTTGGATTTATTGTAACCATTATAGTTACATTTTGTATTGAAGTCAATAAAAAAACATCTCTTTATTGTATAGAGAGATGTTGAATAATATCAGCTAATGTTTGCTTGTTTAATTCATTTTCCATAGCTTGTTGTGCTCGGGTTAAAGAGATGTCCAGTGACGATTGAATATTTTTGCCGACGTCGCAATTCGGATTAGGCTGATCATGTACTGCAAATAATTCTTCTCCTGTTGTTACAGCACGATAGATATCTAGTAATGTAATTTTATTAGGCTCAGCTACAAGAGAATATCCGGCTACACCAGGTCCACCTTTTAACAGGTTTGCTTTTTTCAATAAAGAACCGATACGTCGAATAACGACAGGGTTTGTGTTAACACTACCTGCTATGAAATTTGATGTAACACCTTTATCACTATTTGTTGCTACAAGTGTAAGGATGTGTATCGCCACAGAAAAGCGAGTATTTATCATTCTCGTTCACCACCATTGCTATTATTCTAGTAGTAAGTAGTTTGGTTGTCAATATAGCAAGATGGCAGACAAAAGAGAGAGCAACAACTTTTCTGCTACTCTCTGCTCATCCAATTCCAAAGTCTTGCTTCATCGATTTGTAATACAGCAATAGCATCGTTTTCTTCCAAGGATAAAATTTCTTTTGTCGGTCCTGTAATAACAACACCATAATGTTTGATCCCTTCTTCTTCTAAGTAGCTGATCTTACTATCAAGTTCTAGATCACCAGTGACTACTTTAGAGGCAATATTTTCATGTCCTTGCAAAAACTTTAGTGTCTTGATGAATTGTTGCTGTAGAACATCATAATCGCCTTCCTGATAAGAAGGTGAACTGTAGCTTTCGGATATAGTCGAGCTGCCAAAGAGTCCTTTTTCTTCTTTACGATCTTGTAAGATCATATCGTTATCATGCCAGATTGGAAAACTTGGAAATCCGATACTTTCAAAGACTACCCCTAAGTTCCTTTTATCAACGCTTTCTGCCCCTGAGTCAACTGCCAACCAAAGTAAATCGATTTCTTTGTCTGAAAAAAGTTGAAATACCTCCTCTGTATCCAGTAAATCGGTAAAAGATACAAATGCTGACGTCACAGTACCCTCTGGTAGTCTTTTAAGCTGTTCCCAGTCTGAGGTAGCATCAGAGCCTGCACCTGGGAAAACAAAGGAGGGAGAAGTTTGCGAAATCGAACCGAAATGATCTTCGTTATGCCTCCGTAAAAATGAAAAAAGAAAATGAGAGTGATACTCCCCAATTTTGATGATTTCATCTCCTACTTGCTTTTTTTGGGGAGTTGTAACTTCCATATTGAAATATGGGTTTCCGCTATTCAAATTGGAATGGCTAAGATAACCATATGGTTCAGTGACCGTTAAGGTATGATCAACAATATTTCGTAATACATCAGCACGGTCAGGATTACCCCAAGAATAATAAACAGCTGTTAATATACTCGTAACAATAGTAAAACCGATAAATAATAAAATAACGAAAAATGCTGATTGAATTCTTGCACGCCATTTCCCTTTCTTTATTATGTTTTTTTCCTTTTGATCAAAAGTAGTATTATTAGTTTCATCTTTCTCCAGAATAGATTGATATGCTTCTAGCCTCTCTAATTCTTGTTCAAATTCTTCTAAATCTTTTCCTGTTAACTCACCATTTTCATAAGCTTCTAGTTTCTTTTGAAATGAATCATTCATCTTTTTTCTTCCTTTCTCTGATTGCTTGCCTGCCACGGAAAAGTAATACTTTATAATGACTAAGTTTTACATTCATTACAGTAGCTGCTTCTTTGTAAGATAATCCATGGAGATCATGAAGAATAATCGCATGTTGTTGTTTTTTAGGTAGCTCCTTGATCCATATTAAAATTTGTTTCGTCTCTGCGTTTAATAGTAATTGTTCATAAAGAGATAATCCCGGATCTTTTATGCGATGAAAGAAGGTTCCCTCTTTAGAAACGGACTTTTTTTGTTTACGATAATGGTCAATAAAAGAACGATAAGCTACTGTGAATAACCATGTCTTTACGTTCTCGTTATCATAAAGCTCTAAATATAAGTAGGCACGAAGGAATGTTTCTTGAACAATATCTTCCGCTGTATAGTGGTCATGACAAAGAGAAAGAAGGAAGCGATAAATATCTTTAAAATATTTTTGATATATTTGATCTATTGATCCCATTTGTTCCTCCTTTCCATTCTAACTATATCACGCAACAACATAAAAAAAGTTACAAAAATGATTAAAAAGAAATTTATAAAACGGTTTAATCTTTTGAAGAAAATGTTATAATTTGTATGATTGATGGAAGAAGGTGTAAATAGGATGCTGAAAAAAATATTTAAAAAATCGGAACCTACACATGAGGAATTCCGTCTAGTATATGATATGTTTTATTCGAGAGTTTATCGAGATGTCTATTTTATTACAAAAGATAGCCATTTGGCTCAGGATGCTTTGCAAGAAACTTTTGTGAAAGCTTATAAACATATGCATCGTTTGGAAGATAGAGAGCGAATGGGTGCTTGGCTATCAACCATCGCTACAAGGACTGCCATCGATGTATTAAGAAAACGAAAAGGAGCACGTGAAGTGCTGACAGAAGATATTATGATACAAGAGAGAAATATGAAAGAAAAAGGTTTGGACACCTTACATATTGTGGAGGCTAATTTAGTGAAAGAAGAATTACTGGAATCACTGAAGGAGATAAAAGCAGAATATCGAGAAATCATTTTGTTACGATATATCCATGACTTATCCATTAAGGAAATTGCAGATTCATTGAGTATAAATGAATCCACTGTAAAAACAAGACTACATCGTGCAAGGAATAAGATGAAAGAGAAAGTACAACGAGATCCAAAACGGCAATGGATTGGTGGTGAATAATGATGAATGAAGAACCGAGCTTGCAGGAATGGCTTAAAGAGGATTACCAGAAAGTAGAAGAGCCTCCACATTCCAAGGATGAAAACTGGGAGACAATCATAAGTGAAATACCGCGAACTGATCAACATCAGAAGAAGATTCCGAAGAAAAGTTTGTTAGCGGTGGCAATGATTGCAGTTATTGTAATTGGCACTGCTTTTGTTCAAACTAATCAAATGCAGGCTTTTGATTGGTTTGTGAACATGTTT
Organism: Gracilibacillus suaedae; assembly: GCF_017599345.1. Taxonomy (GTDB): domain Bacteria; phylum Bacillota; class Bacilli; order Bacillales; family Amphibacillaceae; genus Gracilibacillus; species Gracilibacillus suaedae. The sequence goes on from NZ_JAGFVL010000002.1 coordinate 28,904, forward strand.
GTCACAACAGAAGGCGATAAAGCACAAATTACACAAACAACAAATGAAAAGGAACCATCAACGGATGCTCTTCCTGATTTTGATAACATAACAACAAATGCAGTTCAAGAGGAAAACAAGGAGATGACATTCGAAGAGGCACAAGACGAAACAGATTTTAATATCTATGCTCCTTCTTATTTACCAGACAGTTATCAATTAGAATCAGTTACAGTATTTTATGAAGAGGCATTAGCTAGAGAGGTACAACTTGAATATGTAAACAATCTGAATGATGTAGTAATGTTAAATCAAACCTATCAACCTGATGATTTTTCTGCTTCTAAAGTGGTTGATAATGAGGATACGGAAATTAAAACAATCGTATTAGATGGTGGAGAGGCACGTTTGGTAGAATTTGAAGATGGTCACATACAAATCATATGGAGCACGCCAAAAATGAACTGGGTCCTAGAAGGAGAAGAGAATAAAGAACAACTTATTAACGTTGCCGAATCTATAGATTATTGACCTACCGCCACTTCCTTATAACTCCCTGTTGAAGTAGCAGGCTTCTGGGTAAAAAGAGTTTCGTATCAAATACAAAATACGAAACTCTTTAATTTTTTGTCTGCAAATTTTGAACCACTTACTAGTTACTTTTTAAAATTTTAATCCCGGTGTTACGGAGATTAAACTTTCATAGTTACTATAATGGGAAATGGAGTGGACGGTGCGAATACGGTATTCATACCCCTTCACGATTGTAAAATGGACACTACCGCTAACATAGGAGCTGGAATTTTTCACGAAGCTTTTACTATTCCCGGTATTCACCCATTTTCCTGTTGATTTATTTTTGACTTGTAAGTTAATCGTGCAAGTAATTTTTTGAACAGATGAATAGCTAGATGTATTACAATTACTCCCTATTCTTTTTGAATCTAGTTTTCGTATGGAAGAATTTCCTTCTTTGATGTAGTTAGTTGCTTGGACACTAATAATATCCTCTTTAATTTGAGGAGTAGTTTGCTCTGAAGCATTCACGTCTGAAGTATAAAAAAAGAATCCAATAATGAGAACACAGGATGTTAGTAAAGCTTTACCCAACATTTGCATAAAAACCATTCCTTTCCAAGGATTTTTTTGTTACAAATGTTAGACGTCAGTAGTAGTAAAAAGGTTGCGGTAAAATAACAATAAATTCTTAGAAGATATGCTGTCTGATGTTTTTTATTTGTAAAAAGGTAAAGGCCGTTTTAATTCACAACAGGTCATCAATGTTTTTTAAGTTTATTGTAAGAAGAGCGCTAATTTTGTCGAGTCAATATATCACGGTATTACGATGAACAAATAGCCTTTTCGCTACTTCTTGAGAATCTGGCGGATAACCCAAGTGTTGCTAGTTGTTATCAAATGACAGGACCCAAGCACGTTGCATGTGCTGGTGGAGGATTTCAAAAAGCTGGAGTCATTTATTAATGAAGAATTATATAGTTTAGAAGGTATCACTAGAGTGGAAAGTCATATTCTATTACGTCGGTTTAAGAATAGAAAAGGCATGAAATTATAAGAAAGCGCCCTTTAAAATGGGCGCTTAATCTGTCACGCTAAAAAAATCGCACCATATCCCAATGCCCCGATGATCACAAATGCGGGATGGACTTTGAATTTCACTAAGAAAAGCCAGCTGAGTCCGATTAATATTATCGTTTGTAACGTTCCTTCGTTCTCGTAGGATTGGAAAAAGAATTGAAAAGTCAAAATACCTAGTAGAACTGCAATTGTGGGTCGGATAACCATTGTCATTCTTTTTACTTTAGGTGAGCTTTTAAACTTATATAAAATACTAAGTAAAATAATCATTAAAATAAGAGAAGGTGCTACTGTTGCAAAAATCCCAACACTTGCACCGAGTATGCCTGCTTGTTCATAACCGATATATCCGGCCATCTTCGTAGCGATTGGACCTGGAAGCGCATTTCCGATAGCAAGTACTTCCCCAAATTCGGAAAGGCTTAACCATTCATAGCGATTCACTACTTCATTTTGGACTAAAGGAATGCTCGCAGGACCTCCGCCATAACCAACGATTCCAGGTATGAGGAAGGCGATAAAAATTTCCCAATAAATCATCGTTATTTATTCCTTTCCTTCTTGTTTCGGTGTTGTCGAAAAAGCAACTATTAATAATATCAGAATGATAATAGCTGGGTGAATGTTAAGTAATTGTAGTAACACAGTACTTCCGATAATCAAGGCTACATTTAACTTCCAACCTAAATCTTTTGTTCCTTTTTTGACAAAATCCCAAGTCAGTATAGCGAGCATGACACCGACAACAGGTACAATTGCGTGCGTCATCCCGATCACCAAGGGTAATTCACTAAAACTGCTTAATGAAACGAGTAAAACGATCATAGCGATAATGGTTGGTATAATCGTTGATAATACAGCATTTATTGCACCTAACCATCCAGCAACACGATACCCGATATATCCGGCCATTTTTGTTGCGATCGGTCCCGGGAGTGTGTTGCCGATTGCGAGTATATCAGAAAACTCTTCATCATCCATCCATTTATAGTAATCGACTACTTCTTTATGAACAAGTGGTATGGAAGAAGGACCGCCACCATAGCCTAAAATACCAACTTTAAAAAATGCCCAAAAAATATGAATGTGTTTCATTGTAGTAGTTCTGTCCCCCGTTTCTAGTATTTGTTATTATTTTAACAAATGAAATGGTAAATCAAGCAGAGATTTGTTTTCTTAGTTTTCCAAGTAAGCATGAAATTATTGCAAGCCCTTTTTTATAAAGGAATAGAAGTGAAGAAATGGGGAGGGCAATTCCTAGTTATAGCATGCAAACAAGCTCTTCACATGACTTCGGCCATTTATTTATCCTTAGATTGCTAAAATAACTCTTCTTATAGGTCTTATTTCGGAAAAAATAGATTAAATGCACGATGATAAAAATGATCGCTGCAATTAATAAGAATTGTGCCATGATGATACCTCCTTTACTTCATATATTAACTACTGAAATGTAAATCAAACGTTCCTTTGGTCTTAGGCAAGAAAGTATAAAATTTTGAGATTTGTCTACGCAAGCGCCCAGAAACTAGGCGACTTCACGAATTGCCCTACGATAAGTCATCATCGGTTCGTAAACTCACCGTGATTCCTTTATCTCAGTTAATTCGTTCCAGTCGCTACGTTTCTAATCGGGCGCTCTGCGCTTTTCTTATAAGGAAAGAAAGCATATAATCCTCGGTATCAACGCATTTGTTATCAAAGTAGCCATTTTGAAATAAACCGTATAGGAAACCATCGCTGCGGCTGTCCACTTCCCTTTC
>NZ_JAGFVL010000003.1 GCF_017599345.1 Gracilibacillus suaedae
TGTCCACTTTTTATTCTAACTTCATTTGTTCCGTTATTTGTGACAAAAGTGCTGTTTTTAGGGTGCCCGCGGACATCTATTCCGCTATTCATCGAGAATAGTGCTAATGTAAACCAAATTGAACCAAATAACGGATTAAATGTCCGCCAACATCAAAAAAAGGGGGTTATTCTACCAAATAACGCACTAAATGTCCGCTCAACCAACGTTTCTCCAAAAACTAGTTCGCAGTTTTTATCTATTTCGAATCTGAACGACTGAGTTGGGGTGGGAGCTTGATTTGTACTGACCCGAATAGTCCTAGTGAAAATAAGCCTCGGGTCTTAGTCTAAAATATATCCGTAGTCCGTTACCCAAAAAGATGAGACAAGCTATCATTAAGACATGGAAGGAGGGAATGAAAGTTGAAAACATTTCTACTTATCAGTTTAACGGTAATCGCCTCAATCATTTTACTAGCAAATTTAGGCCCGATGATCATGCTCTTGATTAGTGTGGTAGTTGCTTACTACGGTGTGAAGCAATTCATCTTAGCGAATACTACCGGAAAGAAAGTCGGCTGGGGGATTGTCATCTTAATCGGTGTTTCTATGTCACTGTCTAACATACCAGCATTAATCGGCGTGGTAGCTTTAGTCGTTTTGTATTACAGTTATAAAAAATATCAGGAAGAAAAAGAACGTCAAGATTACTTAGAGTGGGACAAGCTTTAAATAAAACTAAGGAGGAATATAATATGTCAAACTTATTTACACGTATTAAAGATTCGGTGATGGCGGATTTACACGAGGCAATGGATCGAAAAGAGGAGAAAAACCCAATCGCACACGTTAACCAATACATTCGCGAATGTGAGCAGGAAGTAAAGAAAATCAAACGGCTGGTGGAGAAACAATATGAAATAAAACATGATATTGCAAAAGAATTAAACCACGCCAAAATGATGGTTGAAAAGCGTAAACGACAAGTTCAATTAGCAGAAGAAATGCAAGAAACGGAATTGAAGACGGAGGCACAAACAGAATTAGAGCAATTCGAAGCACGCGTTGCCCATTTAAATGAAATGTCCGATAAATCTGTCAAAGATCTAGAAAGCCTTGAGACAAAATATGTTCAAATGAAACAGAAATTAAAGGATCTATATGTTAAACGACTGGAATTACGCAGCAGAGAAAATGTTGCTCGTACGAAACAAGGGATGAACAAAGTGTTGGAAACCGAATTAGTTTCCAAAAGTGCTTCGAAATTTGCAGAGCTTGAAAGCTACATTGAACGCATTGAACAGCGTGTCCAATCAGATTATCGCCTGCATACTTTAGATGCACGCTTTCAAGAATTAGAAAAAAAAGCTACAACAAACAACTAAAAACATGCTATCCTATAAAGAGAGTCTATGATCATTGTGAAGAGTGATTCTCCATGACCGTTAGAAGTGATAGAAGTAGGTGCAGTAGATACTGCACCTTTTACTTCCTGTTAAAAATGTACAAAAAGGAGGTCTGCACCAATGTCAATCAAACCAAATAGTGATCTATTAAAGACTTTATTGATCATTGGCTGTGTATTTTTACTTGTAGAATTTATTTTTATGGATGCTGGCCTCCTTTTTCTTATTGCATTAGGGGCAGTCGGTATCTACTTCGGAAGGCGTTCCTTTCATACTACAACAGGTAAAACGCTCTTCTGGGGTGGCGCATTCATTGTTTTTATTGCTGTTATTAATACATTTGTGATTCGCTTTTTTATTTTTGTTATTATACTTTATTTCGCTTGGCATTGGTATCAACAGAAACAAAAAGAAAAGCAGCCGTTGCCTAATCATATTGATCTAACAGAAGAAACATTATATGAAGACCGTGTTATTCAAAATAAATGGTTTGGCAAATACCATACAACTCAAAATGGTTTCTCCTGGCAAGACCTTAATATTCAATCAGCTGTTGGTGATGTTGTCGTTGATTTAAATGATACGATGCTGCCTAAGGAAGAGTCAGTCATGGTCATTCGCCATCTTGCAGGAAAAATTGTTATTGTCGTACCGTATGATGTAGAAGTTACGATTGATCATACAGTTGTATTTGGTGATATGGAAGCATTTGATCACGAGGAGAAAAACGCCTTCAACCGACACATTCAATTGCAAACAAAAGGGTACCATGAATCACCTCAAAGGGTAAAAATCTTTACCCAAATGATTGCCGGAAAGCTTGAGGTGAGAAGAGGATGAAAATGTATACAAGAATGGTCGCTACCGGTTCTCTGTTTGCTTTATTCCTTCTCATCATTTTAAGTGTATTTTATTACTTAGCATTTCCAATCGAAAATTGGCAATTACTATGGACGACAAAAGTTTTAGAGATTCCATTTGTCGTCATGCTACCAACTATTACAATCCTTTTCGGTTCGATTATCGGTATTATTATCGCTGCAATTTGGCAACGCCGGATTCAATTTTTAGAAAATAGTTTAGCAAGATTGCTGAAAAACCAAACTTTTTCTGACCCTGTTTCATATGAAGAAATGAATCATGTGCTTAGCCGGTTAAAAGAGGTACAGCAATACATTCAGGATCAAACGAAACGAACTCAGAAATTAATCGATGAAAGAGCAAGTGCACAGGAAGAGACCATTAATCAAGTTATTTCCGAAGAGCGTAATCGTTTAGCAAGAGAGTTGCATGATTCTGTCAGTCAGGAGCTTTTCGCTGCATCGATGCTTGTTTCTGCTGTGATTGCATCGAATAAAGAACAAAAAGAAATAAAGACCAAACAATTGCATCAAATTGAAGCAATGATTCAACAGGCACAATTAGAAATGCGGGCACTGCTGTTACATTTGCGGCCAGTATTATTAAAAGATAAATCATTAAATGAAGGAATGGAGCAACTACTAGAAGAGCTTCATGCCAAGGTTCCAATGGATATTTCCTGGCGTTTGGAAGAAATCAAAGTAAACAAAGGAATTGAAGATCAGCTGTTCCGAATTTTACAAGAAGCACTTTCCAATGCGTTAAGACATGCGAAAGCTTCGACTATTGACGTATTGTTAATCAAACGTGATGATTTTTTAATACTAAGAATCGTCGACGATGGTATTGGATTTAATGTGCAGGAAAAAAAGGAAAGTTCTTATGGTCTTACTAATATGTATGAACGAGTAGCAGAAGTCGGTGCCAGGCTCAACATTGTAAGTCTGGAAAATGAAGGGACCAAAATAGAAGTGCGTGTTCCATTAATCAGTGAAGAAGGTGGGAAAGAATGATAAGCGTATTATTTGTCGATGACCATGAAATGGTGCGAATCGGTGTGAGTGCGTATTTGAGGACACAGGATGATATCGATGTGATTGCAGAAGCGGATAATGGCGAAAAAGCAGTAGAATTAGCATTAGAACATAAACCAGATGTGATTTTAATGGACTTGGTCATGGATGGAATGGATGGTATCGAAGCAACGCGAAGAATTATCGCAAAATGGCCGGAAGCAAAGATATTAATTGTTACTAGTTTTATTGACGATGATAAAGTCTATCCTGCTTTGGAAGCTGGTGCGACAAGTTATTTATTAAAGACTTCCAAGGCAGATGTCATTGCTAAAGCTATTCGTGATACCTATGCTGGAGAATCAGTTCTTGAAAAAGAAGTGACAGCTAAAATGATGGCGAAATTCAGTAGCCGAAAATCGAAAAGCTTACACGACAGCTTAACTAAACGGGAACTGGAAATCTTATTATTGATCGCACAAGGTAAGACCAACCAGGAAATTGCTGATGACCTTTTTATTGCGCTAAAAACCACAAAAGTACACGTCAGCAATATTTTAAGCAAACTTGAAGTACAAGACCGAACACAGGCGGCTGTCTATGCTTATCAAAATGGATTGATTGAAAATGAACAATAAGTGACAAAAAGATGGGATCCTTTTCCCTGCCGCTTTATCACAGTGTTAAACGTCTGTAAGATTTCAAGTAACACAAAACAGACGCTAACACTCTGATCATAGTCTCACTTTATAATCCTAAAGTGTTATTGGGTACTTTAATACGGAAAGAAATATTATCATTGATTAAATCGATTTGCTGTGCCCTTATATGGAAATTACTTTTTAGTTCCATCTGAGTTAAAGCAATATAAATATGTTCTTCTTTTGGGTTGATTGTAATCCATTCAGGTGTTTTCACTCGGCTACTGACATATTGCAAGATACGATCTTGAGGTAACCGTAATAATCCCAGTGACATTCCGGTTGATTGAAGAATAACGTCACCATTTTCTTGTACGATCGGTTCAAACGAAATGTTGATGGGCACTTCTGTTGAAAAAGCTTCTACACTCCCCATCAAATGGACTTCTTCATCTAGCCGGAGTGAATATTGAATATTATCCAGCTTCGGTAATTCCCCGATATAAGCATTGACCAGTTCATTCAAGTTATCTTTGCTGGAGCGGATTGTAAATTCCGCCCCTGCTTGATCCTCAAGAAATACTTTTTCTGGTGGTTCCGCACCAGGCGCCGGCCAAAAAATGAAAAGTACAATCCCCACAATAAGAGCAAGATTAATGGAAACTAAGGTGATAAACATTCTTTTCCAATTGGTTATTTTGTCTTCCATTCATGTCATCCTTTAGTTTTGAACTTCTTGTAAATCATTTTCTAAATAAGTGATGACCCGCTCTGCCATCAGTTGGTATCCCCTATGATTTGGATGGAAATTATCATCTGAAAAGACATTCTCTGTCTCATACTGATAGATATCCTGCATCGGAATATAATGAACCTGCTCATATTGATTGGTAACTTGTAAGCTTTCATTATTCCAACGTGTTAAAATCTGATTTAATGCTTCAATATCACCAAAATATTTCTCGAAAGGGTTGAAAAAGCCTAATAGATAAATGTCTGCTTCTGGTTGTACAGATATAATGTGATCTAATATTTGTGATAATCGCTCACCATAAGGGCCACGTCCTTCGATAAAAGGTTCTTCTGTTAGATTCATGAAATTGTCTTTCATAATTTGCATAATATCATTTGCACCAATCGTAATAAGGACCATGTCTGCTTTTGCTAAAGATTCATTAATCTCAGGATTCTCCTGTAATCTTTTTAACAAATGATCTGTACGATTACCACGTTTACCAAAGTTATCAAATGTGACGTCGATATCTTGTTCATCCAATTGTTCACCTAAAATACCAATATAACCACCATTGCCTGTTTCATCACCAACCCCTTGGGTTAAGGAATCGCCAATCGCGGTTATATGTGTATCTTTTTGAAAAAAACTAAGTGCCTCTCTTACTGCGTTGCGCATGTTTTGGGTAAGAGATTCTTCTTCTTCCTCTTCGATTGTTTCTTCTTCTGTCGTCTCTTCGGATGTTTCTTCATTGTGTTGTGAAATAGTATCATTTGGTCCCTTATGATCCTCTTGGAAAAACAATAGAAAGATAGCGACCCCCGCAATGAAGATAAATATAATAAGAAAGATGAACATCTTTTTGCCCATTACCAACACCTACATTAAAAAGTCTCTTAATTGATTATACCCGTCTTTTAAACTTGTTAACAGAAAATATAGATACAGTACAAACTGCAAATAAAGTGAACTCCCAACTGAATTTTTGGCTGAGCTCGGACATTTGTTCCGCTATTTGTGACAAAAGTGTCGTTTTTAGGGTGGTCGCAGACATCTATTCCGTTATTTAGCGAAAATAGTGCTAATGGAAGCACAAATGAACCAAATAAGGGATTCAATGTCCGCTAACATCGAAAAATAGGTGATTTTCAGTCAAATAACGCACTAAATGTCCCCTTCATAAATGTTAGCACCTAGATAAATTATCACTAGTTCGCAGTATGTCTCTATCTCGAATCAGATAATGGCAATTAATCTTTGGTTATGTGTTACAGGTTATGCAATTCATGCGCTGAAAATGCTTGTTTTGTATAATGGTATGTATTGTATCACACCAAAGATTTTATGGTAAATAGGAAAATGTGCTGTAAATATAATAAGGCCGCAAGCCATATAAAAGGTCTGCGGCCTCATGTATTTATATTTATCTTGGGGAGATAAATAACGATGTTCAGGGAGAAAGTTATTCTCCTCGGCGTAAGCGATCTGCTTCCTGGAACGGGCATTTATCTTCAATGACAATTTGTCCGTTTGCTTCTGCCTTAGCTTTCGTTTCAGTATCTGTTTGCTCTTTGGCAAACCAGACAATTTTGGCTTGATCAGTATATGCAGTTGCTGCTTCCTTACTATCAGTGACAAATAAAATATCAATTTCACCCTCTGCAGTATTTGCAGAAACAATTTGGTAGCCTAACTTTTTCAATTTAGTTAGTGCATCTGAATTGTCGATGTCACCTGCTACTGCAATTGTTTTCGGACGAATATCGCCATTCTCTCGAGCTAATGGAGATGAAAGTGCCCATGCAATGGCTTTCTCAGTATTTGGCTGGATCGTTGGTTCACTATTTGTTGCTTTTGCAATTGCCTGATCCAGGTCTGCAATAATATCATCTGCCGTTTCAATGCCGACAGATAAACGAATTAGTTCTTCTTTAACACCAGAAGACTCTAATTCTTTTTCATTTAACTGCTGGTGTGTAGTAGATGCAGGGTGAATAATTAATGATTTAGCATCTCCAACGTTGGCCACATGAGACCATAGATTAATATTATCTATCACTTGACGACCTGCTTCTCTACCACCCTTTATACCAAAGACGATAATAGAACCAAAATGGTTACACAAATATTTTTTTGCTAATTGGTGAGACGGGTGATTTTCAAGACCAGGATAAGATACCCATTCAACTTGCGGATGGTTTTCTAAGTAATTTGCTACAGCCTTCGTGTTCTCACTATGGCGCTCAATACGTAAATGTAACGTCTCTAGCCCTTGTAAGAAATAAAATGCATTTTGTGGACTTAAAGATGGACCGATATCTCGTAATAATTGTACCCGCAATTTAATGGCAAATGCAGGTGGTCCAATATCGATTCCAAAACGTATACCGTGATATGTTTCATCAGGTTCAGTGAAGCCAGGGAATCGTTCATTATTCCAATTAAATCTGCCGCTATCTACGACAATACCACCGATCGATGTTCCATGGCCGCCAATCCATTTAGTTGCGGAGTGTACTACGATATCAGCACCCCAACTGATCGGCTTACATACATATGGCGTTGCGAAAGTATTATCAATAATTAATGGTACACCTTGTTCATGTGCGATATCAGCGACAGCTTCAATATCAAATACATTCAAACTAGGGTTTGTAATGACTTCCCCAAAAATTGCTTTTGTTTTAGGTGTAATCGCATTTCGGAAATTTTCTGGATCTGTTCCATCTACAAATTTCACGTCAATACCGTATTTAGGCAATGTTTTGTTAAACAAATTGTAAGTACCACCGTATAAATTACTATCTGCAATAATTTCGTCCCCTGCATTAGCAAGGTTTAAAATCGCTAACGTGATAGCCGATGCACCAGATGCTGTCCCGACTGCCGCTACGCCATCTTCTAACAGGGCAATACGTTGTTCGAATGCATCAACCGTTGGATTCATAATTCGCGAATAAATATTACCCATTTCAGCTAAAGCAAATAGATTTTGTGCATGTTCCGTATCATTAAACACATAAGATGTTGTTTGATAAATCGGAACAGCGCGAGCATTTGTTGCTGGATCTACTTGTTGCCCACCGTGTAATAGATTTGTTTCACTACCTGGAAATTGGAACGAGTTTGTCATTATGTATCCTCCTCTTTTAAATAAAAAACCTCTTCTTAACGAAAGGTAAGAAGAGGTTGAAAATACTAGTTGTCCTCCTCTTATCTTTCAGGTAAAACCTGTAGGATTTAGCACCATTTCAATTTGATGTTCAAACTGATGGTTGCCGGGCTTCATAGGGCCTATTCCCTCTGCCACTCTAGATAAGAGTTACTACATATGTAATTGAATTGTCCTTATTATAAGTTATATATTGGAAGTCGTCAATCAAAAATCAGAATATTAATAAAAATTAACGGTAGGATCATTTATCATGCATCTGCATAAAATAAAGTGGATAATTTTATCATAGTCTCACTTTAATTAGAAAGGAGCTCGCAAAATGTCACAAAAAGGTAAAATACCAGACTGGGGAGAAGATCTCATTAAGAAATTAGATGCCTTTCTCTACGAAAAACCAACACGAAATGTAATGGAAACAATCGATAGTTTTTTTGAACAAGCAAAAGTACCGAAGCAAATTCCTGTAGATGTTGCCGAAACTGAACAGGAGTGGATTGTCCGTGTCGATTTACCAGGTCTTAAAAAAGATCAAATACAACTGCGTATAGTAGGTAATCAAATTACAGTAATAATAGATCATCATGAGGAAACCGAACAGTATGATGAATCGTATCATTATTATCACAAGGAAAGAAGGCAGCATCGTAACGAGCGCACCATTACATTGCCATATGCAGTTGATAAAAGCACAGCCAAAGCAAGCTTCCAAAATGGAGTTTTAGAAATTAGGGGTCCTAAAACTAAAAAAGACAATGATTCGATTACGATCGACTAAGCTGATAGCGATTGCTATTAGCTTGGTCATAATTGTGCTATATTAATAGTGTGTATGGTGTCGAGGAAGGGAGGGCTTCATGTGGAGATTACACAGCTAGTTGTAAGCTTTATCTTAGTTTTCAATATTCTTTTGTCTTTAACCATTATCTTTTTAGAGCGCAAAAATGCAACTGCTACATGGGCTTGGATTATGGTATTGACATTCATACCAATTTTTGGCTTTATCTTATATCTTATTTTCGGTCGAAAATTAAGTAATAAAACGATTTTTACATGGGATACCAAAAGCAAGTTAGGTGTCAAAACTGCTGTACAGCATCAATTGCGAGACATTGAAAATGGGGATTTCTTTATTAATGATCCAAGGATGTACCAATATAAAGATCTATTTTACTTGCATTTACGTAATAATGACGCCATCTTTTCGCAGGATAACGAAGTTAACATATTTACCGATGGTAATCGAAAGTTTAACTCTTTATTGGAAGATATCGAAAATGCGACCGATCATATTCATTTACTGTATTACATAGTTAGATCTGACCATCTTGGTTCACGCTTAGCAGAAGCTTTGATAAAAAAAGCGAAAGAAGGAGTCGAAGTCCGTTTTTTATATGACGATTTAGGTTCCCGGTCATTAAGTAGGAAGCTAGTTCGAAAAATGCGACATGCAGGAGCTGAGGTCGAAGGTTTTTTCCCGCCATTGATTCCGAAAGTTAATTTTAAAATTAATCACCGTAACCACCGTAAGCTGGTTATTATTGATGGCAAAGTCGGCTATATAGGTGGTTTTAATATTGGTGATGAATATCTTGGGAAAGATAAGCGGTTTGGATATTGGCGTGATACGCATTTACGCATTACAGGTAGTGCGGTCAAGCATTTACAAACACGGTTTATTCTGGACTGGAATCAGGCATCCCGTCATGATATTGAATATAATGAACGTTATTATACAGCTGTTCCCGCTGGTAATGTCGGCATGCAAATTGTTTCAAGTGGGCCGGATTCCGAATGGGAACAAATAAAACATGGTTATATAAAGATGATAATGTCAGCAAAAGATTATATCTTTATACAAACGCCTTATTTTATTCCAGATGAAAGCCTGTTGGATGCTTTGAAGATTGCTTGTCTATCAGGAGTGGACGTCCGGATTATGATCCCGAATATGCCAGACCACCCCTTTGTCTATTGGGCAACCTATTCGTATATCGGGGAAATGTTAAAAGCCGGGGCAACCGTTTATATTTATCAAAAAGGCTTCTTGCATGCTAAAATGATTGTAGTTGATAGTAAAATAGCATCGATTGGAACGGCGAATATTGATGTGCGAAGTTTTCGTCTCAACTTCGAAGTAAATGCTTTCGTATATAATGAAACGATGGCAGAAATGTTAGTCGATGAATTTGAAAAAGACATGGAGCACGTAACCAATCTTACATATTCTCTCTATCAACAACGTTCCTTATGGATCCGTTTCAAAGAGTCTATTTCAAGATTGATTTCACCGATTTTGTAGAGATTCAGACAGAGAAACAGAACCAATTTGCTATTCAAAATCCATATACTACGCAGTAACTGGACATGGATTTGCGTTGTTCCATCCTGTTTTTGGAGAAGTGTTGTCATTCGCTCCGGCAGAATACTGCGCTTTCCATGGGCACGGCCTCAGCCAGGGAACTACGGTGAAATATCTTCCTTGATCCCTT